>NZ_JNVM01000007.1 GCF_000722545.1 Paenibacillus tyrphae
TCACGTTACGGGCTCAGTCCCGATAGATCCGAGGCGGAAGCACTTCTTTTTCATTTACTTCAAAAGCTTCAAAAATTCGCGCATGAATCCCGGCAGATCCGGCCAGGCGTGTCCGGTTACGAGCTTGCCGTCCACATGAAGCGTCTCCGGCCCATAGGTGGCGCCGAGGCGCTCGATATCGGGGCGGCATGCCGTATACGCGGTCATCGTGCGGCCTTTGAAATAGCCGTAATCCGGAAGCGAGGCGAACACTTGAGCCGCATGGCATATGGCTCCGACCGGCTTGTTTGCTTCCAGGAAATGGGCGATGATGCGGGGAACGTTGGCATCGGAACGAATGTATTCCGGCGCTCTGCCACCCGGTATGATCAGCCCGTCGTATTCGGATGGGTCCACATCCGCAAAGGCAATATGAGACGGAAGCTGGTGGCCGAGCTTCTCCGTATAGGTCTCCCAACCTTCGACGAAATCGTGCACGACGGTGTGAAGCGTCTTCTTCACAGGCGAGGCGATGACCGCATCATACCCTTCCTCCAACAGCCGGTAGTACGGGTAATATACTTCCAATACTTCAACCGCGTCTCCTGTCAGTACAAGTACTTTCTTGGACATGGTATCACTCCTTGGTAAAGGTTGAAATGTCACTCTCTCATTATGCTGGATGGGGGGAATAGCTGTAAACGGGTTGAAATTGTCGGGATTTGTCGAATCATTTCAGGATTGCCGAAAGATGGTGTATACTGTAGAGAGAGCCATTCGTACAATTTCGTAGACGGAAAGGGGACGGTTCGTCATGTGGAGACGATTGTGGTCGCTACGGCATTGGGGTCATGTATTCCGCCGAATTATCCCGCTACTGCGTTCGTCCAAAGTGCCGATAGGGGAAAAGCTGCTGTTTTTCGTCCCTGCGCTCGTGTATTGGATTATGCCCGATGCGCTGCCGTTCATTCCGCTGGACGATATCGCCGTGACGATGCTGCTCATGAGCTGGTTCACCGACCGGGCGGAGCGCAAATACGGCGCCACCTAAACTTAATAAATACAACAAAGAGCTGCCCGCGGGCAGCTCTTTTCTTCGCTATAGAGGACGCTATTTGCTTTTCGGAAGTTCAGGCTCGTACTCCTCCGCCGGCATGCGGATCCATTTTTTCAAATAGCCCTGCTCGTACAGCGCTTTGACCAGGATGATGAGAATCGGCGACAAAATCAGTCCGGACACGCCGAACAGAGACAGCGACACGATCATGAAGGAAAGCATCGTAAAAGCGGAAACCCCGAGCGAATCGCCTGTAATTTTCGGCTCCAGGATTTGTCTTGTAGAGATGACGACCGCGAGCAGGACGGAGAGCCAGATGGCCAGCGTCGTTTGGCCGACCACGAACAGATAAATAATCCATGGAATGAACAGCGTCGAGACGCCGAGCAGCGGCAGCACGTCGAAGAAGGCAGCCAGCAGCGCGACGGAAAACGCGTTTTTGATATTCATGACGAGCAGCGCGACGAAGATGACGGCAAACGTCACGCTGATCAGCTTGGCCTGCGCCTTGATATAGCTGACGATGCCGAGCAGCACGTTTTCGCGGAGGAAGTGGAACGCTTTCTTGAACGTATTGGGCGTCTTATCCTCTGCGATCCGCTTCCAGGATTCGATTTCGATGCTTAGAAAATACGCCAAAATGATCGCAATGACGAAGTTCACCACAAAAGTCGAAAAGGACGTGAGGACGGTGAACGTGCTGGTCAGGAACGAACGGGCGATTTCGGTCGTTTTTTTCGCGATTTCCGCCGAATATTCCTTCGCTTTTTTCACGATTTCTTCCGTCGGAAGCGTACCGAAGCGGTCCTGCAGATTGTCCGTCTGCTTGGCGATTTCCTGCGTCAGCACTGCGGCGTATTCGGGCAGCTTGTCCTTCAGACTGACGATCTGGCTCGTGAAGATGACCCCAGCGCCGGTAATCGCCCCCAGGATGACAAGCACGAAAATGATGGTCGAAATCGCAGACGCAATCGCCTTCTTGATGCCCCTGCGGTGCAGGAAGCGCGCGAACGGCTCGATGATCATGTAAACGATAAAAGCCAGGAAAATCGGGGTCGCAATGCGGTACAGGTAACTGAAGACGAACATGAACAGGTACACGGTAATCACAAGCAAAGCGATGTCGAAGATTGTTTTGTAATATTTGCGGTAAAAAGAAATCATAGGTCACCTCGGAATCTCAGGGGTCAGCACCATTTGGCCGCCCACAGCTTCATTTCTTTTAACATTCGGTGCAAATCCTCACCTTTGGGTGTAAGCGTGTATTCGACCGTGACGGGGACGGTCGGATAAGCCGTCCGCTCAAGCACGCCGTTTTCCTCCAAGTGGCGCAAGGTGTCCGTCAGCGATTTGGGGCTGATCGATGAAATGTTGCGCTGCAGCTCGCCAAACCGTTTCGTTCCTCCAAACAGCTCCCGCAGAACAAGAAACGACCATTTGCCGCCGATCACGTCAAGCGCTTTTTCGATCGAGCATTCGATGTGAAGCGGCTGCTTGGGGACATAATTGCCGGGGTGCCGGTTTTGTTTGCTTTCCGTCCATGACATCTCGTCTCCTCGCTTTCCATTCGTGCGTGAGTTCATATACCTGTAATCATATCAGAAATAGGCGGCTTCTTACCAGCATTTGTGAACCGGCAGCGGAAGGTTGCTTTCGTTCCCGGGTTTATATACAATAAGGGGAAAATGCTTATTAGTGGGAGATGTGCTTGGACATGAAATGCAAAATTTCGCGCAACGCCGCCAAGGTGCTCTTGGCTGAGATGGAACAAGAAGAAAACAAAGAATTGAAGCTTCGCGTATATGTAACGCACAAGCACGGCGATCATGCGCACTACGGACTCGGAATGGACACGCCTACGGAAAATGACGTGGTCGTAACTACCGACAGCGGCATCGACGTTATTTTACAGAAGGACGAGCCGCTGCTGGACGGCGTGCGCGTCGACTACTTTTATTTGCCGGAGGAAGGCTTTGCGGTCACCAATCCGAGCAAAGGCAACCACGGCGACCATTAATTCGCCGCTTGGATGCCTCAGAAAGGATAATTCCGCATGGCCAACGATATTCGCGTCTGCGACAAATGCAAGCATATGAGAATGAAAACCGCGCTGCCGAAGCTGCAGAAGCTGGCGCCTGACGCCGACATCAAGGTCGGCTGCAAGTCCTATTGCGGCCCGTGCTCGCGGTTTGCCTTCATTTATATTAACGGCCGGTATGTGACCGGCGCGACGGAAGACGAAGCGATCGAGAAAGCAAGCAAGTATATTAAGAAGAAATGATGGACGAACCTCCTGGCGCAGCTTGCGGCCGGGAGGTTTTTTTATGGATGCTAGCTTTTACAAAATCTTCATATGCCCTTTACATCGTCGAAACAATCTGCAACTATGCTAGGAAAAGTGAGTCCGAAAACCTAGTTACATTCGCCGGGGGTATCGTCATGATGAAACGTTGGTTGAAAAAGAGAAAATGGCTGGTCCTGTCGCTTGCCGCAATGACGATCATAGGAGCGCAAACCGCAGCAGCCGCGGAAGGCGGCATGGAAGCGGTCGGCACGAAGTTCGGCATCTGGTCGGGCGGTAAAGAAGTGAAGACGGACAAGGCTCCCGTCCTGATCGACGGCAGTACCTATGTCCCGCTGCGCGCGCTCGGAGAAGCGCTGGGCAAGCAGGTGGAATGGAACGAATGGACGCAGTCGATCCGGCTGAAGGAGATGCCGAAGGTTGCAGCCGTACACGAGTGGAAAAATCCGGGGACGCTGGTCGGCAGCCTGAAAGAGGGCGGACTCTCGGGGCTGGTCCATCTGCCGGGCGACCCGGCGGACGTGTTCTATACGCTGGCTGACCGCGGGCCGAACGGCGAGTTCGGCAAGGACAAGCTGCGCACCTTCCCGAACGAGGCGTATGTGCCGCGCATCTACAAAATTAAAGCGGCCGGCGGAACGATCGAAGTGCTCGAAACGATCAAGCTGCATTTGCCGGCCGGGAAAACAGACAAGTTCAGCAAGACGGCGGAGCTTACCGGTCTGCCGAACTTGGAGGCCAGCGACGAAGTTCCGTACGACGGCAGCGGCACGAAGAAGCTGGCGTACGATCCAGACGGGCTGGATCTCGAAGGCATCGCCTATAACCCGACGGACGACACGTTCTGGCTGTCGGACGAATACCGTCCTTCCGTGCTGCAGGTGAAGCGCGACGGTATGGTTGTCGGACGGTACGTGCCGCAGGGAGCGAAGGAGCAGCTGGTGGCGGCGGGCGCGCAAACCGAGATTTACGACATTTTGCCGGCGGTGTACGCGAAGCGGATTCCGAACCGCGGCTTCGAAGGCGTCACGATTTCGCCGGACGGCAAATATTTGTACGCTTCGATCCAAAGCCCGATGGCGGTTCCCGACAAAAAGACGGGCGAAGCGTCCCGCAATCTGCGCATCTTGAAGATGGATCTGGCCGCCAAAAAAGTCGTCGGTGAATATTTGTACATCGCGGAGAACGCCGATTCGTTCACGAATGTGAAGCAGAAGGACGTCGTCATCAGCGATTTGTCCGCGTTGAGCACCGATGTGCTGCTGGTGGACGAGCGCGATAAAAACAGCGGCAAGGAAGCGCAAATCAAGCGCATTTACCGGGCGGACTTCTCGGCGGCGACCAATCTGCTTGGAACGGAGCACAGCGACAATCTGGAGAAGCTGACGCTGGCGCAAATCAAGGAAAAAGGCATCGTGCCGGCCGGCAAGGAGCTGATCGTGGACGTAGCGAAGCTGGGCTATCCGCACGAGAAGCTTGAAGGGCTCGCGGTGGTGGACAAGCATACGATCGCCGTTGTGAACGACAACGATTTCGGCGTGGACGGCTACGACGACCAAGGCCAGTTGAAGGTGAACGGCAACCCGACGCAAATGTACCTCATCCAGGTCGGCGAAGAATTAAAATAAAAGCTTCAGTGAAGAAAGAGCTCGTCCCAGGCGGACGGGCTCTTTTTCGTCACGCCATAATTTTTTGCCGAATGTCTGGGCAGGCTCGGCCAATTGCTGTATAATGAAATCCGGTTTCATTCCATGGCTGATTTTGCCGATGGTCAAAAATACCAACGGTTATATACAGAGAGAAGGTCGGTACGATGTTCGCAACTGTAAAGTCTCGTTTGCTTCATTTCTTACGCGATTATCATCCGATCGTGCATGTACTGCTCGTGGGAACCGCTCTGGCGCGGATCGCTTCGTCCATGAGCATGCCGTTTCTGGCCATATATTTGTCCCGGGAGTCGGGGCTGCATCCGATCATGATCGGCGCGATCATCGGCATCGGCTCGCTTGCCGGCATGGCGGGCGGCTTCGTCGGCGGAGCTTTGTCGGACCGACTGGGACGCAAGTTCATCATGATGATTGCCTTGCTCGGCTGGGTGATCGTGTTCGCCGGCTTTGCGTTTTCCAAAGCGCCGCTGCTCTTCATGCTGTTCAATATGCTGAACGGGCTGTGCCGTTCGCTCTACGAGCCGGTATCGCAAGCGCTGATGGCCGACGTGACGGTGAAGGAAAAGCGGCTTAACGTCTTCTCAATGCGGTATCTGGCGATCAATGTCGGCGTAGCCGTCGGACCGCTGCTCGGCGCCTACTTCGGCATGTTCGAAGCCTGGCTGCCGTTTCTGGTCACGGCTTTCATTTATTTGACCTACGCGGGTTTGCTCTATGCGCTGCTGCAGGCGTTCGGCATCCGTCAGATCGAAGGGGAGCATCGCAGCGGGGTGACGGTCCGTTCGGCTTGGCGGGTCATCGCGAGCGACCGTGTATTCCGTTATTACATTGCAGGTGGGATTATCGGCGCGATCGGCTATTCGCAGATGATGGCCACCTTATCGCAATACGTACAGCAAAGCGTAGCCGACGGGGCGACGCTGTTCGCGCTGCTGATGACGATCAATGCAGTGACGGTCGTTCTGCTGCAGGTGCCGCTGTCGAAAATGTTCGAAAGCCGCGGTCCGATGGCTGCGATTGCGGTGGGTGGCCTCATGTTTGCGCTCGGGGATATCGGCTATGCGGTATCTGCCGGCTGGATCGGATTTATGATCTCCATGGTCCTGTTCACCGTCGGGGAAGTGCTGAATTTTCCGGCAACGAACATGCTGATCGACCGGTTGGCGCCGGAGGGAATGCGAGGGACGTACTTCGGCGCGCAGTCGTTTACGAATTTCGGACATTTTCTCGGTCCTTTGGCGGGCGGCGTTCTTTTGTCGGAATGGGGAGGCGGTCCGCTGTTCTCCGTGATGGCGGCCGTTACGGTGGCGGGAATCTATTTTTATTGGAAAGGCCAGCAAGTTTATAAAATGTTTCATAATTCACATGAAAATCCATGAAAATAGTACGTAAGAACTATGTATTCTACTGAGTTGATCTTTTATCCTAAGAGATGAGATTCAATCATACACAAAAAGACAATTTTCGAGCGTGCTCGATAAAGGCAAACCGGGCGAAAGCTCGCAGGCGCAAAGCTATAGGGGATAAGGCGCCGAGGTTGCGTGATGCCAGCCAGTTTACCGAAGGCACGGAGACGCGCGATGATAGATGCGGACTCCCGTACCGTCAACGGAGAGTCTTTTTGTTTTCATATAAAGGAGCGGGAACGGATGGCAGATCAGGTTCAGGGACGGAGCATCATGACGAAGCAAGGCTTCTATACAAAAGTGGGCAACGATTTCGTCGGCGTCTTTTTGTCGAGCGAAGGCCCAAAAATGTTCATTAATCGCGAGGTATACGAGCTCGCCTCCTCTTGCTGGGACGTGGAAATGGTCAAAGGGCGCAGCCGGCAGGTCATTACGTTTTATTGGCGCGGCGAAGTGAAGCTTTCCGTGCGGTGCGAAGCGGACAACGAGGTCTTCATGTCGCTCTTCGATTATTGGAGCTGCCGGGCGCAGGACTTGCGTCACGCCTGATGACTCTTTGTCGATCCCGGTTTTCTCATTTCGAATAGGCACTTGCCCCGGTCGTTGTGCATACGATGCTTGTAGCACATTACGGCTCACCGGCCGACGGGGAGGCAGAGACAGGGATGGCAACGGATTTCGAGACATCTGCGGCGTTCGAACACCGGTTCTGGCTGCAGGTGATGGGCGATCATGCCCGGTTTATTAAAGATTCGCTGTCAGTGGACGAAACTGAAGAAGTAACGCGGGCCCGGGCGATGATCGCAGCCTTCGACGGGCTGCTTGAGCATGCCCGTAAAACGGAAAAGCGCGAGCGGCTAATCGAAATTTCGCGGGAGGCTTACGGCCTGATGCAGCAATTGATCAGCTTCAAGCTGCACCTGCTGCAGAGACATTTAATCGGGAAAATCACGATCGGATTGTCGCCTTCGTTTCTCAGTCATATGGTGAACGAGGCGGAGGAATATTTGCGGGTGTTGGGAAGTCTGCTATCCGGTCAACCGGCCCCCGTGTTCCATGAGCTTCATCATCATCTGGTCTGGCTGCAGGACGCCTACGGGCACGCCAGCTCGATTGCAAGCGATCTGGATATGGCGGAAGCGCGTTTGACCGAGCTGGCCCGGACGTTCGATCAGCATTTTCGCGAGTTTTATTTAAAAGCGGTCGAGTTGGCCGGCTATTTGCGCACGAACGTGAAGAAGTTTCCGGCTTTAACGCGTTTCGGCAAAGAAGTGGAGCTGGAGATGGCGCTGTTCATGCAATTTTTGCGGGAGCTGGAGGCGCTTCGGCTTAGCAAGCAGGCGCTGGGAGTCTTGTCGCCGTTAATAGCCGATCATATGTCTCGCGAGGAGTGCTACTACCTTACCAAGCTTTCGCAAGTATCGGAGCATAAAGCGCCCGCCTGCGACCCGACCCGTCCTCGCGTCGAGGCTTGAAGCGGACGAATCGAATAAATCCTTACAAGGTACAAGCGGGATCAACGCTTCAGCCTCGTAAGGATTTTTTGCCTTTTGCCTAAATCGTATCAGAAAGGTTAAAGCGGCAGGCAAATGGAAATATTGGATGGTATCGTTCAAGACATTGTTGACAAACATTGATCGGCGAGCCCGATGAAGTTGCAGCGGAGGACTGATATCCCCATGGCCAAGGAACAATCCATATTGCTATTGTTGTGGATCGCGAGCGTGCTGCTGCTATGTATGACCGGACGCCGACGTGTGAGAGCCACCGTACTTCTAGTGCTTCTATTTCAAACGATGACTTGGTTACTGAGTTTAGTGCTGTCGAGCTTGTCCTTGTTCGAATTTCCGGTGCGGGAATTGCCGAGGGCGACGGCAATTAATTTCACATTTGAGTTTATCTTGTTCCCGGCCTTTGCCGTCTGGTTTCAATATACGTATCCGGAGCGGAAAAGCAAGGCGCGTCAAATCGGACATTATGCGCTGTATGCCACGATTTTCGTCGTCTTTTACAGCTTGATGGCCCGTTTTACTTCGCTTGTGAAATTTCACGGTTCACCGGCTTGGCTGTATCTTACACTTCCGGCTGAACTCTATATAACCCGGCGGGTGTTCTTATGGTTCGTTCGGGAGGAACCGGGAAAGTCAGTCGCAGGCTTATCGGAGAAACGGATATGAGCAGATTCATCGAGCAGTGGATTCTTGTCTTTGTCTGGGGGTTGACGCTGGCTTCCCTTTTGTTCATTCCGAAGGACAAGTACCGCATCGCGCTTACGGTGTTTTTATTTAAGCAGTGCATCACCTGGCTCCTCGGACTTCTTGTGGTCGAGTGGGGATGGATTGCCTACCCGGTTCGGTTATTCTGGAAGGTGAATGCCACCAGCTTCACATTCGAATATTTCGTCTATCCGGTCATTTGCGTTTTCTTTATGCTGCATTATCCCGAGCGCCGGGACGGGTGGACGAAGCTGGCGTATTGTGCGGCGTTTACGACCGGAATCATGATACCGGAATATATCATTCAGCGCTATACGAAGCTCATCGATTACTTGCACTGGACCTGGTATTGGAGCTGGATCAGTTTGTTTCTTACGTTCGCGCTGTCCCGGTTGTTCTACGTATGGTATTTTAAGCCGGTGCAGCCGGACAAAAACAAGCCCTGAGCTTATTGCTCAGGGCTTGGGTTCGCCTCCTGGTCTTTGCGCCACGCGTATAAGCCGCCCGGTGCGAAGTACTGGTACAATTGGCATTCGATCCGTCCGTTAAACAGCTTCCGCTTCTTGTCTGCCGGCCGGTTCGCGTAGTGCTCGAACTGCTTGGCCGGGGTCAGGACAAAAGCGGACCAGGTAGGGAGCTGCGCATACAAGTGTCCGAAATCGCGGACGGCGCGTTCCGCTTCGCTCCGGTCGCCCAGCCGCTCGCCGTAAGGCGGGTTCGTAATAATGCAGCCGTAATCTCCTAGCGGCCGCGCTTTGGCCACCGGCAGCGTCTGCAGGTTGAGCTCTTTGGCCAGTCCGGCCGCTTTGGCCGACGCTTGGGCAACCTCGATCGCGCTGCGGTCGATGTCCGAGCCGGCGATTTGCAATGGCACGTCGTCGCGCACGAGATCGTACGCTTCTTCGCGCGCTTCCTGCCATAGAGCGCTGGGGACGAGCGGCCATGCCTCCGCATTGAAACTGCGTCTGAGGCCCGGCGCCAGATTCCAGCCGATCATGGCCGCTTCGACCGGGATCGTCCCGGAGCCGCAGAACGGATCGTACAGCGGACGCTCCGGCTGCCAGCGGCTGAGCAAAATCATGGCGGCCGCCATCGTTTCCTTCAGCGGCGCTTCGGTAACCAGCTTGCGGTAGCCGCGCTTGTGCAGCCCCGGGCCCGTCGTGTCCAGCGTAATCGTCGCGATATCGTTCAGCAGAGCGACCTCGATAACGAAGCGGCCGCCCGTCTCGCGGAACCATTCGGTCCCATAGCGCTGCTTCATGCTTTCGACGACGGCTTTCTTCACGATGCCCTGACAGGCGGGGACGCTGGACAGCTGCGATTTATGCGAGCGTCCTTCCACAGGAAACTCGCCGTCCTCGGGAATCCATTCCGGCCAGGGCAGCGCCTTGACGCCTTCGAACAGCTCGTCGAAGGTGCGCGCCGGGAATTGTCCCATTTTGACCAGCACCCGGTCGGCGGTCCGCAGCCACAGGTTCGCCCGGGCGATCGCCAACGCGTCTCCGACGAACGTGACGCGGCCGTTCTCAACCGTTACCTGATCGTATCCCAGGTCGCGGACTTCCCGAGCGACAACGGCTTCCAGGCCCATGGGGGCGGTAGCAATCAATTCAATGGTGTTCGATGTCAACGCTTGCTCACTCCTTGGAAAAGCCATACAATAAACTAGTATAGGCGATTGGCCCCGATTATACAACGGCGGCGGGAACGAAGGTAACGAACGGTACAGCCGTACGCCCTACGAGGACCAAACGGAGGAGGAAGAACGGAGATGACGGAGATGCCATTATCGGCGGAAGCGTATTTGGAGGGCTTGTTCGGGCCCGATGCGGAGCTTGAGCGGGTGCAGGAAGGCATCCGGGAGAACGGGATGCCGGAAATTTCGATCGCGCCGGGGTACGGTCGGCTGCTGACGATGCTCACGCGGCTCGTTCGCGCGGAGCAGGTGCTGGAGATTGGGGCGCTGGGCGGCTACAGCGGCATTTGTCTGGCACGCGGCCTGTCCGACGGCGGCAAGCTGGTATCGCTGGAGCTGAAGCAGGAGTATGCGGACTTGGCGCACAAGCATCTGCACGAAGCGGGACTCGGCGACAAGGTCGAATACCGGATCGGCGAGGCGCTGGACAGCCTGGAGGCGCTGTCGGCGGAAGGCCGGCGGTTCGACCTGTTTTTTATCGATGCGGACAAGGGGAATTATCCGAATTATTTGGAATGGGCGATCAAGCTGGCCCGGCCGGGCGCGTTGATCCTCGGGGATAACCTGCTGATGCGCGGCAAGACGACCGACCCGGAGCAGTCCGGCAACGCCGTGACGAAGATGCGCCAATTTAACGAAAGCATAGCGCGCGACCCGCGTCTGGAAGGCGTGCTGCTGCCGGCGTACGATGGCCTCGCCATGGCAAGAGTGCGGGGATAGAGACAGACAGGTAAATAGTTAAAGGTATGGCGAAGAGACGAGTTCCCGTAGTCGTGGCGACGAGGGGACACCGTCTCTTTTTTCTGTAAAACCTCAGAGGAGTCCTTCGCCCTAAGCCCCGGTACCTCCCGTACCCCGATAGCCGAGCTCGTGCGATATGGCGCGAGCAATCTCCACCACCTCTTGAATCCACCGCTCATGGAAGGGCAGCATACGATCGGTCGGACCGATCACGCTGACGGACGCAATCGCTTTCCCGTCGGCGTCGAAGATCGGCGCTGCAATCCCGGTCGCGCCGACATTGCGCAGGTTCGAGCTTAGCTCGTATCCGTTCATCCGGATGTCCTTCAGCCTGCGTTTCATCGTCTCCGCGTCGGTAATCGTATACGCGGTATACGTTTTCAATTGATCCCCCAGCACGTCGGCGATAAAAGCGTCGTCCCGGTAAGCCAAAATGGCGCGCGCCGCCGAGGTGGCGTACATCGGAAACCGCCGATGCTCCTCCGCGTTGAAGCGGATCGGGTACTGCGAGTCGATTTTATCGACATAAATGGCATCCTGACCGTCAATGACGCACAGCGTGACGAGCTCCTTCGTCTTATCCGAGAGCTGGGTAAGAAACGGCCTGGCGAAATCGACGAGATTGTGATTTTTCAGCACCTTGTTGCCGAGCTCCAGCAGCGTATAACCGAGCGAATACTGCTTGGTGGCGGGATTTTGCTTGATGAAGCCTTCGCTTTCGAGCGTCATGAGCAGCTTGTGCACCGCGCCTTTGGAAAGCTCCAGCTTGCGGCTCAAATCGCTCACGCCGAGCTCTTTCGGAGAATCGAGAAATAATTTCAGCAGCTTGCAGCCGTTTTTGACAGACGATAAATGGTTGTCCATAGCCTTCGTGCTCCTTGCCGTCGTAGAGTTGAGGGACGGTTTGAAATGTAGAGTAAGTGTAACATAAACCAGGCAAATTTCCCAGAATTCGCTTTCACATGTAAGAAAACATGACATTGAAAACGTTTTAAAAAAAATAAACTATTGCACTTTATCCAAGTTACGTGCTAAAATCTCCTTATGTTTCTCGTATAGTAAACGATGTTCACGTATAGTGAACGATACCACATCCGGGGAGGAATTACAATGAACAAAAAAATGGGGGTTTTAGCGGTATTGACGCTTTGCGGCTCGTTGCTCGCAGCATGCGGATCAGGGAAGCCGGCGGCATCGGGTGAAACGGGGCAAGATCAAGCCGGCGGCACGAAGCCGGAGAAGCAGCTCGTGATCTCCGGTAACGGAGCTACGGTAGAGCAAATGATGAAAGACGACGTGTTCAAAAAATTCAATGAAAAATATCCCGATGTGAAGCTCACTTATGTATCCGGCGTCGCCACCGAAATCGTGGCCAAAGTGAAAGCGCAAAAAGGCGCTCCGCAAATCGACGTGACCGTGATCGAAGCGGGCGAGCAGGAAGCCGGCCGTGCGGAAGGGCTGTGGGAGCCGTTGAACGAAAAAGACGTTCCGTCCATGAGCAAGGTTTCTCCCGAGTTGAAAGTGAAGGACAACAGCGGCGTAGCGGTCAACTTTACCCCGATGGGCATTTCTTATAACGCGGAAATGGTGAAATCCAAGGGCCTCCCAGTGCCGGAGTCGTGGAACGATCTTGCCCGCACGGAGATGAAGGGGAATTTGACGCTCAGCGAAATTTCGAGCAACTTCGGCCGTTCCGCGCTAATCATGCTTGCGTATGCAAACGGCGGCTCGGAGAAAGATATGGAGCCCGGTTTTAAAAAGTTGGAAACGGTTGCGGGCTATATGCCGACCTTCGCCAAGAGCGCAGCTCAGCTGCAGCAAAACCTGCAAAACAAGACGGCCGCCTATACGGCTTGGACGATGGCGCGCAGCTTGGTGCAGAAGGACGCCGGTCTCGATCTCGAATTCGTCATTCCGAAGGAAGGCGCGAACCTGGTGCCTACCGTAGCGTCGATGGTCAAAGGCGCGAAAAATCCGAACGCCTCCAAACTGTTCATCGAGTTCCTGCTGTCCGATGAAGTACAGGCGATGTATGCAACCAAGCTGTACTACAATCCGGCAACGAAGGTAAATCTGCCGATGGATATTTCCAAAAAGCTGAGCTTCGACATGAAGAAAGCCGTCAAATTCGATTACGAGGTTATCAGCAGCAAAACGCCGGAGTGGCTCGACCGCTTCAATAAAGAAATTGCGCCGAAAGTCGGCAAATAGGTGAGTGACATGACAAAAACGATCGATGTGGAGCTTAAAGGCATCCAGAAAAAGTTCGGATCCAACGTGGTCGTGGAACAGTTCAATCTGCAAGTTGAGCAGGGGGAATGTGTTTCGTTCCTCGGCCCTTCAGGCTGCGGCAAAACGACAACGCTCAATATGATCGCGGGCTTTCTTGAGCCGGATCAGGGCGAACTGATTATTAAGGGCAAGAAGATGAACGGCGTGCCGTCCAATAAACGGGATCTGGGCATGGTGTTTCAGACGTATTCGTTGTTCCCGCATATGACGATCTTTGAAAATGTGGCGTACGGGCTGAAGCTGCGCAAGACACCGAAGGCGGAAATGCAGGAGCGGGTGCGGAAGGTGCTGGAGCTGGTCAAGCTGCCTCACGTGGCCGACCGCTATCCGAAGCAGCTTTCGGGAGGCCAACGGCAGCGCATCGCCATCGCCCGCGCGCTCGTGACCGAGCCGTCGCTGCTGCTGTTGGACGAGCCGCTGAGTAACTTGGACGCCAAACTGCGCGAAGAGCTTCGCGACGAGTTAAAGCGGTTGCAGCAGGAGATCGGTCTGACCACCATTTTCGTGACGCACGATCAGGAAGAGGCGCTTTACCTGTCCAACCGGATTGTGGTGCTGGATCACGGCAAGGTAGAACAGATCGGCACCCCGTGGGAAATTTATAACCGCCCGGCGTCCGAGTTCGTACATACGTTCATTGGCAAATCGAACCGGATGACCAGCAGAGTGGAGGCGATGGGCAGCCAGACGCTGTCGCTCGTGACGGAGGACGGGCATCCGCTTCAGGCTGCGTTCAAAGGCATTGCGCTTCAATCGGGAGACGCCGTCTCCGTCTATGTCCGTCCCGAACGGATCGGTTTTGTGGCTGAGGGCGGCGAGAATCCCTCCGGCAGCGTCAATCGGGTGCAGGGTGTCGTCCAACTAATCTCCTTCCTCGGAGCTTACGCCGAATGCGAAGTCCAGGTCGGCCGATATACGCTGAATGTGCGCATTCCTTCCGACCGTCAGGACCGTGAATGGTCGGTCGGCGATTCGGTGTGGCTGGAATGGAAGCCGGAGGACGTGTTCGTTTTCCCAAGGAAGGGGCATGAGACCCATGGGTAAAGGCAAGTCACCCGCTGTCCGGAGCGCCGCCTTGCTGCTGCTTCCAAGTCTGGCCGTCGTCGCCGGCGTGTTTTTGCTGCCGATGCTTTATATTTTTCTTCTTAGTCTGGAGGGGAAGCAGGGGCAGTTCACGCTGGAGAACTATACGATCTTTTTTAAAGATACTTACTATCTCCAAATTTTATGGCGAACCGTCAAACTGGGCTTGCTCTCGGTGCTGGCCTGTCTGGTGCTCGGCTATCCGGTGGCGATGTTCATGGCCCAGACGTCGGGCAAGCTGCGCGGGATCATTACATTTCTAATTATTTCCCCGCACTTGATCAGCGTGGTCATCCGGAACTTCGGCTGGGTCGTCATCCTGGGCGAGAAGGGCTGGATCAACAGCACGCTGCTGAAGCTGGGGCTTATTGACACGCCGCTCAAGCTGCTCTATAACGAGCTCGGCGTCGTCATCGGCTTGACCGACTCCTTGATCGTGTATATGATTCTCGCCATCGCGACGAGTCTGTACCAGATCGACGGCTCGCTCTATAAAGCGGCCGGCATTCTCGGCGCGGGCAAGGTGCGCACGTTCTTCACGGTGACGCTTCCGCTGACGCTGCCCGGCATTGTCGCCGGAACGACGCTCGTGTTCAGCCTGTCGATGAGCGCGTTCGTTACGCCTGCGCTGATGGGGGGCACGTCCGTGAAAGTGCTGCCGGTCATCGCTTACGAGAAAATTATGGCCCAGCTCAACTGGCCGCTGGGGGCGGCGCTTTCGTTCCTGCTGCTCGGTTCGACCATCGCGCTCGTTTCGCTGTTTACGCGGCTTATCGAAACGCGGCGCTATAAAGAGGTGTTCTCCTCATGACAAAACGATTTTCGCCGCTCGGCCTCATTACGTTTTTCGTCGTCTTGTTCGTTGTTTCGCCGCTGCTGGTCATTATCCCGACCTCGCTGACATCGACCAAATATTTGTCGTTTCCGCCGGTCGGATTTTCCTTGCAATGGTATATCAAAATTTTCGACCGCCCGGAATTCGTCGATTCGTTCTGGTTCAGTCTGGAGCTGGCGGCGCTGACCGCCGTCATTTCCACGCTGCTCGGCACCATCGCGGGACTTGCGCTGCACAAGTACAAGTTTCCCGGCAAAGGGCTGATCAACGGGCTGCTGCTATCGCCGCTGACCGTTCCTGCGCTGATCATCGGGATTGCGGCGCTGCTCTTTTTCACGCGGATCGGACTGGCCGGCACGTTCACCGGGCTGCTGCTCGCGCACACGCTGATCTCGATTCCGTATGTGGTCCGGCTCGTGCTGACGGGGCTCAGCTCCTTCGATTATACGCTGGAGAGAGCGGCTTACATTTTGGGCGCCAAGCCCTTGAACGTTTTCTGGGACATTACGATGCCGCTGCTGAAGCCGGCGATTATTTCCGGCGCGATTTTCGCTTTCTTGACTTCGTTCGATAACGTGACGGTGTCGTTGTTTCTCGTCTCCCCGACGACAACGACGCTTCCGATGGCGCTGTTCAGCTATATGCAGGAAACGCTGGACCCGCTCGTCGCGTCCGTATCGTCCGTCGTAATTTTACTAAGCTTGGTGTTCATCATTATATTGGAAAGGGCATACGGATTGGACCGTTTGTTCGGATCGAATTCGCATTCCCATTAACGGAGATGCTGCGGTGTGAAGTCAATAAAAGATCGGATTGAACAATATTTGCCCGAGATGCTGGCGCGGCTTGAAGCAAGCGTCAATATGGATTCGCCATCCGCCGACAAAGCGTTGAACGACCGGATGGCGGACTGGTACGCGGGTCAATTCAAGGAAATTACGGGAGGCACGGTCGTCCGGGTTCCGAACGAAATGTACGGCGACCGGCTTCTGTGCGAGGTAGGGCAAGGGGATAAGCAGATTTTGCTGCTCGGCCACTTCGACACGGTCTGGCCGCGAGGAGAAGCGTCGCGCCGTCCGTTTCACATCGGGAACGGACGTGCTTACGGGCCGGGCGTCTACGACATGAAGGCAGGGCTGATGCAGGCGATGTTTGCGATCAAGGCGCTGCAGGAGTCGGGGCGGTTCCCGGCGGGTAAAAAAATCGTGCTTCTGCTCAACAGTGACGAAGAGCTCGGCAGTCCGACATCCCGGGCTTTTATCGAAGAGCAGGCCAGAAAGTCGGCGGTCTCCTTCGTGCTGGAGCCGCCGATGGAGCCGAGCGGCGCGCTGAAGACGGCGCGCAAAGGAAGCGGCCGGTTTAAGCTTACGGTGCAGGGCGTGTCCGCGCATGCCGGCGTGAACCCGGAAAAAGGCGTTTCGGCGATCCAGGAGCTCGCCTGCCAGATCCAGCGGCTGCATGCGTTGACCGATCCCGCCGTCGGGACGACGGTGAACGTCGGCGTCGTCAAAGGTGGCATCGGCCCTAACGTCGTGGCGGAGAACGCGGAAGGGGATATCGACATCCGCGTCGCCACGGCAGAGGAAGCCCGGAGAATCGAATCGGCGCTAGGCGGGCTCGTTCCCGTACTGCCGAAGGCCCGGCTGCAGTTGACCGGCCGGATGATGCGTCCGCCCATGGAGCGGACGGAACGGACGGCAGTCCTGTTTGCGCTGGCGCAGGAGATTGCCCGCGCCGAATTCGGCGTCGAGCTGGAGGAGACGCATACGGGCGGCGTCAGCGACGGCAATTTTACCGCCGCCGTCGGCACGCCGACGTTGGACGGACTCGGGGCGCGGGGCGATTACGCCCATTCGCCCGACGAGTACGTCCGGATAGACGAAATTCCGTTCCGTACAGCGCTTCTCGCGGAGCTGATTGCACGGTGCTAGTGAGGTTCGCTTCGCGTTGCACAAGGAATCAAAGAAGGCCGGGAAGCGCATCAAGCGTTTCCTGGCCTTCTTTTTATATATACCGCATTTATACGCTAATGGGCCTGTCGATCAACTCGTTGGACGAAATGCCCAGAAAGACGTAGGCTTCCTTTTTCATGACGCTCGGATCGTCGTTCCAGAAGCTCTGCAGCACGTTGATAAATCCGGACGCCCGCGCGATGCGGTCCATTTGCATTTTCATAATCGCTCCGCTGCACAGCACGGCGCACTGGGATACTTGAGGCAAAATGCCGCCCTGAAGCTGCTCCCAAATCGCGTTCACTTCGGGAGAGAAAACGATCGGCCGGCCGTTCTTGATCATGAAACGGTTATCGACGAGGAGCTTGGCTCCGCTCATCGAAGCAAGGCTGCTTTTTACCAGCTTGCTTGCTTCGGTGGCGTCCTCCACCGTCAACGAATCGAGTACTTGCCAGGACAAAACATTGTTCGTGCGGTCAACGTGATACTTAAAAACGTCTTCGAATGCCATATCTATTATATTCCCTCCTATTTAAACCAGGACGCGAGCATGATATCGAGCGAACGGCACGTATATCGAACCAAATGCTCGGCTTCCTTTAGTTCTTGATCGTTCATATCTTGAATGTGATGATAGACGTTGCTGTGCTCCTCGTCCGCCTCGCAGTGAATTTCCCAATACTCCAGATTCGTAAATCCGGCTTTTTTCAAAATCGCGTAGGCGTGCAGGTACATGGCATGGGCGTAGCCTTCCGCCGTACTGTTCACAAGAAGCAGCGACAAGTTTTCGCTCATGGAGCTGACAGCGCGGTATTGAAGCGAAATGAAGTCCTCGGTCTCATCATTCGGAAACGATTGTTCGGGGTCGTCAAGCCCCAAATCCGTCATCCATTGGCGGAGCATCTCGGCGTGGTCTTTCTCTTCCTCGTAATGGGTGGAGAAGACATCGTGCTCGACATCCGGGAACCGTTCCCAGCGCAGCTTAAGTAGCTCTCCGAAATGCTTGGACAAGTGGTATAAGTGCATGCACCATTTGAAATTTTCCGGCTGCGCGCTCTCGGGAAATCGGGTGAAAAAAGGATTCGACTTTTTGGTTTTCTCAAGTTCTTCTGCGATGATCGTCGATATCGTTTCAACAACTTGCGATTGCGTCATAATGATCTTCCTCTTTTCTCTGTTGAATTGGATACTTCCCGGTGGAACGACAGATGACAGATCATAAGCGGACTTCTGGTTCACCTCCTTTGGAAACACCATCCATAAGGTAAGCAGGAGGAAAAAATATTTAATTTTCTTTACTATTTCTTACATTCTTATTATCGGATACATTTTCCTTCTTGTTAGGAAAAATGGCATAATTTATTTACTAAGTTTTCATTAAAGTTCACTAATTTGTCAAAATTTCGGAGAAAATGGGCAGAAAATCATAGATTTTTGGCAAAAAAATCCTGCAAGCCCAGGATGACAAAGCACCAAAGGCTTACAGGCTGATCGCCACAAAGCGTGGTTATGAAGGGGGGTGAGTCGATTTTTGTCGGAGCAAAATCGATTTTCGGGCCCACAAGCCGTTAATTAAGAGCAGGACGGCCGAAACGAGAAAAAGCTGCTGGATCGTCATCACGCCGGAGATCGCTCCGCCAACGACAGGGCCCAGCATGTTCCCGGCCGCTAGCGCGCTCGTATTGAAGCTGTAGGAGCGGCTTTCCATCCCGTTCGGCGTATATTTCCGGATAAGCGCGTTCACCGTAGGGAGCAGTCCTCCGAGAAAAATGCCGAGAAAAAACCGGGCCGCGCAGAGCTGCCACACGTTGTGTACGAAGGCTTGAGGGACCGAAGCCACGGCAGCGCCGAGCAGGCACGTTACGAGAATTTTCTCCGGTCCGATCCGGTCGGACAATTTGCCGAATATCGGCGAAGCGATCATATTGGAGAAGCCGGTCACCGATCCGACCAGACCGGCGTAGAACGCCAGCATCTCGTCCTGTCCGTGAAGCTGCTGGACAAACAGCGGGAGAAGCGGCATGACGCTCAGCAGCGAGAACTGGATCAAGAAGGTGACGGAGTACAGTGAAGGAAGCTGCGAGATGCGCCGCAGCTCGTTGAACGCCGCCAGCATGGACTGCTTTGGCTTCTGAAGCGCTTTTTTCGCGTCGAACGTTTCCTTCACCAGCACCGCTGCAAGCAGCGAGGCGGCGAAGAGCGTAGCGCCCGTCACGAAGAAAATGTTGCGGAACCCGATCCATTCCGCCAGCAGCCCGCCGAGAAACGGCCCGAGAATCGATCCGGCGACGGAACCGGATTGCAGCGTGCCCATCGCGAAGCCGACCTTCTCCCGCGGCGTGGTGGCCGACATCAGCGCGACCCCCGCGGGCACGAAGCCGGACACCGTACCGTTCAAAAGACGGAGCAGCAGCAGATGCCAGGCGCTGGTCGAGAAGCCCATCAGCGTCATGACGATCGCCATGCCGAAGCCGGAGCGCAGCAGCATCACCTTGCGTCCGTACCGGTCGGCGAGTCCGCCCCAGATCGGTTGAAAGATAAAGGAGGTCACGAAATTCCCCGCAAAGATGACCCCGGCCCAAGTAGCGACGCTATGAGGATCATGGAGGCCCAGCTCCTGCAAATACAAAGGCAAAAAAGGAACAATCATCGTCATGCCGGCCATGACCAAAAATTGTCCCACCCATAATACGATTAAGTTAACCTGCCATTTCGCCACGCGAGCTCGCCTCTTTTCAAGCTGACCATCGCATGCAAACCGAATAACACGTTTGCCGTCATCTGTGTGCTGGTCTATGTAATGTAACGTTTCGACATGCTTCGAGTATACTCTCATTATTTCTGCGATGCAAACGTGTTCGGAGCAAGCCGAAAAATGCGGCTACCAGAGGACGCTCGTTATTTCCGCTCGATCCCGCTGCGAATTTCGTCGACGAACCGCTCCAGATTGGGCAGGCCGACGCGTTCGGCGGTGGCGACGGCTTTCTCGACGTCATAAGGCACGCGGACGAGCTGTACGGAGAACGGAGCAGGCTCCAGACAGGCCGGATGCGACGTCTCTCCTTCCAGAATGGCATAGCTCGCATAAGGGAGCCCGTCGTAAGGCGCGCCGACGCTGCCGGTGTTGAACAGCAGCAGACCTTGTCCCGCTTTCGACTTCAGCGTCTGGACGTAAGGAACATGGATATCTCCGTAGCCGATGACGTCCGGCGTCAGCTCCGTGCCTGCAAAGCCGCCCGTCTGATCCGTATTTTGGAACATTGCTAGCTTTTCCTTCTTATTAGCCTTGCGGAGCACGCGATGATAAATGCTTTGCGCGGAAGCATGAAAAAGACGCACGCGGCGTCCGCTTAGCCACAGCTCCGCGGAAAACGGCAGCTCGCGCAAGTAACGGAGCCGCTCGGTCCCGAGCAGGCGCTGCTGCCACAAACCGGTCTCCTTGTCCTGCGGGTTATTGATGCCGTGATCCCAGTTGCCCTGCACCGTCGTTTCGCACAGCTCACGAATGCGGTCCACCGCTTCGCACGGCTGCGGCCCTTTGCCGACCAGATCGCCGAGGCAGATGATACGCCGGATACGGCGGCGGCGAATATCCCGGGCGACCGCCTCCAGCGCAGGCAAGTTGCCGTGGATGTCGGAAATGACGGCAATGTTGTCCATGATGTGTAGGTTCCTCCTGTTTCTGCTGCCAAGTGGCGGATTCTTCCATTATAGCACATGCAAAGAACCTTCGGAGAACGGCATTCTCCGAAGGTTTCTATTTTTTTGCGGCTTTGTCGGCGTCTTAGTACACTTTATGAATGATCTCTTCGAAATCCGGCTCCTCCATATGAACGTCGCGGGCCGTTCCATATGGCTCCAGCCGGCGGAGTACTTCCAAGGCAGGAAGCTCCTGCCGGTTGAAATGGACGGTCAGCTCGCAGCCGTTCGCTTCCGCGACGGTGAAGCCCAACTCCGGCTCCGTGGCAACGCCCAGAGAAACTTCGGCTTCAAACGATACGCGCAAAATCGTCGGGAGTCCGATGCGCTCCCGCAGCTCGCCGATCGTTCCGTCGTACGCCAGCGCCCCGTGGTTGATCACCATGACGCGGTCGCAGAGCTGCTCGATATCGTCCATATCGTGAGTCGTCAGCAGCACCGTTTTGCCGAGCTCCCGGTTTACTTTGGACAGCAGCCCGCGAATGTTGCGTTTCGCGATGACGTCCAGTCCGATGGTCGGCTCGTCGAGGAACAGAATGTCCGGCTCGTGCAGCAGAGCGGCGGCAAGATCGGCCCGCATCCGCTGGCCGAGCGACAGCTTGCGGACCGGCGTATCGGCGAATTCGCCGAGGCCGAGCAGCCCGTCCAGCTCCGCCAGCGTCCGCTGCTGCCGCTGCCGGTCGATGCGGTACATGGCGCACAAAATATCGAACGAATCGCGCACCGGCAAGTCCCACCACAGCTGGCTGCGCTGGCCGAAGACGACGCCGAGCCGGGAAACGACCCGGCGCCGGTCCTTGTGCGGGCTCATGCCGTCGATCCTCACCTCGCCCGAGGTCGGGTGCAGAATGCCGGTCAGCATTTTGATCGTCGTCGATTTTCCGGCGCCGTTCGGACCGATATAGCCGACGAACTCGCCCGGGCCGACCGTGAAGCTGATATCGCGGACCGCCGTTTTTTGCGCTCCGCCTCCGGTCACGGCCGCTTTGATCCGTTCCCACCGGCTTAAATGGGGGGCGGGAATGCGAAAGCTTTTATGTAAATGCTTAACCTCAATCATCGGTTTATTCGCTCCTTTCAGATCTGGAAGTCGAAGTCTAAGGAAAATCAACTTCCGCTGCTTTGGTAGCGGCTCAGGCCGAACCGCCAAAACCGCAGCATGAGCGACAGGAAGACGACGGCAAAAGCCATGACGGCCGGGAGCAGCCACCAGCCGAATTCGCCCTTCACGATATAAAGTGCCGGCATGTAGTTGGCCATCCCGACAGGGATCAAGGTGAGCAGCAATGTCCGCAGCCATCCGGGATACAGCTCCATCGGATACTGCACGGCTTTGTTTGCGGCATCTTCCGTCAAATTTTGCAGATCGCTGACCCGCGTCGTCCAGAAGCCGATCGTTGCGGTGCCGAGTCCGATGGCGAACAGAAGCACCGCGCCCGTCACCAGAACGACGACGGTGAGCGGAATAGCGGCTGCGGTCACCTGTCCCGAGCTAATCAAGTGTCCTAAGCAGAGCGTCAGGATGATGCCGCCCTGCACCCATTCGCCGAGCATCAGGCGGAAGTTTTGCGACATCAGCGCCAGCAAGACGGGAATCGGCCGGATGAGCAGCTGGTCCAAATCGCCGGAGACCAAATATTTCTCCAGATGGTGCACGTCGTTGGCAAAGCTGCGGTAGAGCGCTTTGGACAGTAGGATGGTAGCGTACAAATAGCCGATTTCGTACAAGCTCCAGCCTTGAATCGAGTCGAATTTCCATAAAATCACGGAGAGCAGCAAAAAGTCCATCACACTGACAAAGGCCGCGAGCAGGGTGGATAGCCAGAAGTTGAATTTGTACTGCATCCGGCTGCGGACGCTAGCTTTGACCAGCAGCAAAAACATGCGCACCGTGCTCATCCGCCCTGCACCTCCACTTTATTCCGCACCATAGCGGTTGCGGCGAGGCAAAGCGCAGTGAACAGAACGCACCACAAAAGGCCGCCGTACATTTCGGACGGGGAAGCGAGGCCCAAATAAATTTTGCTTGGGATGTACTGCATGTACGGATAAGGCGTCAAGTAAGCGATGCGCTGAAGCCAATGCGGCAGCCATTCGATCGGAATGAGAAAGCCGGAAAGCACGCTTGAAATAGAATTATGAACCCAAAACAGCCAAGTCGATTCGGTAGTCCAGAGGGCCGTTACGCCGATGAGGTAATTCACGCAAATGTTCATATAGGCGGCCATCGCAAGCGCCGTGGCGAAAGCGAGCCAGGTGCCGGTGCTGCGCGGAACCGGCAGCGAAAGCATCCATATGTAAATCAGGTAGATGGGGATCGTCTTGTAGAGCAATTGGTAACCGATTTGTCCCCATTCACGGCACATGAGCTGGTAAAACAGATGAACCGGACGCATCAAGTCGGTAGCGATCTGTCCGGTGCGTACCGAGCGCTCGATCCCAAGCCCGTTGGTCACGAACAACGTAACCCACAGCGTCGCTTGGTTCAACGCGACATAATGGATGACCGTTTGCAGGCTGTAGCCGTGCATGCCGTCCTGCTGTCCGATGCCCTGCCAGATCGAGACGTAGATCAGCCCGAAGACGACGCTGGCGACCGTATTGACCGCATGGGACAAGCGGTACTGCAGATTGCGTGCGAACGCTTTCTTCATTAAGACAGGGAAAAGCATAGATACCTCCGTATGCTTGGATTGGAGCTTGGCTGGTAACGGCAGATAAGCCCGATTCGCCGGGTTCGGCGAGGAATGAGGCGGATTGAGGTGAGTTGCCTAAAAAGTCGAGAGAAAATCTATGTTACCAGAATAAGGAGGCGTTTGGCAATCGTTTTTTTTAGGTATTTGTGCCCCATGACCACAGACGGACGATTTGCTATAATGGGAAAAGAGAACATATGCGCTGATTCGCAGCGGGATAGGATAGGGGTAGGTTAAGATTCAAACGGAACCGGTTGATACGGAGCAATCGCGTAAGCTAAAGCATGAACAGGAGAAGGAGCAGAAGCAGAAAAGAACGCTCTGGCTAAAAATTGGCTTGTTAAGCCTCATCACGGTTGGTGCCTTCGCATATTTGATTCAAAAGCTGGATCCTCCGCAGGAGGAAACCAAAGGGGGAGGGCTGGCTCTGCCTCCCAAGATTGAAGCGATGTCCAAGCCGCCTACGACGACGATTCCAGGCGTCACTCCAGAAAAGCCGCCGGCAACGGATAGCGGTACAGCGACGGCGCCTCAGGAGCAATCCCCGAAAGTCAAGCTCACGTTCGTGGGCGATGTCATGTTCGGCAGCAAGGTGGATGACCTGCTTCAAAAGAACGGCTACGATTATCCGTACAAGCATGTCAAGCCGTACTTGGAGAAGGCGGATATTACCGTGGCGAATCTGGAAACTCCGATCACGACAAGGGGCGAAGCCCAGGAGAAAGAATACGTGTACCGGTCGTCACCGAAGTCGCTGCCCGAATTGAAGCGCGCGGGCTTCGATCTGGTCAATCTCGCCAACAACCACAGCATGGACTACGGCGTCGAAGGACTGCTCGATACGCTGGATTATCTGGATGCCCAGGACATCAAGCACGTAGGCGCGGGCCGGAATTCGGACGAAGCGTATAGCTACGTGATTATGGAGCAAAAAGGCATCAAGATCGCCTTCCTCGGCTTCAGCCGGGTCATTCCCGATACGAGCTGGTACGCCGGCAAATCGAAGCCGGGGATGGCGGAAACCTACAGCACGAAGCTTGCGTTTGAAGCCATCGGCAAGGCGAGAGCCGAGGCGGATCTGGTTGTCGTTATCGCCCATTGGGGAGAAGAGCGCAAGGCGTATCCGGTCAAATCGCAGACGGATCTGGCAAGGCAGTATATCGATCAGGGCGCAGATCTCGTTGTCGCCAGCCACCCGCATGTCGTTCAAGGCTTCGAGCAGTACAAGGGCAAATGGATCGCCTACAGCATGGGCAATTTTATATTTACTACCAATGATAATCCGAATACTTGGGAAAGCATGATTTTGGAAGCCTCCTGCACCAAGGAACGAAGCTGCGATCTCAGCATGGTACCGATCTTGACCAAGTGGGCCCAGCCGGTCCCGATGGTCGACGAGGCCCGGGACACGCTGTTCGAGAAGCTGACGAACTTGTCCGTCAATGCGCAGATCGACAAGGAAGGGCGGATTACGCTTGGGGAGACTCGCACGATTCCGTCTGAAGCGGAAGAGAAGCCACCTGTGAAGAAGGAAACGGGCATCGTCGACGGAACGTCCAAAACAGCCGTCAAATCGCCTGCGGACGGGACGAAAAAGCCTGCCGATTCCGGCAAAGCCGCCGATCCGAAGAAGGCCGAGCAGGGCAAGAAGTCCGAGGCCGGGAAGACAACGGAGACGGGCAAGAAGACGGATGGGGATAAAACACAGACCGGGAAGACAGGAGAGTCGGGCAAGTCGCAGGGAACCGGCAAGAATACCGAGGGCAAGAAAACGACTGACGACGCCAAATCGTCCGAGGGCAGTAAAAAATCGCCCGAAAGCACCAAGAAATCTGCCGAAGATCCGAAGAAATCGACCGATTCCAAGAAAACGAACGAATCTTCAAAATCCTCCGGCGAAACCCGCAAGACGGAGGAAGACCGGAAAACATCCGGTTGACAAATATTTTAAATCAACGTCCGCTTCGCTTTCGACGGTTATCGTCGGGGAGGCGGGCGTTTTTTACGATGCGCGAGCGTTGAGATTCCCCCGAGCCGGGCTTATAATGAAGGCGGAGTCTTATTTTAACGGAAAAGGAACGATCCGAAGATGAACGAATCGATTCGCAACATTTATTGCGTAGGACGCAATTACGGACTGCATGCGGCGGAGCTCGGCAACGATATTCCGGAAGAGCCGATGATTTTTACGAAGCCGACACATGCACTGGCGGTGATTGACGGCGGGGAAATTGAGCTGCCCGGCGGACGGGGCGAGGTGCACTACGAAGCCGAGCTGGTGCTCCGTATCGGACAAGCGTATAAAGAGGGCATTACCGTGGACGAGCTGGTGGACCAGCTGGCACTGGGCATCGATTTTACCTTGCGGGACGTGCAATCGGCGTTGAAAAAGAAAGGCCACCCCTGGCTCCCGGCTAAAGGGTTTAAGGGCTCGGCCGCGCTGACCGGATTCCGTCCGTTTCCCGGCTTTGGGCAAGTCAAGCAGGTGGAATATTCCTTGAACCGGAACGGTCAGGAAGTACAGCGGGGGAATTTGAACGATATGATTTTTGATCTACAGGTGATCGTAGATTATATCGCCGCACATTACGGCTTGGGTGAAGGGGATATCATTTACACGGGTACGCCTGCGGGCGTCGGGGCAGTGAATGACGGAGACCGCTTCGAGCTGTTCTGGGGAGAGCAGGCTTTTGGCGCTTTTACAGCCAGGATTGGGAAGTAGCGGGTCCCGGATCGGAAATCGATCTGCCGCAGCCGGTTTTTTACAATCATTTTCATAGGGGTTGGAAGGGGGCTCGGATGAATTGCAGCCTTGGATCATCGGATTGGCAGGAAGCGTTCTGATTGCCGGAGCGGCGTACAGGAAACGTTCGCTATCCGGGTCGGGGTTCACCGCTGCGGTCCTGCTCGGAACGCTGATGTATGCGGTAGGAAGCTTGGCTTGGTTCGGGACGCTGATTGCGTTTTTTATCTCGTCCTCGCTGTTGTCGAAGTGGAAGAGCAAGAAGAAGGCGGCCGCCGAGAGCAGCTACGCCAAATCCGGACGGAGGGATGCCGGCCAGGTGCTTGCCAACGGCGGCCTGGGGCTCGCTCTTTGTCTGGGCGCCGCCTTCGTGCCGCATCCGGCCTGGTGGGCCGCCTACACTGGCGTGATGGCAACGGTGACTGCGGACACGTGGGCGACGGAGATCGGCGGCCTCAGCCGAACGGCCCCGCGCTCCATCGTCAGCGGCCGTCCGGTGCCGCCCGGCACTTCCGGCGGCGTATCGTCACTCGGCCTTGCCGCATCCGCGGCCGGCGGCTTGTTTATCGGAGCCGTCGCTTGGGCGCTGGCGGCGCTGCAGCCGGAGCAGGCAGACGCCTCTGCGTGGGCGGTCTCCGTCCATTCGGCGGCCGGCCTGTGCGTCCTTGGGCTGGTTGGGGGCCTCGCCGGGTCGCTGGCCGACTCGTGGCTCGGGGCGGTGGTTCAGGTCATGTACCGATGCCGCGTCTGCGGGAAAGAAATCGAAAAAAACCGCCACTGCGAGGCAGCGGCGGTTCCAATCCGGGGGTTGGCGTTCATGACCAACGACACGGTTAACGCTTTAAGCTCGGCGTTTGGCGGCGCCGTAACTCTCCTACTCTCGCTGTGGCTGTAACAGCGGTTTAATCCTCTTCCTTGCGGGAATAAGCGAGCTTCGTTACATACATAGTGATGCCCGAGATAAGCAAAGCGACGATAATGCTGATGACGATAACGGTAGTTACCATGGCTTAAGCAGTCCTCCAAGCGGATAAATGTCACTTCGGACATTGTACCCCATGGAGGACAAAAAGCCAACCGTTACGGATTGCGCGGCTTCCAAGCCGGAAGCTGCAGCGAACCGACTTCGCGCAGCGTATTCAAATCGTTCGCTTTCAGCATATCGGGCGAGGACGAATACAGCGTATCGCCGATATATAGCAGGCGCTCGATATTGCGTTCGCTGCCGTACCAGTGCTGGCCCGCTTTGTTCATATCGTCTCCCGTCAAGTGCGTGATCTTGCCGCGAAGCTGGAAGCCTTTTTGCAGATCCAGCCCGTAAACATAAGCGCCTTGGAAGGTAAAATCCCCGTATTTCGATGCGTTTTCTTGCGTGTTGGCGCCGGTCTTATCTTTCACTTCCGCAACAGTAACCGGGAAGGCCAGCAGTTGCTTCTCCTTGGAAAACAGCAGCGCTTTATGATTGTACAGCAGCGGCGATTCGGTGCCCCGGTCGCCGATCGTTTCCTTGAACATCTCCTTCGGATTCGCCACATCGGATACATCGAACAGGGCAAGCTTCATGCCTTGATAGAAAGCGATCGTGTCCGAGCCGTCGCCTTTCTTGTTGGAGACCTCCACAGCTTCTTTGCCGAAGCCGATCAGATGGTTCTCGTCGTACGGATGCAGATAGTCGCTGTAGCCCGGAATTTTTAGCTTGCCGAGCATGGCCGGAGCTTGAGGGTTACTCAGATCCAGGACGAACAGCGGATCGGTATTTTTGAACGTCACCATATAGGCGCGGTTCCCGGCATAGCGTACGGAATAGATGCGCTCGCCCGGAGCCAGCCCTTCCAGCTTGCCAACGACGCTTAGCGATTCGTTCAGCACATACACGTTATTTTTCGACGTATGCTCGTCGTTCCGCCACATGTCGCCGCTTGTGGTGGCGATGCGGAAGTAGCCGTTGTGCTCATCCATCGAAAATTGGTTCAGCGCATGTCCCGGTACCTTGCCGCGTCCGACATACCGGACCGTTCCGTTATCCATGCCGAATTTATAAATGGCGCTTGTCATATTAAGCGGCGCGGGGATGAAGGTGGTTTTGCCGTCCGCCTGCACCGTCTGCTCATTCTCTTTCAGCGGCTCGTACTCGCTCACGGTGACATACAAGTTGTCGGGAGAAGCGTAGACGTTTTGACCGGAGCCGAGATAGCTCGTCACCTGCATTTTTTGATCGGGCTTGCTGAGCTTGAGGCCGCCGATCAGCAAATAGTTCGGCTCGACGGCTTTCGGGAAGTATCGGATATCCTCATAGCCGATCTTAATAAATTGGTCTCCGGCAGCGGAATCCCGGTAGGCCGGCAGCGATTCGTTCGCCTGTTTCGCGGCGGAGTCCGCCTCTTGGCGCATGATCCAAAAATAATTCATCGATTTGTTCGTTACGACGTACAACGAGTCGCCGATTTTGCGCGAAGAGACGTAATGCCCTTCCAGTTCCGCCTCGCGGACTTGCTTCAGCTGTGTCCGGTCGCCAAGCTCGTAAACGATCGTTTTCGTGGTCGAGCGGGTCGGGCGTCCCGGCCATACGACCATCTTTTTGGCCGTTCCGATGCCCGGCTCTGCAGAAACCGCAGGGCTGGCGTCATAAGGAACCGGTCCCGGCTTCTCGTACGTCGGATAGGACGTGTTCCCGACAACGACGAGATAGTTGTTATCGACATACAGCTCCTGCGGATAAAAATTCGGGTCCGCCCAGTAGACGGTGCTGACGACGCTCATGCTTTCGGCCGGAGAGGCTTTCGTCACGAGAACGCGGTCGCGATTGACCTGATAAATGTAGGTGCCGTCCGTCTTGATGACGTCCGCTTCATCGACGCCCTGCACCTGCACGTTCGTGCCGGAGTAGGCGGGGGACGCTGCATCGGAAGCCTGCTTGGCGGCGCTTCCGGCAGCTTGCGGTGCGGCAGCGGACGATTTCTCGGTGACCGCGACCGCATTATCGCCCATTAAGATCATGTTGCGGCCGTTGCCGTGAACGGCGGCGGATTCCTTAAGCAGCGCTTCCATCCGTTCCTGCGAACCGACGGTCGGCAAGCTTTTGTCCGCATCGGCAATCGTGACGCGCTTGTTCGGACCGTCCCAATAAACGTTAAAATCGAACGACTCGCTGAAAAAGCGCAGCGGTACCAAAATATTTCCGTTATCGAGCGCGGGCGCTTCGTCTAACGTGACGGCTTCGCTTCCGCGGAAAGCTTCCTTGCTGTCCAGCCGAAGCTTGATCGAGCGATCCGTTTTGCTTGCCGTGGCCGAGCGTTCGGCTTCGTCCCACTGCACCTTAACGCCGAGCGCATCCGACAGCTCGCGGAGCGGCACCATCAGTGTGTTTCCGATTAAACGGGGCTGCACGGATAAGCTGACTGGCTGTCCGTTTAGCGTTACCGCGATGGCTTGCCCCGTTTCGGCCGCCACCGATAGCGGGGCCGGGGAGACGGAAGTAAGGAGCGTCAATGCCAACATACCTGCAAAGAGTGTTCTTTTCTGCACTTGCTTTTCCTCCTTATGATGTTTAGTACCCTCTTTGTACCCTAATTGAAATATCTTCTTGTTCACCCCTACTGACG
This sequence comes from Paenibacillus tyrphae, assembly GCF_000722545.1. Taxonomy (GTDB): domain Bacteria; phylum Bacillota; class Bacilli; order Paenibacillales; family NBRC-103111; genus Paenibacillus_G; species Paenibacillus_G tyrfis. The sequence continues at coordinate 29,967 of NZ_JNVM01000007.1, forward strand.
CGCTCCTCGAAGAAATTGTTTCATCAAAAACCGCTCTTTTCCAAAAAGAAAAAGAGCGGTGTGCCGATTTATTCGTCGCAATAAGCTATTGCCCGATTCCGCCCTTCCTGCTTGGCCCGATAGAGCGCCTTGTCCGCGCGGATAATTAGCTCCCGCGGTGAGACATCGCGAACAGGAATCATCGTGGCAACTCCCAGACTCGCGGTGACGAAGGAAGAGACGGCAGAGCCGCGATGAGGGATCCGCAGTAGTTCCACCTCCGAGCGCATTCGCTCGGCCACGTAAAGCGCGCCCCGGCCGTCCGTAACCGGCAGCACGATCACGAATTCCTCGCCGCCGTATCTTGCTATCATGTCGCCCGGACGCTTGGCTGCGCGCCGCATCGCTTCGGACACATATTGGAGGCAGGCGTCGCCGTCATGATGTCCATAGGTATCGTTATACCGCTTGAAATAGTCGATATCGAGCAGTATAACGGAAAGCGGCGTGGAGAAGCGCATGGCATGCCGCCATTCCTTGGCAAACCGTTCATCGAAAAACCGCCGGTTGGCGAGCCCGGTCAGCGCGTCGATCGAAGAAATTTTTTGCAGCAACTCGTTGGTTTTCATCAGCTGCTGTTCCGTTTGCTTGCGCGAAGAGATGTCCCGGGAGGTGCAGATCACCGTCTGTCCGTTTCCCGAATCGTGTTCGTCCCCTGTAATTCGTCCGCTTGTTTCGAACCAGACATAACCGCCGTTTTTCGTGCGAATCCGGTACGAGCTCAAAGGCAAATTCGGCGCCGTCTCCATAGGGGACGTAATTCCAGGGATTTTCGTCAAGTCCTCGGGATGAAACAAATCGTAGGCGCTGGTCCCGATCAATTCCTCGGGCTCGTACCCAAGCAGAACACGGCAAGAAGGGGAAATGTACAAAATACGGCCGGACAAATCGTGCATCGACACAACGTCTGTGCTTTGCTCTACGAGAGTCTGGTAGAGAGAATCGCGGCCTGTTCCGTTCGTCTCACATATCGTTTCCTGCCCGGGGGCCGGCGCCGCGAATCGGCTCTGTGCATCGCTCTCCAGAATTTGGACGAACAGAGAAGTCGGCCATCCGTTTAGCCGGGGAACGACGGGCGCCGTGACGGAGCACGGGACCAGCGTGCCGTCGCTGCGGATCAGCCTTGCTTCGAACGGCCGAGATACGGACGTCCCGTCGGCCAGCTCTTTCAATATTCTATGAATCTGCTCTCTATCGTCGGGATGAATAACAGGTTCCCAAGGCATGCCGTTCAACGCCTCTTCGGGATAGCCGATTTGCTTGCCGAATGCAGGATTGACACGAAGAAATAGGCCTTCTTCCGAGAAGAAAGCCATACCGCTTGTGGATAGCCTAAACGCGCTGAAATATAATTGGGTTTGTTCTGCATTCGTCCATTGATCAACCATGCTGCCGGCATCCTTCCTGCATGGATTACGTCCTAGTAACTAGGAAAATCGTTCCAAACTCGCACTTACTATATTAATGAAAGTGGAGTTTTTGATCAATGAGGATGGAAAGGTTATGGCAGATTTAATATAAATTTTACTATTTCTTGACTATTTAAAAAAAACGATCGGCAGAAACCGTTATTTGCTTGAGTTCTTTCCGTCTTCCGTATGTTCCACGTCCGTATCCGCTGCAAGGAACGACCGGCTGTCCGCGTCTTCGGTAACGGCCAGAGCTTGCTCGGAGGACGCCTCGTTCACCCGTTTCTCAAGCTGCTTGATCTTACGCTGCAGCTTGATCTGGCGGAACAAGCCGATCAGGAAGGCGATCAAGCCGCCGAGTAGGGTAGATCCCAGAATGACCAGAATGAGTGGGATGTCGGCTTGGGTGAATAAAAAATTGACGCGGACGGGCTCCACGTTAATAACGGCGAATACCGCGGTAATAAGGGCAAAAAGCAACGTGCTGATCAACATCCATTGGGCTCTCATCGAAATCGTCTCCTTTTAACTGCTGCATGAAGGGCAAAAAGGCTGAGCCGGGCAATACCGGACTCAGCCTGCGTCGGCGACTTACTTCGCCAGCGCTTCCATTTGCTCCAGAAGCTCTTTGAATACGCTCATCGCCTGTTTGATCGGTTCCGGCGTCGACATATCTACGCCTGCCTTCTTCAAGATATTGATGGAGTAGTCGCTGCTCCCGCTTTTCAAGAAGCCGAGGTAACGGTCGACGGCCGGCTGGCCCTCGTCCAAAATCTGCTTCGCGAAGCTGGTCGCCGCCGAGAAGCCGGTAGCGTATTTGTACACGTAGAAGCTGTTGTAGAAATGAGGGATGCGCGCCCATTCCATCTCGATGTCCTGATCTACCGCCATATCTTTGCCGTAATACTGCACGTTCAGATCGTAGTAGATTTGGCTCAACAGCTGCGGGGTAAGCGTTTCGCCTTGCTCCGCTTTTTCGTGAATGATTTTCTCGAACTCGGCGAACATGGTTTGCCGGAATACCGTCGTCCGGAACTGGTCCATATAGTAGGTGAGCAGGTACATTTTTTCTTTCTTATCCGTCGACTTCTTCAGCAGGTAATCCATCAGTAGCGCTTCGTTCAGCGTGGATGCGACTTCCGCAAGGAAGATTGTATACTGCGCATAGCGGTAAGGCTGATTCGCGTCCGACGAGTAGGAATGGAGCGCGTGGCCCATCTCATGCGTCAGCGTGAACATGCTGTTCAGGTTGTCCTTGTGATTCAGGAGTACGTACGGATGGGTGCCGAATGCGCCCCAGCTGTAGGCCCCGTTGCGCTTGCCTTCGTTCTCGTAGATGTCGATCCAGCCGCCTTCGAAGCCCTCCTGCAGGGTCTTCAAATACGCTTCGCCGAGCGGCTTTAAGCTTTCCTTGACCGTTTTTTTCGCTTCCTCGTAGTTAATCTCCAGGTCGTATTCTTCGACCAGCGGAGCGAACAGGTCGTACATATGCAGCTTGTCGACCTTCATCAGCTTGCGGCGCAGCTCCATATAGCGGTGCATGAGCGGCAGCGACTCGTGAATCGTGTCGATCAGGTTTGTGTACACTTCCTTCTTGATGTTGTCCCCGAACAGCGACATTTCCAGCGTGGAAGGGTACTTGCGGATCTTGGAGTAAAAAATATTTTTCGTCACATTGGCGGCAAGCGTCGAAGCGATCGTGTTCTTTTGCTTGGCATAGGTGGCGTACATCACTTCGAAAGCTTGCTTGCGGACGTCGCGGTTGCGGCTTTCGAGGAATTGGATGTAGCGGCCGTGCGTGAGCTCGACTTCTTCGCCTTTTTCGTTTTTCACCTTCGGGAACTTGATATCCGCGTTGTTGATCATGCCGTAAATCGTGCTTGGTGCTTGCGACAGGTTGCCGACTTGGGCCAGCAGCGCCTCCTCCGCTTTGCTGAGCACGTGCTGCTTTTCGCGAATCAGCTCTTCGAGCGTCCTTTTGTAGAAGGCGAGCTGGGGATCGTTCACCAGCTTCTGCAGTTGGTCGTCCGACAAGCTCAAAATTTCCGGGGAAATAAACGAGGTCGCTTCACCGGCTTCGACGCTTAATCTTTTCGATTTATCGGATAAGGCCTGATATGTAGGGTCCGCCATGTCCTCGTGATGCTTCATGTTGGCGTAGACGTACAGACGTTCCGTATGTAGGGAGATTTTATCCTCCAGCTCAAAGCACTGCTTGATGGCCGCCGGGTCGTTCAGCTTGCCGTGAAAACGGCCGATTTCCTTCAGCGCGTTTTTCGCTTCTTGATGCTCTTGATCCCAGGCCTGCTGGTTTGGATAAAGGTCCTCCAGGTTCCAACGGTGTTCCGCAGGAACGTCGCTCCGCTTCGGTACTTGATTCATGGGAGCCCTCCTTGTCAAATGAAATGGTTTAGCCGCTTGATTCGCAGCCGCCGCCGATCCGATCACAACACCGGAGAGCAGCACGCCGGACAGCAGCAACGGCAACAATCGCATTACTCGCTCACGCTCCAAGCTGTTTATGGGTCCGTTGGAAAGCTCTAGTTAGTATGGCCGGAGCGCGGGTTAAATATAAGTATAGGGAATTCAAGGAAAGAAGTCTATTCGCTTACTTCGCGCCGGAAAAAAAACTAAAGATCATCAGCACGAACGAAAACGATACCATCACCAGCGCCAAAATGGCCAGCGGCCGTTTCACGTTCGCCGGAAGGGAATCTTTCTTCATGATTAAGATCAGCGCGAGCGAAAACGAAATAATCATGAACGTCAAGATCGATGCACCATTGCTCAAAGCCTATCACCTCTTACTGTCTATGTTCGCCAATTCGGGCGGTTTTCCTTTAACTCCTCATGAAAAAAATGCAATGGGAAACGCTCCAGCGGGAACGCTATACCGGAAAGCGAAAGGAGTGATTCCCATGAGCCCTACCACACTTGCGGATGCTGCTGCGCCCCCGGTGCTTGCCGACATGAATCAACCCGCCGCAGGCTTATCCGTATCGCAGTTCGTTCTGGAGCAGCTGAAGGCTTGGAAGGTTGAGCGGATCTACGGCGTGATCGGCGACGCCAATTTAAGTTTATTGGATGAGCTCGGAAAACAGAACGCGATCTGGTACGTGTCTTGCAGGCATGAAAGCGCCGCCGCGCTGATGGCTTCCGCCGAAGCCAAGCTGACGGGAAGGACGGCCGTATGCCTGGCAACAAGCGGCCCGGGCGTCACGAACATGTTGAACGGCCTAGCCGATGCCGCTATGGATCGGGCGCCGGTGCTGGCGTTGTCGGGACAGGTCGAAACGGCGAACATCGGCACCCGGACCAAGCAGTATGTTGACCAGCAAAAGCTCAATGCCGCCATCGCGGGGAAATCCGAACTAGTCGCGAATGCGGACGCACTGCCCGAATTGATGGAACAGGCGCTCGTCCGCGGTTTGCTCCAAGGGCAGGTGACCCATCTGTCCATCCCGAAGGACTTGTACCCGGTGAAGGTAAAAGGCGGGATAAAGCCGTACTCGGCCCATCTGCATCAACCACTGGCCGCTCCCGACAGCGAGATTGCGGAATTGGCAGCCATACTCGCTTCGGCCGAGCGGCCGGTCCTGTATATTGGCCGCGGCGTGAAGCAGACAGCGGAGGATGTCCTTCAGCTCGCGGAGAAGCTGTCTGCCGCCGTCATCACCACGCTGCCCGCCCGGCCGTTGTTTCCGAACGACCACGAATGCTATGCGGGGGGCCTTGGTCAGGCCGGCAGCGAGGCGTCCAGCGTCCTGCTGGCCGAGAGCGATCTGATCGTCATCCTCGGCGCGACATGGTGGCCGGACGATTACGTGCCGACGCAGGCGAGGATCGTTCAGGTCGATTGGAACCGGGAAGCGATCGGTCTAGGTCATCCGCTGCATAAAGGCGTTGTCGGTGACCTCGGGCAGATTGTACCCCAACTCGCCGCTGCCGGGCATATCTCGGCCAAAGACCGCAGCGCCTGGCGCGCCCGGGTTCGCGATGTTTGTACGGGCTGGAAACGGCAGATCGAGGACGAGGCCCGGGCCGATGGCACGCCGATACCCCCGCAACGTGTCATGAAGACGATTGCGGATCACGTATCGGACCACGCGATCGTCGCCGTCGACACCGGCAATCATACGCTATGGTTCAATCGAATCTTTCAAGCCAAGGCGGGGCAGGATATTTTGATTTCCGGCCGGTGGCGGACGCTCGGCTTTGCTTTACCGGCGGCAATAGCCGCCAAGCTCTGCTATCCCGACCGTCAAGTGATTGCCGTAGCAGGGGATGGGGGAGTCGTCCAGACGCTGATGGAATTTCAAACGGCAGCCGAGCAGCAGCTCCCAATCGTACTCGTTGTTTTCAACAACAGTGCTTACGCGATGGAGCAGGACCGGATGAACGTCGCTGGCATGAACCTGACCGGCAGCGCGCTCCAGCCGCCCGATTTCGCGGCCATCGCCGAAGCCTGCGGCGGCTCCGGCTATCGGGCGTCGAGCGCCGCCGAATTCGAGCAATCTCTTACTAAGGCGCTGATCGGCAGCAAGCCCGCGCTGATCGACGTCCGCACCGCAGCAATCCCCGTTCCGCATGCGAAAATTTGAACTTAAACGCAACAAAGCCGGCACTAGTGGAATGTGCCGGCTTTGCTGCATTACCTCACTTTAAGCCGCGAGGCTGATTTTTTGCAGGTAATAACCGCGATAAGCGGAGACGGAGAGCAGAATAACTGTCGGAGAGCTTGCGTGCCGCCTTTGACAACGGTTATTACCATAATATCCAATTCATTTAACCCATTGTCAACAGCGGCCGGAGTCAGTTACTTCTGACTCGCAGCCCCCTGCATATCCGAGTTTCCGCAACCCGCTCAGCCTCGCGACTTCACCAAAATCATGCGTCCTTTTTCATCGCGCTTCGCTTCGAAATTATCGTTCGGTTGGATGTCCGCTCCCTGCTCCAGATCGGGCGGGATGGTCAGGTGGCCGCTCTCGTTAATGGATACCAAGGAGCCGTAGATCTTCTTCCAGTAGCCTGCCAGGAGGACACCCAGAACGATGATGGCAACCAAGCCCCACTTCACGATCGGGTTAGCGATAAACCATTCCTTCACAAGTGGGTCTCCCGTCAGCATCGAACCCGCGGTATAAGCGAGTACGCCGGAACCGATGTAGATGATCCAAGGAAACTTTTCCAGCAGCTTGATAAACATAGTGCTGCCCCATACCATAATTGGTACGCTGATAATGAGGCCGAGCACGACCAGAAGGAAGCTGCCGTGAGAAGCGCCAGCGACCGCCATGACGTTGTCGAAGCCCATGGCCGCGTCCGCGATGATAATTGTACGAATGGCAGGCCAGAGCTGCGGTCTCGCTTCAATAGCGTGGTCTTTCTTGTCCACCAGCAGCTTGTAGGCGATCCAGATTAGCACGACTCCGCCGATGAGCAGTAGGGCAGGCAGCTTCAGCAGCCAAACGACGGCGAGTGTAGCAATGACACGAATGATAACGGCACCGACCGTTCCCCAGAGGACTGCGCCTTTTTGCTGTTCTTTCGGCAAATTGCGCGCTGCGAGTGCGATGACGATGGCATTGTCCCCGGCAAGCACGAGGTCGATCAAGACAATGTTCAACAGGGCAAGAAGAAATTCTACGGACAACCATTCCATGTCCTACCACTCCTTTTTACGTTGTTGTTGGTGTTAGTTTTTTTACACAAAAATGACCTCTACCATATCGGTACAGGTCATTTTTCCACCAAAAAGACCTTTACTTCAATGGCAAAGGTCTTGCTAACAACGTTTCGTTGCCAATAAAGCCGGGGCTCTTCCCAGAACCCGAACTGACGACTTTACTGTGACAGCTACTCCCCTTTGGAGGACATCCTTATGTAATTGCCCTCATTATAACGAATGGACAAGCCGGGCGTCAAGCAAAATTATGTCCAATTTCGTATTAAACTTGACGGAAAGCTTCCATTATACTCTCAAGCTCTTCGTCGGTACCTTGGAACCGTTCCTTGGAGAAGCGTTCGTTCACCCAATGCATCATCTCCGGACGGCTGAGAAACGTGTGGCAATCCTCGCCCCACTGGTCGGAAATTTCTCTTAAAATCAACTGCTTTCCGTTGACCTCGACCGTCAGCATGTTCCATTTGTCTTTTTTGTAGATCGTATGTTTTTTAATCCCCTGATTTTTCAAGGCTGTTACCTCTTTCTATTCCAATGGTTGCGGGCGATGAGAGAGCCATCGCTACCTCTACCTTAGCATGAATTGATCTTGGCTTCAACCAAGCGGGCAACCATGTTGCGATTGTCAATCACCATAGACCGTGATAAAATGCCAATAAGCTCCAGCATCGGCCGAAGGGCGGGTGGGGGCCAAGCTATTCAATACATGAGCAGAGGAGAGCGGAGAAGGATGAGCAGAGGGTATGAGCAGATTGGAGTGGCAATGACCTGCCGGTCGTTTGCCGAGTACGAACGCATGTTTAGTCTGAGGCCGGAGCTGCTGGAGGCAGGGCCGATTTTGGACGTGGCCGCAGGAGCTTCGTCGTTTGTAGCGGAAGCTGCTGCCCGTGGATTCGCGGCCGTAGCGGCCGATCCGATGTACGTGCTGTCGGCAGAAGGAATTTACCGCCACGGGATGACGGAAATCGAAGTGTCGACCGGAAAGCTGACCAAGCTGCGGGAGAGCTTTGATTGGACGTTCTACGGCGACCCGAATCGGCATCGTGCGATGCGTGAGGCGTCTATGAGGCGGTTCGCCGACGATTATGCGCAATCTTCCGAAGGAAGCAAGTATACGGCAGCCAAGCTGCCTCATCTTCCATATGAAGACGAGTCGTTCGAGCTTGTGCTGTGCAGCCACTTTTTATTTCTGTACCATGAGCAATTCGACTATGACTTTCACACCCGCGCGCTGCGTGAGCTGCTAAGGGTGTGCCGTGCGGGCGGAGAGGTGCGGGTATATCCCGTCATCACGCTGCAATGGGATCGATATCCGATGCTGGACCGGCTTCTGGAAGAGCTGCGGATGGCCGGATTCGAGGCGTCTTTGGAGCTCTCCGAGTTACCTTTTATTCCCGGTTCCAAAGAGCTGCTGCGCGTACAAAAATAAGGCTGCGTATAATTTAGGTCTTGTTGATTTATCCTGATAAGGGTGATATACTTGAACCATTCGCCCTTGATGGCGATACATCTAGGAGGTTGTTTTCATTGAAAGGTACAGTAAAATGGTTTAACGCAGAAAAAGGCTACGGCTTCATTCAAGTAGAAGGCGGCGACGACGTATTCGTACACTTCTCCGCAATCCAAGGCGACGGCTTCAAAACTTTGGAAGAAGGCCAATCGGTTGAGTTCGAAATCGTTCAAGGCAACCGTGGTCCGCAAGCGGCTAACGTTCACAAACTGTAAGACGAAACTAACTACGATGCCCGGTCGACAATCGGTTGGCGGGTTTTGATATAAGCTTTCTTTTAGAAATCAAAACGATGAAAACTTCTTGAATTCGCTTCTTGATTTCGCAAGAAAACTTACCGCTGCGGCGGTTTTCATCTCATCGTTAGATAGTTTACTTAAGTTTCAATGCCAAATGAAAAGCCAACAAGGCGGTTCTTGGAATCATCGTTCCAGGAACCGCTTTTTTTGCGCCTCTGGACAAGCTTTCGAACGGATCGGGGAGCGGTGGCAGACTAGGACATGATACTTTTTTACGATGGGAGCATGCAAAGAACGCCCCGGATCCCGATATGGGTCCGAGGCGTTTTTTAACGTTTCCGTCATTAATCGACGATATGAAGGATGTCGTCAATTTCCTTGCGCGGCAGGCGGGCTGGCCGTTCGGAAGGATAGCCGAGGGCAATGACCATATTGATCTGGCATTCCGGCCGAATGTTCAAATATTCGCGAAGCTGGTCCTGAGCGAGCAGCACCGGACCGGTCATCGGGCATGTGCCAAGTCCGCGGGCATGTGCGGCCAGCATCAGGTTTTGTGCGGCGAGGCAGCTGCTTTTGATGCCTTCTTCCGCCCATACTGCATCGTCGACCAGCTCGACGGGATCGAAGATACGCTCCCGGAACTTGGAATTGTACGGTGTTGCGAGACATACGATCAGTACCGGCGCATTCGAGAAAGCCGTAGCGTAAGGTCCGAACGACTTGGTCAGCAAGCGGCCTTCCTTGGACAGGCCGCGCTGCTCCGCCTCGGCAGCTCTGCGGTGCAGCTGCTCCCAAGTAATCTGCTCGATTTCTTTAATCTTGTCGCGATTCATCACGGCAATGAATTCCCACGTTTGGGAGTTTGTATCGCTTGGGGCGTAACGGGCGCAATCAATGATTTCGCGAATATCTTCGACGGCAACGGGCTGATCCGTATATTTGCGGATGCTGCGACGGTCAAGCGCGATCGTTTTGAATTCATGGTAGGACAGTGTAGATGTATCGGTCATTAGCGGGTCATCCTCTCTTAGTGACTTGCGGTATTTCTTAGGACTTGGTACTAAAAGCTCTTTTCCATTATAACGGCGCTGCATGAAAATGACAACCGTATGGCAAGAGGGCTGTGAAAATTCAAAATAAACGGTTTCATCACAATTTTACTGGATTAAGCTGATCCGTTCGGCAGATTTCTTGCCAAAATGAAGAACCGCACCCGAAGGTACGGTGGAGTGGAATAGGAGTTATTGAAGCACGACGGACTCGCCTTCGTTCAGGCCGCTTAGCACTTCCGTTTTTTCCGGCGTCTCCAGGCCGATTTTGACGATGCGTTTCTCCAAGCTGCCATCAGCGGCTTCGACCATGACGTAATAGTCGTCTTTATCCCGTTGAATCGTCAGCGTCGGCACGACCAGCGCGCCGCCTTTCTTATCCGTTTGGATCGAGGCGGTCAAGCTGAGTCCGGCAATCAGCCGTTCGTTCGGCTCCAGGGAGATCGTAACCTCGAACTGGGCGGCCGTCGTGTTCGAGGACTCGCTGCTGCTGCCGGTGCCGGCCTTGGCGAATTTGGACAGACGCTCGACCTTGCCCTTCAGCTTGACATCCTTCAGCGCATCGACGCGCACCTCGACATCCATACCTTCCTTGATGCGGAACAAGTCGTATTCGCCGACGTTGCAAATCAGCTGCAGCTTCGTCAAATCGACGATTTTGCCGATCCGCTCGTTGTCCTTCACCGACTTCGGCTCCTTGGTGCCCTCGAATAGAAAAATGCCGTTTTCCGGGGCCGCAAAGCCGGCGGCTTGCAGCTTCTTCGTTTTTTCCGCGAGCTGCGAACGGGTATGCTCAAGAGTAACCCGCGTAATCTCGTTTTGCATTTTGCGGCTTTCCGACGCGGCAAAGCGCTTTTTGGCGTCCGTTTCGGTAATGCCCTCGGTGTCCGCATCGGCGATGCCGGTTTTTTCCTGAAATTGACTCAAGCGTATGTCCATTTCCTGCTTCTTGGCGTTCGCTTGAAGCTGGGCGATTTCGTTGCGGAGCTCCGTGTCGTCAAGCCGGAACAGCACGTCGCCTTTGGCCACTTGAGAGCCGTCTTTGGCGGACCACGCCGCGACATAGGCGCCGAACGGAGCGTTTATGTATGTCTCCTTTTGATAGGAGGACTTTCCTTTCACCTCGACAATGTTGGCCAGATCCTCCCGGACGGCTTTGAATTTCAATGCGTTCGTTGTTTGCGAAACCGCCGGACGGGATGCGTTCTGCGGCCGGCTTTGCCAATATAACAGCCCCGTCACGCTGACAACAAGCACTGCGCTTACGGCGATTAACCAAGTTCTTTTTTTCATAGCTGCATAACTCCTAAACGTTTAGTCTCGTTTGATGGCGGTCAGCGCGTCCGTGCGCGACGCTTTGATGGCCGGATAAATGCCGGAGAGCACGCCGGTCATGATGGCAAAGAACAGACCGACCGGCAGAATCCAGGGACTAATAAACAAAATTTCCGCCTGAGATCCCGACCTTGGAGGCGCAAACAGCATGATGGCGATATTGATCCCCCAAATGACCCAATACGACACCAGAATGCCCACCAGGCCCCCAAGCAGCCCGAGCAGCGCCGATTCGACCATAAACATGTTGCGGATTTGGCCGAGGTTGGCGCCCAGCACCTTCATGATGCCGATCTGCCGCCTGCGCTGATAGGTCGACATCGTCATGGCGACGATGATCGAGATCGAGGCGACGAACAAAATAAAGATGCCCGCGCCGCCGAAGATCAGCCGGACGATGAGCAGCTCGTTTTGCATGCTTTCTTCGCGGTGAAGATTCGTCTGCACGGTGAGCTTCAGCTTCTTGAGCAGCGACTCAACTTCTTTCACATGGGCGCTGCCGTCCACCTTAATTTTGACCTCGTTATACTCGGCCGTTTGCGAGGAGTTTTTATCTTCCTTGACCTTGCCGCCGTTCATTTGAATGATCGCTTCCTGAAGCCGCTTGCCGAGCGCCGGCGATACGAACGCCGTCTTTTGATGAATCAGCATATCGTCGGGAACGCCCTCCGGCTTCTTGAGGATGCCGACGACCCGGACGGGGATTTGGATGTCTACCGTTTCCCCGACGTCGTTCGAGCGGTAAATTTGCGGCTTCAGCACGATTTGCTTCTGATATACGGGATATGCGATATACTGCTGCTCCCGCCAAGCATTCCGGGCATCGCGTTCGCTCATGCTCTGGAGCTGCTGCTGACGGGCTTTGGATATTTGGCTGTCGAACAGCCCCATCGTCGCCCCGTAGCTCAAAATAATCGTGTTCTCCTGTTCCGAAGGTCCGCCTTGCTGCAGTTCATAGCCGAAAGCAGGCAGCGTGTCCAGCTCGGTGGCGAAGATTTGATCGATATAGCCTTTTTTGCTGTCCACTTCATATTCGAACTGGTTTAATGTCCGATAGGTAGCCAGCGCCTTAATATGCGGAAAGGTGCGCATCATGCCAATCTTGGCTTTCGTTAGCTCGTAAGGCTTCGCGCTGTTCGGATCGTTCGGATCGGCTCCTTCGGCGCGGCCGCCGCTGGTTACCGTAATCTCGTCCGATTTCAGGTATAGGCTCATCTGCGTCCGGCTGTATTGGTTGATCGACTCGCCGAAGGAGAGGGCGACCACGATGGAAGCGGAGCCGATGGCAATGCCCATCGTACACAGCAGGGTGACGACGACGCGCCGTTTGAGCTGATCCCAGCCGAGCTTAAAATAATCGATCAGCTTCATTCCGTGTCACCTGCCCATGCGCCGTCTTCGACCAGGTACCCGTCGCGCAGTTGAATGACTCTCCGGGTTCGCTTGGCGACCTCCAGCTCGTGGGTAACGATGACAAAGGTGATGCCGAGCGTCTGATTCAAATCGATCAGCAGATCGATAATTTCTTTCTCCGTCTTCGTATCGAGGTTCCCGGTCGGCTCGTCCGCGAACACGATAGCCGGCTGCGTAATGAGCGAACGGGCGATGCTGACCCGCTGCTGCTGCCCGCCGGACAGCTGTGAGGGGAACATCTCGGTCTTTTCCCCGAGGCCCACCTTGGCGAGCAGCGACACCGCTTCTTCCCGTCGATGCTTGCCGCGCAGGCCTTGAAAGACAAGCGGCAGCTCGACGTTCTCGCGAACGGTCAAATGCGGAATCAATTCGTACGATTGAAAAATAAAGCCGATATGCGTCCGGCGGAATTCCGCAAGCCGGTTTTCGCTCATTTTCTCGATCGCCTGGCCGCTGATCAGGATGCTTCCGGACGTCGGCTTCATCAAGCCGGCCATCAGGTTCAGCAGCGTCGACTTTCCTGAGCCGGAGCTGCCGAGCAGGGCGATCATTTCCCCTTTGTCTACCCGGAAGTCAATATCGTGCAGGACAGGCGTGTTCTCGCTGCCGCTGCGAAAGCTGTGTGACAAATGTTCTACCGCAAGCACATAACCCCTCCGTTGTCGAATTTTTCTAATTCAGTATAGACGAGCGTTCCATTCAGAAGTGGAAAAAGCTGAAAAGTTAAGAAAACTTTAAGAGTCGCAGGCAAAAAAAGCCGCCGGAACGTCCTTGAGAATAGACGTTTGCCAAGGCGGCCAATCCTGCAGCTATTGCAATGAATCTTGCTGTGCCCCTTCCGCAACGCTCTTCGCTTTGACGTAAAGGGCAAGAAATCCGAGCATGGCGACAAACGAGAGCACGGAGCCGACCGCGTACAAGGCGTGCGGGCTCCAACTGTTGAACACCCAACCGCCGATCGTGCCGCTGAGCAGCCCGGCGAGCCCAGACCATGTAATCGCAAAGACCGCCTGGCCGCTGGCCCGGAAATGATCGGGAACCACGCTCTGAATGTACCGGATGGTCGTAAACAAAAACACGCCGAACGTGACCGAATGCATCATCTGAATGGCAATGACCCACATCGGGTTATCCACCAGGCTCATGAGCAGGAAGCGTACGGCATAAGCCAGACAGCAGAGTGCCAGCAGCGGCAGCTCCTTCAGCTTGTGCCCGTATTTGCTGAGCAGGAAGAAAACCGGAATTTCGCTGAGCGCCGACACCATCCACGACCAGCCGACGACGGATTGGTCTCCGCCGAGCCGCTGCAAGAACAAGGCGAGGAAGCCGTCATTCATCCGGTGGGCGATGGAAACCGTCAGTACTGTAAGCAGAAACGCGAGAAAAGACCGGGAACCGACGATCGGGAGAAGCCCGGAAAAGTCCGGCTTTTTCACATTGGCGTCCCGCGTATCCGTAAGCAGGAACGACAGCAGCAGGGAGCAGGCGATCGTGCCGAGGCACAGCACCACGGTCAGACCGGCGCCGTAGCTTTTGAGCAGCTGGCCGAACACGAGGGCGGCGACGGCGAAGCCGATCGAGCCCCAGACACGGAAGGACGCGTAGCTTTTGCCGTTCCGGCTCACGGTAAGCAGAATCAAGCTGTCGGTCAGCGAGGTCGTCGGCGACTGGAAAAAGAAGAAGGCGGCCATCAACACCATCAGAAGCCCGAACGTATCGGTGTGAAACGTCCAAGCCGCCATCAACAGCTGTCCGATAAAAATGACGTTCAAAATCTTTTTTACGCTGCGGACCTTGTCGCTGGCCACGCCCCAAAATAAGTTCGAGAAGATGCCGATCATCGGCCCGACCGAATACAAAAGTCCGATTTGCAGTGTGGAAAAGCCTTTCGATTGGAAATATAAAGGAAAGAACGACGTGATCACGGCCATCGTCATGTAATACGTAAATGTAAAACTGCGCAGCACGACCTCGTTGCGCGGAGGTTTGGACATACTCATAAGCTTTCACTCGATTCGTTAGGTTTTCGGTTCGCATCCGGCAACGGCCTTGGAATGGCTTCGTCCGCCCGCAGAGCCGAGCGCAGTACGGCCCAGACGACCGCCGCTTCCGCCGCGACGCCGAGCGATTGAGCCAAGGCGCCGATCATGCCGTTCCAGCCCGGAGTCCGGGCTACGCACAGCACAAGAACCAGCAGCGTAACGCACACGTTTGCGGCTTGAGACCAGACCATCACCTTGGTCAGACTGCGCAGCATCAGCAGTCCGTTGCCGAAATCAAGCCACGGGAACACGAGCGTCATCAGCATAAAGACGCGGAGCGTCGACAGGCTTGCTAGCATCAACCGCTCGTTAACGCCCATCACGTGCTGCATGAACCACGGGCCGGCCGGCGTATAAGCGAGCAAGGCGATCAGCAGACTCGGGATGAGCGAGAGCATCAGGGTGAAGCGGACCACGGAAGCCGCATCTTTGCGGTAAAAGTTCAGCACAATCTGATGTATGTAGGAGAAAAAGCTTTGCACCAGGTTCGTGAGGCTGGCGGCGATCGCAAACGAGGCGATGGCGAGCTTCAAGTCCGTCGTTTTTCCGAGAAAGGCGTTGATCGCCGGTCCCGAAATGACCGCAATAACCGACGAGTACAACAGCGGCCGGTAAAACCGGAACACCTGCGAAGGCTTCTCGATCGGATGGTCCGGCTGCTTCTCCGGAATTTCGTTTTTTAACAAAGCCCTTCCTTCCTAGAGGCTTACGGCGGCTTCGATGACCATCCCCGTCAGGAAGATGACCGCGCCGACCGTTCCGCTAGTGACGCCCGTCCGTATAAAATAAAGTGAGAGCGCGTACATTCCGGCAAGCCGTATCGCCATGCCGATCGTCAGCCATTTGGTCCGCATATTGTAAATAATAATGCCGTGAAACATGCAGCGGATTCCCGAAAAAATGCTGACGAACATCAAGACGCGGTACACCTCCACCATCGGCTCGACCATCGCAGCGTCGACCCCGAACAAACGCAAAAACACCCACGGTCCGACGGGGGTGTAGCTGATGAATGCGCCGATGAGGAAGATGGCCCCGAGAACATAAAGGCTGACCGATGTCAAAGCGCGGAACGAGAGGCGATCGCGCACCAGGGCGGAGCACGTCTGCCGCAGCAGGACCGCCGGTCGCTCGGTAATACCCAGAATGCTCATCGGCAGGGCGTAGCTTGCGATGACAATTTCGGGAGAGGCTGCGCGCGCCAGCGTGCTGTTAATAATGACATGGGAGATCGTTACAAGGCTCGCCGACATTCCGAGGGGAACAAAGAAGGCAAGCAGCTGCCGAAACGTAATGCGGGTTTGCTGCAGATCGTTCATGTTGACTTCCCTCTTTTCACATGCCAAACATTATAACATGGATAGGGGAGTCAAGGGAGAAAAATTTACGTACCTACTGGAAGCGGCTCATGGTTCGTGATACATTTATATAGATAAACGGATCGATCAAACGGTGCGTGCCTTTTGCATAATCGAGAAAAGGTAAGAAAGGTGGAAACGGAGATGACTTACACGTTTGAACTGGACGAACGTCTCGGCATTCCGCTGCCCCGTCTTGAACAGGACTTTGAGGACTACAGCCAGCAGGAACAAGCGGAGATGCTTCTGCGCTGGGAGGAAATCCGCGGCAGCATTCCCGATCGGATCAAGCAATTGGAACGGGTCATTATCGCGAAGCAGGAGCAGCTCAATGTGGAAGAGCATTTTCCGACGTCCTGCAGCTTAAACAGCGAAATCGCCGATCTGGCCAGCACGATCAACGAGCTGCACTTATGGTTCCGGGTTCATCAGGACATGCCGGATCGTGCGGTTCATCACTGATTGCGCGGCCCATTACCAAATATAATGGGGGAAACCCCGATGCATGCAAAGCTATGGATGGCAACGCGGTACGCAGAAGGAGGTTGTAAGCTTGAGTTGGACCGATAGTCTAGGCAGGCTCGTAGTGCAGCTGACGTCGCATAAACCTTCGCTGTATCCCGACGAAGAGCTCGACGACTTAACCGATATCAAGATCGGAAAGCTGTCGCTGGACGCGTTCGAAGGGGAACGGAAAGCCTATGCGCTCACGGTAAAAGCGGGGCTGCATTTGTTTAATGAGAGCTTGGAAAAATCTCATGCGCTTTCCCAGGAAATTCATAATCCCGCAGGCAGCTACTGGCACGGAATCATGCACCGGATGGAAGGCGATTATCCTAATGCCGACTATTGGTTTCGCATGGCGCGCAGCCTGCCGATTTATGCGGAGCTCGCGGAGCGGGCCTACGGTTACGTGCGGACGGCAGACCTGCGGGGCATGACAAATACGGCGTTCAGGGAACGGCTGGAGGAGTGGGCATCCGGGTCCGGTTGGGATTCCTGCGCGTTTAACGAGCTGGTCGAGCGGCACGTCACCCGGATACGGGACGAGCAGGCCGAGGAGCTGCTGAAGCATATCCAATGGCTTGAGATGCGCCTGCTTCTCGAATACGGCTATGTCCAAAGCGGAGGCGGAGGATCGTTGCTTGAGTCGCCGTAATTCGTCAGCCGATGTGCCCCAACGCCCGATTGGACTTATGCTGCGCGTGTATCGCTATGCGCTGCCGGAGGTGCGAGAGCAGCTTCGCCACTGGCGGGACAAAGCCGAAGCGATGCCCGATCCCGAGCTCCGAAAGCAAGCGATCGCCAGCATGACCAGCAAGCAGTTCCACTGCGAAGGCGGCTCGGTCTATGCCGTAGCGAATCTGCCCATGCGTCATGTGCTCATTCCGCTGATCGTCGCTTTCCAGACGATCAGCGATTACTTGGACAACTTGTGCGACCGGAGTACTTCGCTCGATCCCGAAGATTTTCGGCGTCTGCATCAATCGATGCTCGATGCGGTCGATCCGGCGGAGCCGCTGCACGATTATTACGAATTCCGGGAAGAGAAGGACGACGCCGGTTATTTGAACGAGCTGGTCAAGACATGCCAAGCCAGCCTCCGGCTGCTGCCCTCTTACCCGCTTGCAGCCGATACGGTGCGCGAGCTGGTCGGTTTGTACTGCGATTTGCAGGTATACAAGCATATTCATCGGGAGCTGCGCGAGGATGCGCTGCTGACCTGGTGGGAGCGGCATCGGGGACGGTTTCCGGCGGTTGCGTGGAACGAATTTGCTGCCGCTACGGGATCGACGCTTGGCGTTTTCATGTTGTTTTTGGCTGCTTCCGATCCGAAGCTGCAGCCGGAAACGGTCCGACAAATTCACGAGGCGTATTTTCCGTACATTTGCGGACTTCACATTTTGCTTGATTATTTGATAGACCAAGAGGAAGATCTGGCCGGCGGCGATCTTAATTTCTGCAGCTACTACGATAATATGGATCGAACCGTCGAACGCATCGCCTTCATCGTAGAGGAGGCGAAGAGCAAGTCGGAACAGCTCGAGCATCCGGGATTTCACCGGATGATTATCGAAGGATTGCTGGCGCTGTACTTGTCTGATCCTAAAGTCAGCAAGCAGCGGCAAGTGAAGACGATATCCCGGAAGTTGATGAAGGACAGTCCGCTGATGCGCTTGTTTTTCTTCATTAACAGTATTTGGATCCGCAAAACCTCTTGATTCTATATACAATTAAAGAGACAGTCAAGATGACGAGGAGGAACCACCATGTCTGTAAAAAAAATTGCGGTACTCACGAGCGGAGGCGATTCCCAGGGGATGAACGCGGCCGTTCGCGCCGTCGTGCGCAGCGGCTTGTATCACGGTCTTGAAGTATTCGCCGTGCAGCGCGGTTACTCCGGGCTGATCAACGACGACATCCGCGAGATGGACCTGCGGAGCGTCGGCGACATCATTCAGCGCGGCGGAACGATTCTGCAAACGGCACGCTGTAAGGAGTTCGTCACGCCGGAAGGACAGCAGCTCGCTGCGGATAACCTGCGCAAGCGCGGAATCGACGGGCTCGTCGTCATCGGCGGGGACGGCTCGTATCAAGGCGCGAACAAGCTGAGCAAGCTCGGGATTAAAACGATGGGGCTGCCGGGAACGATCGATAATGACATCCCGTTCACCGATTTCACCATCGGGTTTGATACCGCGGTCAGCATCGTTGTCGATGCGATCAATAAGATTCGGGATACGATGAGCTCTCATGAACGCTCGTCCATTGTCGAGGTCATGGGCCGTCACTGTGGAGATATCGCCCTCTATGCCGGCCTAGCCAGCGGAGCGGAGACGATTCTGGTGCCCGAGGTTCCATACGATCTGGACGAAATCGCCAACCGCATGACGGAAAACTTCTCCCAAGGAAAGCGTCACAGTATCATTATCGTGGCCGAAGGCGTAGGCAAAGGGGAAAATATCTCGGCGGAAATTATGAAGCGCAACGGAATCGAGCCGCGGGTGACCGTGCTTGGACATATTCAGCGGGGCGGCACGCCTACGCACAACGACCGGATTCTGGCGAGCAGCCTCGGCGATTTTGCCGTACGCCGGCTGATCGAAGGAGATTCCGGCAAGGGATGCGGAATCGTCAAAGGCGAGCTTGTTGCGACCGATATTGATAAAGTCGTTAATACCAAAAAACAATTCAATATGGAATTATACGAGCTTTCGAAACGGTTATCCCAATAAAAGCACAAAAAACATGCAGTCTTCCGTAGGCGGAAGCTGCATGTTTTTTTTCATACGTTGGGACTATTCCGAGTCCCGGGCTAATGCTGCTACGATTTCAGCGGTAGGGCGGTTTCCTCTTGCCGCATACCGGATCGTGCCGTCCCGGCCGATGACATAAACGATGCGCTGCTGCCCAAGCAGACCGAATAACGTCTGGCCCACATCGTACAGCTGGCGGATCGTCTCCCCGGAATCGGTGACAAGCGGAAAATCGTAACCGAACTTTTGCGAGAACTGCCGGTGCTCTTCGAGAGAACCGGGATTGACACCCAGCACCAGCGCATCATAATCGGCATATTGAACCTTGGAATCGCGAACGGCACAAAGCTGCTTCGTGCAGATGGGCGTGTTGTCCTTCGGATAAAAAATAAGCACGATCGGCCGTTTCCCCAGGTGATCAGCTAATCGGACCGCACCTTGCGTGCTTTCTGCGGCAAATGCCGGAGCCTTGGTCCCGATGGCAAGCACAGGCTTTTCCCCCTCACATGGATGACGAAGTGTACTAGTTGTATTGTAGCGAATCGCTGCCGGGGAATGCAAGACAAGTATCTCATCGCATTGTGGCATTATATAGTCGTTTTCCCGCTAAGGATTTGTAGCTCATGTCAACGCCGCTGTCTGTGAATCAGTCACACTCCTTAAAACACTTGCTTCTTCCGGCCGATTTCGGTAGGATGGGGGAGCAGCCTGGGAGTACTGGAAGCGACGACTGTCGGGTCCAAGGCACGGGCTATGTCATTGAAAGCAAAAAGCAGTAAAACTTTAGATGAAGCAAAGGAGCAGTCAAACGATGAAAATTGCAATTATTGCGGGAAGCAACCGTAAAGAGGCTACGAGCACGCAGCTGTGCCGGTATATTGCGCGGCTGCTTGAAGAAAAGCAGTGCCAGATTACGTTGTTCGATTTGTATGAGAAGCCGCTGCCGTTCTACAACGGGGACCTCGATCAGACGGATGCGAATATCGTCGAGCTGAGACAGCGTCTGCTGGAAGCCGATGGCATCGTACTGGCGACGCCGGAATATCACGGGAGCGTGTCGGGCGTCCTGAAAAACGCGCTCGATTTTACCGGCTTTGATCACTTCGACGGCAAGGTGACGCTGTCGGTCAGCTCGGCCGGGGGAGCCGTCGGCGTCAGCTCGCTGCAGCAGCTGCAGACCATCGTGCGCAACCTGCACGGCATCAACTGCCCGGAATGGATCTCCATCGGCGGAGCGCAACGCAGCTTTACGCCGGAGGGCGAGCCGGAAGATGCCAAGACGCGGGAGCGCGTGCTGAAAACCGTCAGCTATTTCGCACAAATGGTATCGACGTTTCGGAAATAATCGGGAATGAAAGGGGAGTGAGGTCGCCGTGGCGGCGATATTGCAAAATGACTGGGCTCCTTTGCTGGAAGACCAGTTTCAGGCGCCTTATTATAACCGGTTGAGAACGTTTTTGAAGCAGGAGTATGCCACGCGTACGGTATACCCGGATATGCACGATATTTTCAACGCTCTTCATTATACTTCCTATGCGGATACCAAAGTGGTCATTCTCGGTCAAGACCCGTATCATGGCCCGGGACAAGCTCACGGCCTCAGCTTCTCGGTCAAGCCTGGAATCCCGGCACCGCCTTCGCTGCAAAACATATTCAAGGAGCTGCACAGCGACCTTGGCTGCTCGATCCCCGATAACGGCTGCCTGGTGCCTTGGGCCGAGCAGGGCGTGCTGCTGCTGAACACGGTGCTTACCGTGCGGCAGGGCGAAGCGCACTCGCACAAAGGGCAAGGCTGGGAGACGTTCACCGATCGAGTCATTTCGCTGTTGAACGAGCGGGAGAAGCCGATCGTGTTCGTTCTCTGGGGAAGCCCGGCCCAGCAAAAAATGCAGCTCATTACCGAGCGGCGTCACTTCATCGTGCGGTCCGTTCATCCGAGCCCGCTGTCGGCGCATCGCGGCTTTTTCGGCAGCCGGCCGTTCTCGCAGGTCAACGATTTTCTGCGAAGCATCGGCAGCGCCGAGATCGACTGGCAGCTCCCGAATCTGGGCGTGCGAAGCCGCAGCAGCGGCACGGCCTGACCTTTTTTACAAATGTAAAAGCCCGCTCCTTTCGATGGAAGGAAGCGGGCTTTTCACTTATCTCGCAAGTAAGGCTTTTTACTTGTAATCGACGTCCGGCGTGTACGTATTGACGGCGTTCCATAGCAGGAACTCTTCGGTGCCGTTATCTTTCAGCGCGCGGACTTGCTCTTCGATCTCTTTCTTGCCGTAACGGATGTGACCGGGTACCCAAGTGGCGGTGAAATCTTGAATCCAAGGTCGGACGACCGGCTTCAGAGATTGCAGCGGATCAAGCTTCTTGGCGGTATCCTTCATGGCCCCGTTGATTGTTACGTATGGCGCGGCATCCGGCACCTTGGCTCCGAACCAACCGTTCGAATAGTGGCTCGGATAAATCATCGGGCAGATAACATCAACGTTTTGGGATATTTTCTGGAAGTCTTGGCCGATGCCTTCGGCGGCCGGTACGGAAGCGGCGTAGCCGAAGATGTCAACCGATATCCGGACACCCAAAGGGGTGAGCTGCTCCCGGGCGTACTTCACGAATTCGGCAACCGCTTCGATGCGGGAACGCTCGTCTTTATCGTACTTCAGCGTATCGGCCCGCTTCTCGAAGCCTTCCGGGAACCGGACGTAATCGAATTGAATTTCCTTGAAGCCCGCCTTGGCCGCTTCTTTCGCAATCGCGATGTTGTAGTCCCATACTTCTTTCTTGTACGGATTCACGAAGCTGTCCGGCGGATTTTTGCCATTGCCCCAGAGGGAGCCGTCCGGATTTACAAAAGACAGATCAGGCCGTTTTTTTGCCAGTACGGTGTCTTTGAATACGACAATGCGGGCAATCGGGTATACCTTGTGCTCCTGAAGCGTGCTCATCAGCTTCGGCATGTCGGTAATAATTTTTTGCGTCGTGTCCATCGCATTCAGTTCGGGATTGCCGGTATCGTATGTTATGTATCCCCAGTCGTCCTTCAGGTCGATGACCATCGAATTCAACTCGGTGTCGTCCATCAGCTTCAGCAGCGTATTCATACGCGAGCCGCCTGCGCTGTGCGCCGTGACGTAAATGCCTTTGACTTTCGGCGCATCTTTTTGCGGGTCCTTCTTGTCCACCGGAGTCAGCCGGTCGAACAGATTCCCGTCGGGGGAAGGCTGCTGGGCGACGGCAGTTTTGGAATCGATCGAAGCTTGGGCCACCTGCTCGAACGTCGCATCAGGATGATCGGCGCTGACGCCCCCCCAGGCCATGAGGAACGCGGCCAATAAAAGTTCCATGAATAGTCTCTCCTTGCTAGTTTGATATCTATCATTATAATAAAAGAGTCGGCAATCCGATAGAGAACTTTGATAGATTTTAAACGACACCTACAAAAAGGACCGATACCCGGATGAACAAACAGATCTGGACGCTGCGGGGGCTAAACTTTTCATACTACGCGACCACTGCCGTCCTCATGCCGTTTCTGCCCATTTACTTCGAAGGAAAAGGCTACTCTTCCTCACAAATCGGACTGCTTAT
This sequence comes from Paenibacillus tyrphae, assembly GCF_000722545.1. Lineage (GTDB taxonomy): Bacteria > Bacillota > Bacilli > Paenibacillales > NBRC-103111 > Paenibacillus_G > Paenibacillus_G tyrfis. Next base: position 52,883 of record NZ_JNVM01000007.1, read on the forward strand.
GATGATCGGGCCGTTTGTAACGATCTTTGCTCAGCCGATCTGGGGCTATTTGAGCGACCGCTACCAGACGCTGAAGACGATCATCTTCGGGCTGTGGGTCATGACGGTATTGTCGAGCATCGGCATTTTCGAGACGAGCGGGTACACCCTCGCGCTGCTTTTTATGCTGCTGCTGTATTTCTTCATGCAATCGTCGGTGCCGCTGCTCGACACGGTGTCGATTAAATCCGCGCTGCAGGCCGGGAAAAGCTACGGGTCGATCCGGATGTGGGGCTCGATGGGATTTACGCTGCTGGCGCTGTCGTCCGGTTATGTATTGGACGCTTTAGGCGGGATGAACAGCATTCCTTATGTGTATTGGAGCATCTGGGTGTTGCCTTTCGTGCTACTCGTATTTCTTAAAGACGAGAAAGGAACGGGAGAGCGCATTTCTCTCAAGGCGCTGGGCAGCTTGTTCGGAAACAAGCCGCTCCTATGGTTTCTGCTGCTGATCTTCATACTCATGGTGCCGCACCGGATGAATGACGGCCTGTTCGTCCTGTACTTGAAGGATTTGGGGGCCACGGATTCGATGGCCGGATGGGCTTGGGCGCTTGCGGCCGGGGCGGAAATCCCGACATTTGCGCTGCTCGGCCGTTATATGCACCGGTTTCACGAGCTGGCGCTGCTCGGAATCGTCGCGGTGCTGTATACAATCCGCTGGCTGTTGTACGGCTGGATATCGGACCCGTTCGTGTTGATGCTATTGCAAGCGACGCATTGTATGACGTTCGCTGCCTTCTGGATCGTTTCGGTGCAATATGTCGTCCGGCTCGTGCCGCAAGAGCTGCAATCTACGGGGCAGTCGATGCTGTCCATGGTGTTTCTAGGGCTCGCGGGCATTGCCGGCGGATCGGTCGGAGGCTGGATCAAAGACGAGTGGGGCGGCTCGTACATGTATTACATGGGAGCGGGAATGGCTTGTATCGCAGCGGTGCTGCTGCTCGGTACGCATGCGTATTACCGCAAAAAAAACCATCCGTCCTGATCGGACGAATGGTTTCATCGTACTGGAATTATTTATTCGCTGTCGGCTGAGCGGGTTCGCTTACGGACGAAGCCGCAGGAGCCGCCAATTCTTTTTTCGGGGCTTCGGGTTCCGGAGTAGGATCATCGGAACGGCCGCCGTTGCCGGTAGTCGCATCTTTGAATTCGCGGAACATTTTGCCGAAACCGCGTCCGAGCTCCGGAAGCTTGTTCGGTCCGAACAAAAGCAGAGCGACGAGAGCGATCAAAATGATGTGCCAAGGGGATAATGCTCCCATAGTGAAAGTACACCTCCGAAATGGTATGATTTAATCATACCATTTATTTAATTGTACTATAACACATTTTTGTTACAAAAAGACAACGATTTTAGGACAGGCCTAGAAATTTTTTAAGAGAATAACTCAGGCTTCGAATTTGTCCGCGAAGGTAAGCTGCACTTCTTTCAAATTCATCAGCGCGGCGCCGGTTATCGCATCCGGCCTGACCGTTAGCGTATAGGTGCCCGGCTCGGGAATGCGTATCGTCCCAAGCTCGGCGGTTCTGAAATCGTACCAGCCGCCCGTCGGCTGCACGGCTCCTTGAAGGTGCTCGCCGCACAGTTCAACGTGATACGTGCCCCCGGCTTCGCCTTCCGCTGCTCCGTAAATGACGGTTACCCGGCAGGTTCCAGGCGTTTCCGCGCGAAATGTCCAGTGGATGAAGTCCGCGGGATTGACCCAGTTCGTTACGACGTCGCGGCCTCTTTTGCCGGTATCGTAATGCAGCTCGCTGCCTTGGATGTCGCCGTCGAAGGCGACGAACCGGTTAACATAATCGCGCTCCAGCAGCCGTTTCACCGGATTGGCGTCAATTGAGCCTTCGTACTCGACAACGACTACGGTGACGTTTGGGTCAAGCGGGGTAACAGGCACCTCGATCAGCACATCCTCTGCGTCCAAGCGGCTGTGGGCGAGCGGGCGCCGCTCCGGATCGGCCAGCAGGTACGCGCTTAGAACGTCGTTGCGCAGCCCCGGTACCACCAGTTGCCCGCTCGCAGGCCATTCGAATACGTGCAGATAAAGGAGGCCGTCCTTTGTCGTGCAGCGCCCCCACTGAGGCTTGCCGAGCGGGCTTCCGGTCGTCCCATACACGCTCTCGCCGTTTATGTTCAGCCATTGTCCGATTTCGCGTAAAACTTGCTTTGACGGTTCGTCAAATTCGCCTTCCGGTGTCGGGCCTACGTTCAGCAAATAGTTGCCGTTCAAGCTGAACACGTCGATCATATTGTGCAGAATGCTTGTAATGGATTTCCAGTTGTGATCCGTTTTCTTGTAGCCCCATGAATCGTTCATCGTGTGGATCGATTCCCAGTCTTTGCGGTTGATCCGGATGTACAGCTGATTGTCGCCGGAATTGCCGTAATCCCCGAAGCCGTCCCGGCGCACGCGGCGGTTCACCAGGCAATCCGGCTGCAGGCTGCGGACCGTATCGACGAACCTTTGTCCCTGCTCGTCGGTCACTTTATGCCCGCAATCGAACCATACGATGGCGACGTCCCCGTAGCCGGTCAGCAGCTCCCGGACTTGCGGCAACGCCTTTTCTTCCAAGTACCGCTCGTACCGCGCAAATTTGTCCTCATCGTTCACCCACGATTCCAAAGGGTCCCATGCCCCGATATTGTTCGGATAGTCATGCGTATTGCCCTGGGAATCCGGGTGATGCCAGTCCATCGAATGGGAGTAATAGAAGCACAGCTTGATTCCTTCCTTGCGGCAAGCCTCGGCTAATTCTTTCATCGGGTCGCGGCCGAAAGGGGAGCGCTTGACGATGTTGAAATTGCTTACGGCCGAGTCGTATAAGGCAAAGCCGTCGTGATGTTTCGCCGTGATCACGATATATTTCATACCGGCATCCTTGGCGGCGCGTACCCAGGCTTCCGCATCGAAGCGGACCGGGTTGAACGCTTCCGCAAGCCGCTCGTATTCCTTCACCGGAATTTGGCCGCGCAGCATAATGTGCTCTCCGTAGGCACCCGGCACTGTCCGGCCTTTCCAGATGCCGCCCAGCAGCGAATACAATCCCCAATGGATAAACATCCCGAAGCGCGCCTCCCGCCACCAAGCCAGCCTGCGGTCCTGCAGCTCATCATTCGGTAAGGGCGTATTCGCCCGCTCGGTCGCTTCCGCTTCCGCATTATCCATATACATATCCCGTTTGATCATCAAGAAGCCTCCATCCGTTCGCGGTTCGTCGCTACCGCGTTGCTCACTCCCATTGTACCCGGCATATGATATAATCCCTATGGATGCGGTTAACGCATATTTGTACGAAATTAACCTTTTTATTGAACCGTCAAGTTACGCTCTTCGAGGTGCTGCGATGTCAAACAACGAACCGGATTTCTCGCTGCTCAGCCATTTGCTGAAAGATATGAAGACGGAATTGCTCAACGCAAGACGGAGCAAATGCAATCCTGACTGGATTCAAAAGCCGTTCACTCCCGCGTACAGCAAAATCTATTACATCTGCGAAGGGGAAGGGCGGATGACGGTCGGCGGGCAGGAGCTGTTCCCCCAGCCGGGGCAGCTTGTTTTTGCTCCGGCAGGGTTGGTGCAATCGTTCTCGGTGACCGATCCGGCCCGGACGTATACGATGTATTGGTGCCATTTTATGTCGGATTTGAATTGGACGGGGTTGTTTTCGTTGTTCAAGCTGCCTTATTGCTTGACGGCGCGGGAGCCCTCCGAAGCGGTTGCCTTGTTCGAGAAGCTGGCGGACGAGCATAGCGCGAAGAAAGGGCCGGTCGGGTCGATCCGGGTCGAGGCGGCGCTGCTCGGCGTCATTGCCTGCTATTTGGAGCAGGCGGTGTCGAGGCAGGAGGAGCAGGCAGGCCTATCGTTCCGTCACAGCAAGCTTGGCGAGGTGCTGGACTACATTGACGAGCATTTGGCCGAGGAGATAACGATAGCGGAGCTGGCCGACATCGTGCATCACCATCCCAATTATTTTGTGCGCTTCTTCAAGCGTCAGCTCGGCACGACGCCGATGACGTACATCTACGAGCGCCGGCTCGAAAAAGCGAAGCAGCTCATCGGTTCGACCGACATGACCATCGGCGAGGTGGCGCAGGCGACAGGCTTTCACGATCTGTTTCATCTATCCAAAAACTTCAAAAAATCGGTCGGTATCGCGCCCACGGAATACCGCAGCTTATCCCGCGGATTGCAGCTGCCTTCCGACTAGGGGCATAAAACAAGACCGCTCTTCCTGCCACCGTAGCGGGGGCCGAAGAGCGGTCTTAATTTTGTTATGACGCTTTCACTCATTCAATGAAGGAAGGCGTCCTTTTGATGTTCCGAAATGCTGTATTGAATAATTTCCATGGCATCCTCTGTTTCGAGAGCTTCCAGCCCGTTGCGCAGCACGATCTCCGATTCGAGCTCGCGTTTCTTAAGGAACGGATACAGCTCCGGCGTCAGTCTCATGACAATGGTTGCCAATTTTACGGTTTCCACAAGCATCACCCTTCCCGTCATCTGTTGTTTAGAGATCAGGACTTACGAGTAATTCAGGTTAAGCCTTGGAAAAACGGTATGAAATTACTCCTCCATTATAGCATATTTCTGAAGGTCTATGTACCGGGAGTTTTGCTTAATTGCCGGGTTCGCTCCGGTCGGAGCGGCGGAACAAGCCCATGACGCCTACGGTCTCGGTAATATTGACGAAAGCCTGAGGGTCCCATTGGCGCACCAGGTTTTGCAGTTCGTTTAATTCGTAGCGTGTCGTCACCGTCATCAGCATATGCTGCGGCTCCTTCGTATATGCTCCTTCGGTATCGATGACCGTGACGCCGCGCTTGAGCTTTTGCATTTTTTTCAGGAGCAAATCCTTTTTCTTGGTGATGATGAAGACGGTTACTTTCAAATGCCGGATATGAATCGTATCGATGACTTTGCCTGTAATGAACATGGACAGCATGGAGTACAGGGCCAGGTCCCAGTTGTTTTTGAATAAGCCGAGCGCCACGATGACAATGCCGTTCAGACCGAACAAAGACGTGCCAAGCGAAAAATCCCGTTTGCGCGTGAGGATGGAAGCGATGATGTCAAAGCCTCCGGTTGATCCGCCCACCCGTATCGAAATGCCGGTTCCGAGCCCGACCAGCACCCCCCCGGCAACGGAAGAGATGATTAAATCTTTACTGACGGTCATCAGAGGGATCAGCTGCATGAACCAAGTGGTCAATACAACCGAGACGACGCTCAAAATAATAAATTTGCGCCCAAGCGTCAGCAGTCCCCAGATCAGCAGCGGCGCATTAAAAATAAGAAACAAGAGCGAAATATTCCAATCCGTAAAATAACCGACCAGCATGGATACGCCGGAAATGCCGCCGCTGAGCAATTGATGGGGAATCAAGAACAGATTGAAGCTCGATGCGATCAGAGCCGCGCCGAGGAGACAGGCGATTATAGAACCGGTCCAGGAACGTTGAAGCTGAAACATGAATGCACCTCCCGCATGCTTTTAGTATGAAGCGTTTTGACCGTTTTGAACCCCGAAAGCGGAAAAAGAGCCAAGCTTCCCTTGGCTAAGGGAAAGCTTGGCGGTCTTATTTGCGCTTGAACGATCCGGAACGCGAGCTGGTGCTCGGTTTCGAGGAACCGGAGGAAGGCGTCTTATAAGTCGGCTTGGAGCCGTCACTCTTTCTGGCCGAATCCCCTACGGCCGGATTGCTCTTCGACGGCGTATCCGTCTGCGGATTCGACGGTGTGGTACTTTGTGAATTTGACGGCGTCGTGGTCTGCGGATTCGACGGCGTCGTGGTAAAGCTTCCCTTGCGGTCGGACGTCGATGGCTGCGGCTTGGTCGTCGAGCCGGTCGAACCAGGATTAGGGGCAGATTGGTACCTGCCGTAGTCGTTATAGCGTGGGCTCGACGTGTACCCCTTGTAATCGTAGCCCGAACCGCGGTTGCTGTTGAACCAGCCGCCGCCGAATAAGGATTGCAGCAGCGTTGCCGCAACATAGCCCTGCAGGAACGAGGAGCTATAGTTTTCTTTGGCGTATTGGATAGAATCGACCTCGACCAAGGTGGTCCCTTCGGTGTTCGGGTCCTTCTGTACGTTGACGATCTTATTGTCGTAGACCAGAAACATCCGTTCTTCCGAATCCTTGCTCATTTCGGTCGGCTTTTCCTTGCCTGCAATTTCCTTGGCGACGGTCGGCACGTCTTTTCCTGCGACGGAATAAATTTTGGCGGTGTTTTTTCCTTGCCCTTGAACGTCGATTAACGAATAGTTGTCTTTAATATAGTTGCCGGCGTCGCCGCAAGCGGCCAGCAACGTGAATACCAGTAGGATGGCAATCCATTTGGACAATTTGTTGATCATGCGGCGGTCACCTCCGTTTCAAGCTATTTAATCATGCGATTATGGAAATGAGGACGAACGGTCATCGGGAGCCCTTCATAAATTTAATTTGTCCCGCCGGTGTCGGGGAGCCCTCCATGGCGACATATTTCCCGTCCTGCCATTGCAGGAAGAAGTAACGGTTCTCCGAACCAAAATAACGCCAGAACATAACCTCGTCTCCTGCGCGGAAATCGGTATTCCCTTCGACGCGCACCGTATCCGTGCGGTTATGCTCCATGTGGTACGTCACTTCGCCGCCGACGTCGAGCACGGATGGCACGTCGTTCGGATCGTCAAGCGAGCCTTCCACAAATTCGCATAAGAAACATTCGTACGTGCGCCCTTTTTCCACAAGCAGACATGATATATGCTTGCCGTTTTGCAGATAATACGCAAAGCGGTGTGGCGCAAACCCGCGGTCAAAATAAACGGCCTTGCCGGATACGACGTATTCTTCGAGGTCTACGTTAAGAATATCGCCGACCATTGTTTCCTCCAGCGGGTTCGATGGCTTTACTTCCGGCTCCGGATTGTTGCTCTTAATAATTGAACCGACTCTTTTCCAGATGGACATGGGCATTTCGCTCCTTTTCAAAATCGACGAATATAATTATTATATACGATATTCGGCGAATTTGGGTTTCAAGTTTGAACAATTCTGGAATATGGCTGCAGGGTATGGTATACTACTAAAGATATTCTTAAGTACGGCCTTGACTGTTCATATTGACACGGGTTGGAAGGTGTTTCATGAAGAGATTAAAAATAGAAGATAGGAGCGCACTTAAGGGTATAGACAAAGAACCCTAGAACAAAGGAGATTGAAATCATTTGAAAACTTTCAGTGAATTCGGCTTAGAGCCAAAGGTACTTCGCGCAATTACGGAAATGGGCTTTGAGGAGTCGACGCCGATCCAGGAAAAAGCCATTCCGGTAGCGATGGAGGGACGCGACCTTATCGGCCAAGCGCAAACGGGAACAGGGAAAACCGCGGCATTCGGTATTCCACTCATTAACAAGATCGACATCAAAGAAGAGCGTATCGTCGCTTTGATCATGTGCCCGACACGTGAATTGGCAATCCAGGTAGCGGAAGAGATCGAGAAGCTGGGACGCTTCAAGGGCATTCGCTCCCTGCCGATTTACGGCGGTCAAGATATCGTAAAGCAAATCCGCGCGCTGCGTAAAAAGCCGCAAATCATCATCGGTACGCCGGGCCGTTTGCTCGACCACATCAACCGTAAAACCATTAAGCTGGACGATGTGCAAACCGTCATCTTGGACGAGGCTGACGAAATGCTCGACATGGGCTTCATGGAGGACATCCAATCGATCCTGAAGCTCGTACCGGATGAGCGTCAAACGATGCTGTTCTCGGCGACGATGCCGATCAACATTCAGAAACTGGCTCAGCAGTTTTTGAGCAATCCGGAGCACGTATCCGTCATTCCGAAGCAAGTCAGCGCACCGCTGATCGACCAGTCCTATATCGAGCTTCACGAACGCCAGAAATTCGAAGCGCTCTGCCGCTTGATCGATATGGAAGCGCCGGACCTTGCGATCATCTTCGGCCGGACAAAGCGCCGGGTCGACGAGCTCTCCGAAGCATTGCAGAAGCGCGGCTATACTGCCGAAGGTCTGCATGGGGACCTGTCTCAAAATCAGCGTGACAACGTGATGCGCAAATTCCGCGATGGAAGCATCGACGTACTTGTTGCAACCGACGTAGCTGCCCGCGGTTTGGACGTATCGGGCGTTACCCACGTTATCAACTTCGACCTGCCGCAGGACCCGGAAAGCTACGTGCACCGGATCGGCCGTACAGGCCGTGCGGGCAAGGAAGGCGCAGCCTATACGTTCGTTACGCCGCGTGAGATCGACCACCTGCATTTTATCGAGAAAATCACGCGTCACAAAATTTCCCGGAAGCCGATGCCGAGTCTGGCTGAAGCCATCGAAGGCAAGCAAAAAATGACGGCAGAGCGCGTGCTGGAAGCAATGCAAAGCGACGACCACAATCAATTTAAAGGTCTTGCGATTTCCCTGCTGGAGCAGCACGATTCCGTTCATCTTCTGGCTGCGGCATTCAAGCTGCTTACCGGCGAGAAGAAAGACATCGAAATCGAACTGACACCGGAAGATCCGATCCGTGCAAAGAAAAGAAGACCGGACATCCGCAGCAACGGACGCAGACCGTCGGGTTCTTACGGTACGGCTGGCGGCGCACGCCGCAACGACCGCCCTTACGGCGGCGATCGTGGCGGCTATCGCGGCGGCGACCGCAACCGTCGCGACGGCGGCGGAAACCGTGACGGTGGACGCGACCGCGATTACCGCGGCCGTTCGGACCGTGACAATCGCGGAGGGTACTCCCGTTCCTCCAACCGCTCGAACGAAGAAACACTCGTGTAATAAACAAGAAGCAAGCACGCCAACTTTGGCGGGCTTGCTTCTTTAATTTGAGCAAAGAAAAGGGCAGGCCGTATACGGGCTCGCACCTGCCTACCCTTTCCTAATTCAACGCATGATTAGATGAACAAGCTGCGGCTAACGATGACCAGCAGAATAAACAGAACCAAAATAACAGCAGTGGAAGTTCCAAATCCTCCTGCGAAACCACCCATAGTGATCAGCCTCCTTCCTGTATTTTACCACCAGAAACAGCGTCATCCGGACGGATAACGGTTCTCATGCGCAAGTAGAGCTCCCTCGGCATCCGGGCGCGAGTATCCCTTGCTTGCCCATGGGACATTTCCGCTGCACGTAGATAACGGGGATGACCGGGGGGCTAATTGCGGTTGGTACTTTAATATATGTTCTTTGCGGCATTATGTATGGATGGCTACCTAGATGGAATGAAATAGGCTATAATAAAGCAATACAGATGAAGGAGGGCATAGGATTTGGAATTTCGAGGAATCATGGGTGGGTTTTACCGTATTTCCGAATGGATCATGAGACTATCGGTAATCAACGTATTATGGGTCATATGTGCCATTCCTTTCTTTTTCTTGGGGCTCGTTTTTTTGCAGTCTCAATCGGCCGATCAAGCACTTCAAACGCTTATATTGATGGCCGTTGTCGCGCCATTTACCATCTTTCCGTCGACGACGGCGATGTTCAGCGTAGCTCGCAAATGGTTGACTGGGGAAGAGGATACGCCGCTGTTCAAGACGTTTTTCCGCGGCTACAAGGATAACTTCGTCCAAAGCTTGCTTGGCGGTCTGATTTATATTCTCATCGGGGCCATTCTGTACACTAATTTCCAGTTTTATGGAAATCAAACGGGGGCCTTTGGCATTTTACGCTTTCTGGTCCTATCGCTCACCGTGCTGTTGATCATTTCGTTGTTCCATTTCTTCTCGATTCTGTCGCATCTGCACATGAAGATTTTGCAAATCGTCAAAAATGCACTGTTGATTACGATCGGCAATCCGCTGCGATCGCTGTCGATGATCGTGTTGAACGGAATCGTCCTGTATGTCAGCTTTAGCATGTTTACGTTCCTGATTCCTTTCTTTATGGGCAGCTTGATTGCGGTCATATCGTTCTGGCACTTTAACCTGATATTCGGAAAGCTGCAGGAGAAGCAGCAGGAGCTGGCCGAGAAAGAAGCGGAGCAGCAGCGGCTGCAGACGGAAAATGCCGATGATCCCGAGGCGGCCGAATCGGACCGCAAGACGGATAAACCGTAATTTCCCCCTGGTTCCAACAAGAAGTGCGGCGCAAAGGTTTACTTTCGCCATGGAGTGGACTATAATAGGAATACAACAAAATCCTGCGATGTGCGTTTCGGTTTTACAGTTGTTTTGAACCAATGACTGTTTCTTGGGAGACCTACATTGAATCGCGGCTGTCATGCCCTCGAAAAGGGACTTCAAAACCGATTCTGCGGACACCCACCTGCGAGAGCGGGTTTGAAACACGAAATCGGACGGCATATGCGGGTTTTTTTGTTGCGTTAAAATGTTAGCGTTCACAATAAAAGAGAGGGATGTTGGAGATGAAGCTCTTTATCGACACAGCCAATGTGGAAGAAATCCGCAAAGCACATGAACTCGGTGTCATCGCCGGTGTTACGACGAATCCGTCGCTCATTGCCAAGGAAGGAAAAGATTTCTTCGAAACGGTGAAGGAAATTATCTCGATCGTCGGAAACCTGCCGATCAGCGCCGAGGTGATCAGCCTTCAAGCTGACGAGATGGTGGAACAGGGTAAAAAACTGGCTGCTCTTGGTGACGGTATTGTCGTAAAAGTTCCTATGACGGAAGAAGGACTGAAAGCGACGAAACGTTTCAGCGAGATGGGCATCAAAACGAACGTGACGTTGATTTTCAGTTCGACGCAAGCTTTGCTTGCCGCACGCGCCGGAGCTACGTACGTCTCCCCGTTTGTCGGACGCCTTGACGATATTAACCAAATCGGAATGAATTTGATTAAAGAAATCAGCCAAATGTTTAAAGTACATAACATCGGCTCCGAAATTATTACGGCAAGCGTACGTACGACGACTCATGTCATCGACGCGGCGCTGCTCGGAGCGGATATTGCGACTGTTCCATATAAAGTGATTCAGCAAATGACCAAGCACCCGTTAACGGATGCCGGTATCGAACGCTTCTTGAAAGACTGGGAAGGCGCTAACCAAAGCACGTTCTAAAAAATCAAGCGGGATGGGACAACCTTCCTTCGTCAAATGCAAACGAACAGGGCCTAAGCTGCGCCTATGCGGCAGCAGGCCCTGTCTTATTTGTCACTTGCAATCACGTTTCATTTCTTGCCAGGCGATGCCGCCATGTTCGGACGCCGAAGACCGGATATACCGGAAGCCCAGACGTTCGTAGAACGAAATCAAATGCTTCTCGCATAGCAGCAGTACGGCTTCGAGCCCGTCCGCCTCCGCTTGCTCGAGCAAAGCTCTCATCAGCCGAGCGCCGAGTCCGCTGCCGCGGTAATCTGGATGTACGGCAACGGTCAGCACGCATAAAAACCGTCCTTCCGGGTCGCTGGCTCCGGTCTGTTTCATTTCTTCATCAGCAAGATTTTCATGCGACAGGCGAACGGCATTGGCGATCCCGACGACCCGTCCGTCGTGCTCGGCTACCTTGAAATAACGGCCGAACGTCTGCAAGCGGTAATCGAACGCTTCGTGGGAAGCGGCGACTTCCGGGGGATAGGACATCGTTTCAATCGCGTAAGCTTCGGCTATATCGGTTGGCAGTGCTTGTCTTATTTGCATCAATGAATTTCTCCTTTGAAAAAATAGGAAATGTAACACGAAATCGCAAACTTGTCCGGGATTCGAATCATAGACTGGCTTCCATGGTAATATACTGGTAGCAAGGGAAGCGCAGAAATCAATTTTGTACAAAATATGAACGGTTTTATTCGTTAGCTCTTTCTCTTCCCTGCAAACAATGATATGATAAAAGATAGTGTTAACCGGAATAGATTGTCACTTCATTGAGGAGGGAAGGCTTTGCTAAAGCGCACCTTAATCGGTCTCATTCGCAGCCACGAAACAACAGGAGAGAAGGCTAAGGACCCGGCTTTGAAAACCCGATATTATAAAATCTCCAAAGATCAGGCATGGGACGAAGTCGTGAACATGTTCAAGAAGCTAAGCGGCTACAAACTTCTCCACGAAGTCAAGAACGTCGGCGAAATCGTAGTGGAACGGCGCACCATTACCGGCCGCACGCAGGATATCACCCTTACGATGTTCGGCATTAACCCGCTCAAGACGGCGATCGATATCTATTCGGCTTCCCGCGGCTCGCTCGGAGACCTCGGTTCGAATTACAGGACGATCCTTGATATATATAGGCACATCGACAAGCGGCTGGCCGCTTATAAAATAAACGATTAAAAAAAACAGCGAGGAGCTCCACGGCTGCCCGCTGTTTTTTTGTGTGTCATCGCTGACGGTCGGAAACGATATTAAACGAGCTTTTTCACTGCTTCGATCGCAGCTTCATAGTTCGGATGCTCCGTCATTTCGCCGAGGTATTCCACGTATTGTACGGTATCGTTCGCATCGATGACGAAGATGGATCTCATCAGCAATTGCAGTTCGTCAATCAGCACGCCGTATGCTTTGCCGAACGAGTGGTTTTTGTAGTCGGACAGCGTTACGACTTTATCGATGCCCGCAGCGCCGCACCAGCGGGATTGCGCGAACGGAAGATCCACACTGATCGTCAGTACAACGACATTGTCGCCGAGCTTGGTTGCTTCTTCGTTGAAACGGCGTGTTTGCGCATCGCATACGCCAGTGTCCAAAGAAGGCACCACGCTGATCAGCTTCACTTTGCCGGCATAATCGGCGAGAGATGCGGTTTCGAGCAGATTTTTGTTAACTGTGAAATCGGGAGCTTTATCGCCTGGCTTAACTTCCGTTCCGATGAGGGTAATCGGGTTGCCTTTGAATGCCGCTTTTGCCATGAGTACATGGGCCTCCTTCAAATTGTGAGAATGATTGGTATTTCACCAAAATATATTATAATCTTTTATAAGAGAACTTGTCCAATAGGAGTGCACAACTTTAAACATATACAGGGGGAAGGAAGAGCATTGGAACTTAGACAGCTGCAGTATTTTGTAAAAGTGGCGCGCAAACAGCACGTAACCCAGGCAGCGGAAGAAATGCATGTGGCGCAATCGGCGGTCAGCCGTCAAATCCATCAACTGGAGGAAGAGCTTGGCGTACAATTGTTTGTGCAAAAGGGCCGCAACCTGCAGCTGACTTCGGTCGGAAAGCTGTTTTTGTGCCGGGTGGAGGGCATCCTGACCGATCTGGATCGCGCGGTTGATGAGGTCCACGAATTTCTCGACCCGGAGCGGGGCGAAATTCGGATCGGGTTCCCCCACAGTCTCGGTATAAACTTGCTTCCGACAGTCGTAGCAAGCTTCCGCAAGCATTACCCGAACGTCAAGTTCCGCCTTCGTCAAGGGACTTACAACAGCTTGATCCGCGACGTCATGAAAGGAGAAATCGATCTCGCTTTCATTTCACCTTTTCCGGAGAAGCATAATCACGTGGTCGGTGAAGTGCTGCTGGAGGAAGAGCTGTATGCCATCGTGCCGGAAGGCCATGCGTTGTCGGGAAACGAATCGATCAAGCTGGAGCAGCTCCGCGGCGAATCGTTCGTCATGTTCAGCGAAGAGTATTCGCTCCGCGCGATTGTATTGGAAGCTTGTGCGAAGGCGGGTTTTACGCCCCAAATCGGATTCGAGGGGGAAGAAACGGATACAATCCGCGGGCTGGTAGCGGCAGGCATGGGCGTCAGCCTGCTGCCGGAGATGGCACTGAAGGAAATTAACGAGCTTCAGCCGGCCAAAGTTCGCATTACGGAACCGGTCGTTACGCGCAGCATTGGGCTGATTCGGCGGAACGGCGAAAAGCTTCCGCCCGTGGCGGAAGTATTCCGCAAATTTTTGATCGACTTTTTCGAGAAAAAGACCGCCCGGGTTTAACATGCGTCTTCATCGGCAAAGCACCGAGATCAAGCGAATATCGCGCTGACGGCGGTGACGCCGACCAGCCAGTCCATAAGTGGCACACGGGGAAACCGGAAGCCGCTTGCTTTTTTTTCGGCCTCTTTCGCTTGCTCCAACATTTGCATTTCAAGATCGAACGGGTTTAACATGGTGTCTCTCCTCCTGAGGAAGCCTTTATTTTCTCCTTGTTTGCGGCTTCTGGTTTCATTATACCTTGCGAAAGATGAATAAAAAGTGTAGCATATTGTTTGTTTCTTTCATCTTTTATGGACGCATGGACCGGCGAGGAGGCGTTTTCAGAATGATCGATTTCTACTATTTGCGCCTGCGCAAGAAATACGCGGAGGTTAAGGAACAGGCGGAGATTGAGATTACGCTGCCGGAGCTGACGGATATTTTTCAATGTACGGCCCGCAACGTCAACTTGGTATTGAAACGGATGGAAGAAGCGGGTTGGATTCACTGGACTCCGGGCCGCGGACGGGGGCATCGTTCAAAAATCGTATTTTTGGCCAAAAGCGAAACGATTGCACTGGAAGCCGCTCAAGCGTTAGTGAAGAAAGGCGACATTCAGCAGGCATTCGCCTATTTGGAAGAGCATTCCGCTTTGCCTGCGCTCAAGGACCAGTTCGTGTATTGGCTGGATTCTCACTTCGGCTATCGGCCCGAGGTGAAGAACGATACGTTGACGGATACGCTGCGGCTGCCCTATTCCAAAAGGATTGCTTGCCTGGACCCGGCTCTTATCACCTTTGTCGTAGAGTGTCATATGGTACAGCAAATTTTTGACGTATTGGTCAGAATGAATATAAAGACGGGCAAAATCGAGGGCGGGCTTGCACACTACTGGACCAACGGGAACAACGGCAAGGAATGGACGTTTTATTTGCGCAAAGGGGTATTTTTTCACCACGGGAGAGAAATGACCTCGGAGGACGTCAAATATTCGATTGAGCGTCATAACAGCAAAGAATTGTGCTCGCCGTTTCGATGGCTGTTTGCGGATGTGGAACACATCGAGACGATCGGTAGCTACGCCATACGTATCCATTTGCGGCGGGCTAATCCGCTGTTCTTGCATCATTTGAGCTACGATCGAACTTCCATCGTTCCGCAAGATGCGGTGACGGAGCTCGGAGAAGCGTTCAGCCGGATGCCGATCGGGACCGGACCTTTCCGTGTGGTCCAAAATGACGACAATATGCTGGTGTTGGAGGCGTTCCCGCGTTATTTCGACCGGAGGGCGCATCTGGACCGGATTGAAATTTGGTATACGCCCGAGTTGATGCGAAAAGCGAGTCACCTTCAACCGCCGAACTATATGATGCGGCACCAATGCGATACGGCTGAAGAGCTCCCTAAAGACTGGCAGACGATACAGACGATTGGGCGGGATTGCAGCTATTTCACATTTAATTTAAACTTGCCGGGACCGCAGCAGAAGCTGTCTTTTCGAAGAGCTGTCGTACACGGCGTCGATCGCAAGCTTCTGGTGCCGTCGATCGCGCCGGGAGATGTCACGTTCGCCAAGTGGTTCTACGAGGAGAATCGGGAGCCTAGCGATACGGACGAGCAATACGATCCGATACTGGCCAAACGGCTGCTGGCGGAGAGCGGGTATGGCGGGGAAGAGATGCAGCTTGTGCACGCTCCCCATCACAAGGGGTTCGCGGAGAACTTGCAGACCCAGCTTGGCGAGATTGGCATAAAGGTAAAGCTGATCGAAGCGAAATGGGGAACGTCGGAAAGAGATGAAATGGTCCGAAGCTCGCATTTCACCTTTAACCGCAACGTCTTGGATCATGATGTAGAGCTGGCGGTTATCGAGTTGTTTCTAGCAGACAACTGTGTCGTTCGGATGCATCTGGGAGACGAGTTGAAGCAGCAGACTGATTTCATCATCGAACGGCTGTATCAAGAAGGATCTCCCGTCACGCGCGGCACGTATTTGAATCGGCTGCGGCAGCTTGTAACCGATCAGGCTTACGTATTGTTTCTGTTCCATCATACGCAGCGCACCGTATTCCATCCTTCGTTAAGAAACGTTTGCTTGAACTCGCTTGGTTGGGTCCGGTTTCGGGATCTATGGTTCGAACCGACGATGGACACCTTGCAGCAGGAGCGATAACATCGCATGAAAAAAGCCGCCGGATCACTCCATGGAGGAGTGGGTCCGGCGGCTTTCGCGTTCGGTGATGCAAGCTTAATCGTCGCTACGGTTGGTGAAGATCATAATATACTTAATCAGCTCAAGCAGCGAGATCAAGGCAGCAGCTACATAAGTAAGCGCAGCGGCGTTAAGTACTTTGGCTACGCCACGTTCTTCATCGTTGGTAATATAGCCTTCGGCAACCATCAGGTCGCGGGCCCGGTTGCTGGCGTTAAACTCTACCGGCAAGGTTACGAGCTGGAAAGCGACGGCGGCGGAGAAGAAAATAATCCCCAGGCCAAGCAATCCGGTCCAGTGGAACAAAAAGCCTGCGATCAAGAGCAGCGGCGCAATGCCGGAAGCGAAGTTCACGACCGGGAACATCCGGTGGCGGGCGACGAGCATCGGGTAATTCACTTTATGCTGAATGGCGTGTCCGACCTCGTGGCAAGCGACCGATACGGCCGAGATGGTGCTCTCGTAATAAACCGGCTCCGACAACCGTACGGTGCGGGCGATCGGATCGTAGTGATCCGTCAGCGCGCCGGGAATCGGCTCGACCGGAACGTCATACAATCCGTTGGAGTCCAGCATGCGGCGGGCCGCTTCGTATCCCGTCATACCGGATTGCACGGGCACATCGGACCATTTGTTGAACGTTCCTTTAACCCGGAACTGCGCCCAAATGGAGAGTATGAACGCAATGATAATTAGGAAATCCATAGGGTGAAAAAACATCGATCCATTCCTCCGTTTGTAAATATCGTCTCGATTAGGAAAGAGGGCCTTTACCTAACAGCAACAATAAAGCCTCGATGCATGCAGCGGTGGGCTGCGTGAGAATTTTGTTCAGGTTCTTCAATTGTGACGGCTTCAGCTTCTCAAGCATCGGTCCGACTTCCTTCGCTTCCTTCTCAAGCTGCTTAAGTAACAATTGCAATGATGTCAGTTTATCTGTCACTATTTCATCTCGGCTCACCTTATTCCATTGCAACAGGCTAGCCTTGATTTCCTCTAAGGTATACTTCTCCCTCTTCATACTTTCAATACGTTTCAGGCGCGCTAAGGTTTCATCGCTGTAGTAACGATAATTCGTGTCGGATCTTTTTTCCGGTTGAATCAGCCCGAGCTTCGTATAGTAATCGATCGTTCTGGGGCTGACCTCCGATAAACGCGCCAACTCGCCGATTTTGTAAAGCTTCATCTCCCCATCTCATGTCACCTCATTTTATATGGATACTGGAATAGGTGCTCTTGTATTCATGATACTCGAATCCAAACCATACAGTCAAACGTTACGCTTTACCCCGGGAATAAGCGGCTCCGATTGCCTGAAGTAGATCGTAGTTCAAGTATTCGCGCCATTTTATATGACGTAAAAATAGGAAGATCAACGAAAACAGGAAGAAAAAACGAATTATACGCGATTAATGTTAGATTATATTTCGCGATTCGTGGTTTACTAACGAAAAATCTATTGTCAAAACGTTATGACGTGGATATAATGACAATATAAATTTCATAAAATGTAATAAAAAATAACATCAAAGAAGGAAGTGGTCGTTTTGTTTAAAAAGTTATTCTTATCAGCGGTAATTATGTCAGCTTTGTTGCCTGCAAGCCTCGCATTCGCTGCGGACGAAGCGACACCCGCCCAGCTCCAAGGTGCAATCGACGCGGTATGGGTTATGCTGGCGGCGATTTTGGTTATCTTCATGCAAGCGGGCTTTGCGCTGCTGGAAGCGGGTTCTACCCGGATGAAAAACGCCGGCCACGTCGCAGGAAAGACCGTGTTAACATTCGGCCTGTGTGCGATTGCCTTCTGGGCTGTCGGCTTCGGCTTAGCTTTCGGAGACGGCAACAGCTTCTTCGGGACGACCGGCTTTTTCGTAGACGGGACGGAGGAGCAAGCCAAAGCGGCCTTCGGTTCGCTATCCGCATCGGACGTACCGATCGCCATCAAATTTCTGTTCCAGCTGGCGTTTGCCGGGGTGTCGCTTGCGATTGCGTGGGGCGGTTTTGCCGAACGCGGCAAGCTGGCCGTCTACTTCATCTTCGGCACACTGTTCACGGTCGTCATCTATCCGATCGTAGCTCACTGGGTATGGGGTGGCGGCTGGCTCGCTCAAATCGGAATGCAGGATTTTGCGGGCTCCACGGTCGTTCACTTGCAAGGCGCAACGGCTGCGCTTGTCGCAACGCTGCTGCTTAAGCCGCGGATCGGCAAGTATAATAAAGATAAAACGCCGAATTTGATCCCCGGGCACAACCAGGTTCTTTCGGTTCTCGGCGTAATCATTCTATGGATCGGCTGGTTCGGCTTCAACCCGGGCTCGACGCTGAGCGCGATGAACGACGGTTTCTTCGGCTACATCGCCTTAACGACGAATCTTGCGGCAGCGGCAGGCGCGGTAGCGGCTATGATCGTGTCCTGGATGTATTTCGGCAAGGCCGATATTCCCAGCATGCTGAACGGCGTGTTGGCCGCCCTAGTGGCCATTACCGCGGCTTGCGCTTTCGTTACTCCGCGTGACGCCGTCATTATCGGGGCGGTCTCCGGTATCCTGACCTTCTTCACGGCGCAATGGTTTGAAAAAGCGGGTGTCGACGACCCGATCTTCGCCTTCTCCGTTCATGGGATCGCGGGCATTTGGGGAACGTTGTCGACCGGACTATTCGCAACGCCGGAGTTGTCGGCGAAAGTAGGCGTCGGGAAAGCGGGGCTGTTCTACGGCGGCGGCTTGGAGCAGCTTGGCGTGCAGGCGCTTGGCATTTTCGGAGCCTTCCTGTTCGTCCTGATTCTGTCCTTCGTTATTTTGTACTTGATCAAAGTGACGATCGGCCTTCGGGTAACGGAAGAAGAAGAACTCGTCGGTCTGGATTTGTCCGAACACGGGACTTACGGGTATCCGGAGCAAATGAAGAAAACGGCGCATGGCAGCACAGCTACCACCATATAGAGCGAAAAGCCGAAGGGGATGTCGTCATGGACCGTCTCGCACTTGAAAAGTTTCAATGGGAAACGTCCCGGGTCCGAAGTTTGCAGAAGCTGAGGGCGCTTCGGGATCAAGTTAACGAGGAGTTCGGGCGGCGTCTCCTTTTTGCCGATGCGCTGGAATGGAACCGGGAGGTCAACGAATACCACGATGCGTTAATCCGCCGCGTCATTGCGCTGTCCGAGGAGCGGCTGAAGGAAGAATGGGGAAAAGCCGCACCGCTTCCTTATGCGTTCTTGCTGTTCGGCAGCGGAGGACGGGGAGAGCAGACGTTGTGGAGCGATCAAGACAACGGCTTGATCTACGCGGACCCTTCATCGGCAGAGGAGAGTCTGGAGGCGGATCGTTACTTCGCCGAATTGGCGGCCGGTATTACGGAAGGCTTGGAAGCGGTTGGGTACCCGCCCTGCCACGGGCAAGTCATATGCACCAACGAGCAATGGCGCAAGCCGCTGGGGGATTACCGTCGGATGGTCAACGAGTGGATGCAGGAGCCGGACTGGGAGCATGTGAGATATTTGCTAATTACGGTCGATGCGCGTACGGTGTACGGGGATGAAACGTTAGGCTGCGCACTTATCGAGGAAATCTACCGGTATACCGCGGCCCAACCCGCCATGCTGGAGCACATGCTGCGCAATACGCTGCATCATAAAGTATCGATCGGCGTGTTCGGACAACTGATCAAGGAGCGGTACGGCGAAGATGCCGGCGGAGTCGATGTGAAGTACGGCGCCTACATCCCGATTGTCAACGGAATCCGCTTGCTGGCGGTGGAAGCGGGGCTCCGCCGTTCGTCTACCGAGGAGCGAATAAAGGCATTGATCGCATGTGGACACGTTTCGGAAGAGATCGGACAGGACTGGCTGGAGGCCTTGACGCTGGCATTGAAGCTGCGGTCGATGACTCCTTATCAGATCGAGGAAGGCCGGTATGTGACCCGCGGCAAGCTGACCGCAGACCAGTTGACGAAAGAACGGGTGACGGAGCTGAAGCGGTGTCTTCGCATCGGAACGGAATTGCAGAAATACGTCAAGAAGAGCATTCCTAAGGGGATAGGACAAAGGTTAGGTGATCGCTTATGAAGGATATGCGGCCGGCCGGCCGGATGTGGCAGCTGTATAAAATGGGCGGACTCACTCCGGCGATCACGTCGATGTTCGATGCGCAAAGCGCGCAGCAGATGGCATTCATCCGCTCCATCATGAAGGAACAGCGCAAAAACTCATTGTATGAAATTTCTCTAAGCACGGTGGAACTGGTCGTTTTCGACTTGGAAACGACCGGTTTTTCGCCGTATAACGGGGATGAAATTATTTCATTTGGCGCCGTTTCCGTCACCGGGACCGAAATCAAGGAAGAGAGCACCTATTACAGCTTGGTCCATCCGAAGAGAAGCATTCCCGGGGAGATCGAAAAGCTGACGGGAATTACGAACGAGATGGCAGCGGATGCGCCGGATTTGCTGCATGCGCTGCGCGGCTTTCTGGAATTCGTCCGCCAGAAGGTGCTGGTCGCTCACGGTTCCGGTCACGACAAGCATTTTTTGAATGCGGCGCTCTGGCGGACGTCCAAAGTCAACTTGAACCATCGTCTGCTCGATACGATGATGATTGCCAAATGGCTTCACCCGAAGCTGAAAAGATTCGATTTGGACACGCTGCTCGACCTGTACGGCATTGAAGTGACGAAACGCCATCACGCGCTTGAGGACGCGCGGATGACCGCTCGGTTATGGGCCGGGCTCATGCGCGAAATCAAGTCGAAGGACGTGC
The DNA here is from genome assembly GCF_000722545.1 of Paenibacillus tyrphae. Classification (GTDB taxonomy): domain Bacteria; phylum Bacillota; class Bacilli; order Paenibacillales; family NBRC-103111; genus Paenibacillus_G; species Paenibacillus_G tyrfis. The sequence continues at coordinate 73,724 of NZ_JNVM01000007.1, forward strand.
AGACGTTAGGAGATTTGTATGCGCATTTGAGCCATCATTAAAGCAAGTCAAACCATAACGATTTCATACGAAATCGCCTCAAGGCTGGAATGCTCCTGCCGCCTTTTTCGAAAGGCGAAGGCTTTTACCTCGGGCAAAGAGGGATCGCGCAGCGAAACGATCCAGTGACTGGGCGTCGTGTGCCATAAGGTAGCTAAGTCTTGATCCGACGGATAAGGAGCGGTACGGGGATGGGAATGAACGATCCCTATCAGTTCATGCTTTCCGCCGGCAGCGTATAGGGCCCGGACAAGCTCCTGCGGGTGCAGCTCGAAGCTGTGCAGCGGATTTGCCGCGGCGTTGGCGATCGGCACATAGTGCAAGGCCGCAGGAATGCCTGCCGCAGACAGGCAGCCAAAAAGAAGGCCGCACGCTTCGCGCGGCATCGCTTCAAGGCAGTGGCCGAGCATCTCGGACCATGCTTGTCGGCGAATTCGAATCTGCAAACGATTCATCGGAAGAGGCGCCTTTCATTGTCTTTTGCGCCATTATACTACATTTCCCGCTCTTTTTTTACCCTCCGATTTTCCCTTGCGGTTTAATGAAGAAGAAGGCAAGGATTAACGTCAGAAGCGATAAAGACGTAACGGTAATGAACACGATTTGATGCGACTTGTCCATCATCCACCCGAACAGCGGAGGGCCGAAGGCGACGCCCAGAAAACGCAGACTGCTGTATAACGACGTGATCATCCCCCGCTGCTCCCGCTCGACGGAGCCGGTAATCATTGTGTTTAAGCAGGGTAGAAGCAAGCCGGTCCCGATACTGCTCAGAGTCAGCAGGCCGATAAAAACATAAATGCTTTTATTGTAGAACAAAATGCATAAACCGAGCGACACGGTCATGAGCACAAGGCCGATATTGACGAGCCAGCGCATCAGAGTCCCGTTCTTTTTGATGACCGAGCCGGTCGTATAGGATGTGACCACCATGCCGAGGAGTGGAACGGCGAGGACAAGCCCTTTCATCACCCCGTCGATATGATAAGGGGCCACCTCCAGAATGTCCGATAAATAAAAGAGGACGCCGAATAAGACGAACAATGCCATGGAGCCGGCAAAAAACGAAGTGATGAGCCAGCGCCCTTTTTGCTTCAAAATGGCACCGATATTCCGCAGGTACTCGCCGAGCTTGGGCGGAGCCTGCTCTTTCTTGGGCTCCTTCAGCAGAAACATGACGGCCAGCAAAGATAACAGGCAGAAGAACGGAAAAGCGAAAAAAGCGGCATACCATACGATTAGCGCAAGCAGCGAGCCGAGAATCGGGCTGACCACTTTGCCGGCTCCGTTCGAAGCTTCCGTCAACCCTAGCGCTTTACTTTCCATCCCTGCTTTGTATAGATCCCCGGCCAGCGCCATGGCAATAGGAGCGGTGCCCGCCGCGCCCATCCCTTGAATCGCCCGTGCGATAATGATCACGGTATACGAATTCCAAAGGGCGCCAAAGCCTGCCAAGATCCCGGCCCCGCCGTAAATGATCAACGAAGGAATCATGATCGCTTTGCGGGAAAAACGGTCGGACAAGTACCCGGCGATCGGGATCACGAGGCCCGCGGTGACGGAAAACAACGTAATCACCAAGCTGCTCTGGAATTTGGAAATACCGAGGCGCTCCTGCATATCGGGCAAAATGGGAACAAGCATCGAATTGCCGAGTACCAGTACAAGCGGTACGCTGGCGATGGCGATAAACTCCCAAATGACTCCTTTTGACCGCGGCTCGGCTGCTTTCGGGTTATCGCCGCCGGTGGCTTGCTTATCTTTTGAAGCCGAGTAATCGATATCGCTTTCGAACGTAATCCGCAGCTTTTTTGGTTTTGCTTTCTCCATACGATATTCAACCTCCGATAATAACCAAATCGTAAAGTTAATGTGCCCTTCCAAGGAAGGCGCCATGCTTTCCGGCTTTATCCAGCGGAGTGTGATCGGCTAGTAACGTTTTCCGGCAAATTGGGAATACTGTAACCGTAAGTAAGCCGGAGTATGGATAGGAGAGAGACGATGAAACGAAACTTGCTGATTTTCGGATTGGCATTGGCTTTGGCAGGGCTGGCACTTTTTCAGCATGACCGGATTGACCGGAACTCATCGGTTTACGCTGCGGGCCGGCAGGAATTAAAGGTGGCATCGCCGGTGCCTGCGTTTACCCTAAAGGGACTGGACGGGGGAGAATATAAGGTCGGCGGGGCCCGGGACAAGCCGCTGATGGTGAATTTCTGGGCTTCGTGGTGCGGACCGTGCCGTGAAGAAGCTCCCGCCTTAAAGCAGGTATACGACCGTTACAAAGGGCAGTTCGATCTTTATGCGGTCAACGTGACCAGAGGGGACGAGCTGGAGGCGGTCAAGCGCTTCGTCAACCAAGCGCAGTTTTCGTTCCCGGTGCTATTGGATACGAGCGGAGAGGCGGCAGACGCCTACCGGCTGTTATTCGTCCCGACAAGCTTCCTGATTGACCGTCAAGGGCGCTTGAAGGAAGTTATTCATGTGCTGCCTCCGGACCAATTGGAGGACAAAATCAAACGGCTGATCGCAAGCTAAACTTGGCATACGCATTGTTGAAAACCCGTGATATCAAAACAAGCCGCAATGTCTCCGACTGGAGGACTGCGGCTTGTTTGCAATCGTTATTTTAGTGATTTACGAGACCGAGGCGTTCCCGGCTTTCTTCCGGCTTGTCGGCCACCCGGGTCATGCCGAGCAGCGCATACCGGATACTGTCGACAAGGGCGTGCCAGCTCGCTTCGATAATATTTTCCGATACGCCGACGGTGCTCCACGTGCTGTTGAAATCGGTCGATTCGATAAGCACGCGAACTTTTGCTGCCGTAGTGTCCTTCTCGTCCAGGACGCGCACTTTATAATCGGACAAATGCATGTTGTTGATATCCGGATAGTATTCAACCAGACATTTGCGCAAGGCATTATCCAGCGCATTCACGGGACCGTTTCCTTCGGCGGCATTGTAGATCGTTTTGCCGTGTACGTTCACCTTGACGATCGCTTCGGAAAGCACCGGCTGATCGGCGGATTTGGCGACCATTATTTTAAACGAATCGAGCGAGAATACATCCTCCAGCTTGCCGTAGGCGTCCCGGATCAGAAGCTCCAGCGTGGCGTCTGCGCCTTCGAACTGGTAGCCTTGATGCTCCATCTCTTTGATTTGCTCAATGAGCTGCTTGGTCTGCTGATTGTTCGTATCGAAGTCCAAGCCAAGCTCCTGAGTTTTGAATACAAGGTTGCTCTGTCCGGCAAGCTCGGAGACGAGCACGCGCTGCTTGTTGCCGACCAGCTCGGGCTTGATATGCTCGTACGTGCTGGAATCGCGCAAAATCGCCGATACGTGAATTCCGCCTTTGTGCGCGAAAGCGGCGGAGCCGACATAAGGCTGGTTAACCGGCATATGCATATTGGCGATTTCGCTGACATAGCGCGCCACAGTGGACAGGCTGGCCAATTGCTCCGGGCTGATCACATCGTACTTCAGCTTTAACTGCAAATTCGGGATGACCGATACGAGATTGGCATTGCCGCATCGTTCCCCGTAGCCGTTGATCGTGCCTTGCACTTGACGGGCTCCGGCCATGACGGCGGCCAGGCTGTTCGCTACGCCGAGCTCGCAATCGTTGTGCGCGTGAATGCCGATCGGACAGGAGATCGAGGTCGTCACTTTGGTTACGATGGCCGAAATTTCGTGAGGCAGCGTGCCACCGTTCGTATCGCACAGCGCAATCCAGTCGGCGCCGGCTTCCTCGGCCTTCTTAATCGTCGCCAGAGCGTATTCCGGGTTGCTCTTGTAACCGTCGAAGAAGTGCTCCGCATCGTAAATGACTTCCAGCCCATTTTTCTTCAAAAAGCGGACCGAATCGTAGATCATCGCCAAATTTTCTTCCAGCGTTGTCTGGATGGCCGTATGCACTTGGAAATCCCACGATTTGCCGAAGATCGCTGCGGCCTGAACGCCAACCTCAAGAATCCGGTTCAGGTTGGGATCGTTTTCCGCCAACGTCTCTTTGCGCCGCGTACTGCCGAAGGCTGTAATTTTCGCATGCGACAATTTCAATTCCTTCACCCGCATGAAAAACTCAATGTCCTTGTTATTGCTGCCGGGCCAACCGCCTTCAATATAGGAAACGCCCAGCGCGTCCAGCTTTTGGGCGATTTTGAGTTTGTCTTCAACGGAGAGGCTGACGCCTTCGCCCTGAGTACCGTCTCGAAGCGTAGTATCGAAAATTTTAACCGTGCCCGCCATAATGATCCTCCTGTTTCTTTTAACATTTTATTGCGCTAAAGTATAATTTATAATTATAGCACAATGTAGCGGCCAAAGGGTATTGCCAATCCTAAAATATCCCCGGCTTGACCCCGGTGCTCCGGGCGAATTATGCTGTAAGTAAGAGGACGGGAGGCGGATGCCATGGTTGAGACAAATGGGAGTGCCAGCGGCTATCCCGTGAACGGCAGAGTGATTCTCCACATCGATATGAACGCGTTTTATTGCTCGGTGCATGAAGCGGTAGAGCCCGAAAAATACAAAGACAAGCCCATTGCGGTCGCCGGAAGCGTAGAACTGCGCAAGGGTATTATCGTTACTTGCTCCTATAAAGCGAGAGCGCGCGGAGTAAAGACGGGGATGCTAGTGCGGGAAGCCGATAAGCTTTGCCCCGGCTTAATCTTGATCCGCCCCGATTTTGACCTGTACAGGCAGTTTTCCAGACGGTTTATGAAGATCACCTACGAATATTCGCCGCTCGTCGAAGCGGTGTCGATAGACGAATGCTACGTCGATATTACCGGCTCCAAAATGTTCGGAACTCCGCTCGAAATCGCCGAAACGATTCAAAACCGGATCCGCGAGGAGCTTCTTCTGCCTTGTTCGATCGGGGTCGCGCCGAACAAGCTGCTGGCCAAAATGGCTTCGGATATGAAAAAGCCCAACGGCATCTCGGTGCTGCGTAAACGGGACGTACCGTCCGTGCTGTGGCCCCATCCGTGCGCTAATTTGTTCGGCATCGGCAAGAAGACCGCCGAAAAGCTGAAACGGCTGCAAATTCATACGCTCGGCCAGCTCGCCAATGCCGACGAGCGGCTGCTGAGCGACCGGTTCGGCGTGCTCGGTCCGGCATTGAAGCGAGCTGCCAATGGCGAGGACAATTCGCCGGTTAACCCAGATAAAGAGCAAAGCAAATCGATCGGCCATGCGACGACCTTGCCGGTTAATTATACGGACCGGTCCGACATTCACCGGGTGTTTCTGAATTTGTCCGACCAAGTCGGGCGGCGGCTGCGCCGGCAGGGCCTGGTTGCAGAGACGGTACAGATCTCGATACGCGATCCCGATATGAAGACGATCACGCGGGCCTCGAAGCTGCCCGAGCCTTCGGAAAGCGCGGACGACTTCTACCGGGTTGCCTGCCAATTGTTCGACGCCCATTGGAAGGAAGGGCTCCCGGTGCGTTTGCTCGGCGTAACGCTGCAGAATCTGACAGCCAAGCAAGAGCTTGCCGTACAGCTCGACTTGTTCAGCTACCAGAAGCAGCCTGTAAAGGAGAAGCTGAATCAGGCGATGGATGCGCTCCGCGACAAGTACGGCGAAGGCGTGATTCTGACTGCGGGGATGCTTGGCGACGATCCTTCCACGCTCATCCGCAACACCAAGAGGCGCGGCACGTCGCTGCAAATGGATCATCTTCGGTTAAAAGGATTGGAGGATGACGATTATTGACGACGATTATCGGCTTCGCCGGTTATTCCGATAGCGGCAAAACGACATTAGTTTCGCTGCTGGTTCCATATTTTGAGGATCGGGGCGTTAAGGTTGCGGTTATAAAACACGATGCACACGGGCATTATAAGGAAGCTCCCGAAGCGGATTCCACTTTGTTTATCCGGTCCGGGGCGTCGGCTTCCGTCGTCTTGTCTCCGGATGCCGTAAGAACGTACGAACGCAAAACAGTCACGCTTCAGGAGACGATCGAACGGTTAAAAGGAAGCTACGAGCTGATTTTAATAGAAGGCTTCAAGCGGGAAGCGCATGATAAAATCGCCATCTTCCGTACGGAGGATCAGGCACGGATCGTACAACAACTCGCTGCGCCGCCGATCGCTTGCATAGCCGCGGATCAGATGCTTGCAGAAGCCGCGGCACCGGACATTCCTTTCTTTTCAATGGACGCCGTAGAGTCGATCGCCGAGTTCATCCGCTCCCGCATGAGGAATCCATAACGAAGCGGTATCATATCGTTCGCTACTTTCTATTTGAACTTTGTAAGCTTTTATATTATATTTTAGGATGTGGTTACACAATCAAGGGAGGAAGATTAGACATGGCAAAATACACTTGGGTGGATAAAGAAACCTGTATCGCTTGCGGTGCCTGTGGAGCGACGGCACCAGACATTTACGACTACGACGATGAGGGTCTTGCAGAAGTAATTTACGAAGCTGACGGCAACAAAGGCGTAACCGAAATTCCGGAAGATCTGTACGATGATCTGCAAGATGCTCAGGACGGCTGCCCGACAGATTCCATCAAAGTTGCAGACGCTCCTTTTAACTAATACTCCGAGTACCTATAGCTTCATAGCAAAGAGCCTGTTTCCTCCGTGGAAGCAGGCTTTTTTCGCTCCGGCCTGACTTGAAATAAATAACTTCGTATCGGCATTTTATGGTAAGATGTTAGCGGAAACTGCAAGAAAAACAGGGGGCTTTTCATGAGAAAGGGATGGAGAAAGATCGGCGTTATCGCTGCGGGCAATGCGGTTATCGTGCTGCTGTGCGTCGTGCTTTTGACAACCGGGGCGCTTAAGGTATTATCCGACAGTTTATACGATTTCAACGTGAAGCAAACCATGACTCAAGCCCCGCACGAGGATATTGTCGTCATCGGCATCGATTCCGCCTCCATTCAGGAAGTAGGGCCTTACCCGTGGGACCGCAAAGTATACGCGGAGCTGATCAAACAGCTTGAAAGCGCAGGCGTCAAAGCGATCGGCTTCGATATCGAGTTATACTCCGAAAGCGACAAGCCGGAAAGCGACCGGGCGCTGGCCGACGAATTGGCCAAACACAACAACATCGTCATTCCATCCCATGCGAATCTGGAAGATAAATTCGACCGGTCGATGAAGGTGAAGGCAGGAGAGCTGCTGACTGCCCGCTCGATAACGGAACCGATCCTGGCCTTCCGCCAGTCGGTTGGAAAATCGCATATCAATGCGGCTTACGACAGCGACGGCGTCATTCGCTCCAATTGGCTGCAGATCGATTCGCCCCGAGGGGTATATCCGTCGTTTGGGCTTGCGATGGCGCAGCTTGCCGGAGTCGATGTGAGCCGGTATCTGAACCTGCCTGTATTGGACGGCCGTCCCAAGTCGGAAATGCTGATCCGCTGGGATGCGAAGGAATTCGATTTCGAAACGATTCCGTTCGCCAAGGTGCTGAAGGGCGGCGTGCCGCCTCAGACGTTCAAAGACCGGCTTGTGCTTGTCGGCTATACGGCTCCCGGCTCGGACGAGGGCGTTACCCCGGTGGAGAAGCACATGCACCTGGTGTATGCGCATGCGAATATTTTAAATCAGATTTTAAAGCAGCAGGTCGTGCTGCCCGTAGATAAGCGGATCGATTTTGCGCTTACGCTTCTCGTCGTTCTGCTGCTCGGGTGGGTGACTTGGCGGCTGCGGGCCATTAGCGGAGCGGTATTTGCGCTAGTGGTCGTCGTTCTTCTGTTCGTCGGACAGTACGAGTATTTCGCGGCCTACTCGCAGTATTTGGACATTGTCGATGCGGTGGCTTGCGGGCTCCTTGCTTATTTTGGCAATTTGTCCATGAAAACGTATTTTGAGACGAAGCAAAAAAATTACATTACCAAGCAGTTCGGACGTTATATTTCTCCCGACCTTGTTAAAGAGATTGCGAGCAGCGAGCAGGAAATTCAGCTCGGGGGGATCAGCAAGGAACTAACCGTTCTGTTCCTCGACGTCCGCGGGTTTACCCCGCTGTCCGAGAAGCTGAAGCCCGAAGAAGTGGTCGACTTCTTGAATATGATGTTTAACTTAATTACGGAGCGGGCCCTCGAAAACCGCGGCACGATCGACAAATTTATCGGGGATGCGGCGATGATCCTGTACAATGCTCCGCTGGACGTGCCCAATCATCCGTATTATGCGGTCAAAACCGCCTATGAAATTCAGAAGGGGATGGAGAACGTACGCGCCGAGGTGTTGGAGAAATACGGCGTCTCGATCAGCATAGGCATCGGCATCAACACCGGTGATGTCGTGGTCGGCAATATCGGGTCATATTTGCGGGTTGACTATACGGCGATTGGCGACAACGTGAATACGGCCGCCCGCATCGAGTCCAATACGCAGCCGAATCAGATCCTTGTGTCCGAAGCGACTTACGAGCTGACGAAGCATGCTTTCGATTATCAATTTGCCGGGGAGAAGCTAATGAAAGGCAAGAGCGTTCCGCTCAAGCTTTTTGAAGTGATGGGAATGAAAGACGTTCCGGCTTCATTTGACGAAATTCGTTGAATAATACCGTTTCTCACCTTACAATATGAGTAGATTTTTTGATTCCGGAGAGGGGTTTTGTTGTGGCGAACGCAGTGCGGATCAATAGACAGAAGCGGAAGCCGGCTTTGGCTTGGGTGCTTGTTTTCGCTATGTTGTTTCAAGGGGTAGCCGCTTTAGCTCTCGCAAGCCCGGCGAATGCCAAATCATCCCGGTCGGCGGCTGTCGTTGAAGTAACGGGAGATGTAGCGTACAAGAAATCTGGCGGCTCGCGGTCCTATGCGGTGTACCAGGACTTGAATTTGAATCAGGGCGATTCGATCGTGACCGGTCCGTCCTCCTCAGTCGTGCTGCGGATCGTGGACCGCGAAGACGAGATTACGATCGGTGAAAATTCCGAAGTATACATATCCGATTTAGTTGAAAAAAACGGCGGCAAGAAAACCAAGGTGAAATCCTGGGCCGGCAGTTTATGGGCGAAAGTCAAGTCTCTGATTGGCTCGGAGGAGGAGTTCGAGATTGAGACGCCGACGGCGGTTATGGGCGTCAGGGGAACGAACTTCATGACGTCCGTCAATTGGAAGACAGGGGAAACGACGATGGCCGTGGCGGCTGGAATCGTCTCCACTTCGGAAGCTGATTCCGCTGCGGATCATAAGCAGACCCGGAGTGCAGAAGGCGTGTCGGTGTACCCGGCTCAGCAGGTGGCGGTCAGCACCTCCGGATCGAGTAAGGACCTGAGAGCGCAAGCGGAGTATGCCGACCCTAAAGTATTGGCTGAGGTTCTGGATAAAAAAGTACTTGAAAGCTTTATCAAGAATATCGGGGACATCCAAAAAGAACAAGATAAAATTAAAGCGCAGCTTAAGGAAAATCTGGATAAAGGCGTAGGAAAACCGGACGAGAGCTCGATTCTGAAAATCAGTACGCCGGCAGATCTGGAAGCCGTCACAACCAATTTCGACCGGTTTCTGTCCCTGCTGGCCAAATCGGCCGTAGACGCAGGGAAACTGACTCAAAAAGCTGTGGACGAAGCCAATGCGAGCATGGCCGACGCCTCAAGAAAGCTTGATATTCACAATCCTCCTGCCCTGGATAAAAATGCAGGCATCGATCCGGAAGTGGAGCAGTTAAAGAAACAGGCGGAGCCAAAAAATACCGCATATGAGCAGGAGCAAAGAGAGCTTCGCGATAATCAGGCAAAGCTTGCGGCTTTGCTGGATCGTATTGAAGCCGACAGGCAGCGAATTCAAGACCAGAACCAAAAAGCCGTTGCAGAAGCGGATCGAAAGGCAACGGATCAATATACGAGCACGCTTAGTGCGGACGACAAGAAACAATTCGAGGAGAGCCAAAGGAAAAACACCAATCAGCCTGCGCCCGATTCATCCTCCCGTCCGACTTCGCCTCCCGCCGATTCCGGGAGCGACAGCGGTTCGGGCGGCGGTTCCACGGACGATCGTCCTTCCGCTCCCGTGCTGATCAGCCCGACAGCGGAAGCGACGGTGCGGAATCCAGTGCAAATTAAATTGAAAGCCGCTGCCGGGACAACGGTCCGTGTGCTGAACGGCACAGAGGAAGTCGGACGCGCGGACGGACAGGGAGATAGCGAAGTCACCGTTACGCTTCGGACGCTGCAGCCCGGAACTTACAATTTAACGACGCAAGCTTTCCGCGATTCCGCTGCAAGCGTTCCGGTTTCGATTCCGCCGATTCATATTTTGGGAGTAGGTCTGGCGCAAGTCGGCGGCATCAAGGACGGGAAGATCAACCTGGCGTTGACGATGAAAGGCTTTACACCTGCTGCGCCGTTCTATTCCGTCGAAGCACATCTGATTTATGGCAAGGCGGCGCTGGACTACAGAGGTCCGGCAAATCTGACGTCCGTTCCGGGCACCGTATTCTACGGCTCTCAAACGGCAGAGACGCTTCGCCAGGTAAGCGACGCCTCCAAGAGCGAATTGATCTACGCGGCGACAGCCTTTGAAACGCAAGGCTCCGGCGCAATAAAGCCGATTCAATTAAGCGGAGATACTTTGCTCGTAAACGTACCTTTATCGGTTGTCGATTCGGCCGCCGGTTCCGCCAAGGTTGATCTGGGCTATATCAAAATCATCGACAAACAAGGGAATACGGTATACGAAAGCAGAGACATTCAATCGATTAGCGTCGGCACGAAGTAAGGTGCAGGGTACGGGAAGGAGCAGGCTATGAAGAAAGCAACGAAACGAATCGCCGTGTCGCTTCTGATGTCCGCCATGATTGGCGCATCGAGCGCACAAGCCGCTGCTTGGTCGAAGGACGCCCTGCGGGGCGAGAACGGGCAGCCGTTAACGGAGATGACGACATTGGCCGGAAACGGCGGCTTGGGGAGTGCGGACGGAGCGGGCGCGTCCGCTTCCTTCCGGATGCCGGGAGGATTGACCGTATTGAAGGACGGTACGGTGCTGGTTTCGGATTCCCGAAACCAACTAATCCGCAAGCTGTCCCAGGGGATAGTCAGCACCTTCGCTGGCGCAGCCTATAAACAGGACGGCAAAGGCTTCCCTGTCGGCGATCTATTGGACGGGAAGAGTGATGCCTCGCTTTTCAACGAGCCTCAAGGACTTGCGACTGACGCCAACGACAACGTATACGTAGCCGATTCGGGAAATCATGCGATCCGTAAAATCGATACCGCCGGTCAGGTGAGCACCGTCGCCGGAAGCGGGCTGCTCGGAAGAAAGGACGGCAAAGGGAAGGATGCTTTGTTCTATCGTCCGACGGATGTGGTCGTCGCAGCCGACGGTACCTTGTACGTGGCGGACTCGCTCAATCATGCGATCCGAAGCATATCGCCTTCGGGCGAAGTCAAGACGCTGAATGCCTTATCGTCCCGCGTCGTAGAATTGTTCCCCGGACAAGTATCGCCCGCGGGGGATTTTGCCGACGGGGATTTGAAAAGCGCCAAGTTTAACGAGCCGACCGCTCTTGTGCTGGACGCCAAAGGAAATTTGATCGTAAGCGATTCCGGGAACCAGCGCATCCGATACATCGATTTGCAGACGGGGAAGGTAACGACGCTGGCGGGCGGAGGTCAGGCGGCAGCGAACAAAGAGCTGCACGTTTCGGGCGGCTTCGCCGATGGGAGCGCGTCGGATGCGAGATTTAATTTTCCGATGGGTCTTGCCTTGACGGAGGAAGGCGGACTTGTCATTGCCGACAGTCAGAACCATGCGATTCGTTACTTGCTGGATGGGCAAGTCAGCACCATCGCCGGGGCATCCGACCGTACAACCGGAAATGTTGACGGTATAGAAGGAAGTGCTGCGCTTCATCGTCCGATGGATATCGGAGTTCGTGCCGATGGATCGATACTGGTGGCTGACACCTACAACAACAAGCTTCGCGAAGTCAGTCTGTATCGGTTGCCGGACGGTCTTCCGAAAGATGGCGCCGTCAAAGTCGTCGTGGACCGGAAGCAAATTGCGTTCGAGGCCCAACCGGAGATCGTCAACGGTAGAACGATGGTTCCGATCCGGGCCATTACTCAAGCGCTTGATTATAAAGTGACGTTCGACAATGCGGCCCGGGCCGTGCAGCTCGTCAAGGACGGCGAGACGATCGAGCTGTATATCGGAAAGACCGGGATCAAGCGGTCGGTCCCCGGACAGGAGGCTACCGTCAAGCCGACGGATGTCGAGCCGTATATTTCGCAAAATCTCACCTTTGTCCCGGTACGTTTCTTTGCGGAAGAAATCGGAATGGACGTTCAGTGGGACGAGGCGACACGTACGGCGATTGTGCGCAGCAAAACGAAATTATCAAAGTAATATTCAATCTCGACAAAATGAGACCTATTCCGAGGAAAGCTCTTAGGGGGCACTTCTCTGGATAGGTCTTTTCGACTATGTTTACAGCTGAAGAAACGGTGCGGCTAGCGACGCAAGAGTATTAAGAAAAGCGCTTCTCCCGCCGATATAGTTTGCAGGAAGGCGGAAAGAGAGGGGCGTCCCGTGAAACCGAAAGATTCGAAGGATTCGGAAGAACAGCTTCAGCTCTTTTTCAAACAGGATCCGTTTTATTTAAAAAAATACGTCAAAGAGCATCCGAACAATAAAATGGCGTGGTACTTGCTCGGACGCGATTATGAAGCGCAGGGGAAAAAGGGAAAAGCGCTATACTGTTACGCGCAGGCTGGAGAAGTCTATGAAGCGTATGAGAATCAGAAGGTGGATCTGCCTCCTGAAGAAATCGAACCGATCCATCGCTGGGGAACGGAACGTCAAAAGAGAAGACGGAAGCGGCTCGTTCGCCTGATGGCCGCCGGTCTGCTGGCCTTTGCCGGTGTGTTGTTTGCCCCGGAGCTGGAACGTATGCTCGAGAAGACGGAAGAAAGCGCCCGCGCTCCGGTCATCGTTCTGCCGGAAGGAATGACGTCCTCCGAGCTGCAGGAAACGAAAGTGTATTATTTGGCCGGCGAGAAGAGTCAAGCGAATGTCGGCGCGGCGCTGCAAGAGATGCTGCTGCGGGAAAGAATCAGCAGCTACGCGATTCTGGCCCGGGGGATTCCGCTCGACGGGACCGCTTGGATCAGTTGGCTGAAGAAGCCGGAGACGCTGCTTTCCGTCGAAGCAAAAGCAAATGCGGCGCAGCAGCAGATCGATTATCATGACGCGGCTGCTTGCAGCTGCCAGCCAAGCGATCCGCAGAAGGCGGATCGCATTGTGGCCGCTTGGATGACGAAGCAGGAGCAGGATCTCGTGCTGCGCTCCGCCGTTGCGGCTTATATCCGGCGTACGGGGCAAGCGCCGGCGCAGGCTTCGCAGCTGACGGAAGCGTACCCGAACAACGTGCTGCCGGGGCTGACTCCCTATATGAAGGAAACGTTCGACCGAGACAAGGAAGCTTTGGCTGCGGAGTTGAGCGCATGGCTCAAGCAAGCCGGGGCGCAGCCTGCGGCTCTTGATGGAAATCCCGTCCCGCCCGGAACGGGACAGGGTAGTTTGACCAAGCCATTAACCGAACCAATGCGGATTATTGTCGATAAGCAGGCTCACCGGCTGTCGGTCGTCAGCGGCAACATCGTCGTCCGTAATTTTCCGGTAGGCTTGGGAGCCGAACGAACACCGGAGGGCAGCTTCGTCATCTCGGAAAAGGTGCGCAATCCGAACGGGAAGTCGAACGGAGAGTTCGGGAGCCGGGGGATGACGCTGTCCGATACGAATTATGCGATTCACGGAACGAACCGGCCGTCCAGTATCGGCAAGGACGAGTCGCTAGGCTGCATCCGTATGGCTAAGGAGGATGTGGAGGAGTTGTTCGATCTGGTGCCGCTCGGAACGAGCGTGACGATCGGCAAGGGCGCGCTCTCCAAGGAGGAATCGCGGAGCCCCGAACCGTACGGGGTGACGCCGCAAAGCGTCGACACGAATCCGGGGAAGAAGTACAACTGGTTGAATTAGGGAGCTTGGTCGTCCAAGTCAGCTATGGCTTCAGCACGAAAAGCATCACCTTGATAGTCGGTGGAGTATGCCCTTACGGCCGCTCTTGAAACTCGTGATATTTAGATTCGAATTAGCGGTATTATCACGAATTTCAAAGGCGGGCAGCGCAAGCGCTTCCTACAGGGCATACTCCACCTGTTTACCGGTGATATTTTCAAAAGACTTCTGCCACAGCCTTTGTCGGAAGACCAAGCTCTTGTGCGAGAGGATAGAAAACGCTAACAAGCCCTAATGGTTAAAAATTAGCAGAACAATCATGCCGAGTATGACGGCGCCGAAGATGGAGCTGACCCACACGATCAGTTTCTTATTAGGCTCATCCTTTGTTTTCCGCTGCGCATAGGGGGATATTTTCTTTTTTTGCATAGACCTCAGCCCTGCCTTTTTGTTGGATTAAGCATATTTTAACATAATGTATTGTTTTAAGTCGTATGGATTTTGTGACTTGTCCCCTTTATTTTTGTTTCGTAAAGCGCTAAACTGTCAAAAGAGACTAACGAAGAGACACGTGCGGGGAGAGGACAGAAGCATGCTTTACAAAAAAATCACAAAGCCGGTGCTGTTCGGGATGGACCCGGAGAAGGCGCATCATCTCATTATCGATGGACTGCATACGTTTGCCAAGCTGCCTGGCGGACGGGGACTGCTCCGCGCGATGTGGGGCGTACGGGCGTACCCGGAGCTGGAGAGCGAGCTGTGGGGAATCCGGTTTCCGAATCCGGTCGGCTTGGCGGCAGGGTTGGACAAGAATGCGAAAGCGGTCCCCGGATTTTCGAACATCGGTTTCGGCTTTATGGAAGTCGGCACGGTGACGCCGAAGCCGCAAGCCGGCAATGAGCTGCCGCGGCTGTTCCGGCTCCCGGAGGACGACGCGCTCATCAACCGGATGGGATTCAACAATGTCGGAATCGAAGGCATGAAGCGAAATTTGCGCAATCAAGGCCAGCGCACGATTCCGCTTGCCATCAATATCGGAAAAAACAAAACGACGCCCAACGAGCAGGCGGAAGACGATTACCGCGCCTGCATTCAAGCGCTATATGGGTACGGTGACTTTTTCGTTGTCAATATCAGCTCGCCGAACACGCCGGATTTGCGCAATCTGCAGCACGGGGACGACCTGTCGCGCCTGCTCGCGGCCGTGAAGGACGAGATCCTCAAGCAGCATGCCCGCTTCGGCGGACGGGAGAAGCCGGTGCTCGTGAAGATTGCACCCGATCTGACGCCGCAGGAAATCGAATATATGGTCGAAACGATCGTACGGAGCAACGTTTCCGGTATCATTGCATCCAATACGACGATCGCCAGAGACGGTCTACGCCATGCGAACCGGGGAGAAACGGGCGGATTAAGCGGCCGCCCGCTGACGGAGCGCTCCACCGAGCTGATTCGAACCGTATACCGTTTAACGGACGGGAAACTTCCGATTATCGGATCGGGAGGTATTTTTACGGCCGAGGACGCCTATGCGAAGATTCGGGCGGGAGCCAGTCTGGTCGAAGTATACACCGGCTTGATCTACGAAGGGCCGGACGTGCTGCGGCGCATTAACCGCGGGCTTCGCACATTGCTGCAGCAGGATGGATTTACGCATATATCGGAGGCGATCGGATCGGGGCATTAAGGCTAGTAAGATTTGGAGGTCGACGGAATGGACGGACGCGATTGGAAAAAATTTCTGCTGCCTTACGAACAGGCGGTCGAGGAATTGAAAGTCAAATTCAAGACATTGCGCGCGGAGCTCAAAAGCCGGGATGAATATTCACCTATTGAATTTGTAACCGGCCGGGTTAAGAGGACTTCCAGCATTTTGGAAAAAGCTAAACGGCTGAGCGTTCCGATGGATCAGCTCGAGACCGGGATCGAAGATATTGCGGGCATTCGGATTATGTGTCAATTCGTTGAGGATATCGAACGGTTGGCCGAATTGATCCGTGTCCGGGAAGATATGACGCTATTATACGAGAAAGATTATATTACCAACAAAAAACCGAGCGGTTACCGCAGCTATCATATGATTGTGGAATATCGGGTTCAGACGGCACTCGGCATGAAGCGCGTGCTGGCCGAGATTCAGCTGCGGACGCTAGCTATGAATTTTTGGGCGACGATTGAGCACTCGCTGAATTATAAATATCGTGAAAGCTTGCCGGAGGATGTCGTTGCACGGCTCAGCCGGGCGGCGGAAGCCGCTTACCAGCTCGATCAGGAGATGAGCAGCATCCGTGAAGAGATCGTCGAAGCACAGAAGCTGTTCGAGGACAAATCGAGCATCGTGGCCAAGGTGCTGAACGGCATTCAGGAGCTGTATTTTCATCTGCGGGTTCGGGAAGCCGCACAGTTTCAGATGCGCTTCAACGAGTTGTGGGACACGGACGACGTCTGGCTGCTGAAGAAGCTGTCGAACGAGGTGGATCAAGCGGTTCACCGGGCGAAGAAAAATTCCTTGGCCTAAAAGTCCGGTGAAGCCGGGCCAGCGGCCTGTTATTCACCGGGCCTCCGCTGGAGGCGACCGAAACGGAGGCGAGACGGTGACAATGCCATACGATCGTTTATATGTGGAGTTCGTGTATTATTTCAACGTGGCGCGCGACTATTTCGAATGTCACGAAGTGATGGAGGAGCTTTGGCTCGAGGAAGGCAGACATCCGTTGTATCAAGGCCTGCTGCAGGTGGCAGTGGGCCTTTACCATTACCGCAATGGCAATACGGGCGGGTCGATCAAGCTGTTTACCGCGGCCTTGGACAAATTGGACAATTACCCGGAGGACGCGCTTGGGATCGACTTGGGCCGACTTCGCGATGACAGCCGGCTGTATTTGCACAAGCTAACACATGCGGAGGAGCAGCCGTTTGCTTTCTACGATTTGGACATCCTCATTCTGGACGCCGAACTGGAGGCATTGGTGGAAGAGCTTAGGCTGCATCCGCCTGAGCCGCATGAAGAGGATTAGCCCGGAATGCGGCCTGCCATGCCGGCGTTAGGACCGGCGCGAGACGAGAACGGCTTGCAGCCCGACCCCGCACACGGTAAGCCATGCCGCTCCGGCGGCAAATCCGGCGACAACGTCGCTTGGATAATGAACCCCCAAGTAAATGCGGCTTACGCCGATCATGATGATCAGACAACCGGCCGTTACGGCGATCAGCAGCTTCAGAGCAGGAGATTTGACAAACATCAAGAAGAGCATAGCCAGCATGCCGTAGAAGACGATCGACGCCATGGAATGTCCGCTCGGGAAGCTGTAGCCCGTCTCTTCAACGATCCGGTGCAGCATCGGCCGCTGCCGTTCGAAAATTTGCTTCAATAGCTGGTTGAACAGCATGCCGCCGGTAACGGCCACCATGAAAAAAAGAGCTTCCCACTTCTTCTTCCGCCACACCATCAGAGATACGCTAACGAGCAGCAGGACGAACAAGGTCTGGAACGATCCGAGCTCGGTAATCCCCTTCATCCATATAGTCAGCTTAGGACTGATATAGGATTGAATCCAATCGATATAGGTCCGGTCAAAGCGCTCCAGTTGATTTTCCTGTAAATCGTGTGCGAACTTCACGAAGATCAGAAGCGACAGCAGCACGATGACGACCGCGGTCAATATATATTTTCCGGTCAGCCATTCTTGTTTGGGTTGCATAGGGGCCGTGCAGCTCCTTTTGAAAAAAATGAAATAAAAGAAGCAGCGGACGCATCCGCTGCTTCGGGGTATCCTTGGGCGTCCACCGACAGCCGGCAGGATTATTTTTTATGCTTTTCGAAAAAGGCTTTGAACGTTTCGGCTTTTTGTTCCCCGACGAGACGCTCGACTTCTTTACCGCCTTTATAATAAATCAGGGTGGGAGTTGCTTCTATGTTGTATTTTTGCCATCCGTCCTTGAACTCTTCCAGATTGAATTGCTTGACGTCGATGTTGAAATCCTTGGCAACGGGCATAAGCACAGGCGTTGTCACCTTGCAGTGCGGGCACGTCGAACCGAAATAATACAGGTAGAAGTCTTCCTGACCTGTGATCTTCTTGTCAAGCGCGGCAGGCAAAATGATGTTTTGGTAGTTCGGATCGTCCAGAAGCGCCAGCGTGGCGGGATTCAGCTTGTCCGGCGCAACGCCGTATACGTTGTTCGCGTACTTTCCGAATTTCGCCTGATTGGATTGTTGATTGACAAAATAAAGAGCTCCGAACAAAACGACGATAATGGCTAAAAAGATACCTAACTTTTTCATGATTCCCCTCTTCCTACCGAGATAAATGGTCACTCTAAAAACATTCGTTACTTATGCAAAGTTTCCTCCTTCTATCATACAATAAAATTGAAGGATTTTCGACATTGGCGTGGAATACATGGGTAGACTAGGGACGTCCAAGAGAATGGCGGGGGAACGTTAGACTATGAAACGCATCATCGAAGTTCTCGGCAAGCGGGAAAACGCCATATTTCTCGGAGTAGGCGGCGTGCTGCTGCTAGGCGGATTGGTATGTGGCGCTATGTTCTGGAACGCCGGGGCCGTGGGGCCCTCGGTTCCACCCGTTCAGATCGAACCGTCGGGGGAAAAGGCCAAAGTGATCTCCGATCCGGATGCCTATCGCGCTCAAGATTCCGCGTCCGATTTTTCGGCGCTGGAGGTCACCAGAACCAAAATAAACAAAGGATTTATGGCAACGGTAAAACAAGGACGGGTACTGGAGCAGGCTGCGGCGCCGGACGGCGTCACCATGGTATACCTTGTCCAGCGCAGCAAAACAGGCGATAACGGAAGTAGCTCTCGGATCGATGCGCTGTGGATGGACCCGCAAAGCGAGTCGGCCGAGAGTGCGCCGATTGCCCAGATCGCGGGGACGGACGAAGACGTGATCCGGCGTTCGACCCGATTGTGCGGATTTATGAATAAAGATGAGTTTGTCTACACGACCGTGAAAAACGAAGGAAACGAGCTTGTGTATTACGTCAATCGCTTCTCGATGAAGCAGCGCACGGTGACGCCGCTTCTGGAGCTGTATCGGCAAGAATCGAACGGGCGGACCGCGCCGGCGGTGCTGGAAGCCAAGCTTGCGCCGGATAAGCGGCATGTGCTGGTCCGTGACGAGCGAAGCGGGATCGCAAGCTACGATTTGAAGACCGGAGCGCAGGCCCGGATCGTTCCCGCCTCCGAGGCCGTACGGGCCGGGGAAAGTTTTCTGCTGGCGCCGGATGCGGGCGTGGGGCTCTATGCCGCAAGCCGCTTTCAAAGCGATCTATGGTGGATCGATTGGAATATCGGGGCAGCCAAGCAGCCGTTTGCAGCCGAACCGGGATTTGTGGACGCGGGGATGGATGCGGGACGGAAGGTGATTTATTATAATTGGACCTACGACCGGAAGCCCGAGCTGGCGCTGGCAGGGAATAAACGAACGCTGCTTGCCTCGTCCGGCGTGCAGCTTGCCGATCTGAAAGCCAATCCGCTCAAGCGATTCAGCCTGCCGAAAGGCTCGAAGGAGCACCTGGAATTTGGAGGCTACAATGAGGAGCGGAAAACGGTGCTGCTGCATCAATTTCAATTGGACCGGGCAGCCGCACCGAACGGAACCGCGGCTGTGGTCAAGAAAACAACCGCGTGGCTGCTCGGGGATCTGAAGACCGGAACGATGCAGCCGCTCCAGCAGGTGGAGGTGCCCGACGGGTGGGAGCTAAAGGACATGGCGTTCGGCAGCGTCCTGATGGACGGCGGCAGCGATACGCCGGCGGAGCAAGTATTCGTCAATATGCAGGACCGGACCTATTACAGGGCGAAGTGGAAGACGAAGCAGCCGGTGGTGCTGCCGGAGGAGGACCTTGTCTTGTTCGCTGACGAGCCGGGCAAGCGGGTGTTCGTCAGTTCGCTCACGCGGCCGGATCTGGTCGTTGCGGCCCTGAATTATAAAAAGTACAATTGGGATAATCAAGAGTTCGCGTGGTTGAACGGGCATTGGATGTCGCGGTACTACAAGGCGGCGGAAGGCGATAAAATCTTTTTCTTCCAGATTAACTGAAACGAGTGACGACAATGACGGAGCCGATGCTGCCGGAAGCATTTAAACAAAAAATGGAAGGCTTGCTGGAGGCCGAATATTCGGCCTTTCTGGCGTCTTATGGGGAGGAGCGGCATTACGGCCTGCGCGTCAATACGCTCAAATTGTCCGTAGAGCAGTTTCGCGGCTTGACCCGGCTGGAGCTCGAACCGGTTCCATGGGCGGCAACCGGCTTTTACTACCGGGAAGGAGACGGGCGGCCGGGAAAGCATCCGCACTACCATGCAGGGCTGTATTACATTCAAGAGCCGAGCGCGATGGCTCCGGCCGAGCTGCTTGACGTCCGCCCTGGCGAAAGGGTACTGGATTTATGTGCTGCGCCGGGCGGAAAAACGACGCAGCTTGCGGCCAAGCTGCAAGGAACCGGGCTGATCGTAGCGAACGATGTGCATCCGGACCGGGTGAAGGCGCTGGTGAAAAACATTGAGCTGAGCGGCGTACGCAACGCCGTCGTGCTGAACGAAGATCCGGCGAAGCTGGAAGGAGCCTTCGCCGGCTACTTTGACAAGATTCTGATCGATGCGCCCTGCTCGGGCGAAGGCATGTTCCGCAAGGAAGAGGATATGGCCAAAGTCTGGCGGCCGGACTGGCCGGAGAAATACGCCGAGATGCAGCGGACGCTGCTGAAGCAGGCGGCCGGCATGCTGAAGCTGGGCGGCTTGATGGTGTACTCGACCTGTACGTTCTCGCCGGAGGAGAACGAGGCGATGATCGCCGCGTTTCTGGACGAGCACCCGGCGTTTGCGGTCGAGCCCGCCCCCGCCTTCGGCGGCTGGGCGCCCGGTCGGCCGGACTGGCTCGGCACGCGCTACGCCCGCGGGGCCGAAACGGCCGGCGCTGCGCGCCTGTGGCCGCACCGGCTCGCGGGCGAGGGCCACTTCGCGGCCGCGTTGCGCCGCCGCGGCGAGCCCGCGCCCATGGCGGCGGCGGAGCCTGCGCCCGGCGACCGCCCGGGGCGGCCCGCGAAGCCGGCCCGCCGCGGAGCCGCCGGCGCAGGGCGCGCGCCGGCGCGGGGCGCTGCCGCGGACCCGCGCGAGGCGCTGGCCCGCTTCGCGGCGGAGCAGCTGGCCACGGCGCCGTACGGCGCGGCCGAGCTCGAATGCCGCGGCGAGCACGTGTACGCCGCGCCGGCGGGGCTGCCGCCGCTGGACGGCATCCGGGTCATCCGCCCCGGATGGTACCTCGGCAGCGTAACCAAGCAGCGCTTCACGCCTTCGCACGCGCTGGCGATGGGACTGCGCGCGGAGGAGGCGCTGCGCACGGTGACGTTCACGGCCGACGATCCGCGGGCCGTACGGTATTTGAAGGGCGAGACGCTGGAGCTTGCCCCAGGCGAGCTTCGTACCGCAACGGACGGCGTACCTGCTAAAGGATATGCGCTCGTGTGCATCGACGGGTATCCCGTCGGCTGGGCGAAAGTACAGGACGGGATGCTGAAGAATGAATATCCCCCCGGTTGGAGGTGGACCTAACAATGAAAGCAACGCTTCGTCTGGACAAGCTGCTGGCTCATACGGGCTTCGGCACCCGCAGCGAAATCAAACAGCTCGTGAAGCGCGGCTTCGTCAGCGTCGACGGCAAAACGGCGAAGGATAGCGGAATGCAAGTGAATCCCGAGCGGGATCGCATTACGGTCGACGGAGAACCGGTGGTCTACCGTGAATTTGTATACCTGATGCTGCATAAGCCGCAAGGCGTCGTGTCGGCGACGGAAGATACGAGGGACCGGACCGTGCTCGATTTGCTGGACGAGCAGTACTCGCATTTTGACGTATTCCCGGTTGGACGGCTGGATAAAGACACCGAAGGGCTGCTGCTGCTGACGAACGACGGCAAGCTGGCGCACAACCTGCTATCGCCGCGAAAGCATGTTCCAAAAACGTATTATGCCGAAGTGAACGGCGCCGTTGACAAAAGCGACATTGAAGCGTTCGCGCGCGGTGTCACACTCGATGACGGCTATGTGACGATGCCGGCTGAATTGATCGTGCTGCACTGCGGCTGCCCCGAAGCGGGCGAGCTTTCCCGCATTGAATTGACCATACATGAAGGCAAGTTTCATCAGGTGAAACGCATGTTTCAAGCCGTCGGCAAGCAGGTAACCTATCTGAAACGGCTGTCCATGGGGCCGCTGAAGCTCGACCCGGCGCTGCCGCTCGGGCAGTCGCGGGAATTGACGGAAGCAGAGCGGCAAAGCCTGCAGGCCCATGGGGAATAGCTTTTCAACCTACTATAGAGAGAAGAAGTACAAGGGAGCGGAGAAGAAATGAACTATCGCATCATTGCGCTTGACGTGGACGGTACGCTTTTAAACGACGACTATGAAGTAACAGACAAAACGGTGGAAACGCTGCGCGCGGCGCACGAAGCGGGGGCCCGGATCGTATTATGTACCGGCCGGGGCCCAGCCAATGCAATCCCGGTGCTGGAGCGTCTGGGCCTTACCGGCGTGCTGATCACGCATAACGGGGCGGCGACCGTCGAGACGCCGGGGCCGAAGCTGCTGCATCAATTCGGCTTCGAGGTGCAGGAGCTTGCGGAGCTCATCCGTTACTGCCGCGAACAGAAGGTGCATTTTGACGTGAACACCGCGCTGGATATGTTCGTCGAGAAAGTAGGCGAGCGGGAAGCGGCGATGTACGAAAAATATATGGTTTCTCCCGAAAGGGTGGAGGACGTGCTGAGCATGACCGTTCCGCTCGTGAAGCTTACGATGTTCGGGTCGGAGGAAGAGATGGACGCGGTCGAGCGGGACTTGGCGCGAGTATCGCTGCCTCCTACCGTTCATGCGCTGAGAAGCGGGGTGCACTTTGTCGACGTGATGTCGAAGGAAGTGTCCAAAGGTCGCGCGCTGCAGGCGCTCGCCGCCCAATGGGATATTGCTCCCGAACACATCGTTGCCATGGGCAACTATTACAACGACATTGATATGATCCGGTTTGCCGGGCTCGGGATAGCGATGGACAATTCGCCGGACGCGGTCAAAGAGGCCGCCGATGCCGTCACGCTGTCCAATAACGACGACGGCGTGCACGAAGCGCTGCGCCGTTACGTGCTCCCTTCGGGAGAGCTCCGCGCATAGTTTTCCGTCAGGGAAGGACATGCTATGAGGGTAGAAAACTCCGCACTGCGCGAGTGCATAACCTGATTGGAGGAGACCCGAATGACGCATGTCAGCTTAAGACCGGATCTGAGGACGGCGGGCGGCGAAGTCAGCGACATCTTGTTCAAAAATCGGTTTGTGGGCACGTTAACTCTCGTCTTTCGTGAATCCGACCGAATCGCAGGCGCGCTCCAATTGGAGAAGGAAGTGCTTGACGACGCGGAGAAAGACGAAGTGTTCGATGCGGTCCACCGGTATGTGGACTCCCTGCTGGACGCGCTGCAGGCAAAAGGGTGCGAGGTAATGGTCACCTACAGCAGCTTTGACCATGTGATCGCTTCGGAACGGGAAGCGGAAACCTATGCCGGGGTTGTCTCGACGGAAGAAGATTTTGATTACGACTCGGATTGGATCGATAACGATACACGTCTTGAAGACGAGCCCCCTTGGGAGCGGAACGACTTCACCATGGCGGATTTCGAGCTGGTGCTGGTCGGCGAAGACGAGGACGGACTGGAATACCATCTCTACGATCGAGACGAAGATTTTGTCGCCGAGATATTTCTCCAAGTCGAGGACCGCGAAGCGACCGGCACGGTCTATTGGATGATCGAACCTGACGAAGCCGAGCTGGATATCGCTGCCGATCTGCTTGTGCTTGATTTCGACGAGGACGAAGTAGACCGTTTCGAAATTGCAATGAGCTTCGACAACGAGATTTTCGAAGTGATCCAGCTGACCCACGAGGATTTGCTGGCGGAGGAGGACGACTCCGAGGTACTGTGGAGCGGAGGCGACGGAGACAAACCTTATACGGTTATGCTCGTTAGGGATGACGGGGGAGTGCTGACCTACGAAATTTACCAGCAGGCCCGGGGCGGTCTTCCGATCGGCTCGGCCACGGTGGATATCAGCGAGCGCCAGTTGACCGGCTTTATCGATTTCCGCGAGCCCGGCAGCACCGACGACCGGGAGCTGATCGCCACCTTGCTGATGGAGGAGCTTGATAAGGAGAAAGATTACTCCGCGCTCAACTTGTCCATGATGCACAACAACCGGCTGATCGAAGAAGTGCTGTTCGAAACGGAGAACGTCCATTAGTTGCAAAAAAAGGCTTGCTGAAAGCGAAAAGCATATGATAAAATGCTTTCTAATTGAATTAGGACCTTCGGGGCAGGGTGAAAATCCCGACCGGCGGTGAAGGCTCGCTCAGAGCTTAAGCCCGCGACTCGTCGATTTCGGTGCGAAATGACGACTGACTTGGTGCAATTCCAAGGCCGACGGTATAGTCCGGATGGGAGAAGGTCACAAAGTAGGCATACCGGTTTGATTCGTTTTGTAAAAAAACGGCTCATGGTGAGCTTATTTGCATATGCCCCGTTATCTTAACCGATAGCGGGGCTGACTTCTTTTCGAAGGGTCCTGTTCAAACACCTTGGGAGGTTGTTGAATATGGACAGAGTTTCTGCTGTCGGGTTAAACGGCCGTGTTGCTACGGCCAAAGCAAGCGTGCGGAGCGGACTATGGCTGGTCGTGCTCGGCTCGGCATTATGGGGCGTCGACCCTTTATTTCGTAGATTGCTGCTTGAATCGCTTACTTCTACGCAAATTGTTTTGATCGAGCACGTGCTGCTGCTCGTCTACGCTTTGCCCGTCGTCTGGCTGCACAGGCAGGAGCTGCGCGGCCTGAAGCTGCGCCATCTGATGGCTCTGCTGTTCATCTCGTGGGGCGGCTCGGCTCTGGCGACGATCCTGTTTACTTCGGCCTTCGCCCACGGCAATCCGAATGCCGTGCTGCTGCTGCAAAAGCTGCAGCCGCTGTTTGCGATCATTCTGGCCCGGATCGCGCTGAAAGAAAGCCTGCCGCGGCGCTTTGCGCTGCTCTTGATTCTCGCTTTGCTCGGCACCTATCTGCTGACGTTCGGCTGGAAGCCTTCGGTCGGGCATTGGGGCGATATCGCGACTTGGAGCGGCTTGCTCTCCATCGGAGCAGCTGCGCTATGGGGCGGCTCGACGGTGATGGGAAGGCTGCTGCTTGGTCAAATGAAGTTCGAGACGGTGACGGCTCTCCGTTTCCTGCTGGCGCTGCCGCTGCTTCTGGCTTTGTCGGCGGGCCAGGGAATGGCGCTCGTTCAGCTTGCGCACTCGATTGCTTGGGGTGCGGTGATCGTTAATTTGGTTATGGGCGCTTTCATCCCGGGACTGCTCAGCCTCTTACTCTACTACCGGGGACTGACCGATACGAAAGCTTCCTATGCGACGCTTGCCGAGCTGTCTTTTCCGGCGGTCGGCTTGCTGATCAACTGGCTAGTGTTCCAAGAAGCCGTTACGCCGGACCAACTGGTCGGCTTCGTCATTATATGGGCCGCATTGTTCGGTCTTTCGCGTCAGAGCCAAAGCGAGTGAAAAATAGATTGTCCTTCGGGACAGTTTCCAGCCTGTTGAGACCCTCAACAGGCTATTTTCTTTTGTTTTCGTGATTTATTCATTCACCGCGTTAAGGTCTCGAAATACATCGATTGTAAAAAAATACCGTTAAAAATTAGGTTGTCATCTGTCGACATTATAATGGGACATCGTTCCAGTATTTAATAAATTTCATCTAAGGGCGGGCAGAACAATGAATAGGTTACAGATTTGGAGCAAATGGAAAGAACTTACGAAAGACAAAGTATTTTTTACGATTAAAAACAAACTCATCTTCACTTTTATAGTCATACTGCTAGTTCCTACGATACTGCTCTCGTATGTTTCGTATCAAACGGCAAGGCAAAACGTGGACAGCCAAATGGTCAGCACGTCGAAGGAAGCCGTCAAGCTGATCGATGCCTTATTGAACGATTTTTTCGCGTCCAAGAAGCAGCAGGTTGATGCTTTGTCACGGATTGTCGACTTAAGCGCCGTAAAAGCGGCGGACAACTCTAATATCGGGGTGCAGGATTCGGTGCATCGCCAGCTTCTGATGTACCGAGAAATCGAAAAGGATGCCGACATGGTGTTCGTCGGCACCAAGAACGGCTTGTATATGGATTCCGCCGACGTGACCAAAATGGCCGCCGATTACGATCCTCGCGAGCGTGCCTGGTTTAAGCAAGCGGTAGAAAACAAGGGCAAGGCCATCATCACCTCTCCCTATATCTCCTCGGCCACGGGGAATCTGGTGTTCACCGTTGCGAAAGAAACGGCCGACGGCCGGGGCGTCGTTGCCATGTCGATCTCGACCAAAAAACTTGCCGAAATTACCCGTACGGTAAGCATCGGCAAGGAAGGGTTTGTTTTCATTTCGGATCAGGACCGGAAATACGTGTATCATCCTACCAGCGAAATCGGAAGTCCGATGCCCGAGGGCGAGATGACGAGCGACTTGTACAAAACCGATACAGGATATTTCCAGTACAAGATGGACGGCGCATTGAAGAAAATGGTTTTCTCCACCAATGCATCTTCGGGTTGGAAAATCGGCGGCACTATGTATGAATCGGAAATTGCCGATGCGGCTTCTCCGATTTTGAAATCTACACTCATCGTGCTGGTTTTGTCCACATTGATCGGCTCTTTGATGGTGGCTGCCATTATTTTCTCCATTCTGAAGCCGCTGCGGAAAATAAACGAAGCTTCGCTGTTGATCAGCGAAGGCGATTTGACGAAACAAATCGAGATCGCCCGTGCCGACGAACTGGGGACATTAAGCTCGAACTTTAATAAAATGGCTTCGTCGCTTCGTGCCTTGATCTACAAAGTCAACGACAATGCGATGCAGCTTGCCGCGTCCGCCGAAGAGCTGTCGGCCGGCTCCGAGCAAATTACGGAAGCGGGCAAGCAGGTCGCTCAGGCGGTTCAAGAAATCGCCAACGGCTCGGCGCAGCAAGTGGTGCAAATCGGCGAAACGAACCGGGAGATGAACGATATGGCATCCCAACTGCAGGCCATCTCCCATACCACCGACGCCGTCTCCGATTCGGCGCAGCATACGCAAGGGACGGCCCAAGACGGCACGGAAGCGATCCGGACCGTTATCGATCAAATGAATGCCATTGGGCAAAAAGTGAAGACGCTGTCCGACGATGTGACGGGGCTCGGGGACCGTGCCAAGCAAATTGTATCCTTTACAACCGTGATTACGGAAATTGCTTCCCAGACCAACCTGCTTGCGCTGAATGCGTCCATCGAAGCCGCGAGGGCGGGAGAGCAGGGGAAAGGCTTTGCGGTTGTCGCCGCCGAAATCAAGAAATTGGCGGAGCAGTCCAGCGCTTCGGCCAAGCAGATTTCGCAATTGATCGCCGCCATTCAAAAGGATACGGACATGACCGCGGCCAGTATGGAAACGGTGACGCACGAAGTGGAGCAGGGAATGGTTAAGGCGGACATGGCAGGCAGGTCGTTTGAACAAATTCTGAGCTCGTTGGACAGCGTAGCCGTTCAAATCGCCCAGGTCTCGCAGGCGACGCAAGGAATGGCCGCAAATTCCGAAAATGTTTTGAACGCCGTCGATGCCGTATCGCATATTTCCGAAGGCACTGCGGCGTGCATTGAACAAGTGGCGGCAAGCACGGAAGAGCAGCTTGCCTCTATGGAAGAAATCACATCTTCCTCTGCGCTGCTGAGCAAAATGGCGGAAGAGCTTCAAGAAACCGTCGCGAAATTTAAAGTCTAAGCTTTTCATATGCCAAAAGCAGCATGCGATCACAATCGATCGCATGCTGCTTTTTTGCCAAGGGTGTGCATGGTAAGGGAGAGGAATCACCGGCGCAGTCCTTTCGGATAATGGTTTTTGACCTGCGTTCCGGATTGCTTGCCCCAGCCGAGCGGGAAGCCGTCAACGGTGACTAGCGTCCATCCGCTGCGGGCTTCGGGGACGTCTAGGGTCTCCCCCCGGAGGTAGCGTTCCGCTTCGCCGCTTCCCGCGGCCAGCTCGACTGCAAGCCGGGCTTGGGCGGCATCCGTCAGCGCAAGCGCCAAAGCATGCGCTGGCTCCGCACGGTCCTTCTTCACCTCGGCGAGGTGAAGGCCAGGACGCAGCGTCTTGAGCCCCTGAAGCATCGTGCTGCCGAACGGGATGCCGGCTGGCGCGGGCAGCAGGTAGAGCTGCTCGCCGAACAAGACCGGCTCGCCCGGCGGAAGCGCGAATCCCGCAACAAGCGCCTCCTCGGCGAACCGTTGGAACAGCCGCATGGCTGCCTCTTCGGGCCGTCCGGCGCCGCGCCTCGCTTTGCCTGCTTGGCGCATTCGCGGGGCTGCCGAGCCCGTCATCGCCGCATGCGGCTCGTCCGGCGCCCCTTCCAGCTGCAGCACGGCGACAAAATGCCCCTCGCCTTGATGTAGGTGCGGCCAAATGCGCTCCGTCCGTTCGAGCCGCAGCTGCGGATATTGGCGGAGCAGCTCGTGAACCGTACGCTCGTTCTCCTGCTCGTTGAACGTGCACGTGGAATAGGCGAGCCGTCCGCCCGGCTTCAGCATCGTCACCGCGGATTGCAGAATGTCGAGCTGCCGCGCCGCGCAC
This sequence comes from Paenibacillus tyrphae, assembly GCF_000722545.1. GTDB lineage: Bacteria > Bacillota > Bacilli > Paenibacillales > NBRC-103111 > Paenibacillus_G > Paenibacillus_G tyrfis. Next base: position 102,409 of record NZ_JNVM01000007.1, read on the forward strand.
ATCTCCACGTGAGCCGGTGACCATTCGGCGATCGCCTCCGGATCTTTGCGGAACATGCCTTCTCCCGAGCAGGGAGCGTCGACCATAATTTTATCGAAAAAGCGGGGGAACCGCTCGGCAAGCTGCTGCGGCGTAGCGCTGACGACGACGGCGTTCGTTACGCCCATCCGCTCGATATTTTCGGATAAGCTCTTGGCGCGGACCGGGTGAATTTCATTGCTGATCAGCAGCCCTTGGCCCGCGAGCTTCCCGGCGATGTGCGTCGATTTCCCGCCCGGCGCGGCGGCGAGGTCGAGAACGACGTCTCCCGGCTGCGGGTCGAGCAGCTCAACGGCAGACATGGCGGACGGCTCTTGGATATAATACAGCCCTGCCGCATGGTAGGGATGCTTTCCGGGCTTCGTTTCTTCCCGGTAATAGAAGCCTGTCTCGCACCAGGGGACGGGCTCCAGCCCGAACGCGTCGCGCAGGCGCTCCACGACGGGGCCGCCGCTCCTCGGATCGATTTTGGCGGGATTCATTCGCAAGCCTTGCGTGCGGGGCTGTTCATAGCTTCGCAGGAACGCTTCGGCGTTTTCTTGCAGCTGCATTTGCATTTGTTGGATATAAGCTTCGGGCAAACGGATCATAGAGGACATGTCGAACTCCTTTTAGACTGTCGGTATCCCTACATTATACAAGCTTCGCCATATTGTGAGAAGCTAAGACTGCATGCTATAATTGTTTGGTCCTTTTGGGAGAGGTGAACGAGAATGACTTACGAAATTCCGAAAAAAGTACAAACGTTAGGCGAAGACATTCAGCGGAGCGAGCTTAAATATCACGACAGGGAAGTACTCGTCTCCAAGGAATTTACGTTCGATAGCGCCCATCATTTGCATTGCTACGAAGGCAAATGCAAAAGCCTGCATGGGCATACGTATAAGCTTCAGGTCGTGATGCGCGGCAAGGTCGACGACCGGGGCATTTCGATCGATTTTGTGGATATCAAGCAAATCGCAAAAGAACGCATCATCGACCGGTTGGATCACCGTTACTTGAATGAAGTGCTGCCGCCGATGAATACGACCGCGGAAAATATGGTCGTCTGGATGTACGAGCAGCTTCGGGAAGCGCTGCGGAGCGAAGGGCTGTTCCCGGCGGTGCGGCTGGAGGAAGTCCGCCTGTGGGAGACGCCGACCAGCTATGCAGCCGTTACGGCGCGCTTGATGGGAGATGATCCGGCATGATCCGGCTGCCGATGGTGGAAATTTTCGAGACGGTCGAGGGGGAGGGCACGCGGGCCGGCTTTCCGACCGTGTTCGTGAGGCTGTTCGGCTGCAATCTACGCTGCACGTGGTGCGATACGAAGTACAGCTATCCACCGGCCGAGGCCGAATTTACGATGACGATCGAGGACATTGTCGCCGAGGCAGGACGTTACCGTTCGCGGCACGTCTGTCTGACCGGGGGCGAGCCGCTGTTGTACGGCGATAAATCCGCGGCGCTCATCGAGGCGCTGGTTGCGACCGGCCGCTACGACGATCTGCATATCGAGACGAACGGCGCCATGGACCTGACGCCCTTTCTGGAGCGGATCGAATCGCCCATAGTTCGCTACATTATGGACTACAAGCTGCCCGATTCGGGTGAAGAGGAACGGATGATCACGGCGAATCTGGCGAAGCTGCGCCCGCAGGACGAGCTGAAGTTCGTGATCGGGAGCGAGCGGGATTTTCATACGGCTAGAGCGCTGCTCGAAGCGTACCCGACCCGGGCGCTGCCGCTGTTCAGCCCGGTATGGGAAACGATGCCTCCGGCCAAGCTGGTCGGTCTGATGCTGGAGCACGGCTTGTCTCGGGTGAAGCTGAACATGCAGATGCATAAAATCATTTGGGACCCTGCGGCCCGCGGGGTATAACCAGGCGAAATGAAGGTGAGAACGATGAAAAAAGCGGTCGTTATTTTGAGCGGGGGGCTGGATAGCACGACCTGCATGGGGATGGCCCAGGACGCCGGGTACGACGTTTACCCGATCACGTTCGATTACGGGCAGCGCCAAAGGCGCGAGATCGAGAACGCGCGGCAGGTGGCCGAATTTTATAAGACAGCGAGTCGCCATAAAGTGATTGCGCTCGGCTTTTTGAAAGAGTTCGGGGGCAGCGCTTTGACCGACGAATCAATTGAGGTTCCGCCGGCCGGCGAGAGCGGTGCGGTCGATTCGGATATTCCCGTGACTTACGTGCCGGGCCGCAATCTGCTTTTTCTCTCGATCGCAACTTCCTACGCGGAGACCATCGGAGCGGAAGCGATCTATATCGGCGTCAACGCGCTTGATTACAGCGGCTACCCGGACTGCCGCCCGGAATTTATCCGGAAGGTGGAGGAAGTGATGGCGCTGGCGACGCGTGTCGGTGTGGAAGGCGGTCCGATTCGCATCGAAACGCCGCTGATTCATTGGACGAAAGCCGAAATTATTCGCGAAGGGATGCGGCTTGGCGTGCCGTATCACTTGACCACCTCATGCTACAACGGGCAGGAGGAAGCGTGCGGCGTTTGCGATAGCTGCCGGCTGCGCTTGAAAGGCTTCGATGAAGCGGGTACGGCCGATCCGATAGCTTATCAATAAAAAAGTTCAAGGGGCTGCCCCTCATTCGTTTGCGAATGGGGGCAGCCCTTTAAGTTACGTTCTTAAATTAGTTCACGCCGACGGCAGTGTATGCTTTTTTAACGGCGTCCACTTGGGCGGAATTCGCTCCGAACGAGTCGGTCGCCGCTTGAATGGCAGCGGCGCGGATGGCCGAAAAGTCCGAAGTCGGAGTCAGGTAATGGGTGAGGGCGTCGTAGAAAATTTGTTCAGCCGCACTGCGCCCGATCCCGTTCACGGTTACGCCATAGTGCGTGCCACCTTGGGCGATCAGGTGGAAGGCTTTGTTATTGATACCGCTGTTCGTATGCACGCCACCGTTATCGGAAGAACCGGTGTAACGGTCTTGATAGCGGTCAGGCTGTCTGTAGAGCTTCGGATTTTCCATAGAACGGAGAGCGCCCGCATTGAGGGTTATCAAGTCGCCGATCAGCCAGTTTTTGCCTTCGATCGCATTCCCGAAAATATCGGAGATCGATTCGTTCAGCGCCCCAGACTCGCCGTAGTATTCCAGACCAGCCGTACTTTCCGTAACGCCGTGAGTCAATTCGTGGCCGATAACGTCCGGATCGGCAGGGAACGATCTGAAGGTTACGCCGTCTCCGTCTCCGTAAACCATCTGCACGCCGTTCCAGAAGGCATTGTTGTATCTGGTGGAGTAGTGCACGCTCGATTTGAGCTGGAGGCCGTTGCCGTCAATGCTGTTGCGGCTAAATTTGTTTTTATAGTAATCGTACACTTTGGCGGTGTAGGCATGCGCGTCGACCGCTGAGCCGTCGTTCCAAATATTGTTTGTACTGGTGAGCAGCGATCCGGGCAGAGATGTCCGGTTTCCTGCGCTGTAAGTAACGATACCTTGTCCGCGAGTCGAATCCTTCAATTGATAGCTGGAGCCGGATTGGGTGGTTGTGAACGTTTTCGTGTCTCCAAGCACGCCTTTTCCGGTGCCCGTAGCGTGAGCGAGGATGTCGTACTTGAACAAAATGCTGCCGTCATCGGCGCTGATGAAGTAGCGCGTGCGGACTGCCTCCGGTTCAAGAACGTTAACCTCCGTCACATAGGCGAGGACCGGCTGTCCGTTGTGCAAGTAAACGTACAGATCCGCTTTTGGCGCCTTTTGCGGTTCACCCAGCTTGCCGACGGCTGCTTCGGTATCTTTCTGGGCAACGGCGATAGCTTGCGCTTCGCTGATTTGCGAACTCAGGCTTTTCGAAACTTGCTGCTGTTGATCGGGAAGCAGGCTGCCGATCAGCGATGTGACTTGTCCTTCTTTGTTGACGTGAATCGTCTGAATGCCGCCGTATACGGGAACGCCTCCCACAAGCTGCTGCAGACGGTAATGCGTGGTTCCTGTTTTCTCGTCGGTCGTTTGCCCGATAATTTTCAATTGTTTTTTCAGATCGACGGATTTGCCGATCTGGAAGCTTTCCTGCTTGGATTCAAGGTACTTCCAGATTTTTTCCTCTCCCGATACGCCTTGCGGCGCGCTCCAGCTTTCCCCGGTAATCAATTTAGGGGCAAAGTTCCCCAACGGAGCGGATTGATCTTGCGGAGCAGCATGCACGGCTTGCACGCTTCCGAGCAAAAATGCTCCTGTAATAACCGATGCCCATACTTTTAACATAAACGTCATCTCTCCTTTTTAATTGTTTTCCAATCGGTTTAGAATGAATTAGAAACTGATTTAACCGATGGCGGGATGCAAAGCAAATTTAAAGCGGGTCTCGTTGAAGGTGATTACAGAAGCAATAATCTGAGGCAAGGCAGGATAAATCGAGTGGAAGCATGAGGCGTGTAAAAACTGAAATAGGGGTGTCGGGTGACGATACAAGGTTTTCGCTAGAAAAGCATCACCTCTTTCATCAAGTGGTTAATTCTTTTGAGGTAAAACTGTAGAGGCTATTCGTAGTTCGTCGAAATGTAAGGTAAAATATTCCAACGAGGACTACTTGATAATTATATTAAACCAATTTTTAAATTTTTCAATACCCTTTTAAGTAAAAATTTTCCTTCTAAACAATAAAGGTTCTTTAGGCCTAAAACATTGGAGGAGACGTCACCTATTTCTTGTCGAAAATTTGATAGAAAAGGGTCTTGTGATCCATATGGGTGGACTATGGTCGATAAGGCGCGTCATTCGTTAAGGGAGAGCCGGTATGAAACCGGCATAAGGGTGCCGTATCGGCGGAGCTTGCTGTCTGGGGGACAGGAGGGCCGGAGTGCGCCGAACGCTTCCTACGTGGCTTGCATAATTTGCAATAGTTCCCGGTTTGGAATCTGCAGAAGCCCTTTGGTGCAGGACCATGCTCCGGATAACGTAAGTTGAGTGTCCTGGAGTCCGTACTGTTCGGTCCCAAGAGCCGTTTGGTTTTTCGGTTGGACAGGCTTACTTTGGGTTCAATGGAATAATATGTTACAATGGAAAAACCACGATAGAAAGGCTTTTAGGGCGGTCGGCTAGCCTCCTGGAACGGAGGTGATGGCCTATGGAGGTATACCAAGCACTTACCTTGATGTTCGGGTTCGGGATGTTCATCTTGACATTGCTAACGTACCTAAACAAAAAGAAATAGACCGCCCTCGGTCAAAGCAGCGGTCCTTTCTTGATCCTTATACAATTTGTCTAAGCCACTGCCCAAAGAAGCGGCTATTGTGCGGGAG
>NZ_JNVM01000008.1 GCF_000722545.1 Paenibacillus tyrphae
GCTTTATGATGCAACATGCGGGATTCACCTCCTTTGGTGATTTTATGATAATTATAGCACGTATGTTCGTATTCATGCACAAGAGATGCTGATTCATCTCCCCCTTATCGAAGAGGGAGTCTTCTCAGCCTTAACGATAAATCGATAAACTATCCGCCTATTGTCCTGTTTTCATCAAAAAGAAACGAAAGACACATATTCTATAACATTATTCGACAAAAAAATGAACCGGCTGAAGGACTGTGCCTCCGGCCGGCTCGAACTTTTCCCTTATCGCAGTTCCACTTAAGCAAGGACCTCAACGGTAAAACCGCCCGGGGCTTTCACATAGAACGTCCATCCATGCGATCTTTGCGGCGGCTTAACATCGAATCCGTCGTCCTTCATGCGTTGGTTGATCTCATTCACCTTCTCTTCGCTCTCCTGAATGAAGCCGATATGAAACGTCTTAGGGTACTGAACCTCGGCTCCTTTCATTAACGTAATCACCATTCCGTTATCGTCAAATAGCACTGCGAATGAACTGCCGCGCGCATCTCCGCTCGTGTCCATCGGCCTGAGTCCGAAATAAGTTTCCAAAAACTGTTGAGCGGCCGGTACGTCCGTGACCGTCAAATTGATATGATTCAGCTTCATCACATCCACCATCCTTTGGTTAAAAAGTTGATTTCTCCTAAATCGTATCACATTCATGCAAATGATAACTTTTTCACAGTTTGTTGTTGAATGATGCGTGAAAACCCGTCACTTGATTTAATCTATTTCATCATGGATCAAATTGACTTGATGCAATTGTCCTATTTTCCTAATGATGGTAGAATTATAAGAAGATAGAACTACATAGTAGGGGGTCATTTTATGAAACTAAACCAAGCGGTGTTAGGGATTGTTCTGTTCAGTCTTTCGTTCTCGTCGATCACATCGATCGCAAGCGCTCATCCCGGCAGAACGGATAAAAATGGAGGACACACGTGCAGAACCAATTGTGCAAAATGGGGGCTTGAAGACGGCGAATATCATTATCACAATGGAGGAAGCACCTCAAGCGACGGTTCCGGCAGCAAGTCAAGCTCGCCGAAGGCGGCTCCCTCTTCCCCGGCAAAAGGAGAAGTCCCAGACGGCATGATCAAGGTGAATGTCCCCACTTTTAAGGTTTATGTAAATAATCAGGAAGTTTCCAATGCTTCTGCGCAGTATCCGGTCATTACCTACAAGGACATTACCTATTTCCCAATGACTTGGAGCTACACGCAGGCTTTGGGACTCGAAACCAAGTGGGATAAAGAGACGGGATTTGTGATCCGGAAGACGGCCAACAAAGCAGCCAAGCTGAATCCCGACCTTGGCTCCCCGCCTGCAAAGCTGTACGCCAAGCTTCCCGATTTCAACGTATTTGTAAACGATGCCTGGTTTGACAACTCGACAGAAACGTATCCGCTGCTTGTTTTAAATGATGTGACCTATTTCCCGATGACCTGGAAATTGGCTGTCGAGGACTTAGGCTTGACGACAAAGTTTGAAAATAACGCCTTTTACATCTCGAAGTAAGGCTGCCATCAGGCGGCTCTGGATGAGAAAAAGTGCCTCTCCTCGCGGGGATGGCACTTTTCCTTTTTTTTGCGGCAAATATAAAATTAAAGTTATGGCGCGTCCGGCCCTACGTCGGTCTTCTCCAGCGGACGATTCTTGAAGGACGAGGCCGTGGAATACTCGTCCGCTCCGATATCATGAGCGGATGAGCGGGCTTCGCCATCCATATCCTCCTTGATATAGCTGTACGTTCCAACTGCGGCGTCAATCGCCGCCTTACTGGCGGAGGATAATTTTTGCAATCCGTTCACGGTTTGAAATAACGGGTCGGCGTTGCGAATCTCCGAAGCCGTTCTCGATTTATTGCTCAGCGTGCTGCCATACCCGATGTTGCCTTCGAATACGGTGTTGCTGGTGGCCGCTTCGTTATAAAGCGTGCCCGTGGAATTTTTCACGATGTTGTTCGCCACGACGCTGTCTTGAGGAGCGTAAGCCTTTCCGGACCCGATAACAATCCCCCCCTTGCTGCCTACGATCGTATTGTTGACGACTTGGGCGCGATAAATTTTCCAATGCGCTCTCAATTGGTCCAGCGTCGGATTGGGCGGATACCCGCCGGTGCCGCCGTCGAAGCTGCCGCTGTCGAGATGGATGGCCGTCCCGGTAAGATTCTCGAAGTAGTTGTTGTAAATTTTATGGTCATTGCCATACACCCGAATTCCCGATTGCTCCGTTTTCACGCCGTCGCCAAGGAAGAAGTTCCCGTAAAACTCGTTGTTATGGCCGTGCCGCGAAGTAAGTCCCCCTTTCGAGGTTTTGAACGTATTGTAGCGGACCGTGTTACCGCTGCTTTTGACGGAGACGATTTCGGGTTCACCGTCGCAGTTCTCAAACAAATTGTATTGAATGGTGTTGTACCCGTTGGACAACGAGACTTTGGATAGCCCCAGACGTATCGTTTCCTTGCCGTTGTCTACCCACGGGCCGACCTCATGGAAGTAGTTGTATTCGATCACGTCGTACTGCGAGATGTTCCCCTTGCCGTCGCCTTCGTAGGCAATGAGCGGACTCGTGTCGTTCTTGGGACCAAAATCATTATGGTCGATCCGGTTGTGATGGCTGTTCGCTCCGCTCACCTGCAGCCAGATCAAGTCTTTTCCGGTTGCCGGCAAAGCGAATTGATTTCGGGTCACCCGAATATTGTTGGAGCCGTCCAAGAGGAGGGCCGTGTTGCCGGTGTTCGTAAACTTCAAGCCCTCAATCGTAACGTAGGACGATTTTTGAATTTTGAGCGATGCCCCGCCGGAAATGACGGCCTGGCCCGGATTTGCCGCTTTGATCGTAATCGGGCTGTTCGCCGTGCCGTTCTTGCCGCTCACGACGAAGGGAGCATCCTGCGTGTAGGTACCGTCGGCGAGCACAATCGTCGTGCCCGCAACCGCTTTGCCAATGGCCGCAGTCAGCTCGGCAGAGGTGGAAACCGGCACGCCTTCGGCACCCTCCCCATAAATCTCTACTTCGGTGTAGCTGTTCCAGGCATTAACCGAGTTGCCGTGCCCAATAATTTTTACGTACCGGGCCGCGTTGACATCAGGAAAATCAAAGGTTTGCAGTCCTGCATTCAAGCTGCTAACCGCATTCGCCTTTACCGTCTTAAAGCTCACATTGTCGGTCGAGGTTTGAATATCGAACTTGGAAGTTCTGGTATCCCCGTTTAGAAAGGCCATTTTCATATAGCTGACCTTCTTGTTGGCGCCTAGATCGAATTTGATCCATTCCCCGTCGCCGCTGGCGGACCAGCGTGTAGACAGATTGCCGTCTACCGTATTGGCCGAAACATTGCCGTCGTCCTTACTCGCCGTTACGGCAGACGCCGGAACCTGCAGCTTGGCATCCGCTGCATAACCGGGTGCGGCAGGAATAAGCGCAGGAAGCAAGCAAGCGCATGCAAAAACCGTAAATAGCTTTGTTCGTCTTATCATTTCATCGCTCCTTCTTTTTTTAATTGCAGAGTGCACTCCGGTTTCATTTTACAAAGAAAAACGGGGCAAAAGAAATCATCAAAATGCTGAAAAGATCATTAAAACCTTCAATTTCCGGCCTCTCAAAACGGAAAGTCGTAAAGCCGCCAAGGCTTATGCCCGCCGAAATAGCGGACGGGTCTTCCGGAGGGAGATACCGGCCGTATGCGCAGATCCGGGAGCTCGCCGTCCGGATACAAAATCGCTTCCTCTCCCTTTTGCAAGTCCAAGGCGATATCTCCTTCCTGCGCTCCCAAGTCGACCATCGCTTCAGCGGCGGCTGTTCCGGCTTTCCGCCACCGGACGATGCCGGTCCACCCGGTCCGGACAATACACGGCTCCCCGACCAAGCTTCTCACGCGGATAAACCGGGTGATGCCGTCTCTTCGCACGGCGCTGACGAGAAAAGCTCCTTCGGCGCGCAGATCGTGAAACGCCGCATCCCGCCATTCGTCGGGGACGGCCGGGAAGATGCGGATCGTCCCTCCCCAGCTTTGCAGCAGCATGTCATGAATCGCCTCCGCTCCCGCAAGCGGCGTCTCGATGACCGGCCCTGCTTCTTTGTACATCGTATTCGGCTTGACGATCAGCAGCAGCGCTTGCAGCAAGCGAAGCGCTTCATTCCCCCAGCCGAGCGTAGCGGCGATCGATGCCGCGCCGGTCACACTGAAGCCGCGCAAATCGCCCTCCTTGCCGATCCAATGGCGAAGCGAGGTGGCGATCAGCTCCCGGTCCTCCTCCCTGTCGCAGCCGATCAGGTGCAGCGGAAAGACGGCGAGCAGGTGGCTGAAATGCCGGTGGCCGTACGCAAGCGGCGTGTCGCGGCCGATCATGAGGCCGGTCTCGTCCACCGGCAGCGGCGCCAATCGGTCGAGAACGTGCAGCCATTTCCAGCACAATAGGTCCGCTTCCCCCAGCCGCTCGCTTATGGCCAGCAGCGTTTCGCAGCCCCAGCGGATGAGCGCCAGATCGTAATGGCAGTCGCGTACCCTCGTCCGCATAAACGAGCCGTATTCGGGGGAAATGGTCGGCGGCAGATGCAGTCTGCCGTCCTCCTCTTCTTCCAGCAGGTGGAAATAGTAATTCATGCTTCTTTGCAAGATCGGATACAGCACGTTTCTCAGCATCTCGTCATCCATAGCGTACCGGTAATGCCGCCAAACGTTGTGACAGATCCAGGCGAGGTTGCCGACCTCGTCGTCCACTTCGCTTTTCAGATCATAACTGCTGCTTCGGCCCAATCCCGCCGAATCGTGCCGGAACGGCTCGGGCACGTTTCCGATCAAATGCTCCTTGTTTGCGTCGAGCGTCCGTACGAGCGATTCCCCGATCTCCAGCCGGTTCGCCGTATAGACCGGCGAATAGCTCATTTGCACGTTCATGTTGAACCAGATCCCCGGCCAAGGCGACGGGGCAAGCCACGGTCCCTGATTGTCGATCAGCGGGCGGTCGGCCCGCGTGGCCGAGGCCAGCTTATACATCTGAATCCAGTAAAAGCTTTCCAGCCGCCTGTCCGGGAGCGAAACGAAGCTTTGCCGGTAATACCGGTGCCACCACCGGCGATGCGCGCCGACCCACGTGCCGAAATCGCTCTCCGAAGCGTTCCTCACCGAAGCCGCAGCTTGCTCTTTCGCCTTTTCGTCATGGCCGTTGGCGATGCTGACATACCAGATGCGGCGGCGGCCTTCGGACGCCCGCATTTCCTTCCAGGCCGCGACACAGCCTTCATCCGGGGCAAACCGCTGGATGGAGAAGAACATGCCGTCCTTCCCCGTCGTTTTGTCCACCTCTTCCTCCGGAATGTACTGGTTCGTATTGATGCCATCGGCATACTTAAGCACCGGGTCCACCTCGGAATTCGCATACCATGCCAAGCGCGCGCCTTCTTCCCCTTCCGTCGTCTCGAGCTCGACGGCCATAACCTCCGCTTCGCTGTGGACGAATGCTCGGACCCGGACCTCTCCGCGGGTCGTCGTCAATACGGCTCGCAGCTCGGCATTCCACAAATCCAGCCGCATCGAAGTCGGATGGTAAATCATCCCTTCCAGCTCCAGGTCGAGCTCGCCGACCGGCACGCGCGGACGGAAGCCCGGACGGTCCGTCCGGGTCGCCGTCACGTCCGTTCGGCCCGCAACGAACCGCAGCACATTCCGCTTCTTCGCATTCTCCTCCCCATAAATCATCGCGCCGATCAGCCCGTTGCCGATAAAAGCCCCTTCGTCCCAGCTAACGGGCTTAACGACCCATTCCATATCGTTATCGGCCATAAACTGCTCCCAATTGAGATCCAGGCGGACATTTTCCATTTCGTTATCATTCATGCTGCGGGTTCCGCTCCTTATCCTTTGATTGCGCCGACCAGCGCGCCCTTCACGAAGTACTTTTGCAGGAACGGATACACGAGAAGAATCGGCACCGTCGCAACGATAATCGTCGCGTATTTCAGCGTAACCGACAGCATCGCCACATCGCTCTCCGTCGCGCCGACGGCCATCGAGCTCGCTTCGCCCTGCAGCAAAATTTCGCGGAGCACGAGCTGCAGCGGATACAGCGACCGGTCCTGCAGGAAGATCATCGCATGGAACCAGGAGTTCCAGTGACTGACGCCATAATATAGCATCATGACCGCGATGACGGGCATGGACAGCGGCAGCATGATGCGGAACAGGATGACGAAATCGTTCGCCCCGTCGATCTTGGCCGATTCCTCCAGACTGTCGGGGATCGCCTCGAACGACGTTTTCATGATGATCAGATTGAACGTATTGATCGCATGCGGAATAATAAGCGCCCACAGCGAGTCAGCAAGCCCGATGCCTTTGACCGTAAAATAAAACGGAATCAGTCCACCGCTGAAGAACATCGTAAAGACGATGAACAGCATAAGCGGCTTGCGGTAGCGCAAGCTTTTGCGCGACAAGGCATACGCCCCGAAGGCTGTAAGCGACAGATTGAACGCAAGGCCGACGACGACGACGAACAGCGTATTCCCGTAGCCCTTCAAAATCATCGGGTTGTTAAACACGCTCGCGTACGCCTCGAGCGAAAATCCGAGCGGCGTCCACAGCATGCCTTTGTGCGCCATCAAGCTTGCGGCGTCGCTGACGGAAGCGAAGGCCACGTACATGATCGGGTAAATGGTGAGCACCATCAGCAAAGTCAAAAAGACGACATTGCCGGCATCGAAGCATCTTTCCGAAACGGTGCGCCGGTTCAGCATTGGCTGTTCCTCCTTTCTACCATAAGCTCGTATTGTTCAGCTTGCGGCTCAACCAGTTGGAAAAGATCACGAGCATAAAATTGATGACGGAGTTGAACAACCCGACCGCCGAGCTGAAGCTGTAATTGAAATCCTGCAAGCCGACCCGGTATACATACGACGAGATGACATCGGCTGTCTCGTACGTGCTCGGATTGTACAGCAGAATGATCTTTTCGAATCCGACATTCATCAGCCGTCCGATGTTCAAAATAAGCAAAATGACGATCGTCGGCATCAAGCCCGGAATCGTGACATGCAGCATCTGCTTCCACCGTCCGGCGCCGTCCATTCTGGCGGCCTCGTACTGCTCGGGATCGATGCCGGTCAAGGCGGCCAAAAAGATGATCGTTCCCCAGCCGATATGCTGCCATACCCCTGACGAGACGTAAATCGAGCGGAACATATCCGGTTCAAGGAGCAGCGACAGACGTTCTCCCCCCATATAGACGAGGATATCGTTAATAACGCCGTCGCTGGCTGTAAAGTCCTTCACAATGCCGCAGATGACAACGAGCGAGATGAAGTGCGGCAAATAGGTGACCGTCTGCACCGTGCGCTTGAATATCGTGTGTTTCACTTCGTTAAGCAGCAGGGCAAGCACGATCGGCGCCGGAAAGCCGAACAACAGCTCGTAGAAGCTGATCAGCAGCGTATTTTTGATCGTTCTCCAGAAATAAGCCCCGGTGAAAAACGTCTCGAAATGCTCGAAGCCGATCCATGGACTGTCCCCTATGCCGAGCCGGGGCGAAAAATCTTTAAACGCGATGACGGCCCCATACATCGGGGCATAGTGGAATATCACGTAAAAGAGCAGCACCGGAAGCAGCATGACGTACAGCAGCTTATTTTTCCGGATATCGACCAGCAGGCCGATGCGCGCGCGCTTCTTCGGGATAACGGCGATCGTCGTTTCCGGGTTCATGGCGCTCATGTTCTCTCTCCCTTCCAAGCCCTTCCCGTGAGGAAGGCGACCGATTTATCGCTTATTGTAACGGTCCAGCGCTTCCTGATAAATTTTCGTCACCTTATCGATTCCCATCGATTGAATCTGCTTCACGTAATCGTCGAACTTGTCAATCGGTTCCTTGCCCATAATAAACTTCACGAACATTTCTTCCTTGTAGCTCGCGATCGCCGTATTCAGCTTGGCTACTTCCTTGCTCTCCTCGACCGTCGGCGTAATGAACAGCGGCATCACATGCTTGGCCGCATCGGTTTCGGACCATATTTTTATGGCTGCATCCTGCTCCGGGAACGTGTTGAAGCTTTTCCGGCTATCTCCCGGAAACGGTCCGTTCGGCTTCGTATATTGAGACACCATTTGCTGGAGATTGTATTTCTCGTTTTTCGTTATCTTGTCGGTGAACTGCGGTGCGCCGTCCTTCATCGCATAGCTCTCGCCCTCAATCCCGAAGTTGAACAGCAGGCTGCCCTTCTCGCTGAAAGCGTAGTCCAGCCATTGGACGGCCAGCTCGGGATGCTTCGTATCGACGGTTACCGCTTTGCTGCCGGCTGGATTGTATTTGAAATCACGCTGCCCGATGAAGGCCCGCTCCCCTTTTTTCAAGGTCGGATACGGGGCGGCAACGAGTTGGAATTTCGGATTTTTCTTCTTCCCGGTTTCCATCCAACGGCCCATACCGCCGCTGAGCAGAGAGACGGTGGCTCCCGAATTTTCACCCAACATTTTGTTGTCCAGCGTCTTCGAATCCGTGTTCAAGGCAAAATCCTTATCGATCAGCCCTTCCGCATACCATTTCCGGAAAAGAGCAAGCACTTCCTTAAATTGCGGATCAATCGGTCCGTACTTTACCTTGCCTTGGTCGTCGATGTAGAACCGGTTCGCCGTACGGTAGGCCCCGATAAACGCATCTTGAATATTAAACTCGTTGCTGTACAGCGAAGTGAACGGAGCCGACGCACCCTTCTGTTCTTTAAACGCTTTCAAAACGGTGTACCATTCGTCGATCGTCGTCGGCACCTGCAGCTTCAATTCGTCCAGCCAGTCTTTGCGGATCATCGGCCCGCGGAATACAAGCCCGTTGTCGGGACGGATCATCGGAAATACATAATATTTGCCGCTGTCCGTCTTCACCATCTTGTCAAGCTCTTTGTCCTGCTGCAGCCGCTTTTTCAGATTGGGCGCATACTTGTCAATATAATCGTTGAGCGGCAGGATGACCTTATCGGCGATTGCCTTCTCCGCTCCTCCGGGATAGGAGCTATTCCAGTCGTATTCGATAACGTCCGGTAATTTGTTCGACGCGATCAACAGATTGAACTGCTCCTTCGCCTGTCCGTCGACCGGGTGCGTATACTTGACTTTCACGCCGGTTTCCTTCTCCAGCTGTTTGCCGAACGGCGAGTCGGCCAGGTTGGGCACAAAGGTGATCAGGTTCGTATTGATCTGCTCCCACGAGGTCAACGTTTCCTTCGTTTGGATAGGGTACTGGCCAGCTTCCGACGATGACGCCGGCGTTTTCGGCGCATTCTGGCCATCCCCGCTACTCTGTTTGGTGCATGCGACAATTAGACTGGAAGCCAATACGACGCATGCCGCAGCGCGAAACGATTTACCGGCAGAGCTTTGTTTCATGCGAATCCCCCTATGAGTTAAGAAAGTGTGCACTCCGGGTTGCTGCACCTTAGCGCCATTATGCTACGAAGCGCATCTTGAAGCTATATTCAGAATCGAAACTCCACCGTTAAAATCGGCAGTATGGCGCCATGCTTTTCCGCAATCCTTATACAAAAACCGAAAAAAGCCGCGCAAGCATGCTTGAACGGCTTTTCTTGGACAGGACAGCAACATTAGAGCTCTCTATATTTTCCCGGCGTAATGCCTTCGAATTTTTTGAAGATCCGGTTGAACGTGTTGATGTCGGCGTATCCGACCTTTCTGGCGATTTCCGCAACCGACAGCTTCGCATCTGGAAGCAGCCGCTTCGCTTCCTCCAGCCGGGTCATGCTGATCACGTCGAGCAGCGCCTTGCCCGTCTGTGCCTTGAACTGCTTCGACAAATAAGACGGGGTCAACCCGAACGCTTCGCCAAGCATCGAGATGTTGAGGTTTTCATCGTTGTAACGATCCCTTATGTAAGAGAGGATCTGCTGACTCAGCAGATTGCTTTGCTCCTGGCTGCGCTCGTTCTGGATCAAGCGGCATACCTCGCCCAGCACCTCGCGAAGCTGCACCTGCATCTCCATGATCGTTTCACAGCCGGTCAACCGGTCCACCGGATTGACCCGCTCAAGGAAATCCCGCTTGCCTCCCGCACCGATCTCGTCCATCGTTTTCAGAAGCGTGCCGATCATATCGAACATGAGACATTTGGCCAGTGGTACGGACAGGGGCGCGCCGGAGACGTTGATGCCGATAATTTCATCGATCATCGCACTCGATTTCTCGTGGTCGCCTGTCTTCACGAAATTAATCAGCTGCTGCTCCACATGCAAAGGGTAGTAGTAGCTGCCGGCTGGACGCGCCGTATCCGAACCGGGCAGATCGCCGTACCGGATAATTTCCCCGCTCCCCATCACCAGACGGTATTCCAGCGCCTCCAGTGTCTCCTGATAGGCGCGCGGAATCCCGTACAGTTCTTGATGGATACCGCTGATCGCTGCCGTGAGGCGGATATGGAAATGGTCGAGCAAAAACGACTTGACCTGTGCTGCGATTCGCCGCAGTTCCTCCTCATCGGGCTCCGCTCCGAAATTGACGATGCATGCCAGCATATCGTCCATTTCCGTCGTGAAAGCGTGATGGCGGCTGCCCGCCACTTCCTCCACCACGTTCATGATAATAAAATGCAACAGCCTGCCCATCCGGGGATCGGGATAACCGGACGAATCCAGCTTGCCGTAATGATCGATGTGAAACAGAAGGACGGCGAAGTATGGCGAAGTCAGCCGGATATCGTGGGCGGCGAGCGACTCGTGTACTGGAACGTTTTGCTCCAGCCGGCCCTTCAGCAGACTTTGGAACAAATGGGAACGGATGGCGTCGCGGTGTCGGTGAAGCCGCTGGTCGATCTTCTCCTTCTCGGCAAACGTCGTATTGAGCGCCTCCTCCAAGTACCCGTACTCGTTCGACCCTTCGTCGAAGGAGATGCCCGATTTTACGGAAAGGCTGCGAATCAGCACGCTGATCGGATTGTAATTTTTTCGCAAGAACAAGAACGTCACGATTCCGCCGATAACGAGGCTTAGCCCGATGCTGGAATAGATGAGCAGCTTCATCGTTTTCATCTTGTCGTCGAACAGCTCGGCGGGAATCATCGAAACGTATTTCCAACCCGTGCTGTCCGACGTCGTGTAGGACACGGCTACCTCTTTGCCGGAAAGCGTCTCGTACAACAGGCCATGCTTGTTCGCGAGACGATCGTAAACCGGTGCAGCCGGGTTATGGTCGAAGCCCGTCGAGGCGACCAAGCGGTTCTGCTTGTCCACGACAGCGATCGAAGCTTGATTGGCGGGCGTGATATTGTCCAATAGCTTCGAATCCTTGATGACGAACACAATCACCGCTCCCGGCTGATCCGTATGGTCGAGCGTGATCGACTTGGCGTACATGACGGCCTTGACCGGCTCGCCATCCCCACGCATCGTAACGGGGACGTATTCCTGAATGTACCGCTTGTCGAAGAACGCCTTCCATTCCTCGTAGCTCGTCCCGTCTTTCTCGCGCAATCTCCCGTACAGCGCCCGGCTGTCGATGTGATCCCGTGCCGACAATACGGTGTCGCTGTTTTTGTAATAAATGTAGATCTGCTCGATAAAATCGTTGGCCACTTGATACACCCGCAGGTCGCCCGCGATACTGATCAAATCGTAGTAGTCGCTGTCCGTAAGCGGCTGCTGCGCATTAATAAATCCGGCCACCCGCCGGTTCAACGCAATTTCGAGGCTTAACCGTTCGATCCCTGCCAGATTGCCGTCAATCGCCTGCTCCATCTGCCGGAGCATCGATTCGTTGGCGCGGTTGATTTCCGATTCCACCACATGCCAAGCGGCGGCATATAGAATCGCGCTGATCATAATCGGAACAAGCAGCACCGAAATGTAGGAAATGAGCCACGTGACGATCACGCTATGTTTGTTGAACCGAATTCCTTTTCGACGCATTGGCCCGCCTCCTGAATGTCCCCCATAGCAATTGTAACTGCTTTCATTCCATTATACAGGAAACGATTCAGGTGAAAAGCCTCTTCTTGCTCTAGGGCTGCAAGGGGGAGCCTACGGACCGGCAGATGCCAGAACTCTTTTTATCTATTAATAGCGGCAAAATAATTCGTTATAGCATCTGCAGCCCGCTTATAGCCGCCGGCCTGGCGTAACGATTCGCCGATCACATGAGCCTGCTGCCTATAATCCGGATTGCTTAACACTTCTACCAAAGCAGCTCTCAAAGCAGCAGGGGTAAGGTTATTTTTATCCAAAGTAATGCCTGCTCCCAGCTCTTGCACCCGCTTCGCCACAAGAGGCTGATCCGAGGTTAATGGAATCATCACCAGAGGCACATTGTAATACAGGGCCTCACTTGTGCTGTTCATTCCTGCATGGGTAATAAAGGCGTCTGCACGCTGCAGCATTTCCAGCTGCGGAACGTACGGTTTTACTATAAAATTAGCGGGAATCCGATCCATCAACGGTTCCATATCCGTATGTTTGCCTGAAGATAAGACGAACGTCGCCGGTAAATCCTGAAATGCGTCAAAACAGAGCTTGTAAAAATCCAAATCTTTATTCAAGATGGTGCCCATTGCGATGTAAACCGTCTGTTGATGTCGGGCACGCAGCTGTTCGAACGGGAAAGACGGAGCATCTTGACGCGGCACGATCGAAGGACCGGCAAAAATAAAGCTATCGTCCAGCTTTTCGGCTTGCGGTTGAAAATAGCGGCTTGTATAAACGAGCTTTAATCGCCCCTCATGTTTGGCAATTTCATCCATAGCCGGGGCACGCACTTGAAATTCATCAGCTAGTTGCCGCGTCAACTTCATCGTAGCCTCATACAGCTCCTTGACGTCCTTACGGTTCTCATCCATGTCTTGGTCAGTCCCCAAAGGCTCTACGAAAGCAAAGGAAGCGATGGAGCATACCGCAGGGATGCCCAGCTTTTCCGCAATGATCGTGCCTCCCCACCCCATCAAGGAGTCGAAAATCAAATAATCGAACGTTTCATCCGCGGTAACCCGCAGAACTTCCGGGACGATCTTCCGAATAATCCCACCAACCATCATATAGACGAACTGGTAAGGATGCTTGTACTCCGCTGGCTTTAACACCGGATCATGGGAAAAAGCGTCTTCGGGAAAAGGATAGGTCCGCAACTCAGCTCCGGTTTGTTCAATTCTGGAACGATACTCCTCCGTGCATACATAGACAACTTCCTCGCCGTTGTCCGTCAACTGCTTGACCAATCCCAGCGACGGATTCACGTGACCTTCAGCCGGAGTAATCACAACCAACACACGAGCCATCTTGTTCACCTCCAAATTGGAATTCCATTATTGTCCTAAATATACAATAAATGAATTTCTTTGTGTAGAATAAACTTGTCAGCCACAAACTCCGAAGCCGAAGATCCTAGCCCCCGCTGCGCAAAAAGAAGCCTGCCCCAATCCGGGCAGACTTTAGATATCAAATTCTCGATCGGATTGTAATTTTTTCGCAATCACGCTTTAGAAAACAAAGCAGTCCAAGTCACAGAAGCCGCTGCCATGATGGTGGTTACACCCGCGATGAAGGCGAATCTGTTGAGGCGATGGGGCTCCTGATCCACCGCCATAATTTGCCCCATTGTAATAGCCGCCGAAGTAATTATGCGGAGACCAGTCAGGACTTGCTTTCGGCGCTGGCGGCGACAAAGGCTGAAATTCGTGTGCGCCGTAGACTATTTTGCCGCCAACTACCGTAAAGACGGACTCGATTTTTTTAATCTCTTCTTCGGCGACCGTAAAGAAATTATCTGAAAGAATGGTAAAATCAGCGTATTGGCCTGCTTTGATTTGCCCCTTCACATCTTCTTCCTGTGAAAACCACGCATTCCCTGTCGTATACATGCGAAGCGCTTGGTGCCGCTCTACACGGTTAGAAGCAGGGTACAAGCTTAGCCCGCCAAGCGTCTTGCCCGTCACTAACCAGTATAAGGCCACCCAAGGATTATAGCTGGCTACTCGGGTCGCATCTGTTCCGACACCAACGCGCAATCCGGATTTCATCATTTTGGTGATTGGAGGAGCATTCTCCGCTGCTTCTGTCCCGTATTGGTCGACGAAATACTCACCCTGGAAAGCCATTCTGTTTTGTACGGCAATCGAACCGCCTAAGGCAACGACCCGCTCCAAATCCTGCTCACGGATCGTTTCGGCATGATCGAGAATCCAGCGCAAGTCTTGGAAAGGCACCTCTTTATTCACACGTTCAAATACGTCGAGAAAGCGTGTGATGGATTCTCCATAGGTTGCATGGAGACGGAATGGCCAACGATGCTGCACAAGATGATGAGTCACTTCAAAAAGCTCGTCTTCCAGTACAGCCGGAAGCTCCGGACGGGGTTCTACGAAATCTTCAAAATCAGCAGCGCTGTAAACCAGCATTTCGCCTGCACCGTTATGACGATAGTAGGCGCTGCCCGTGTAAGGCTGCGTTGTAGCGGTCCATGCCTTAAAATCAGCCAGCTCATTGTTAGGATGCTGGGTGAATAAATGATACGCCGTGCGCACCGTAATCTCTCCGCGCTTATCAAGCTCTTCAAAGACCTGATAATCATCGGGATAGTTCTGAAAGCCTCCTCCGGCATCGATCACGCTTGTGATGCCGAAGCGATTCAATTCCCTCATGAACAGCCGGGTTGAATTGATTTGATCTTCGTAGGAAAGCTTTGGCCCCTTAGCCAGAGTTGCATACAAAATAGTCGCATTAGGTCTGGCAATGAGCATTCCTGTGGGATGACCTTGGCCGTCCCTTTGAATTTCTCCGCCCGGCGGATTCGGCGTATCCTTCGTATACCCGATGACTCTCAGAGCTGCTTTGTTCAAAAAGGCTTGGCGGTAAAGATTGAGGATGAATACGGGGGTATCCGGAGCAATGCGATTGATTTCATCTAAAGTCGGCATTCGGCGTTCCGCGAATTGGAACTCTGTCCAACCTCCGACAACACGGACCCAATGAGGCGCAGGAGTACGATCCACCTGCTTTTTCAGCATCCGCAAGGCATCCGCTATGGAAGGTACCCCATCCCACCGAAGCTCAAGATTATAATTGAGACCGCCTCGAATCAGATGAATATGAGAATCGTTCAACCCCGGAATTAACATTCGCCTATTTGCGTTCACAACCTGCGTGGAGGTCCCCACATATTGCATGATTTCGGCATCGTCCCCAACGGCCAGAAATTGGCCGCCCTTAACGGCTACAGCTGTTGCTGTAGGCTTAGCATCGTCCATCGTCACGATAAGGGCATTATGAATGACTAAACTTGCTTCAACGACTATGGTTTTATTCGACAACCCTTGTTTCCTCCTTCAATGTTACCTTATATGCACAAGTCTATAAGTCAGCTTTCCTTTCCATCAATAAGGTTTTCTCTATACCAGCCATAAGAATTACTTATACGACATTTGCATCATACTTTTGATCTATATAGTTTTTCCCTATGGGTTATATAGAAAATTGAAGATTGTTCGCGCGTTGGCATTTCAATAGACTGATGACATGCAGCCGGATTTCAAATATATGGATTTGCTGCAATCCTATTCATGGAAAGTGGGGATTTTTGTATGTTTAACGGCAAAACCGATTTACTTACCGCTGAAAACTCAGCTATTATTCTTATTGATCATCAGCCTCAAATGCTGTTTGGCGTGCAAAGCGCTGATCGCCAAACCATCATTAACAATACGGTTGGACTTGCAAAAGCGGCCAAAGTCTTCAATGCGCCTATTATTCTCACAACCGTTGCGGCTGAGTCGTTCTCAGGTCCGCTTCATCCGCATATTCAAGAGGTTTTTCCTGATCATAAGCCGATTGACCGTACATCCATGAACTCTTGGGAAGACGAGAACTTCGTTGCTGCTGTGAAACAAACCGGGCGCAAGAAGTTGATTATGGCTGCGCTTTGGACGGAAGTTTGCCTTGCATTTCCTACCATTTCAGCCCTTAAAGAAGGATATGAAGTATATACTGTAACGGATGCTTCCGGCGGTACGACTACAGAAGCGCACAACACGTCCATTCAACGCATGATACAGGCAGGAGCAATCCCGGTTACCTGGCTATCCGTTCTGCTTGAATACCAACGCGATTGGGCACGTCAAGAAACCTACGAGCCGGTATTGGAAATTGCTAAGCAGCACAGCGGGGCCTACGGTACAGGCATTGTTTATGCTCAAACGATGTTTGGCGGCCACGGAGGATAAGCTGACTTATTCCTAAAAAGACAGTCACTGTATGAAAAAGGAGCTGTTTCCTCAGAATGGGAGGAGCCAGCTCTTTTTTGCTTTATAATTTTTTCGTAAATTCTAGTAGATCATGAATAAACGCTTGAACGAAAGGGTTGTTGAATTGATGCTTGGGATATAAAAGCTTAATCTCTATAGTAGGGGTTGGATCCATAAGACGAATCATTGTAACCCCCTGACACGAAAAGCTTTCAATCAGAGAAACAGGTAAAATAGCTGCCCCCATTTTATGTAAGACCATAGAGAGCAGTATGATTGTAGAGGTTGCCTCGAACTTAGTATTGGCGAGCTTGTCGCTAAATGATTGAATAAGTCTGAAGATGTGTAAGTCTTTAGCCCATAAAGCACAATCTAAATCTGCTAATTCCCGAAAAGAAATTACCTTTCTGTCTGCCCACGGGTGATCTGCATACACGACCAAAGCTTGTTCCTCATGATATAAATGCATCATATGAATATCTTTGTTCGGTTCGGGCTCATCCGTAATGCCAATATGAATGTTCCCATCCATTAATTGTTCAGATGTATCCTCTGCTTCCACAAACTTTAAGATGACATCCGGATACTGTTCATGGAATTTCAAAAAGCTGGGCGCTAAATGAATGAAGTTTACAGGCGAGATACCTACTAAAAGTTTATTGATCCGGGCATGACGCAGCTCATGCGTTTCTTTTTTCGATTCTTCAATCAGTCTCATTACCGAAACGGCTTTATCATAAAGAATTTCCCCGGCAGGTGTAACTTTTACCCCTCTGCCCAACCGCTCGAACAAGGGGGTTCCAACCTCATTCTCCAAGTACCGGATTTGCTGACTTAACGTTGGCTGAGAAACTAATAATACTTCCGCGGCTTTCGTAAAGCTGCCTTCTTTGCAAATTTGTATGAAGCACTCTAACTGCCTGAACATTGAAGTGTACACCTCACCTCGCTCATAGTCTCCCTGTATTCACCCCTACGTTTATCCAGTCTCAGCAACTCTTACAAATTGATTCATCTCTTGAATGAATGCTTGTGCTGTTGATCTCATCGTCATGGAGTTAAGATGCACAAGGGATATATCCCATGAAGGAACCTGACCTTCGATCCTTACAATGCGCAAGGAATTATCATTTAAATTTCTGAGCAAAGAGTTCGGAAGAAGAGCTGCTCCATGTCCTTGTTGAACCCAATGAATCAATAATGAGGTAGAGGTCGTTTCGATCATCGACTCCAAGGTAAAGCCGCATGAGAAACCATGCATTTCAATTAATGATTTGTATTGTCCTCGAAACATGATCGAATTTAGCTGCTTCAAAGCTCGAAAAGGAATAGATGCTTTATTCGCCATAGGATGACTGGCATGAAGCAATAGTGCCATTTCTTGCCTATATAGATGTGTCGCAACCACGGAACGATCTGAAATAGGTTTTGAGGTGATGCCAATGTCAACACCATGCTCCAGAAGTTTAAGTTCTACATCCTCTGCCTCGATAATTTTCAACTGGGCGTTCGGGTGCTTTTGGTGAAATGTAAGGAACGCAGGAGCTAGATACTCCATTTCGGCAGGGCAACAACCAATGGTAAGTGTTTCTTTCGTTACATGATCGAATATCTTATTTCGGGCTTCCTCGAGAAGATTCATAATGGCATTCCCCTTATTCAAGAGAATTTTTCCCGCTTCTGTCAGCTCAACGCCCCTACTAACCCGGTTGAACAATGGAATATTATACTCATCTTCCAATACTCGAATTTGCTGGCTTAAGGTAGGCTGAGTAACTCCTAAATGTTCTTTGGCTTTCGAAAGACTTCCCGATTTGCAGATTTGAAGAAAATACTCCAGCTGGCGAAGCTCCATATCAATCACCCTGATTATCCCAGAATAGGAAAGCATAAAGAACTTTCTTTTACTCGTATTATTATGGTCCCCCCTTTATTGTATTAACTGCACCTGTTTTTTAGGATGAGCGTTTAGTAATATTTACACCAAAATCATACCTCTTTTTTCGAATTATTTTAGTGATATATTTACCATTTTAGTTTAAATTCGTTAACCAGTTATTGTCAATCACTTCTTATTTGCCCCTCTCCTGATATATCCTTCTAGACATAGCATAGTTTAAACTCTTGAGCATATCGAAAACGCTGCTGCGATTTAGCGATACAAAAGAAAAATTTTTTCACTCTTACAGAAAGAAGCTTTATAGCGTATAATTATGTTATTAACCATTAAATTATTGATAAATATTTTACCTACGATTTTGGAGGTTTATCCTTTGGTTACCATCAAAGATATTGCCCAGCAAGCCAATGTTTCAACCACAACCGTCTCACGTGTGCTAAACAATGACCAATCCTTTAACGTTTCGGAAAAGACTCGAAACAAAGTATTGGAGGTAGCCCGAAGATTGGGCTATAAAACAATTGTGGAACGTTACAATAAAAAACATTATCGGCTTGCTTTGGTTTATAAGTCTTTTATTTTTAACAGCCATCTGGATAATGACTTTCATTTTTCTATTCGGAGCGGTATTGATAGAGTCTGTTTGCAGTATGAAATTGATAGCATAAATGTATTTAATTTTACTAATATGTCCGCTAGCCATATACATGGGGCTATTATCCAAGGCAACTACACGGATGAAGAGATTACCGGGATCGCCCGCTCGCTTGATACGGATAAAATTTTAGTTATCGGCAGATGCCCGAATGACAACAAATTCGACTCGGTATGGTTCGATACGAAAAAAGCCATTCATTCCGCCCTGGATTATCTCACAGGACTTGGACATCGTGACATTGGTTATATCGGCTCCATTGAGTCTCCCGATTTGGAGTTTGAAGATCGAAGAGATCAAGTATTCCTAAGATATATGTCGAAGTTCCCTGAATTCAAAAGCTCGAGAATCTACATCGGTGAAAACGGCATAAAGAGCGGGTACAAAATGATGGAACGCGCGTTTCATGAAGGTCCGCTGCCTTCAGCTTTTTTTATTGCCAACGATCCTAATGCAATCGGCGCTTTGGAATTCCTTAAGGAACAGAACATCTCCGTTCCCGGAATGGTCAGTATCGTAGGGTTTAATGACCATTCCATGGCGCGTTATACGACTCCTTCCTTAACGACCGTGCATATCCCAACCGAATATATGGGTCAGACTGCCGTCCAAACCATCATTGAGCGAATCGAAGACGTTAGAAGCATGTGCAAGAAAGTTTTGATTCCGACTCAACTGATGATCCGCAATAGCGCAGAGCGATTGCAAACCAAAAACCGGTAACCCTGTGATCAGAGTACCGGTCTTCTTTTCCTATCTCGAATCTGTTATTTTGCGTTCTTCGTGTACTGCTCGCTGAACTCTTCCATCACCTTATCCCCACCTGCTTTGCGCCACTGCTCAATGACCTTCTGCCAGCCCGCCTCATCCAGCTTCCCCGTAATGAATTTGGTTCGCGCATCCTCAATCATCTGCTTCAACTCGCTGCCTTTCGTCGTTAAAGTATCGGATACCAACGGATTCGCAGCGTTGTTCACCGCTATAGACTCATTCTCCTGCATCATCTTGCTGAACTTCTCCATTAATGGCGTCTCTACCCCTTTGGTTTTCGCCGTGTATTTGGCCACTTGCAGCTGAAGATAGCCGGAGCCAATCTCCATGTCATGCAGCTTTTGATCTAAAAATACCGGCTTCCCCTCCTTCATTTGGTAATGCCTTCCTTCCAGACCCCAGCCAAGCAAATCGAGCATCGCAGGATCGGACAGCTTATCGAAGAAAGCGAGGATCCGTTTCAACTCCGCTTCCGTTTTTACACTGGATTTCGGAAACATGTACACACTGTTATAGCCTTGTCCACCAGGCGTCCGTTCGCCCTTCGGCCCTTGGATACGGCTAATGACATCGACGTCGGCTCCTGGGAACGTCTTCGCAAGTGCAGCCTGATATCCGGCAGAATCAATCATGTTGGAGATAACGACGCCTGCTTTGCCTTGGTTGATGTCGTCCTTCTTCTGTCGGTTGTTGAGCACGGGGAAATCCTGCTTGATCAACTTCTCTTCATACAGCTTCCTATAGAATCTCATCGCTTCCAAATATTCAGGCGACATGAAATCGGGGCTCATCTTGCCATCTTTCACTTCCCAGCCATTAGGAGCTCCGAAATAGGATGCTATGGTAGCGAAGCCTTCCAGCGTTTTCTCATCGGTTAAGCCAACTGTATCGTGCTTGCCATTCCGATCCGGATCGTTCCGTGTAAAGGCTTTCAACACCTCATAAAGCTCATGGATCGTTTTAGGTGCGCCGAGTCCTACATTCTTTAACCAATCGGTACGGAAAATAATGCCGGATGTCGCCAGATCACGCTCACGATATAAGCCGTATATTTTACCGTCTACCTTAATATTATCGAAGACCGCCTTGTTCATTTTGGAGAGATTCGGATATTGATTCAGGTAGGGACCAATCTCCCAGAACACGCCTGCTCGAACCGAGCTTAGTATGTTCGAATCTTTATTATTTTGAACAAGCATGGCTTTCGGCAGCTCACCGGAACCCAACGTTATGTTTACCTTGTCGTTGTAGGTAGATTTAGGCACCCAGGAAATATCCAGCTTTGTATTCGTATAGGCTTCTATCTTCTTCTGAATCTCGCTGTCTGGTTTAGGCGGCTCTGCATACATGTACGTCATCAGATTGAGCTGTAACGGTCCTTGTACCGTCTCCGTTTCACCGTTGGAAGAAGCTCCTGCCGGACTTTTCTCGCCTCCGCACCCTGACAGGATCGCAGTTGCCCCAACCAGAACTCCTAATGCAGTTATTCCTGTTTTATGAATCCCCCGCTGTCTGTTTCGTTTTTTTAGTCTTTTCAATGTGGATGAAACCTCCTTCTAAAATTTAGTTCATGAACCGGCTTGTCTCTTATTAGCCTTTCATTGCCCCTAGAAGAACCCCCTTAGTAAAATGCTTCTGCACAAACGGATAGACCAGCAAAATCGGTACCGTAGAGATCACGATCACGGCCATTTTGATCATGGTTGGAGGAGGAGCGATGTAATTCTGTTCAAACTGCGCGGAGTCTCCGATTTCTCCTTGCGCTAATATGACGATTTGTCTAAGCCACACTTGAATGGGCCACATATGGGAATCATTGATGTACAGAATCGCATGTAAAAATGTGTTCCAATGATTTACGGCATAAAACAATGCGAATGCAGCGAGCACCGGTCCAGATATAGGTAATACGATGCGAATCAACAGCACCAAATCATTACAGCCATCCATTTTGGCTGCTTCCTCCAACTCTGCAGGCAGCTCCCGAAAGAAGCTGACCACGACAATCAGGTTAAACGCGCTGATGGCACTCGGCAGCAGCAGGGACCAGTAGTTGTTAAGCAAGCCTAACGATTTCACCACGAGGAAGGTTGGCAGGATACCCCCATGAAAAAGCATGGTGAATACGATCAACTTCATGCAAATTTTTCTGCCGTCGAAATCGCGCCTGGAAAGCGGATAAGCAAGCAGTGAAGTAAAGATAAGATTGATCAGTGTACCAGCCGCAGTAATGCCCACGGTCACCAGCAGACTATGGACTATGATATGGCTTGAGAAAATATACCGATACCCCTCCAGAGAGAACGTCGTCGGCATGAAAATGAAGTCTCGCCCAAGCACATCCACCGGCTGTGCAAACGATACCAAAACGATGTAGAGAAATGGAATCAGCGAGATGAGCGCAATAAGCACAAGGAACAAATCGTTTAAGCCATCGAAGATGCGGCTGCTCCAGCTTTTACCCACCATAAGTACCGTCTCCTTCTTAATACAACCCGCTTTCGCCGAATTTTTGGGCCAAGCGATTGGCTCCCACTACCAAAACAAATCCGACTATCGATTTAAACAAACCAACTGCAGTACTGTAGCTGAATTGTCCCCGCAAAATACCGGCTTTGTATACATACGTATCAAATACTTCGCCAACCTCGCTATTCATGGCGTTCAGTATCAGGAAAATTTGCTCGAAGCCGGTATCGAGGAAATCGCCTAGCCTGAGAATAAGCAGCACAACAATTACACTTCGGATCGCCGGCAGCGTGATATGCCATACTTGACGGAACCGTCCTGCGCCATCGATCGTTGCCGCTTCATACAACTGCCGGTCGACTCCGGCCAATGCGGCCAGGAAAATGATCGTCCCCCAACCTGTATCCTTCCAAATCACCTGGGATACGATTATCGTGCGGAACCACTCGTTAGAGATAAGGAAGTTCACCTTCTCGAAGCCCAGCGCTGCAAGCGCCTCGTTCATGATGCCCCCTTCGGTCGTAAAGAAGATATAGGTGATCCCTGCTACGACGACCCACGATACAAAATGCGGGATATACACAATTGTCTGAATGGCGCGCTTAAATAGCTCTTTACGAACTTCATTGAGCAACAAGGCCAGTACAATCGGCAGCGGGAAAAAGAACAATAAATGATAAACAGCCAAAAGAAATGTGTTCTTAAACAGCAGCAGGAACGATGAATCGAAAAAAAACGCTCGAAGTGCCGCAGGCCCACCCACTTGCTTTGCAGCAACCCCAGCGTAGGCTGATAATCCTGAAAGGCGATCAGAAGCCCCCACATCGGTACATATTTGAAAATAAGGAAGTAGAGCATGCCGGGGATCGCCATGATATAGAGCCACCTGTTTTTGATCAAACGGCTGATTCTCCGCCTCTTCACGCTTCTCGAGACCGCTGCGGCCGTGCGGAAGTCAGTTCTGGCATCCATCGTCCTCCCTATTTGGTTTTTTTTGCTAGCGTCAGCATACCACAAGCGCAAATTCCGTACAATTATTTACAGCTATCTATTTTACATCGCTTCCACTTTAAGGGATCTGCCCGATCTGTGAGCAAGAACGCAAACCTGACAACGGATTTCTTTCGCTTCTTTCGGCACCGGCGAGACGAGCATTGGAACACCATGGAATCACTTCCTTACAGCAGCTCTCACAGTATAGCGAGAAAGAGATCCTGAAATTTCATGGGATGGGACCGGCATCTTTACCCAAACTTAGGATGGCTTTGCAGGAAAATGGGTTATCGTTCAAAGACTAAGGTCAAAACAAACTCAGCAGAAAGCTCTCGCCCGTTTCAAAAGCAAACCGGGCTTTCTTTCCCTGCACATTTATTTTAATCGCAATAATTATCATTTGCCTATTGGAGTTAAAAAAATATCCCCGGATGAAGCGCTCTGGCTTCCTCCAAGGATATCTGTGTTACTCGACTAGCTGACACTTTCCAGCTTTTTCACCTGCACCCGTCCCGAGAAAAAGACGGCCCCGCCGCCCATATCCGCCAGCCTGTCCGGGGTGAGAGCATTCACCAGGCGGCTGCTTCCTTCCGCGTCCGCCCATAAGCCCTGGCTGACGACGGTACCGCGAACAACGTCGTCGCCCACCGCCGCGGTCAGCTCGCACGAGCCTCGCGAGTTCCAGACCCGGACACGTTCGCCGCTCCGGATTCCCAAGCTCTCGGCGTCTTCCGTATGCATGTAGAGCTTCGGCTCGCTGCCTTCCAGCCGGACATGCTTTGCATTGTGCGAGAACGTCGAGTTTAAGAAATTGTGATTGGGCGCCGGGATAAATTGAAACCGCAAAGCCTCATCCTCGTCTGTCTGCAGCGGCGTGTACGTAGGCAGCGGCGGAAGGCCTTTTAGCTCCATCGCCCTGGAGTAAAGCTCGATCTTTCCGCTCGGCGTAGGCAGCTTGCCCGGAAACAGCGGCCGGACGTTCGCTCTCGCGTACTGCTCCTCCAGAAGCCGCTCATACGTAATGCTCTCCAGATTCGGATTGGCCGGATTGTTCAGCGCCTGCCGGATCATGTCCTCGTCCGAATCGCGCAAAGCTTCTTCCTCGAAACCCATGCCTTGGGCCAGCAGCCGGAAGACGTCCGGATTGGACTTGCTTTCGCCGTAAGGCTCAACGGCTGGCTGTTGGATCTGGACATAATGATGCCAGTAAGAACGGTAAATATCATGGTTTTCGAAGGAAGACGTTGCCGGAAGCACCAGATCGGCGTACCGCGCGGTCTCCGTAAGAAACAAGTCGTGTACCACCGTGAATAAATCTTCGCGCATCAACCCTTGCCGTACTTTGCCAGCATGCGGAGCGACGACCGCCGGGTTCGAATTGTACACGTAAAGCGAACGGATCGGCGGATCGAGCTCCAACAGCGCATTTCCAAGCAGATTCATATTGACGGAGCGGGCCGGCTGCTTGCGCAATTGCGGACGCTGCAGGGCCGCTTTGTTGAATTCCAAATAGCTTCCGTTGCCCTTGATCGCCCCGCCGCCGCGATGCATCCATTGACCTGTCAGCGCCGGAAGGCAGGCGATCGTTCGAACGCACATCCCTCCGTTGTCATGGTGCTGAATCCCGTTGCCGATCCGAATGAAGGACGGGGTCGTACGGCCGTACAATCGGGCAAGCTCATAAATGTCGTCCACGGGCACGCCCGTAACGGAGGACACGAATTCCGGGTCATACGACTTCACATGCTGGCGGAGCTTTTCGTGTCCGACCGTATACGTTTGTAAGAACGTTTCGTCCGTCATGCCCTCTTCGAACAAAATATGCATCAGGCCAAGCGCAAGAGCGGCATCCGTTCCCGGGCGAATCGGAATGAACCAGTCCGCCCATTTGGCCGTCCGATTGCGATGTACGTCGATCGCCACGATACGGGCGCCGGTCTTGCGCGCCTTCTCCGCAAGCACGATCTGGTGCAGGTTGGTGCTTACCGCATTAATGCCCCACATCACAATCAGCTTGGCGTGGACCGTATCCTCCGGGGACGTTCCGTAGCTGCCGCCCATCGTATATCGGTACCCTTCCGTTCCCGCGGCTTCGCATATCGTTTGCTCAAGCCGGCTGGCGCCCAGGCGGTGGAAGAAGCGCCGGTCCATGCCCTCCGTCCCGATTCTCCCCATATTCCCGTAAAAGCTGTACGGCAGGATGCTTTCCGCCCCTTCCGTCGCGATAAGCGTCTTCCACTTGGAGACGATCGTCTCGATTGCTTCCTCCCATGAGATACGTTCGAACGCGCCGTCTCCCTTCTTCCCCGTTCGTTTCATTGGATAGCGAAGACGGGCCGGGTCATACAAGCGCTCGGCCATATGGCGTACTTTGTTGCATATGGCGCCCTGTGTCATCGGATGCGAAGGATCTCCCTCCACCTTCACGATTCGCCCCGCTTCTTTATGCAGTAGCAAGCCGCATTGATCCGGACAGTCCAACGAGCACACGCCCCGTACGATTTCTGTCGTTTTATCCTCTATCGCGTTCATTGCTTGCCTCCTAGCGAATCCAACTTCTTTCTTATCTTTTTCTCCATTGCGCGTTCATCTCCTGCCGCATCCGGTGCGACTGCTTTATTAGCTCAACAATAGAACTTTCCCGTGGATGCCCGACTCCGCGGCATGGATCGCGCTTTTGACGTCCGTCAATTCAAATCTGGCTCCGATCTTCATCATCGCCAGCTTTTTCTCCTGTACGAGATGCAGCACTTGCCCAAAAGCCGCCTCCCATTCCTCCTGCGACGAATTCCGCACCCATTGCCGGAGATAGAACGGCAGGACGCGGATCTGCGTTCCCCGAACCGCTTCATGCCATACTGCCGGAATACCTGAAAGCAGCCCGATGCTTAAGATCGTTCCGTCCGTCTTCACGCAGCGCACCAGCTTTTCGCCTTCGGGTCCACCGATACTGTCGATGGCCGCCGTGGCGCCTTGGCCTGCCGTAGCTTCTAAAATTCGATCCCGGACGGAGTCTTCCGCGGTGTTAAACACATAGGCCGCCCCAAGACGCCGCAGCTCGGAGGTATGGCGGTCGCTGCGTGTCAGAGCAATCATCCGGTATCCGAAAATAGGCGACAATTGGGCAAACGTTCTCCCGATAGCGGAACCCGCCGCATTCACAACCAACACATCCCCGTGCGTTAACCGGAGCGCTGTGCGGCAGATCAACCAAGCGGTAACCGGGTTAATATAAAGCTGGCAAGCCGTGTCGTCGTCGATATCTTCCGGTACGGGAACGGCAAATTTGGCCGGGGCCGTCACATAGTCCTGCCACGTGCCGTCGCCTTGCAGAGGGAGTACGCGCTTCCCCAACATTTGCTTCGGAACTCCCAGCCCTACGGCTTCCACAATTCCTATCCCTTCATAACCCGGAACCGCGGGCAACGTAATCCGGTGAGAATACGCTCCCCGAATCGGGATCACATCCGATGGATTAATGGGCCGCGCCCGCATTTTGACGGAGATTTCACCCGGCCCCGGCACAAGCGGGGGCTTCTTCTCGATTTGCAACACCTCGCCGGGTTCACCGAAACGATAATAACGAACAACATTGGCCTCCATGAAATCGATTACCCCTGTTCTTTTAAATTCAGCCTGAAAAATTTTGATAAGCTGCACTCCCCATGCCTCAGCCCAAAAAATACCTAAACCTTAATATGGATACAAGACATAAAGTTAACCGCCTTCTGAGGAGGGCGGTTAACTGAGCTAACGTCTCGTTAGTGTGTCCACAATGGCTTTCTATTGAGACAACTTCAGAATATATTCTTCAACTTCCTCAGCTCGTGAATTGGAGTATCCCTTGTCTTCTCCTTTTATCTCAAAGCCACACTTTTCCAATACGCGAATGGAAGCAATGTTATCCTTGGCCGCACGAGCATAAAGGGGACGAATGATTATACTATCCAGAAATTGAGAGAGTGCTTCCGTCGCGATACCTTTCCCCCAGTATTCACGTCCAATCCAGTAGCTAACTTCTCGTTCGCCAAACTGTTCAAAGCTTAGGACATGTCCTACCACATTTCCATTATAAATTACCGTCTTTTTTATAATCGTCTCATTGTTTAAAATCTTCTCCCAGTGTGCCTTAAAAGCGATCTTATCCGACGGGTCCTTAGCAGTAAAAGCGGCCATGAAATTGGAAATCGTATCCATCTGATGTTCAAAAAAAATCGATAGGTCATCTTCGATTACGTCACGCAACATCGCGATTTCCATATTGCACCTCATTAAGGTAAAATTTTTTTCAAACCACAGATAAATTTAGAATTCAACAAGAAAAAGCCGACCGTCGAAGTTTGCTATTCGTCTGATTTACGATGAAATGACCAACCTATTTTTCTTATTCGACG
The DNA here is from genome assembly GCF_000722545.1 of Paenibacillus tyrphae. Classification (GTDB taxonomy): domain Bacteria; phylum Bacillota; class Bacilli; order Paenibacillales; family NBRC-103111; genus Paenibacillus_G; species Paenibacillus_G tyrfis. Next base: position 27,439 of record NZ_JNVM01000008.1, read on the forward strand.
TTGTATTCTCATATTCCTTGCTGTCCAAATAACGGAACCACTTCTGCACATTTTCTCAGCGAAAATCCCTCAATCCTATATTCGATGAATTGAACCCAAAGTTGAGGAACAAAAGGCGTAAGTAAAATCATAGGTAACCGGGCCTACCAGCCTCCCCCATTTTTCCGTTTGATCATCAATTTCGTAATGATTGAGCAGGTCAATGTCATGTTCGGGTCCTCCTGAAATTTTCCATAGGCCGATTGACGGCATGAATAACGTTGTTTAAAATGGCTCCGGTTCGAGGTATACTGGTAGAGGCAAGGCTAAATGACGAAAGCGTGAACATAGCCCGTGCTTGCAGACCATCCTATTCGAACGAAGGAGCGAAATTAATGGCTATCAATGTGTATCTGAACTTCAACGGAAATTGTCGTGAAGCGGTCGAATTTTATGCGGAGGCTTTCGGAACGGAAAAACCGCAAATCATGACCTTCAGCGATGCGCCCCCTAACCCGGAGTACACGCTGCCGGAGGAAGCCAAGCATTTGGTCATGCATGCCCGCATTACCGTTAACGGGAGCGACGTGATGTTTTCCGACATTTTCCCGGGTATGCCTTATACCGCCGGAAACAACATCAGCCTTTCCGTCATGAGCAAAAACATCGATGAAATGAAAACGCATTTCAATAAGCTTAAAGAAGGCGGCAAGGTAGGCATGGAGCTGCAAGAAACGTTCTGGAGCAAATGCTACGGCCAATTAACCGATAAATTCGGTATCCAGTGGCAGTTTAACCACGAAGAATAGAAGCGGTTCGCCCGTTTAGCCGCACAACGGCCTACAAACAAAAGACTCATATCCGGCATGCGCCGGTATGAGTCTTTGACTTTTTCCGCTAATGAAGCCCCAGCTGCCGCGCTTTCTCCACCGCCTCAATCCGTCCGGATACCCCCAGCTTCGAGTAAATGTTGATGATGTGCGTTTTGACGGTTGCGAGCGAAATACACAGCCGTTCGCCAATCTCCTTGTTCGACGCTCCCGTTGCCAGCACTTCAAGCACTTCCCGTTCCCTGTCGGTTAAGCCTTGGCCGTCGGAGGCCTCGGTTCCCCATAGTGCAAACAATTCCTGTAAGAAGCGTTTCTCGGTAAGGGACAGCTCGGACGCCTGATCTTGACGCAGCAGCTTCTCGGCATATGGCCGCACGGCAGACTCCTCCAGTACAAAAAGCGACTTGATCCCGTACAACGAGGCGTAGTGAATCGCCTCCCGGGCCAGTTGAAGCTGCTGTCGCTTATCGGCACGTCCCGCCGCGCCCATGACTTCAAGCTTCAGCATCGCCGCTTCAACAATTGTCCAGTAGTCCGCCTGTTTTCTTGCTCCGGACAGAACGGCATCGATTTGCGCCAGCGCCTTCTCCCGCAAGCCGCGATGAGCCAAAGCTTTCGCATAGACAAGCTGCTCCTCCGTGCGCAGCGTCCCGGCCTGATCCCCACGTTCCGCTTCCTGCTCGAACGCTTCCAGCGCATGCGTCCGAATCTTGTCGAGCTTGATCGTGTAATTCAGGATAGCCGGTACGTAGTGGACGCTTTCGTAAATGCCCATCGCTTCCAGCCTAAGCAGAAGCTGCAGGGCCGCCTCCCGGTTGCCGCGCAGCAGCTCAAGCTCCATCCGGTTATAGACGATGGCCAAATCCAATGACAAATAATCGATTTTCAACTCGGCTTCCGCCTGTCTCAGCGATTGCTCCGCTTCGTTCAGCCGCATCGTTTTCAAGTAAATCCCGGCGATGCCGATGAGCGCATTCACTTTTAGCGGCGCTACGATCGCATGTTTCTCCATCATTTGGAATATCTCGAGGTAAAGCTGCTCCGCAAAAATCAGCTCTCCGCATTTTTCCAACAGTTGACATTTGAGCGTAACCGTAAAAAAGTGAATGTACGGATTGTGCGCCTTCCGTTCGAGCTTAATCGCTTGGTCGAGACAGGTTAACGCTTCCTTATGCCTGTCGCGGAAGGAACACATCATGCTGGCCGTCATGTACGCAATAGCCTTGGTGATATCGCTGACATGCATCCCGTCAATTTCCGCGATCCAATCCAGCGGGTCCGATCTCGACATCGTGCTGTCATCCTCTATGAACAATCGGGCCATCGATAAGATCGACCAGAGGCGATCCTCCCGGGAAATGCGCCTGATGTGATTCATCATGTCGCGGCAGCATTCCATCTCCAGATTGCATAGATGGTAAAAGAGCCTCTGGAACAGCAAGTCCCGATGCTCCAGCAGCGCATCGATCGGAAGCTCGCGCAAATGCCCCCATACTTGTACGGACGTTTCCAATAAACCGATCATTCGAATCGCTTCGTCCGTTAGGCCGGCAAGCAAAGCGTGACGAATCCCCTCTTCGACATCGCCGATGTTTTCATATACGGCGGATGCCCGGGCATGCCAGGCTGCGGTATTCGAGCCATCCTCCTCCAGCCAAAGCCGCTGCAGAAACTCCCCGAACATATGATGGTACCGGTAAATTCCCTCCTCCTCGTCAATGGGGACGAGAAACAAGTGCCGGTCGGCAAGCTGCCGCAGCATAGCCTTGGAGTCTCCCGTTCCCAGCAGCCGGTCGCAGATGTCGGCATTGAAATAGCGGAGGTTCGAGGTCTGAAGAAGGAACCGCTTTTCCTGCTCCTTCAGGCCGCTGACGATTTCGTTGGACAAGTAATCGACGACATACTTGTTCACCGCGCGTACTTGACCGACGGCCGCCTGCCGATTCGCGTCCAACGCCAGCGCCGTCAGCTGCAGGCCGCCGATCCATCCTTCCGTTACGCGATGCAGACGCTCCGCATCCCCCTCGGCTACGGTCATTTGCAGGGTCATCTGCAAAAACCGCTTCGTTTCCTCCGGCGAGAACCGCAGCTCCTCTTCTCCGATATCGAGGCATTCTCCGGCCATCCGCAGATCGCCCAAGTACATCCAAGGCGCGTTCCGGCTCAGGAGAACAAGGTGAAAGCTCTGCGGCGCGTAACGGAGAAAAAATTGTACCGAAGCGAGAACCCCGGTGCTGTCGATCACTTCAAAATCGTCCAGGACAAGCACCAGCGTTCCTCCATGGTTCTCCAACTGATTCACAAGCAGCACGAGGAAGCTTTCGATATCTTGACCGTGAGGCTTCGAGACGAACAGCGTTAACAGCGATTCACCGGCCTCTCCCAAGTCCGGCTTGAGCGCCTCCAGAACGTAATACCAGAACAGTTCTACCTCGTTGTTATCGGCGTTCAGCGAGACCCAGCGGGCCGGAAGCTCCGGCCGTTTATTTAGAAACGCGGAAAGGAGCGACGTTTTACCGCTCCCGGCCGCTCCTTGAATTAAAGTTACTTTCGCCTCTGTCAAACGCTCCAGTTTGGCGTCCAGCGCTGCGCGCGGCACGAAGTTTCTCCGGGGCGAGGGAGGCCGCAATCGGGCGGTTAGCAGCCTTTGGTTAGAGATCATGGCGCACCACCTGTTCTGACTGGCAATCATGTCGGAGCATCGCATCGCTCCGCGAAATTATCATAACATAAATGACCGGGTATTTAGTAGCAGCCTTCGCGAACACGGCGCCGGACGACCGCGAGTCCGGCCAGAAGCAGAATAAGCGTCAAGGCGAGCACGTACCCGAGCTGACCCGCATAAGCGAATATCCCCTCGTTCCGCTCAAGACCGCTGACCAGCTCAAGGAAGCGTTTTTGCGGAAGCAGGCCGGTGATCCAATACATGAACCCATACTCCGCCGTTCTGCTGCCGAAGCTCCCCGATAACAGCGAGGTGAGCAAAATGATCGTCGACGCCAGCGGCATGGCGTTATCCAGCTTTTCGATGCAGGCCAGAAGAAACCAGGCAAAGGCAGTTCCGAGAGCTACCGGTACGGCTAAGAGTCCGGCGTATGCGGCCAGCGAGAACCCGATGTCTACCCCGAACGCCAGCTTGATCACGGCAATCGTCGCATAGGTCGGCACATACACAAACGAGAAAGTAAAGAGGGCCTGCGCGGCCATATACCGCCCGATCCCGACGGACGATACGATCACCCGCTTGAACGTGCCGTTTTCCTTGTCCTCCGTGAACAAATTCATAAACAGCAGCCCTTCCAGCATCAGAAACATCAGGAGGAAGCCGGCGACATTCGTACCGACACCCCGCTTCGACGGGTCCGGCCGCACTTGCTCCGGATGCTGGATAGCTTGCAGCACAAGCTGCCGAAATTCCTCGTTTTTGAGCGTCTCGATCCGGTACTGTCCGTTCCCCTCATCGAAGACGATGGCGTCATACTGCCCGCGTACCAAAGCCGACTTGCGGGGAGCCTCCTTCAGCTCGGTCACTTGGAAGCCTTGCGGCTTAACGACTTCTGACGATCCGTTTCCGATCCAAGCCAAATGCCCCCGCACCTCGAACTTCGCGGTAAAATAGACGGCCAGCGACAAGGCCAGCAGCGAAAACGCCAGAACGAGCAGCAGGATGCCTTTGCGGCTCCACATCCGACGAAAGTTGTTCATATAAAGATCGACGATCGTTCTCATACGTAATCCTCCGTCTTGAATGTCAGTTTACAGCCAAGCAGCAGCAGCGCGGTTGCACCCAGCATCACCACGGCGGCAGTCGCAAACAATGCGGGATCATGATCGTAGATGATACGGAATATCGCTTCCGATACCCATTTGACCGGGGAGAAGTAGGACACCTTCGCTACCGTTTCGCCGAGTCCGTCCAACTGGAAAAATAAGCCACCGAGAAGAGCAAGCACATTGTTGATCATACTTAATAATTTGTTCGAAGCCTCTTCGCTTTTAAACAAACAGCACAACCAAACGCCGAGCGCGGCCGACATGAGCATCAGCAAAAGCAGCAGTGCGGCCACATACCCAATGTCCACACCGCCCAGATGAATGCCCATTCCCCAGTTCAGCACGGCCAACGTGATGAGCATAGATAGGCCGCAAAACAGAACCGTCGCTGTAATTTTCGAGAGGTAGACGAAGGCACGCGGGATCGGCGAGTACAAAGTACGCAGATTGCTCGACTTGAGGGTCCGTTCCAAAAAGCTGTTCGCAGCCGTCATCGATACGTTCACAGCCGTGTACACCATGATCGTCACGCCGTAATAATCGTAGCCATTCATGGCTTCGCCGCTGTATACGCCGTTGCTTAAATAACCGAGGACCAGCACAAGCAGCAGCGGAAATACCGTATTGGTCAACAAAAGAACCGGGTTGAGCGCCAGATTGATGAAGTCCCGTTTCAAAATAACGTAAAACGAATACATCTCCCCGCCCCCTTTAATCCCGCAGCTTGCGTCCGGTAATTTGAAGGAACACGGACTCCAGGCTCGCCGCAGAACTCGTCAAGTGTTGGATTTTGATGCCGCTTTGCATCAGATGGACGATGATCTGATCCAGATTGTCGATCCCGCTTACCGTCATGATGCGCAGCAAGTTGTCGACTGCCCGCACCTGCTTCACCCCGCTGATCCCGTACAGTTCATCCGGATTCAAGCCTTCGGTCCTGTCGACGACAATTTCATACAGCTTCTCGCCGGCCAACCGGTCCTTCAGCTCTTCCTTGGTTCCGGAGGCGATGATTTCGCCATGATCGATAATAATAATGCGAGTGGAGATTTCCTCAACCTCCTCCATATAATGCGTCGTGTATAAAATCGTCGCGCCCTGCTCGCGTAGCTGACGGATCGAATCCAGAATGTGGTTGCGCGATTGCGGATCGATGCCGACCGTCGGCTCGTCCATGATAATCACTTCCGGTTGATGAGCGATCGCACAGGCGATGTTCAACCGGCGCTTCATCCCGCCGGAGAACGTCTTCGGCTTGTCGTCTTTGCGGTCGGACAAGCCGACGAAGGCAAGCGCTTCTTCCGTCCGCTCCTGCAGCTCCTTTCCCTTCAATCCATACAGCGAAGCGAAGAAGCGCACGTTCTGCTCGGCCGAGATTTCCTCGTAAATCGCCAAATCCTGCGGCACGATTCCGATACTGCGCTTCAAGCCGTTCGTCTCCTGCGCTACCGGTGTTCCGCGAAAACGAATTTCGCCCGCGTCCGCTTGCAACGCCGTCGAAAGAATATGGATCGTCGTGCTTTTGCCTGCGCCGTTCGGACCGAGAAAACAAAGAATTTCCCCCGGGTACACGGCAAATGATATTCCTTTTAACGCTTGATGTGCCTTGAAGCGCTTGGATAGACCGTTGACTTCGAGAATCGGTTTCATGGTTTCCTGCATATTCCTCACTCCTTACTTCTATCTTAAAAGGAGCGGTTAAAAAGCAAATCAACCGAACGGTTGATTCGTCCGGTTGATTTAGATTTGTCTTCACGTTTTGCTATGATTCATCGTCCCCAGCAGTCCGCGATGCGAGCTCCAGACGTAAGCCGTCAGCGCCACGATAACAAGGATTGCGATCCAGTAAGGCACTTCCGGCTGAATCCGGTACAGCTCCGTTCCGGCGATGGGCGCGGCCAACGCTCCAAGTCCGGTTGCCGCGGCGGTCAATCCGGCGGCCGCTCCCTGCCGCTCTTCTCCGGCAGCCATGGATACCCCAGCGGTATACCCCGGTATCGCGAATCCGCCCCCGATCCCGAGCAGCACGAACGAAAGCACGAATCCGGCCAGATGATCAATGGAAACCAGCAGGAGTAATCCAACCGCGAAGATGGGCAGCCCGATGCGAAGCAGCGCCCGCGGCGGGAACGAACGTTTTCGAAGAATCGCCATCTGGACCAGCGCCATCGCCAAACCGATACTCAACAGGCCGATGCCTACCCACATGGCGGTATCCTTGGCATCCAGCCCGAACTTGTCCTGCACATAAAAGCCTGCCGTCACCTGCAGCATGACCATGACGCTCATGAGGCACAAGGCGGTCGTCAAATACGGCCGCATGCCCGGTTTCCGCAGGCTGATGCTGCTGCGCCCGATGCCTGTCTTCGGTGTCAGACGAGGAATTCGCTTGTACACCAGCAGCACCGTCAATAGCGACAGCATCGCAGCTACGCCGATCGGAAACACGAGATGAATGCCGGATAACGCCGCACCCATCGCCGGTCCGATCAGAAACCCGATCCCACTCGCCGCTCCAATCATCGCCATGCCTGCCGACCGTTCGCTTAAGGAAGTCAGGTCGGCCATCAGCGCCTGTCCGGATGACGTGAGCGCGGGAACGAACAGGCCGAACAGCATCCGTGAGATCAGCAGCATGACGAACAGCAGCGTCAGCGGAATGGTACCCTGCATGCCCAGCCAGGCAAGCAAGGCGAAAAGCGACAAACTGAACGCGAAGCCTAGCAGTCCGATCATCATGACCGGCTTTCGGCCGAACCGGTCGCTTTGCCGCCCCCATACGGGCGCCACGAACAGCATGACGAGCGCGGAAGCCGATACGATCCAGCCGGCATGCCGTTCCTCCAGCCCCATCTCGCGAATCAACGGAGCCAGCACGGGGTTGATGATGCCAAAGCCGACATAACAAATCATTAACGATAAAAAAATCACGCGTTTAGGTTCCATACGCCTCTCCCTCCATTGATATTCATTATCAATGGCAATCGGCATGGCTCACCGCCTGCAAACGGATTATTGTTAACGCAAGACGGATTCTTTTCCTCCGCGGAGCAGCGGTAAGGAGAAATCAAATTCGACGATCCCTTCCCTCACGTGAGCGCCGAAGGAAGCCTGATGGTTCTGCAAAATGGTTCTGGCAATGGACAGCCCCAAGCCGGTGCCGCTAAACTTCTTGCTCCGGGAGCTTTCCATCACGTAGAACGGCTCCCAGACCGACGCCCATTCGGCTTCCTCGGCGATCTCCGTGCCGTTCGCAATCCGAAACGAAACGGAGTTCGCCTTCGCTTCCACCGTGATGCCAACCCGCTCGCCGGTCGTATATTTCATCGCATTGGTCACAAAATTATGCAGAACGGATTCGAGCTTCTGCCGGTCGGCCGATACCCACGCTTCCGTCTGCAGACGGTCGTCGACTTCAAGCGTCAGCCCTTGCTGCCGGAATGCCGGCCGGTAGGCGTCGAGCGTCTCCGCGAGCAGCTGCCGGAAATCGACCGGCTCGAACCGGTACGGTTCGGTCTGCAATCGGGACAGCTCCAGCAGCCTATCGACCATCGCGGCCATTTCCTCGCTCTGCTTCCGGATCACATCGGCGTAGGTTCCGTCGTCCAAGCCGTCCTTCATCCCGGACGCATAGACCTGAATTAACGACAGCGGCGTTTTCAGCTCATGGGAAATATCGGCAATGAATCTCCGCAGGTTCGCATTTTTCGCCTCCAGCGCCCGGTGCGCATCTTCCAGTTTATCGCTCATCCGGTTGATGCTGTGCGCGAGCGACTCGATTTCGTCGCCCGTCTTGATGTCCGCCTTCGTAAACGACAGATTCGAAATCGCCTCGGCCGTTTCATTCAGCTGGGCCAACGGCTTCACGATCCGGGCCGCATATAACGCGCACAGCAGAATCAAGAGAATTAACGCTCCGATCCATAGATACGCATTGAACCGGTTGACGATCCCGATCGTATCCGACGAGTGCGAGATGGACTCGCCGACGGCAAACACATTGCCGCCAACCGGGAAGAAATTAACCAAGTAGCTCGATTTCAGCTTGCTTTGGTTATAGATTTTGTTTACCCTCCCGCCTTCGCGCAGCTTCGCCATGCTCTCCTCGGTCAGCCAAAACTTGCTAAGCGTGATTCCCTTGCGATTCAACCGTTCCTTCAGCCAGCTGTTCACTCCTTCGGTCGTATCCGACAAGGAAGCATATACGATGGTGACTTGATGCTCCGCTTCCAGATGCTCGATCTGCGGCACCAGCTCGTGATATTCCATCACGGCAAGCTGCGAGGTCAGCTCGCCGAGCTTGAGCTTTTTCTGATACAGAAAATAGTCCGGCAGGAGGAACGTATTCGCAGCCATGGAAAGCGCGCATACGGCGCATATGACAAGCGCGATGCGCAGAATCAGCTTTCTGCTCAATTTACTCATCGGCATGCTCAAGGCAGTAGCCCAGCCCCCGGTAGGTCTTGATCCGATGCTCGCCGATCTTTTCGCGGAGTCTGCGGATGTGCGTATCGACCGTGCGCTCCTCGCCGAAATAGTCGAATCCCCATGCATGATCCAGCAGCATTTTGCGGGTGACGATCTGTCCTTGGTTGGCAAGCAAAAATTTCATCATCTGAAACTCCTTATTCGTCGCCTGCACATCCTGCCCGCTCCGGTAAATCTTATGACCTTCCAGATCGACGGTCAAATCGCCGATCCTGACCTTCGATGTGAGCTGCAGCAGCTTTCGCGCCCGGATGAGCAGGATTCGCGGATCGAACGGCTTGCGCACGTAATCGTCCGCTCCCGATTTCAAAGCGACGAACTCGTCTTCCTGCTCGCCCTTGGCCGTGAGCAGCAGCACCTTCGTTTGGCTGTATTGCTTGATTTCCTTGCACACCTCGACCCCGCTCTTCTTCGGCATCATCCAATCGAGAACCGCCAAATCCACTTTATGGTTATAAAACAGCTCCAGCGCCTCTTCCCCGTCCTGCGCCAGAAGCGTGCCGAACCCTTCCTTCGAGAAATAAGTTCTTAAAATCTGCAGCATCAACGGCTCATCGTCCGCCAGCAATACGTTCATGTCTTGCAGCCTCCTTGTACGCTAAGGAACGACTTGCCGCCATTCTCTAGCTCGCTTTCATTATAGCAGACAGATCAATGGCCTTGCCGTGCCCTCCTTCGTAGATTACGACGGTTCGCGGCTTGATTACGGTTCCCTGCTCATCCCGGTAATCGGCGGCGGAATAGTTGGCAATCACCTTCAAGTCGCTGCCGAACGCTGTGCTTTGCACGAGCCGGTCCGGTGTAAGAATGCGGAAGCCGGTCATCGGACGGGTGACGGCCTGCTGATGAAACGGTGCCCATTCCTTCAAATAAGCGGCAATCGTTTGCTTATCCTTCGCCCATTGCTGCTGATCGAGATGGTACAGCGGCGGAACGTTATACAGAAACTCCGTCATCATTCGCTCCACGACCGCATCCTTGATTTTGAAGCTGCCCCATTCCCAGTGATGCGTCGTTATGACCGAATCATTATAGACCAGCTTGTAGAGCGGCAGCGAGTAAGCCGGGTCGATATAAATGCGCTTATACAGCTCCTTCACCGGAACCTGTTTGCGGTACCTTTCCGGAATGCCGCCCTGCGTCGAATAGTAGCCGCCCACGTAGTATTCGCTGGACTTGTTGACCCGCATGTCCGGATCGCCCCACTTGATCACCGGCGTCTCCAGACCGTGGGCAAAGGCGATCACCCCGCTGGCAAAATCGTTCCCCGTTTCCGAGCCGACGACCATTTTTTTCTCGTTTGCGATATAGGCCATTCGCTCCAGTCTGGCTTTCATGTCCTGCTCTTGCGTCGTCGGATGCCCGGGCGAGTAATCGTCGTAGATCTCACCTGTCGCATCGGCGTCGACGAACCAGGAGCGGTACGAAATTCCGTCCTGCATAATGCTTTGGACGCGCTGCTTGACAAGCGGAAGCGCCAACGTCGGATTCAGCTTGCGCCCTCTTCCCAGAAAGCCCTTGACCTTCTCGCCCTTCTTGTTCGTAATCGTCGCTTGCTCGTACAGCGGTCCGTCGCCAAAATAAGCGGTATTCCAATCTCGATTTTCCTTGTCGTGGATGGAATGGTACGAATCATACGGAGCGACGAGGTAACCGGCTTGGTCCGCCTGCTCCACAAACTTCGGGTTCATCAGGCCGTTAATCCAGTTCGGCAGACCGATCCATGCCTTCTTGATACCAAGCTGCGACATCTCGCGCACGATATCGGTCGAATTCGCTTTTCCCCAATCCTCGATGGGCCCAACTGCGTCCAGCAGTACGCTTTTTAACAGCATTTTGTTGAGCTGGTACAGCTTTTGCTCGCTTAGAGCCGCAACGCCCTGCTGAATGAGCTGCCGGGCCACCGCATCCGACGGCTGAAATACGTCGGCGTTGTAAAGCTCCTTCATTTTCAGCACTTGATTGAGCGCGCGAACGATAACCGACTTCTGGTATTTCTCGACGTGATCCTGAGCGGACACCTGCTTGAATACGGTATCGAACTCCTTCGATCCATCCTCCGTATATTGCGCTAGCAGCTTTGAAACCCAAGGGTACAGCGGACTTTTCAAACCGGCTCTCCATTGGGGCCAGTTGATCTCTTCCGGCGTAAGCAGATCGTTATTCCACAAATAAATGTGAGGCGCGCCATACAGCTTTTCGATTTCCGGATTCGCCTTCGCTTTCTGCGCAAGCGTGACGATGGCGGACTTCTCTTCCAGCACGCTTTTGTACAGTCCGGCGATTTGTACAGGGTCGCTGTCCGCAACATACAGGCGGAAGCCATACGTTCGATCCGGATTCACGGAAGGAAATTCGTGGTCGAGCTGAAATTGAATGTCGTCCTTCGTATCAAAGTGCACCTCATGATTAAACGGTTGCTTCAAGATGTACACGAAGGAATAATGCTTCTTGTTCAGCGCAAAAAAATTCATCGAGAACGACTCGCTCCAAGTCATCGTCTCGTCCTGCAGAAATGTCTTCCAGTTCGCATCGCGGCCGGGAACGAATTTGCCTTCCCATAATGGAAGAATATAGCTGTCCGCGCTCACCTTGGGCCACTGGAACCGCTCCGCCCCCGTCGATTGAAGCGTGATGTCCAGATAGCCCGGTTTCTTTTCGAGAGCGACCTTCATCTTCCGCTCGGGGTAAGTCCATTCCACCTTGTCCGCCTCCCGCTTCAGCTCCGTCACCTTGGACTCGGGCATGGGAGCCGCCGCCTGTTCGCGTACGCCGTCCTGTTCAATCGTAAGATCGAACGTTGCGGGATTGATGTCAAAAGTAAAGTCCTTACGCTCTACCGTGCTTGCAGAGGTTGAGCTTATGCGCTCTTGCTCCTCTTCTCTCTCGCACCCCGCCAAGATGCTGACGGCCATGGCAGCCGCCACGCTCCAAATGATGATTTTCTTCTTCATGAACATGCCTCCTTCGACAATCGGCTAATCGCATCAGCCTCCTTCACCTTAAATTCGCTATGTTACGCCAGTATGACAAAATAAAACGTTCTAAGCTTCCGATGATCCCGGCACCACCCTTACACATCTTCCCTATTCTGGAATTAACCCACCCGACGATGGCGATACTATGGAGCAGTTGAGGATCATTAGCATTGCAGATAAGGAGACAGGGCATGGCACATATTGTCGATACCTTACTGAGGTCTACCGGGGCTTTCATCGTCATGATGATCATTACCCGCATTCTTGGAAAATCGACGATTTCCCGGATGACGTATCATGATTTTGTCGTAACGATTACCTTGGGCGCTATGACCGCGAATTTATCTTTTAATACGTCCATGAACGGATGGCAGGTGCTGATCGCCATCGTCACGTTCAGCGGCATTGCCTATTTGCTGATGTTTCTGGCGCTGAAGAGCCGGACGATTCGCAAATGGGTCTCCGGTCAACCGACCGTCATAATGGAAGACGGCAAAATTCTGGAAAGCAATATGCGCAAGCTGAAAATGACGATGGACACCTTAAATCAGGAGCTCAGGGAAAAAAATATTTTTAATATCGAAGAAGTCCAATATGCCGTGCTCGAGCTGAACGGGAAGATCACCGTGCTGCGCAAACCGGAATACCTTCCCGTGACGCGCAAAGATATGAATCTGCAGATGAACAAGCAGTCGTTTCCAGTTGAGCTCATTATGGACGGGCAGATCATTTCCGACAATCTGCATCAAAACCATATCAGTGAAGAATGGCTTGTTTCGCAAGCCCAATCGAGAGGCCTCGCCATCGAAGACATCTGTTATGCCGTAAGAAGCACGAACGGGCAGTTGCATTTCGACCGGTACGATGACCAGATATACCAACCCGTAGACAAAGAATAAACGTCTGCAGTCAGGGCGTCTATCCCGTGCGTACCCGGTTCTTTCAGTGCATGACGAATGGAATTTCGGAGCAATATAGGAAAAGACTGTTACCGTTACCGTATCCGAGGAGGATGTCCTGCCGTGGTCTTTTCCAGCTTCGTCTTTCTTTTTGCCTTTCTTCCCCTGGTGCTTCTGCTCTATTTCTGCTCCCCGGACAAGGCCAAAAATGCCGTGCTTCTCGCATTTTCTTTGCTGTTTTACGCTTGGGGAGAGCCGCTCTGGATTGGGGTTCTGCTGCTGAATGTGGCTGTCGGTTGGATGGGAGGACTTCTCATCGAACGGGGCCGCGGCCGCCGTATGGCGAAGACCGCGATGGTCGCAGCGCTTGTTTTTCAAGTCGGCGTGCTCGTTTATTTCAAATATACCGGTTTTCTTGTGCAGACGCTTCAGCATGTCCTGCCTTTTCCCGTACCGTTCCGCGATCCCGGTCTTCCTATCGGCATCTCCTTCTTCACCTTTCACCTCATCTCTTATCTGGTCGATGTGTATCGGGGGGATGCCCCGGCGCTGCGCTCCTATTCGAAGCTCCTGCTGTATATTTCACTGTTTCCCCAACTGGTCGCCGGTCCGATTATTCGTTACGCAGACGTTCAAGAGCAGCTAAGCCGCCGCCGGATTACGCTGGAAGGGTTCAGCACCGGAATCGCACGCTTCGTCGTCGGCTTGGGCAAAAAAGTCGTGCTGGCCAATACGCTTGCCGATATTTCCACCGTGTTCCTGGACGGGGATCTCGGCAAGCTTTCGCTGCTGGGCGCATGGTTCGGCATCGTTCTGTTCGCACTGCAAATCTATTTCGATTTCTCCGGGTATTCGGATATGGCGATCGGCCTCGGCCGGATGTTCGGCTTCCATTTCAAGGAAAATTTCAATTACCCTTACGTCTCCCGCAGCGCAAGCGAGTTCTGGAGGCGCTGGAACATCTCCGTCGGCCGTTTTTTCCGGGATTACGTCTACATTCCGCTCGGGGGCAATCGCCGAAATCCGGCGTTCAACCTGTTTGCCGTGTGGTTTCTGACCGGACTATGGCACGGTGCCAGCTGGAACTATGTGCTGTGGGGCGTCTATTTCGGCGTTTTCATCGCGATGGAGCGAAGCTTTCTTTTCCGCATCCTGTCGCTGCTTCCCAACCTTGCGTCCCATATTTATTTTCTGGCTGTCGTCCTGATCGGGTGGGTGTTTTTTTACTTCGAGTCCATAAGCCGGGGGTTGGTTTACTTGCGGGTCATGCTCGGATTCGCATCGGCTCCGTTGGCGAACGCGGAATTGGCTTTTCATTTGCAAAATCATTTGTTCCTGCTGCCGATCGCCGTCATCGCCGCTACGCCGCTTCCGGCCGTCCTTCACCGGAGGCTTGCGGCACATATGCGCCCTGGCTTCGCGCGCGGTCTGTATGCGAATACCTTGGTCCCTCTCGCCTGCTTGGCGATATTGACAGTGTCCGCTTTGCTGTTGGTCGGGAAAACGTATTCCCCCTTCTTCTACTTTCGGTTCTGATCGGAGGCTTGCCATGCGTTTCGGACATTGGCTGCAAATCGGATTATTTCTCGCTTTCTTATGCGCAGGGACGGTTTCCTCGCTCTATGCGTTCGGCTTGGGCCATGCCGTCTCGGAGACGGAAAACCGGGCCTTGGCTTCGCTCCCCCGCTGGTCGCTTGGCGAATTGAAGTCCGGTACGTATTTCCGCCAACTGGAAAATTACTGGGCGGACCACGTCGCTTATCGCGACTCCCTGGTCAGCGCCGGCCAAAAGGTTGCCTCTTGGCGCGGCTTGTCAGGCGGGGAGCATGCCGTCCTGATCGCGTCCCAAGCAAACAATACCGGCGGGGCGAACGCTGCCCCTGCCCAGGAGCGGACCGCCTCCGCTTCTTCGATTGAAGCAGCCCCCCGGACAACGGTTCCCGAGGCCCCGCGTGCCGTCGAAGGCGCATCTCAAGAGGCCTCCGCCTCTAAGGAGAAGGGACGCGTCATCGGAAAAGTGCTGGTCATTGGCAGCAAAGCGGTGAATCTGTTTACCTGCGATCCTGCCGCCGGACAAGCCTATGCCGATACCGTAAACCGTTTCCGCGACGAATTCTCGCTTGCGCAGGGCGGCGAAGCAGCCACCTTCGTGCTTATCGCGCCAACCGCAGCGGAATGGGTGTCCGGAGCTTCGCTGAAATCGTTGTCGGACTCCCAGCGCCAAACGATCGAGGATGTCTACAAGCGGCTTCATCCGCAAGTGAAGACGATTGACGCATGGTCCTCCCTGAACGCCCATAAGCAGGAGCCTCTGTATTTCCGTACGGATCATCACTGGACCGCGACCGGCGCCTACTACGCTTACGAGGCTTTCATGAATGCGCAAGGCGTCCCGCCCGTGCCGCTGGCCCGCTATGAAACGGAGAACGTAACGGGCTTTCTGGGCTCCTTATATTCCGCGACCCTGAGCACCCAGCTTCAGAAGGTTCCAGATACCCTTGTGCTGTACAAGCCGTTCGTCAAGCACGAATATGCGGTGCATTACGCCGCTCCGCTGCGGATGGAGCTGCTGGACAAGAGCCAT
Source organism: Paenibacillus tyrphae (assembly GCF_000722545.1). Classification (GTDB taxonomy): domain Bacteria; phylum Bacillota; class Bacilli; order Paenibacillales; family NBRC-103111; genus Paenibacillus_G; species Paenibacillus_G tyrfis. The sequence continues at coordinate 42,971 of NZ_JNVM01000008.1, forward strand.
GCGGCCAAAAAGAACAAATACCGGATCTTTCTGAGCGGCGACCGGCCTTGGGGCCTCATTAAGACCGAAGCCGAGAGCGGCCGCCGGGTCGCCGTCGTCAAAGATTCGTACGGCAACGCGCTGATTCCTTTTTTGCTGCCGCACTATAAGGAAATTTACGTCATCGATCCGCGTCAGTTCGAACAGCCGCTCGTTCCTTTTTTGAAAAAGCGCCAAATCCGCGAGCTGCTGTTCCTCAACAATACGGAAGTCGCGATGTACGACGGCTTTTCGCAGCAAATCGGCAAGCTGCTGACGACTCCTGGGGCGGCGGCAAAATAATGTCCCAGTGCCGGTGTATGCCTTTGATCCCCCATTAGCGTTCAACGAGTTGATGCCCGGCTTCGTTGTACTATATAATAGGCTGACATAATCGGGAGCAGCGTACTATTGGGGGAAATTGTCTATGTGGAGCAGCGTTTTTGATATGCCATATCTTATGCGGGAGGGAGCGACTGAAGAGGAGCTTGATCGCTTAGTCAAGACGTGGAACGAGAAGCTGTCGCCGCAAGAAATCGCTGAGATTGCGGAGCGGCAGACGAATCCTTTTCCTGCGAATCATCCGCTTCATGCGCAATACAAGCCTTTTGATCCGTCATTGTGGGACCTGCCGCAGAAGAAGCTGCCGGACAGCTATCTGGACTTTTTGCGCTATTCGAACGGCGGGGAATTTCAAACCGGAGAGCGCTATTTTCAATTTTTCGGCACGAAGGAATTGAGAGAATACAACTTAGCGTACGAATTTCCCGAATACATGGCCGGCTCCGTCTCTATCGGGATGGACGGCTGCGGGAATCATTATATTTTGGATATGAGAGAAGACATGAACGAGGACGAGTATCCGATCTTGGCGGCGCATTCCGGCAATCTGGGCTATGAGGATTGCAAGCAAGTCGCCCGTTCGTTCCCGGAGCTATGCAGGGGAACCACGTCGATGGATGAGGAGCTGGATTAAGGCTCCCCTGTGAGCAGCCGTTTAAACGTATAACGCATGAAATCCTCTCTCTCTATTCGTCGGCACTTCCTAGTGGCGTCAAGATCCGGACGTACTGCTCGTGCCATGTTTTCCACTCCTCTTTCCGGAACCCGGTTGCCCGGCCTGACAAAAGCGCGTCGATAACATCCAGACATACGTGCCAGCCGGCCAGATCCTTGGAGGTATGGCCGGTGATCTTATGAAGCTGCTCGACGAGAACCAGCAGGCAGCCTTCCGGCTCCGGGTACAGCTCAAAGCGAACGCGGTCCTCGCCCCAGGTGTAGCCGAGTATCGAATGCATGGCAAGATCGGTAATCGTAAGCTCTTTGAAGGTTCCGTCCTGCATGTCGAACTTGATCAACCCGCCTTCGCACAGCTCATCGATCCGAAGCTGGGGAAACCACTCGGCAAGCCGATCGTTCTCAGTAAGAACCGACCATACTTGATCGACGGAATGCTTCAGATGACGCTCGAAACGGGCCGTATACCCGCCGTCCGCTTGTTGAATGGAAGCTAACATGTTCTATCCCCTCCGTACGTATAATATCGCTCACAACAGTCAAAGCTTGTCAGACCGCAATGACTGCTTTCCCCGTTTTATATTACCATTTGGCGGTTATTTCATACCACATCGAAGAAACGGATCGCAGGCTCGCTTGGGCTGACACCGTATTTAATTTTGTAGCCGGCCTATTTACTTATAATTCCGATTGTGATACTTTGAATAACAAATGCAGCGAAAGGAAGAATACCCATGGCTAAAGTCGAAAGCTTCGAATTGGATCATACGCTCGTCAAAGCGCCGTACGTCCGTCTGGCCGGCACGGATAAGAACGGAAAAGGAAGCACCATTCAGAAATATGACCTGCGCTTCCTGCAGCCGAATCAAGAAGCTCTGCCTACGGCCGCCGTACATACGCTGGAGTATTTGCTTGCCACCTATTTGCGCGACGAATTGACAGGCGTCATCGACATCTCTCCGATGGGCTGCCGAACCGGATTTTATATGATCATCTGGGATGAGCATAAGCCGGCGGACATTGCCGCCGCTTTGACGAACGTGCTGAAGAAGGTCGTCGCAACGGAAACGGTGCCTGCCGTCTCAGCCTTGGAATGCGGCAATTATAAGGATCATTCGTTGTTCAGTGCGCAGGAATATGCCAAAATCGTTCTTCAGGCCGGCATCAGCGACGATCCGTTCCGCGCTTAATGTCACGGGCGGCATGACGATGAATTGAAATTGAAGGCCGGTACCTTATTGCAGTCCGTCTCCCCGGGGAAGCGGGCTGCCTTTTTACTGCCATTCTACAGGACGTCGGTCCGTTCAACGAGACAGACAGACTCTCCGATTTCTATTGACGATTGAGAATCATTTTTGATATGATCTTTACCGATAATGATTCTCATTTTCACTTTATAGAATCTACGGAGGGAAATAATGTTTAAGAACAAACCGCTTTGGGCCGCAGGCCTCATTTATTTGTTTCTCGTTACGCTGCTCTCCGCTTGCAGCGGTACGGCAACGACCGCCGGCGATCCCGCCCCGGCCAAGCAGGCTGCCAAGGAGCCGTCCAAGGAAGCTCCCGCTGCCGCAACCCGCAGCTTTTCCACGGTCAAAGGCAATATCAACATCCCGGCAAAACCTAAACGGATCATCACGGATTTTTACGGCGGCGAGTTGCTATCCGTAGGCGCCAATGTGGTCGGCGTCGAACCTACCACCTTCGACAATCCGTTTCTGAAGAAGCTTCTCACAGGAGCCGTCGACGTAGGCACACCGGTGAATGTGGAGAAAACGCTGGAGCTTGCTCCTGACCTGATCGTCGTTATGTATGACAAAAACTATGAAGAGTTGTCCAAAATCGCTCCTACCCTACATATCCCTTACGGCACGACATCCAACATTTACGAAACGGTGAAACTGTTCGGCGATATTGTCGGCGAACCGCAAAAAGCAGAGCAATTTATCAAGGCATTCGATCAAAAGGCGGCGCAAGGCCGCGAGAAATTGAAAGGGGTCATCGATCCAAACGCCATCGTCGGGCTTTACGAGTTGACCGATAAAGGCACCCTATGGATATTTGGGGACAATGCCGGACGGGGCGGCCAAACGGTATATAACGCACTGGGGCTGAAGATGCCGGACTTGGCCCGTTCGGAAATTAAAGGCAATATCGGCTCCGTGCAGCTGTCGATGGAGGTGCTGCCTAAATATGCGGCCGACTACATGTTTCTGACGACCTACGACCCGGAGAAAAAAGGCGAAGCTTTGAAGCAGCTGCAGGCTTCGTCGGTGTGGCAAGGTCTGAATGCGGTTAAGAACAATACGTTGTTCATGAATGACTATGATACGTTTTACCGGTACGATCCGATTGCCATCACGGAACAGATCGACCTCTTTGTGGACATGCTGCTTACAAGAACCGCAGAGAACAAAGCGAAAAAGAACTGAGACAGCCTGTTCGTCACAAAAAATAGACCGTTTCCTTTGCCGGAACGGTCTATTTGCTTATTTTTTGAGCCCTTCCACCAATAAGGCAATGACCGTCATTGACTCCTCCAGCGCTTGCCGCTGATCCGGCATCTGTGCAATCCACAGCGCCGATTCGTTCAGTGCGCCAGACAAAAAATGCGTCATAGCTTCGATCGATGCGGGCCGGAAGCACCCCTGCCGCTTCATGATTTGAAGCTGCTCGCTTAGCAGCCGCATCGAATGCTGCTGATCCATTTTGCGCCAGACGTCCCAGCCTAACACGGCAGGGCCATCGATCAGCAGAATCCGCCGGCTTCGGGGTTCAACCGCAGCCTTAACGAAGGCGCGGCACCCGAACAGCAGCTGCTCCCACACATCGTCGCTTTGGGACGCCTCCGCTTCGACCTGCTCCGCAACTTCCTTCTGCACGGATTCCAGCACGACATGAAACAGTCCCTTTTTATTTCCAAAATGGTGATAAAGCGCCCCCCGCGTCAGCTTGGCCTCGCTTACGATCTCTTCCAAGGCCGAGTCCGCGTACCCTTTTTCCGTAAAATACCTTCTGGCAATTGCGATCAGCTTGCGAATCGTTTCATCGGTTTCTTCTTTATTTTTTTTCACAAGATAATATACTCCCTTTCTGTCCGGCTGCCCCCCGGTTCGCCAACACCCTTAATTCTCATGCTTTCCCGCCTTCTTCGCCATCCGCCCACACGTTCTCGGCATATTGCGCGCTTTCCGCTTCCGAAGGAGGGATTATTTTGATCACGTCAATTAAGACGCCGTTAGGATCGCACGTTATGAAATGCCGCTGTCCGAACTCTTCGTCCCGAAGCTCAAGCTCCAAGGGCAGCTTCTCCTCGATAATGAGCTTCCGGTATTCCGCATCGACATCGTCCACTTCAAAATTAAGAATTAAGCCCTGCACCGGTCTGCGGTAGGCTACTGGTATCGTATGATGCGAAGCGTCCAAAATCGCCAATTCGTAGGAAACGCTGCCCTGGGACATTTTCAAGCTCACGTACCAGTCGGCTTCGTATACCGCTTCAAAGCCGAAATGAGTTTTGTAAAAAGCCGCGCTCACCGCAACCTGCTCCGTCAAAATAACCGGGTAGAAGCTGTTTGTTTTCATCGTGATCGATCTCCTTTGGGATTAAGATAGTTAAGATACCCACATCTTAACATACATACTGTATGTATGTAAATAAAAAACTTCCACTTTTGCCCACTAACAACTTGAAAAACGACAGGCGTGTCGTTTATAATAGCCTTGCGGACAAAAACGACACTGATGTCTTTTTTATTATCAGGAGGAGCTGATCCTGTTGTCTCCCAAAGTAAGCGAACAATACAAGAAGGACAAAAAGCATGAGCTGCTGCAAGCGGCAAGGCGCGTGTTTATCCAGGAGGGCTATACGCAAGCAACGATGCAATCGATTATGAACGAAGCCGGAATATCCAGAGGCGCGCTGTATTCCTACTTCGACAATATCGAGCATGCGTTTATCGAAGTGCTGCAGTTTGACGATCGGCAGGATATCCTCTTCTTCGAAATGGCCGATTCCTCACCGCTCTGGCCTCAGCTAACCGACTGGGTCAACCGTCAACCGCACAGCCTGAAGACAGTCGGGCAAACGCTGCTGCTGGCCAAGGCGGAGTTTTTTCTGTCCTCCGGATACAGACGGAATAAAGAAAGCTTCCCGTACATCGCGCAGCGTTACTTGCGAATTAAGGAGGCTATCGAGTCGGTCGTCATCAAAGGGACGGAGCGGGGAGAATTCCGGCCACGACTATCTCCGGAAGCGGTCGCCTTATATTTTGTTTCGTTTATGGACGGCTTGATGCTGGATACGTTCCAACTTGGAGCGGAAACAACCCTTGTCGAGGATCAATTGACCGTCTTCCTCTTCTCGTTGAAAGAAATGCTCTGCCCGATTGACCGGATTTAGATTTTACTATCCATCCTGCCCTAAAGGAGTGCTTGCCATGTTGTTCGAATCCGACAGAATTGTCTTTAGAAAAGCTACGGCGAACGATGCGGAGCTGTATCATGCGTGGAGAAACGATCTGGAGGTTATGCGTTCCACCAGTCCTTGGCTCGATATTTACGATCTCGAAGAGACGCGGCAGTTCGTGCATCAAGTCATCTTGGGCTCCCCCTCCTCCAAAAGCTACATTCTGGTCGACAAAACTTCGGAAACACCGTTCGGGATTACATCATTAATCCAGCTCGATACCAAAAACCGGAATGCCGAATGCATCATCGATATCGGCAACAAAGCTTACTGGGGGAAAGGCTACGGAACCGAGGCCTTGAAGCTGCTGCTTGACTATGCATTCCTGGAGCTGAACCTATACCGGGTCTCGTTAAGAGTATTTTCCTTCAACGAGAGAGCGATCAAGCTTTATGAAAAACTAGGCTTCCGAAGGGAAGGAATCTCCCGGCAAAGCTTGTTCAGAGAAGGCGCATGGCACGACATTATTCATATGGGTCTGCTTCAGCATGAGTACGGCAATGGCTGCCCCGATGATTTCGAAGCAGCCGTTACAAAAGCCTGATCTGGCGGGACAATTCCCCGCATTTCATTTTAATTAATCGTCAATTCCACCTTGCGGCTGCCGTCCTTGAACACATAGAAGCCCGGATTCAGCTCCAGTTTACCGGGTTTGGACAGCAGTCCGGGGTACCGGTCCACTTTCTTGCTCGTTCCGTTACCGCCGGGGGGTGTAGGATTCATCTTAGGATAAACGATGTCTCCATCCCGCTTCACGGACGTTTGCGAAACGTCCATAAAGTCCGGATCGGTCGAATACGATTCGACGACCAGATCCTCGCCCTCCTTGTAATACGTAAACGTGACCGGAAACTGGTCCAGCTTCGTGTCGATCGTCCGCTTCGTGTCGGACGGAGTCTCCAGCGGATGCCACGCCTTAGAACGTCTCGTGATACGGGCATCGGACAGCAGCAGCTTCATCGTCGCCTGGGACCAATCCTTGGACCATTCCGGCAGCTGGAAGCGGAGATACCAGCCGCTTTTTTCCGTGGACAAGCTCCCGCCGTCAATTGTTTTACCATTTAGCACGAGCTGATTGGTATCGTAAAATACCGATTCCAGATCAGGGGATTTGGTTTTCAGCTTATCGTCGTACATCAGACGGACTTCCAACGGCGTCACGACAAGCTCCTTCAAATCCATAATCGAATCGTTAGCAACCGCCGCCGGATCAAGCGGCTTGCGGAACATCACCTGGCTCGCCTTCCTGCCATCTGCTTCAAACGACGTATCCCACGTCCCCGCGATCGTTTGTATCGTGTCCAAGTAGGTGAAATACAGTTTGGCGCTCTTCAGCTCGGAATCCGACAAACGGAAGATATCCTGCCGGAGTTGAATCCCCGATTTCTCCGTCGGCAATATAGCGGAATAACTCGAATCTACCCGTTTCTCCCCCACTTTAAGGAACAGCCTCGGATTCAGCTTTCCATCCTCCGGTCCGTTAATCGGAATTTCATAACGCAGCGTCAGTACGTCGTTTTCCTTTGCAGCCGAAACGATCTGCAGCGTTCCGAAACGGGTGCGGCTGTCCACATGCTCGCCATCCTTTAACGACATCGGACTTGCCTCAAGCTCCGTATCTTTGTATTTATAAAAAACAAGATTTTTCAGCGACAGCTTGAGCTGTTCCCGCTTATTTCCCAGTCCATTGTCCGTTTCCAGCAGCCCGATCATTCGGTTCGGCAAGGTATCCTTGCGGATCAAGGCATTCAAAGGCATAGCTTCGCCTTGGGGATTCGTTAACTTCTGGTGCTCGAACTCGACGGCGTCATAGTCCGGTAATGACGGAACGTCGAAAGTAAACATAACATCCAGCCGCTGGTCGTCCGTAACAACGCCATGGAGAGCCAAAGACGCACCTGCCGACGTTACCGTGATGTCCAGCGGATTGCCCAAGCCGGATTCCATTGCCGTCGTAAAGCCCAGCCGGTCAAACAACACGGGCCAACCCATCGATACGCCCGCAACGACCGGTGCGGCCACGATGACCGAGGATACCGCAATGGCTAACGGAATGAGACGTTTTCGGCTGCGGGCCAAGCTTCTGCTTCTCGGCGCTGCGGAAGCATTTTGCAGATTCGTATTCGTTTGAATTTTTTCCCACATCGCTTCAAAATCCGGAAGCTTGGGACGTTCCTTGCGCGCCAGCTCCAGCAATTGCTCTTCCGTCAGCTTATTCAAGACATTCCGCTCCTTTCAAATTTGGATTGCTCTTTCCCAGATCTCTTCTCATCTGCCGCAGCCCTCGGTTCAATCTAGATTTTACCGTGCCCGGCGGGATATCCAGCGTCTCTGCAATTTCCTGCAAGCTTAGCTCGTGAATATACCGCAATGTCATTACCGTCCGATTCTTAACCGGCAATGCCCGGAGCCACCGCTCCGTCTCCAGCTCGTTTTCCTTCCGTTCCAGCGCTTCGTCCGCCGCTTCCGTATCGCGTCTGCGCTCAAGCAGAAAATGCTTCAGCTCCTTCAGCACGCCCCGCTTTCTGCGGTCCAGATGGCTTTTGCACATATTCACGGCGATCCGCAGCAGCCATGGCTTGATCCGTTCGACACCTTGCCGATCCGTCTGGAACGCCTTCAGGAATACCTCCTGGCAGATGTCCTCCGCATCGGCGGCGTTGTGCAGCATATAGTGGCACAAATAGTACACGTCCCTGCGGTACGTATCGAATAATTCCCGGTCGGTCAACTCTTGCTCACCCCCTATCGCGTCGTTACCGCCAATAAGACAAATAACCGAGGATTTCGGTTCGTTTTTCCGGATGAAAAAAAGACCGATCCTCCCGAATCGGTCGTGCATGGGCAATCAGCCTATTCCCGCTGTTCCAGATCGTTCTTCCATTGCTCCAGCTGTTCCCTAAGATTAACATCAATGGACGAAAGCCGCAGCCAGCTGCAAATCAGCGCATAAGTAAAGAAGCAGTACCCTTCTTTCGGAATCCGCTCCATAAGCTGGAGAAACAGTTCGGATACCGCTTTTTCCAGCTCGGGATCGCCTTGCGCTTCATAAGCCAATACAGCCACCGCCGCATTGACCGGCCAGTCCGACTGACCGTAGCATAGAGACAGCAAGGGTTCGGAAGGCTTGGACGGACTAAGGCGTGCCATAAGGAATACCGCCGCGTATTGAATACGCTGAAGCCAGCGCCAGCTTGATACCAATTCGGGCGGCTCCGGCGGATGAGTCAGAACGGCGAATAAGTCCGGCAGGTGCGCAGGGGTGAGACTTTGCGCCATTTCGCCGGCGATACGGTACCAATCCTCAATTTGGTACGAAGTCATCGCCAATCGGCGTACGGCATCGACCGCTTGGCCCGACGGTTTGGGCATAGCCGGCTGTGCGATGGGCCCTTCATAACTCCATAGCATGGCGCCATTCTCGGCAATCGGCTGCCTTGGGTCCGGCTTCGGAACGTTGTCGATGGTCAAATTCAGCTTGGGGGGATTAGCGCTTTTGCCGAATTTGTTCAAGTAGAGCTCCATCGCACGGATCGCGCTCGGCGCCTCCAGATGGTTAATCGTCAGGCTGATCGTCCCGCCGCTTTCCAGATCCGGGTTTTGTTCCGCCACTTGACGCAGCACGTTGATGGAGGCTTCCTGCGGCTCCGGGATGTAATCGACAAAAGGAAGCTCGGAGCCCGGCAATAACGGTTTAAACAGCTCTCTCGCTCTGCCGTTCGAAGCGTTTGTTTTATAGTAAGCTTCGATTTTCCCCAAACGCTCAGGGTCTTTTTTAATCATATATTCGCAATAAAGGATGGACGGGATCGCCCATTCGTGATCGGGCCGGATATCCGCGGCCTTGTTGTAAGCTTTCAGAGCTTTTTTGTATAAGCCGTTTTCCAGATACAGATCGCCCAGATCCAGATAGCCCGCCTCTTTCCCGGGGTCGAGCCTGCCTGCTTTCTTGTAAAAGCCGGCCGCTTTGCGGATGTTGCCCTGGGCTTTGAAGCAAAGCGCCATCCCAATAGCCGTATTCCAGCATTTATTCAGCTTGTAGGCCGTTTTGGCTGCTGCAAATGCGGCCAGTACATCCTCCTGTCTCCGGTACATCGAGGACAGCAGCCAGAACAACATATAAGCTTTAGGATGCGCCTCGCACATCTTTCGGAGCACGGACACTAAAGCGGCAAGCGCCTTGTGCCGTGCGTTTCCTTCCAGCAGATCAAGAGATCTCATCACTACGCTGGCGAAACCAATGATCGTATCTGCTTCGATATGATCAACAACGGCGATTCGCGATTCCCATTCGCTTACCCACACCAGATAAGGGACCTCGGGCTTTACACTGATCACCTGCCCCAAGAGGCCGAAAGCTTCGTTAAACTTGTTCATTCTGGCGTAAATGTAAGCCCTTACCGCCATGACGGCGAAATAATTGTTTTCCTCTACCGGTACAAAAGGCAGCAGGTCCTCTCCCGCATCAATCCACTCATTAAGGGAATCGAGCCATTCGGCGTTAGCCGGATTGGTCGACAAGGCACAGGCCAGATGGTATAAAGCATGCTGGAAATCCCCGTCGCTTCGGGCCGTTTTATAAATTTCAAAATCCTGCTCAGGCGAAGGAAAACGGTGTTCTCCTTCGGTATGCGCGTGTTCCACTTCTCTCACTCCTATGTAAAATAAGGTTTCGGCAGCAGCGCTTCCAATTCTTTCAGCAGCCGTTTGCTTTCCTCCGTACGGAATTGCTTCAATGCGAAGATCGCTGCCATCCTTCCGTTATGCATCCCGTTTTTGGCAACCTCGAACAAAGAACGGGCCGCCGCCGTGTAGTTTCTTTTTCTTAGCAGGATAACGGCTTTTTCCTGGATAAACATGTCATCCGAAGTCAGATAGCGGCAAATCTGTTCCGATTCCGCATAAGGCATGATCGTCAATTTGGAAAAAATAAGCTGCTGCATGTCATCCTCGTCAAGCTCTTCTTGCAAGAGGAGTTGATCGATCTCTTGAACGACCTTTAGATCAAGCACGCTGTGCTCATGCTGCTCGTCCCGGTCGGATACGACAGGGTAATCCCGCTCAAGCCGATCCCACTCCGCTCCGGGAGTTTGCAAGCTTTTCGCGACGAACCGTTCCATATGGCGGAATCCCGGCGACAAATCGGTCTCCTCGTGATCCAAGTAGCATACTTTATCCCGCAGCGGGCCGTCGGTATACAAGCCGATGTAATTGGACTGATCGTCCGTAAGCAGCGGACAGATGCTCCGATGGCACGCCAAGTCCTGTAAAAAGTCCAGCATTTCCCGAATTTCTTCGGTAGTCAGAATACGATATACGTACTCGCCCGTATTCCAGCATTCCTGATATTGACTTAAGCATAAGAGCGTCTGGTCGTCGATATCGATGAAATACTCTTGCTTCAAAAGTCCGGGATCGAACGGCAGCCTGCTGTTGAATTTGAAGCGCTCGGAAGTTTCCATGCCCTCTCCTCCTCTATACGGCGTTATCGATAAGCTGCCCCAAAAAACGAACTCTACCTTTTATCGGCCGCTCCCCAGTAAAATGTTAGTTTTAGGAACGGAATGTAAGTTTCATCACAAAAAAACAAGCACCCGGCAGCAACTACCGCAGTGCTTGTTTCCAATGGTTATTACAGCCGTACCCGGTTCCCCGCCTGCAAAGGCTCGCCGCTTTCGACAATGATTTGATCGATTGGGAAAATGCCTTCCCGGACGGCGGTCTGGTTTGCGTTCGCATCGGCGGCCCGAATATAGCTCTTGCGCACATAAAAGCCGTTGCCTAGCGGGCCTTTTCGCTCTTCGATCACATAAACGAATTTCCCTTCTTGATCCTTGTGGACGGCCTCATTCGAAATCAAAAGCTGCTCGTCCGCCGACACCGATTTTTGCAGCCGGACGGCCGCCCGCTCCCCGCCTTTCAAGCCTTCGCCCAGAACGGTAATACGTACCGTTTTCGATACCGGAGGGGCGTCCTGCTTCTCCCCCAAGCCGCCTGCCAGTTCCATTTGTGTATCGACGATTTCGTCGATCCGGCCTTCCATCACTTGGACCGTCTGGTCTTTCACCTCCACCTCGATCTTTTCCCCGACGGACAGAAGCGATGCGAGGTCGGCCGCCACCGGCACGGACATTCCGTAACCCAGGCTCGCGTTGGACACGCGGATCACCGGCTGTCCCGGCAGGGAAGGAAGCCCTTCGGTCGCGCGGACGCTCGTAACGATTCCGTCAAACGGAGCCACAATCTGACGCTGGCCTGCCAAGTCTTCTTGCAGTGCTTGAATCTTGCGTTCGCGGACATCGATGTCGAGCTGCCTCGATTCAATATCCCGCTTGGCCTTGTTAATCGCCGTGGAATCCCCGGTCCGGTTCGCTTCGACGAAGCTCTCGAACAACCCTTCCAGCTGCAGCTTTTGCTGCTTCAAGGCGGTTTGCTCATCCGCAATTTGCCGATCCGCCGGTTTGCTGTCATACGTAATCAGCAGTTGGTCCTTGACGACGGCATCCCCCGCTTTCACATGAATGGCCTTCACCTTCCAGCCGGTCTCGTTCTTTAGTTCAACTTCCTCCACCGGCTTAAGCATACCGTTCGCTTCGATGCTATGAACCAGCTTTCCCTTAACCGGCGTTTCCGTCCGTACCTTGGGCAGCGTAATTGCCTGCAGAGTATTGCTAAATAACGTGAGTACGAGCAGCAGAGCGAAGAATGCCCCCGACACCACCACCATTTTTCGTTTTTTCCGAGCCTCCGCCAGCTCCATCCCTTGCGGCTCCACCGTATGCATCTCTCCTATCCTTTAATGCCGGACGACTGGATTCCTCTGATAAAATAAGACTCCGCATACAAAAACAGCAGAACAACCGGGCTCATGTAGAGCAAAGAAGCGGCAAAGCCTACGCCCCGCGCTCCCTCCTGAATGCTTGCCAAATAAACGGATAGCGGATGCCAGAGCGGGTCCTCCAAAAAAATAAGCGGCTGCTCGACCATATTCCAGTAATCTACGAACAGCAAGACCGTCAGCGCCGCCAATCCCGGCTTCACCAACGGCAGAACGATCGTAAGGAAAATCGTTCCGGCTCCCGCCCCGTCCAGCCGGGCCGCTTCGAGCAGCGGAGCGGGAATGTGCAGCATGAACTGCCGCAGCAGAAATACGCCGTAGGTCGCGAACACGCCCGGCAAAATAATGGCGGCGACGTTGTTCAAGATGCCGAGCTTATCGGCCATAATATAGTTAGGTACCAGCGTCACCTGAAACGGCATCAGCATCGCCATAATATAAATAAGAAACAACGAGTCCCTGCCGGGAAACCGAAGCATGGCGAAAGCATAGGCCGCCAAGGCGGCCACGGCCGTTTGTCCGAATACGATCGGCACGACCATGAGCACGGAGTTCCAGAACAGGAACAAAAACTTCGGAGACTGGATCAGCACTTTGTCAAATTGCTCTAGCGATATCCAGTCGGGGATGAGCTTTAAATTGACAAATTCGTGTTGTCTCCCAGAATCTGCGCTCAGCATCTTTCCGAGCAGATCGTAGTTTATGCCGATCTCGCGCTCCGTCATGAGCGAATTCGTAAAGGTGATCCCGATCGGGAACAGCATAACCAGAGCAAAGACGAGCAGCACGAAAGTCATCAGCCATTTTTGCAGCAACGCCGCTTTCTTCTCCCCCAACCTCATTCCATAAACCTCCGTAAACCGCGTTCCATCCTGAACAACCCAAGCGCGATGATCATAATGCAGCCGACCATGAGGCTTGCGGCGGCCGTCAGCTTCTGAATATCGAGCGAAAGAAACATATTGTTCATGTAATGCTGAAGCATATAAATACTGTCGTGCGGATAGCCTCCGGCCAACAAGTACGATTCCCTGAACACTTTGAACGAATTCATAATCGACATCAGGACGACGAAAAACATCGTCGGTATTAAATAGACAAGGGTAATCCGCAGCTTCGTGAACGGCCCCGCCCCTTCGAGACGGGCAATTTCGTAATAGCTCTCAGGAATCGCTTGAACCCCCGCCAAAAACAAAATCATGTTGTACCCGATGTTCTTCCATATATAAATCGCCGTGATGACGACGATGGCCCATTCCGATTTCATCCAGTCGATCCGCTGAATCCCGAAGCGGTGCAGCCACCCGTTGACCGCGCCGTTCCAGTCGAAACCAATTTGCCAAATCAACACAATCGAGGCGACCGGCACGACAAGCGGTAAAATATAGGCGGTTCGCAGCCATTGGCGAAAAAACACATTTTCGTTCAAAAGCAGCGCCAGCCCTAAAGAAATAGCGACCATCAACGGTACGCTGACGGATGTAAAGAGAGCGGTGTTCCACGCGGCCTTCCGAAACGAACCGCTGGCCAGCAGCTCCCGATAATTGGCGAGGCCCGCGAAATTTCCGTCCATCGTGCCGTCCATAAAGGAATAAACAAGCCCCATCGCAAACGGGATCGCATAAAAAAGCGCAAACCCGCCCACGCTCGGCGCAAGGAACAGCATAGCCAGTACCGTGTCTTTCTTGGAGAATGCGGGTAATTTCATGCTTGCCTCCATGCCAAACGCGGGAAAGCCAACGGCGCCCCCGCGTCCATGCCCTTTATTCGTTCAAGATTCCCCTGTTTACGACGACGTCGCAGGCGCGGAACCTGCCGGCAACTTATCTGTTCCGGATGGCGTCGCTTCCGCCGGAGCTTTGCTCCCCCTCACCGGCCCGGATTCGGACGATGGCTTGCGTTCCGACGCCGCGTTTCTGTCTGATGACGGCGCCGCTCCCGGAGAAACCGCAGTACCTTGTGACTCCGCTGCTCTCGGAGAAGACTTGCTGTCTGCGGAAGCCCTGCTCTCCGCCGTTCCTTTGCTTTCCGTCGGCGCTTTTGCATCCGAAGACGCTACAACCCCAGACGACGCTCCACCTCCGGGCGATGCGCCAGTAGCTGCCGTGCCTCCTGCTGGCGATTTCTCATCGTTCGTCCCTTTATCTCCGACGGCCGTTTTATCGGCGGTGGAGGTTTTATCCTCCGACAGCGTCTTGCTCTCGGTCGATGTCTTGCCCTCCGTCGATGAACCGTCCTGCTGTCCGGTCTTCGTCTGATTTGCAGAGCTGCCTCCCTTGTTACCTTGCTTAACGGCACCGCTGCTGCAAGCGGCCAACATCGCGATTAAGGTGAAGCTGAGCAGTATGACTCCTGTTTTTTTCATCTGGTCTCTCACTCCTTTGTTATTGTCCATGCCTATGCTTAGTTATAAATGGAGGATGTAACGAAAACTTCTCCGAGTTGTAAACAAAATGTAACGGAGATGGACAACTTGGTACAAAATCCAGTAATTTAGCCGGTTCTCAGGCTCTTAGAGTGAACAATGCATGAGAAGTTTGACTATAGTTTGACATCATTTTTGTGGGCAACTTGTGGAAAGCGATACTTTGGAATTAAAGTTGAAAAACGCAAAAAGTCCCTGACCAGTCTGATTACTGGCCGGGACTATTTTTGTCCTTTCTTAAATTCCAACAAATCTCCTATTCCTGCGAATTATTTGGTAAAATAAATATTAACACTTCCAGTTCCAGATATACCCGGGGATGATTCATCAAAACTTTCTCTGCTGTAGTTAGTAACTTTAATATAATATTCTGCTCCAGCCTTGGCCTTCCAGTAATCAGAAGTGCCAGAGTCCCCGGTAACGTGGAAATCATCCAACCTTGTCGTTTTTCCATCAACTACTTCATAGACTCTATAATAGAAATCAGTGAACTTTTTGCTGTATTGATCGATATCCAGGTTTATTCTGGAATAACCTCTTGGTGTACTAACAGTGGGAGACACCCACGTTTCACGGGAGTCTAAACTGTAAGAATGCCTCCCTGCGAGTTCTTGTTGAGATGTGTTCTTCACATTAGTACCTGTTGCATCCGCAGCAAATGCTGGGGTTGCTGAAACCACCATTGCCAAAACCGCAACTGCAACAACCGCTTTTTTCATACCAAACCCTCCTTGAAATAAGTTAGTTCAGAATGTCTGAACAATACCAATCATACAATATTTTCCCATTAATGTATGATCTTTGGATTATCTGGCAGAAAAGCGGCATTATCCTGTACAAAATAAGTCGACTTTCAAAAAAAAACTTGTCGGATGCATTTAATTGCTGTGATGCTGCTGCAACTCTTCTGTAATTTCTCTTATGTACCACTGTAGCTTCTCACTAATAACCGCCCTCGCTTCCTCGCAGGCCCAGTCCTACCATAAACTCGCCATACATGACTAACGTGCTAAACAACTTGGCATTCGGCAAAGCAAAATGGTTCCGGAACTCCACCTATCCCGGATAAAGCGGATGATTCGATCCTGTCTCCAATATGGGTTTGGCAACCGCTCCTTTTAAAAAGCCGCTCGCATCAAACGGATTTGCGCCTGTCAGCTTGCCCCTACCTGCGCTCAACCATTTCCAGCCGATATACAATCGAACGAGCGTCAAAGCGACGGCTGCATGATACTGAAGTCTTCAATCATATCAGCGCCCATGTTCGATACGAGAATCGATATAATTGCCTGGCTATACCAGAGCAAAATGGCGATCGCTCCCGGTTCTATACCGTAGAGCGATCGCCATTTTGTCAGATAAACAGTTCTTTTATAGCATGGACAGCACGGCTTTTGGAACTTTACAAACGACGCTGTAGGCGGGGTTGAACACATTGGCCACCTCGTATTCCACAGCCTGGCCCAGGAGCAGGCTTGCTTCCGAGGCAGTCAGGCCGTAGTCTTTCGTCAGCATAGCCAGCATTTCCGTCGTTGCATGCTGCAGCGCTTGATCAAGCGGCCTGGCGTTGCCGATGCAAAACCAGTGCGTGTCCGATTCGCCTCGCGGCCAACCGATCGTTTTCCCCTTCAATACCTGAACAGTGAAACGGACGTCGAGCGATATTTCCACACCGGTGCCTACAATTTCCCCGCAGCCTTGAACGGCATGCCCGTCCCCAAGATGGAAGAGCGCCCCCTCCGCAAAAACCGGAAAATAGACGGTAACACCGGCTACAAGGCCTTTATAATCCATATTCCCGCCGTATTCCCCGCTCGTTGCCGTTGAAATCGCCTGATCTTTTGGAGGAGCAACGCCAAAGCAGCCCAGAAACGGACGCGCTTCCAGCTTCAATCCGGCCAAACCGGACGTCGGCTTTTCCAAAACAACCAAAGCTTGCTCAGCGTCCACAGACCAACGCACAATGTCGAGTGGCGGCAAAGCTGCGACAGCTAATGGATCGACAACGTTCGGCGCCAGCACGTTGAACGTCCAGCCCCAATCCCGGCTCGGCACCATCGACTCAAGCCGTACGGCAAGCGTATCGCCGGGCTGCGCCCCTTCCACATAGAATGGTCCCGTCATCGGATTGCCGCGCCCGGCCACGCTTTCCCCTCGGTAGTCCCAGCCTCTGGCGTCTACTGTGGAGGTCACGACGGAATCGCCGTCGGCAATTTTGAGTACGGGCTCGTGCGCCCCTATGGTGTTATGGTAATGTTTGGGTTGAAAGTGGTGTACAGCCATCGTTTCGCCTCCTTTAGATCGAGGAATTTCCCTTGACTATTACATTGCTTGAGAGCATCGACAATTTTGGTATTTTCAGTATAAGGGTAACCGCTAACAGCATGCAACCGTTAATGGCGAACACAATCGTGATGGACATTTGCGAAGATCGACTTTGCATCAGACTTGTGAAAAAACATTAGTTCAACTTATATAGAACCATACGCCTGCCATCCGCTTCCCCTGTCCTCTCGTTCCCACGCCTGGTTTTCTGAAATGGTTTCTTTAAATATTTTTTTAAAAGAAGGTTTCCATTCTGACAAATCCTGATAAACAAACGTTATATTGTCACATATTTTATCTGCAACTTCGTACATATCTTTTATATCATTAGCCGTAAATAATATATATCCTTTGCGTTGAGTACTCTCTACAATAGTTGGTATGGTGTCGCCCTCTTTTACTAATAGATCAATTAATACGACCTCGGATATGTTAGCTAACCCTTTATACTTGATTTCTTTTAAGCAACCTGGTTTTGGAATCAAGCTTAAAGACATAGCTTAATACTATCTTTTTTGTTCAAAAATTCATCAATGTCTTTTATGTTGTTGCAAACTATCGAATCTATCGAAAAGTCTTTGCCTGCTAGAATTTCACGCATCATGTCTTTATTGCGGGTTATCATATTAGCGTTGAAAGAAAATCCTTTAACATTAAAAATCTTTGCAATTATGGAAGCCGTATCTAAGGCTACTTCGTTGAAAGATACAACCACATCAAACGGTTTCTCTTTGTACAATTTTTCAGCATAGTACACACACACGGGTATGTTTGTTGTGTCTATTTTCTTTGTTATAGAAACACTTTTCTAAGATCGTTCCATCGAAATATATGTGTTTAGTGTAAGACCCTATATACGAAACAGTATACCCCCTGTCTAAAGCATCTTGTATAGGCTTTGTCCATCCCCCTATAAATAAAACGTGTGGTGTATTTTCTATGTCAGTTCCTTTTAATACCTTATACATCATAATCATCTCCTTTAAATTGAACTCGTATATTCAATGTTGGTTCCTTTTAATACGCCTCGCCTTAACAACATTATTAAACACAATGTTGTTCCGAAGCCCCCTATAAATAACGTAGTTTGAAGCCCAAATATAGAAACTAAAAATGCACTAGCAAAACTTCCTAATGCCCAAGCTCCCCAATTAAGCGTACGCTGTACAGCGTTTACTCTGCCTAGCATGTGACTTGGTGAGGCAAGTTGTCGTATGGTTGCAGCGTAAGGGGCAAATACACCTTCTCCCATACCATGTATGATACTTACAGCCACTATACCGTAAACGGTTCCCAAATATCCCATTATGGGTATAAAGGACAGACCTATAACTGATACAGTAGCGCTATAAATAAGCATTTTTGTATTATTAATTTGTTGACTTTTTTTTATGAGTATCGTATTGCCTATTAAAAATCCCACCGCTGCCGAACCTACAACAAAGCCTATTTCAAGTTCAGATAGACCCATTACCTTATAAAGGAATATTACTAAAATGCTATTTAGAATGTATTTAAAAAAACCGTAAACAGCGCCACAGCTTACAATTGGTTCCAATACAGGGTGGTTTTTAAAATATATCAAACCTTCATATATGTTTTTATATATGGATTTTATATTTACGTTTTTTAAAGAGCCCTCTGTATGCGGTGTAAACCTTGAAATAAATAATACACACGCAAAACAAACAAAATACGTTACTGCGTCAACAGTGAATGAGCCTGTTAATCCAACTAGAGTAATAACGATTCCTGCTAGCATAGGACCAGTTACTATAGCAAGAGACTCCGAAAGGGCTAGTTGAGCATTTCCTTTTTTTAAGTTGTCTTTATCTGTTAATATTTCCGGTAAGAAAGAAGGAATTGCAATGTTGTAAAACGTGGTAAATATTCCATTTAAAAACATGAGAAACACCAATAAAGGGAACGTTATTTCATTTGTTACAGCCAGTATGAATACTGATAAAAATAAAACGCCTTGACATATACCACAAATTAGCAAAACCTTTTTTCTATGAAGGATGTCTATCAAAGCACCGGCTACTAATCCGAAAATTAGGTAGGGTATGAATATAACCCCACGAAGCAAGGCAGCATTCGCCTCACTTGTTTTTAGCACCTCTAATGCAAAAAGAGGCAAAGCTACTACTGTAAGCTGGGTACCTAACAAACTTATAGACTGTCCTAGCCAAAGCTTGTAAAAATTAAAATATTTTTTATTTTTCATAATACACCTCTGATTTTAGTTCACCCTTCTGGCTAATGAAAAGTTCATCTTCCGAAAAATACTGCCGCATTCGTTTATAAACCATTTGATAGACGGATGGATGATACCATTCCTCCATTTCCAGATTTCTATATAACGCTTGTAAGCCCATCTTGTGTGTTCGTTTACCACCGCTGCCGTCCCCCATAAAATAATCGTCAATACATACTCGGTTAACCAAGGGACGCAATATTTCTGCAAATCGCTCGCTACTTGGTAATACGGGTGCGATGGCAACCTGTGCAGGAATACCAAATTCAGCAAGCAGTTGGAGTGTTTTAAGTCTTGCTGGAATAGGGGGAGCATAGGGCGCAAAATGCTTGCGAATATCTTCCCTATCGGTCTCTACTGTCATACTTACCCGAACTTTGGTTCCCAACTGTTGCAGCATCTTCATGTCCCTGCGGACAAGCGGGCTTCGTGTTTGAACAAGCAAGAAGTCCGGGGGATTGTCCACCATAATTTCCAGTAAAGACTGCGTAATTTTCTCCTTGTGTTCGATTGGTTGATAAGGGTCCGTACTGGATGACATGAAGATGGTGACCGGAC
Source organism: Paenibacillus tyrphae (assembly GCF_000722545.1). Lineage (GTDB taxonomy): Bacteria > Bacillota > Bacilli > Paenibacillales > NBRC-103111 > Paenibacillus_G > Paenibacillus_G tyrfis. The sequence continues at coordinate 62,877 of NZ_JNVM01000008.1, forward strand.
CTTTGGCCTTAGCTTTGAGCAATTCTTTTTGGAATGTGGGTGCAGCCTCTTTTTTAATATCTATCCAAGTCCCCCATTCCTGTTTGCGAAACGTTGAAACAGGCATTTGACGTACATAACAATATGAACATGAAAATGCACAGCCAGTATAAGGATTTAATGTATGACTATATCCAGAAAGAAAACCACTACCTTTATTCATAAGCGTTTTAGGATATTTATATAACAACTCTGTATTCACGTTGTCCCTCCTTTTATATGATTTAAATAATTGGTAGTTCTTCATGGTTTATTTTGAATAGGCTTGCACCTTTTACATGGATGGAAGTTCTCCTATAGAATTTGTCATTGTATGATGCATCATTTTGTACGATAGCCCGCCATCTCTCATCAGTAAAATTGACTTTGTCTGTTGCTGTTGGCTTATTTTGTTTTTCATGTAATCACCTCCGCGGAAAACTAGTATAAACCAAAATTCATCATTTGTACGGATTTGGGAACATAAGAGCAAGATTACAAAATCAAATAAAAGCAATGTATGATAAAAATATATTAGAGTTATGTATGGCAAAACAGGAGGAATTTCATGTTTGCGATTTCCTACCGCTTTTCCAATCGATGATAGTTAAATACCAGGAGGATACGGATGAAAAATACAATTAGAACACAAATATCTGAACTTATTGATCCAGAATATCAAAAATTTTCAGCAGCACTCATACCTAATATTGATAATGTTTTGGGTATTCGACTACCTGAACTACGCAAAATAGCAAAGAAGATTGCAAAGGATGATTGGCGTACTTATCTAAAAACAGCCGAAGATGAATATTTTGAGGAAATTATGTTACAAGGTATGGTTATTGGCTATGTTAAAACGGATATTAATGACCAATTATCTTATGTAGCTTCTTTCGTACCCAACATAGATAATTGGTCAGTTTGCGATAGTTTCTGCATAGGACTTAAATTTACCAAAGAACATAGAGAGCATGTATGGGAATTCTTACAACCTTATCTTTCATCAAAAAATGAATATGAAGTTCGCTTTGGCGTAGTCATGCTTTTAGACTTTTATATTGAATATGAGTACATTAGTAAAGTTCTAAATCTACTCGATAACACAAAACATAATGGTTTTTACGCAAAAATGGCTGTTGCTTGGGCGGTATCTATCTGCTATATAAAATTCCCTGATTTAACATTGGACTATTTAAAACATAATACTCTCGATGATTTTACTTATAATAAAGCTTTACAAAAAATTACAGAATCTTATCGTGTAGATAAAGAAACGAAAGCTCTCATTCGTAGTATGAAACGGAAATAAATTAGCACGTGTATTTTTCCTGCTTTTATTTATTATTCAGATGCACCTCGGTCCTCCCGATGTCCAGAATCCTACCTAGATTAGGCTAATGTCATTAGTACATTTTCGGGCTATTGTCATATATTATTATTGCCTAGAAAGGATACCAAATCTTAAAAAGGAGTGTGTTATTTTGTCCGGAACGGATAATTTACAAAATAGGTCTTACGATCCTGAGCAAATGGCTGGTTATCATTTTGTGAAAGCCGAACATTTTGAGCGAATGAAGATGGCTTGTGCGGGCAATCCTCCGTTGTTTTACCAATATGCCGAGCAGGAATATTTCCACAAAGCTCTTGCACACCGTTATAAAGGTATGGTTGGCTGGATGCAATAGTGACGAGACACCACTGAATGGCACCCATACCTATACTCTACAAGCCACAGGGAATGGTTTATCGGGTAACCAAACAATTACTAACTTTGCTGGACTTACAGCCGGTGTTCTAAGCACTTAGTTATATGAATAACGTTAAAAAGAGTCCTTGACCACTGGCCGGGACTCCTTTTTTTCTGTGTTTAGCCCCCGACTCCATGATCGTCAAGGACGTAAATATAATTAAAAAAAGTCGTGACATCAGGCATTTGCAAAAATTTATGTAAAAGATATGACATGTTCAATCCTCTCTTCCAGCGCTTTGTTAATCTATAGGTCTCTAATTAATTTACTGACCCATGCTGGAGAACATCCCAAGATTTTGGCTAACTCTTTTTGTGAGGCTCTAGGGTTTTCCTTCATCGCTTGATGTAGCCGATCCAATGCTTTTTTTCTTCTTGAAGTATATTCTTTCTTGTTTCTCTCACTTGCTCGTTCACGTTCTACCCGCGCCAAGAAAACCTGAAGCTCCGGAAGGCTTTGAATACAGGACATACAAATATAAAATTTTTTGAAGTAAATGGCTTGTTTCTCACTCAAACAAAACAAACATTCTTTGCTATGATATCTATAAACCATAATCGCCTTTCTCTCGTCATCGCAAAAATACTCCGTCTGAACATTGGGATTAAGATTCAACATACGCCTAAGCTCCGTAGGAATTACGATTCTACCTACATTGTCAACCACTCTAACAATTCCAGTTCTTCTATCCTCTTGCATAAGCACACCTCAAACAAAAACGATTTCTAGCTCACACATCGCATTTTTCGAATTTGAGCAACTAAAACGTATGTATCTAATTGTTGACTCAACTGGACCACATATTCACTCGTTAAGCCTTCGCCTTGCTGTACCGCCTCTTTCATTTGGTTCCGAATGTTTTTCATGGCATTGAGTAACGCACCATCGTCTAAATTGTTTAGTCCAAGGGTTACACAAGCCTCCTTTCCATTCGCTAACATGGTCATATGGCAGTCCCCTTTTTTAAACTATTGCAATTTTATTTTTTCACAAAATTAACTGTACCATACATCTCATAAAAAACTTGTAATTCCATTTTGTGCAACTTCAAAAAATAAAAAAACAGGTTTATAATCACCTGTTTTGACCGAAAAACATTTATTTATAATGACTTATATTCATTCATTCCGGCCGTTACATCTACTTTAACCTCTTCCAATAACGTCTTCACCGACAAGTTGATCACTCTGATGATTCAAACGAGATGCAATAAGACCGACTTCGTGGAACATTTCCGCCAAGTTATCAGCCGTGATCTTTTTGCTCTTTACCTGTTGACCAAGCAAGCCGATACTAAGTTGGTAATATCCTTTATATCTTTGCAATTTTCCAATAGACGCCAACTTCTGTGGCGTTAGTGGCTGTTTAGGTAAAAACTCTTTTTCCCTTTCCAATATTTCTTCAATAGATTTAAAATCCCCCAATTGAAAATAAATTTCAAGTAGTTCATCTGCAATGTGTATCTTATTATCCAAGCTGACCTCGTCCATATATTTTTTAAGCAACGGTATAGCAATATCAAACTCTTTCTTTCGTGCTTTTGTTAAGGCCCGAGTAATCTTGGCGGATTCGATAACAAAATCATTCTTCATGTTTTCAAAAGTATCCAGGTGCTTCTCAACCGCATCGTAATCTTTTAATTGCGAATATGAATTAATCATCGTCAAATAGGCCCTCGCTTTAAGTTCAGTATCTTCTTTTTCTAGCGGAAGACCTTCCTCACAGAGTTGTATGCTTTCTTTAAACCTTTTGATGTTATATGCATGTAAAACCATTCTAAAATAATAAGTAGTTTTCTCCTCACGTGATAAAAAATTAGTGTAGTGTAAAATTTCTTGGCCTGATTGAAAGGATTCTTCCAATTTTTCGAAATCGTTCCTCTCAATCAAATACTTTTGAAGCAGCCCTTTGGCTACGTAATACGGCACTCCGCGTTCTCTGGAATACTTTATGATTATTGCATAAAGCGATATTTTCAGTGAATCATGGTTTACTGTTCTGGTAAAGTCAAACAATCGCTGAAGCGATTCTTCCGTCTTTACCGTATGCAACTCCAATATCCGCGCCCCCACTTTCGGAACTAGCAAAAAGCTCTCTTCGCAGGTAGTCACCTCTTCGAGTACTTCAAACAAAGTGTTAATCCGGTTTTCTTCTTCAAGGTAACACTCCATAATCTCGGAATACTGTGCAGGAAAAGCTGTAGCTATAGCCTTCAAATTTTTAAATTCTAGCCGCTTTGTTTCCCCGCGTTCTATTCGATTTAGCACACTTTTACTTACCCCTGTCAGCTCCTCGAGTTCTGCGTATGTCAAATTTTTCTCTTTTCTAAGTTGGAAGATAATATCTGAGATGGTTTTTAATTTAACGCCCACCATAGCACATAACCTTCCTTTTAAATGTATAATTTTACAATTTTCAATTATAGCAAAGTAAGTTTCGTCTTACAATTAATTGATTTCCTCGGCCTAAATTCTTACATGAAATACAACGATTCGATAAACTTCTACAAAGCTTAACTGTTATTTGGTAATCACTGTAATCACTTGTACATTTTGAGGAAATTACAGAAACAAAAATAGACGTTCATTCCTATCCCATATTTTGTGTCATTGTGTTAAATTATGTTCGAACAAGCCAATCGGCCGACCATTGTTCAAAATATTTTTTGAAGGAGCGGTTTGAATGACTTTATCAATGACGAATGGTTTCAAAAAAGTAACGCTTTGGCCGCTCGTTGTATGCATTATTTTGGCGATGTTTTCCACCGTTGCATCTGCTGCCCCTAGTCAAAGCAACTCCTTAACGGTTTCCGGGCATGTGGAATATTTGACGGAGAAACAAAAGACTGATCCCGGCGCAACTGAGGTATTGAAAAAATTCAAAGCTCTTTCTTCCTACGATCAAGAAAAATTTTTGAAAGTTCTTCTTCAATCCTCTGAAATTGGGAAAGCGTTAGAACTCAAAAATCAGACTGTGATGATTGAGGGGGTACCAGTAGAAACAAAAGCTACTTTTGTTTCTGACCTACCTAATACGTTGAATGCTCAATGGGAGTCAACTATATTAGGTGTTAGCATTACAACTTTTTACCTGACACTTACGTACAGGTTCGATCTCGCTAATGGTGGGCGTGTCACAAAAGTTGTCGATGCCAATGGAGCACACCGAAATTATAACCCCGGGGTTATTATCAGCGAGTCTGGGTCCGCATCAAAGGAGACTTCCGGCAGCGAAGCATATGCAAGGCAGAATTGGACGGCAAAAATGGTTCCCGCTGGAGGCTTCGTTGAATATGCTCTTATCGGCTATTTAAAAGGGGATGGGAATGCAGGATATGCCAAATTTGAAGGGATTACTCCAGCTCTCAACAACATCAATAAAGGCATTTGGCAGCAAATTTGGTATAATGATAGCACCCATACCTTGAAATAATTGGGAGGTTCTTTAGATAGAATACCATCTTATATATTGGCTTTCGCTTGCGCTTGTAAACACAGGGCTTGCTCAAAGTAAGAATCTGAATGGATTATTCTGGTTTTTCATTTCTCTTATTATCGGTCCGCTTGCTACCTTGGCATTGGTAATTAATTTTAAGAGAAAACGCTAGAAACAAGGGTCACTATTGCTTATATTGCGGTGTGACCCTTGTTCTTTAAATTCTATGTTGTTGGTTGCCCGGACGCCTTCCGCAGCTCATAAGAGATTCGCGCCCCCCGTATTTAACATAGGCTTCTCCCCCCTTCGTACATTTGGTGGTCGGCTTCGAAGGATGCAAAATATTATTACCACAGGGTTAGCTGACATACGGAAAGGAATGATCTAAATTTTTGCGACTATAATGCTTATCTTCTTTTTAGTCAGCATGTTGTCGTTGGGAATAGCATACTATAAGATCCGCAACACTCCGTATGCGAAGTTAATTTTACTGAGTATTATACTGACCTTTATTGGATATTGTGTTACTTTCTATTTTATTTTCTTCAACGAATGAGCGTAAACAAAGAACCTTCGCATTCCCTGCGAAGGTTCTTATTCTATCTACCGGGTCGATCACTGCTAAAAAAACCTTGACCGAAGCTAGTTCTTTCTAAGTTTGTAATACTTGTATTTCCTATTTTCAATCTCAATGTCGTTTAGAAATTCAAACCCACATTTTTGAATCACTTTATTCGATGGAAGGTTACGTATTTGAGCGATCGCAATGAGTTCCTCGACAATGGTATTATCAAACAAATACTTAACTAATCCTTTTGCAGCTTGAGTCGTGAAACCCTTGTTCCTGTGGTCTTTTGAGATCCCAAAAAAAATCTCTCTATTTGGGGGTGATACTTTATCTAACATTCCTGTACCGCAAACACCGATAAACTGACCAGAATCTTTGGATATAATACCCAATCGCAAACGTAGTTCTCCAACATCTCCATCTTTTGATAAAGCATTTAAAAATCGTTTGTTATCTGGTATTTCGTAATTTTTGATCCAGTCTTCCCTTTGTTCCTTAGATACATTCCAATCCATTAGAAATTCATAAAAGTGAGGTTGCCAGGTAATATTGTGGAGTTCGTCTAAATCCTCAACCCGATACTCTCTCAAAATTATATCTTTACACTCTATAGTAAAGATGTTTTTGCCCATATCTTGTGAATTACTCATTGATATCCTCCTACTGTATAGAAGGAATACAAAGCAGTGCAAGAAAAGGAATATCACAAAATGCAGGTAACCACAAGGATTCACTACATCATGTGATTAAAGACACACTATGCTTTGCATCCTTGTAATAGTGAAAATTTATAGACAGATCAACCATTACAAAGTTGCTGGCATAGTTAATTCCCCTTTCAAATATATCCTAACAAATTGTAGCAAAATCTAAGATTATATTCAATGAAAAACAAAGAATCGTTTCCAATTCATCTTCATTCGTTCAAGAAAGTCGTCGCCCGATTTTGAATCAGCTTCGCCACGTCCTCCGCGGACTTTTGGCCCTTGAAGAAGGCTTCCGATTCTTTGATAATAATGTCCTCCAGCTTGGAAGGCTTGAACGCCACCTGATAGACGGCCCCCGACAGATGCTGCTCCAATCCCTGAAGATCCGCTTCGGTGACTTGGAACGTCTTGCCCTTCAGCGGTCCTTCCTCGTGAGCTTTGACTTTTCCGGTTTGGAGCAATTGCTTCACCTGCTTGTGAAATACGGCTTTGTTCAGAGGAAAGCCGGCTCGTTCCGGTGACTGCTTCTCCTCGGATATCAGAAATTTGATAAAATCCCAGGCTTCCTTCTTCACGGTGGATTTCTCGTTTATGCCCATCGTCCGGTAAGTCCGGAAAAAATCTCCGGCTTTTTGGCCTTCTCCCTTCGGTTTGGAATACAGTTTGGGTTGAGCGAAATTTTCCTTCGGCGTCAAAATATAATCCGCGGGTGAAATGATATGCGTCATTGTGAAATACGATTTGCGCGGCTCTTCCGTCACGACCTTCTCCTCAAACATCGATTTTACTTGCTTCATTAAGCGAATAAAGGGCTCGGATTGGAAGTTGGCTTTCCGGTTGACCTGATCTACATATAAGGAATAATTATTTTTTACCATTTCATTTAACAGTCCGGCGGGATTGACCATAAAGGCATAACGCTGGTCCCCTTTCTTCGCCAGCGCTTTGGCCGTCTCGCTGAATTCGCTCCAGGTCCAACGGGCGTCGTCGAAGGTCACCCCTGTTTTCCGGATCGCCTCTTCGTCCCCGACAAGGCCGTACAAGAAGAAATTGACCGGCATCCCGTAGACGCTGCCGTTCAGCTTGATTCCTTCCAAAATGTTCTGGAAATATTGATCCTTCTTGAACTCGGGGTCCTTCTCCATCATGTCGCTTAAATTGGCGAGCACTTTCTTATTTACATAGTTATCCATAGGCAGCAGGTCCATCTCCACCAGATCCGGTCCTTTCCCGGATAACATTTGCGTATTCGTCTTTTTGATAAAGTTTTCCGTGTTTTCTTCGCCATGACTGTCGTCCGTTGGGACAAAGTTAAGCTGGATCTCGATATTCGGGTGCTTTTCCTCATATTTGCGCTTCGCGTCTTTGAAAAAATCGTCCTCAAAAAACGTCGAGAGTACAACCGTCTTCTTGCCACCCTGTGTTTGAGCGGATTCGGCGGTATGACTTGCCGTTTCCGTTTGCGTCTCGTTCTTGTTCGGTCCGCCTTCCTGCTGCGTCGCTCCTTCAGGGCCTCCACCGGCGCTGCAAGCCGTCGCCGCGATCATCAATAGGCAGCCGCTTAGGCCTAGCCATGCTTTTCTCATTTCTCTTTCCCTCCTGTTAAGAGCTTTTTGATTCCAATTCATCAATCGTCACAAACGAATAGCCTTCTTCCTGCAACTCCTCGATCATCTTGGGCAGGAATTCGATCGTATTGCTCAGATCTCCTTTTTTGCCGCCGAAGCTGTGCATCAGAATGATGCCTCCGGGCTTTAGATTCGCTTTGACGTTTTTCAGCATGTTCTCCGGCGTCGCTCCCGCCCAATCCCGCGTATCGACATTCCACAGCACATTGTGCTGACCGTTTTGCTCGATGGCTTCGGTCACTTTTTTGGAAACTGCGCCGTAAGGCGTTCGGACATATTTGGGGACCTCGCCCGTTGCACTTTGGATCACCTTGTTCAGCTTGACGATTTCATTGTTGATCTGCTGCCCGTTCAACTTGGTCAGATCCTTGTGGCTCCACGTATGATTCCCCAGCATATGCCCTTCCTTGACGATGCGGGATAGAACGTCCGGGTATTTCTCCGCCTGATAGCCGACGACGAAAAAAGTCGCTTTCGCGTTATACTTCTTCAAAATGTCCAAAATTTTGACGGTATATTTCGCATCCGGCCCGTCGTCAAAGGTGAGCGCGACCAGCTTGTCCTTCTTCGGCGGCTTCAGGTTCGTCTGACTCTGGACTTGCTCACTCTTCGCCTCTCTTACTTTCGCCTCCGTCTGGGGGAGCATCGCATCGACGATAAAATAGCCGGACAGCAACGCAAGCATAACGATGCCAATCCGCAAACGCAGCAGTTGTTTTGTCCTCTTCATCTCGTTCAACCTTTCTATGAAATTTGTTTCCCTGAACCTAGTTATAAGTCAACATTGTTACCAAAACTTCTCCGAGTTGTAAACAAAATGTAACCGAGCGTCTAAACAAGGACACTTTCCGACAAAAAACCCCCGTATCATGCGCAGCAAGACACGGGGACGCTTCACTTAAATTCGATAATAAATAGGGAATTGTTTTGGGAAAAAGGCGCGGCACTCGGGGCGCTGACGACAGGATGGGACTCATACCATTTCCTGCCGTTCAGCAGCATCCTCCGGTTATCCGGGCTCCACTCGATTTGCTCGGGAACGATTCCCTTGTAGATTTCTTTTTCGTTCATGATATTGTTTCCTTGCAGCTTGGCCACGTACAGATTTTCGCGGCCTTTAGAGTAGGCGATATATTTGCGGTCGCGCGAGAGCTGAAACACGCCGCTCCGTTCAAGCAAAATCGTTGTCTTCGCATTCCGGCGGTCGAATAACGTTAACGAACCTTCCTCCCCGACAAAAACAATTTGATCGTCATTCACAAAATCGCCGTTTCCCTCGCTGCTTACGGGATGCTCATACTGGCTTACGAAGGCATCGCCTTGAAGTGAACCGAAAACGATGTATGCCTGACGAGCCGCGATTTTGAAAATTAACGCGCTTGCCCCGTCATCCGAAACCTGAACGGAGTAAAAGTGATGGTTCTCCGTTTTCCCGGGGAACTTGAATTCCTTCGTCTCCTGACGTGTCACGTCATAAACGACAATGACAGCCTTCTGGTTCCCGTTCTCTTGCACAAAGGAGACGTAGCGCCCGTTATTCGACCACGACATCTGTCCCGCCACGACAACACCCTCTTTGTTGGTCCACTCCCTCAGGACAGTTTGCTTTTGATCCGCCAAACGAAGCAGCATTAGCTTTTCTTTGCCGCCGGTCTGAACGGAAAACGAAGCATACGCGCCGTCGGCAGATACTTTGACGCCGTGCACAAATCCATTGATGTCCGGCCATGACTGCCGGGTCTTGAGTTCGTAGTCCAACTGCTCGAAGCTTCGCTCCCGGCCTCTTTTACCAAAATATCCAAGCACGTGCTCCTTGTCGGTCCAGCCGAACAGCTCGCCCTCCTCGTTCTCCGGCAGCTTATAAATTTTGCTCACTTCGAATGTCTCGCTTAAGCTCTGCGGCTCGCGGCCTTCTTCCGCGTCGGGAATAATAACGGTCTTCGATTTCAGCGCCCCCGTACAGCCGGTGACAATAACGGCCAGCAAAACAAACGCCGCCGCCCACAGGAATATCCGTTTCATTCTGCATGTCCTCTCTTCGGCTTCGTATAAGGGAGCTCAATCGCTACGCTCGTTTCCTGATCGGCGCTGCGGATCGCAATGCTCCCCTGGTGGTCGTCGACAATCGCTTTGCAGATGCTGAGCCCTAAGCCGCAGCTTCCTAATTCTTTGGACTTCCGCATATTGGCCCGGTAGAACGGCTCGAAAATTTTCGCCAAATCCTCCGGACGAATGTCTTCCCCTTGATTCGCAACCGTCATATGCACGCGGCCGGAGACAAGCTGCGCCTTCACCGAAATCGCCGTATGCGCGAAGCTGTACTTAATCGCATTATCGATAATATTGATGAACAATTGCCTTAGTTTGGGTTCGCTTCCATCAACCCACAGCCCGTCCTCCACCTCGCAGCGAATCGTTTTCCGGTACCGCTCGGCTTTGAATTTCATGCCCTCGCATACGTCTTGAAGCAGCCGCCCGGCCAAGACAGGCTCGAACGCTTCCTGGTCGGACGTTTCCTTGGAAAGCTCCAATAATTTAACCACCATATCGTGGAGCCTCTTACTTTCGTCGACGATATGATTCATGCCTTTGTCGAAGAAGGCTTCGTCGGTTTGCCCGTTTTCCTTGATCATTTGGGCATAGCCCAGGACGGATGTCAGCGGCGTTTTCAATTCGTGCGTCACATTGTCGAAAAACTGCTTGCGATGGCGGTTCAGCTCCTCCAACCGGTCCCGGTCCTGTTGGATGCGCCCGATCTGGGCCTTGATCTTCTCGATCATCGTCCCGAAGTTATCCGCCAGCTGGCCGATTTCGTCTTTCCTTCGAAATGAAAGGCGGATATCCAGATTGCCGTTCGTCACTTCCGTCGATGCCTTGGTCAGCTTGACGATCGGGATGGTGATGTTTCGCGATAAAATATACGAAAAGATAAACGCAGCAGCGAAGATGGCGATCGTAACGTACGAAATAAAATCCAAAATATGCCTGCTCTGCTCATACAGCAAGGAGAAGTCTTTGGCGAAGCGCAAAATCCCTACTTTTTTCCCATCGATGACGACCGGATACGAGTAGTAAGCTTCCGCAGCACTGTCCGTGTAGTTGATCGTGTACGAGGTTTTGCCGTTCAAAGCATGGTCCAGATCGTCGCCCGCCGTATTCAAGCTTTTCCACCCGGCCGAAGCATAGACCAGCTCTCCATTTACGCCGTAAGCGCTAATCTCGCTAGAAGTGACCTGCCGAAGCTCTTCCACCACGTCCTTCGCCATTTGCCGGAAATAGATCTCGTCGTTGCCGAAATGATTGATCATAAAAGCCTGCTTGACATAGACACTGCTGTTCTTCTTGAGGCCGATCAAGTCCTGGGTAATGATCTTCTCGTTGCTGGTCTCGATAATCTGTACGATAAAGTGATTAAGCAGCAAAAACGAGGCGGCGAAAATAACAAAGAGACCCAACAAAAATTTTACTTTAATGGTCGGTGCCGGGATCATGCCTTTAATCCACCTGTTTGTCAAATTTATACCCCACCCCGAACACGGTCACGATCACATCGCCCGCCTCCAGCTTTTTGCGCAGCCGTTGGATATGAATATCGACCGTTCGCGTATCGCCGACATATTCGTAGCCCCATACGAAGTCCAGCAGCTCCGTCCGGGTAAAAATTTTGCCCCTGTGCCGGTACAGCGTCATCAGAAGCTCGAATTCCTTGGGCGTCAGTTCGACGATCTCGTTATTTTTCCGGACCAGCCGCTCGCTCTCGGTAATCTCGATATTTTTGAATCGGACCGGCTCGTCGGCCTGCTCTTCCGCAGGCTTATGGGGATGGGTCATTCTCCGGAGTATCGTGCGGATGCGCGCGATCACTTCCCGGAGGTCGAACGGCTTGGTAATATAGTCATCAGCGCCAAACTCCAGGCCGACAATTTTGTCCGTAATGTCCGATTTGGCCGTCAGCATGATGATCGGAATGTTCCGGGTCTCCGTTACGTTTTTGCATATATCGAGCCCGCTGACGTCCGGGAGCATCCAATCAAGCAGCAGCAGATCCGGTTGGAAGTGCTCGATGGCCTTGAGCCCATCCGCTCCGGTATGGGCAATCGTCGTAAGAAAGCCTTCTTTATTCAAGCCGTAGGCCAGCAAGTCCGCGATCGCTTCTTCGTCTTCGATAATTAAAATTTTCACTTTGTCCATCTTGTCCACTCCATTCTTACCGAACATGGTAGCATACCTCATGGCTTTCGATCTACTTCGATGTTAAAAGCGCCAGCATTTGGCTGACAAAATGTGCGGGCTCTTTTACAATTTTGGATAGGACGGCTGTAACGAAAACGGGGCATGCGGGCACTAATATGTGAGAGAAGAAGCTTTTACGAAACCGAGCCGACAAGAAGGTGCGTTAATGTATGATCCGATAACGAAGATCTATCTGCTTTATTACGACGATTTATACCGTTTCCTGGTTACACGGTACCCGAACCCCGACCATATCGACGACATCATACAAAATACGTTCCTCGAGGCGCTCCGGCATATGGATAGCTTCAAGGGCGACTCTTCGATAAAAACGTGGCTGTTCGGCATCGCCAAGCATCAGTTGTACCGGAGCCTACGAAAAAACAAAATCCAGCTTCCGCTGGACGATTCTCCCGAATCGGAGCTCGCCGCCCATACGGATTTTAGCGACAAGGTGCTGGCTGAGCAAATCATGGAGCGGTTGAACCGGCTCGATCCGCCCCATCGGGATATTATGCGGCTGCGGCTGCTCCATGGACTATCTTTTAAAGAAATTGCGCAATTGACCGACCGGACCGAAACGTACTGCCGCGTTAATTTTTACCGGATGAAAGAAAAGCTGAGAAAGGAGTACGGCGAGGATGAATACATGTAGTATCGTGAAAGATTTAATGCCGCTCCATGTCGAGGGGCTCGCGAGTGAGGAGAGTGCGGCGCTTGTGGAACGGCATATTGCGGATTGTGAGGAGTGCCGCCGCTTCTACGAGGCGGTGAAGCAGGATTACGAGAGCCACGAGCAGAGCCGGCCCGAGCCAGACAAGAAGCGGCAGATTGAGGAGCTGATAGCGCAGCTCGGCAAATATCAGCGCAGGATCAAGCTGGTCAGCGTCCTGGTAGCGATGCTGATGACCTGCATTATCAGCGGTGCGGAGGTTCACTTTCTGTCGACGATTCCGTTCCTGATCCTCACTCCGTTCGTATGCCGCTTATACTACTCCCGTTCGTCGCCGATTATTGCGTCAACGATTCCGTTCGGCTTGCTCGGCGGACTGTTAAGCGAGCACAATTCGAGCTATATTCCGTTCTTTACCGTGATCGCTCTTGTCAACGGGGCGGTCGGCGTCGGGGCGGCAATGCTTGTAAGGCTAGGGCTCAGGCAGGCAAAACTGGCAGTCAAAGCGGGATTAATGGCGCTGGGAGCGGCGATCCTTTACTTCGGCTGCGCCGGTTATTTCTCCTTCTGGGGCAATCCGGTCGGATATACGAAGGCGCTGCTTCAAACGAACGATTACGTCAACCGGACGTATGAACAAGGGACGCTCGACTTCAAGGGAGTGTACTTCAGCTTCAAAGACAAGCTGCATTATGGGAAATACGAATTTGTGATGAACGGGGTGCGGCAGACGGCGAGCATCGGGTTTTACCGGGACGGCAGCGTGACCGACGAGTACAAATTTAAGCTGGACAACCAATTTGGCGAAGAACGCAGCGACGATTTGAAAACCGCGATCGCCGCAGCGGTCGATCCGGTGCCTTCGCTTACCGTTGAAGCATCGCCGCAAGCGAAGCTGGAGATTACGAAGGACGACCTGGACGCCAACTTCCATTATTTGTCCCCCGACAAACTGGACAAAGCGGAGAAGCTGCGGGCCAGCGAGAGCGGGAAGCTGCGCTACGAGATCCTATTCGGCGCATCTGATGCAAGATACGAGAAGCTGACGAAGGAAGCGTTTTTGGCCAAAAGCGCAGCCGTTCTGCGTACGCTGCAAGAGCGGAAGCTGAATTATCGCAGCGTCGAGATTAAAGCGATGGACCCAAGCGGGAACATTCAAACCGTAGAGCTGACCAAGCTGACGACGGAGCAGGATTTGCCCGGCAGCTACCGGGCGTTCGATCCGGAGCGGCCAAAGGATCAGCCTTAGCCGCAACGGAAAGCCCGGGAGAGCAGACGGAGACCACCGGCCCGATATGGCCGGTGGTCTCCGTCTGCTCATAATCGGCTTCCGTAGCTCCGCCCTATCTTATAAAGATGCACACCTTGGCATCGACGTTCAAGACTTGTGTTCCGCCGGGCAGGCAAGCCAGCGGGTCGTCCCAATGGGAATGGCCGCAGAATACGAGCGCTTCCGGCCCGCTCTCCAGTACAGCGCGAATCTCGGGGCTGCCTGCGCATCCCCGCTCCGGCACATCCGGGCTTTGATGAAGCAGCATTGCGTGAGGCTGCTTGTTAAGCAGCTTGCGCAAGGCTTGCAGGTAGTCCGCTTCCGTCATCCGGTTCGGCTTGTCGGGTCTGCCGATCACGCCTCCGAGACCGCCCCATGCCGCGCCGCCGAATTCAACGATTCCCGGCCGGTCGATCGGACAGATGTTGCTTCGGCCGGAAAGCTGCCGCTTCTTGGCATCGTCCATCAGATCGTGATTGCCAGCGACTCCGACGACCCAGCGAAACGTTTCGCCAAATTTAAGCCATACGCCGGACGGATCGCCGCTGCCTCCTCGCTGGAGGTCACCATACAGATCGCCGCACAGCAGGACCCCGACCCGATCGGGAGCAAGATCGGACCGCTCGATGCCGATCAGCAGCGACAAATAGTCGGGGAGTCCTTCGCCCAGCATGACGTCGTTCCCGTCCGTGGTCCGCATCATCCCCTGCAAATCGGAGGTCACGATCAGCGCGTCGACCGACGACGGCAAAGTGCTCATCCGCCCCACGTACACAGGCAGCTGCGCTTCCTCGATACCGCCCGAGCCGGTCGCGGTCCGATAAGCGAACCATTCTACAGGCTCCGCGCCAAGCGATTCGATCCTCATGATCATGATAATCTGCCCCGGTCCGTCACCGTAATCCCTAAAGCTTCAAGCTCTGGAAGAGCTTCCTCTACGTTTCGTTCCGGATTCAAGGAACGGATCGCCTCTACGCTAATTGCGGGGGCCTCATACAATGCTTTGACAGGCTCGATCGGAATCGGCATGTCGAAGTAGCCTTCCGCCCAGTCCGCATAGTCCTCCGGCGTTTCGCAGATCGCTCCGAGCAAAAAATCCGAGCCGTCGTCTGCGCCTTTCGGCATCCGCACTTTGCCCGTTCTCCACTGCGAGTCGCCGGTTTCGCGCCATATACAGAAGGTTACGTCTTCTTTCTCCAGCGCTTCATCCTCCAGAAAGGCCAGCAAAGCTTCCGGCGCCCCGTCGTAGATTCCCGGCCATACCGCATACTCGTCTCGGGCGTGCGGGCTTAGCTCGGATTCGTGGTCGAACCCTTTCAATATGACGCCCTCCGGCGCAAACAAAACGAACAAGTGATCTCCGGCACCGTTGTCGATTTTCGCAAGCGAGACGTTTGGTGCCCAATTCGGAATAAACGTATGATACCGGAGCCATTCTTCCGGGCATAAAATCATGTCCAAGGCCGCAAGAGTCAGCAAGCGCCGCTTCAATTCATCCGGTGTCGGCAAAACAGTACGTGATGCCATCTCAATCCCCTTTCTTCATGCAGAAGTTTGGTACGTGCGGAACATGTTCCATTTTAACAAAAATGTTGCCGCAAACCCACACGCCGAATAATTTGGATTAATTCGCTTTATAAATTCTTCAGAATTCCTTTAGAAATTTCTGCGCTCGTTCTGAAGATTTATTCGATAGGATATGAAGAAAGCAGATGGAGAAGGGAGAGTATTGGCATGAGCACGCTTCAGGAAAAGCTGCTGTTCTTGTATAAGTTCTCGCGCGCACCTCAACAAATCGGCAGCGTGACGCCAAGCTCCGCGTTTTTGGCGAAAAAGATGGTCGAATCGGTGGCCTGGGAGAACGTGAACGCTGTCGCGGAGCTTGGCGCCGGTACGGGCGCGATTACGGAATATATTCAGAAGGCCAAAAAGGACAATACCCGCGCTCTTTTGTTTGAAAGAGATGCGGAGCTGCGCGATCGGTTGCGGGAGAGATTTGACGACTGCGCCTGTTACGACGATGCCCGATGTTTGCAATCCGTTCTGCGGACAGAAGGAATCGATTCGCTCGACTGCGTGATCAGCGGACTTCCGTATTTCAATTTCCCGCAAAGCTTGTGCGATCGGCTCCTTAGCGAAATTACGGCCTCCCTCAGACCGGGCGGACAGTTTATCGCTTTTCAATATTCACAGCAAATGCGCAAGCAGTTCAGCAAACAATTTGCCATTGAAGGGATTCATTTCGTTCCGTTCAATGTCCCTCCGGCGTTTGTGTATGTATGCCGTAAGGAGGAGAGCTGACGATGGATATCGTGTCGCTTCTCTCCTGGCTCTCACGGATGGCGACGGGCGAAACGATTCCGTTTCAAGAACTTGGTTATCTCATTTATGGCTGTGTACTGGGCTGGCTCGAATTTCCCTATCGGATCATCGCACTATTGCTCGTTTGCGTATTTCTAATACTACCGTGGAAAGGAAGGGATAAACAACGATGCAAGCCATAGTCCATGCTTGGATTGACGATAACGGCTTAACGCAGGCAGGAAGGGTGAAGATCGTCCGGGCTAGCTCGCAAATGCCCGTTCTTGGCCGAATCCGAGACCGGTTCGTGCTCGGGCAACCGCTCAAGGGACTGAAGATCGTTCTTGCTCTTCCTCTGGAAGCGGCGACGGCCTGTCTCGGGAAGACGCTCCAGGCCGGGGGCGCGGAACTGGTCATAACCAGCGGCGGCCCACACTCGAACGATGGCGAGATAAGCGCCGCCTTGGCAGCCGACGGAATCACCGTGATCGCCCAATCCGATTCGGAGCCGGAGTCTGCCAAGGCACGGCTTATCTGCGCCATGGAGACGGGGCCTCACCTGATCGTTGACGACAGCGGGGAATTCGTCGGCATGATTCAGTCGGAGCGCCCGGACTTGCTTGCGGGCATTCGCGGCGGCGTGGTACGGACGAGAGCCGGTCTGCTGCACCTGACGAGACTGGAAAAGGAACAACGGCTTCCGTTTTCGATAATCGTTCCAGACGATGCCCTCGACATGGATACGTTTGACCGCCGGTGCGGAACCGTACCGGCCGTATGGGATGACATGCTGCGGACGACGGACTTCACCGCAGCAGGCAAAACCGTCGTAGTCGCAGGCTACGGCCGGCGCGGCAAAGCGATCGCCATGCAGGCCAAGGCCCTCGGCGCCCACGTCGTGGCCGCAGAAATCGATCCGTTAAAGGCGGTCGAGGCTTTTATGGATGGCTGCCAAGTCATGCGCTTGCAGGAAGCGGCCTTGATCGGAGACCTTCTGATCACCGCCACCGGAGCTCTGGATACGATTGGCGGGAAGCATTACTTTTTGATGAAAGACGGCGTCTTGCTTTGCCAGACAGGGCTTGTCGGCGGCGAGATCAATACGAACGAGCTTGCGGATATCGCCGTATCGCACTGCACCGTTCGGAAAAATCTAGAGCGGTATGAGCTTATCGACGGGCGGAGCATTTATATCTATGACGCAAAGCTGCCTGTGAACGGGATAACCGCGGACCACAACTGCGCCGAGATGACCGATATGCGCTTGGCTCTGCTGGCTTTGTCGCTCCAATATATGAATGAGCATTACGACCGGCTGGGCAATGAGGTCTTGAAGGCGCCCTACGCGCTGGGCGAGGAAATTGCTGTCTTAAAGCTTCAATCGCTCGGAGCGAATATCGACGAGGCTGCGGACCGGTAGTTTGGCTACGGCCTTTTCAATAGATCGAGCAAGTCGAGACCGATCCGGTCGACGGAATCGCTCAAGAGACCGGACCGGTAATTCGAGAGCACGACAATGCCGGACGACCGGTCTTGATGAAACCCCATAAAACTGGAAAATCCGTGCGTAGATCCGTTATGCCAAGCGAACTTGCCTCGTTCATCAATAATCCATCCCAATCCGACGCCAATCGTCTTGCTGTGACGCGCATAGGTTTGTTGGCTGATCAACAGGTCTTGACACAACTCTTCGTTGGGATGGCCGCCCAAATGGGCGGATAGAAATGTGAGCTGATCGTTGAGCGTGGAGCGAAGCGCTCCGGCTCCGGGATAATCGCGCAGCAGCGTCTCGGGCCGCTGCTCGTCTTTCCCCGCATAGCCCGGAACCATTCTCGCCTGCTGCTCCGGCGGCAGCGAGATGCCAGTGTCCGTTAAATGCAGCGGCTCACATAGACGTTCGGTGATAGCCGTCTCGTAATCCGTTCCCAGCCATGTCGTCAGAAGCCTGCCGAGTATCCCCGTTCCCTCGTTCGAATAGTGAAATTTGCGCCCTACTTTGCCCGGAGGAACGTTTCGCAGATAGGAAAAGGCTTCCTGCGGCGTAAAGTGGCAGTATGGATCGCGATGCTGCGTTTTATCGAAACGGTTGCACCATGCTTTGAAGACCGGAAAGCCCGGCAGCCCCGACGTATGCGCAGCCAGATGGGCAAGCGTCACCGGATGACGGCCGGGAAGGGAAGGCTCGAACTTCCCGAGCGAGTCGTCCGGGCGAAGCGACCCTTCGGCGATCAGCAGCGCGAGCAGCGAGGTTGTGAACACTTTCGTAATCGAGCCGATTTCGTACATAAGGTTGTCGTAGGATACCGCTCCGAACGGCCGCAAATCCCCGAAGCCGTATACAAGCCGCTCCCCTCCTCGTAAAATGCCGACCGACAGCACCACATGCTTCCTTTTGCTGACATAAGGCTGAACGATACGCTTGACAGCATGTTCAACATTCGCCGTATGATTAACGCGCATTTGAGTTGATCTCCTCTCTTGGAGTCGATTTCGTTATCCAACAATTAATTTATATTAATATTTTAGCTAACTTAACAGTTTGTCAAAAAAAATTACTTTCCTTTCGCCTGCTCCTCTTCAACAATCGCTTTCAGCTTCAAGACAATGTTTCTCAAAGTCAAAATATCGTCCATCCCCAGCTTCGAATAGTAGCGCTCAATAATGGAACGCTCGATCTTCTCGTTTCGGGCCATATACTCGGTACCCCGCCGAGCCAGCTCGACGATGATCTCTCTGCGGTTGCTTAGATTGATCGACCGCTTGATGTACCCCGCTTTCTCCAGCTTGCCGAGAAATTGGCTGACGGCGCTCGGCGTAATTCCCATTTTATCGGCTATCTCGCCCGTATTGAGCCGGCCGTGCTCATGAACCATACCGAGCACAACGAGCTGCTTATCTGTAATCGTCTCATCGACCAACGCGGTATATTCCAGCGTTAGCATCACATTGGTGTCGTACTCGGCTTTGTTGATCTCTTTCACGTACCGGATCAGCTCTTCATTCATCTTAATCACCTTAACTATTAAGTTTACTTCAATATTAGTTTACTTGTTTTCCCATCCGCATGTCAAATTTACCGGAGCCAGCCGGTCCGTCCCGCATTAACTCCGGATCGAATGCCAAATTTCGCAAGAAGGTCCATCTTTGAGGTTTCGCCGCATGCGATCGCGGAATATAGTGGTTTATGCGACTGCGCGGGCTGCGCACGATCCGAGGAGGAATGAACGTTGAGCGAAAAAACTCCTTTTACGAAGGACGATATTACCTACGCCCTATTCGACATCGATCCTGCCGCTTATTACCAGGAAAGATACGCATACGGCGATGTGGTGGGTGTCGTAGCAAACGAGGGTCGGGTAACGCAGAATACGCTTATCTACCAAAAAGCGCATTATCTGCACGAAGCGCTTCGTCGCTGCTTGTCCGATCCCGGAAACCACCCGGTCAAGGTGCTCGAAGTCGGATGCGGCTCTGGAACCTTTGGAGCGAGACTGAAGCATTTTTTCCCGGAAATTGAATTGTTCGGCGTCGATATGAGCTCAAGCTGCATTGAGATCGCCAAGCAGAACGGCTTCGACCATGCTGTGACGTACGATGTCGTGCAAGGGCTGCCGTATGCCGACAGCGAGTTCGATTTCATCTATACGATGGACTTCTTCGGTCATGTGGAATTCCGGAGCAAGGATCCGATGATTGCGGAAATAAGCCGCATTACGAAGCCCGGCGGATACGGCTTTCACGGAATTGAGTCGGGGTTTATCGACTATTTGAACTGCAATCCCAAAAATCCGGACGATACCGTGCGCAAATACGTGTATATGGAAGGACATATCGGCGTCGAAACGCTGGAAGACATCCTCGACCGGTTTTCCAAGCACTTCGAAATCGTTCAAGCGTTCCCTTTTCCGATCCGCCCTCTCCTCAACATCGGCAACATTCTCAACAGCCGGTTCTGGGGTGAGGAATTCTACACGGCGTTCGCCGGCATCGACAATCCGACGAGCCGCGTCGCAGCAGACCTTGTCACGGGTTGGCTCAACAAATATTTAACCGACCAATTGCTGCAAATCTACGGCAACGAGCTCACACAATCCCGCGTTGCGGATACGGGCAATCCCGCTCTAAACCGGTTTATCGATACGCTGCTGCAGGGCTGCGGCTTCTCGATGACCACCTTGCGGAAGGCTCAAGCTTAGCGTCGAACGCCTTTCTGCGCGAAGCAGGTTTACGGGCAAAGTTAGGAGCCTTTTCAATGAACAAGGCTCCCGATTGCACGATTTAATCCATGTAGCGAAGCCGCTCCATCCCTTCCTGACAAATTGCCCGAATCTGCTCGATATCGGCGGCTGGCCGCTCGGTACGGGTGCTGTTCAAGTTCACGTTCAGCACGTTGTCGATCTTGCCGCGCGAAACGTCGGCCAGCTCCTCCAGCAGACCGAGCGCGGTTTCATCCCGTTCGACAAGCTCCTCGTACCGCAACAAATGAAGGCCCCGCTCCGGATTGTGAAGCTCCGCATACTGCAGCGCCCGCTCGTTCCAGGTATGGCCGAACAAGCCAGCATCCCCCGACCAGTATGACGTTTCGCTTTTCCATACATCAACGGGATGACGGACCATGAGAACGATAACGGCATCCGGGTAGCATGTTTTCAGCAATTCGATTTCCGGTTTCCCGTAACGGACCTCCTTGAAGCCGATTCGGTCGTGATTGTCCCGGTTTTCCGCATACATGGATCTAAAGCATGCCTTGACACCTTGAACGATCCCTTCCTTGATCCGCTCCAAATCGGGCGACATATTGGCGATCCAGGTGTTCGGATTCTCGCCACTCATGAAGTAAGCTTCCTTTTCCTCCCTGCCTTGGATCGAGAAGTGTCCTGCCAACTCGCCGATTCTGACGAATTCGGTTACGATTCCGCCGTGCTCTCCCCAAATCAGCGTTTTCCGGCGGGCATTGAAGATGCGCTGGACTAAAGTTGAGCCCGTCCGGTTAGTGACGGCCGAGATGATGACATCCATTCCAATTCCCCTTTTCGCTCAAAATGGCAGCCAAGTCCGGATGCGGTTCGTCGACCATAGGTGCCATCTTCAAGCATCTTTCTTATATGTCTATGCCCGTCAAATGTATCCTGTATAATCATTTGCCGCATAGACATTGTCCTTATTTCATGAACATTTTCAACAAAGGAGAAATGCATATGTCCAGCGGAGCCACGGTTTGGTTAACCGGTCTGTCCGGCGCCGGAAAAACAACGATCTGCCGGCTTGTCGAAGAAAAGCTCGCAGCGGCAGGACTCCCCGTCGAACTGTTGGACGGCGACGTGGTAAGGCGGCAGCTTTGCGCCGATCTTGGCTTCTCGCGCGAAGACCGCTTCCGAAACATCGAGCGGGTGGCCTACGTGGCCAAGCTGCTCACCCGCAACCGGGTGATCGTGCTGGCTTCTTTTATATCCCCTTACCGGTCCATGAGAGACTATGTACGCCAGGAAATTGCCCCTTTTATCGAAGTATATGTAAAATGCTCGTTGGAGGAATGTATCCGCAGGGACGTCAAAGGACTTTACCGGAAAGCGATCAACGGGGAAATTGCTCATTTTACGGGGATTTCCGATCCGTATGAAGAGCCCGGACAGCCCGAGCTTGTCGTCGATACAGAGCAGGAAACCGAAGAAGCAAGCGCAGCCAAAGTCGTGGAGTATTTAATCGCAAGGGGTTATATCGACGCGCGTTTCTGAGTAAACCGTTCCTTCGCTTCGATCTCACTCCCTATCCCCTCTCGATACCTATTTCATGACAAGGCAAGCAGCGATGAAAGGTAACGGAACAGCATCGTCGCCGCAATCCCCGTCACAACCGTGCCCAACAAACTCCGCGTGAAATAAGCTACGGCAAAGGCAGGAACGGCGGACAGCAGGGCGACGGGCTGCGGCGAGAAAGCCCCTTTCGAAACGAGCAGCTCTTGCGCCAGCAAAGCGGACATCACGGCAATCGGGATATGCCCGAGCCAGCGAAGCCCCCAATCCGGCAAACGGATGCGGCTCAGCACAATAAGCGGCAAAATTCTCGGGAGCAGCGTCACGAGCGACGCTCCCAGAAGCATCCATAAAAAGCTCGGCCTTATTTCCATTTTTCAATCCACACTCCTATACTTGCAGCAATCAAGATCGCGATCAGCACGCCTGCGCTTTCGGATATAAAAACACTCCCGGCAATGGCCGTCACCACGGCGCTACATGCAACGAGGAGATCTACGCCGGGCTTCGATCGCTCCATCAGTTGAAGCATGAACAGCCCGATGAACATGGCAGGCAGCGCATAGTCCAGCCCGAATTTTTCCGGGTCGGGAATCCATTGACCGAAAATGCCCCCGGCCACATTGGCGATGAGCCAGTTGAGATAGGCGGTCACATTTAAGCCGTGCATCCACTTCTCGCTGCCCTTGGACTTGCCCGTTAATCGGGAAGCGGCTACACCGAACGTCTCGTCGGTTAACAGGGAGCCGATCCCTGCATTTCTCCATACCGGCAGATGCCGAAAATAAGGCGCCAGCGCAGCGCTCATCAAGAGATGGCGCAAATTGACGAAAAATACGGTAAAAATGATAGCTGTGGCGGGGCTTCCAGCCGCCATCATGCCGGCAGCGATAAACTGCGCCGAACCGGCATAGAGCAGCAAGGACATCAGCGCAATTTCGGCAAGGGACATCCCTGCCGTCTTCTCGACGACGCCGGCTGCGAAGCCGATGCTCAAGTAGCCAAGCACCGTGGGCAGGCAGTCCTTCACGCCTTGAATAAAGCCTTCTTCGTTTCCAGTGTTCCCCGGGTAAGTCGCATGAATAGGCTTTTCGCTCATGGTTCCTCCCGTCCGTCGATCCGTTTTCCGGTCACGACATGAGTCAGGGCCGGGTTATTCCGCCACAGCGCATCCAGCTTCTCCGGACCGAATTGGACCGTGATTTCTTCGAGCATAATGTCGTGCCGGACATATTCCGTCGCCACCAGCACGAGGGCCGGGTCGTACGTCTTGACCGCCCAAGCGGTCGATTCCCCCGAAAAGTTCGCGATCAGCACCTCTTGACCGTCCCGGGCGGCAATCGTCAAACAACCGCCGGTACGCTCCTTCACCACCTCCGGCGTCATGTAGTCATGGTGAAAGGTCGTCCCGATTTGCGTCTCCGGCGCTCCGAACAGAACGGAAAAAACAGAAACACCTTCCCGGAGATGACGCTCCACCGACGCCTTAACCTCGGGAACCTGCGGCTCCCAGACGGAAAGCCACAGCTCCTTCTCCGCTCTGCCGATCAGATCCGCGATTTCGTTCATGACCGATTCGTCGCTGCGAATATGCCAGATCACATCCATTTCCCGCTCTTGCTGAAGCATCGTCAACGATTTCTCCAAATACGCAAAGGATTGGTCGAATTGCTTCCTCAATCGGCCGATCCATTCGTCCGCCGGCACCGGTGCGTATTTTACCGGCTCGGAAGGAACAAGATGAACTGCGCCTTTGTCCATCAGCTTCCCGAGCACCTCGTAAATCATCGACCGGGGCACCCCCGAACGCTTGCTGATTTCGTAGCCGGTTACAGGGTGCGACTTCAGCAGGCCGACGTAAGCCTTGCACTCGTATGGCGAAAAGCCGAGCTTTTGCAGTTCCTTGAATACGTCTTCCATAACTTACCCTCCGAACGATAGTAGTTAGTATACTACCTACTTTAAACGAAAGGGATTCCAATTGTCAAAATGTATCTTGTTTGAGGCCGGTTTTACCTCATAAAATACGAGGTGCTCACATCCACCCGCTGAACGCCTAGAGCAATCTTATTCCTCATCTGATGAAAAATCGGTGTCCGGCGCATCACCGGCGCAAGCATACGCCGCAGTCTGACTAGCCCCGGGGACTTTATGGCGATCAAGTGGGCCTGCATCGCTTGCATGCGCCTCCCTCCGATGCAAAAAAGCCGGATTTCCTAATCTAAAAACAGGAATTCCGACTGTTTTGCGCCCGAACGGGATGCTACTTCACTTCAAAACGCTTCAAGATGTCGTCCAGCAGCAGATTGGCCGCTTTAATGCCGCCCGCCGTGTTCCAGATCGTCTCATTCACCTTGAACACCTTATTATTTTTGGCGACGTTTAAGTTTTTAAATACCGGACTGTCGAACCATTCTTTCGCTTTGTTCGAAACTTCGCTTTTCCCTTTGGATTCGGACACCCAATAGAACAAAATATCGCCATCCATGAGATCCATTTTTTCCTGCGAGATCATTTCGGCAAACTCCGGCTTGTCCTGAGATGCCGGACGAGCGAACCCGATCTGTTCCAGCAGCACGCCGCTGAACGTGTCCTTTTTGTAGATTTGCGTGCCTTTGAACGAAAATTTGACGATGGACACTTTGCTCGCCAATTTCGGTCCAAGCTTGGTTTTGGCGTCGGCTACGCGCTGATCGAACTCCATCAGCGCTTTCTCGCCTTCGGCTTTTCTGTTCAGAGCGTCCGCATAGAACGTGAAATTGATTTTCCAGCGTCCCGAAAGCTCTTCGGAAAATACCGTTGGCGCAATTTTCGTCAATTGGTCGTAAATTTTTTCGTGCCTCACTTTGTTGCCGATAATGATATCGGGGTTGAGCTGGGCAATCGCTTCAAGATTCGGTTGATCCTCGTAGCCGAGCACCGCGACGCCATCCATCTCCGCTTTGATATGATCGTGCCACGGCTCGCCTTCCCACGATTGAATGGCTCCGACCGGCTTAATGCCCAGCGCGAGCACGGCATCCGTCCCCTCGTTCGTCAAGACGACGACGCGCTTCGGCGTTCCCTTGATTTCCGTCTCGCCCATGATGTGCTTGATCTTCCGTACCTCGTCCGCTTTGGCCGCAGGTGCAGCTGAAGAAGCGGCTCCTTTGCTGTCGGTACCGTTAGCTGCGTTCCCGCCCGTTTCCGGCGCTTTCGTTCCGCAGCCTGCAAGGACGATCATCATGAAAAGCAGAAAAAAAGCAGACATTCTAAATCCAAACTGTTTTAACAACTACGCTCTCCCCCAATGTGCTTAATAAATGATGATAATGATTATCATTGTCACGAAAGAAATTACCTGATATTAGCTGTTTTGTCAATACATTTTCGGCTATGCCGGTCTTCCCCACCCGTGCGCACAGGACAAACGCTCACACCTTGCCGGTGAAACCGAATATATTAGGTTTAGCGGAACGACACCGAGAGGAAGTGAGAGCATGCCGAGCGATACGGCGAAAGAATTGTATCTCGAGTTGCTGAAGAAAACGATTTTGTATGAAATATGGCTGGAACACGAACCCGGTGCTACCGTCGAGAACCGCAGGCAAGGCATGGACTGGCCGATGATCGCGCACAGTATGATCGGCAGGCTGCGCATGGACAGTCTGCATCAGCATATGGATTCCGTACTCGCGGAGAACATCGAAGGCGATTTTATCGAGACGGGGGTATGGCGTGGCGGAGCATGTATCTTTATGAGAGGCTTTCTGAAAGCGAACGGCGTGAAGGACCGGCGCGTCTGGGTGACCGACTCGTTCGAAGGCTTGCCTGCCCCGGACGAAGCCCGTTATCCCATCGATAAGGGGTCTATATTCCACGAGCAGGAATTTCTGAAAGTCTCGTTATCCGAAGTGATCAGAAATTTTCAGCGGTACGATCTGCTGGATGATCAGGTGCGCTTCCTGAAAGGCTGGTTCGAAGACACGCTGCCGACGGCGCCGATTGAGAAAATCGCCATTGCCCGGCTCGATGGCGACATGTATTCCTCGACGATGGACAGCTTGATGAACCTGTACCCGAAAGTATCTGTCGGAGGCTATGTCATTATCGACGACTATTCGATCGGTTACTGTTCGGCCGCGGTACACGATTACCGGAAAACGCACAACATCGAGGACCCGCTCATTCCGATCGATACGACCGGCGTATTTTGGCGCAAGTCAAAGCCGTAAACTGAAGAAAAAAATCTCTCCATTGACAAATGGATGCAACCGATTTTACAATAACCTTGTAGAAGATCAACATAAGGGCCATGCATTTTTTAGACCGCTATCGGTTTGAAAAACAACCCCGGTATCTCTTAGGAGACGCCGGGGTTGTTCGCTTTTAAGGGGGTGATCCATCGGAAACCGCACGCAAACAACAAAAATGTAAGCGTTTCATTTTACACAAAACTTAGGAACCAGGAGGCCATCATATTGAAAACTTTGCCGAAACTTCTTGCAGCCGTTCTCGCGATGTCGCTAACCGCCGCCCTGCCCCCGCTTTCACTGCCGGTGTCGGCCTCTCCGGATACGTCCGTGTCCAACAAGCAGAACTTTTCGACGGACGTCATTTACCAGATCGTAACCGACCGGTTTTCCGACGGCAATCCGGGCAACAATCCGACCGGGAACGCGTTCGACAGCACCTGCAGCAGCAATCTGAAGCTGTATTGCGGCGGCGACTGGCAGGGCATTGTTAATAAAATCAACGACGGCTACTTGACCGGCATGGGCATTACCGCGATCTGGATTTCTCAGCCTGTCGAAAATATTTATTCCGTCATCAGCTATTCCGACGCGAACAGCACCGCCTACCACGGCTACTGGGCGCGCGATTTCAAAAAGACGAATCCCGCCTTCGGCAGCATGACCGACTTTCAAAACCTGATCAATGCCGCTCACGCCAAAAACATCAAGGTCATTATCGATTTTGCGCCGAACCATACGTCCCCGGCCATGGAGACGAACGCCGCCTTCGCAGAAAACGGCAAGCTTTACAATAACGGCGCCTTGGTCGGAAGCTATACCGGAGATACGAACCGTTATTTCCACCATAACGGCGGGACGGATTTTTCGACGCTAGAAAACGGGATCTACAAAAACCTGTTCGATCTTGCGGATCTGGACCACAATAACAGCTTCATCGATACGTATTTTAAAGAAGCGATCCGAACCTGGCTGGATCTCGGTATTGACGGCATCCGGGTGGATGCGGTCAAGCATATGCCTTTCGGCTGGCAAAAAAATTGGATGGCTTCCATCTACAACACAAAGCCCGTCTTCACGTTCGGCGAATGGTTTCTGGGCACGAACGAGGTCGATCCGGCGAATCATAATTTTGCCAACGAAAGCGGCATGAGCCTGCTCGACTTCCGGTTCGGGCAAAAAGTGCGGCAAGTGTTCCGCGACAATACGGACTCCATGCTTGGCCTGGACAGCATGGTTACCGGGACGGCAGCAGATTATGCCCAAGTGAACGATCAGGTGACCTTCATCGATAACCATGACATGGACCGTTTCCAGGTACAGGGTGCAAGCAACCGGAAGCTGGAGCAGGCGCTTGCCTTTACGCTGACTTCCCGTGGCGTACCGGCCATTTATTACGGAACCGAGCAATATATGACCGGGAATGGCGATCCGAACAACCGGGCGAAGATGGCTTCCTTCTCGACGGCGACTACCGCCTATAGCGTCGTCAAGAAGCTTGCCCCGCTCCGCAAGTCGAACCCGGCGATCGCTTACGGAACAACGCAGCAGCGGTGGATCAACAACGACGTCTACATCTACGAGCGCAAATTCGGCGGCAGCTCGGCGGTCGTCGCCATCAACCGCAGCCTGACCTCCCCCGCCTCGATCAGCGGGCTCGTTACTTCGCTGCCGTCAGGCACTTACACCGATGCGCTGGGAGGACTGCTTAACGGTGGCGGCCTGACGGTAGGCAGCGGCGGAGCCGCATCCGCGTTCACACTGGCCGCCGGCGGCGTATCGGTCTGGCAATACACGGCTGCGCAAACGGCTCCGGCGATTGGACATGTCGGCCCGATGATGGCGAAAGCCGGCAATACCGTCACCATTGACGGCAGAGGCTTCGGTTCGCCGAAGGGCACGGTCTATTTCGGCACGACAGCCGTTACCGGCGCCAATATCGTCTCTTGGGAGGATACCGAGATCAAAGTCGTCGTACCGGCAGCCACAGCGGGCAAATACGGCATCAAAGTCAGAACGGCCGGCGCGGCGGACAGCAACGTGTACGACAGCTTCAATCTCCTGACCAAGGAGCAGGTCAGCGTTCGCTTCGTGGTGAATAACGCCTCGACGACGCTGGGGGAAAACGTCTATCTGACGGGCAGCGTGAGCGAGCTCGGACAGTGGGAACCGGCCAAAGCGATCGGTCCGCTGTTTAACAAGGTGATGTACGCGTATCCGAACTGGTATTACGATGTCAGCGTTCCAGCGGGAACGGCCATCGAATTTAAATTTCTCAAGAAAAACGGCAGCTCCGTCACCTGGGAAGGCGGATCCAACCATACGTTTACTACGCCTTCCAGCGGTACGGCAACCGTAACGGTGAACTGGCAGCCTTAATGCTCATGCCGATGGATTGCGGCATGCTAAAAAACAGTCCGAGAGAAGCGAATCGGTCTTGAGTTTCCGCCGATGAGATGCTATAGTATAGCTAAAATTAAAGGCAATGCTACCAAGCAAAAGGTACAACCTCGCGTTTTACATCGGGGTTGTGCCTTTTTTTGTTGCCAAGAAGGAGAATGCACTGATGTTATTGGAAGCCATTTACCATCGTCCGAAATCCAACTGGGCCTATGCCTATGATGAGCGCACGATCCATCTGCGCCTGCGTACCAAGCGGGATGACGTCGAACGGGTCGCTTTGATCGTTGGCGACAAATACGCGTGGGACCGCACCGTCGAGGAAATCCCTATGGCCAAATGGATCAGCGACAAGCTGTTCGATTATTGGCACATAGAGGTCCAGCCGCCGCTGCGCCGGATGAAGTACGCCTTCCGGCTGGAAGCGGGCGAAGAAGCCGTCTGGTTGATCGAGACCGGCATTTTGAACGAAGAGCCGAAGGACAGCATCAAAATGTTCGATTTCCCCTTCCTGAATCCAGTGGACGTATTCACGCCTCCAGCTTGGATCAAAGATGCTATTTTTTACCAAATATTCCCTGAACGTTTCGCCAACGGGGATCCAGCCAACGATCCGGAGGGTGTGGAACCGTGGGGCGGCGAGCCGACGCCCAAAAACTATTTCGGCGGCGATCTGCAAGGCGTCATCGACCATCTGGATCACCTGAGCGAGCTTGGCGTCAACGCCATTTATTTTAACCCGGTCTTCAAAGCGACCACCAATCATAAATACGATACCGCGGATTATATGACGGTGGACCCTCACTTCGGCACGAACGAGACGCTGAAGAAGCTGGTCAAGGCTTGTCACGAACGCGGCATCCGCGTGCTGCTGGACGCCGTCTTCAACCATTGCGGGCACACGTTTCCTCCCTTCCTCGACGTCAAGGAAAAGGGAGCGGATTCCCGTTACGCCGGCTGGTTCCACGTGCGGGAGTGGCCTCTCGACGTCAAGGACGGCATTCCGACCTACGATACGTTCGCTTACGAGCCGATCATGCCCAAGCTGAATACCGAGCATCCTAAAGTCAAAGAATACCTGCTGAATGTAGCCAGGTACTGGATCGAAGAAATGGACATCGACGGGTGGCGTCTGGACGTGGCGAATGAGGTCGACCACCGCTTCTGGCGCGAATTCCGCGACGTTGTGAAGAAGGCCAAGCCCGACGCCTACATTCTCGGCGAAATTATGCACGATTCCATGCCATGGCTCATGGGCGACCAGTTCGATGCGGTGATGAACTATCCGCTGACGAATATTATCAACGAGTTTGCCGCCAAGAAGGAACGGGACGGCGCGAGCTTTGCCGACGCCTTGGGCGCCCTCCTGACAAGCTATCCGCAGCAAGCGAACGAGGCCGCCTTCAACCTGCTCGGAAGCCACGATACGGTGCGTCTGCTGACCCTTTGCGATGAAGATAAGCAGCGGATGAAGCTGGCTACGTTGCTTCAATTTACGCTGACCGGCACGCCCTGCGTCTATTACGGCGACGAAATCGGCCTGACCGGAGGCTACGATCCCGGCTGCCGCAAATGCATGGAATGGGACGAGGCGAAGCAGGACCGCGAGCTGTTCGCGTTCTTCCAGCAAGTCATCGCGCTGCGCAAACAATACGAAGCGCTGCGCACGGGCGATCTGACCTTCCTGTTCACGCAGGAAAACGATATGCGCCTTGCCTACGAACGCTCGCTGGGCAGCGACCGCTTGATCGTCGCCGCCAATGCGGGGGCTGAAGCCGATACGCTGGCTCTGCTGGTCGCCGGCCGTCATTGGAGGGACCTCTTGACCGAAGAAGACCTGATCGCAGACAACGGCGAATTGCAACTGCGCTTGCCCGCAAACGGCTTCCGTCTTCTGCTGGCGCAATAATGGACGCCTTCAAAGCCAGTGTCCGCACGAAAAAAGGACAAGCTCCGCAAGTATTTTTATTAAAAGTTAGAGAAAGTACAATATAACCAATATCGATAAGCATTTGAATACAATGTTGGACATTTTATTGGTGATAATAAGAATGGATAGAGGTTTCAGAAGAGATCTGAATCTCTATCCATTTTATCTACTCTTAGATAACTCTTCTACTTTGAGGCTATTTTTAATATACTATCTACTGACAATATCTTTGTTTTTGGAGGGAAGTAGTATGAGAGAATCTGTTGTACAAAGACAATTACAAGCATATAACGATAAAAATATTGACTTATTCATGGGATGTTATAGTGAAGATGTTAAAATATATGATTTTCCTAATACACTTACCATAGAAGGGCAAGAGGCCATGAGAGAGCGCTATCATAAATTGTTCGAATCATACCCTAATATGTTAGCAACTGTTGATAAAAGAATATTTCACGGAAAATATGTAATAGACCATGAAGAAATAACCGGAAGATTAGAAGGTGCCATTATAGAAGCAGTTGCAATGTATGAAATAAAGGATGATCTAATTACAAAGGTTTGGTTTCTTAAAGGTGATTAGTGAAAATTAAAAAAACAAGTGGAGAAGATATATACAATGCTTCTTCTCTATTGCTCCCCTTCGGTTGCTATCCTGCCCATTGAGCAAAGGCTGCCATAATGGCAGCCTTTGCTCTGTTGCACTATCGTACCCGTTAGTTCAATCATACCCTCTATTTCACTCCAATTATTAGGTCTATCTGACGTATAAAATCTTCCGCCAGTTCTAGCTGTCTAGTTGCAAATTCCAAGTCTCCGTGACCTGTAAGGGCAAAATCCAAATTACCTATTGTAGACATTAGTATACGTGCGGTTATAGCAAATCCAAAGGCTTTTAGATCAGTACCATTGTCGATATGGTCCAATATGCATCTAAAGGTTGGCTCCTGAATTCCTCCGAATAATGCAAGATTACCAACAAATGAAGCTAGGTCCCAGTATGCGGGCATCAATGATACATCCTCAAAGTCCGACCAGACCCAACCTTCAGGACTTGGTAATAAGTTTCCTCTATGGGCATCTCCATGACACGGTATTAGTAAACTTGGTTCGAGCCGTATCTGTTCATCTACCCTTAGAAACACATTTAATAGTGTTTGTATACGCTGATCGGAGTGTCTACTCAATCTAACAGCCGATTGACATGTCCGCTCCCAAACACCAAGCACAGGAAGCTCGTCAGCGAAGTCTTTCATTGCTCTTGAAAGTCTGTTTATCAATTCAATGGCTTCACTGGGTGAAGGTGATTCTAATTGTATGGGAGGAACATATTTCCAGAACGTCATCCATGTACCGCCAACATCGTACGGTCCTGCATTAGTCAGGTCAGTAGGTAATAACACGGGGACTTTCTTGGATTGGAGGTGACGTGCAACCCGCAACTCTCGATCAAGTATCTTGTATGCGTTCTCTGCATCTTCTTTTGAAATGACAGTGGCTATTCGGGACACAATCGGATGGGGAGCCAAGTGAATGATCAGGTTCCCACCATTACTAAGCTCAATAGGTGTAATGTTAGTTAATCCAGCTTTCTCTGCTATTAATAACACTTGTGAAATAAGTTTGCCTTTCTCCGACACTACAGCAGCTCCTTGATTAAGATATAAAAATATCTTAGCACCATAGCTGTATTCCTCATAGGTACAAAACCTTTAATAATCAACTATCCTGCCCGTTACTTCAATAACATCAAAGAAGAGCTGCCCTCGCGGCAGCTCCATACTATCGTGCCGTTAGTGCAAACCTCCCTTTACTTCAATGAAAACAGGATCAACTGCTATAGGAATGTACCCGTAAGCTACAAGACCTACAAGTAGTCTAGATTCCTACTTCCCCATAATATTTCAAAAAAACGTGGAGAGCATTTTCACCTTCAATTCAGGCAGGGGGAAATTCTCCGGATAAGTGGCATACATAAGCATCATGCCATGAAGGGCAGTCGAGAAGTGGAGCGACTGCAAATGGGGATTGGGAACCCCCATTTTGCGAAAGATATCAACCTGGTGTTTGGATTGGCGAGTCATTTCATCTTTAAGCAATTGACTATATGTGGATACGACCTCGTCTGCTTCTGGATGTGTTTGAATGTGCAAGTAAAAACGATATACACTCGGCCGCTCTTGAACATTATGAAGCGCATGTTCGGCGATATACATCAGTTGTTCGACTGGAGTTGGTTTCGTGGCCGCTTCCTTCATGACTTGAACGATTTCTTCTATACGGCTCAGAATTAATTCCCTTAAAAGATCGGCCTTTCCGGAAAAATAATTGTACAAAAGGCCTTTAGAAATCCCAGCACGCCTAGCCACATCATCAATGGATGCTGCATGATAGCCTTTTTCGATAAAAACTTCAATTGCTGCCCTGGATATGTTTTCCTTGGCCATTTGCCGAATTCGTTCGTTCTCCTCGCGTGTTCGCGGCATCATAAACACTCCCCGACAATTTTCGATTTCGTTAACATCATGGTAACGAACACTGAATGGTTAGTCAACTTAATTATTGACTGACCGTACATTCAATGATAAATTGAACTTATCAAATATGTGGAGGGATAACAATGGATTTATTTTATGAAATACATGGCGAGGGCCAGCCTCTTGTCATGCTCCATGGAGGCGGAACCGATATGCGGGATTGGACTTTACTTGCTCCTCTCCTTTCCAGACATTTCAAAGTCGTTACCGTTGACGCTCGCGGGTGCGGAAAGTCTCCTGCTCCGACGGAGCCCTCCAATTATATCGAAGATGTGCTTTCTCTTCTGAACCACTTGAACATCGAACAGGTTACACTCGTAGGAAATTCTATCGGTGGACAGATCGCAACTGAATTTTCGCTGTCCTACCCAGAACGTGTGCAAAATCTTATTTTACTCTCACCAGCACTGTCAGGATTTGTTCACTCTACGGATTTAATAGAGGTGCTCCAACGAGTGCAAGCCGCCGTACCCGATGTTGTTAAAATGACGGAGCTTACGCTCGCCTCCCCATTTTACACCATCTCCAATAAAAGCCCGCAACGCGGTCTCATGGTGGAGATGACGGAGCATAACATCAAAAAGATGTTCGAGTGGGCTACACCAAAATCGATTTGGCCGAAGCCTCCTGCCATTGAACGATTGGACCAACTACAGGTAAGAACGCTATTCATCCTAGGAACACACGACTTTGCTGACTGTTTCCGGATAGCCGACCATTTTCGCGCGGTTCCTAACATTCATTTTGTTGAAATCCAAGGGGGAGACCATAAGATCAACCTTACTCATTCGGAAGAGGTGTATAAGAATATAGTTACGTTTTTGGAAGCCTAAACTTTTAATGATCAACGTTGACTAAGAGCAAAGTTAAGGCTTGATTAAGGAATGCTGCCCGTTACTTCAACGAATCCAGGGAGCAGCTGCCGCTAGGCGACCTGCTCCCAAAATCGTACCCGTCATTTAATCAATCGTCGCAATTAATGACTAATCCAGACTTTTAAGTTTCAAAATTAATTCGAGTTAGAGTAACTACATAGTCTTCTGCTAGATTATCTCTCCATAATTTTTCTACATCTGATGGACCAATATTGATCCCCAAGAATGAAGGGTCCAAGAATATTTCTTGCTTATTTTGAAGTATTATTTTCAATGCATCACATAATATTTCGTTAAGATTATCTACTTGTAAGTTATAAAACTCGATTTCTGCAACTTTATTATCTATTAATGGATTATTAAATATTATATTGCTGATTCTTGATTTTGCTGGGATAACATCTTCCAGATCAATTTCTAATTGGACTGATATAGCTTGAGAAATTGATAACTTCGAATATTGCTCAACTGATTCTATCTTTAAAAGTTGACCATTAAATTCGAAAAATAGGTATCTCATAAGAGCCGTAAATTCAGTGACGCCTGTATCATCTGTATCTACGAAACCAGTTAAATAAATTTCATCTATAAAGCTATACTTAATTATATCGAGGATTTCTTTCAAGACATAACCTCCATTTGGAATCGCTCACATCACACCAAGATACCATAATCCGTTCCCTTTTTTTAACTAACGTATCCGTTAGCTCAATGATCTGAAGAAATTGTTTCACTCAAGCTATTCCTCATAAATCTCTACGCACTTTTAAACCCAATTTGACGCCGAAATTAGGCATTCACCCTGCCTAGGGCGAATATCTTAAGGGGAAGTACATTTTTTAAAAATGAGGCGATACACTTGGGATACTTCGTTACTGTGGAACCGGGCGTAAAAGTATTTATAGAGGATATCAATCCGAAGGGAAATAAAACGATACTTTTTATTCATGGATGGCCGCTAAACCATAACCAGTTCGAATATCAGTTCAATTTCCTTCCTAAGCTCGGATATCGTTGTATCGGAATGGACTGGAGAGGATACGGCAATTCGGATAAACCATTCGACGGCTACGGTTTCGACAGATTAGCAGATGATCTCCGTATGGTTATCGAAGCGTTACAGCTAAAAAACATAACACTGGCAGGACACTCTACCGGAGGCGCGATCTCGATTCGTTATATGGCTCGCTACAAAGGGTACGGGGTATCTAAACTCGTCCTGATCGACGCTGCGTCTCCATCAAGCGTTCCAAAAGAATTTACGAATAAAATCATCGAAGAAACAAACAATGACCGTCCGAAAATGCTGCAAGACCAAACGGGGATTTTTTTCTTTCAGTACATTTCCGAACCGAAATCCGAATGGTTCTTTCTAATGGGTTTACAAGCTGCGAATTGGTCAACTTCCGCCATTATGGTCACGCTAAGAGACGAAAATGTTTACAACGATCTTGGACAGATCGATGTGCCCACATTAATTATTCATGGAATTCATGATAAAGTCGTTCCGTTTACCCAAGCTCAGGAAACAAATAAGCTGATTAAAAATTCGCGATTAGTTCCATTCCAATACAGCAGCCATTGCCCTTTTTTGGAGGAGCGCGATAGATTCAACCAACTATTATCTTCTTTTGCATAACGCATCGGATTAGGCCGCACCATCGCTCCCCATAAATATAATCCGATAATGCCCGATGATTGAGTAAATCTGCCCGAGTATTTGAAGCTGGGAACGCCCGTTGCAAGTCACTGCTTACGACACGATGTAATTGAAAACTGCTTTGATTTTCCTTAAGATAAGAACCTAGTTTTTCTGATTGCCTATATCCTTCAACTATAAGTCCTCGTTGACTCCAGCCACCACGAAATCCTTCCTCGTCTATACCATGTCTTATAAAATAGATAGCCATTATTCCCTCCTGAGTTTTACGGAAAATGTTAGTTCTGTTTTTCCATTGCAATTCGAACACTAATAACATTAACACATATTGGAAGTAACCTGCCCTTTAGTTGAGCGGCGGTTCAATAAAACAACCGCCGCTGCAATTTAAAAGTAACGACGATAGAGTTCTCGTCGACACTCCCCACGTAATTGAGCATATATCTGGGTCGTCGATGCTTTTTCATGGCCTAACATGCCTTGGATAAAGTCTAATGGTGCTCCGTTATCCAGCAGCTGACATGCATAGGTATGGCGAAACCGATGAGGATAAACATTAACCCCAATCTTTCCCCGATTCGCGAGCCTTTTTGATTCCCACCTAATGGTGGGGATGGCCATCCTACGTGTAGGATGTTTGTCTGTCACAAACAAAGCTTTGCAGGAGTCTTGTCGATTTACTAGGTATTTTTTCAACCATACCTTACACTCGGTCGTGAAATAAACTTCTCTCTGTTTGGAACCTTTACCATTAACAATAGCAGAGCAGTTTTCCCAATTCAGATCCTCAATGTTTATTTTCTGAACTTCACCAACCCGGCAACCAGTACTGTAAAGGAATTCAAGAATTGCTCGTTCCCGTAGCGATAAACACGATATTTTCAAGTTTATCACGTCTTCCTCAATTAAAAACTTTGGGATTCGCTTATCCATCTTGGGTTCTCTTAATTTTAATGAAGGATTTGAAGTTAAGTACGTTTCTTCGTATGCGAAACGAAAAAGGGAACGAATAAAACGGATGCGGTGTCCTAAACTACTAGGTTTCAATCTGTCGGATTGTTTCGCTAAGTATTCTTTGAGCAACTGCAATGTGACATCATGCGGTAGTGGATTTACATGGTGGAGGCGAAGGGAGTTGAACCCCTGTCCGAAGATCACGCCACAAACATGAAATAACTCCCAGATAAAGTTAACTATCCGATAACAAATAGTTTGTATACTTTTCATATAGCATCACGCCATACATTATAGAAAGGAAGACTAAACTATGGGTATTCATACGTATTTCCAATCGTTAACCGATTTAGAAAGAATTATCCGTTGCCCAGGCAGATTCAAATTTCAGGAGCACAGTGTATCCGCTCATTCCTGGAAGGTAGTTCAATATGCCAAAACGTTGGCTGATATAGAAGAAAGTAATGGAGTTGTTGTTGATTGGAAAAAGCTTTATGAAATAACAAGCAGCCATGATTACGGTGAGATTTTTATTGGAGATATTAAAACACCTGTGAAGCATTATTCACTAGAACTTCGAGCCATGCTGCAACAAGTAGAAGAAGGCATGGTTGCCCATTTCATTGACGAGCATATTCCAGAAGAATTCCAGCATATATTTCGCAGTCAACTGCGGGAAGGCAAAGACGATTCAGTAGAAGGAAAAATATTGGAAGTCGCTGATAAACTCGATCAGATTTATGAGGCCTTTACTGAGTTACAACTAGGGAATACAGATAAAGAATTCATTCTGATGTATCGAAATGCTCTAATAAAAATTAAAGGGATTCAACTCCATTGTGTTGACTATTTCCTTCAACATATTTTGCCTGATATCGTTATTGCAGGATCAAAATCTTCAATCGATTTTGAACAGATTACGAAGGATGCATTAGCTTCATAATATCTACAACTCTTTTCCCCTTCCACCTCTAGTTAATATCTCAAATTTGTATCTCCTCTATCCGTTCAAAAAAACAGTGCCAAAATCCATACACTGATAAATCCTTGGCAGTACATGTCCATTTCTGCCCCTTTGAAGACTTTTCCTTCTTTTTCGTGTTGCAAAAAAGACACCATCTATGGACTGTTGACAAATTGCTCTAGCATTGAATCGTATCGAGGTCTATGGGAGAAAATAAATAATTGAATGATAAATGAAGCGAGGGAACTTGGAGTCCTTCGCTTTTTTTTAATCTATATCCCCGAGATCTGAAACCAGCATCTTTAGCTGCAAGCCATAGGCTTTCAATGTATTTGGACTAAACCCTTGGATTCGATTGTCCGCTTCATAATGGTACCAAATTTCGCTTAATTTCATAATAAAACCTCCTATTGGAGCAATTAATTCTAGTTTGCTTCTAATAGAAGGTTTAAGACTGATTGATTCAACTAGCGTGCCCGTTAGTTGAATGTTGACGAATCATAATTTCCACTTAAACCAACGGCCGTGTCCGTCTGTTTCTGCCAGTGTTTCACTGTATTCATTCCCATTAACGAAGTAATCAAGATGAAGGTCTAGGTCCCACATATTGTTATAGAGATGAAACACTTCCCGTTCTTTACCCAAGAATTGAATATGCTCACTCAATTTCTTCTTCGCATCGGCCGGTATCTGGTTGGCCACATGGGTATGAAAAATACAAATTGTTGAATCGTGAGAAACGGTTGGGACTATTTCCGGGAGAATGGATACTCCATCTCCCTCAATTAGCTCTAAATCCTGGCTTTTAACGCAATGAGCAGCTTTTTCAAAATACGAATTACGCTCCTTATGTTCAGGCCAAATCAATGCTTTTAGCCAAAGGTAATCTTCAGGATCATTTAGGTTATTTACATGTAAATCCAAACCGATTCTGCGTATGACAGGTGGACTATGCTCAAACAATAATGGGAATCTATCTCCTTTAACATCTGCACTTATCTCTAAAGTCGATTGTTTAGATCCGTACTTTTGGTTGGATTTGTAGGAGTAGCTGTATTTGTCCCACAAGAGTTGAAGGCCTGCGCTT
This sequence comes from Paenibacillus tyrphae, assembly GCF_000722545.1. Lineage (GTDB taxonomy): Bacteria > Bacillota > Bacilli > Paenibacillales > NBRC-103111 > Paenibacillus_G > Paenibacillus_G tyrfis. Next base: position 101,856 of record NZ_JNVM01000008.1, read on the forward strand.
GTTCCTATTTCTACAAGGATTAACGGCTTCTTTGTTATTTTATAAATACGACAAAAGCTGGGGTACAAATATGCGCATCGTCGGACTTCGTTAGTTTGGACAAGTTTGTTTTCTAAAAGCTGAATGATCTCATATTCGTTCTGCATACAAAAATCCTTGAAACAATTTATAGCTCCTGAAGATTCCTTTGGTTCGTCTACAATGCTGGGGTAATACGCGGTCAACTCATGTTCTTTCCCACTTAAAAGCAAATAATGAACCGCCCCAAGTAAGAGGTTAGGTACAGGCTGTCCAGGTTTCGAATGTGCAGCCATTTTAAGCAAGTCCAGGTCATTTGCAATGTTCCCTGCAAGATGTTCATAAAGACTGCTCGAGTTTTTACATTCCATTTCTGCAAAAATCTTAAATCGTTCCGATAGCACATCAATATGCAACACATCCACCACCCTTTCTAGATAGTGGTATAGTATCATGAATTATCGATAAACAATGCTTCAAATTTCCTATCTCATCGATAGCACTTCTTTATCGCATAATTACATTAAAAATGATGGGTATCATTGGAAGTATCCTACCCGTCGTATTATGAGGTCAGCCAGTTTTTACTGGTTGACCACTTTTCATTTAGTGGGGTATTTATCGGGTAGCCGGGGCTGAACGATCGTACCCGTGGGAACGCATCCCGTAGCTAAAACTGTTCGCCCCCTACTTGTAGAAACCATGTTTAAGCTGGTTGGGACACCGATCCCGCATAACAAGCGATGCTGTGGAACTGCAAGCAGTATAGGGGTTACCGGCAATATTTTTGAGGGGAGAAACTTATGAATCCAGTCATCGGTCTAGATATTTCCAAGGGACAAAGCGAAGGACAAGCCTTTTTAGACAAAAGCAAGCCTTATGGTAAGACGTTTCGTTTTCATCACACCGTTGAAGGGCTACAGCAGCTTTTAAGCAAGGTAACGGAAATCCAGCAAAATACCGGAATACCCCCGCTTATCATCATGGAATCTACGGGGCATTACCATCAGGCTATTGTGCAATTCCTTGAAGAACAAGAGATTGTTTTTCTGGTGGTTAACCCTCTCATTTCTTACCAAGCGAAGAAATCTAGCCTCCACAAGGTAAAGACAGACGCGGTTGACGCATACCAGCTTTGCGAGCTTTACTACAAAGAAGAATTCGAGGATCACAAGCGACGAGGAGTTCTGTTGTTAAACCTCCGTCATCTCACGCGGCAGCGTGATGCACTTACCCATATGTATGTTCAAGCCCAACTCCATCTTCAGGCAGCTCTAGATCAAGTTTTTCCTCAATATAGGGGCACCTTCGGGGATCTCTATTCAAAGGTTTCTTTGCTGCTTCTAAAGGAGTTTCCTACCTCTAAGGACATCCTGGAGTCTGGAGAAGCTAAGCTTGCCAAACGGGTAGCGTGCCTCTGCCCTACCGCTCGGAGAGCTGGGCTCGTGAGCGAGCGAAGCGTATCATAAAGGCTGCGGAAGAGAATCCGTTTAAAGAATCCATCTTCAGCAGCCATCTTGTTAGCATTGATTTATTTGTAAAATTGCTACTTCAATACCAAGAGCATCTGTCCCACCTTGAGAATAAGATCGATGCTCTTGTTAAAGAAGTTGAGGATTTTAAGATTATCCAGTCGATACCCGGAATTGGCAGCAAAATCGCGGCAACGATTCTGTCAGAGATTGGGGAAATCGACCGATTTAATCGCGCAAAAAAGTTAGTCGCATTTGCTGGAGTTGATCCAAGCGTTTACTCTTCGGGGAAGTTCACTGCAACGACCAACCGAATTACGAAACGAGGTTCGAAGCAACTAAGACATGCGCTATACATGGCTGTCCTTTGCGGGCTCAAAGACTCTAGGAACAAGAGGCTTCGTGAGTTTTATGACAAGAAGCGCGGCGAGGGAAAGCCTTATCGAGTAACAATTATTGCATGCATCAACAAGCTTCTTCACTGGATTTATGCCATCTTGATCAAGAAGCAGCCTTTCCTTGATTTAACTTAAGGCCCACCAAGTTCATATGACGTGAAAAACTTTCCATCAGTTATGAGGAAGGTTCTTAAGCATGCCCCAAATAAGTATAAGCCTTGTGCCAAAATTATTTAAGAGAAAAATGTTGACAACCTATTAGCTGGTTTTAGCTCAAAGCGGCGGTGTCATTCGGTTAAAATAATCCCCGGCGAATGAAATTAGCCGTCACGGGGACGTTGCCCACTTCCCTCGACCATACGGACAATTGACCGATATGGTGGATTTCATGGGCGATGACATGCCGCATAATTTCTCCATATTTGAAGATAACCGGCTCCCCCTTTGGCGTTAATTCCGATAAATCCTTCAATTCCATTTCATTGGTCCACGACATGACAAAAGGACGAACTTCCTCGTGAAACTTGGCGGATAAATCCGTTACTTTCTGCAGGCTGGCATAGGATTCGAACGGCTCCGTGAAGTCTGGCTTCCCTTGCAGACCAGATATCCAGCTGAATTCCACATCTGCAACATGAAACAATGTGTGCAAAATGCCTCCGGTCCCGCCTGTCCGCTTCTTGAGCAGTTCTTCTTCGGAAACGTCTTGGCACCAAGCGAACCAGTCTTGCCGAACTTGCCAGTTATACTCGAATAATTTCAACATCTGTTTTGCCTCCTAATAAAATCCTGAATTTTAAACATAAAAAAGACCACGGGCAATCAAGCCCATGGTCAGAATCGAGCGGACACGCACGGCGTATCCTAAATCAACATCTGTTCCGTAAGGGGGGCTAGTTGCGACACAACATCTATGCGGTTTTTATTCATAGCTCCCACCTCCTTTGTCAATGCCATAATCTTACATGATAATTTCCAGTACGTCAACCTCTTTTGACCATCGGGAGAACACTTGGGACGGAGAGATGACGATCAAATTCGACTAGTTAAGCAAAAACTATTGCAATACTTTTACAAACACAACTCGATCTAAAGGCAACTAATCCTCCTGCCCGTTTAACAAGCAATGTCAACAACAACGTTTAACATAGCCTAAAACAAAAGAGGATGAGCACCATGCATAAGGGGATAATCCCTTTGCATGACTCATCCTTTCTTAAAATGTCTAACATTGTATTCAATTGCTTATTGTTGTTGGTTTTAGTGGACTTCCTCCACCTTTAATGTTACAGAATAGCGGGACTTGTCCCCTTTCCTTTTATCACTTCAATTGGACTCCAAACGCCGCCTTAACCTTTGCTTGCCCCCGCCGTCAGCCCTTCCACCAGGAAACGCTGCAAATAAATGAACAGAAGCGAGATTGGAACCGCAATCAGCACAGCCGCCGCCGCAAACAGCGTAAAATTGCTGTTCTGGTTGCTGCTAATCTGGTCGTACAGGCCGACGGCGAGCGTCCATTTGTCCCTTGTACGCAGCACCATCCGCGCGAAAATAAAATCGATCCAAGGGCCGACAAACTGCGTCAACGCAGCGTACGCCAGCATCGGCCTGGAGAGCGGAAGCATGATTTTGACGAAGATCGTAATGTTGTTCGCCCCGTCGATTCTTGCCGCCTCATCCAGACTGCGCGGGATCGTATCGAAAAAGCCTTTGGCAATAAAGCTTCCCATTAGCGGAGCGCCGAAGGAGTAGACGATGATCATCGCCAGATGCGTATCCAGCAGGTTCAATTCCTTCAGCAAGATGTAAATGGCGATCAAGCTCATGAAGCCGGGAAACATCCCGAGAATCAACAAGGTGGACAGCGCGGTTTTGCGTCCTTTGAATCGGAAACGGGACAGCGCGTAGCCGCACAGCAGCACCATCAGCGTGCCGAAAATCATCGATAAGGTGGCGATTTTGAGCGTATTCCAGTACCAGGTGCCGAACAGGAAGCTTTTGGACGTGAACAGCTCCGTATAATGCTCGAAAACGAATTGCTCGGGAAGCAAGGTTTTGCTGTACAAGGAACGGCCCGGCCGGAAGGAAGCCAAAATGACCCACAATGCCGGATATAAGCAGCATATGCACGCCACGATCAGAAACAGATAGCTGAACGTCAGCCGAATCGCGTTGCTTAATTTTTTCCCTATCATTGGATCATATCCTCCTCCCGGAACGAACGGGTCCTGCGGTAATTGTAGATCGAGAACGAAGCGATGATCAGGAAAATGATAATGCCAACCGCCGAGGCCATGTTGAACTGGCTTTGATTCAGCGTCAGCTTATATAACCAGGTAACAAGCAGATCGGTTGCGCCCGCGTATTGATACTCCCCTTCGACCGGATTGCCGTCCGTCAGCAGGAAGATCGCATTGAAGTTGTTGATATTTCCCGCAAACTGCGTGATGAGTATCGGAGCCGTCGTGAACATGACCATCGGCAGCGTAATGATGCGGAACTTCTGCAACGCGGTCGCTCCGTCCACTTCCGCCGCCTCGTACATATCGCGTGGGATCGTCGTCAGCACGCCCATGATCAGCAGCATGGAAACGGGCACGCCGACCCACATGTTCACGACGATGACCGTCACTTTAGCCCACAGCGGGTCCGTCAGCCACGGCAGTTTCTCTAGTCCGAAATACGATAAATATTGGTTGATCGGTCCGAACTGGCCGTTGAACAGATTTCGCATCACCAGTAGAGAAATGAGCTGAGGAATGGCGTAAGGGATGATCATGATCGTCCGCCAAAACCCTTTGAAACGGATATCCTTTTGCTGAATGATCAGGGCCACCAGAAACCCGCCGAAAAAGGTCGTGATCGTCGACAATACCGCCCAAATGATCGTCCAGCGCAAGACGCCGAAAAACGTATGGCTCCAAGTCTTGAGTCCGACGAGGTCCTTAAACGTCTGAAACCCTACCCAGTTGACCAATTTGGCCGGGGGCATATGGTTCGGTGAAGAGTAGTTCGTGAAGGACAGCAGAATCATAAAGATGATCGGCATGATGGTAAAAAACAAAATGCCGGCCGCAGGCAGCATCAGAAACGCTTCCGCAAATCTTCTGTCCCGGATATAGGCAAGCGACTGGATGAAATTATTCGGCCTTCCCCCTGCCTCCCGCAGCTTTCCGACGAGATACGCATCCTTGACGACAAGCACGTACAGCAGGATGAACAAGCCAAGCACCAGCAAGGTAATGACGCCCTGAATCAACAAAAAGATGGAGTGGTCGCCGGGAACCATTTTGGCAATGCCGTTAACCTTCTCCAAATGCATCGCTTGTTCGCCAAGCGTTGTAATGCCCCACAGCGCCTGGCCTAAATTTTGGACGAAATACTTCAGCGCCGCCACCTCGATGAGCAGCAGCACCAGCCCTTTAAGCCATTGCCGGTTATACCATTGTCCTAAGCCTAATCCGATGCATGACAGCACCGCTGCGGTGATCCGATGTTGAGACATAGTATGATGAAGCTCCTCTCCCCGAAAAAAAATGTGGAATCACCCGCCGTATTCCGCGACGGGTGAAACCCAGGCTCAGCCTCCCGGTCCATTATTGCTTTTTACCGCTGTTGATGAGCTCTTTCAGACGGGTAGCCGCCGTATTGAGCGCCTCTTTCGGGTCTTTGCCGTTGTTCCATACTTCCGTCAGCGCAGAGTCAAGCGGATTCCAGACGCTGTCCATTTCCGGGATCGACGGCATCGGCTGCGAGTTTTTGAACTGCGCGACAAAACCGGAAATGATCGGATCGTTCTTGATTTGCGGGTCCTCTTGCGCCTCTTTGTTCGTTGGGATGGATCCGACCTTCTTGTGCAGCATGAGCTGCGCTTCTTTGCTGGAAGCGAATTGGGCGAACAGTTTGGCCGCGTTCGGATATTTCGAGAACGAGTTGACGTACCATGCTTTGACCCCGGAGAACGATACCGCCGGCTTGCCTCCGATCGCCGGAATCGGAGCGATGCCGAGCTTGTCGCCAAGCGCTTTCTTGTAGCCGGTCAGCTCCCACGGACCGTTGATGTCCATCGCCACATCGCCTGCCGTGAACAGTCCCCGCTTGATGTCCGGGTTAATATCGCCTGATTTCACGGGCAAAATTTCTCTCAGGCTGGCATACACTTTCATTCCTGCTAGTGCGCCTTCGCTGTTCAGGCCGATATCGGTTTTGTCCGTGCCGTTTTTGCCGAACAGGTACCCGCCCGTCGAAGCGATGAACGGATAGTTGAAGTAAGTATTGCCCGTCTCCCACATAATGCCGAATTTATTTTTGTCTTTGTTCGTGAACGTTTTGCTGAACGCAACGACGTCCTCGAACGATTTCGGAGCTTCCTTCAACAGTTCTTTATTGTAGTACAGCGCATAGGTTTCGGCGGCCCGCGGAAAACCGTACAGCGTGTTGTTGAAGGTAACGGCTTGAATCGCGTTGTCCGTATTGTTTTTCTTCGTTTCCTCGGCAAACGAATCGTTCGGCAGAATCAATTGCGCCGATGCGGCCCGGCCCAAGTGGTCGTGCGGAAACACCACCACGTCGGCGCCTACGCCCGCCGGACCGTCATTGGTCAGTCGGGTCACTTGGTCCGTCGGAGCGATTTCGTCGATTTGAACCGGAATATTGTATTTTTCCGTAAAAAGCTTCGCGATTTCATCAGTGAACACGCGTTCATCTTTACTCTCCCAGATCACCAGCTTTGCGCCAGCTTCCGGTGTCAACGCGCCTGTTTCCCCCGCTGCTGTCGACGACTGCGCATTGTTGTTCGCAGCCGGAGTCTCGGCTTCCGGTTTGTTCGTGGTGGAGCAAGCTGCCATCGAGACGGATAAGGAGGATACGGCAACCAGCGCCAAGAGCTTCTTTTTGAATTCCATTTTTGTAAGTACCCCTTTCAGTTTCCGAAATAATTGCTGCTCTGCCTTTGCGCTTACGGCAACTGCAATTTGTGCAAACCTTTGCGCATAAAGCCGTAAGGATTGCCAAAAAACAGCTTGCTTTCAATGGAATCTCCGTTTGAAAACGTTTCATTCAGGACATATCATAACTCATGCAGAAAATTTTGTAAAAACGTTTGCGCAGGTTATTTGAGCCGATTTTTGCTGGAATACCCGCTCTAATCCCCCTTATCCTTCCATTTTCTCAGCTTTCCGCCATTTTCAATCCATAATTTAGGGAAAACGAATCCTTTTGTGATCATTTTCAAACGTGTATTTACAATTGCCCAGCTTTTGCGCTAACATAAAAAAATAAACGGCAACCATTTTATGCCGCCTTTTGTTCAAACGTTTGCACAAAGTCATTTTTTACATTAGCCGCCTCTGATATGTTACCATGGGGGAAACGTACTTCCTTATTCGTGCAAGGCAGCAGCCAACTGCCCAACATCCCGCAAGAAAGCGGCTCTCCTATCAACAGAACATCCGGAGGTTATACATCCATGGCAATCACAATTGTCGACGTCGCCAAAAAAGCCGGCGTCTCTCCTTCTACCGTATCGCGCGTTCTTTCCAATCATCCCCGGATCAGTCCGGCGACTGCGGCGAAGGTGAGGGAAGTGCTGAAGGAGCTTGGCTATCACCCCAACATCATGGCCAAGAGCCTCGTCTCCAAAACGACAAATACGATCGGTTTAATCTTGCCCAGACCGGCGGAGGAGTTGTTCCTAAACCTGTTCTTCTCCGAGGTGATCCGCGGCATCGTTACCCAAGCGGCACGTACGGGGTACGATCTCATGATGACGACGGGGGCAACGGAGCGGGAAGAGCTTGAAGCCGTTACCCGGCTTGTCAAGGGCCGGCGGGTCGACGGCGTGATTTTGCTGTATTCGCGTCAAAGCGATCCGCTCATTTCGTTTATGCTTGAGCACGGCTTCCCTTTTGTCCTGATCGGGCGAAGCGACGAGTTTCCCGATATTTTGTCGGTGGACAACGACAACGTGCAGGCGGCTTACGATGCTACCCGCCATTTGATCGCCCAAGGGCACAAGCGGATCGGATTTGTGAGCGGTCCGCCGAATCTGATCGTATCGGGCGACCGGATGAAGGGATATTTGCAAGCGCTCAAGGACGCCGGGATCGAAGCTCGCCCCGAATGGATCGTCGAAGGGGATTTTTTGCAGGAAAGCGGCTATCGTGCGATGTCGTTTTTTATGTGTCTTCCCGAACGGCCGACGGCGCTTGTGACGATTGACGACGTCGTCGCTTTCGGCGTGCTGCGGGGGCTGACGGAGCTCGGCTACAAGGTTCCGGACGATCTCAGCCTGGTCGGCTTCAACAACATCTCGTTGTCCGAGCTGTCGACGCCGCCGATCAGCTCCATGGATATCGGGATTTACCAGATCGGCTACACCGCTTCGCAAACGCTCATCCGGGCTGTAAAGGGCGAAGCTATGCCCCAAAAGCGCGTGATCATTCCCCACCGTCTGATCGTGCGGGAATCGTCCCTCATTCAAGCTAAAGACTAGGAGAGATGCAGCACATGTACACAACGAAAAAGCCTTACTTGATCGACGCGATCGTCGGTAATTCCCGTTTCCTCGCTTCTCTGGGCCGCACCGGCCGGATGTACCGCCTGTGGTGGCCGCATATCGACTACCCTCAGCATGTGGACGAAATCCGCAGCGGCCTGTACATCGAAGGGACATCAGGGACGACTTGGTTCGACGGCGAGGAAGACGGCTGGCGGCACGAAGCCTCCTACGTGCCTCGGACAAACATGTTTAAAACGACGGCTGTTTCCGAGCGCTGCCCGCTGTCCGCAGAGACGGTCGATTACGCCGTTCCGGGCGAAGATTTCATCGTCCGCCAGTATACGTTCACCAATCGCGGCGAGGCGCCGGTATCGTTCCGCTTTATGTATTACTCGTCGTTCCGCTCGATGGAAACGCCTTTTTACCATACGACCCAGTTCGACGAAGCGCACGATTCGCTCATGCACCTGCGGCACGAGTATATTTTTTCGGTCTCTAGTTCAAACGTTTGCACAGGATACCAAGCCGGAGCCGCCGTGTGGGAAAACGCGCAATCCGGCCATTTAAACGGGAACGGGATCGACATGAAGCCGGACGGTGCGCTGTGCTGGCACATTGAACAGCTGGAGCCGGGCGCGGCTGTCGAGGTGCCCGTATACATTGCCGCGGGCCAGACGCGCGCTGCCTCCCAGCAATCGCTGGCAAAAGCGAAGAGTCAGCCGCATACGTACTGGTACGACTTCACGGAGAGCTACTGGCACCGCTTCCTGCTCGATGCCGTGCCGGCTCCCGGATCGCGAAGCGATATCCGCGAGCTGTACGAGCGTTCGCTGCTGGCAATGAAGCTGATGAGCGACGAGAAGTCCGGCAGCGTCGTGGCCGCTCCCGAATTCGACGAGCAATTTTCCCGCTGCGGCGGCTACTCTTATTGCTGGGGCCGCGACGCCGCGTTTATTACGACGGCGCTGGACCGCGTCGGCCTGACGGAGCTGTCCGCGAAGTTTTACGAATGGACCCTGACGGCCCAGGACCCGGACGGCTCTTGGCAGCAGCGGCATTACCACGACGGCCGGCTGGCTCCGTCCTGGGGATTGCAGATCGACGAAGGCGCCTCGATTATTTGGGGCATGTGGCAGCATTATCTGCAGGTGCAGGATGAAGCTTTCCTGCAAAACGTATGGCCGGCCGTCGAACGGGGCGCCCGCTTCCTTACCGGCTACATCGATGCGGAAACCGGATTGCCCGCATGCAGTATGGATCTGTGGGAAGAGCGATTCGCCGAGCATACGTATTCGGCGGGTGCGGTTTTTGGCGGCTTGACAGCGGCAGCCTCCTTTGCCGAACGGCTCGGCAAGCCGGAGCTGGCAAGCGAATGGAGCCTCGCGGCGGAGCGCATCCGCCAGTCGATCGGCGAGCTGTGCTGGAACGAGGAGAAAGGCGCCTTCTACCGCGCGTTAAAGCTGGCGGTGCCGGAGGCGGCATATCGCGAGGCCCAGCAGCAAGGGCTCGGCACCTCCGTAAGCGTCAATGCGAAAGGATATACGACCTACTTCCTAGAGCACGACCCGATCGTCGATATCAGCCTGATCGGCATTTCCGTTCCGTTCGGCGTGTTCCCTGCCGATGATCCGCGCATGGTCCGCACAGCCGATAAGATCGAGCAATACTTGACGTCTCCCGCGGTCGGCGGCATCAAGCGCTACGAGAACGATCATTACATTGGCGGCAATCCGTGGATCTTAACGACGCTGTGGTTGTGCCACTACCGCATTCATCGCGGACAGTACTCCGAAGCCAAATCGCTCCTGCAATGGGCGATAGATCATCGGACGGCGGCAGGACTGCTGCCCGAACAGGTCGATAAGCAAACGGGAGAAACCGCTTGGGTCGTTCCGTTGACTTGGTCGCACGCGATGTTTATTTTAGCCGTTGCCCTGCTTGCGGAGCATGGACAATTGGATTAAAACACACAAGCCCTTGGTTCTCTCCCGACAGGAGCGGCCAAGGGCTTGATTTATGTTCCTGGACATTTCGCTGCGAATCGACCGGTTAGTTGCTTGACGCGTTTACCGCGGAGCGGGATACTCGTTCAAGCCGGCCCAGCCGGTGCCCGGACCGATTTCCCCGGTTTCCCCGTTCCCTGCCCGGACATCCCCCTTCTCCAGAAACGGCGTAATTTTTACCCAATCGATGTACATCTTGTCGGTGGCAAAGTTAGGCACCCCTGCCCATTCCTTCGGAAACCAGACGCCAAGCCAAAATTTCGAGGCCGCCCGGGGAACGTTCGTATAGCTCGTATAAATCAGCCGATTGTCGACGTAGAAATCGACTCTCTTCGGATCGGTATGCCAATCGAACCGGTACACGTGCCAATTGCCGTCGATCTGCTCCGGAAAGTCCGTCACCTGCGAAGTATTCCGCGCTTCAACGACCCAGGTCGTCGTCATGATCTTTTGGAGGCTCTTGTCACCGGGCGCTTCGAAGTCGATCTCATGATTGACCTCGCCGTTGTTGAAAAAGGTCCAGAAGGCGGACACCGCGCCGAGCTTCGGCACTATTTTGGCTCTCACTTCATAGCTTCCCGACGCATAGGCATATTTCGTCACAATGGACGCTCCGGTTCGTTTGCCGTCCGCCCGCATCGAGCCATCCCGGTTAATTCCCCGGATCGGTCCGCTGTACAGGTCACCGTTGCCAGTTAGCTCCACAATGCCGTCCCGGGTGACGGCCACATTGGCCGGAAGCACGCCGCCGTTCACGTCTTGACCGCCCCACTGCTGCTTTGCGATAAGCCATTTTTCAGGGTCGATGCCATTCTTGAAATCGTCAAAGAATACGCCCGGAGGATGCGGCGGCGGGAGCGGACCTACCGACTTGACCGGAGGATCTTCGTCCGGCAAGCTGCCGCCGATCTTGAGAGCGACGTCATCGACATAGGCGAATTTGCCGTTGTCCGGATTTTTATAAACATAAACCTGCACCTTCTGGGTGCCGGGAACCGTCCGGAACGAGAGCGCCTTCTGCTCGTAAGCCGCAGATTCGAAGCCAAGCACAAATTTGCCTCCCGCCAGCTTCTTGTCGGAGGCATCGAGGCAGTCCGCTCCGATCCAGGCTTTTTCCCCCGGGGTGCCGGCTTTGCCAGCGCCGCTTAACGTGACGATCGTATTTTCGCCTATCGCGTCAATCTTTTGCCCCATGCCGCCTTCAGTAGGTCCAAGCTTCAGTGCCTTGGCTCCGCTTTGAACGTCGGTGGTTACCACGGTCGCCGATCCCCAATCCTCCCAGTCGGCCTTTCCCTGCTCGAAGCCTCCGTTTTTCACCAGATTCGTATCGGCCGGAAGCGGCCCTGCGGCGAAGGACGGCGCCGGGACGGAATAAATCAAGGCCGAGAGCATGGATAAACCCAGAAAAGCGCTTACAACAAAACGGAAACTTCGATTGGTCTTTTTATTCATCACACCATTCCTCCCTTCCATTCATTGGTTTAATCATTTGGATTATCATAAACGAGCCTTAGGAATACGTCAATCTTTTCTGTAAATAAAATGAAAAACACCGGCCTTGTCGAGCTCCGAACCCGGAGTCGATCCGACCGATGTTTACTTGCTTTCCGGCTTACAACATAAAATAAAAACTGACGCCCTTCTCGGTATTCGTTACCCCGTACTGGCTTTCGTGCAGCTCCAAGATATGCTTGACGATCGCGAGTCCCAGCCCCGTTCCTCCGGTTTTCCGGTTGCGGGAGCGTTCCGCACGGTAAAATCTTTCCCAGATATCATCCAATTGATCCTCGGGAATGTTCTCTCCCTCGTTATCGATGGCGACTCTGATCCGTTCCCCGTCGCTTTCGATGCGTACGGTAATTTCGCTGCCGGGCACGGCATGACGGATCGCATTGATCAAGATGTTGAACAGCACCTGCTCGATCTTGGATTGATCGGCATAGACGGGATGCTCGCCCGCAGCCATATGAACGACCTTCAATCCCTTTTCGTTCAAATGATGCGACAGCTTGTCGACGATATCCTCGATCAGCTCGCTCACCATAAACCGGCTCTTCTTCAGCTTGATGGTCTTCGATTCCAGCTTCGTCAGCTCCAGCATATCTTTGACAAGGTCTTCCATTTTTCCCGTTTCGTCCAGTATCACTTCCAGATATCTCTCGCGCTTGCTTTCGCTGATGCCGTCCCGCAGCCCCTCGGCGAACCCCTTGACAATGCTGAGCGGCGTTTTCAATTCATGGGAGGCGTTGGAGACGAACTCCTTCTGCATTTGCTCCATCCGCTGCTTCTGCTCCATATCCGCCCGAAGCTGCTCATTGGCTTGATGCAGCTCCTTGAGCGTATGATCCAGCGATTCGGACAAGCTGTTCAAGCTATGGGACAAGCTGCCGAATTCGTCGTTGCTCCGGATGGGCGATTTGGCGGAGAAGTCCAACTTGGCCATGCGCAGCGCGATTTTGTTAAGCGCAAGAAGCGGTTTGGTCACGAATTTGGAAAAAATCAGCGAGAGCAGCAAAATCAGTATGATGCCCCCAACCCCTATATACAGGTAGAACAGCCGCAGCGCATCATATGCCTCGCTAATCTGCTGCAGCGACATGACCGCGAACAGCAGCTCGCTGACTTTGCCCTCCCGCATCACGGGCTGAACCGCAATAAAGCTGCGCACGCCGGTAATCGTCTCCGTCCATTCCTTTTCGATCATCCGGCCGTTCTGCAAATCGGCTTTCTGGTCATCGGTAAGCGGGAACCAATCGTCAATGGCAAGGTACAATAAGCCCTGGCGCAAGTTCCATAGATTCGGGCTGGGCAGCAGCGCATCGGTGATGACGCCGGAAATATGCTCCAACGGTCCTTCAATGCCGCTCATATCCGCGCTGCCGATGTCCTTCATTCCGGCTTTTTTTATGACGAGCGGGTAGATCAATTCTTTGTTCTGTTCGTCATCGAATACACCCTCGACCTGAATCCGGTCGCCGCGCTGCAAGTGGGCCGCCAGCAATTCCTTCTGATCGGACTCGGACAGCAGCATCAAGGAAATCTTGATGGAAGCGCCTTTATCGTCACGAATGACGATTCGAAAAAAATTATCGTACTTCACTTTTCCTTCCGGATTCAAGATCGCCAGCTGCGCTTTATTTTGGCTGATGAACAGTCCCATCTCGCGGGTAATGCGCGGTTCGTCCCAGCGGTTCGACGCATACTGCTCGCTGAAGGACTGCAGCTTTTTTTCCAATCCGGCCAATCTCTGATTCTGGTAAAATTTCTCAAAAAATAGCAATTGTCCGAGCAGAACGATCGCATAAAATAACAAGAAAAAAGACGCTGTGATCGCGAACAGCTTGAAGGTAACGCCGCCTCTTTTCATCGGTCCTCCTCGAATTTATAGCCGGCGCGGATGACAGTGCGGATATGCCGCGCCTCGTCACCCAGCTTCCCGCGCAATTTTTTAATATGGGTGTCGACGACCCGCGGATCGCCGAAATAATCAAACCCCCATACTTGATTCAGAATCGCTTCGCGGGATAGTACGATCCCTTCGTTTTTGACCAAATAAAGCAGCAGTTCATATTCTTTGGGCGTCAGCTCGACTTCCTGCCCTTCCATTTCGACGCGGTGTGACCGTTTGTTTACGGTAACCCGGCCAAAGCTGAGCATATGATCCTCTTTTCCGACCGTCCCCTCGACGCGTTTCATCAGCGTTTTGGCGCGGGCGATCAGCACCTTCGGACTGAACGGCTTGGTGACGTAATCATCGGCTCCCAGCTCGAAGCCGAGCATTTTGTCGTCGTCCTCCGATTTCGCAGTCAGAATGATGATCGGGATTGCCGACTTCGCGCGGATCCGCTTGCATACCGTCCATCCGTCCAGCTCCGGCATCAAAATATCCAGAATGACGAGGTCCGCATTCAGACTTTCCAGCATGTCCAACGCTTGCTTGCCGTTCTCCGCCTCATAGACGGTCCACTGCTCCCTTTCGAAATAATCCGCCACAATCTCGCGAATCAGGCTCTCATCTTCGATGAGAAGAACTTTTCGTTCCATAGCGATGACAACTCCTGTTTATCCGGTAACGTGTTTACCTATTCAATTATACATGAGTCTTGTGTTTTTCGTGTGTCCCGGAATGCAATGAAAACAAGCCGTCTTCCGTCAATAGTACACATGAAGTACACAACGGCGCGTTATAATGTCGGTAGACAAACTTGGTGCGTTTTCCCATCGAAAGGATGTTCGTATGAATATGATGGCCTTTCTTCAAAGAAAAGATGTGCGGCGCTTCGGCATTCTGGCGCTCTTCTGCCTGCTGTTGTTCTGGCTGAGAGGCATGCTGAACCTCATCTTATTGACATTCTTGATGACGTTCCTCATGGATCGTCTTCATCACTTGGTCCATCGCTGGATTAAACCGATCATTCCTGTCGATTCCAAGCTGCTGCTTTCCATTCTGTACGTTTTGTTTGTCGCCGTACTGGTGGCCGGGGGCTTCAAAGTGTTTCCCGCCCTGGTTCACGAAATAGGCCAGCTGATCGTGATCGTCAAGCATGTATACGCTCATCCGCAGAACGAATTTGTGAGGTATCTCGTCTCCACCGTTCATCAGCTCGACCTGCACAGCATCATCATGCCCGGATTAGATATGATCAAGAAAGTCGGCCATTGGGGCTTCGAAGGGTTTCTGGCCGTCATTATGAGCTTGATTTTACTGCTCAGCAAATCGAGTGTCATGCGGTTTACGCATAAGCTCCGCGCGAGCAAGATCGGATGGCTGGTGGATGAAATCGGATATTTCGGTCAAAAGTTCGTCCTTACCTTCGGTAAAGTCATCGAAACCCAGCTGATGATCGCGCTGATCAACTGCGTGTTGACGACAATCGCCTTATGGGCGATGGGCTTTCCAAACCTGTTCGGCCTGGCGCTCTTAATCTTCGTCCTGGGTTTAATTCCCGTGGCCGGCGTATTCGTTTCGCTGGTTCCGCTGGGCGCCATTGCTTTCAGCCTCGGCGGCTTCGTCTATGTAATCTATCTGGTCGTGACGATTACCTTGATTCATGCTTTGGAAGCCTATGTGCTCAATCCGCGGCTGATGGCCTCCAAGACGCATCTGCCGATCTTTTACACCTTCATCGTGCTCTTGTTCTCCGAACATTTCTTCGGAATCTGGGGCCTGATCGTCGGAATTCCAACGTTCGTATTTTTGCTGGATTTATTAGAGGTACAAACGGTGGGGCAACCGATTCGCCTTGCGCTTTCCCCATCCCCTAAGGAGGAATGATCATAGTGTTAAAAAAATCGATCCCGTTTGTGTTTGTGGCAGCGGGTCTGGGTATAGGCATGGTTTCGCTTCTGCTCGCGTTTCACCGCGATGTGGCTTCGGCGGTGCTGTTTGTCGCGATTGCGGCCTTGTTGGATTTATTCGGCGGCTATATTGCCGAAAAGCTGGAATTGTCGAGCGAATTCGCGAAGGAGCTTCGTTCCTTATCCGAACTGATTTCCTTCGGCGCCGCGCCTTCCATCATTATTTATGTCGTCGCCCTTCGCGAGCTGCCGTTATACGGCGGTACGGTGCTGACGGGGTTGTTCATGGTATGCGGAGCGCTGCGGCTGGCCCGTTTCAACGTGAAAACCTGTCAGAACCGCTGTCATATCGGTCTGCCAATTACCGGAGCAGGCTGCCTGTTATCCGCCTTTGCCTTGTGGAACCCTCCCGCGCATCTTGTGGCAGTGACGGTGGTAGTCATTATCGGGCTTTCTTTCCTGATGATCAGCACGATTAAGATTCCCGCATTTCGTCCAAACAAAGCCGTGTACGATACCGAGAACGTTTAGCACCTACGGCTGGAGAGGAGCTGTGTCCGAATGCAATTTATACAGGAGATGATCTTACAGTACGGATATATCGCTTTATTCTTCAGCCTGGCGCTTGGCATTGTGGGCTTGCCCGTCCCCGACGAGCTGCTGATGACCTTTATCGGTTATCTGGCGTCGGTCGGTATGTTGAATTATTCGCTCTCGGTCGCTGTCAGTCTGGCGGGAGCGATGACCGGCATGCTCTGCAGCTACACGCTTGGCCGCAAGTTCGGCAAGCCGCTGCTGTGGAAGCACGGCAAATGGATCAAGCTGACCCCGGAGCGGCTGGAAAAAGTGGAAGCGTGGTTCCAGCGTTACGGGCCTTGGACGGTCAGCTTCGGCTATTTCATTCCCGGCGTCCGACACTTAACCTGCTACTTGTCCGGTGTCATCGGCATGGGCAAGCGCAAGTATTTGCTATTCTCGGCTGTCGGTGCATTCAGCTGGTGCATGATTTTCATCTCCATCGGCTATTTTATCGGGGCGCAGATCGATTTCTCGCATTTCCATGCGTCGCTGATGCACCGTTTTTTCTCGAAATAACAGCCCGGACAAGCCCAGTGGAACGAAAAAGGCACGCCCTCGAAGGCGTGCCTTTTGTTGTTCTTATCTTTTGCGCAGCGTCCGGCCGAACACGGCCAGAATCGGCAGCAGCAGCATCGCGGCAGTCACAAGGGACGCCCGAAGCGACAGACGGCTGCCGATCCATCCAACGAACGGACCGCCCCCCCCCCCGTCTGGCCGAGCGCGTCCGATTGATTAATCATCGAAAGCACGGTCACCCGGACTTTGCCTTCGATGTTCAGATTAAGCCACGTATCGTAGAGCGGCCCGCTGAGTGCTCCAATGATGCCTAGCGCAAGTACGGAGCCAAGCGCCCAAGCAAAGCCGGGAGCAAAGGCAAACGACAAGATGGCGGCAACTCGCAAGCCGGTCAAAACGAACATCGCCACGACGACCACCCGTTCGCTGCTCATATCCAGCCGCTTCTCGGCCAGCCGTACGGCGATCAGACTGAGGAACGTCGTGAGAACGGAAATCAGGCCGAACCACACCGCCATCGAGAACGGCAGATCTGCCGGAAAACCGATCTCCTTGATCAGTTGCGCTTCCCAAAGCCGGTCGTAGCCTTCCGACGCCGCGCCGCTGAACAGCGTGACGACGAGAATCATCAGCAGCACCGGCTGTCGGCGTATCACCCGTGCTCCGGACAGCCACGTCGTCTTCATCTCCTGCCAATAGGAGAACTTGTCCAGCCGCTCCGGACGGACGAATTGGGTTTCCTTCATGAAAAGGAACAAAAACGCCCCGAGGCCGAGAAACATCAGACCGCTTATGACATACGGCAAATTGGGCGCAAGCGTGGATAACCCGACGCTAAACGCAATACCGATCAGCGTAGCGACAAGCGACAAGCGTTTGCCTTCCAGGAAAAGGCGCCCCACATGATGCTCGCCGACTTCGTCAACGATCCAAGCCGTGTCGGCTCCGCTGATCAGCGTCTCACCGACGCCGCGAATGCATTCGGCAATCAATATCCACACGAACAGCGAAATTAAAGGGCTGACGCCTCCGAGCCACGGCACGCTGCCTTCCAGCACATACGCGCCCCCGATGACCAGCATCCCCGCGATAACCGACAGCCGCCGGCCATACGTATCGGCGACCGCGCCCGTAATTCCTTCGAAAATCAATACCGCCGCTTCCAGAACCGTCCCTACGAGCAGCAGCTCGAACGGATTTAGCCCAAGTTGGCTTATGTAATAGACCGCATAGGTCGTAAAGGCCGTCGCATTGGCGAGTGACGTCATAAAGACTTTAATCTTATATACTTGTGACGCGTGTAATTTCATGCAGACAGATCCGCCTTTCCGGCAGACGGCACGTCACACAGGGCAATACGGTTTCTTGCGCTTTCGCCTCTTGCACACCGATGGACGGGTCATGCCGTTTATTGTTTTAACGTTCCTTTGTTTTCTTGGTGGAATGAATAGGTAGGACTTTGCATAATGAAACACCTCCGATTGGTATAGCTTCCGTTACATACAGTTTACAAAATATAGGTAGGGTAAATTTAAAAGTAACGAATCTGCCCCAAGGTGTGCACGCATCCAAACGGTAAATTTCCCTCTGGCTGCCCTTTCCCCGCATGCTTTCCCTGCTGCCAAAAAAGTTATCTGAATTTTTCTCTTGAACTGTGGGAGGAACTGTTTTACAATTAATATATGAATAAGTGATCATATATTATATTTTTATTCAACTACAATGTCGTCTAAGGAGCTCGATGAAGATGAAGCAGATTGATGTGCTGGTGATCGGAGCCGGACAAGCCGGTCTCGCAATGGGATATTATTTGAAACAACAAGCGGTGTCGTTTACCTTGCTGGATGCAAGCGACCGCATCGGGAACAGCTGGAGGAATCGGTATGACTCCTTGGTACTGTTCACGCCTCGAAAATATTCGCTGCCGGGCATGCCCATGCCTGGCGATCCGAACGGACTGCCGGCCAAGGACGAAACAGCCGACTACCTGGAAGCTTACGCCAAGCGTTATTCCCTGCCGGTTCAATTGCAGACGCGGGTCATTTCAATGTTCAAGACGCGCCAGGGCTTCCTGCTCGAAACGAATCGGGGAACCTATCGGGCGGGCAAAGTCATCGTGGCAACCGGTCCGTTCCACACGCCTTACATTCCCGGCTTTGCCTCCGGGCTTCCGGACGAAATCTATCAAACGCACAGCAGCGCATACCGGAATCCCGGTGAGCTGCGGGACGGCCCTGTGCTTGTCGTCGGCGCCGGCAATTCGGGCGCGCAGATCGCCGCAGAGCTGTCCCGGGAGCGGCTAGTCTATTTATCCGCCGGAAGCAAGCTGCATTTTAAACCGCTGTATGTGCTGGGCCAAAGCATTTTTCGGTATTTCGACCTGTTCGGATTTATCCGTGCGGATAAAGGCTCCCTACTCGGTTCGTGGCTGAAGAGTCGGCCCGAACAAATTTACGGACTCGAACTAAAATCGCTTATGGCGGATCGAAAAGTGCTGCTTAAGCCGAGAGCGGCCGGGACGAAGGAAAACCGCCTTCTTTTCGAAGACGGTACCGAAGCGGAAGTCAACAATATCGTGTGGGCGACCGGCTACCGCAGCGACTACCGGTGGATACGGATCGACGGAGCCATCGATTCGCAGGGGAACGCTATTCACCACGGCGGCGTCAGCCCGGTATCCGGGCTTTATTATCTCGGCCTGCCGTGGCAATCGTCCCGGGGCTCGGCGCTGCTCGGCTGGGTAGGCCGCGATGCGGCGAAGCTGGCGGAAAAGATCCGGCTTTCGTAGATTTGCATTCCGGTTTTGTTATACAATAAAGTTAATAAATGTGACGGAGGTGCGTCTATGAGCGATATGTCATACGCCTTGAAATCGGTCACCCCGATTCTTCGAATATTCGACGAAACTAAAGCAATAGCGTTTTACGTGGACTATCTCGGCTTTCAGATCGATTGGGAGCATCGGTTCGAAGCAAACTTGCCCTTATACATGCAAATCTCACTAGGAGCGTGTACGCTACACTTAAGCGAGCATCATGGGGATTGCTGCCCGGGTGCTGCGGTTCGCATCGGAGCCGAGAACCTCGAAGCGTTCCATGCGGAGCTTGGAGCTAAAGACTATAAATACGCCAAGCCTGGCCTGGAAACTACTCCTTGGGACACCCGAGAGCTTACCGTAACGGACCCGTTTGGGAACCGCCTCATTTTTTTCGAAGCGGTATAACGAATCTCAAAAGCACATCACATCAGGAGGGATAACAGAACGATGCCGGATATGTTAGTGAAGTTGTACGAGCTTCCGGATGACGCCCCGCTCCGGGCCAAACTGGAGGACGCGGGTTTTACGATCCGCAGGGCGCTCGTGCCGGAGAAGCATCTGATCCGGGGCTGGGTAAAGGAAAAATTCAATCCCCATTGGGAGAGCGAATGTGACGTCGCGATTAGCGGACATCCGACCTCCTGCTTTATCGCTACCTTGGAGGACAAGCTGGTCGGATTCGCGTGTTACGATGCGACCTGCAAAGGCTTTTTCGGCCCGACCGGCGTGGACGACGTATGCCGCGGCAAAGGCGTCGGCACCGGCCTGCTGCTGGCCTGCTTGCACGACATGCGAGCCCAAGGGTACGGCTATGCCGTGATCGGCGGCGCGGGTCCGGTCGCTTTTTACGAAAAAACGGTCGGCGCGATCGAAATTCCGGATTCCAAGCCGGGAATCTACAAAGGAATGCTCCGTTCATAGGCCTCCTCTATTGACCTGAGAGCGAATACAAGCTACACTAGAAAGTACAAGCAGGGGAATTTCCAGCGGCGGTGCCGCATGGAAAGGCTTCTGCTTTTCTATTTTCCCACCCACTTTAACAAACCGGGAGGAACCCGTGAATCATCGTTCGTTACGCACTCATCTGACGCTGGCCTTTGCGGTTATGGCGATTGTGCCGGTGCTGATCTTGGGCACCATTCAGGTACAGCAAATCAACAAGCTGACGCAGGAATACAACAAGACGCAGGAGCATGCCACGAAGCGTCTTGCCGACGCCGTCGAGACGTACGTTTATTATTACCGCAACGCCGTAGATACGCTCGCCACAACGATCAGCGCATCGGGTCCCGGGTTTCGCGACCGGGCCGGCTTGACGCGCAAAATCCAGTCGGTGAAAAACAACCTGCCCGGCTTTTCTCAGCTCTATGTGACGGATGAGAACGGCGCGATAAAAGCTCTCTCGCCGGATGCGGAAAACGGCAATGCGTATGCGCTGCCAGTCGGCACCGATATAAGCTCACAGGAGTATTGGAAAAAAGTGAAGCTAACGCTGCAGCCCGCGATCTCCGAACCGATGCATGGCGCCGAGGGCGGATCTGCGCCGTTCGTTGCCGTCGCCGCCCCGTTTTACAGCGAAAGCCGGGCTTTTGAAGGCGTTGTGATCGGAATACTCGACATGGGCCAAATCGCAAGGCTCGTCACCCAATACGACTACGGGCCGGGCGCTTATCCCGCCGTGCTCGGTCCGGCCGGCAGGGTCATCTATTATCCTCGGAGCGAGCTGGTCCAGTCCATCGCGGATTTGTCTGGCGAACCGGCATTCCAAGCGGCGGCCTCCCTCAAGGAAGGGATGGACAAGTTCGTCTCCGGCGCCAACGGACAGAAGGAGCTCGTTTCCTTCAAAACGATCGACAGTCTGGGCTGGACGGTGTGGGTCGGCCGCTCTTACGCTGCCGTACAGGAGGCTTTTTTCGCCTCGCTTAAATCAACGTTCCTGCTGCTCTTGCTTACGCTTGGCTTGACCGTGCTTCTGGGTTCCTATTTGGCCAAACGGCTGAACCGGACGATCCATGCGCTGGTGCGCTACACGCAGTCGCTTGCGGCCGACCGCTATACCGTGCCGAGCGAGCCGCTGTCTTCGCCGGGTGCACCATATGAGATGCACTATTTGGCAAGCCAATTTGCGCAGATGGCCGAGCAGATTCATGACAACCGGCAAGCCTTGCTTGAGCTGAACAGCGAGCTGGAGCAGCGGGTCGAAGAACGGACGCTCAGCCTGCAGCAGCAGCATGCGACGCTCGCCGCCGTCCTGGAGAGCTACTCCGACGGCATCGTCCTTATCGACGTGAATCAGCAGGTCGTGCTTGTCAATCGCCGGATGGCCGAGTTGTTCGGGTTCGACGGCAAAGAGCTCCTAAGCTTGACGGAGGAGGAACTGCTGCATCGGATCGCCCGCAAAATGCCGCAGCCGGATGAGGACTTCGCCCGAATCGGACGTATGCCGCAGCCGGACGGAAAATTTACGCTGGTCCGCTCCCCCGGCGACGAACGGGTCATCCAGTTAGCCTCGTTCCAAGTGACGGACGGCGGCAAGGAATTCGGGCGCGGCTATGTCTTCCGGGACATGACGAAGGAGCATGAGATCGACACGCTGAAGAACGACCTGATCTCGCTTGCCTCGCATGAGTTCAAGACTCCGATTACGAGTATCAGAGGAAGCGTCGAGACGCTGCTCCGCAAGCATGCCGGATGGGATGAGGAGTTCAAGCAGGAGCTGCTGGAAGGCATTCACGAGGATATCGGCCGGATTCAGGAGCTGATCGACGAATGGCTCGACATTTCCAAGATCGAAGCCGGAGCGCTGAGCATTCATCCCGCTCCCGTCCGGGTCCGCTCCGTCGTCGAAGGAGCTTGGCAGAGACTGCCCCACACCCTCTCGGCCGATGCGCAGCTTCATATCGACTTGGACGAGGAACTGCCGTTCCTCTATGCGGACAAACGGAGAATAGAGCAAATTTTTATCAATCTGTTCACCAACTCCATCCGCTATAAGGAATCGAAGCCTCATATCCGGGTTACGGCCGAGCCGAACGGGCTGAACGTACGAATTTTCGTCAAGGACAACGGCATCGGCATTCCCGAAGCGCATCTGCCCCATATTTTCGACCGGTTCCACCGGGTCGACGTTTCGTCCAGCCGTCGTACCGGAGGAACGGGACTGGGACTTGCGATCTGCCAAGGCATCATCGACGCGCACGGCGGCTCGATCGAAGTGCACAGCACAGAAGGCGCAGGCACGACGATGATCGTCTCGGTGCCAAGCTATTACGGCCAAACGGAGGACGACAATGAAGAAGCATAAAATTATGATCGTAGACGACGAACCGAAAATTTTACGGTTTATCGCCGCCAATTTGAAATCGGCCGGCTACGAAACCGCCACGTGCGCAAGCGGCGCCGAAGCGTTGGAGGCGCTTGACCTGTTCGATCCCGATCTGATTCTGCTCGACGTCATGATGCCGGGAATGGACGGCTTCGAGGTATTGACCCGGCTGCGGACCTATACGGACGTGGCGGTCATCATTCTGACGGCGCGGAGCAACTCCAGCGACAAGGTGCAAGGACTGAATCTGGGAGCCGACGATTATTTGACCAAGCCGTTCTCGCTGGATGAACTGTTCGCCCGCGTCAGCGCCGTGCTGCGGCGTTTTGACCGCGGCAGCGGACAAATACCCGCCACCAAGGAGCTGCGCCTCGGCCCCGTGGTCGTCAATCTGGCCCAGCGCCGGGCGTGGAACGGCGACAGCGAAATCAAATTTACGGACACGGAATACAAGCTGCTTGTCCAATTGCTTCAGCATGAAGGCAAGGTGCTTACCCACGAGCAGCTGCTGACCGAAATTTGGGGCAGCGAATACCGCGACGATGTGGAATATTTGCGCGTCACCATCGCACGCATCAGGCAGAAGCTGAAAGCCGTCCTCCCGGAAGGCCAATGGATCGTTACCTATCCCGGCGTAGGCTACATGATCCAAAACAGCGGTTAAACGTCAAAAATCCATCGGCCTTTTACAAGGACCGATGGATTTTTATATGGGCTGATTATGTCACTACGTCTCCTGCCGACCTTATTTCGCGGTAAGCGTAATGTTCGCTGCCGTCGCCCAGTTTCCGAGCGGTGCAACCGTATACGTCGTCCCTGGCGTCAGCTTGCCGCCGTTCTGCAGATCGAACGTCCCGACGGCGCCTTTGCGCGAGGTTAGCCTGTAAGTCGCGTTCAGCTTGGTGCCGTCGGCGGCTGTCAGCACGATGCTGCGGAGAGCGAACAGCTCGTCTTTCGGGTCCGCCGACAAGGTCACGTTCAGCGAAGCGGCATCGGCTTGTTCGACGGATTGAATTTGAAGCGGCGCGATTTCTTTCGCCATAAACGTCGGATTGGCAATGGTCGACCAATCGGAGGTGACCGTATACTTAACGCCCGGCTTCAGCGCCTGACCTTCCGGCAAGCGGAATTTCGGGGCCTGGCGTCCGTCCGTCGCTTGCGTGAAAGGTACGTACGAAGCGACAATCGGCTCTCCGTTCTCCGGCGTAATCGTGACTTGCTTGCCTCTCATGGACGAAATCAGCTGATACGTTTTACCGTTGTACATGTTGTTATCGTCCAGACTAAACTCAAGGCCGCCGCGCTTCCCTTGGTAAGCCACGACCACGTTACCGTAGTCAGTAACGCCGTCTTCCAGCTTCGATTCGATTTCGAACGTATCGGAAGCCACTTGCTGCGCGGAGCTCATCGAAATTTTGTTCGTCATCGCTTCGAAGGTCCCTATTTTTTTGCCTTTGTACGTGAATGTGTAGGTCGTACCCGCTTTTTGCGGGGAAACCGGCAAAATATAGGTCGATTTCGAGCCCGATTTCAGCTGCGGAATGTTAAGCGGCGTCAAGCCGTTGTCGAACGTAAAGTTCGCTTTGGCCTTCTCCACATCGATCTCTTCCTTCGGCAGCGGCGCGGAGAACGTAATTTGAAGCGTGATCGGGTTCACGGCCTTCCATTCCGCCACTTGAATGGAAGCGACCTGCAGCGCGGCATGGACCACGATAGCGGCTTCGGCGCGGGTCATGGTGCTGCTTCCCGAATATGTCGTACCCAGTGCATTTTTCAGCGTGGCCGCATCGGCTTTGGATGCCTTGGCAACAATCGCGATCAATTGATCCTGCGACAGCGAATCGTTCGGCTTAAAGCTGCCGTTCTCCCCAGTCATGGCGCCTTGGTCAACAACCGCGTTCACGTATTCGTAGAACCAGTCGGATGCCTTAACATCGCTCCATGCGGCAGCCTGTCCTGCGGCTTGAAGCTGGAATGCTTTGACCGCCATCGTCGCGAGTTCGGCTCTGGTGATCGCTTGATTCGGACGGAAGTCATGCTGGCCGTAGCCTTGAACGACCTGGCTTTTTTCGAGCGCTTCAAGCGCCGTCTGGTAAGGCGCAGATGCGCTGATATCGGTGAACGAGGCCGCTGCCTGCACAGGCAATACATGAATCGGAGCAAGCGAACCGAGCGTGACGGCAGTCGTCAGCGCGACGGTCGTGATCATCTTTTTCGTTTTCATCAAAGTCATCTCGCTTTCAGGGAACGTATTTTCAAGCAGGGGTTTATGAAGTTGTTTCGTACAAAGCCTATCTTACCGCCCGGGCCGTTACAATCGAATAAAAATAACGGCGGCCGCATTACAAAAACATAAAAAACCTGAGCGTGACATCACACCCAGGTCCCTTGTCCTTAAAGTTAATCGTCAATTGTTCGCTCCCTGGTGGACGTCTTCAAAGACGTTCCCCTGCTTTACAAAGACAGATTTATAAAAGCTAACGAGCTGTCGAAATATCAATAACGCGGCATGAGATCAAGTAATGGTGAAATTGACTCCATAGTAGGACAAGCCTGATTTTCTCGCCACACTCTGGGACGAAAAATTGTCGCACAAAGTGCTGTATAACGGGATGCCCTCAATCTGCCGCACCGCCATCGCCCACCCGGCAACAACTTCGGCGGCATATCCCCTCCCACGAAACTCGTCCAAAGTTTCAAGTCCTGCTTCGTGCGCCCGGGATGTGATACGGACGCTGCGGCAGATCGAAACGGCCCTGCCTTCGCGTACGAGCGCTATACAGGGCTGCGCGTAGTCGATTTCCGAGATCAGCCATTCGAAGCTGCCGCGCAATAATTCGGTCATATTTTCACGAGTGACGCTGACTACTTCCATTGTCGGCACGGTGGCGTCGGGAATAAGATAGCATGGGCCCATCGTGAAGCGTTCGCTTTGAAGGAGGTTCATATAGGCCTCGAAATGCTTCGGCTTCGTCTGGAAATCTTTTACGTTCGGTTCGTCGGCGCACAGTTCCTCCAATAGCCGGGCAAGCGTCTCCGGGACATCATACCGAAACCGGCAGAGAGCCGAACCCTCTATCGTTCGTCCTAAGAAAAACCGAGGGGCGGGAGGCTCTCCCGGCCATGGCTCGTTTATTGTGCGAAGCCTCATGTTCCGATCATGCGTAAACAATGCTTCGACATGCATTTCCATCAATTCATGGGCGGTTGGTTTGATTTGTTCTCTATCGCTCACGCTTCCACTCTCCAATCCGTTACTACGACTAGGTACCTCTTTTTTAAGAGTATCAAAAATGATCCGAAATAACTTGAGAAAACATAATGATAATCAAATTATCCTTTCGAACATTTTTTGGAACCCCTGCAAGCGGGATACCAACCTTTCCCGAAAACAGCTGCTCCCTGTGAGTTAAATATAGAGGAACCACGATGCGCTATCCGGCCTCCCTCCGGCCGATTTGATAGCTTAAAGGAACTCAGATGCGCTATTATGCTGCGTAGAAAGCTTTTTCATATTTTTCGACACGGATAGCGAATCACACTTCCTCTATGTTCAGGCGGCGGTCACCGCAAAGTCATTTAGCGCATCGCCGTTCCTCTATTATAGATGCGGCTGTGTCCAAGTCCCGCGGAAAAAATAAAAAAAGCCTCCGCGGGTTCTTTACGTAGATAAGAACCGTACGGAGGCCAGACATCGGACGATCAAGCCACTGTGCATATATTTCCGGATTTTGTCGGCGGCACGCTTAGCTGCATGAAAAGAAGGACCGTCATCGTCCACCCTCTTTTACAGCCCTAGTGTAGTTAAAAGCGTTCTCCGCGACAAACTTCCGACGGGATTACGGCAGTCCGAGCGCTTTCCGCTCCTCATCGGTAAACACGCGCGACCGGGTCAAAAACCGCACCCCCTCCGGGCCTTCAAGCGAAAACATGCCGCCTCTCCCGGGCACTACGTCGATGATCAGCTGCGTGTATTTCCAATAGTCATACTGCGCTTGACTCATATAGAACGGAGCGCCGCCGATCTCGCCGAGCTGAACGTCCTGTTCCCCGAGCAGGAATTCCCCCTCCGGATAGCACATGGGAGAGCTGCCGTCGCAGCAGCCTCCCGATTGATGGAACATGACGGGGCCGTGTTTGTCCTGGAGCAGCCGGATCAAGGCCAACGCTTCGTCCGTTGCGAGCACCTTCGGGACCATATCCATCGCGCCTCCGGATCAGAAGAAGCCCAGGGCGTCCGTGCTGTAGCTGACCAGCAGGTTTTTCGTTTGCTGGTAATGCGACAGCATCATCTTATGCGTCTCGCGGCCAATCCCGGAGCCCTTGTACCCGCCGAACGCCGCATGCGCCGGATAGGCATGATAGCAGTTTGTCCAGACGCGGCCAGCCTGAATGTTTCTTCCGAACCGGTATGCCGTGTTGATATCCCGCGTCCACAGTCCGGCGCCGAGTCCGTACAGCGTATCGTTGGCGATGGCCAACGCTTCCTCCTGATCCTTGAAGGTCGTGACGGAAACGACCGGTCCGAAAATTTCCTCTTGGAAAATGCGCATTTTGTTGTGGCCTTTAAATACCGTCGGCTGAACGTAATAACCGCCGCTCAGGTCTCCTTCGAGCGCCGCACGGTCTCCGCCGATCAGACATTCGGCTCCTTCCTGCTTCCCGATGCTCAAGTACGACATGATTTTCTCGACCTGCTCGGAGGACGCCTGCGCGCCGATCATCGTTTCTGTATTGAGCGGGTTGCCCTGTTTGATCGCCGCTACCCGCTGCAAGGCCCGCTCCATGAACTGGTCGTAGATCGACTCCTGAATGAGCGCGCGGGACGGGCAGGTGCACACTTCGCCTTGGTTCAGCGCGAACAGCACGAAGCCTTCGATCGCCTTGTTCAGGAAGGCGTCATCCTTGGCGTACACGTCCTCGAAGAACAGATTGGGCGACTTCCCGCCGAGCTCCAGCGTCACCGGGATAATGTTCTGCGAAGCGTACTGCATGATCAGGCGTCCCGTCGTCGTTTCGCCGGTGAATGCGATCTTGGCGATGCGGCTGCTCGAAGCGAGCGGCTTGCCGGCTTCCAGACCGAAGCCGTTCACGATGTTCAGCACGCCGTGCGGCAGCAGGTCGGCAATCAGCTCGGCGAGCACGAGAATCGACGCCGGCGTCTGCTCCGCAGGCTTGAGCACGACGCAGTTGCCGGCCGCCAGCGCAGGCGCGATTTTCCACGTTGCCATCAGCAGCGGGAAGTTCCACGGAATGATCTGCCCGACGACGCCTAGCGGCTCATGGAAATGATAGGCGACCGTATCACTGTCCACTTCCCCGATCGTGCCCTCCTCTGTACGGATGCAACCGGCGAAATAGCGGAAATGATCGATAGCCAGCGGCAGGTCGGCGGCAAGCGCCTCCCGGATCGGCTTGCCGTTGTCCCACGTTTCCGCGACGGCAAGCAGCTCCAAATTCGCTTCCATACGGTCCGCGATTTTGTTCAAAATTTGCGCGCGGGCGGCAACCGATGTGCGGCCCCACGCGTCTTTAGCGGCATAAGCTGCATCCAGGGCCAGCTCGATATCTTCCGCCGTAGAGCGGGGAACCTCGCAGAAGGCTTGACCCGTCACTGGCGTAATGTTATCAAAATACTGCCCTTTCACCGGCGCGACCCATTGACCGCCGATAAAGTTTTCGTAGCGCTTCTTGAACGTCACCTTGGCTCCGGTTTGTCCTGGTTGTGCATAGATCATCGTTTCGTCCTCCCACGGTTGGATTGGATAGATTATGACATTGGGTTATGTTGATACAGATGTATGCGGCGGATTCGAATGTATGCCTTGTACCGTTAATCGAGCGTCAGAACGACACGTCCGTTGACCTGACCTTTTTGCAGCCGGTCGAACACTTCATTGATCCGGTCCAGCGACTGCGTCTCGATATTCGTCTTCACCTTGCCCCGCGCCGCAAAATCCAGCGCTTCCTGCAAATCTTTCCGCGAGCCGACAATCGAGCCCTTAACCGTTACGCCATTCAACACGGTGTCGAAAATCGGGATCGGCAAATCCGCGTTCGGCAGTCCGACGACGACCAGCGTGCCGCCCCGGCGAACCGAACGGTAAGCCTGCTCGAACGCTTTCGGCGTCACGGCGACGCTGATCGCGGCATGCGCTCCTCCGATCTCCCGTTCAATCGCTTCCGTAGGATCTTCCTTCTGCCCGTTGACGGTCAAGTCGGCACCCAGCGCCATGGCAAGCTCCAGCTTATCGTCATGAATGTCGACGGCGACTACATGGTACCCCATCGCCTTGGCGTACTGGAGCGCAACATGGCCGAGCCCGCCGATGCCGTAAATGGCAACCCACTCGCCGGGCTTCGCTCCCGTCACCTTCAGCGCCTTATACGTCGTCACGCCTGCACAGAAGATCGGAGCGGCATCCACGTAGCTCAAGCTATCCGGAATTTTCGCCACATAAGCGGCCGGCGCTTTGCAGTACTCGGCATACCCGCCGTCTACCGAATAGCCAGCGTTGAGCTGGTTTTTGCAGAGCGTCTCCCATCCCGTCAAGCAATAATCGCATTCGCCGCACGCGGAATAGAGCCAAGGAATCCCTACGCGGTCACCGACCTTAAGCGAAGTCACGCCTTCGCCCAGCGCCACGATTTCGCCGACGCCTTCATGTCCGGGAATAAGCGGCAGCTTCGGCTTGACCGGCCAATCTCCGTGAGCGGCATGCAGATCGGTATGGCAAACCCCGCACGCTTTAATCTTGACGAGCACTTCACCGTGGCCGATCTCCGGCACGGGTACGTCTTTAATCTCCAATTGCTGGTGAAACTCGTTCACAACGGCCGCTTTCATCTGATGAATTCCTCCCCTTGAGAACTTTTTTTTGACTTCGCCATAAATAAAGCAAAAAGCGTGCCAATACGTGTGGGCCGCGTCACGCAAGGAACCTTTGTAAGCGTTTTATTAAAAGTTGTTTCATTCCGGAACACTCCCTCCGTTCTTTCCGGTTCAAAATGGAACAATTGCTGTGAACAATTGGTGAACCTTCGTAGGTTGTGATATTCTATACTTATATTGATGTTTCCGGAGGTGTCTTTCTTGTCATCCTTGGACATTCAGACTTATACGGAGGTTGTAGCCAGCTCATGGAAGCGCTGCCAGCGGTACGGATTGAAGCCGACCGACCCGTTTGATGACCGTCTGCTGACCGGAAAGCTCTTTCAGGAGCGATTGAAAGAAAACGAAACAATCGTTCGTCATGCCTCGCAAATTTTCGACACCATCAAACCTTTCATTCAGCAATCCGGCCAAACGGCCCTGCTTATCGATGCCCAAGGCTGCATTCTGTACGCTGCCGGGGACCCCGGCTTTTCGAAACGGGCGGAAGCCGTTCAGCTTCAGGTCGGGGCCGTATGGGACGAGAAACGCAAGGGTACCAATGCGATCGGCGTCGCCATCACCGAAAAAATTCCCGTCCGCGTCCATGCGGCGGAGCATTTTTGCCAGGCCAACGCTTTTCTCACCTGCGCTTCATCCCCGATTTTCAGTCCGACAGGCGAGCTGATCGGCGTCATCAATTTCAGCGGCAAGCGGGAGAGCTACCACCACTACAATCTGACTCTTGCCGTCATGGTCGCGGAATCGCTGCAAAACCGGCTGCTGCTGGAGGAAGCGAAGCAGGATCATCTCGTTACGCTTCAGGAGCTTGAATTCACCGCAAACCATAACCCGCTCCCGCTGCTGTCGCTCGACAGGGACAACCGGATCATTCGGGCGAACCAGGCGGCGCTACGTGCCGTAGGCAGAGATGCGATCGGCAAGCCGTTCAACGGCATCGAAGGTTTCTCCATCAAAACCATTCAAGACAGCAGCCGCACCGTCTGGCGCTCCGTAGCTGTCCGCAAGCCGCAAGAAGGTCGGCACGGCCTCTACAGCTTCTCCGACATCGCCGGGACATGCCCCCATTTTGTAGAAAAGAAGGAACTGGCCTCCAAAGCGGCACTCACCGATATTCCTGTCCTTCTGCTCGGCGAAAGCGGTACGGGCAAAGAGCTTTTCGCCCAATCGATCCACTCGGCAAGTCTGCGGGCGGACCGCCCTTTCATTGCCGTAAACTGCGGCGCGATTCCGGATAGTCTGGTGGAAAGCGAATGGTTCGGCTACGAGCGAGGAGCGTTTACGGGAGCAAACCGAGAGGGTAGTACGGGTAAATTCGAGGCGGCGCATACGGGGACGATTTTTTTGGACGAGATCGGGGATATGTCACTGCGCGCACAGGCTGCGCTGCTGCGCGTGCTGCAGGAGCGCACCGTCACGCCTGTCGGCAGCACCAAATCGAGACGCATCGATGTGCGGATCGTCGCAGCCACGCACAAGCATTTGCCGCTGGAAATCAAGGAAGGACGCTTCCGCGCGGATTTGTACTACCGGCTGAAGGGCATTCAGATCACGCTGCCGTCCTTGCGAGACCGATCCGATCTGCTGACGCTCGTCGAGCATTGGCTGCATAAGAACGGCTGCCCCCACCGCCAACTTCCGGAAGAAACGAAGCGCAAGTTGCTGCGCTACGGCTGGCCCGGCAATATCCGCGAGCTGCACGGCGTTTTGACACAGGCTTCGTTTCTTGCAGGGGAAGGGTCGCTCCGTCCCGAGCATCTGCACTTTGACGAGCTCGACCAAACGGACGCCGTCGAGTACCGGAATGACGGCCCGACCGTGCCGACATTAAAGGATGCAGAAATCGGAGCGATCCGACGGGCGTTGCAGTCGACCGGCTGGAACCTGAGCAAATCCGCTGCCCTCCTCGACATCGGCCGGACGACGCTGTACCGGAAGATCGAGCAGTATGGCATCGAGCCGTAACCTTTAACGATAAAATCAAAGGGGAGAGCTCCCGTATCCACACGGTGCTCTCCCAAAGCTACCTTGGCCATCATGCCGACTAACCTCTCATTGTTTCTTCCACGCGAATCGGCATTTCTTTTCCCGCTTCGTTACTCCTACACTCAAACGGAACGCTCGCACGCTTTCCAAGTTAAGGCGTGGCTTCATACGCGCCGATATCGACGCCGCTCCCCTGCACTCTGGGCTTCCCATCGAGATCCGTGGCGCCGATGACGGCCGGCTCCGTCGACCCGGCGTTAATCGCAGGAGAGGTCGCTTTCAAATGAAAATTGTTTGCCGCTGCGTTCACAAACCCGGGATCGGCAAACAGCGAGTGCGCGTCGTTCCCCGTCCCCGACTTATAGGCGGCAAATCCGGTATACTCCTTGTTTTTCCACGTCCACGTCGCATTTGAAGCGCCTCCGGGCGCAAAGTACAAGTTATAATCGACAATATTGCCGCTGTTTTTCGTATATTCGTTATAAATCAAAATGTTCGATGCGCTGGCCACCATAATATTGTTTTTGACAATGTTGTTCTGCGTATCATATTGGAGCAGCAGTTGGCCGCCGCCGAGATTTTTCGTATCGTTCTTATAGAGCGTGTTGTTGACGACGATGCAATTGACCGTCGATCCCCGCTTCGTATCGTATCCGCCCATAGCAATGCCGGTATACCGGTTGCCGTACACCAAGTTGTTGCGGATCGTGACGCCGCTGGTCGCTTTTCCTTGATGCTCGCTGGCGATTTCAACGCCGATATCGTTGTTGTAGCTGTAGTTTTGCTCGATCACGGTGTCTTTTCCGCCGTCCACGTAAATACCGCCCGCAGCGTTCGAATCGTTCGGAAGCGTTTTGCCGTAGGAAGGATTGTTGTTGGACGTAATGTTGTAGACGGTATTGCCGCGAATCAGGCCGTTCCGGGCTTGGTCGTAGGCTGGATTGGGCGCTTTTCCCTCGAAGCCGATAACGTCGATCCCGATATTGTCGTTGTCGTGAATGAGATTATTCGTAATTTCGAATGAATCGACATTCCCGTTCACCACCAACGATTCACTGGAACCGAGCACCAGATCGCTCAGCGTGTTGCCGTCGATGACGACATGCTCCAGCGCTGCCGGTGCTTTCGTGCCGTACACGGCGATGCCGTGCGCATCCCGGCCGGCCAAATCCGAGCCGAGCGTCGCGGTGTTCTTAATGTGGTGAACGTTGTTGTTGCGAAGCTCGATATGGCTGCCCGCTCCGTGGACGAAAATGCCGACCGGCATTTTGCCCTTGGCCGATGTTGCGTAGTTGCGGATCTCGAAGCCTTTCAGCGTGAAGTAGCTGGCATCGGCAATGTCCACAAGACCCTCGCCGCCGGATACGGGCAAGCCGGTTCCGTCGATAATCGCCGCTTGAGCAGGCGAGCTCTCAAAGGTGATCGGGCCTGCGGCTGCCGATCCGGATTTTGTAATCTTCAGCTTCTGGTTATACACGCCGCCCAATACATAGACGGTGCTCCCCGGGGCGGCATGATCGGCGGCATATTGGAGCGTTTTCCACGCGGCGCTGCTGCTCGTACCTGGATTGCTGTCGCTGCCGTTCGTCGACACGTAGTACGTCACGGGATTGGCTTGCGCTTGAGGCGTTCCCACATTTGCTGCCAGCATGCCGAAAAGGATGGCGGCGGCTGCGATGACACGTGGCGCCTGGTTACGAATACGGATCACAAACGTTCATCTCCTTTGAGGTTAAATTTCGGCGTAGTTATCACCTGCTGCATGCAGACTTCCCCTAAAATCACTTCTGTCGCCTGGAGCGCACCACCTCCTTTAGCTGAGCATCAGGCGGCCTCTCCTCCAAAAATGCCCCGAAGATAGGCCGCCCGCGTCTCACGACCGCCTACACCCGCTTCAGCTTCGAAGCGCCACAGAAGTCTGCAGCCGCTCCACCGCTTCCGCGGTTGGCAGCCGTCCCGTTCCTCCGACACCCTGTGTGGCGATCGCTCCGCAGGCGCAGGCATAGCGGAGAAGCGCTTCTCCCCGCTGACCGCCCAGATAGGCGTGGATCAGCCCGGCGTTAAAGGCGTCCCCCGCCCCCGTCGTATCGACCGGGACGATATCGTAGGCTTTAACGGACAGCGGCGCCGCGCCCGGTTGAAACAGCGCTGCGCCGGCCGCTCCACGCTTGACCGCCACCAGTTGCGCGTCTGGCGGCAGCAGCTCCCACACCGCTTCGAGCGTCGCAGCACCATAAATGTGCAGCAGCTCCTCTTCGCTTGGGATAAACAGATCCGTAGCGCCGAGCAGCGCGTGGATCGAAGCCCGATGCCACTGCTGGCGCACATCCCATCCCGTATCGAACGACGTGCTGCTTTCCTGGCTGCGCACGGTTTCGAACAGCGGCTTCCAATGATCGCGCATGCTGTCCTGCAGAAAATACGAGCCGAAATGCACGTGAGCCGCCTGCTTCAGCAGCGTATCCGGCACATCCTGCGGCTGCAGCATCGGAATGCTGCCCGGATACGTCATCAGCCCCCGGTCGCTTGGTGTCGAGAAGGACATGGTCACGCCGGTTTTCAGCCCCGGGTCGCGCTTCACATGCGCCGTATCGACGCCCATTCGCTCCAGCTCGCGGATGCAGAACCGACCGAAATCGTCATCGCCAACGACGCTGACGAACCGGACGTCCTGCCCGAGTCCGGCCAGCGCGCACGCCGTAATAGCCGAGGAGGAGCCGAGTACGATGTCGAATGAGTCGATCAGCTTCTCCCGGTTCCATTCGGGCATCAGATCGTTCCCCGAAATAATGATATCTACGTTCAATTCGCCAAGCACGACGACAGACATGGTTTCTTCCTCCCTTTTTCTACTTCAGCTCCGGCACGAACGCGCGTTCCGCTTCATACAGCTCCTCGAACATCGCCTTGATCTCGGCAAGCGAGCAGACGGCGGAGGTAAGCGGATCGACCATCAGTGCGTGCAGCGCCATGTCCTTGTCCCGCTCCAGCACGGCCGATACGGCCAGCTCGAAGAATGCCATGTTGCTGCGGCACAAAGCGGCCAAATGCTCCGGCAGCCATCCGAAGCGGCACGGATTCACGCCGTTGCGGTCCACCATGCAGGCGACTTCGACGACGCCATCCTGCGGCAGGTTCGAGATCAGCCCTTGATTGACGACGTTGCCGTAAATGACCTTCGGTTCGTTCTTCACCATCGCCTCGATGATGACGGCGGCGTACTCGTGGCTCGACTTCATTTCAAGCGGAAGCTCGCCCGACAGCTGCTGCAAAATTTCCTCGTCGTTCTTCTTCCGCCAGATCGGCCAGTTGTTCGCATAAAAGCCGGTGGCTCCGTTATACCCCGTACTGCAGTGCTGGTCGATCAAATCCTGTCTTTTGCGGTAATACGGAATGTATTCCGAGAAATGGCCGCTCGATTCGGAGACGAACGCCCCGAGGTACTTCATGGCGTCGAAACGGACCGGGTCTTTGCGCAGCAGCTCCGGGTCCTGAATTTTGTCCAGCAGCACCGGATACAAGTCCTTCCCTTGATGCGTCAATTCGACGAACCAGGACATATGGTTGATGCCGCCCGCTCTCCACTTCAATTCCTCGTAAGGAACGCCCGCGTACTTCGCAAGCTGGCGCGACGAGTTCTGAATCGAATGGCACAGCCCGACGACCGGAATATCCGTAATGCGCGACGTAAGCAGCGTTACCGCCGACATCGGATTCGTGTAGTTCAGAATGATCGTATCCGGGCACAGCTCCTCCACATCCCGGACGATCTCGATCCAGCTCGGCAGCGTGCGCAGCGTTTTGAACAAGCCGCCCGGGCCCAGCGTATCGCCGATGCACTGCTTTACGCCGTATTTTAGCGGAATTTCGAATTCGTACTTGACCGTCTCCAGTCCGACGACCTCGATCTGGTTAATTACAAAATTCGAGCCGGCCAGCACCTCGCGGCGGTCCGTCGACGCCAGCACCTGCCAGCGTTTGCCGGTCATCTCAACAATGCGCTCGACCAATCCGCGCGCAATAGCGAGCCGGGCCGGATCGATATCGACCAAGGCGATGATGCCCTCGTCCAAGCCGGGAATACAAAAAATATCCATCACAATCTCGCGGGTAAACGCACTGCCAGCCCCAATAATCGCAATTTTTGTCATCGCTCTCTTCTCCCGTCCTTTTGTTTACTTCTGTAAAACTCACTTCATCCCCGTCATCGTCAGACCCTTAATGAACTGCTTCTGGAAAATCAGGAACACGATAATGACCGGAACCGTAATCAACACGGCGGCGGACATGACCACATTGTAGTTGACCGTATGCGCCCCGTTGAAAAAGACCAGCGCGAGCGGCACCGTCATGTTGTCCGTATCGTTGAGCACGATCAGCGGCCACAAATAATTGTTCCACGACGCCATGAACGTAAAAATTCCAAGCGCCGACAGCATCGGCATAATCAGCGGCGTAATGATCCGCCACATCACCTTCAGCTCGCCCGCTCCGTCGATCCGGGCCGCCTCCATCAGATCCTTCGGAATATCCTCGATAAACTGCTTCGCCAGAAAAACGCCGTACGAGCTGACCAGATTCGGCAGGATGACTGCCGCCAGATGGTTGATCAATCCCAGCTTGGAGACGATCAGATATGTCGGGATCATAATGACCTGGAACGGAATCATCATCGTGCCGAGCACAAGAACGAACAGCACCTTTTTCCCCGGAAATTCGTACTTGGCGAAAATATAACCGGCGAGCGCGCTCGTGAACAGCGTAGCGGCCGTGACCAGAACCGAAGTGACCGCGCTGTTCGCCAGCCATCTCCAGAACGGCGCCTCCCGGAATACCGTCTCATACCCGGCGAAGCTCGGCTGCTCGGGCAGCAGCGTCGGCGTCGCGGAGATGATTTCCATGTTGCTTTTGAGCGACGAGAGCACCATCCACAGGTATGGAAGCAGCATGATGCAGGCGGCCACGGTTAAAACCGCGATCAGCACGCCGTCGAATAGGGTCGTTTTCGTTTTCATGTTCCGCAGCCTCCTCTCAATGCTCCCATTGGGACCGCCCCCATCGGAGCTGCAGCAGTGTCACCAGCAAAATAATAAGCAGAAACACCGCCGCCATCGCCGAAGCGTAGCCCATATTCGAGTTGCCGAACGCTTGATCGTAAATGTTCAGCGCCAGCACCCGGGTTTCGTTGAACGGCTCCCCCTTGGTCATAACCTGGAATTGAGGGAACGCCTGGAAATACGAGACGACGGTCGTGACCGTTACGAACAGTGTCGAGCGGCTCAACAGCGGCAGCGTGATATGCCGAAACATGTGCCACCGGCTCGCGCCGTCGAGTGTTGCCGCTTCGTAGTACATGTCGGGGATCGAATCGAGCCCGGCGATGAACAGCACGATATTGTAACCGATGTCCGCCCATAGTGTCATGACAATGACCGACAGCAGCGCATAGTTCGGATCGCTCAGCCAATGCACCGGCGGGATGTGCAGCTTGCTCAGCACCAGATTGAACAGGCCTTGATCGCTGAACATCGTCCCCCAGACGACGGCCGACCCGGACAGTGGCGCGATCGCGGGCAGAAAAAAGACGGTGCGGAACACGCTGCGCAGCCGCCGCGACCGGACCCGGTGAATCCCGAGTGCAATCAGCAGCGTAATGACAATGTTGACGACGACCGTGAACGCGACGAACTTGAACGTCACCCACAGCGCCTTCAAAAAGAGGGCGTCGTGAAACAGCCGGACATAATTGTCCAATCCGACAAACGGCGATTGGTCCGCCAGCGGGCTGAATTTGTAGAACGATAAGATCAGGCTCCAGGCGATCGGAGCGAAGGCGAACAGGCCGAACAGCAGCAGAATCGGCGTCAAAGATACGAACGCGAACCGTTTTTCCTTGCGGTATTGGGCGGCTGCGCTGCTCCGGAGCGCTTTGCCGCCGGGCTTGCTAGGTATACTAGAGCTGTTTTCCATCCCTTAACACTCCCGGTTTACTTGTGTTGATCTTGACTATCGTTGACAGCCTTCTCGATCGCTTTCAATCCGTTCTCCACCGTTTCCTTCCCGCTCACCATGAGCTGGAAATGATCGTTGATTTGCTTAAAGAAATAGTCGCGGTCCCAGATGAGGCCGATCCATTGCCCGTGCGGCAGCAAGCCGACGGATGTCCTCATGAACGGGTTTTTGCTTACGAACTCCGGGTCTTCCGCGACCTCCTTCTTGGCCGGTACCGTAAAGGTGCCGAGGTTCCACGCTTTCAGATTTTCTTTCGACGAGAGGAATTGAATGAAATCCCACGCTTCCTTGGACGCCTTGCTCTTCTTCGAGACAACCAGGCCCCACCCGGACTCGGCCGCAAAGGATGGCGGATTGTCGGTAAAGGACGGCACCGGCACGTATTCGAAATCTTTTGCCTTGTAATTGTCGAGACCGGCGGCAATCGTCCATGGTCCCCGGTAGGTCATCGCCGCCCCGCCCTTGAAGAAGTAGTCGGACGAATCGAGCTGTCCCCCGAAGGCTGTCAGATCGGTCACTTGATCCCGCACAACCAAATCCTTGAGTGTCGTCATCGCCTTGACCGCCTCGGGCGTCTGGAAATTGACATGGCCGTCGCTGCCCCAGTACTTGCCGTTCTGCTGCAAAATCATCGACAGGAACGTAAACGTAATGTTGTCCCCCGAGATGAAATCGAAGCCTTTTACCTTCATCCCGCTGCCGTCGCGCACCGTCAAAGCCTTGGCGCTGTCGACCAGCTCCGCCCATGTCTTCGGCGGATAAGCGAGTCCTTTGTCGCTAAACATTTTGGGATGCGTCAGCATGCCGCCGTTCTCGATATTGAATTCGAGCGGAAGCCCGTACAGCTTGCCGTCCCACCTAAACCCGCCCAGCGGAGCCTCGTAGTACGCTTTGCCGGCCTCCACACCGCCCGGCACCTCCGATAGAAGGCCGTTCTTGGAATATTCCGGCACCCACGTGCCGAACGCCTCGGCGATGTCCGGCGGATTTTGCGCGGAGAACGACGCTTTCAGCTTTTGGTTATAGACGTCGTAAGGAAAGCTTTGATAGCTGATTTCCACATTTGGGTGCGCTTTCATATAGCTGTCAATCAGCTTCTTATAATTATCGTTGAATGCGTCCGCCTGATGGCTCCAAAACACCAGCTTCACCTTTTGGCCGTTTCCTCCGCCCGCATTACCGTCAGCTGCACCGGACGCCGGCTCTTGCGAGCAGCCGGATAGTGCAACGGATAAGCCCAAAGCGGCAAAAAGCGATGCCTTCGTCAATCGTTGTGCACCTTTCATTCGAGTTCCCCTTTCTCGTAGATCGTCATCGTAGATTGGAATCGATTGCCTATCCAAAATGTACCGCTTTCATTGCGCAAAGTCAACAATTATTTTTCAGTTATTTGCGGCAATTACTGCAAAAATATATTTCGTTTTGCAGTGATCATTTCAGTTGACCTGACGCGTCGTTTTGCGTAACATGAAGAGTAGAATTTGCGGCAAATTTTCTCATTATCCGATACGAAGCGGGGTTACGTTATGCCAACACTGAAAGATATCGCGGACCGCGTCGGCGTGTCCGTCTCCACGGTGTCCCGCGTCTTGGCCAACGACGCCAACCGGACCGTGAATACCGCAACCAAACAAAAAATATGGGACGTCGCCCGGGAGCTCGGCTATCAGATCAAATCGTCCGGCGACGACGGCAGAGCCGTACGGGGCATTGGCTGTATCGTGTCGACGCTTCAGAACCGCCACTATCACCCTTACTTCTCGGTCATTTGCGACGGCATCGAGAAGGAGCTGGCCAAGCACGGCTATAAAATCGCCTTCACCTATACGCAGGAAGAGCTGAAAAAGCCGGAAATTCTGAAGCATGCCGTTCAGGACAGCCAGGTCGAGGGCTTGATCGTCATCGAGGGCATCGAGACCAAATTATACAACCATCTGAAAAAGCACATGCGCAATATCGTCGGTATCGACGTGTCGGACCCCGACATTCCAACGATATCGTACGACCGGGTGGAAGCGGCGCGGCAGGCCGTCCATCATCTGATCGAGCAAGGCCACCGCGACATTTTGTTTATCGGGGGCACCGGACGCTCCGGCAAATTCGAGAAGGAGAAGCGCTACCGGGGGTACCGGACGGCTTTGGAGCAGGCGGGGCTGCCGATCCGGGCGCAGCGGATTATCGACGCCGGATGGGAGCCGAACAATGCGTATCAGCTCATGCTGCGGTATTTGGACAAGCACGTCGAAGATTTGCCGACGGCGGTTTTTGCCGCAAGTGACATTATGGCCATGGCGGCGATGCGGGCGATTGCCGAGAAGGGCTACCGCATTCCGAGCGAGTTCGCCATCGTCGGCTTCGACGATAACGAGCCATCACGCTACACGATTCCGCCGCTATCCACGATCCATATTCCGACGTACGAGATCGGCGTTGTTGCCGCAAAAACGATGCTGCAATGCATCCGCGATCCGTACCCGCTGCCGATCAAAATTTTGGTGCCGTTCGAGCCGATGTTCCGCCAATCGAGCGAATGGATACTGCCGGGAGAAGCCGCCCACAACAACAAAAGGACAGCCGAGTGAACTTCCGCTCGGTCTGTCCTTTTTCGTTTTATATCGTTTGGCCGTACACGAATTCGCCTTCGATCATCGTCCACCGGACGTTATAGTCCGCGTCCAGCAGCACGATATCGGCATCGGCGCCCGGCTCGATCCGCCCCTTGCCGGTCAAGCCGAGAATGCGGGCCGGCGTCGTCGAAGCCATGGCGACGGCTTCATGCAGCGGGATGCCCAGCTCTACCGTCTGGCGAAGCGCCAAGTTCATCGTGACCGTGCTGGAGGCAAGTGAGCCGTCCTGGAGCCGGGCGACGCCGTCCTTCACTTCCACCTGATGGCCGCCAAACAGGTACGTTCCGTCGCCAAGCCCCATCGCTTGCAGCGCATCGGTAATGAGCACCATGCCTTCCGGGCCTTTCACTCGGTGCGTGAGCCGGACGATAGCCGGATGCAGATGGACGCCATCGACGATCGCTTGCAAGCTGACGCGTTCGTCCTCAAGCGCCGCGACGATGAGACCGGGCTCCCGGTGATGAATCGGCCGCATCCCGTTGAAGCAGTGCGTCATGTGGCTGGCGCCCAGCGCGAACGCTTCTTTCGCTTCTTCGTAAGTCGCGTCGGAGTGCGCTAGAGCAACGATGATTCCTTTGGCAACCAAATAGGCCACGAGCTCTTTTCCGCCGGGAAGCTCGGGAGCCAGCGTCACCATCTTCATCAGATCGCCCGTCTGCCGGAGGATCTCCTCCATTTCCGCGAGATCGGGGTGCCTCAGGTAACGCTCGTTCTGCATTCCCTTCCGCTTCGGATGCAGATAAGGACCTTCCATATGAATTCCGACTATTCGCGCTCCGGGTTCATGCCCGGCCACACGCCGCACGCACTCGATCATCGCCAGAAGCTGCTCGATCGTCGAACTGACCGAAGTCGCCAGGAACGAAGTGCAGCCGGTCCGCACGCAGGCGCGGGACACCGCTTCGATGCTTTCGGGCGTGCCGTCCATCATGTCGAGCCCGTCCGCTCCGTGGATGTGGACGTCGATCATCCCGGGGATCAGCAGTCCGCCTTGGCCGTCGATGACGTTCGGACCCTCATGCCCCCCTTCCTTCACCGCTGCGATCCGCCCGTTCTCTACGAGCACAGAAGCCAGCGGCAGCACTTGATCGACAAGCGCGACTCGAACATTCGTTATCCAATTGTTTGTCATGGGATGTACGACCTCCAAGTATAATGGGATTCAAATCATGGCAATGACCGGGAGTCCCGCATCGAGCGGAAGCTTCCGTTTTCGATACGAGCACTTACGGCTTGATAGCCGTCAAAATAAACCGGCTGCACGTCGTGTCGATATAGCCGTGCTTGCGAATATGGGCATGTATTTCTCTCAGGGCGGCCTCATACTTCCGTACGGAGAAATCCGGAATCTGCCACGGGATCGCCTGCAGATAATAAATGATGGCTCCGATATCGTAGAATCTTGTCTTCGTGCGTTCTTCGTCGCGAGATATGACCCGCAGTCCGGCACGCTCCAGCCCCTCCGCCGCCACTTCAAGGCGCCAATCGGCAAGCTCGAACGGCGGTGCGCCGAGCCAATCGTTAATTTCACGATCGTTGTCCCCGCCGACCTGCTGCGTAAGGAAAGTGCCGCCCGGCTTCAGGATGCGGGCGATTTCCTGCGGAGCGAACGATTCGTGACGGTTAATGACCAGTTCAAACCGGGCATCCTCCAGAGCAAGACGCTCGTCGTCTTTCACCGGCACGACCGGTACGCCCAGCGGCTTCAGCCGTTCTGCGGCAACCGCGATATTCGGCTCGTAGCCTTCGGTCGCCACGGTATCCGCCGGAAGCGGCGCGAGCGAAGCAAGAAACTCGCCTCCACCCGTGCCCATGTCCAGCAGCGACCGGACGGCGGACAGCCGTTCCCGGACGTGAACGTAATAATTCCAGCGAAGCGGAAACTCCCGCATTCTTCCCGTATCGGTAAGACGCGAGAAATCCCATCCGGCAAACGGTTGATCGGTCTCATTCAAATAGTATTCGAATTCGGTTAGAGCAGGTTGAATCACCTTTTTCACCCCCGTGTTTGGTTAGGAAACAAAAAAATAGCGCTGCACCGCCGCAACGCCAAAGCGTCCGACGGGCTTCGCTATTCATTATGGAGCAAAACTTCATTTTTTTCAACAAAAATAAAAATATTCTCCTAATTTCAATCCGGAATAACCCGCCGTGCGAGCAAGAAATGCTGGAACCAGTACTCTCCTTCTTTCTCGTCCTTATGAATATTGCTGATCACTACGCCGATCCCGGGCTGGTACGTATGAAGAATTTTTCCTTCCCCCATATAGATCCCCACATGCCGGACTTTATTGAGACCCGTTTCATTCGGAAAATCTTCGTCCGAGAAAAACATCAAGTCGCCCCGCCGCATGTTCATGAACGTAGTATCTTTTCCTTGGACCGCTTGCTCTCTGGCGTTATAGCCTAGTGAGACCCCATGGTGACCGTACAAATATTGAACGTAGGACGAGCAATCGAACGCCTTGTCCTCAAACCGTTCCGCCCCGTAGACGTATGGAGTCCCCATATACTTAACGCCTTCCGCGATAATGGCATCGGCCGTTGTACGCCACGATTTGGCGCCGCCGGCTTCCTTCATGCGCACGCTGCTGTCGGGCGTGGGCGGCAAGGCCGCTTTTTCACCCGGCACATTCGAGTTGATCCGGCTTTTCGGCTGCGGTTGGCTGCAGGAAGCAGCCGCTCCTGCAACGAACAGCAGGACGGATAGCGTCCATACGATGCTCTGCCACGATTTGCCCATGCAATCCCTCCTCCTCCCTATTGTGAAAATAGAGAGGCAAGGCTATGCGTGGGAATTGATGGCGGATCCGCGATCTATAAAATCGGCGACAGCAGTCGGGTGACCGACTCGCGCGCGCGGTGAAAACGCGGACGGCTGTAATAGCGCTCCAGCGTCAATTCCGTGCAGTGCTTCAGATCGTGCTCGAATATTTTTTTCAGCTTGGACACGGTATTTCCTCCGTAGATTAAAGCATTGACTTCAAAATTGAGCTTGAAGCTGCGGATATCGATATTGGCCGTTCCGACGGACCCGACCTTGCCGTCGGCTACGATCGTCTTGGCATGAATGAAGCCCCGGTGATACAAGTAGCACTTGACGCCGACATCGAGCAGATCGCCCAAATACGAGAACGACGCCCAATATACGATTTTATGATCGGGTACGGCAGGAAGCATAATTTTGATGTCGACCCCGGACAACGCGGCCATCTTCAACGCATTCAGCAGACTTTCATCGGGAATGAAATACGGCGTCTGCAAATAAACGGACGCCTTGGCGGAGTTGATCACTTTAATATAGGCATTTTTGATCTGTTCCCGGTCGTTGTTGGGCCCGCTCGACAAAATTTGCACCCCTGCGTGCCCCTCGTGAATCGGCAGCGGGAAATACTCCTCGATCGGGTTCAACTTGATTCGCGAAGCCAGATTCCAATCCATAATGAACTGCGCCTGCATCTGAAGCACGGAGCTGCCTTCGATTCGCAGATGCGTATCCCGCCACGGACCGAAGCGCGAGTCCAACCCCAGATACTCGTCCCCCACGTTAAACCCACCGATGTATCCGCACGTTCCGTCGATGATCGCCAGCTTCCGGTGATTCCGGAAGTTCAGCCGCATGTTCACATACGGAATGCGGGACGGAAAAAAGGCGGACGCCTGCCCGCCCGCCGCCAGAAGCGGTCGGAAGAAATGCTTGGATAGTCCCGCGCACCCGATATCGTCGTATAAAAAACGGACCTGTACGCCTTCCTTCGCCTTTTCGCTAAGCGCGGCGATCAGCCTCCGGCCCAATCTGTCGTCCCGAACGATGTAGTACATCAAATGAATGTGATGCTTCGCCCCGGCGATCGTCTCGAAGAGCGAGTCGAATTTGCGGTTGCCTTCCGTAAAAATATCGATCCGGTTATCTTGCGTAAAGAAG
This sequence comes from Paenibacillus tyrphae, assembly GCF_000722545.1. GTDB lineage: Bacteria > Bacillota > Bacilli > Paenibacillales > NBRC-103111 > Paenibacillus_G > Paenibacillus_G tyrfis. Next base: position 146,224 of record NZ_JNVM01000008.1, read on the forward strand.
GCGTATCCGTTCTGCAAATTCATATAGATCATATCATGGTAATCTTCCATGACCGGATCGTGGTATTCGATCCGGCGCATGGCGACCGCTTCAATCTGCTTCTCGACCAGCAGCGCCATGTTGTGCAGCTGCGCTTCCTGCGCTTTATAAATTTTGCGCTTGCTGAGGTTTTGCCCGAACAGCAAATAGGCGACGAATCCGATCCCCGGCAAAAACAGCAGGACCATCAGCCACGCCCACGTGACCCCGATATTTCGTCGCTCCAGGAAGATGACGGCAAATGCAAACATGATGTTGATAAACGAAAGTACAAAGTACAAATTTCCGAAGATGTTCAAGCTGCCAGCCACCTTTTTTCACTGCCCAACGGACCTTATGGTCCTTTCATTGTAGCATTGGACCTTAACCGGGGCAACCGGGTAGAGCCGTAGCTGCGGATTGAAAACATACCGGAAAAAGCATACAATAAGCGTTGATCATCATTGTCAAACTTCATTCATTTCATCATTATATCGGACGGTTTGGAGGAGCGGAACTCATGAATAATACGATTACAGAAGCACTGCGCCGCCGTAGAGCCGTGCGCAATTTTCAAGCCCGCGAAGTCGAAACGAACAAGATCGAAAAGCTGCTGGAGGCTGCGACTTCGGCGCCAAACGACCGGCTTCGGGAGCCGTGGCACTTCTATGTGGTGCGCGGTGAGGCCAAGGAGCGCTACACGGAGCTGGCGCTTGCCTTCCTGCAGGAGCGGTTTCCTACGAAGCCGGAGCTGATCGAAGCTTCCATGACGGCAGTCCGGAACACGCCGCTTCTTATCGTTGTCGCATCGGATGTCGTGCCGGGCGATGCGGAAGCGTCCGAGGACAACGAATACGCCGTTGCCTGCGCCATCCATTCCATGTGGCTGGCGGCCGGCGAGCTTGGCCTTGGAATGGTTTGGAGAACCCGCGGCGTCGGCTTGGTCCGGGACGAACGGCTTCACCGTTTTGTGGGCGCGACGGAAGGGCAAAAAATCATAGCCACGCTTTGCGTAGGCTACCCTGAAGGCGAAGCTGCGCCGACGAAACGAACGCCGTTCACAGAAAAAACCACGTGGCTGTAATCTGAATCGCAAAAAGGACGTACCCCATGCTTTTATAACATGTGGACACGTCCTTTTTTCATAAAGCCGAAGCCGCCAGACCCGGCTCCTTAGGCTTGACCAGTCAACCGTTCCTTCGTATCGGTTTCGATGCCACCTAGCCGTTTCTCGAACGTTTTGCGCCAGCTGTCGGACAGCTGGTCAACGGCCAGCATGGCGCGCATTCCTTCTGCATTTTGCTTCTCATGATGCATAATGCGGTTGGCGAACGTAAGCGTTCTGCCGTGCGGATGACGCTCCAGCAAGATTAGCTCGTCTCCTGCAGCGACCTTCCCTTCCTGCAGCACCCGGAAGTAATAGCCGGTATAGCCGGTGTTCTGCACCCAGAGCGGCAGCTCGGGTACGCCGTATTTGACCGACAGCTTGAAGCAAGGCTGCCGCGGCTGGCTAACCTGCAGTATGGCGCCGCCCACCTGAAATGTATCCCCGATACAGACATCGTCTTCCAACAAACCCTGCGTCGTCAAATTTTCTCCGAATGCACCGTACTGCAGCTCTCTTCCGAGCTGCTTGACCCAATAAGCATAATGCTCGTAGGGATAGACGCACACCGCTTTGTCTTTGCCGCCGTGATGTACAAGATCCGCCTGCCCATCCCCGTCGAAATTCAAGGAAGACAGGAATACCTCACCCTTGACGGGATGCTTGTAAATGCCCGTGGACACTTCCTTTTTCTCAAACGGAACGGGTTGCGGTTTACCTACATTGAGAGAAACAATCTTGATCATCCTTTATTCCAGCTCCTGCCGTCGAAAATTGCATTGTTCATTCCACTATACAGGAAAATACGCCGGTATAAAAGAACCCATCGGAGCGTAATGTAAAATGTTCCCATTTCTTTCCCAGACGGTTACTCTGTGAACGTAGCATAGAGCAGGTAAACATTCAATGCGAGAATAAAGATGGCGACACTCCAAGACAAGACCGTCAGCCACCGGGCATTGACGAATTCGCCCATTTTTTTCTTATCGCTCGTAAATTTAACGAGAGGGATGACGGCGAACGACAGTTGGAAAGATAAGATGACCTGGCTGAGAATGAGCAGCTTCGCCGTCCCGCTTTCTCCCGCGATAGCCGTAACGATGACGGCAGGGATGATCGCAATCAGCCGTGTGATCAGCCGGCGCAGCCACGAAGGCATCCGGAAGTTGAGAAAGCCTTCCATAACGATCTGTCCGGCCAGCGTCCCGGTTAATGTCGAGTTTTGTCCGGAGGCCAGAAGCGCTACGCCGAATAAAATGCTTCCGACGGCGGTTCCCAGCAGCGGCGTCAGCAGTTGATAAGCGTCGTTGATTTCCGCCACTTCGGTTAAGCCCGCCCGGTGAAATGTCGCAGCCGACAATATCAGAATCGCGGCATTAATGAATAGCGCGAAAAACAAAGCGATGCTCGAATCCCAGGTGGCGTATTTGATCGCCTGCCGCTTACCGGCCGTCGTCTGCTCGAATTGCCGCGTTTGAACAATCGACGAATGAAGGTACAGGTTATGCGGCATAACGGTCGCGCCCAAAATACCGATGGCAATATAAAGCATGGCCGGATTGGTGACAATCTGCGTTGTCGGAACGAATCCCAAGGCGATACCGCCGATGTCCGGCTTGGACAAAAAGATTTCGACCGCGAAGCAGGCGCCGATCGTCACGATCAGCACGATGACCAACGTTTCGATGTAACGGAAGCCTTTGTTTTGCAGCAGCAGCACAAGCAGCACGTCCAGCACGGTGATCATGACCCCGTACAGCAGCGGAATGCCGAACAGCAGCTGCAGCGCAATGGCGGAGCCGATGACCTCGGCCAGATCGCACGCGGCTATGGCCAGCTCGCACAGCACCCACAGCATCATCGAGACCGGCTTGCTATAGTGGTCGCGGCACGCTTGAGCAAGATCCCGGCCGGTGACGATTCCGAGCTTCCCGGCAAGGGCCTGCAGCAGAACCGCCATCAGATTCGAAATCAGAATAACCGATAACAGCGAGTAGCCAAATACGGAGCCCCCGGCAATAGACGTAGCCCAGTTCCCCGGGTCCATATACCCTACGGCAACCAAATAACCGGGTCCGGCAAAAGCCAGAAACTTTTTGATCCAGCTTCCGCTCTTCGGGATTTTCAAAGAGCGGTATACTTCCGGCAGCGAATGCTGCGTTCTTTCCAATCTCCAACCACTCTCGTTTTCTGTACGCTCTTGTCTTTTGGCTCTCGGGCTTTGTTCGATTCTCGTTTGTACTCCCAGTTCTTCATTCATGTTCTACACCTCTATCTGTATATATTCCAGCAACAAGATGCCCCAGTCAAAAAATGATGTCATTATCTAACATTTATGTCCCGGGTTAAATTTGTTGTCCTAGTGCAACTTTTGGGGTAAAAAAATTAGTCGTAGAAAATACTATTCAGATTAAAATAATTCTATACTAAAAATTTTACTCATCTATTCGTTTTCGTCAAGAATTATTTTTTGGAGGCGCTGCAGGAATAAAACCTTGACTGAGAATCTAGCGGGAATACATCCGCAGAAAGGCGCATATCGTAGGAAACAGCGTTCCATTCGTGGAGCGACCATCGAAAGCGAAAGGGTTGGATGAGACGATGTGGGAAAGCGTGCTAAAAAAAGATCAGTTCGAGATTCGGATGAATCCGACGTACAAGTCGATCCTGTTCCAGGTTTCGGACTCGGCAGGGTCGGAAGGCAGGCCGGCGTTGGTGCTGAACCAAGCCGAGCTCTTCGAACTGCTGCACGCCTTTCTGGCGATTAACCGCTCCTTTAACCAGGAGACCATGTACTATGAAGAGGGGCCTGACGGCGCCTAATCTAAAAAAGAAGGCCGGGTACGCGCACATGCAAGGCGCTCCCGGCTTTCGCTCCATTTGGCTGAAGCTGCTGGTTCGTTCACTGCCCAATCCCGGACTCAACCACCAATTGCCGGTACAAGTCGGCATATTGCTGAGCCGACCTGTGCCAGCTGAAATCTTTTTTCTTGATGTTGTTCATCAAGTTCGTCCACACTTCCGGCTCCCGATATAACTGGACGGCGCGTTCGATTGTGAACAGCATGTCATGGGCGTTATAATTCGTAAAACTGAAGCCGGTCCCTTCCCCGGTCGTTTCGTTATAAGGCGTCACGGTATCCCGAAGCCCGCCGGTCTCGCGGACGATCGGGACGGAGCGGTACCGCATCGCAATCAACTGGCCGATCCCGCACGGCTCGAACAATGAAGGCATCAAGAACAGATCCGACCCGGCATAAATTTGGCGGGCCAGCGCTTCGTCGAATAAAATTTGCGCCGACAGCTTGTTCGAAAATGCACCAGCGGCCCCGCGGAACAGCTCCTCGAACCGCGGCTCTCCGGTACCCAGCACGACCCACTGCGCATCAAGCGCCATCAGTTCGGCGATCACCCGGTCGATGAGCGCCAGCCCCTTCTGGTCGACCAGACGCGTCACCAGCGCGATCAACGGCACGTCCTTGTCGGTCGGTAGGCCCAAGCGCTCCTGCAGCTTCAGCTTGTTCTCCTGCTTTTTCGCGTATGAATCCCGGTAGTTGACCTCCAGATGCGGGTCCGTCATCGGGTCGAACTCCTCGTAATCGATCCCGTTCAAAATGCCTTGCAGCCGGCCGTTTTGGCTGCGCAGCAGCCCGTCGAGATGTTCCCCGTAATACGGCGTCTGAATTTCTTCCGCATACGTCGGGCTGACGGTCGTAATATAATCCGAGTACAGCAGACCGCCCTTCAGGAAGCTCGCCCCGCCGTACATTTCCAGCGCATACCCGTGCAGATGCTCTTCGCCCAGAGCAAAAAAGTCCTGAAACTGCTCTTTACCGAAGACGCCCTGGTATTTCAGGTTATGGATCGTAACGATCGTTTTGAGATGGAAGTACAGCGGCTGATGGCTGAAATGCGCCCTGTACAGCACCGGAATCATGCCCGCCTGCCAGTCGTGGCAGTGCAGCAGGTCCGGCATATAATCGATATGCGACAAAGCGTCAAGCACGGCGCGGCAGTAAAAGGCGAACCGTTCCGCATCGTCACCGTAGCCGTAACAGCCCTTGCGCCGGAAGTAATATTCGTTGTCGACAAAGTAAAACGTAATACCCTCATGCTCCAGCTTCTGGATACCGCAGTATAAGCTTCTCCAGCCCATTTGGAGAGTAAAGGAAGCGACGGTTTCCATCTGCTCCGTGAAACGTGCCGGAATGTCCTCGTACTTGGGCAGGATGACCCGGACGTCAATCTCCTGCTTCGCCAGCTCCTTAGGCAGCGAGCCGATGACATCGGCAAGTCCCCCCGTCTTGACAAAAGGTACGGCTTCTGACGCGGCAAATAACACTTTCATGGCTTCCTCTCCCTCCTTTTAAAATCCGGTGAAGCAACAAACCTAAATCACCTTCGTCTTCGAAGCGATAAACGGCGCCTGCTTATCGCCGGTCAGCACGCGGCCGCGGCTGATAAACACGTCTTTGTCCAAGATCGCGTTCTCGATAATGACATTTTCTTCGATCTCGCAGTTTTGCAGAATGATGCTGTTTTTGACGTATGCACCCTTGCGGATTTTGACCCCGCGGAACAAGATGCTGTTCTCCACCTTGCCTTCGATGATGCAGCCGTTGGCGATCAGCGCGTTGCGGGCATGGGCGTTCTCGGCGTAGCGGGCCGGCGGTTCGTCCTTGACCTTCGTGTAGATCAGGTTCTTCTGGAAGAACAGCTCGCGCCATAGTTTCGGATTGAGCAATTGCATGCTGTGCTTGTAGTAGCTTTGGATCGTATTTACTATGCCAGTATGGCCTTCGTGAAGGTAGCCGTAAACGCCCAGTTTGTCGACGTTCTTCATAATCCCGTCGCGGACGAGATGATCGTACCCTTGGGCGAGGCACGATTCGACCATATCGAGCAGCAATTCCTTGCTCATGACGTACATTTCCATCGACACGTTATCGGTGCGCAGCCGTCCCGAATGGTCTTCGATCAGCGTGACTTTGCCGTCTTCCTTGACGGCCATCCGGCGGAAGGAGGCGCATTCGTCTTTGTCCGACTTTTTATAGACGACCGTGATGTCGGCGCCCTTCTCCAAATGGTAATCCAGCACGGCATTGTAGTCGATATTGCAGACGATGTGGCTGCGCGAGATGATCACATAATCCTGCCGGCCGCGGTAAAAGTAATCGCGGTGGCTGTAGAACTGGAACAGATCGCCCCGCGCCAGTCCGATGTCCCCGTGAAGGACGGCGGGCAGGATGAACAAGCCGCCGCGCTTGCGGTCTAAGTCCCACTCTTTTCCAGATCCAAGATGGTCCATGAGGGACCGGTACTTATGCTGCGTGAATACGGCGACATTCTCGATGCCCGAGTTCACCATATTGGACAACGTAAAATCGATCAGCCGGTACCTGGCGCCGAACGGCACCGATGCGACACACCGGGAATAGGTCAGCTCCTCCAAATCGTCCCGCTCGTTGACAAGATTGATTACGCCCATCATTCGCTTCATGCGGCTTCACCCTTTCCCAGAGGCACTAGTGGTCCTGCCGATACACTCGTTGCTGCCGATCAATACGATATCTCCGCCGCCGTCCTCGTCCGGTTGTCCGATGACACACCCGTCCTCCACGACCGTTCCTTCGCCGATAATCGCCTTATGGATGCTCACGTTGCTACCAATCGTCACGTTCGGCATAATGACGGAGTCTCGGATGACCGTACCCTCGCCGACCTGTACGCCGTAGAACAGCACGGAATGATCGACCTCGCCGAACACGCAGCAGCCTTCGTTGATCAGCGACCGCCGCACCTGCGCCGTCGGGGCCACGTACTGCCCGGGCTGGCACGGATTGACCGAATAAATACGCCATTCCCGGTCGTTCAGGTTGAATTCAGGCTCATCCTCCAGCAGGTCCATATTGGCTTCCCACAAGCTCTGAATCGTCCCGACATCCTTCCAATAGCCTTCAAAAGGATACGCAAAGAGCGGCCGCCCTTCGCTCAGCATCAGCGGAATGACGTCTTTGCCGAAGTCCTTGCTCGATTCGGGATCGGCCTCATCCTTGATCAAGTATTCCTTGAGCGCCTGCCAATTGAAAATATAGATCCCCATCGAAGCCAGGTTGCTCTTCGGCTCCTTCGGCTTTTCGGCGAACTCGGTAATCCGGTTTTCGTCATCCGTGCTCATCAGGCCGAAGCGGCTCGCTTCCTCCCACTTCACTTCGATGACGGCGATCGTGCAGTCGGCCGCTTTGCTTTTATGGAAATCGAGCATCCGGTCGTAATCCATCTTGTAAATATGGTCGCCGGAGATGACCAGCACGTACTCCGGATCATACTGCTCGACGAACGAAATATTGCGGTAGATCGCGTTCGCCGTTCCCTTGTACCAGTCGCCGCCGCTCTGCTCCATATAAGGGGGCAGCACCGTCACGCCGCCGCTCTTGCGGTCCAAATCCCACGGCGTTCCGATTCCGATATACGTATTCAGCACCAGCGGCTGGTACTGCGTCAAGACGCCGACCGTGTCGATGCCCGAGTTCGTGCAGTTGCTGAGGGTAAAATCGATGATCCGGTATTTTCCGCCAAAATGAACCGCAGGCTTCGCCAGCTTGCTGGTCAGAACGCCCAGACGCCTTCCTTCCCCGCCGGCCAGCAGCATCGCCACACACTCTTTTTTACGCATCGGCTTTCCCCCTCCTCGTAGTCGCCTTGGTCCGCTTGCGTTTGATTTTGACAGGCTTGAAGATGACGGCAGCCAGCGGAGGCAGCGAAATATGCAGGCTGTCCTGCCGGTCGTGCCACGGGACGTCTTCCGTCCGAAGTATGCCCTCGTTCAGCTTGCCGGAGCCGCCGTATTCGCCCGCGTCGCTGTTGAACAGCTCCACGTACTCTCCGGCGAACGGGACGCCGATCCGGTACTTCGCATGATACACGGGCGTAAAGTTGCAAGCGATCACCAACACGTCTTCCGGATTGCCGGAGCTGCGCATAAACGTCGTCACGCTCTGGCGCTGGTCGTGTGGGTCGATCCAGGCGAATCCCTCCGGTTGATGGTCCAGCTCCCATAGCGCCGGCTCGCGCAGATACAGTTGGTTCAGGTCCCGGACATACCGGTGCGTGCTGCGGTGGCTGTCGTAGCCGAGCATCTCCCAATCCAGATCCTCCAGGTCCTTCCATTCGTCGAACTGTCCGAATTCGCCGCCCATGAACAGCAGCTTTTTGCCCGGATGACCCATCATATAGCCGAAGAGCACCCGCAAATTCGCGAACTTCCGCCAATAATCCCCGGGCATTTTGTTGAGCAGCGATTTTTTGCCGTGCACCACTTCGTCGTGCGACAGCGGCAGCACATAATTTTCGGAGAAGGCGTACATGAAGCTGAACGTCAGCAGCCCGTGGCTTCCGGGACGGAAATACGGGTCCGTCTCCATGTACTTCAGCATGTCGTTCATCCATCCCATGTTCCACTTGTAGTTGAACCCAAGGCCCCCGGCGTCAACCGGCGTCGTCACAAGCGGCCAGGCGGTCGAATCTTCGGCCATCATCAGCGCATCGGGGTAACAAGCGAATACCGTGCGGTTCAATTTTTTCAGGAAAGCGATCGCTTCGGGATTCTCGTCTCCCCCATTGACGTTCTTGACCCACTGCCCGCGCGGCTTGCCAAAATTCAGATAAAGGAGGCTCGCGACCGCATCGACGCGCAGTCCGTCAATATGGTACACATCCATCCAGAACATCGCGTTCGAGATCAGGAAGCTGACGACTTCAGGCTTGGAAAAATCGAAGGCGAGTGTGCCCCACTCGGGCTTCTCGGCTAAGGCGGGATCGCTGGGCTCATAAAGCGGCCGGCCGTCGAACTGCCGCAGACCGTGCTCGTCCTTGACGAAATGGCCCGGCACCCAGTCCATAATGATGCCGATCCCCGCCCGGTGGCAGCAGTCGACGAAATACATGAAATCTTTCGGCGTGCCGAAGCGGCTGGTGACCGAATAATAGCCGGTTGCCTGATAGCCCCAGGACCGGTCATAAGGATGTTCGGCAAGCGGAAGCAGCTCGATATGGGTGTACCCCATCTCTTTTACGTAATCGACCAGTTCGCTTGCGAGTTCACGGTAGGAATAGTAGGCACCGTCGGGCTTTTTTTTCCAGGTGCCAAGATGCACTTCATAGATGTTTAACGGGGAGCGGTAGACGGATTGGGACGTTTTGCGCGATTGCCATTCCCGGTCGGTCCATTCGTAGCCGTCCAAGGAGCAGATACGCGAAGCCGTTCCCGGCTTGAGCTCGGACCAGAACGCGTACGGATCGGCTTTATACAGCAGCGTTCCGGTAGAGGTGACGATTTCGTATTTGTAGTACTCTCCTTCCCGGACGCCGGGCACGAACAACGACCAGACGCCCCAGGTGCTTACCTTTTGCATCGCGTGACCCGAGCCGTCCCAGCAATTGAAGTCGCCGACCACCCGGACCTCGCGGGCGTGAGGGGCCCAGACGGCGAAGCGAACGCCGCATCCCCCCCCTGACTCGGCCAGATGGGCGCCAAGCATCCGGTAGCTTCGGAATAAATTGCCTTCGTGGAACAGATACAAGTCCTCCGGACCGGGGATCAAGCTCATCACGTTCCGTTCATCCCCCTTTTCGATGATTGTTTCTGCCTCTACTTACACAAATACTACGCGCTTGAATAAATTCCTGTCTGAAAAGTGCAAATTCTTCGTGAATTCAGAATTTGGCAAAAACGGCGGCAATCCGAAAAGATGAAAAAAAAGGATTTTGCTTCCCTTTGTGGAAGTAGTAAGTCACACCCAAAGAGAGAGGATGGATTAATGTATGAATGACAAGCTGAAAGGTTTGGCGCTGGGCCTATCGCTGGGCGTCATGCTGACGGGATCGGTCGCCTATGCGAGCGGCACTCAAATTGAGGTATATTTTAAGCAGCTCAAATATATGTTCGACGGTGTAGAGAAAAAACCGACCGCCGAGCAGGGGCAAGGTTTCATCTATAACGGCACCACCTACGTGCCGCTCCGATTCGTCAGTGAAGCGCTCGGCAAGGAAGTAAGCTGGGACGACAACAGCGGGACGATCTGGGTCGGCAAGAAAGGCGATCCGAACGCCATCGTCGCAACCTATAAGGGCGGGCAGATTACATGGGGTGAGGCCAACAAGTTCGCTTCGGTCTTGCACTTGCTGAACAGTACCGGAGAGGTTGATGAACAATTCCTGAAGCATATGATCGCCTATAAAGTGTTAGCCGGGAAGATTACCGCGGAGCAGAAAGCCGCCCTCCCCGCTGAAGTCGACAAAGAATACGGGGAAATAAAAAAATATTTGATCGAACTGCACCAAACCGAGGACATTGCCTCCCTGCTGGCCAAGGAAGGATTGAACGAGCAGGATGTGCGCGACTATCTCGGCCTCTATATCGCCGCCGGGGAGGCACTCTCCATCCAAGCGACCGACGCGAAGCTGAAAGAAACCTACGATGCGGCCATCGCAGCGAAAACCGGCGAGTTCGTAGAAGCGTCCGTACGGCATATTTTGATCGGCTTCAAGGACGCCGAAGGCAAAGCGCGCTCGAAGGACGACGCCAAGAAGCTGGCGCTCGACATTGCCGCGAAGCTGAAAAACGGCGAGGATTTCGCCGCGCTGGCCAAGCAGTATACTGACGACCCGGGCTCCAAAGATACGGGCGGGCTGTATGAGAACCAGCCGGTAACGGACTGGACTGAGGCGTTTAAGAAAGCGGCTGTCGAGCTGGAGCTGAACAAAATCAGCGATCCGATCGAGACGGAGTTCGGCTACCATATCATGCGCGTCGAAGCCCGTTCCACGCAGTCGTTCGACGAAGTGAAGGACGAGATGAAGAATGAAGCGATGACCAAAGCTTACCGTACATTTATGGATCAAGAGCTGCCGGGATTGATCGAAAAGCTCGACCTACCTAAGGCCAAGTAATTCATCTATACGAAAAAAATCGCACTATGATGAACAAGCCGGAGCGCTCTTTCGTGGCGTCTCCGGTTTTTTGCGTCCGGCCGATGGATTCGTCTGCCGGAATCGTGTAAAATGTTGAAGAATAACGGCTTTGCTGAATGGGCAATGCTGAGACTGGAAATCAAATTAAAGGATGGTCGCTACTTATGTTTGCAGCACAAGATTGGAAAGATTACGAATTGATCGATACCGGGGGCGGCGAGAAGCTGGAACGTTGGGGCAGTATCGTCCTGCGGCGTCCCGATCCGCAAATTATTTGGCCGCTGCCCAAGGAGACGGGCGTATGGCGCGAAGCCGACGCCCATTACCATCGCAGCTCCAGCGGCGGCGGCAACTGGGAATACCGCAAGGACATTCCCGAGCGCTGGACGATCTCGTACCGCGGGCTGTCGTTTCATATTAAACCGACCAGCTTCAAGCACACCGGCCTGTTCCCGGAACAAGCCGTCAACTGGAGCTGGATGATGGATAAAATCCGCAGCGCCGGCCGGCCGATCCGCGTCCTGAATCTGTTCGCTTATACCGGCGGCGCTTCCGTTGCGTGCGCTTCGGCGGGCGCCGAGGTATGCCATGTCGATGCGTCCAAGGGCGTCGTGCAGTGGGCCAAAGAAAACCTGCAGCTGTCCGGTCTCGGGGACCGTCCGGTGCGCTTCATTACGGACGACGTATTCAAATTCGTCCAGCGCGAGCAGCGCCGAGGCAGCAAATACGACGCCATTATTATGGACCCGCCATCGTACGGACGCGGCCCGAACGGCGAGACGTGGAAGCTGGAGACGAACCTGTATCCGTTTGTGGAAACGTGCATGAGCATTTTGACGGACAAGCCTTTGTTTTTCCTCATCAACTCCTACACGACGGGCATTTCGGCTACGGTTCTCCACAACACTCTTGCGCTGTCTCTCGGCCGGAGCCATGGCGGAACGATCACTTGTGGCGAAATCGGCCTGCCGATTACGGCCTCGAAGCTGATGCTGCCGTGCGGCATTCTCGGCCGCTGGGAGGCATAACGTATGAGCGGCTCTCATCCGCACGTGCCGGTGCTGTACGAGGACAATCACGTTATCGTCGTCGTTAAGCCAACGAACGTTCCAACGCAGGAGGACGCGTCCCGGGACCCCGACCTGCTGACGCTGATCAAAGCCGATCTCAAAGAGCGGCATCATAAGCCGGGCAACGTGTATCTCGGTCTGGTGCACCGGCTTGACCGGCCGGTAGGGGGCGTCATGGTATTCGCCAAAACATCCAAGGCGGCCTCCCGGCTCTCCGATGCGGTCCGTACGCGTACGATCCGCAAAGTGTACACCGCCGTCGTGAACGGGCGGCCCAAAGAACCTCAAGGAACGCTGCGGCATCATTTGTTGAAAGATACCAAAACGAATATGGTGTCCGTCGTTCCCGTTTCGAAGACCGGCGCCAAGGAGGCGGTGCTCGATTACCGCGTTCTGTCCGGCCAGGACGGCTTGTCGCTCGTGCAGGTCGAGCTGCATACCGGCCGGCCGCATCAAATCCGCGTCCAGTTCGCGGCCATCGGATGCCCGCTCGTAGGCGATCAGCGGTACGGCGGCGCTCTGGCGAAGCCCGGTCAGCAAATCGCGCTGTGGTCCACCCTGCTCGAATTCACGCACCCGGTCACGCAGGAAGCGCTCCGCTTCACGTCGGAGCCGCCGGGAGCCTTTCCCTGGCAGCTCTGGGACCTGAACGCCGCAGGGGCCGTATAACCCCCATGAACGCGATAAAACCTCCGAAACCATGATTCATGTGGTGTCGGAGGTTTTGCTTTTTCGATTTAAGGCCTTTATTTTGTCTTGATATACACCGTCTGGGCCGCCTGGTCCCAGCTCACCTCGCTGCCAAGAGCCTCGCTGATAAACCGAACCGGCACCATCGTGCTGGAACTTCCAGCGGCATAGAGTTCCTCCTGCTTGTAAGTATGTAAGATATGGCATACAGGAAAAAGACCGGGCGCCGTCATCCGACAAGGTTGTACAAAATCATTGAACGTCTTTTCAAAGCAAGCGGGAGTATGGTATGATGGATTTACAAAAAAAGTTATTGCCTGCAAACCAGAAAGGCCGCGAATGTTCCAGCATCCGCGACCTCACTACAATAGATTGCCCTCAAGGCGATCGGCGCAAGGAATAACCAAGCGGTAGACCTCTCGGGTTCCAAGGCTCAAGGGAGGTCTACTTCTTTTTTAAGTAGGAAAGTAAAGCGAGAATAAACATGCCGAACATGAACATCAACGTTACGGCATCCTTTACTTCCATGGCATCACCTCCTTCCGGATTCGCTGATGCGAACCCATCAATGACAGGGGTGTGCCAACCGTCCTTGAGTGCCTTCCCTATTGCATCCACATTATACCATACACCATGACAAATGAGAACATATTTTCGTATTTTAGTTTACAAAAACGCTAAGCATTGGCAACCTTGCCCAGCAAGTATACAAGCAATTGCTGATTGTGCGAGGAAATTCGGCTCAAATATTGCTGCAAAAACCGTTCGCGGATTTGCACGCCGCGTTCGCATTCGAAGCGCCCCTTCTCCGTTACCAATACCCACACGATACGGCGGTCCTTCTCGTCACGCTCTCTTTCGATTAACCCGCTCTTTTCCATCCGGTCAAGCAGCGTCGTAATCGCCGCGGGCGTCGTCGCCAAATACTCGATGAAATCCGAAGGCTTCATCCGGTCCCGCTCGGAAGCCAGCAGCCTTTCGAGCACCGTAAGCTGCCCTTCCGTCAACGTCGGAGCAAGCTCCGTTTCCATATGCGTGCGCAAATCTTTGGACAATTTCCACCACAGCTTGGCAAATTCATGAGTTATCATAATCATCACTCCCGAAAAACCAATCTTTTCCCTTATTATAGCATTGACTTCCGCCTTTTTAAAGGTTAACCCCATGAATATTTTAGGACATAAAACGATAAAATCGGGTACCTTTTGACGGAGTTCAACATATACTGCACATGGGACATTCGCCTATACGCGGAGCTTGTCAATCCATGGAAGACAAGGAGTGGAAGAATGGACGACTGGAAGCGCAAAATCGGAGAAACCGCATTGACGAAAGGAATAATAAACGACCCAGACTGGCTCGAAAAGCTGGACGATTCGATGCCGGTATGGGCCGTTCTGCAATTGATGCTGGAGCTGCTCGAAAAGCTTGAGCCGCAGTACACCAGCTATGATTAAGTGATTTTCAAAATATCCGTTACCGTTTCGTTCTTATTGGCCGGTACGACGTATTTCCCTGTGGATTTGCGGTCATCGATCGGCGTCTGCTCGGTCGAGAACGTCACTCTTCCGCCTGTACTGAGGATGGCGGTCAGGTCGAACGGCTCTTTAACAACAAAAGCGCCTTTCAGCTCCGATCCGTTCGGCTTTACCCGCTTGCCCTCCTTGAATTCGAACGTAATAATCCCTTTGCCCCCGCGTCCCTGTACGGGATAATCCGCAACGAGCGAGCGCTTCGCATACCCAAGCTCCGTCATGACGACGACTTCTCCTTCGTCCCCGTCAATCCAATCGGCGGCGACGATCTCATCGTCATCCTTAAGCTGAATGCCGCGAACCCCGGCAGCGGCACGCCCCATCGGATTTACTTCGTCCTCCTTAAAGCGAATGGCCATCCCCTGCTTCGTCACCAGCAGCAGCTCTTTTGAGCCTGTGCTGAGCAATACGTCGAGCACTGCGTCCTGATCGCCCACTTTGCAAGCAACGATCCCGGTCGAACGATTCGTAAAATATTCCTTCAGTTCGGTCCGTTTGACCTGCCCTTTGCGCGTAACGAACACGAGCGACTTGCCCGGCTCCTCGAAATCCTTGACCGGCAGCACGTGAATAATGCGGTCGTCCTTCGAAATCGGGATGACGTTGACGATGGCAGTGCCGTTCTCCTTCCATTTGTACTCCGGAATTTGATGTACAGGCAGCAGGAAATATTGCCCTTTCTGCGTGAAAATAAGCAGGCTCTCCAGCGTATTGACATCAAGCAGATAGCGAAGATAGTCGCCTTCCTTCAGTCCCGTCTTGTCAATCTCGCCGCCGGAGCGGATAAACGACAGCTTGCCCGTACGCTTGATATAGCCTTCGCTGGAAAGCGTAACGAAGACGTCTTCAGCCGTCACCATGACTTCCAGGTTGACTTTAAGCTCTTCCACTTCGTCCTGGATGTCCGATCGGCGGTCGATGCCGTACTTATCTCGAATTTGCGACATTTCATCTTTAATGACAGCCAAAAGCTTCTTTTCGCTGCCAAGAATCCCTTTCAGGTACGCGATCGTTTTCTGAACGTCCTTCCATTCTTTTTCCAAAGAATGAATCTCCAGATTCGTCAAACGATACAGCTGCAAGGTCAAAATCGCATCGGCTTGCCGTTCGGTAAAACCGAACTTGGCGACGAGGTTGTTCTGGGCGTCCTGACGGTTTTTCGACGCTTTGATCGCGGCGATGACCTCGTCCAGGATGTTGAGCGCCTTGACCAGCCCTTCGAGCACATGAGCACGATCTTCCGCCTTCTCCAGCTCGAATCGCGAGCGGTGGGTGACCACTTCTTTCTGGTGGTCGATGTAGGCTTCCAGCATATCGCGAAGCCCGAGCTGCTTCGGCGTCTTGTTGACGATAGCGACCATGTTGAAATTATAGGCCACCTGCAGGTCGGTTTTCTTAAACAAATACGCCAAAATCCCCTGCGCATCCGCGTCCTTTTTCAGCTCGACGACAATACGAAGACCCTCGCGGCCGCTTTCGTCGCGAACCTCCGCAATGCCTTCGAGTTTTTTCTCCAGACGGATATTTTCCATCGCCGTTACCAGGCGGGATTTCACGACTTGATAAGGTATTTGGGTAATGACGATCTGCTGGCGTCCGCCGCGCAGGTCCTCGATCGCCGTGCGCGCCCGCACGTAGATACGGCCCCGGCCGGTCCGGTACGCGTCGCGTATCCCTTCCGAGCCCATAATAATGCCGCCGGTCGGAAAATCCGGGCCTTTGATGGTGCCCATCAAATCCTCCAGCGTGCTGTCCGGCTTATCGATCAATGCAATGCAGGCATTGACCACCTCGCGCAGGCAGTGCGGCGGAATTTCCGTCGCAAATCCGGACGAGATGCCGCTAACGCCGTTAACGAGCAAATTCGGAAACCGCGAAGGCAGCACGACCGGCTCTTTCGTCGTATTGTCGAAGTTGTCCTTGAACTGAACCGTCCGCTTCTCGATGTCCCGCAGCAGCTCCATCGCGATTTCGGACAACCGCGCTTCGGTATACCGCATCGCAGCCGGCGGATCGTCGTCCATCGAGCCCCAGTTGCCGTGGCCGTCAACCAGGACGTGGCTCATTTTCCAAGGCTGTGCCATCCGCACCATGCCTTCGTAAATCGAGGCGTCGCCGTGCGGATGGTAATTACCCATTACGTCCCCGACCGTCTTCGCCGATTTGCGGTACGGCTTATCCGGTGTGTTCCCGGAATCGTACATGGCGTATAGAATACGCCGCTGCACCGGCTTTAAGCCGTCCCGCACGTCCGGAATCGCGCGGTCTTGAATGATATATTTGGAATACCGGCCGAACCGGTCGCCTACAACCTCTTCCAGAAAGGCCGGCAAAAAATTTTCCAGGATACTCACAAAAGGCCCCCCGTTTATTCTTCAAATTCCGTGAAGTCCACGTTCTCGATGATCCAGCGCTTCCGCGGATCGACTTTATCCCCCATCAGCGTAGATACGCGCCGCTCGGCTTTGGCCGCATCCTCGATCTGCACCTGCAGCAGCGTGCGCGTCGCCGGGTCCATCGTCGTTTCCCAGAGCTGGTCGGGGTTCATCTCACCGAGTCCTTTGTAACGCTGCAGCTCGATATTTTTGCCGAGCTCTTTGGTCAGCGCCTGCAGCTGCTCGTCGGTCCAAGCGTAACGGACCGTGCTGTTTTTGCCGGCTTTTTTCGTCACCTTGAACAGCGGCGGCTGGGCGATATACACCTTGCCCACGTCGATGAGCGGCTTCATGTACCGGTAGAAGAACGTCAGAAGCAGCACCTGAATATGCGCGCCGTCGGTATCGGCGTCGGTCATAATGATAATTTTCGCATAATTGCTTTCCGACTCGTCGAATTCCGGACCCACCCCTGCACCGATCGCGGCAATGATCGCCTTGTATTCGTCGTTTTTCATAATATCGAGCAGCTTGGCCTTCTCCGGGTTCATCGGCTTGCCCTTGAGCGGCAAAATCGCCTGATGCTTCGAATCGCGCCCCTGCTTCGCCGACCCGCCAGCGGAATCGCCTTCGACGATGAACAGCTCGTTGCGGGTATAGTCCTTCGATTGCGCCGGCGTCAGCTTGCCGCCGAGGTTCGAGCTTTCGCTCTTGCCCTTCTTGCCGCTGCGCACCTCTTCTCGCGCCTTTCTCGCCGCTTCGCGCGCTTTGGCCGACTGGATCGCCTTCTTCATGATCATCTGCGCGACCTGCGGGTTTTCTTCGAGGAATACCGCCATTTTATCGGAGACGACCGAATCGACCGCGCTCCGCGCCGAAGCGCTGCCGAGCTGGTCCTTCGTCTGGCCGACGAATTCGACCTCACCCATCTTGATGTTGATGACCGCCATCATGCCTTCGCGCAGGTCTTGCCCGTCCAGGTTTTTCTCCTTTTCCTTGAGCATCCCGTTCTTACGCGCGTAGTCATTCATGACGCGGGTATAGGCGGTTTTGAAGCCCGTTTCGTGCGTTCCCCCGCCACGCGTCGGAATCGAGTTGACGAACGACACGAGCGTCTCCGTGTAACCGTCGTTATACTGCATCGCCACTTCGACTTCGATTTCGTCTTTCTCCGCTACAAAGTGAATGACATCATGCAGCACCGTTTTTTCCTCGTTCAAGAATTGCACGAACTGGCTGGCGCCGCCTTCGTATTGGAACTCCTCTTGCTTATCCGCGCGCTGATCGGTCAGCGTGACCTTCAATCCTGAGTTCAAAAAGGCGATTTCCTGCAACCGCTCGTAGAGCGTATCGAAATTGATCGTCGTTCCGCCCTGAAAGACGCGCTTGTCGGGCTTGAACGTCACCTTCGTTCCGCTTTTGCGCGTCGAACCGATCACTTCCAGGCCGGTGACCGGTTCTCCGACGTGCTCCTTGCCTTGTCCGTCCACCCAATATTCAAACCGCTGGCGGTGTGTTTTGCCTTCGCGGTAAATTTCTACTTCAAGCCATTCGGACAGCGCATTCGTCACGGAAGCGCCTACGCCGTGCAAGCCGCCGGATTTTTTATATCCTCCGCCGCCGAACTTGCCGCCGGCATGAAGCATCGTAAACACCACCTGCGGTGTGGGAATCCCCGTTTTGTGCATGCCGGTCGGAATACCGCGGCCGTTGTCGTACACCGTTACGGACTGATCCTTATGGATCGTCACGTCAATTTGCGTACAATGCTTGGCCAAATGCTCATCCACGGCATTATCGACGATTTCCCAGATCAGATGGTGAAGCCCGGACGTGCTGGTACTGCCGATATACATCCCCGGCCGCTTGCGTACCGCTACCAGTCCTTCGAGCACCTGGATATCGTCTGCACCGTAGTCCGCCGGCGCTGCTGTCGTTTTTCCTAACAAATCGAGTTGATCCGCCATCGCAGCCTCCCTAAAAACACCTATGTCTCCGCAACATTATAACATTTGATCGGATTAGTTCAATACATCTTTTTTCGTAAAAACCGCAAACGAGACGATAACCGATGCGATTCCCCATACGGTCAACACCGCCAAGGAGAACGGCAAATCCATGCCTTTGATGGGCGGAAGCGTCCCGCTGAGATACGTCGTCAAGTTCAAGTTGACCATGAACAAATATTTGGCCGTCTCCCAAGAAGAGACCATATTCGTCAAGATCGTGCCCGAGATGAGCAGCGCCAGCATGATGCCCATTCCCGCCGCCGTGCTGCGCACAAGCACCGAGATCATCAGCGTCATCACCGCGACGACGAGCGCCGCATACCAGACCAGCCCGAATTCCATGATCAGGTACAGCCATTGGTCGATTGGACGGACGAACGAAAAGTCGACCTCCGTCCCCTTCACCTGAAACCCGAAGAACACCGGCATGTCCCAGCCTCCGTAGCCGAACACGACGCCGGAAATAAGATAGCATAAAATGGCTGTCGCAATAACGATAAACGAGGTGAACAAGATCAGACTCAGCAGCTTGCTTAAGAGAATTTTCCAGCGCTGGACCGGACGTGTCAGCAGCAG
This sequence comes from Paenibacillus tyrphae, assembly GCF_000722545.1. Taxonomy (GTDB): domain Bacteria; phylum Bacillota; class Bacilli; order Paenibacillales; family NBRC-103111; genus Paenibacillus_G; species Paenibacillus_G tyrfis. The sequence goes on from NZ_JNVM01000008.1 coordinate 165,574, forward strand.
TTTGATCGTCCCCGTCGTATGCTCCCCGGATACCATATCGGCAGCAACGACCATAACCATGAGAGGAATGAACAGATTTACGGCATTTTTCACAAACTCTCTAGTAAAGGTTACCCCGTTCGGCTCGGCCGGATTCACATCTTTATCCAGATAGTACTGGGCCAGCTTCACTTCGACGCGGCGCCACTGCTTCCATTCCTCGGGCACGCGCCCGCTGCTGAGACTGCGGGTATAGTCCACAATCTTCTGCCGCTGCTCGACCCGCCAGTCAGTCGTTCCGAACTGCTTCCGGTTGCTCTCTGCCACCTTCATTTGCGCATACGTAAACATCGGGATGATCGCGGCCAAAATAAGCAGCACGACGAGCAGCCGCTTTTTTTTGATCATTTTGATGCATTCGTTCTTGACCAGCGGATACAAACTAACCAATGCGCTCACCCTCCGTCAGCTTCAGGAATAAATCTTCCAGAGTCGGAAGCTTGATTTCGATGCCGTGGAGCGCAACGCCCGCTTCCATGAGCCGCCTTGACAGCTCCGGAATCGCCTCCGGATTTTGCAGGGCAACCAGTCGCGGTACACCTGCTTCCGTGCTGGACTCATCCGTGAACGTGACCGACTGCACCTCGGGGTGCGATTGCAAAACTTTTAGCGCAGTCTCCACCGGAAGCACGCTCCAGACAACCGTGCTGACGGATTCGTCCACAAGCGATGATACCTCGCCGACCGTAATGACCTCGCCGTGGCTTATGATCGCGACCCGGTCACACATTTGCTGAATTTCGCTGAGCAGATGGCTGGAAATGAACAAGCTGAGCCCGGTCTCGGCCAGCTGGCGGATAAATTCACGCAGCTCCTTGATCCCTTGCGGATCGAGGCCGTTGGTCGGCTCGTCCAAAATGAGCAGCTTCGGATCGTTCAACAGCGCTTGGGCGATACCAAGACGCTGCCGCATCCCCAGCGAGTACGTTTTGACTTTATCGTGGATGCGCGCGTCCATGCCGACGATGTCCACCACTTCGCGGATGCGCTTCTCACCCACACCCGGCAGCATCCGGGCGAAATGCTCCAGGTTTTCCCAGCCGCTGAGGTACGAATACAACTCCGGATTTTCCACGATACAGCCGACATACTGCAGCGCTTCGTTATGCTCCTTGTGCACGTCGTAGCCGCAGATGCGGATCGAGCCTTCCGTCGGCTTGATCAAGTCCACCAGCATGCGGATCGTCGTCGTTTTTCCCGAGCCGTTCGGTCCGAGAAAGCCGAAAATCTCTCCAGCGCGCACTTCGAACGAAATGCCTTTGATGATCAGCCGTTTGCTGATCGTCTTTTTTACGTTATCGACCGCCAGAACAATGTCCGCGTCTCTTCCTTTCCGATGCTGTTCCCCGGCCTGAGCCATGCGCTTCCGGCCTCCCTGCTATTTCAAGATTTCGACGATCCGATCCGCGATCCGGTCGTAGCCGTCTTGGTTCGGATGAAAGTGGTCCGTGTATAAATACTTGCTCAAATTCAGCTCGAACAAATCATACGTCGGCACCAGCGTAATGTTCGGGTACCGGTTCGCCAAATCGAACGCAGCCGCGTTCCACTGCTGGATAACCGGAGCTCCTTCGCGCTGAGGGTCAAGATCGAGGAACGGATGGTACAGGCCGACGTAAAAAATTCGCGCATGCGGGCTTGCCTTGCTGACCCGGTCGAAAATTTGCTCCAGACTCTTCAATGCGCCCGGAATGCGCCCGGCCGCCGCTTTCGGGTTAAAGCCCGCCCCGGCCTCCTGATCCGGCGAGCCCGGGGTACTTTTCGGCGCTTCGGCGCCTTGGATGCTTTGGGACGTCTGCGCCTTCGAAGAGTCTGCCCCGGTTGAGCCGTTACTGCCGTCGCCCAAACTAAAGATGGCCGCGCCGCCCTGGAACAAATCGTTGCCCCCGATCGTCAGCAGCACCAGATCGGCCTCGGCAAGCGACTTGGCGATGTCGGCTTTCTTGTCCCAATCCTTAAGCACATCGGCCGTCCGATAACCCGGGATCGCAAAATTGTTGTAAACGAACACCGGTTTGCCCAGCTGCTTCTCCAGCTTGTCCCTTACGTCGCCGACATATCCTTTGCCCGACAAATCGCCAGTGCCCGCGCTTAGCGAATCTCCTAGGGCCACGATGCGGATCTGGTCCTTCGCTTCCCAGTTGTCCGTCTTCGGTTTTGCAGCGGGCTGCTGCGGGGCCTCTGTTGCGTCGCACGCAACAGGCTTCGGAAAAATAATCTGATTGATGCCGTAGGCGAATCCGACAGCGCACAGCACCGTCGATAACAGCGCGGCAAAGCCGACGGTCCGCCACAACCATCGCGTGGATCTCATGCATTCTCCCCCAGTTTCAGCAGCGTTACCTGCAAGGACTGATCACTTCAGTAACTATACATTTTAGAGTAGCGGTTTGCCGTGCGATTTGCAAACTTTGGGGAGGAGAGGGGATTGAAAGAGGGGTGATCAGAGGCAAGCGACATGCGAAGAAAAGCGTCAAATTGCGAGTTCAGACGCTCAAATATTTAAGCGGGTTTTGCTGTTGGCCGTTCTTGATGATCTCGAAATGCAGATGGACGCCTGTCGAGTTTCCTGTGCTGCCCATCACGCCGACTTTATCGCCTTTCTTGACGCCGTCCCCTTCGCGGACTACGACTTTGCTAAGATGCCCGTACAGCGTCTCGTACCCGTTCTGGTGATCGATGACGATGCAGTTTCCGTAGCCCGACTTCCAACCGGCGAACGTCACCTTGCCGTGATCGGCGGCCATAATCGCCTTTTGCTCCGAGACGAAATCCGTACCGTTGTGATTTTTCCCCCACCGCAGCCCGAATTCGCTCGTTACTTTGGGCTGCAGCACCGGCAGGACGAACTTGCCCGTACCCACGCCGGGAATCACTTTCGTCCCTTGCTTCACCACCGTCCGTACCGGCAATTCGAGTACCGTTTCCTCGACCACCGACTCGCTTGCAGGCTCGCCGTTTATGCGGACGGCTTCGTAGGTCAGCTGCTTCCAGCCGGGCTTACCGTTGGCTACAATCTGAATGACACCCGCCTGCAGCTCGTTGTCTTTTTCGTAGACGATGCCGCTCGCTATCCGGACCTGCTCGGTACGCGTCTCGACCGTTTTGACCGACAAAAGCGGCTGATTGACCGAAAGCTGAAGCGTTTGTCCGACACGGATCAAATCCTTCTTAATCTCCGGATTGTTTGCCCGGATCACATCGGCAGCAACTTGAAACCGCTGCGCGATCAACGAGATACAGTCTCCTTTCTGAACCGTATACGTAAGAGGCTGGGCGGCGCCGCTTAACATCCGGTTCAGCACCGCTTCGGCCGGCTCGACTTTGCTCGGGGCGACGGCCGTTTCGAGCAGCTGCACGTCCTGAGTAAATTCGGCGGTCATTTTCACCTTCGACCGGTTACCGGTGTCTTCCTCCGACAATATTGTAGCCTCCTTCTCCTTGGACACATTCAAAAAAGGCGCCTTTACCTGATCCAGGAGAGCTGCGGCAGTAAAGACGTCCTTCACAATGCCGACTGTCGTGCCGTCAATCCGAATCTCCGTGGCCAAAAAAGCAAAAACAAGTTTATCTTTCAGCGCGGCGATTACCGCATCATTGTCGTATGCGCCTTGGAACGTTTTGTTTCCTTCGAACCGAACGAACCGAAGCTGCTCCAGATTGGACGTGACGCGCGCATTATCGTACTGCCGCTCTACTTCTTCGTACCGGGCCGTCTTCCATTGCTTGACAATTTCCGGGTCGCTGACCGTTCCTACATGCTGATCGTCCAAAAACACGTCAAACCGATAGACCGGCTGCGCCTTCGCGAACCAGCGGCCTGAGATCAAGACGGCGACGATGACCGCAAAGGCCGTTCCCCATTGCACCACCTCCAGCAGCAAGCCGGGTGTGACGATGCGCTTTTTCAACGTCATTCCCTCCCTTAACGGATCGTTTCGACGTTCGGACCAGCGAACAAGTTCACTTCCCCATGTATATGTCTGAGGTACGGCGAGTAGACAAAAAAACAAAAAAACCCCGACGTTTCTGCTTGCGCAAAAACGACGAGGGCAGGCATAACATGACGATCCGCTTACTTGGACGCCAGTTGATCGGCCATGCGATGAAGGTTGGTTAAGCTGATTTGCAGACTATCCAGCGGGTTACCCGGACAAACGTCCTGCTCCACCGCGTACCATTCGATGCCGTTTGCTTCGCCCCACTGGAGGATCGGGATGAAATCGATGACGCCCGTACCCACTTCGGCAAACGTCTGATGTTCGTCATTCGACATGTCCTTCAGGTGAATGATCGGCATACGGCCGGCATATGGGCGGATAAAAGGCACCGGATCGAGGCCGCCCTTTTTCACCCAGTACACGTCGACTTCGGCCAGCACGGCATTGTCCTTGGACGGCTCCAGCAAATATTTGAGCGCGGATACCCCGTTCACAGTCGTGTCGAACTCGAACGCATGGTTGTGGTAGCTGAGCCGGAAGCCGAGCGGAGCGAGCTTCCCCGCCACTTCGTTCAGCTTGGCGCGTACTGCCCGGTACCCTTCTTCGCCACGCAGATCGGCAGCGATGAACGGGCAGATCAGGTCGCGCGTACCGAACAGCCTGGCCTGCTCGACGATCGTTTCAAGTTCGTTTTGCAGCGCTTCGTAGCTAACGTGCATCCCCGCGGTGCCAAGCCCCGTCTCCTTGAGGACGGCTGCGATTTCTTCGGCGGTATAGCCCCGCAAACCGGAAATTTGTACGCCGCTCCAGCCCATCCGTTTCAGCTCCCGCAGCACGCCCGGAAAATCTTTCTCCAGCTCGTCACGCAGAGTATACAATTGTGCCGCAAACTTGTTCTTCACAACGATGTCAGCTCCTTTGATTTAAGGAGAGCGCATAAAGCAGACGATGCCTGACAAATGCGCTTCCGGTGGGTATTGTTCACGTTAACAATCATACCACACCGGCCAATATCTGTTAACCCGTTTCTTTCAAAAAGCGGTACTGCGCTTGAATCAGTCCGTGATAAATGCCTTGGTGGCGTATCAGTTCCTCGTGATTGCCCTGCTCCATAATTCGTCCGTGATCCAATACGAGAATATGATCGGCATGACGAATCGTCGACAACCGGTGAGCGATGATGAAGGATGTGCGTCCCGCCATCAGCGTCTTGAGCGCTTCTTGAATTTTCAGCTCCGTCTCCGTATCGATGCTGGCCGTCGCCTCATCCAGAATAAGGATGCGTGGGTCCGCCAGAAGCGCCCGGGCAAACGAAAGCAGCTGGCGCTGCCCCATCGACAGCACGTTCCCTCTCTCCTGTACCTCGGTATCGTAGCCGTTCGGCAAATTCACGATAAACTCGTGAGCGCGGACAGCTTTGGCCGCCGCCTCCACTTCCTCGTCGGTCGCATCGAGCCGCCCGAACCGGATGTTGTCGCGAATCGTCCCGGAAAAAATGAACGTATCCTGAAGCACGATCCCGATCTGCGAACGCAAGCTTTGAATCGTTACATCGCGGATATCGTGGCCGTCGATGACAATGCTGCCTCCCGTCACGTCATAAAAGCGGCAAAGCAGGTTGATGATCGTGGTTTTGCCCGAACCGGTATGGCCGACAAGTGCGATCGATTGGCCGGCCTTCACGTTCAGATCGATCCGCTGCAGCGCGTGCCGTCCCGGCTCGTATTCGAATTCCACCTGCTGGAAGTCAATATCTCCGCGAATCGTCGGCAGCGGCCGGGCAGACGGCTTCTCCGCCACGTTCGGCTGCTCGTCGATATATTCGAAGATCCGCTCCGACGAAGCCATCGCAATGAGCATCTGCGAATACATTTGGCCGAGCCGGTTGATCGGCTCCCAGAAGCTGCCGATGTAAGAGGCGAAAGCTACGAACAAGCCTACGGTCATTTCCCCGCTTTGAATGAAATAAGCGCCAAGCAGGAACAAAATAAAGTAGCCGACCGCCCCGGTAACCTCAATGATCGGGTTAAACGACTGGTTTAAGGTCGATGCGCGGTTCCACGATTTATGGTTGTCCCGATTCATTTGCTCAAAATAAGCGATATTCTGCTTCTCCTGCGTGAACGCCTGCGTCACCTTGATGCCTTGGATGCACTCGTTCAAATGAGCGTTAATGCGCGATGTCTTCGTCTGGACAACCTGCCAGGCGCGGCGAATTTTCACGCGCAGCCGTGTAGAAATCAGGAACATGATCGGAACCGTGACAATAATCGCTGCGCCCAGCTTGACATTGTAAAATAATAGGATGAAGATGATGCCGATCAGCTGCACACAGTCGATCAACAGGTTGACCACACCGTTTGTCAGCAAGTCTTGAAGCGAGTTTACATAGTTCGTCACGCGAACGAGAATCGAGCCAGCCGGACGTTTGTCGAAAAACCGGAACGACAGCCGCTGAATGTGGCTGAATAAATCGTGGCGCAAATCGTAAATGATCCGCTGGCCGATCTCGTTCGTATACCGGATCCGGTAGTTGTTCGCGAGCCATTGAATGACATACAGTACGAACATGGCGCCTACGCAGAGCGCGAGCAGCTTGCCGTCCTTCTGCTTCAGCACGTTATCGATCGCAAAGGCGATCAGGAGCGGATTCAGCAGCTTCGTCAGAGCCCCGACAGCCATCATGATCAGGATGACGGGCGCCATCTGCTTCGCATACGGCTTCATATATTTGCCGACGCGCTTGACCTGAACCCAGTCAAACCCTTTGTCAAGCTCCTCGTCGTCTTGATAGACGAACCGGGATTTCAGCAGTTCCTCGCCTTCGGGCTTTGAACCGCCGGATGAATGTTTCCGTTGTCCGCTCAATGTGCAAACCTCCTTACGTTGGCTTGAGAGGCAGCAGCCACTTCCGCCGTCGACTCGTTGTGCTTCGCCGGTTCCTCGGTACCGGTATCGGCATCGATATCCTCCGGCTGATCGGCAAATTGAATTTTGTACGTTTCGAGGTACGGCCCCTCCTGCTTCATGAGCTCAGTGTGGGTGCCCCGCTGCACGATCCGGCCCTCATCCAGCACCAAAATCTCATCCGCATGCTTCAGGGAAGAGATCCGGTGCGCGATAATGAACGTCGTACGGCCTTTCATCACCTCTTCGAAGCCTTGTTGAATTTCGTGCTCGGTTTCCATATCCACGGCGCTCGTGGCATCGTCGAGAATTAAAATTTTCGGATTTTTCAGTAGCGCCCGCGCAATCGCAATCCGCTGCTTTTGCCCGCCGGATAGGCCCAGACCGCGTTCGCCGACGATCGTATCGTAGCCCATCGGCAGCTCCATGATGAAGTCGTGCGCTTTGGCCAGCTTCGCCGCCTGAATGACCTCTTCCATAGTCACGTCGTCGACACCGTAAGCGATATTGCCTTTGATGCTGGAAGAAAACAAAAACGTCTCCTGAAAAACGATCGCCATTTGGCTGCGCAGACTTTCCAGCGTAATGTCGCGAATGTCTGTTCCATCGAGCGTAATCCGGCCTTCCTTCACATTGTAGGCCCGCAAAAGCAGCTGAATGACCGTCGATTTCCCCGAGCCTGTACCGCCTAGCAGACCGATGACCGAGCCCGCAGGCGCATCCAGATTGAAATCGGTAAGCGCCGGCTGCTTATCCGTATACGCGAAGGTCACGTTGTCGAAACGGACGTGGCCTTGTACTCGGTCAGGCTGCAAAACGAGCGCATTCTCTTTATTTTTCACGTGTTCGTATTGATGCAGCACTTCGAGCAGCCGTTCGCCGGCCGCTTTCGATTGCGTGAAGTTGTTGATATGAAAGCCGATGCCCCACATCGGACCGATGATGTACCAGATCAAGCTGAAGAAAGCGACAAGCTCTCCGAGTGAAATGCTTTCGTTCATCACCATCCAGCCGCCGACGCCGAGCAAAATGACCACGCTCAGGTTGGCGAACAGCTCCATCAGAGGAAAATATTTAGCCCAAATGCCTGCGGTCAACACGTTGTTTTCCTTGTAGTTTCCGTTGCGTTCGGAAAATTTGTCGATTTCATGCGGCTCTCTCGCGAACGACTTAACCGTCCTTACCCCGGTGATGTTCTCCTGCACGGAGGTCGTCATACTGCTCATCGATTGACGGATCGACCGGAACGCCGGATGAATTTTTCCCTCGAACCGGATCGCCGTATAGACGAGGAACGGCATGCAAACCATGGTGAGGAGCGTTAGCTGCCAATTGATCGACGCCATCATGATCACGCCGAATGCGAACATCATGATCACGTTCAAAATCTGGACGAAGCCGAAGCCGATAAAATCCCGTACGGCTTGCAGATCGGCCGTGAGACGCGACATCAAATCTCCTGTGCGCGCTTTGTCGTAATACTGAAACGACAAGTACTGCAGCTTCCGGTAAAGGGCGGCCCGCAGGTTGAAAGCGGTTTGGTTGCCGAGTCGCGCACTGGTCGCGCCGTGCAGAAACTGAAAGGTCGCCTTGACGATCATCACGCCGGCCACGAGAAGCGCCAAGTACGGGACGGCCGAGAACTGCCCTTTCGAAATCACTTCGTCGATCAAGTACCGAAGCAGATTCGGGTACACGAGTCCCAGTGCCGTTGCCGTCATCAAGCAAACGATCGAGGCGTACAGAAACCTTCGTTCCGACCAGTAAAACTCCTTCAGCTGCTTAAATACTTCCATGGAGCTCCTCCTTCTCCGGCTTTGCTGCGAGAGCGCTTCCTTTCTGCGCAAAGCCTCTGCCGACACATTTTTTTCTCATGGAATACGGCGATAGAGCCGCAAAAGCAAAAATGACTTTCGAAGCGGAATGATGGCTCCGAAAGCGTTTCAGCTATGAGAAGTAGTGTAGCATCATCCCCAAGGGGCGGCAAATACGGGTTGCCCCATAATCTTGATTTTCCCAGAGTATTCCTTCAAATCGTCACAATTTGAAAGCACAGCGCTACTATTTCTCCCGAATAATACGAAATTGTTGAAATGAAAGCCTTTTCACGAAAACAAAAATCCGAGGTCGCCCGCCATCGGACAACCTCGAATATAATCGTTCGGCACTCCATAAAAATGAGGCACCTTCATCTAAAAATATCGTCATTTCATCCAATAAAATTCAACAATTTGCCGTGCTTCGCCTGAAGCTCGTTCAAATCGATCTTCATCTCCAGCGCTTCCAGCAGCCCTTCGCCGTGCTCCTCGAGCGCCTGCCGGAGCCGGTCCGCCAGCTCCTGCATTACACTCCGCAGTTGCTCCGCGTAGGCGTCCTCCAGAAAGGCCGCTTGCGTATCGGCAAAGCGCGTCATCGGCCCGTTCAAGCGGGCTTCCAGCTCCCGGCGCAGCTCCGCTTTTCCGTCGCCTTCGAAGAACTGCTTCGCATTTTTAAAGAAGCCTGCCAGCCACTTCGGCTGTACGTCTGCGGCCTCCAGCATCGCGTTCAGCTCTGGCGTCTTCAGCTTAAACGGCTCGAAGCCCGGGGCTTCGAAGGACGGGATTCCTCCGGTCCGGACCGCTTCCGACCAGTTTTTCGAGGCGTCGCCCGCCATGCGGTTGATTTTGTTCTCGATCCGCAGCGTGGTTGCCAGCACTTCCTGGTTCAAGTCGAAGGACAGCATCCGTCTCAGATCCTCCCAAGCGGACTGCATGACCGTTTTCGAATCGCGCCGGTCGTCGCGGAATACGGCCGGGTTGAAGGCCGTATTGAACAGATCGCCGAAGCGGTAGGACGTACGCTGCTTGACATAGTACAGCAGCTCCTGAATTTCCTTGGACAGCTCGCGGGCTTCCGCGTCCGTGTCGGGGGAGGCAAGCCGCTTCTGGGCTTCGGCAAGCGCCGTACGCAGGGCTTCGGCCTGGCGGCGGCGCTCGGAAACGTCTGCCCGGGCGCTGTCCATCCAGCGCTGGAGCACATCGGCCGCACGGCGGATATCCGCATCGCCCGCCCGGACTGCCATTTCGGTCAGCTCCGCGAACGTAAAGCGGACGAACTCCCGCTCGAAGCGCAGAATGCCCGATTGCTCGACGGTCTCCCGGTCCTCTTGGATTTTCCCTTCGAGCGCGTAATAGCTCGATAGCGGATAAATCCGCGGGTGCCGAATGCCATGCTGGAGCAGGTTCGTTTCGACGTGCTTGACGACCCCTTCCAGCTCTTCGGCCGAGGAAGCCAGGTCGGCAGCATTGACGATGAAAAACATTTTATCCAGCTCAAAGCTGTCTTTCACACGTCCGAGCTGCAGCAAAAACTCTTTATCCGCATGGGAAAACGCATGGTTATAATACGTGACGAACAAAATCGCGTCGGCGTTCTTGATGTAATCGAACGCTACGCCGGTATGACGCGCGTTAATGGAGTCCGCTCCCGGCGTATCGACCAGCACGACGCCCTGCTCGGTGAGCGGGTTCGCATAGTACAGCTCGATCAGCTCGACGAAGCACGACTTGGCCTCGTCGGCGGCATAGCGGCCGAACTCATCGGCTGTGACGCGCAGCTCTTGGCCGAGGTGCGGGCTCATCTCCGCCCAGCCTTTCTCGACGGCCTTAAGAAACGCGTAATGCGGCTTGCCCTTGCCCGGAACTTGATCGGCTGCCAGCTTATGAATCGCAGCCAGCGCCTTATCCATCGAATTTACAGCTACGTCCAAAACTTCCAACGAATAAAAGATATCGGAGGCCAGCCGTTCCGCCGTTTTCATTCGTACTTTGGCCGTGCCGTGCGGCCAGCCCTCTTCCGGGGCCGGCGGCATAATTTTGTTGATCGCCGCGGTCGTCGGATTCGGCGATACCGGCAGCACCCGTTCGCCGATCAGCGCGTTGGCGAACGACGATTTGCCCGCGCTGAACGCGCCAAAGAGCGCGATCGTGAAGCGGTTGTTCGCCAGCCGCTCCGCCTTCTCTTCGAGCGAGCGGCGGATGCTTTGCAGCGCCGCGGCGCCGGCAAGCTCCTGCGCGGCGCCGCCCAGGCGCGCGGCGGCTTCGTGCAGCCGCCGCCGGTGTCCGCCTGCGGCGAGCGCGTCCGCGCCGCCATCGGCGTCGCCGTGGCCCGCCCGCTGCGCGAGCCACGCGAGGGACTCGCGTGACTCGCGCCCGGCGGGCGCCGCGGCCTGCGGCGCAGCCGCCGCAGGCGAGCCGGGCGCAGCCGCGGGCGCGGGCAGCGCCGGCGCAGCCGCTGCCGGCAGCTGCGCGAGCAGCGCGGCGCCGTAGGCGGCCTCGGCCTGCGCGAGGCGCTCCAGCTCGCGCAGGCCCGCGAGCCGCGCGTCGAGCTCGGCGAGCTGCGCACGCAGCGCCGCGAGGCGCGGCTGCAGGGCGGCCGCCAGCGCTGCGATCAGCTCGTCGCCGACGGCGTACGCCTCCTTGCGGTACAAGCTTTTCGCTTCCGCGGCAATTTGCTTCGAGTACGTCAACGTATACTCGTTTCCGAACACCGCGGCCTCGTTCACCTGACCGGCCAGCCATTCCGGCGTAAGCTGCACGTTGATCCGGTCGGCCGCCTCGGTAATGGCGCTGGCCGGCAGGCCGTGGCCTTCCAGCTTCGCTTTGACCGTCTGCTGCACGTGTCTGGCCACCTGCGTCTCCACTTGCGACGCAAAATCTTTATGCAGCGCAGCAAGCCGCTGCTCCCGTTCCGCCGCCGTCTTCGCCGCGGCGCCAAACCAGCCTACCTTGAAGCCGGGTCGGCGGCTTTCCAAATACGCGTGCGCGAAGTCCCGCGTCACGGCCGGAATGACGTTGGCGTTGTCCAACACCGCCGCCACGTCTTTGCGCACGGCTGCCTGCAGCTCCGCAGGCAGCGATTCAAGCCGCGCCAGCTCGGCGCCTGCCTCCACATACTCCGCCTGGACGGCGTCCAGGTCTTCGCCGGAGGCAGCGAGCTGCTCGCGCAGCGCTTCCTTGGCCGGCTCATTGCGCTCGGCCATCTTCTCGGCGTGCGCCGCGGCGAGCGCCCGCGCCGACTTCTCGAGGCTGAGCCGCACGAGCGGCTGCCGCAGATCGATCAACTGCCCGAGCAGCGACTCCAGCTTGCTCCACTCGCTGGACGAATGATTCGGCACTTTGACCGACGTATAGACGATTCCGTCCGGCCGCACGCCCCAGTTGGCGAACGCTTCGCGCACGCCTTCCTGATATGCGGCGAACGAAAGCTCCTGCTCCCGGTGCTTATCGATCATGTTCACGATCAAATAGAGCGGCTTCCCCCACTCCGTCATTTTTTTCGTAAACGCCAAATTGATTTCCGACTGCACATGGTTATAATCCATCACATAAAACACAACATCGGCCAAATGCAGCGCCGATTCCGTCGCCAGCTGATGCGCGTCGTCCGTCGAATCGATGCCCGGCGTATCCAGCAGCGCCGCATGCTCTCCCAGGAACGGGATCGGATAGCGGATCTCCACCGTTTCAATCGCTTCACCGTTACGGCAGTGCTCCGCCAACTCGTCCAACGGCACCGTTTCGGACCGCGCCTCACCCATTCCTTGAGCCTGATCGTCTGCCTCATCGCCGCGGTAAATGACCCGCGCTCCGGCTTCCCCGTTCACAATACTCACAATGTTGGCACTCGTCGGAATCGGACTCGACGGCAGCAGCATATGACCGCACAGCCGGTTGATCAGACTCGACTTACCGGCCGAGAAGTGCCCGCAAAACGCCAAATAAAGCCGCTCGCTCTGCGCTTTCGCCAACAGCTGCCGCAGCTTCTTTCCATGCTCTCCGTCCCCCGTTTGCTCTACCTTCGCTAGTAGCCTTTGAACGGCGGCAAGCATTTCATCCTGCGGAGCTCCGCCTTGCAGCCCCTCTTCGTTCCCTGTTTCTACTGACGTTGCTTCTGCTATAGTCAATTCGCTTTTCATCGTTTCTCCTGCCCCTGTTCATCCTCTGTCTAAACCGAAGCGCTCGTCGTATAGCTTTTTGTTTTCCGAACAAAAAGAAAAAACCGAATCGCTTCGGTTTTTAGTGTACCATATTTTCCGTCTCCGGGATAAATATTTCGAAAACATCACGATGCTGCAAAATCGTAATGTCTTTATCCTTCACTTTCATGACGACAACTTCCGGACGCTGCTTCATACGGCTCAAATAATTTTCCGGTACGCTGCCCGACTCCGTTACGACGACGCCTTCAACCTGCTTCTCTTCGTTTTCCTGCAAAGGAGTCTCAAGCACTTTCTCGTAAATATCCGAAAACAGTTCAAAATCGCTGGTGTAAACCGATATGCATTTCATCTCTAATCCTATCCTTTCGTATTACGCCTCTTTAGTTTTTGCAGCCTTATTAGCTGCTTTCGCTTTTGGTATAGGCTTCCTATTCGAGTTCGATTTCATTCGTTTTTTACCTTCTCGGCAAAGATCGACCAGCGGGCAAACCTCACATTTTGGGTTTTGCGCTTTACAGTGATAACGTCCGAAAAAAATGAGCCGATGATGCGTTTGCGTCCATTCCTCGCGCGGCACCCGTTTCATCAGCTTTTTTTCCACTTCGAGCACCGAATCGTTAACTCCGGCAAGCCCGAGCCGTTTGGATACCCGTTCCACATGCGTATCGACGGCTATAGCAGGCACATCGAAGGCATTGGAAACGACGACGTTCGCCGTTTTTCGTCCGACGCCCGGCAATTCCACCAGCTTCTCGTGTTCACGGGGTACTTCCCCGTTATACTTGTCCAAAAGCATTGCGCACAAAGCCTGAATATTCTTGGCTTTGTTCCGGAACAAACCGATCCGCCGAATATCCTGCTCCAGTTCTTCGAGCGGTACGGCCAAATAGTCTTCCGGCCTCTTGTACTTCTGAAACAACGTGGCGGTAACTTTGTTGACCGTCTCGTCTGTACATTGGGCCGACAACAGGACGGCGATCGTCAGCTCGAACGGATTCGAGTGGGTAAGCTCGCAATGGGCATCCGGGAACATATCGGCAATCGTATCCAGTATGGTTCTCGCTTGCGTCTGATTCATGCTCCCTGTCCTTTCTTTCGCCTGTTTCTTACAGTTTACCGAAACATAGCAGTCGAATCAATGACTAATGCCGACAAAATGCGAACTTTTTACGAAAAAACCGCCTATGCAGCAAGAAGGTTCTCACTACACAGACGGCTCACACCGGATAAAAGTTTCAAATAAACCGATTAGGGCTTTTCAATTTCGAAAATTTTATCGTCGATCACGTACACCATCACTTCTTCATTCTCCATGAACGTGCTTGGAGCCACCGTTTGGGTGCCTTTGTGCAAATACGCTTTAGCGAATAGGTTATACGATGTCTTATCGTTATTCGCCGTCGGCTTCAGAAGCAATTGATTCAGCACCGTATCGTAAGAGGATACCGTCCGCTTCGTCGCGGTCGCCACTTGAATGATCGCCTTATCGTTCGCGTCCCGGATAATCTCCACCCGGTCATTTTGCTTGATCGTATTCAACGCGGCGGACGTGTTTGCATTCTGTCTTATTGTGAACTGCTGGCCGACCGTGATCACCTGGATGTTGCCTTGGAAATCCTGAACGGTCAACGTGCCTGCCGCTACGTCCACATTCGTTACTTTGCCCCGCATCGAATTGAGCAATTGAAGATTGTCGAGCTTGGTACCGCTAAAGCTGGCTTTGACGTACTCGTCGATCAAAATATCCGAGAAGGCGTGGGATTGCTTGCCCGGGTTAATGATTTGATCGTTATTCTCCACTTTAAACGTTAGCTGCGAGCCTGTCTCGTCTTTCGCGGTGACTTGGTTCGTGCTGGAGTTGGTGACCAGTACTTTGTATACGCCCGTTTTCTTGGCCATCAGGTTTGTTACGAAATCCTGATTCCCTGTGAGCGTCAAACGGATCGCATCGCCGACTTTCAGGTCCGAAATGGTTCCGTTCGTTTTGTTAAACATTTCCACCGGCGCGCCATAATTGACTTTGAATGTTAAGTTCTGCCCTCCGGCGGTACGAATAGTCAAGTCGTTTGTAATATTGCTCGTATTGATTTGAGCGATCGTGCCTTCTACATTCATTGTCGATTCGATCTGCACGATTTTATCTTTGGATACTTTCAGATCCACTCTTTTCTTGTCGTTGCCGTTGCCTATGAACGTGCTCTGGAAGTTTGATTGCTGTACCGGACCGCCCATAAAGCGGATGGTCGTATTATCCGTCAGCCGATATGCCCCTACTCCGTCGCTCTCGGTGCTGATCGTCACCACTTTGGAGTTGGCGTCATAACTAAGGATCGTCGCATATACAAATTGCTTGACCGAACGGCTGGTAACGGAAATTTTGACGATTTTATCGTTTACCAGATCCATCTTCAACTGATCGCCGGATTCAATGTCGAACAAGCTTGGATTCGTCAACCCGTCAATCGTTATAATCGCATTGTCAGCGATATGATAAGCGCCGAGCGAGCCGCCTGCTTTATTAATCGTCAAGATCCGTTTGTCGCTGCTTAAGCTTGCCATCGTTCCTTCTACGGATTGGCTAAAATCTGCCGGCTTCTTCACGGAAACGACTTGAAGCTCGTTCGCTTTCACCTCGTAGCTGACCGCGTCGCCGACGCGCAGCTTCGAGAGGTCGGCCGTCGTGCCGTCCTGGAGCCTCACGACCGTACGTGTAGTGAGCGTAAACGATTCGTTCTGCCCGGTCCCCTGCTCCAAGAATGTCACTTGGTTTGAATCTTTGTTCAGACTGAGTACCGTACCTTCGGACGTTTTGCTGACCGGTGTCTGCTTAAGTACGATTTGCGAGATTTTCGATTCTTTTAGCAGCGTATTCCGCTTCAATTCGACGACGCTTCCCGGCGTCAAAGAGCTCAAGCTTAGGCCGCGGCCGTCCTTATCCGTCACCGTGACGGTCGGGAACAAATCGTACAGCTCGTTCTTTCCGTTCCGCTGAATCGAGGCCATCATCCGGTCGGTGAATATTTCCGCCAGCGTTCCTTCGTAGGTTTCCATCTTCTGTTGATCGTTGGTGAGTTCTATGTACAGCGCCGCGCCTTGATTTTGCACAAGGTACACTTCGTTTGTGAGCTTAATGTTGGACAGCGAAATCCGGCTGTCGTCTTTGCCGCTATAGAGAGCCGTATCGGAAGACAACGTATATTCCGTCGTTTGCCCATTGGCATTCAGCACGCTGATTTTGCGGTCTGTCAGCTCCATCACATATCCGGTAACAACACGGGAGGAGCGGGAGGTCGATTCTTTATCCGCGCGGCTTAGGAACGTCGCCATTTGGGCGCGGGTAACTTTATCCTTCGGTTTGAAGCTATTGTCCTCAAAGCCTTGTACGATCTTGAGCGATACCGCCGCGTTGATATAACCGGCCGCCCACGACGAGAAATTTTTGCTGTCCGTAAATGACGAAGAGGATTGAGCCTGCTGATTGGCCAGCTCCTGTTTGCCAATCGCGCGGATGACCAGCTTAGCCACCCATTCGCGGGATGCTTCCTTAGCTCCCCAAGCCGTTTTGGCGTTTGTGCCGTCTGCCGTTTCCTCTTGAATATTAATTAAGCCGTGGTCAATCGCATAGGCAACATACGGCTTGAAGAAATTGTCTACAGTGAAAGGCAACGCCGTTCCTGCCTTGCTCTTCGTAACCTCCGATTCGAGGCCCATGAACCGCAGTGCCATAACGATGACTTCCTGCTGAGATACAGAGTTTTCCGGACGATATTCCCCTTTTTCATATCCTTCGATCACCCCGAGAGAAGCCAGCTTGGTGACATGCTTGATCGCCCAGTGCTGGTCCCCGACGTCGGTAAAGCGCTGCGAGCTTACGGAGCTTCCCGTCGAAATGTTGCTTTTGGTTTCAGCCGCGGCGGCAAAGACCGGGCTTCCGAACGCGAGCGACAGCGCCAAAACGGCTGCCGCCAATCTGCGTGCTTGTCTGGAATTGATGCTTTTCATGAAATAGCTCCTCTCGATCGACTTATGTTAGTTCATGATGTAAGTTAGCTTTGGCTGCGTTTGATCGGATGCGGCAGATCCATATGTCCCATCAGGCTCTCGACCTGCTTTCCGTCAACCAGCAATTCAATGGATTTGACTTCAGAAAACTGGAACATCGTCTTTTGCAGCGCATCCAGCAGCATTTCTTCCCCGCCGGAGCCCAGTCTTCCGTCATCCGCAATGGATACGTCAAGGTTCAACTGACCGTCTTTCAACGCGACGCTTTTGTAGGTAAACCCTTTAAATAACGGAATCGTCTTGTCGTCAGGGCTTTTCTTCAATTGGTTGAGTGCGGCCAAATATTTGTCCTGATCTTGCTTAATACTGATCGTCACATCTTTTTGAACCAGTTTTTCAAGCTGAGCATCGCTGTAATACGCTTTGATCTTCAGCTCTTTTTTTTCCGGGTCCGGCTTCGGGGTGGACGTCTCCGGCGGAGTCGTCGGAGTTGTCGTCTTGTCTCCACCCGTCCCGGGCTGCGCAGCTTGTCCGCTCTTGGAGGGCGGTGTTTCCGCGGTGCCTTGTAACGGCGCTTTGCTAGTTCCGCAGCCTGCCAGCAACAGAGCCGCGATTGCGGCAGCAGCCATTCCTTTTTGCCATGTCTTGTGCATCGTCACCCACTCCTTACTCGAGATTCAACTGCTTCTTGATAGCAGTCACGATGGATGCGGCGACCTTGTTTTGAAATGCATCCTGATACATCTGTTCCTCTTCCGCTCGATTCGTCAAGAAGCCGACCTCCAGCAGCACGGCCGGCATGGTGGATTTTTTGATAACGACAAAACGCTCCTGCTTCACTTTGCGGTCCGGAAAACCGGTAGCCTCGACAAGATACTTATGCATCAGTTTGGCAAAATCGAGACTTTGCTCCGTCCAATAATACGTTTCTGTCCCGCCAACAGTTTCACTTCCCGCGGAATTGGCATGAATCGAGACGAACAAATCGGCATCGGCATTGTTTGCCATGTTCGGGCGTTCGTCCAGTTCGATGAACGTGTCGTTCGAGCGGGTCATCGTCACTTCGATTTTCGGTTCTTTCTCCAGCAGTGCCGTCACCTTCTGGCCGAGAGCTAGAACGAAATCTTTCTCGTATCGCTTATTCAGCGAGCTGGCGCCGTTATCCTTGCCGCCATGTCCAGGATCGATGTAGACCCGGTAGCGGGTTTTACCGAAAGATATTTTCCCGGTAATTTCCCCGTTTTGCTGCACAGAGGCTAAGCGAAGCTCCCCCTTCTGCGGCAAATCTAATACCATTCTAACGATAGATGCTTCTTTTGAAAATAGCGAATAACGAATTTGTGTGACAAATTCGCTCTTATCCGGCAAAGTTCCTTCGCCTTGCGGATTGAGCTTGGCCATGAGCGCCGGGTCAAGCTGCGCGTTAGGCAGGTCAAGGACAATTCGGTCCGGATTGGCCAAACGGAATATATTCGGCTTTCTGGCGCAATCCGATGTTTTGATGGTCAACGTGTCGCCTTGCAGCGAAATCGCCTGTACGGTAACCACGCCGTTCGTCGCTCCCTTGTCGCCAGCCGTCTCCGGCTTGCTCGCGACCGGCGGCTGCGTCCCGCTCGTTGTCTGCTGGGCCCCACTTCCCGGCTGATTGGCACCGTTTGCCGCTCCTTGTACAGCTCCGTTCGAGGCTTGAGCGCCGCCGGCCGCCGATTGCGTGCCACCGATCACTGCCTGCTGGCTTCCTGTGGCCGCTGTTACGCCGCCGCTAGTCGACTGCATGCCCCCGGCAGCTGGAACGCAGGCCAGCAGTGGACCGGAACTGTCTTTCCCTGGCGAAGTGCCGTTTTCCTTGCCATCGTTCTTTCCGCTGTCAGGCTTATCCCCTGCTTTTACCGTATTGTCCGGCTCGAACGAGGAAGCGGGCTTGCCGTCGGCCGGCACGCTGGGTTCTTTTGCACCCGGCTTGTCCGTTTTTGAAGGGGCCTTATCGTCTTTGCTCTTATCCGGCGTGGACAAAATAACCGACTGGGTAGGTTCCTCCCATGATACTTTTACCCCTAACTGCTCGCTTACGAATCGCACAGGCAGCATCGTATTGCCCTCGATGATCGTGGGCGCCGCCTCAAGCTGAAACGATTTTCCGCCTGCCGTTGCGTTCTTTTTGTCAATAAACAGCTGTATATTGGTTTCGTCTTTAACTACCGTAACCTTTCGCTGCTTCTCGTCCCATGCAACCTTGGAGCCGAGCTCTTCCGCAATGATACGAACGGGCACGATGACACTCCCGTCCACGTTGCGCGGAGCAACTTCCGGCGCGAGTTTTTTTCCGTTTAAAACCAACTGAATTGGCGGCGCGGGCGGCTTAGACGACTTCGGCGTAGATGATTTGGACGGAGCGGCAGCCGAGCCTACGGCCGGCAGCAACAGGAGCGACGCGATCGACAGGGTGAACCAAGCCGTTAAAAATTTCATTTTGCACCTCAAAATCTTATAATTTTTTCGCTATATGTAGAAAGCTGGAAGTGATTGCGACTTCCAGCCGACAAAAAGAATACCGTGGTGAAAACTACCAATATATTAGACTAAATTCTATCAAAAAAGTTGCACGTTCGGCAAATTTCGTAGAATTCGGGAGGAAATACGAAAAAACCGAAGGCTTGTCGCCTTCGGCTTCGGTTCTCCATGATTTTCAGGCAATTTGAACTTGCGACGATTGCTTAAGAAGCTCGCGGAACTGGTCTCCGGAAAGCACTTCTTCGGCAATCAAAATGTCAAGCGATTGTTCGAATACGGTTCTGTGGCTTTCCAGCATGTGCCGGGTCGACTCCGTCAACTCTTCCAAAATCGCGGAATTTTCCTTCATAAGCTCCTGCTTTGTAACCATCTCACGGTCAATGATGCCGAGCCTTGTAAGCCCTGAATCCATCATTGTACGCACCATATTCAACGCCTGCTCGAAATCGTTGCGGGAGCCGGTGCTCCGTCCGCCATAGAACATTTCCTCTGCGACGGCACCGCCGAGCGCAATCATAATTTGCTGCTCGATCTCCGTTTTCGTGTACAAATACTGATCCTGCTGCGGATTATGACGCACAAAACCGAGCGCTTTCCCGCGAGGGCTGAGCGACACCTGAGAGACGGAGCCCGGACGCACCAGCTCGGCGGCAATAGCGTGTCCAAGCTCATGAAGCGCGACGCGCTCCCGCTCTTCCTTATTCGATTCGCGGTCCGTCTTCTCGCCGAGCATTACCTTATCGACGGCCAGCGACAAGTGCTGCTGTCCGATCGCATCCGATTCTTCCCGCATAGCATATATCGCCGCTTCGTTCATGACGCCTTCCAGCTGTGCACCGGAGAAATGGAACGTTTCCCGCGCGATGGCGTCCAGGTCGACCCCTTCGGCCAGCGGCTTGTTTTTGGCATGAATGTTCAAGATATGCAGCCGGCCCTTCTTGTCTGGCAAATCGACTTCGATATGACGGTCGAACCGTCCGGGACGCAGCAGCGCGCCATCCAACATTTCCTTGCGGTTCGTGGCGGCAATGATCAATACGCGGGGCGTATCGCTCGTATGAATCCCGTCCATCTCGGTGAGCAGTTGGTTCAGCGTCTGGTCATACTCCCGATGCTGACCGCCATCCCGTTTACCGCCGATCACGTCGATCTCGTCGATAAAAACAATAGCGCTCTCCTTGTTCTCTTTCGCAGCGCGCGAGCGGGCCTCCTTGAACAAGTCACGGATGCGGCTCGCCCCAACGCCGACATACATTTCGACGAACTCACTGCCGGATGCGGCCAAAAACACGGAGTTCGTGTAATGCGCAGCAGCTTTGGCCATCAGCGTCTTCCCGGTTCCCGGAGGACCCGTCAGCAGAATGCCCTTTAACGGACGAATGCCGAGCTTTTTAATATCGTCGTAACGGATCAGAAAATCAAGCGCCTCTTTGAGCTCGCCCTTTGCCCGATCCTGTCCGCCGATATCGTCGAACGTCAGAAAGCCCGGCGTTTTGCCGCGCGATTTGCGCTCCGAGCCTACGTTCAGTCCTCCGCGAGCACGGGCCATATACAAAAAGGTACCCAAAATCGCGGCCATAAATACGATAGGAAACAGATTAACTCCGATATAAAGCAGGAAAATAACAAGAACCGGGATAAAGCCCAGTAAAATCTCCTTACCGTACTTACTCATTCGGCCACACCCCCAGTTTGGCAGGCGTTCTTGGCAGCATGACATATTTGCTTGCCGTACCGTCCGATAGCGTGACGTACACATATTTATCGTCCATCTCGGTGGACGCTTTGATTCCGTCGCCGCCTTGAGCCTGCAGCGTTTTCGGGATTTGCGCATACTGCTTCGTTTCCATGGCCTGAGCCACCTCGAACAAAGCGGAAGACCACCATTGCTCCAGCTTCGGTGACGGATCGTTCACGACTTTGAGCTTCAATTCCTTGGTTCCCAGCGTCGAACGGCCTTCGGTCTGGATCTTGCTATATACTTCACGCAGGTTCGTACCCGGTGCGAGTTTCAATTCCATCCGGGCATCCGGCCCGCTTAAATCCATAGAAACCAGCTCAACTCCGGAAATGGTGGAGACAACCTTCTGCAGCGGACTTTCCATCGCAAATGTCCGGTAAGCAAAATAACCGCCGAACAGCAGCGTTGCCGACACAAGAACACTCAATACGACAGGCAAGAGACGTAACTTCATATTCATCAGCTATACGTCCCCCTTTCTATAAATTCATGTGAAAAATCTTCCGACGAAGTTTCCCATCTATACGTTTAGCCATACCGTAAGTATATCATATCGTATATACGAATGTTGATGCAATGTGTGGCAATTGAATGAATGGCGGTGTGTACCTCGCTGTTCTTTGGACTCTTCTCGCAAGCTAACGATAAAAAATAGCCGCGGAAAATGCCGCTTCGTTCGGCGTTTCCCGCGGCGGGTTTCAGCGTTTGATCGCCGGATCATGCTACTGAATGGTCAAGCGCAGCGTATCGATCAGTTGGCCGTCCTTAAAAGCGTAATAATCGTAAAAATGCTGTTCCATCTTGTCCTCCGGCTGCAGCTTATAGAATACTTCCCAGACCAACTGGCCGCTGCGGATACCCGGAGTCGTCCGGAGCACCTTCGCTTCCGGATGCGCCACTTTCACTTTCGCTTCGGCTTGCGCCGCATCGATGCCCGCACTGCCCATTTCCGTATGGATCTCGTCCTGGCCCACCCATACATACACCGGCTGGCCGATTTTATCTTCCCCGGTGATGACCGTATAAGGCTTCTCCGCAACGAACCGTTCGACCTTAACGGCTTTGGCCAATATCGTCTTCTCGTAAGCGGTAAGGACGGCAGCGCGCTGCTCCGTCCATTCCTTATCCATAATAAAGTTAAAAGTCATACTCAACCCGGTCACAATCACAACTGCCGCGGCCCCGGCAATGATCGTGATCTTCCATGCTTTGCGCACCGGCGGCCTCCTTTCTGCCTAGTCGTGCTGAGGGGCTTATAGTGCCGTCAAACGCTCGAAGCTTTGCTGCGCCTCGAATTTGACCTTCTCTTCGTCCATCGTCAGGCATTCGCCTTTCCGGACGACCCAGCGTCCGCCGATGCAAACATCCGTCACATCTTTGGATACGGCGGAATAAACGACGTGCGAGATGAAATTCGTCCGCGGGTAAAAATGCGGCTGATCGATGTCAAGCGCGATAAAGTCGGCCTTCATTCCTTGCTGAAGCGCTCCGACGTCGTCTAGCCAGATCGAACGGGCGCCGTCGAGCGTGCCAAGCTTCAAAGCCTCCGAAGCGGATACCGCAACCGGATCGCCGGATACGCCCTTATGAATCAGGGCAGCCAGCCGCACCTCTTCGAGCATGTCCAGGTTGTTATTGCTGGCGGCTCCGTCCGTTCCCAAGGACACGAGTACTCCCGCTTTGAGCAGCTCCGGCACGCGGGCTACGCCGCTAGCCAGCTTCAGGTTGCTGCCGGGGTTGTGTGAAATACGAACGTCGTACCGTTTCAGCACTTCGATCTCTTCGTCTGTCAAGTGTACGCCATGAGCTACGAGAGTCGGACGGGAAAATACGCCGAGCTTCTCCAAATGCGCTACCGGACGCAACCCATATTGATCGACGTTTTCCTGCACTTCTCTGGCCGTCTCCGACATGTGGGTGTGGATCGGCAAATTCAAGTCGTGCGCCGCCTGCACAATACGTTCAATATAATCCGGAGGGCAGGTATACGGAGAATGCGGCGACATCATGGTCGTGATGCGGCCGTCCGCTTGGCCGTGCCAATTTTTTGCAAAAGCAATCGCCTCAGCCAGCTTCGCGTCCTGTACCTCCCGCGGGCACAGTCCGATCACGCCGCGCGTAAGGCAAGCGCGAATCCCGCTCTCGACCGCCGCATTCGCGACTTCATTCATATGATCGTACATATCGACGAAGGTCGTTGTTCCGCCTTTCAGCATTTCCAACACGGACAAACGGGTGCCTGCACGCACATCCTGCGCCGTGAACTTGCCTTCCATCGGCCACATTTTCTCCTGAAGCCACACTTGAAGGGCCATATCGTCGCCGTAACCGCGAAGCAGCGACATCGCGGCATGCCCGTGCGTATTGACGAGCCCCGGCATGAACAGCTTGCCCGAGCCGTCGATGCGCTCGTCGTATGAACCCGCAGGAAGCGGCGCCTGTTCTCCGATATATGTAATGCGGTTTCCTTCAATGACCATGCACCCCTGGATGATAGGTGCCTCTTCATTCATCGTTAGAAACGTTCCGTTTTCAATAATTGTTTTCTTCACCGGACACAATCCCCTCCTAATACAAATACAATCTCGTTTTCAATGTACACCCTGCGGAGGACAAAAATCAAGCTGACTATACCCTCCGGGGGTAATACGCTTACATAGCAAAAGATTCATGAACATATGGTAAAATGGATAAACTAAGAATTGCATTCCGTTGTTTGATTATGTTATTTTTAATTTTGTGTGAATTGGCGCGTTTTTTCTACATATTTCTCTCTTTTTATTTTAATTTCTTGTAAATCTTCAATTACTTGGGAGGCCAAAACTGTATGTTGTTTACAAAAAAGAATGACACCGATTTTCTGCTGCTGCTCATTAAAGCGTCGGAGAATACGCTTGACGCCGCGCAGATGTTTCGGAACGCCGTCATGGGTAGCGAGCCGCCGGCTACGTTTTACCCGCAGCTGAAAGAACTCGAAAACAAAGGGGACCAAATCACACACCAAATTTTCAAAGGATTGAACAAAGTGTTCATCACGCCGCTGGACCGCGAAGATATTATGGAGTTAGCTTCCAAAGTGGATGACGTGATCGACGGGATCGAAGCTACAATCGCCCGTTTCGATTACTTGAACATAACCGCATCGGATAAATATATGAAAGAATTTTCCGCCGTGCTCGTTGCAAGCTGTCAGCATATTCTGGACTCTTTCAAGCTGCTGTCCAAGAAAAAATATATGCAAATTACCGAACATACCGTACAGATCAACAGCTTGGAAAATGAAGCCGACCGCCTCATGCGAGAAGGCATTCGCGAGATTTTCACCCACCCGAAAGATCCTTATCACGATTTTAAATTAAAAGAACTTTATGAGCGCCTGGAGCAAACGACCGACGCGTGCGAAGACGTAGCCAACATTTTGGATAGCGTAGTCCTGCGGTATTCCTAACAGGACCGTTTTGCAATTCGGAACATGGGTACGACTCAGCCTGCCTAGGAGGAAACTATGTTAACCACTATCATTATCATCGTAGCTCTGGCGCTCCTCTTCGATTTTATTAACGGTTTCCACGATACGGCCAACGCCATCGCTACATCGATTTCAACCCGGGCGTTATCGCCCCGTTTTGCCGTATTTTTTGCTGCGATACTGAACTTCATCGGTGCGGTCTTTTCCTCGGAGGTCGCCAAGACGGTCGGAGGTAAGGTCGCCAATCCCGCTACGATCGACAACGGCGTATACATCGTTATTGCCGCGCTGTTGTCCGCCATTATCTGGAACTTGCTGACTTGGTATTATGGGATTCCTTCGTCTTCCTCCCATACGTTGATCGGTTCTCTCGCCGGAGCGGTCATTGCGGGAGCGGGAGTCGGGGCGCTCAATTGGTCCGGATTTAAAGAAATCGTGCTTATTCTTGTCCTTTCGCCGATTATCGCTTTCGCAACGGGCTTCGTCGTCATGTGGATCATCCGCAAGCTTATCTTGTTAAGCGGCAACCAATCCCGTTCGAAGATGAATCGTACCTTCAAGAGCTTCCAAGTGCTTTCTGCCGGCTTGCTGTCTTTCTCCCACGGAGGTAACGACGCGCAAAAAGCGATGGGGATTATCGTCTTCGCTCTCGTTGCATTAGGGTATCAAAATAATTTGGATGTGCCGATGTGGGTTAAAGTAGCGGCCGCGACGGCCATGGGGCTGGGAACCTCGATCGGCGGCTGGAGAATTATCAAGACGATGAGCAAAAAGCTGCTGAAAATCGAACCGATCAACGGCTTCGCCTCCGACTTGAACTCATCTATCGTTATTCAGACATCTACGCATCTCGGCATGCCGCTCTCGACGACGCATGTCATCTCGTCTTCCATTATCGGGACGGGTTCCGTGATGCGGTTTCATGATGTGAAATGGGGGACGGTCACCCGCATGGTCCTGACGTGGGTGATTACCATTCCGATCAGTATGGTTCTTGCTTTTATCATTTATAAAATTTTGTTCGCGCTTGTAGCGTAAGAACGGACAAGCCCGGGCAATCCGGCAAATATAAAAAGGATAGAGCTTCAGAACAACGTTCTGTCAGGCTCTATCCTTTTCTCATGTTCAGCATAAACCGATTTTTAAAAATTCCGGTTAATCCAGATAATAAGCGAGGCTTTGCAGCTCCGTCGTAAAATCGGCATGATGCACCCGCATTTCACTCGGAACTTTAATAATCATCGGAGCAAAGTTCAGAATCGCCTCGACACCGGCTTCCACAAATTGATTGGCCACCTGCTGCGCTTCTGCTGCCGGGACGGTAATAATCCCGATGCGCACTTTTAGCTCTTGGATGGTAGCCTTCATTTCGCGCGTCGACTTGACCTTCAAATTGTTGATCGTATCCCCGATCTTTGATTCGTGTGAATCGAAGACGGCTACGATTTTCATATTATCCTTCAGATAGGCATTATAATTGCATAGGGCGCGGCCCAGATTTCCCGCGCCTACCAGCGCTACGGGGATGATTTTATCGAGCTTTAAAATTTGACGAATTTTTTCGATCAAATAGTCGACATCGTAACCGATCCCCTTCTTGCCGAATTCCCCAAAATAGGCCAGATCTTTACGGATTTGCGCCGGATTCAAGTCCAGCTTTTGCCCCAGATCCTGAGAGGATACCGTCTGTACGTTCTTTTTGCTGAGTTCATTCAAAAACCGGAGGTATACCGGAAGCCGGCGCACGACGGCTTCGGAAATTTTCATCGTCTTCATGCTTGGTTCTCACCCATCCACTGCTTTATTCTTGGTACGAGCTGATTCGAATTCATGTGCTCGATTTTGGGGCCCGGCAGCGAATACAAGAAATATTTTCCGTAATTCGTGTCGATCACCCGGGTATCGTATATGATGACGATGCCTTTATCCGTAGCCGTGCGCACCAGCCTGCCGAAGCCTTGCTTGAACCTGATAACCGCCTGCGGTACCGACAGCTTCATGAACGGGTTCTGGTTTCGCTGCTTGATCATCTCTGTCTTTGCTTCGATCAACGGATGGTTCGGCGGTTGAAACGGCAGCCTGACGATCGCCAGACAGGTAAGCGCATTTCCAGGAATATCGACGCCTTCCCAGAAACTGCTTGTACCTAGCAGAACGCAATTCGGACTGTTCTGAAACAGTCTTGTCAGCTTGCTCCGGTTGCTGCTGTCCACACCCTGGCCCAGCACGCCGATACCGAACGGGCTCAACATTTCTTTCAACGCGCCATGAACCAGCTTGAGCATCCGATTGGACGTAAACAATACCAGCATCCGGCCCCGCGTTTCCAGCGCCACCTCGGCCAGCGACGGTACGAGACGGTCGACGAATTCCTTCTCGCCGCTTGCTCCGCGCAGCGTAGGGAAATCCCGGGGAATGGCCACGAGCGCCTGATCGCGGTAATTAAACGGCGAAGGAAGCTGAACGGTTTTCAGTTTGCCGTCCGCCCCGTTTTCTCGCAAGCCCAGTTGGTCGCACGTATAATCAAACGATTTGCCGACGGATAACGTAGCCGAAGTCAGGATGACACTATCCTTCGGTCCGAAGAAATGCTGCTTCAGCATCTCGCTGACGTCAATCGGCACGCAGAACAACTGAAGCGACCGGTTTTTGCTGTAGGTCCCGGCTTCAAGCCAATAGACGTAGTTCGCATCCGGCATCGTCATGAAGAAATGAAGCGAATCCCTGTGCCGGTACAGCTCCTTGACGGTCCCGCTGAGGTCCGTTATTAAGCTTTGGACATCGTACTCGTCCTGTACCTCCTTGATCTCTGAGATCAGCTTGTCGAGCGGCTTAAGAGCTTCCCCGAAGTTAAGCTGCATGTTCTCTTCTAGCACTTCTAGCTTATCCCAACCTGTGGGCAGCGAGTCTTTTTTGACCCGATAGACAAGGCCGTTCCCTTCCGATTGGGACGGATCGCTTCGCGAAGCCAGAAGCTGGTACAGCAGCTCCGTTAGCTGATCCCATTCTTCCTTCAACTGCAGAAGCTTCTCAACAACCCGGTCAATCGATATGCACCAGCCTTGAGCACGCTCGTCCTCGAACCGCTGCAGCCGAATCCGCAGATTGGACAATTGTCCTGAACGCGCATCTTTATAAAGCCAGAGGAGCGTGTTGGACAAACCGTGATAGTGCAGCTCGATCCCGAGATGCTTGCCGGCCACTTCCTCGAAGTGGTGGGCTTCGTCGATAACCAAATGCTTGTATCCTGGCAGCAGCCGGTTTTCCGCTTTCATATCGGTGAACAGCAGCGAGTGGTTAGTAATGATGACATCTGCGGTGTTCGCCTCGTGACGTGCGCGGTGATAGAAGCATTTTTTAAACCATGGGCAGGCGCGGTTCAAGCAAGAATCCGTATCGCTTTCCACCGATTGCCAAAACTGTTTTCCTTTATTGGCAAAATGAAGCTCCTCTTCATCCCCATGCTTCGTTTCTCCCAGCCAGACAAGCATCTGCCCGGCCGTAATTCGGTCTTCCTTGCCGTGCTCGAAGTCGAGCATATTCATTTTGTGCTCGAATTTGCGCAGGCACAAGTAGTGGCTCCGCCCCTTCAGGACGGCTGCCCGGAAGCCAACCGGGAACAGCTCGTGCAGCAGCGGCACGTCCCGTTCTCTGAGCTGCTCTTGCAGATTGATCGTATGCGTGCTGACCAGCACTTTCTTGTCTTGCTTGAGCCCGTAATACAGCGAAGGAATCAGATAACCGAGCGACTTCCCCGTCCCCGTGCCGGCTTCGATCATCAGATGCTTGCCGTCTTCGAATGCCGTCTCTACCTCACTGAGCATTTGCACTTGAGACTCCCTGTCCTCGTAAGCGGCAAACCGCTGCTGGAGCTCTTGCTTAAGCTGAACGTAGAAAGAAGGAAAATCGTCCGGCAGCCTCAGGACATCTTCTTCCTCCCGCACCGGCTCTTCTTCTCCCCATTCCCCTACGTTCAACGCAAATTGCCGGAAATAACGATCCAGATCCGGGTCAAGCGGTTGGTGAAGTTCTTTGTATTGCCGCATTTCGCTCACAAACCAGCCGAAATCTCCCGCCGAATCCGTAAATACCAGCTCCAGCCTTTGCAGAGTAAGCAGCGGAAGCGATTGAAACCGTTCCATGCAGCGGAGCCAGATCAGCGCGGTAACTTCGGCATCGCTATCCGCCTGATGCGGCCGTTCGTGCTCGATACCGAAGGCGTGGCATACCATCGAAAGCTGCAGGCTCGACAAGCCGGGAAACAAGACGCGCAGCGCGTCCATCGTATCCAATACGCGTCCGTCGAACGGGAAGTAACCGTTATCGTCCAGCGCCCGCTGCAGAAAAGCAAGGTCAAAAGCAATATTATGACCAACCAGTACTGCGTCCTGGAGGAGAGGAACCATCTCGGCAATAACCTCTTCCATCGCGGGAGCATCCTTTACCATTTCGTCGTCGATTCCGGTAAGCGTTGTAATTGAAGAAGGTATACTTATGCCCGGATTGACGAGAGAAGTATACCTGTCGGTCATTTCATGGTCGTTTATAAGAAAGAGCCCGACTTGGATAATGCGATCCGTCGCCGTGCTCCCCGTCGTTTCAAAGTCTAATACTGCAAATTTCATCGGAGTCGTGTCAATCCCTTCATTCCCACTCTTCTCATAAGCATACCAATACTGAGGGAAAAAGGGAATAGCAAACTTACCCTTTTTACAAAAAAACAGGAACGAACATTCGGGTTAATCTGAAGACCGAGACATATCGAACGCAAATTGAAGCCCGCCCTTTTTCTCGCAGCAAACGCCCAAATCGAGCAAAGGTTGTACGCTGGAAGGATCGGTCCGGTAAGCCATGTTGAACAATTCGCACGCCTTGTCCATATTGTGCAGCTGCGCTTGGATACAACCCATGGCGTTAAAGGAAATCGCTTTGAGCTGCATGTTTTCGGTCAGCCGGGATAAAAATTGAAAATGCAAGTAGCTTTCCCCGGCTTCCCCTTTGCGCAAGTAAGACATGGCCAAATAAATACGCGCCAAATTGAAATCGGGCTGGAGCCGGATCAACTCGTCGAATTCGGCAATCGCCCGGTCGAACATATGGAGCTTGTAATACCCCTGCCCCCGGATAAACAAATCGGTTCGTTTGCCTGAAAATTCGGGATCGAGCGGATCGGCTCCTATACCGTTCAATGAAATCCCGGCAATGCTTAACAGCTTGCTCCATTTCTCTTCGAACAGCAGCCATTCTTCAATGCAGGCGTCGCTCATCGCCTTTAGAGCCCGCAGCTTTTCCTGCAGCTCCCTGCGTTCGGCGCCTTGGGAGGACGGGTATTGCGAGATGACTTCATCCAGCATTTCGTTCATGGAAGCAAAAAGATGTTTAAACATCGGCCGTATCCCACCTTTGCTTCTTTTCCCACAGCAGCTTTAAACGTCTTCGCCGCGGCTGTGGCGCCAGCTGTGATCGTATCTACATTGTGCGTCTACCCGTCCCGTTTCATTCTCGTTTAAAGGACCGTGGAATGAATTTCTTCCTTCAGCACGCCGACGACTTGATTGTTCTCGCCCATAATGGCAATGCTCGGGGTATGCTTGCGGGCTTCTTCGTCCGATAACATGACATACGATAAAATAATGACAATATCTCCGGGGTGAACCATTCTGGCCGCAGCGCCGTTCAAGCAGACAACACCCGAGCCCCGCGGTCCGGGAATAATATAGGTCTCGAACCTGGCGCCATTGTTATTATTGACAATTTGGACTTTTTCGTTAGGCAGCATGTCGACCAGATCCAATAAATCTTGATCGATCGTAATGCTCCCGACATAGTTTAAATTGGCTTCCGTTACGGTTGCACGGTGAATTTTCGATTTTAACATGGTACGAAACATGGCTGACGCCTCCTACGTTTTTGCGCTCTCGGGACCTATCCCGCAGCTTTCGGGTTACGAATGACTCAATGAAGCAACGGGAGCATGAAGTATCCGATTATCGATCAAGCGCGTTACTCCGAAACGGACGGCCACGGCGATAATAATCCTCTCGTCACTACTCCAAAAATCCACTGGAGCCAGATCCGGATAAGACAGCAGCTCCACATAATCGATATCGGCCAAAGGCGCGGACTGAATATGCCGAACGACTGTCTGCCGCAGCTCTTCCGGGGAGATCGTTTCTTTACGAGCCGCGAGCAGCGATTCCGCCTCTTCCAGAGCTTCGGAAAGGACAAGGGCTTGCTTTCTCTCTTCCTCGGTTAAATACACGTTGCGCGAACTCATCGCAAGTCCGTCTTCTTCCCGGACAATCGGACGTGGGACGATGGTGACGGGGATGTTCAAATCGAACACCATCTGCTCGATGACCGCTACCTGTTGGGCGTCCTTCAACCCGAAATACGCTTTGTCAGGCTGAACGATATTCAGCAGCTTGGTAACAACCGTGGCGACGCCGTCAAAATGCCCTGGCCGGGAAGCTCCACACAAACGTTCAGTGACTCCGGATACAGAGACAATCGTTCTGGTCGGCTTCGGGTACATCTCACTCACCTGCGGGAAAAATACGATGTCCGTCCCGGCTTCGCGCGCGATGGCCATATCCCGCTCCTCGTCCCGCGGATAGCGGTCTAAATCCTCGTTCGGCCCGAACTGCAGCGGGTTGACGAAAATGCTCAGGATAACTTCGTCGCACTCTTTGCGCGCGGCTTCGAGCAGCGAGGCATGGCCCCGGTGCAGGAAACCCATCGTCGGCACGAAGCCGATGCGTACGGCCGGATTGGCAGCCCGTTTTGCTTTAATCAACTGTCGTAATGATTCAATCTGATGAACAATCTGCATCGGTAATCGAAGCTCCGTTTCTTATTCTCTATGTGCTGATACCGGAATCCCACCGCCATACAAGGACTCCGCCACTTCGTCGTCCATACGGAACGAATGCTCCGTTCCTGGGAAGCTGCGCTGCTTCACGTCGTCCACATACTGGTGAAGCCCGCTGCGGATCATCTCGCCGACATTCCCGTAGGTCTTCACAAAACGCTTCGGATGAATGTCCGATCCGTAGCCGAGCGCATCATGAAATACGAGCACCTGCCCGTCGCAATCTTTGCCGGCGCCAATACCGATGGTCGGAATAGACAGCTTGCTCGTCAAATGTGCGGCCACTTGGTCGGTTACCAGCTCCAGCACGATGGAGAAAGCTCCGGCCTGTTCCAAGGCTTTGGCATCGTCGAGCAATTTTTGCGCTTGAGCGGCCGTTTTACCCTGAATTTTATAACCGCCGATCTGGTGAATCGACTGAGGGGTCAGGCCGAGATGGGCCATCACAGGAATGCCCGCTTGCACGAGCGCTTCGACCGTTGGCGCAATCTCCGCTCCGCCCTCCATCTTCACCGCTTTGGCCAGCCCTTCCTGCATAATCCGTCCCGCATTCCGCAGCGATGCATCGATGCTGCCGTGATACGTATTGAACGGAAGATCCGTCACCACAAAGCTGGTCCGGACTGCACGCGTCACTGCACGCGAGTGGTAGATCATATCGTCCAGCGTGACAGGGACCGTCGAATCGTAGCCGAGCACGACATTGCCCAGCGAATCCCCTACAAGAATGACATCGATGCCGGCTTCCTCCGCCAGCATGGCCGTCGGGTAATCGTATGCCGTCATCACGCTGATCGGAATCCCGTCTTCTTTCATTTTTCTCAGTTTGGCCGTCGTTATCGGTTTACGCATGTCCATGATTAACACCTTGCCTTCCGGGTTGGAATGGTTCAGGGTTCCGTACGCTCGGGGGAGCACCCCCTCTGCCGCGCTTCCTCCTGATAGTATTGCGATAATCGGCCGGATTGTTGCAAAGAGCAAAAAAACCTTTCAGCCCATACAGAGGCTAAAAGGTTCACATGTCCTTCTCATATGATCCTTCTGTCTCGGTCCGGTTAGGCTCAGAGCAGAATCCGACATATTGCTTGGGTAAAGCTATTCAGTTGTTCAAGCAAAAAAAAACATACGGTTGAAGTACAGCTCCTTGCGGATACCGTCTTCGTACCGTACATTATACCAAAGTTTTCAACTTGTGTCACCCAAAACTGATATCGGCGGAATACAACTTTTTTACCGTTCCGTCCGCTATGCGAAGCTGTAGAGCGCCATGCTCATCAATCCCCTCGGCAAATCCTTCAAGCTCTCCTTGTGGCGTCCGGCAGCGGATATTCCGATGAAGCGACACAGTCAACGCTTCCCACAACAGCTTGATGGGGGCAAAGCCCTCCTTGCGGTATAGCTCGTGCAACTGCTCCCACTCCAGCAAAAACCGGCTGAGCACCTCGATTCGGTCCACCTGACGACCTGCTTCGATGGCTAGCGAGGTGGCTGTATCCCGCAGCTCCGGAGGAAAATCGTCCGATTGCAGATTTACGCTTATGCCGACTCCGGCGATAACGTGCTGCAGACGCTCATCCTCGGCGCTCGATTCGAGCAAAATGCCGGCGACCTTCTTGCCGCCGACAAGCAGATCGTTAGGCCATTTGATCCCCGCCTCCACCCCTGTCGCGCTGCGGATGGCCCGGCATAAAGCGACGGCAACGAGCAAAGTCAATTGAGGGGTGAATAACAAAGGAATCCAAGCCGGCTTCAAAATCAGGCTCATCCAGATGCCTTTTCCGACCGGAGAATGCCACTGGCGTCCCATCCGGCCTTTCCCGGCAGTTTGCTCTTCCGTCAGAATAAGCGTGCCTTCCTCCGCACCTTCCGCAACACAACGCGCCGCGACGATTTGCGTCGACTCCACTTGGTCGTAATATTTCACGAACCGGCCGAACCGTTCCGTCTCCAGCTTCAATTGCAAGCGACTCATATTCAGCCTGTCCGGCTTGGACAACAGCCGGTAGCCTTTGCGCGACACCGCTTCGAAGCGGTATCCCTGCTGCCGCAAACGCTCGATCTGCTTCCAAACGGCCGTCCGGCTGACGCCAAGCTCCTCGCTCAACTGCTCGCCAGACAAAAATTTGCCGTCCGATTGCTCGAACAGTCCGATCAGTCGATCCATCATCATTCATCGTTCTCCTGCATTTTATCGTAATGCTCCCGGGCTGCTGCAAGCAGCGTTTCTTTGTCGTTGCGGAGTTCGCCGAGCGCAGCGCTTTCAAGCAATCGGTGGAGCAGCCTGCCGGTCCACGGACCGCCTTTGGCTCCCAGATGGCTCATAAGCTCCTTCCCTCCGACAGCGAGCTCTCCAAGAGCAGAAACGGGCATCTGCTCCAGCCATACGGAGCCCAATCTTTTCCATACATCCACAGCGCTGCCAGATTTGACGTTGTCCGTCCGAATCGGGGCGTCCTCCAGCAGGTAAATCTCTCTTAGCGTACGGAGTGCAGAAACGCCGTAGTCGAGCGCGGCGGCGATCCATATTCGTCTCAAGTATGGTTCTTCGTCCCATTCCGCCGATTCATCCAATCCGGATACAAGAACGGTGTGCGCGGCAACGATTCGTTTGACTGTCTCCATCTGCTGTCTGGAGAAGGTTAGCTTGATCATATCCTCTTCAACATCCGCCGGATCGGCTCCCAGTCGAATGTAGATAAAAGCAAGCCGATGCTCCATTTCCGTTAACCGTGAGAGGGGCGGCCACTCCGTTTCCTTGCCTAGCCCGGACAGCAGCAGCTCCTGCTTCGCGTGACGCAGCGCCCCGCTTCCCGAGAGCAAGCTCATGGCCCGGTTCGGATCACTGCCCCCAAGCATGCGCTCCAGCTCCGCCCGGATACGTTCCATGGCGATATGCCGCAGCAGCGAAATGCCGGAGTTCAGAGCGTCCCAAGTCGCCTGTTCAACCATCAGGCCGTATTCCGACGCAAAACGGAGGCACCGCATCATTCGCAGCGCATCTTCCCCGAACCGTTCTTCCGCTTGACCGACGCAGCGAAGTACCCCGCGTTCCAAATCCTTCATGCCATCGAACGGATCGATCAGACGACCGTTTTGATCGATAGCCATCGCATTCATCGTGAAATCGCGCCGCTGCAAATCCTCGGTCAAGCTGTCGATATATTCCACCTCGGTCGGGCGGCGGAACGCTTCGTATCCGCCTTCCCGGCGAAACGTAGTTACTTCGTAAGGCTTTTTATCGGCCACGACCGTAACCGTCCCATGCTGCAATCCGGTGGGTACAGTGCGCTCGAAGAGCCTCTGCACCTGATCGGGATGCGCGGAAGTGGCAATATCATAATCCTTTACGGGGCGTCCGAGCTGTTCGTCCCGAACGCATCCGCCGACCAAATAAGCCTCGAAGCCCGCCTCGCACAAGCGCCGGACAATCTGCATGGCCCCCTGCTTTAAAGCATCGCTCATGTACGTAATCCCGCTTCCTTTGTCAGCAATTAAGCGGATTTTCCCGAATCGAATCCGGGATCGGCCGCCCAAGCACCCGATAATACAACTCTTCATACTGCCGTGTAATCAAATCGTTGCAGAACGTATAGCGCGCACGGTACAAACAAGCGTCCACCGTCTTTTTGTACAAGCTTTCGTCCTTCAGCAGCGCGATCGCATACGCCGCCATTTGCTCCACATCGCCGATGTCCGCCAAGTACCCGGTCTCGCCATGGGTAATCAATTCGGGAATGCCGCCGGCGTTCGATGCGATCGTCGGAACGCCGCAGGCCATCGCTTCCAGCGCAACCAAGCCGAAGCTTTCCTTCTCGGATGGAAGCAGCATCAGGTCGGCTAACGACAACAGCTGGGCGACGTCGTCCTGCTTGCCGCAGAACGTCACCCGATCCAATAGCCCGAGCTCCTTAACCTTGCAAAGTACCTTGGACAGCTCCGGGCCCTCGCCTACGAACAGCAGGCGGGAAGGCACTTCTTTGCTCACGCGGTCGAAAATGTCCACGACATCGGTTACCCGCTTGACTGGACGGAAATTGGAAATATGAATCAAAATCTTCTCGTCGGGATGCGCAAACTCCTTACGGAGCGATGCGACTTCACGCGGATAATATACCCGTTTGTCCACGAAATTGTAAGCC
Organism: Paenibacillus tyrphae; assembly: GCF_000722545.1. Classification (GTDB taxonomy): domain Bacteria; phylum Bacillota; class Bacilli; order Paenibacillales; family NBRC-103111; genus Paenibacillus_G; species Paenibacillus_G tyrfis. The sequence goes on from NZ_JNVM01000008.1 coordinate 201,174, forward strand.
AAATCGATCGGCTTCTCGATGCCAAGCAACTGCCGCGTCTCCTGGATTAAGTCCTGGGATACGGCGGTCACCGCATCGCTTTGGTTGATCGCATACCGGATCAGATCGCTTAGCGATTCGTCCTGCGCCAGAACCGTAATATCGGTGCCATGCAAGGTCGTTACCACTTTCAGCTCAGGCCCGACCATCTGCTTGGCAAGCAGGGCGCAAACGGCGTGCGGAATGGCGTAGTGGACATGCAGCAAATCCAGCTCTTCCAGCTTCACCACCTGTGCAAGCTTGCTGGCTAGAGACAAATCGTAAGGCGGATATTTAAACACGTAGTAGTCGTTGACTTCGACTTCGTGATAGAAGATGTTGCGGTCGAACTTTCCAAGTCGAAAAGGCATGCTGTGCGTAATAAAATGAACCTCGTGCCCTTTTTCCGCAAGCAGCTTGCCGAGCTCGGTGGCGACGACGCCCGAACCCCCTAGCGTGGGATAGCATGTAATTCCGATTTTTAACCGGTTCATATTTCGAGCCGCCTCCTTTTGCTCCTGAATTTGGTCACACTTTTAGAACAGTTCTGTCAAATATGGCAGCTTGCTGATAAAGCCTTCCGCATAACGAACCGCCCGTTTTTGCCCAAGCAGAGAGTCTCGGGCCTCCACCCGTTCCAGATAGCCTTGGTTCAGAGGTGTGCGTACGATGTCGTTCCCGGCACCTGAGCCCGAAGTTTCGAATTGGCTCCGGTACGCAAGGAGCGAAGAGCGCTTGCTCTCATAATGGGCGGTCACGTCGACCATCACGTCCGGTTCTATCACATCGTTAATGAAATAAAAATAGCTTTCTTCTACCGTATGCGCCGGGTGATCGGGCAAGTACCGTCTCAGCTTGGCATTGAACAGCGCTTCCTGCACCAGCTTGCTGCAAGCGATATGGTCCGGATGCCGGTCCTCCCAATACGGAGCGAATACGATGCGCGGCTTCCATGTGCGGATTTCCAGAACAATGCGCTCCACGTACTCCGGCAGCAGATAAAGCCCACGGTCCGGCAGCTGCAGATTGGTGCGAACCGCCAGACCGAGCACCTCCGATGCCGCCTTGGCCTCCTGCTGACGTGTTTCGACCGTGCCGTTCGAGGACATTTCCGCCAAAGTCAAATCGCAAATGCCGACCTTAAGTCCGTCTGCCGTATGCTTCGCAATCGTACCGCCCATACCGATTTCCGCATCGTCCGGGTGAGCGCCGAAAATGAGCAGATCAAGTGACTCGTTCATTGGTCGATCCCCGGCTTGTACTTATGAACCAGCTCCCGCCATGCGAAGTCCCCCCGGTCAAGTGCTTTGACCAAAATTTCCGCGGTCGCGATATTGGTGGCGCAAGGAATCCCTTGAACGTCACACAGACGAAGCAAAGCGATAATATCGGGCTCGTGCGGCTGCGCCATTAGCGGGTCGCGCAAAAAGATAATCAAATCGATTTCATTGGTCGCCACCAATGCTCCGATTTGCTGGTCCCCTCCGAGCGGACCGGACATAAAGCGGTTCACCTGCAGGTTCGTATTTTCCATAATGCGCGTGCCAGTCGTTCCGGTCGCATACAACGTATGATCTTGAAACACATTCTCGTAGGCCATAACGAAATTTACCATTTCTTCCTTCTTGCGGTCGTGTGCGATAAGTGCGATTTTCAATGCCATAGGATGGCAGCTCCTCTCTAAACTCCTATAAAACGAGGACACTCGAGCGGTCCTCTTCGGCCCGGCCCCATGTCCTCTTTCGTTTTTAATCGATAAAATGTTCGAAGCCGTAAACCATACCGGCATATTCCATGACTTTCTGAACGGCTACCTTAACGCCAGGCATGTAACCGGCCCGGTCATACGAGTCGTGACGGATTTTCAAGGTTTGTCCGAAAGCACCGAATACGACCTCCTGCTGGGCGAAGATGCCCGGCAGCCGAACGCTATGGATCCGGAATCCGTTATAATATCCTCCACGGGAGCCTTCGATCGTCTCCTCTTCATTCGGATTGCCTTGGCGAAGTTCCTGCCGTGCTTCCGAGATCAGCTCCGCCGTTTTCACGGAAGTGCCTGAAGGCGCGTCCAGCTTCTGGTCACCATGATACTCGATAATTTCCAGATGAGGAAAATGTTTGGCAGCTTGGGCAGCGAATTTCATCATCAGAATAGCGCCGATCGAGAAGTTCGGAGCGATTAATCCCCCGATCCCTGCCTCCTTGCACTGCCTGTCCAGTTCGGCAATATCTTCCGGTGTAAAGCCGGTCGTCCCCATGACGGGGCGAACCTTATGTTTTATAGCCAGACGGGTGTGCGCGACCGCCGAATGCGGAGCCGTAAAATCTACCAGCACGTCGGGTTTCGTTTCCGCAAGAGCAAGCTCCAAATCGTTCGTAACCGCAATTCCGCAAGCATCCAGGCCGACCAGCCTGCCTGCATCCGTTCCTACAGCGGAACGGTTAACCGCAGCGGCCAGCTCTAGCTCCGGATCGCCCAAAACCAGCTTGACGACCTCGCGCCCCATACGGCCTCCCGCTCCGGCAACCGCTACTTTGATGATTGGTTTCATATGAATTCATTGTCCTTTCCGCTTAGGTGTCGATGATTGGCACTTATAGGGTGACGCTCATATATTCCTTCCATTTTTGCCGATAGTCCGCGAGCAGTCGCAAGCCGATGGAATGCTGCGGATCCAGCTTGAGCAATTCCTGAATGGCCTGCACGGCCGGAGCGAACTCCCGAAGCCGGCAATAAGCGATACCCAATAGTAAAAAAGCTTCTTGTGAAAGCGGATCGAGCATCACCGCTTGCTGCAGTAGCGACACCGCCAGCCACAGCCGTTCGTCCGACTCCTCGAACAGCTTCTCTGCTTGAAGCGTCATTTGCCGCGCCTGAAGGTGCTGCAGATGGAACGTGTAATGTTCATCCTTCGGCTCAAGCCTTACCGCTTGGCTTGCATGTGCCGCCGCTTTATCCAGCTTGCCGCTGCGGGCGTACGTAATGGACAGCTTATAATGGTACGCCGCGCATTCGGGATTCGTCGCAATCGCACGTTCAAACCAGGCGATGGCCTGTTCGAAATCGTGATTAAGAATCGATTCGTACGCTTTCTTGATTGCCTCTTCGCCTTTCAATTATATCATCTCCTTCCTCAGCCAAGCCGGAAGCAACCTTCCAAGCCGACATGAGAAGTACAAGGTGATGATACAGTATATGAAAAGGATCAAGCGTCCGTGTTTATTTTCGTCCAACGGTCCGCGTCGCGCGTCCGGAATTTGTGCATGACTTTATCATGCGCTTCCGTCAAATCGATGCCTAGCGAATTCGCAAAGCAGATGGTAATGAACAAAATGTCGCCAAGCTCAAGCTCGATGGAGTTTTCCTCCTCGGTTGCCTTCTTCGGCTTCTCTCCGTAACGATGATTGACTTCCCGCGCCAGCTCCCCTACCTCTTCCGACATCCGGGCAAGCATCGTCAGCGGCTTGAAATACCCCTCTTTAAACTGCGATATGTATTCGTGCACCTCGCCTTGGAGGTCCTTTAACGTTTTCTCGGACATACCGGGAGATGTTCACCCACCTTATATTCAGATGACTGACGGTTATACGAGACAACCGTATCAGTACCATGTTAACGCAAAGTGAGGGGGAATGACAAATTTTTTTTGCTTCTTAAAACTTTTTTATTTACTTTATCATGAAAAAAAGGGCAACGCGATAACCTAAGAGAATGTTACTATAAACATCTTTTCGAATCGAGGTGGATTTATGTCGGAATCCCTAAAACTACATCTGAAAAACATCGTTCCCATCATACTCGGAACGGCGATTTACGCGTTCGGACTTCATTATTTTGTGATCTCCAATGAATTGATGGAAGGCGGAGTGACCGGGGTTGCCCTGCTGCTCTCTTATATTTTCGGGTTACCGCCGTCCTTGACGACTTTAGTTCTGAATATCCCGCTTTTTTATTTGGGATGGCGCATTTTGGGCAAAGCGTCGATGGGGTATACGGTGCTGGGCACTTTATCCGTATCGTTCTTTCTCTGGGTCATGGAGCGGCTCATTCAGGTGGGATGGTTGGTTCCGTTCCGGACGGAGCACGATTTCTTCCTGGCAACGGCCTACGCCGGGTTTACGCTCGGTCTCGGTCTAGGCATCGTTTTCAGGTACGGGGGTACGACCGGCGGATCGGACATCCTGGCAAGAGTCGCCCATAAATTGAAGGGCTGGAGCATCGGGCAAGTGATCTTAATCATGGACGTCGTCGTCATTGGAGCCTCGCTCTTTTTTCTTCCGAAAGAGAAAATCTTATATACCTTTGTCGCCGTTTTCATCGCTTCGAAGATGATTGACATTCTTATTGAAGGGGCGTACGCCGCCAAATCGTTTATGATCATCACCGATCACGCGGATGCGGTCTCCGCGGCCATTGCGAAGGAATTGGACCGGGGTGCGACCTTGTTCCCCGCGATCGGAGCCTACTCCAAGCAGCCCAAAAATGTCGTCTACTGCGTCGTAGCCCGGAGCGAAATGAAAAGGCTTAAAGACCTCGTCCGCTCCATCGATCCCCTCGCATTTCTCATTATTACGGAGGTTCACGACGTTGTCGGTGAAGGCTTTAAGCCCAATTAAACCTTATTCAGCTCCCGGCTTTTCTTGGTCAGGACGGCGGACCGGAACGAGGCCGCCGTTTTTCTTGGACAACCGCCAAGCGGCAAAGCCGAGCGATGCCAGGATGACGGAACCAAGCGTCACAATCCATAGAATCGGGTTCTGCTGCTCGGGGTAAGGCAAATAGGCAGTCGTTTCCCGTTTCAAAAATAGTTTATCCAACAGACCGCGAAGCGGAGGAACCGCATTGAGCACGTTGCGGTACAGCTCGCCTTCCCCTTGAGCTTGAAGCTTAATGAAAGTTGCAAGCGAATCGAGCTTCTCGACGTCGGTAGGATTGCGGCTGATAAGCAAGCTCGGACGGATGAGGCCGATATGCTCCTCAAGCAATGCCGCCCCTTTTCGAACCTCAGCTCTATTTTTATCGGTAGCGGCCTTTTCAAGCAGGTTCACGTCATCGGAGAGCAGTTTGTCGTACTGCAGCCACAATGGAGTATGAGGGTGCGTCAGCGCATCCGCTGCGAGACGAATTTTTGCGGCTGCAACCTCTCCTTCCTCCGGCTTGAAGCTTGCCGCGTTGAACACCCGTTTCGCATCCGTAACGGCTCTCGTGAGCGCGTTCATTCCTTCGATTGACGTGAGGCCTTCAAAGCGTATTTTCGGTATTTGATCGCTTAGCTGCTGAAGCGCCATCAGACTTCCCGAAACGTGTCCTTGCTTTGCTTTTTGGTACAGCTCTTCCGCCGTCCGGCCCAGCAGCTCTGTCTTCTGCACCTGCTCCGCCGAGGGCTTGGACGCCGACGTTTCTTTTGAGCTGTTCCCCTCCCCGCACCCTGTTGCAACCAGCATTAAACTGACGGACAGGGCCAGCCAAACTCCGAACCTATACCATCTTCGAACCTCTCCGGCCATTGGGACATCCCCTCCTAAGTTCATCCTATGGAGAGAAAGTGCCGATTAGACCGACTATTTGGACGAGGTTCTTGCCGGCCGAAGCTCTCTAACGAGCCACAACATCAGAGCTATAGCGACGCTAAAGACACTCAAAGCCAAAGTAAACGTGGCAATTTCAGATAAATTGTCCTCCAGAACTTTCGGCAGCCATGGATAAACACCCTGGCCGTAATCCATCGCATCATTCAGCAGTACCCAGCAGGCGACAAGAATGACAGATAGCCAACGGTATCGGTACAAGCGAAAGTACAAAAGCGCTTCAGCCGCCATGCCAAGATGGGAGAACACCAGCATCCAATCCTGCCACACCAGAGTATCTCCCTTATAAGCGCCGGCAAATATGATCGTAACGGCCCAAATTCCATATTTAAACGAAGTCACGACAGCGAACGCTTCAACAAAGCTTCTCCAGCCGCTTTTCTTTGTTGGATTCAAAGCGCCGGCCGGCGATCGATAATGGTCAAGAAGCCAATAGGCTACCGCCCAAGTAAAAAACAAACTGGCGGTAGGGCTATCCGGCACAAATGGCAAATAAAGCGGTGACATTTCAACAGCCGTATAGACCAACTGATTGCCGTACCATATATAGCCGTATATCGTCCCAAGCAGATTAATCCAGAACAAACTCCACAGCATGAACCGGCTGCTCAAAAATTCGCGCGAAAACCAGTACGACAAGCTCCTTCCCAACAAAACGGTTCCCTCCAGCTCCTTATGTGTTTAACCCCGCCGAACCTTAGCTTCCATGATCTTAAAAAAACCTGACCGCGCTTAACGGTCAGGTTCGGTTGGTTTATTTGCTTGCTTTTTGCTTGGAGAGCCAATCGGCCAGCTTGTCGATGTCAGCTTCCGTCAAACCTTTTGAGATGTTCGCATCATATTGGGCCGGCATGCTGCCTTGGCCTTTCTTGATGATGCCGAGAATCTCATCCTTCGAATGCTTGTCGCCGACTCCGCGAAGCGCCGGAATTTTGGCGGAAGGCATTCCTTTTAGTTCGCCGCCGTGGCAAGAAAGACAAGTGGATTTTTGGTAAATCGCTGCCGCCGGGTCATCCGGAGCGACGATTGCCGCAGCTTGCGCAGCCGGTTTCTTGGCTCCGCCACCGCCTTCTCCGCCAGCTTTCCCCTTGTTGGCGTGCATTTCCTCTTCCCGCTTGATATGCTCGGGAATAACGTTCTTCTCTTTCAGCTCCAGCTGGTAGTGATGCCAGGACGTATACGTCAGATATGTAACCGCAGTCAAGCTCAAGAACATCAGAGCGGAAGCGATTGGACGTTTATAAAAACGTCTTTCTTTTCCTGTGTCCAAGAACGGCGCCAGCAACAGCCCGCCGAAGAGGATACCTGGAACGCCAACCGTACCAAGAACCACAAAATGGTTCGAAGTGTACGGGTATTTCAGCAGCTGGTACATAAACAAGAAGTACCAGTCCGGCATCGGGATAAATTGCGTGTTCGTCGGATCAGCAGGATAACCGAGCGGAGCCGCTTCGGACATAACCAAAGTCAGAATCCCGACCAGAACGACAACGCCGACCATCCATTCTTTTAATAGAAAGTTCGGAATAAATACTTCCGATTTTCCGGGATAAGCGGAATAATCTTGGGGAATCATCCGTGATGACTTGGCACGTACGCGCGAATCCCCGACGTAAACGATTTTTTCATCAGTTTTATGACCGTGAGCCACGATTCGCCCTCCTTCTCATTTTCTCATGAATACCGGCTCAGCAGGCCTCACCGGTTCTTACAGCGGACCGGAAATCCCTTGCTTGCGGATCATGAAGAAGTGTCCGGCGAGCAGGGCAAGCAAAGCTCCCGGCAGGAAGAACACGTGCAGAGCAAAGAATCTGGTCAGCGTCTGAGCGCCTACGATCTCGCCGCCCTGCAGAAGCGTCTTGGCATACGGACCGATGAACGGCGCCGACTCAACGATCTTGAGCGTAACGCTTGTTGCGAAATAGGATTTGTTATCCCAAGGCAACAGGTAACCCGTCAAACCGAGTCCCAACATGACGAAGAAGATGAGCATACCTACAACCCAGTTCATCTCGCGAGGCGCCTTGTAAGAACCCGTAAAGAAAACGCGGAGCGTATGTAAGAACATCATCACGATAACTAAGCTGGCTCCCCAGTGATGCATGCCGCGGACAATAACGCCAAAAGCCACTTTATGCTGCAGGTAATCGACGCTCGCATAGGCATTGATAATATCCGGCACGTAATACATGGTAAGAAACATACCGGACAAGATTTGTATAACTGTGATAAAGAATGTCAACCCGCCAAAGCAATAGACGAATGCGGAGAAGTGGTGCGCCGGGTTTACGTGCTCCGGTACCTCATGGTCCGCTACGTCCCTCCACATCGGCGTGATATCCAGACGTTCATCAATCCAGTTATAGACACTTTTAAACATCTGATGTTACGCCTCCTTATTACACCCGTTTGTTCGGACCGAGCTGGCCCAGGTACACAAAGCCCTGTTCGATCTTCACTTGGTATTCGTCGAGCGGCAGCGGTGCGACGGCCAAGTTTTTGCCGTCCGCGGTATAGTGGGCGCCGTGGCAAGGACAGTAATATTGGTCCTTATACTCCGGGCTGCCGTTCCAGTTGACCGTACAGCCAAGGTGCTTACACGTCGGATTGAGCGCGAAGACTTTGCCGTCCTTCCCTTTGGAAATCCACGCCTCAAGCTCCGGTTCGCTTTCGTACCAGCCGTCTACTTGATGTACTTTAAATTTAAAGGATTTCGGCTCGTTCGTTACCTTCGATTCTTCTACAACCTTAACCCATTGAGCCTGAGCTTTAGGCTGAAGAACCGGATCCACCGCAAACCGAATCATCGGAACCAGCATCCCGGCACCCATGAAAGCTCCAGCTCCGCCAAGGGTGTAGTTAAGAAACTGGCGTCTGGACATTTCACGACGCGCCACCGGCTTCTCACCGTGATGCTGCGACTCTTGATTCGAGTGATCGTTCATTTTCGTTCTACCCCCTTTTGCAACATATATCAGTCGTTCGACATAACTTTACACCAGATACTAGGACATAACTAATAATAGCTTACGTCTCTGGGTGCGTCAAGAATGCAGACAGGCCATTCCGGCGTGTAATTCTGGCCGCTGATCACAGTGTTAACGAAATTGTCACAACTGCCGGAACACCCTGAAAACGAGGGCTCTTGCATAGAATTTGCATAGTTCCCACAGATCATACATGCTTCACAACGTTTACCTTCCGGCCCACAAAGCCGTTACCTCTTCGGCAGCCCGTCTCTTCGCGTCCGAGGCGGATTGGCGCAGCTCATCCGGTGTAAATCGAAGCAAAAGATCCGCTTTTCCTCCCAGCTCTTCCGGGTTTAGAACAAGCTCTTCCTCCGATTTGGCCGTCACGATCACCACATACCGGAAACCGGCTTCCTTCAGTCTGAGACAGGTTTCTCCAAGGAACGTCTCTAACGAGCCCGACGGAATGAAGTGAATGGCCGGGTAGGTAACGGTCCGGCCTTTAAACGGAATCTCTAATAAATCGAGCGCGTCCCGCAGCCGCTCGAGCTCGTTTGCCGCCTGCCACGGCGCTTCCGTTCCCCGGAGTCCGGTTACCGGCAGCAGGCACGTGTCCAAGTAAGGACGAAGCTCCTCCCACTGCGTTTCTTGAATTTCGCTGAATTTCATATGTATCACCTTCTTTCCTAATCTTTACTTTAACATAGAAAAAAGACATATGAACGAGCTTCATATGTCTTTTCGCAAAAATGACACGTTTGTGTTCCGGACTGCCTTGAAATCGTCATTTCCCCAGAGAGCGCAGCGTATTGAGTTCGGTCGTTAGGGCAATGAAGGATTGTTCGTCTCCCTTGGCCAGAGCTTGATCGATCTCTTTATATAGAACCTGCTCTTTGTAGTTACGCAGCGCTTCATCAAGCAACATTTCAGCAAACAAACTCAGCATCATTTCGTTCGTCACATTCATTTTGCCCATGAGAACCTACCTCCAAACCGGGTCATGATTATTTCGATTCATTCCAGCATTCCCTTACGTCCGTTCCTTCCGATATTCCTCGCCCTTTAAGCAGTAGCTTTCCATTGTCCGTTTCATTCGTGCAAGGTCCGACTCCTTCAGCTCGCGCACCACTTTAGCCGGGGATCCGAGCGACAGGGTAAACGGGGGGATCGTTTTGTTTTCGGTCACGAGTGAACCCGCTCCTATTAAAGCATATTCACCGATCACGGCGCCGTTAAGTACAATCGCCCCCATGCCGATTAATGTGCCTTTGCCTACTCGACACCCGTGAATAATCGCGCCATGTCCGACGGAAACCTCATCTTCGATGATGAGCGGCTGGTCCGTATTGACGTGACCGATGCATCCGTCTTGAATGTTGCTCCTTTTTCCGATTCGGATCGGGGCCAGGTCGCCGCGTAGTACCGTATTGTACCAGATCGTTGCGCCCTCGCCGATTTCCACGTCGCCAATGATCTGCACGCCCGGTGCGAGAAAAGCGGTAGGATGAACCGTAGGGGTAATGCCGTTATAGCTGTGAAGCATCATTATCGCCACTCCTTTAGAAGCCTGAGCATCCGTTCTTGAAGAGACGGATCAGGCGGGTTAAATGGAGTGATTGTAGCAAGGGGATTACCGGTTGTCAATTGGCAGCACAATATTCTCTTCATCCGGCACATAGGTGCCCTCGATAATACTGCTGCCGAGCTTCGTCACCTGGATGACACGGCCGTACCGTTCTTCTTCTCCGATCCGCAGCAGTCCCAGATGCATCATCATTTGGACGATACGCTGCTCCAGGATGGAATCGGACGTATCGTAATAAAATGGACGGATCAGCGGTACGAGCGTCCGTTTCACGGAATCGAACGTCACCCAGCCTTTGCACAAACGGTTCAACCATTGAGCGATCGATTGCAGGTGAGGAACGGGGCCTTTATAAAGCCTTAACCAGAAACGGTACACCTGAACCGGGTCTTCCTTCCCCCCTTCGTTAACCCGGGCCAGCCCTTGTTCCGTCAGCGCAAGCACCTGATGATGCTCAGTGACGAGATCGTTATAGTAGCAATAGTCGTAGATGAAGGAGAAGCGGTTCGGATATTCGCGGAACATCCGTCCGTAGCCGAAACGCCAAGCCGTCTTCCCTACCGGCTCCTCCCGTACGGCCAGCCGTTCCAGCACCTGCTGAAGACTCCTTTTGTACATCGCGTTATCGCTCGTCAGCATGACTTCCTGATCGCGGAGAAAGAGCAGAAAGTTCGCGATATCGTCCAGGATCAGCTTTTGCTCGTCCCGGTAGACCGGAGGCTCTTCGGCAGCATCCAGTTGCTGCTCGAATCGCTTGGTCAGGGCGGTAACAAACCGGCGCTTCAGATCCGCAGGCACTTGAAACAAATATTTCGTCTGCTGCGAATGGCCGTTAAACAGCCAGCCCAGCTGTTTGAAACGGGTAATCGTATCGCGCGGATTCCAAGCCACATCCGTTTCTTCTTTCTCGAACCGGCTTTGCTGTGCTCGGGCGACCAACTCCTCCAGACTGAACGATCCCCGCTGGTCGAACAGCAGCGAGTTAAGAAACCGGATATCCTGGGTGGACAACGCGCCGATCTGACTGTCGAAAATGTCCCTTCGTCCTACGGTTGACAAAATCGATTGAATCAGCTCGTTCTTCGAATGCCCATTGCACTCGCAGTTATAAGTACCTGCAATACGGCTCAACTGGTGAATGTCGGCATAGCTTAACATGTCGGCTAAATTCATCCGTTCGTCCCTCCAGAACTTCCCTCCAAGGCTTTCTTAGTACCCAGTATGGGAAAATGTTCTAGATTTAAACGCGGTCGTTTAAAAGTTTATTTTCATCCCATATAAAAAAAGCGGCTTTGCACGCACTTCTAAAAATAGAAATGTGTGCAAAGCCGCTTCATTTCGGCTAAATATGATACCCGTCAAGCCCCTTGCCCAAGCTCAGCAAGATGAACAGTACAGTTCAGCAGACGGCAATGCCAGCCGTCCGGCGTCCGCTCCATGATCGTGAGCGACGTATTGCTCAGATGCTCTTCAATCTTTTTTCCGATGAACTGAGCCAGCACCGGTGCGATGTATCCGCCATGGCTGACCAGCAAGATTCGTTTGCCCTGATGCTCGCGGTCCACATCGACGAGAAAGGACGCCCAGCGCGCCAGCAGCTTCTCATCGCTCTCCACGCCGAGATCCAGGTCTCTCCACCCCTCGCCCCAGCGGTCAATGCGTTCCTGCAGTGTGGTTCCTTCCAGCTCGCCGAACGCACGCTCCCTCAGTCTGGCATCCAATCCAAGAAGCGGAGCTCCGGTAAGGCGGGATATCGTAAGAGCCGTTTCCTTAGCCCGAAGCAGGTCGCTGGCGATGATGCCGTCCCATGCCTCTCCCGCAAGCCGCTTTGCCAGCAATTCGGCCTGTACCCGGCCTACTTCAGCCAAGGGCGTGTCCATCTGCCCCTGCATGCGTCCCGCCAAATTCCATTCCGTTGTCCCGTGACGTATAAACCCCAGCGTTAACATTCGTTCGCCGACTCTCCTTTTCTGTCTGATGCAAAAGATAAAAGCCCCGGAAACGGGGCCTTCTCGTTACTGACGCGTGCGCGAAAACCAATTCATGATCAGGAGCGTACCGGTCAATCCGAATAACGAAACGAAAAGCATATAATCGTTGATCGTACGAATCGGTCCGACTTGGTACATGAACGGATCGCTGAACCCGCGCAGGCTTGCTACAGCCGTAGGCATCGCATGCACGTTCATCGAATCCGATTTCCCGGCAACGGCAACGACGGGATCGTTCATCCGCCCGAAAACCGCGGATTCGTGCGGAGATCCGGCTTCGTACCGGCCGTCGTTCATAAACGAAAAGTAAAAGGTGACCATAAACAACGCAATAAAGCAAGCGATCACCGCAGTCAGGTTCCGCCGCAGCTTATAAGAGAACTGATACAGACGGTCGCCGACGGGAGTGCGCCACGACTCATCCGCATAGATTCGCTTCATTACACTGGAAGATACGGAAACCTCGCCGCTATCGAACGTCGTTTCCACCCCGGCCGTGCGGATTAATTCCGTGCTCTCCTGCCATATTTGAAATTCTTCAGCGCATGCGGGGCAATTTTTGATATGCTCATCCACCGCCAGCCGGTTCGGATCACCTTCCGGCAGATCCCAGTATACGCCGAAAAAATCGTAAACGTCATCGCATTTCATCGTCGATTCATCTCCTCATACTCCTCAAAGATCGGTTCAAGAAAGTATGGCTCCAGTTGAAGCTTTACACTGGCCCTTGCTCTGAACAACAAAGACTTGACCGAACTCACCGTTTGTCCGAGGATATTCGCAATCTCTTGATAGTCAAGCTGGTCATACTCTCGCAATATAAGCGCGGAACGCTGCTTCTCAGGCAAATTATTGATCGCATCGCGAACCATAGTCACCTTTTCGTTGCGAAGCACCGTTTGTTCCGGCAATGTTTCCACTGCGGTTTGAGGCGTGTATCCGCTTTGCTCCAACGAAACCTGGGTGTTCTTATGTTTACGCAGCTCGCTAAGAACCGTATTGCGCGCAATGGTATAGAGCCAAGTGGAGAAGGTCGCCTCTACCTCTCGGAACGAATGCAGGCTGCGGTAAGCCTTGTAAAAGGTCTCGTTGCACAAGTCCTCCGCCAGCGATTCCATTTGTGCGCTTTTCAGCATATGAAAGATGAATGCCAGTATTTTACGTTCGTAGCGGCGCATTAATTCATCGTATAGTTGGACGTTGCCGTCCTTGATTTCTCTGATCAACTGGGAATCGGTCATGCGAGTGCGACCCTCCTTGTGATTCCTGCTTACTCCCAGCGATGCTACTTTGTTGTACTGTTGGGGGAGTAAAAAAGTTGCGGTCGATTTTAAAATTTTTTTTAGAATTGGGGACGATCATATAAGATTCGAGGTAACTAGCCAAAAATCCTGCTTTTCCGACAAGATTCATAACTTTTTCCAAAAACAGGTGTGCACTTTTACTTCTTTATGAACCCATTTTCTGTATATGCATACCGGCAAAAAAAAGACCGCCTGAAATTCAGGCGGTTGCACAGTGTGCCATTATTCGGATAGGAGTGGAGAGAAACCATACTGTACTTTTATTATATGTATACGTTTACAAAATGTCAATGGTTTTTTTGAAAACGGTTTCGACTTTTTTAGAAAAAAAGACTACACGTGAACCGCGTAGTCTTTTTTAAGCAATTCAAGTGCTTTGTCCATTTGTCCTTCCTCTCGGAACGACAAGCGCAAAACACCGGGGACATCTTCCCGGCTTTCGATGATCTGAATATTGCTGAGGTTGATGCGGTGGCTGCCGAGCAGCGTCGTAATCTGCCCGATGATCCCCGGATGGTCGGGCACGTCCACATAAATATCGTAGAACGAATGAATGACGCCCTTGCGCCGCTCCGGTAATCCGCTGCGGAACTGATTGGCTTTCTGAAACTCGCGTTCGATGCCAGGGCCGTCCTCCGCCTCCAACCGACCGATAAACCCGGCAATTTCGTCATTCCAATCCCGAAGCAGCTTCAAAACCACTTCCCGGTTGTTGATCAGAATGTCCCGCCAGATGACCGGATCGCTGGAAGCAATCCGCGTAATGTCGCGGAAGCCGCCGGCCGCCAAATTCTGATACAGCTCGTTCGTTTCGTTATAACGAGCGATTTGGTTCACGAGCGCCACGGCAATAATATGCGGAAGGTGACTGATTGCGCCCACGATCTCGTCATGGAGCACCGGGTCTACCTTCACCACATGCGCCCGGGTATGCTGAAGCAGCTCCGCAAGCCGGTCGTAAGCGTCCTTCGGCGTTCCGGCATCCGGCGTCAGCACGTAAAAGGCATTCTCAAACAATCTGGAGCTCGCCGCCTCCACGCCCGATTTTTCCTTGCCCGCCATCGGATGGCCTCCGATAAAATGGACGCCCGGCAGCTGAAGGCGCGAAGCGCAGTCAGTTACGCTCGCTTTCGTGCTGCCTACATCGGTAATGATGCAGCCCGGTTTCAGCGGGAGCGCGGACAATTTGTGCAAATACTCCTCAAGATTGCCGACTGGGACGCATAAAAAAATAAAATCTGCGTCCGCCGCTGCTTCCTCAATCGAAGTCGTCGCATGATCCACGACTTCGCGCTTCAAATATTTCTCGACGGACTTCGGGTTATTGGAATGGCCGACGACCGTCAAACCTGGCTTCCCCTTAAAGCATAAGGCTAACGAGCCGCCGATCAATCCGACACCGAATATGGCGATCTTTGTCATGAGACAGCCACTTCGCTTAATACTTGCTCCAGCGCCCCAAGGAATTTGTTATTCTGCTCTTCGCTGCCAACCGTTACCCGGATCATGGTCGGGTAGCCCCAGCTCGGATCGTGGCGGATGATAATTCCTTTGCGCAGCAGTCCCTGGAATACCGCGTTTCCGTCCCGCTTCACGTCCACCATAATGAAGTTGCCGTGGGCATCAAAGTACGGCAGTCCCAACTCGGCGAATTTCGCTGTCAGCTTACGAATTCCATTCGCGTTCGCCTCGCGGCAGGACTCGATGAACGCATCGTCGTTTACCGCCGCCAGCGCCGCTTTTTGGGCAAAGCTCGTCGTATTGAACGGCTCGCGCACTTGGTTGATCGAGCGGACGACATCGGGATGGCCTACGCCGTAACCGATGCGCAAAGACGCCAAGCCGTAGATTTTGGAAAACGTGCGCAGCACGACGACATTATTGTGCTTCTCCAACAGCTTGACGCTGTCTGGATATTGCCCGCTCACGTTGTATTCCGCGTAAGCTTCGTCCAGCACGACCATAACGTTCTTCGGCACGGCCTCCAGGAACGCCGTAATTTCCGCTTCGCTTAGCATCGTGCCTGTCGGATTGTTCGGGTTGCAGACCCAAACAATCTTCGTCCGGGAATTTACTTTGCCCAGCATCGCTTGCAGATCGTGCTTCCCGTTCGCATCCACGGGTACCTCGATCACCTTGGCCCCTTCGACCTCGGCGTTGTGCTTGTACTGCGGAAACGTTGGATAGGCAGTAATGGTCTCGTCTTCCGGGGTCAGGAATGCGCGGGCGATCATCAAGATCACTTCATCCGACCCGAGTCCGAAAATAATTTGATTCGGCTGTACCCCCAGCTTGCCGGCAACGGCATTCGTCAGCTCAACGGCGCCGCCGTCGGGATAGATGCTGACTTGGTCCAGCATCGCGGCAATCGCTTCTTTCGCTTTGGGTGAGCACCCGAAAGGATTTTCATTGGAAGCAAGCTTGATCACTTCCGTCAGACCAAGCTCGCGCTTGACTTCATCAATCGGTTTTCCCGGCTGGTAGACCGGGAGATGAACGATATTCTGTTTAGGCTGCACGACAAAGGTCACCTCGTCACATGAATTAATAGCTCCAATACCGGAATCATTTCCCCATTAATTTTCGCATAAGTCTAAGAAAATGTTAAGCGTTATATTTATTGCTATCTAGTAACCCATTTATTTACACAATAGGCCGGAATTCCTTGCTGTGTCTTCCAAAGTGATGTATACGGGTTCCGGAAGTGTTTCCGGAAAACTGGATGCCATTGCCGATAGGGAAATCCCCAAAACTAGGGTAGAACGCCCCGCCACGGCCTCTGCTCGTGAGCGAACAACGAAAAATTCTAAACAGCCTCGCTAAATTCGTCAATTTAGCGAGGCTGTTCCTCTTATCCAATCAGTTGTCGAACAAATTCATGAATTTTCGAGAGCCCCTGCGATTTTGTCGACTCATTCGTGAGGAGCGGCAGCGTTTCTTCCACCGTACGCACCAACGCGCTGCCGACAACGATCCCATCGCACGTCCCGGCGAATCGCGCAAATTGCTCCGGCGTAGAGATGCCGAAGCCGATGGCGATCGGCAGATCGGTCGACGATTTAACGGTGGTCAAAAATTCGTCGATGCCGCTGTGGAACTCGGTCCGCGTCCCCGTAACGCCGAGCGACGATACGCAGTAAACGAAGCCGCTGGCGCGCGACGCGATTCGCTGCACGCGTTCTTTGGATGTCGGGGCGACAAGCGGGATGAGATGAAGGCCGTGCTGCTGCGCCAGCGCTCGTACCTCTTCATCTTCCTCCATCGGCAGATCGGGAATAATAAGTCCATCGATTCCATTTTCTTGCAGAAGCTTGAAAATTCGGTCAAGTCCCGTTTGCAGTACAGGATTATAATAAGTAAATAAAATAAACGGGATTTCGCAGCCTTCGCTGCGCGCCTCGCGGGCCGCTCCGATGCAATCGAGAATCGAGATGCGGTTCGCTTTGAGCGCGCGCATGGACGAGCGTTGAATGACCGGTCCGTCCGCCAGCGGGTCCGAATACGGAACCCCCAGTTCGATCATCGCCGCTCCGGCTTTCTCAAGCTCTTTCATGATATCGACCGAGGTCCGCACGTCCGGGTCTCCGATCGTCAAAAACGGGATGAAAGCCGGCTGTTTTTGCTCACGCAGCTCGGCAAATTTCCGGTCAATGCGATTCATCGGCAGTTCCTCCCAAATAATTCATGATCGCTTCCACGTCCTTGTCGCCGCGTCCGGAGAGACTGACAACAATGATTTCGTCTTTGCTCATCGCAGGCGCCCGCTTGATCGTCTCGGCGATGGCGTGCGCGCTTTCGAGCGCCGGGATGATCCCTTCCTTGCGGCTCAGCAGCTGTAATGCGTCCAGCGCTTCTTTATCCGTAATCGGGACGTATTCCGCCCGGCCGGTATCTTTCAAATGAGCATGCTCCGGCCCAACGCCCGGATAGTCAAGACCTGCGGATATCGAGTGCGCTTCCTGCACTTGGCCGAATTCGTCTTGCAGCAAGTAGCTGTACGAGCCCTGGAACACCCCTTGGCTGCCTTTCGTCATCGTCGCGGCATGCTTATCCGTATCGACGCCTCGTCCGGCGGCCTCGACACCGATCAAACGCACGTTCTCGTCCTGCACGAACGGATAGAACATCCCGATCGCGTTGCTGCCCCCGCCTACGGCTGCGATAACCGCATCCGGCAGCCGCCCTTCCAGCTCGAGAATTTGCTTGCGGGATTCGTCGCCGATAATGCGCTGGAAGTCCCGCACCATCATCGGATACGGATGCGGTCCTGTAGCCGAACCAAGGATATAGAACGTATCGTCCACGTGGCTCACCCAATAACGCAGCGTCTCATTGCAGGCGTCCTTCAGCGTCCGGGTACCGGAAAGCACCGGAACCACTTCCGTGCCGAGCAGGTTCATCCGGAACACGTTAAGCTGCTGCCGCTTCATATCCTCCTCGCCCATGAACACCTTGCACTCAAAGCCGAGCAGCGCGGCGACCGTTGCAGTAGCAACGCCATGCTGGCCGGCGCCGGTTTCGGCGATAATTTTCGTTTTGCCCATCCACTTCGCAAGCAGCCCTTGGCCGAGCGCGTTGTTGATTTTGTGGGCGCCCGTATGGTTTAAATCTTCGCGTTTCAAATAGATTTTGGCGCCGCCCAATTGCTCGGTCAGTCTTCCTGCGTAATATAAGGAAGTCGGACGACCCGAATAACGGTGCAGCCAGTAGTTCAGCTCCTCCTGAAAACGAGCGTCTTTGGCATATTTTTTAAACGATTCTTCCAGCTCGATCAAAGCGTTCATCAGCGTTTCCGGCACGTAACGCCCGCCGAACTTGCCGAATCGGCCGTGAATATCCGGTCCGTTATACAATGGTCTGCACCCTCTCGACGAATTTTTTAATTTTCACGATATCTTTGACGCCTTCCGTTTCAACGCCGCTGGACACATCTACGCCATCGGGCATATACGCATCGAGCAGGTCCCGCACATTATCCGGCTGCAGCCCTCCGGCCACGAGCAGCGGAATGCCGGCCTCCCGGCACCAGGCGAGATAAGGCGGAATCGTATCCCAAGCAAACGTTTTGCCCGAGCCCCCGCCGTAAACCGGATCGTGCGTATCCAGCAGCATGCCGTCTACGGCATGACGGTACGGTTCCAACCTGCTTATGCCTTGGGACTCATTCCCAGCCGTCGTTTCTCCGGCTTTGACGGTAAACACCTTAAATACGCGCGTATCCGGAAAAGCCTGCTTCACGGCGCGACAAAACTCGGCGCTCTCTTCCCCGTGAAGCTGTACGACGTCCAGCGCCGCCTCCTGCAGCACCGCCTCCAGCTCTTCCATCGTCGGATTAACGAAGACGCCGACGGCGGCAGGCGTCGGCGTCCCGGCGGCCGACTTCATGCTGCGGATCATCTCGCCTGCCTGCTGCGGCGTCACCTGCCGCTTGCTCGGCGCAAAGACGAAGCCGACGTAGTCCACAGGAAGACCGGCAACCTGCTCCGCCATTTCAACCGTCCGCAGACCGCATATTTTTACGCTCACCCGCGCTGTCATCTACTGCTCACTCCTTACCGGCACCCGCTTCGGAGTAAGTGCCCATCAAGGTATGGACGGCTTCGGAAACGTCCGGCTGGCGCATGAAATGCTCTCCGACAAGCACCGCATGAGCTCCGACCGAACGTAGCCATTCGATCTCCTCCGGCTTCGAGATGCCGCTTTCGCTGACGACGGTCGTCCCTTTCGGGATGGAGTCCACAAGCTGTTCCGTCGTGTGAAGATCGGTCACGAACGTTTGGAGATTGCGGTTGTTGATGCCGATCATCGTCGGGTTAAGCTCCAGCACTCGAGTCAGCTCCTCCTGATCATGCACTTCAATCAGCACATCAAGACCGATGCTTCGAGCGATGGACTGGAATTGCCGCATCTGCTCGGTCGTCAGGATGGCGGCAATCAGCAGAATCGCGTCGGCACCGATGCAGCGCGCCTCATAGATTTGATGCGGGTCGATCGTAAAATCTTTGCGCAGAAGCGGCACGCCGACAGCCTGCCTTACCCGGCTCAAATAATCGTTCGAGCCTTGAAAATACGGAACGTCGGTCAGCACCGAAAGGCAATCCGCCCCGGCGTCCTCGTAAGCCTTCGCCAACCGGACAGGCTCGAAATCTTCCCGGATCAAGCCTTTGGAAGGCGAAGCCTTCTTCACCTCCGCGATCAGTCCCATCGGACGCTTCCGTCCTGCGCTGAGCGCGCGCTCGAACCCGAGGCACGGCGCCAGTCCGGCGATCGTTTTTTCCATTTCGGCGATGGTAATCTGCTCTTTAAGCGACGCCACTTCCTGCCGTTTGGTGGCAACAATGCGATCAAGAAACATAGCTCTCTTCTCCCGTACATTGGACTAATTGCTCCAGCTTCGCTTGGGCCCGGCCCGAATCGATAACCGATGCGGCAAGCTTCACGCCTTCCTGCAGCGTTCCGGCCATTCCGGTAACGTAGAAGCACGCTCCGGCATTGGCCAGCACGATGTCGCGGCAAGCGCCGGTCTCGCCGGCGAAAATCCGGCGAATAATGCCCGCGTTCACATGGGCGTCTCCTCCGATGACATCCTTGATGCTGTATGTGTGAAGTCCCAACTCATCCGGCGTGATTTCAAAAGTACGAATGTCCCCGTCCTTCAGCTCGGTCACCTGCGTGCCCGCAGAGATGCTGATTTCGTCCAGCCCATCGAGGCTGGCGACAATGAGCGCACGCTTTACGCCGAGCGCCTGCATGACATGGGCGATCGTTTCCGTTTTGCCGCGGTCGAAGATGCCGAGCACCTGGCGATCGGCTCCGGCCGGGTTCGTGAGCGGGCCCAGCAGGTTAAACACGGTGCGGACGCCGAGCTCCCTGCGCGGGGCGGCAACGTGCCGCATCGACTGATGATACAGCTGCGCAAACATGAAGCAGATTCCGACCTGTTCCAAGCAGCGCGCCGCCTGCTGCTGATTCAATTGAATATTAACGCCAAGCGCTTCGAGCACGTCGGCGCTGCCGCTTTTGCTGGACATGGCCCGGTTCCCATGCTTCGCCACGCGGATACCGCCCGCCGCCGCTACGATGGCCGCTGTCGTCGAAATGTTGAACGTGTCTGCGCCATCGCCTCCGGTGCCGCACGTATCAAGCAGATTTGTCTGTCTGGTGCTGACCCGGCTTGCTTTCATTCGCATCGTCTCGGCAAAGCCGGCAATTTCCTCGATCGTTTCCCCTTTTATGCGGAGTCCCGTAAGCAAAGCTCCGATCTGCGAAGGCGTCGCCCCGCCTTCCATGATGTCGGACATCACATCGCGCGCCTCGGACCGCGTCAAATGCTGCAGTCCGATAATTTTCCCAATCGCCTGTTGAACCGTCAACGTCGTTTGCTCCATTGTCCGTGCCTCCCCTTTATCCCGATTTTATTACTGATAATAATCGTGATTGATCAATGCATACTCCGGCGGTTTCGATGCAAAAACGGCTTCCGCCATGCGGATCGATTTCAGCATGCCCTTGGCTTTGTTGATCGTCTCCTGGTACTCGTTCTCCGGAACGGAATCCCAGACGATCCCAGCGCCTGCTTGGACATAAGCTTTGCCATTCTTGAATACGATGGTGCGGATCGTAATGCACGTATCGAGGTTGCCCGAGAAGCCGAAGTAACCGATGGCACCGGCGTAAGGACCGCGCGCCTCGTTCTCCAGCTCGGCGATGATTTCCATCGCTCTGAGCTTCGGAGCGCCCGAGACGGTACCGGCGGGCAGACACGAAATGAAAGCGTCGAAGAAATCTTTGTCCTTCGCCAGCTTGCCGGAAACGTTGGATACGATATGCATGACATGAGAGTACCGCTCGATTTGCATGAACGTATCGCATTGGACGGTACCGAATTCGGAGACGCGCCCGAGGTCGTTGCGTCCGAGATCAACGAGCATCAAGTGCTCGGCGCGCTCTTTCTCGTCGGCCAGCAGCTCCTGTTCGAGTGCCAGGTCTTCTTCGGTCGTCCGCCCGCGGGGACGGGTACCGGCGATCGGCCGGGTCTCCACCTTCTCGTCTTCAACGCGGACGAGCAGCTCGGGGGACGTCCCGACGATGACCTCCTCATCCATTTTGAGGCAGTACATGTAAGGCGACGGATTCATCGTTCTTAGGATGCGGTACACGTGCAGCGGCGAAATGTCCGTTTCGATCTCGAAGCGTTGGGACAGAACCACTTGAAAAATATCGCCCGCCCGAATATATTCCTTCGCTTGATCGACGTTCGCCAGAAACTGCTCCTTCGTGACGTTCGAACGGATTTCTCCCAAATCAACGTCATCCGGGATGGACTGGTGATTCATCTTGAGCGCCGGCAGCGGACGTTTCAGGCGTTCAATGGTCGCATCGATTTTGGCGCATGTTTTTTCGTAGGCGGCGATGATTTCCGCTTCCGTTCCGTGGGGAGGCACATGCACGTTGGCGATCACTTTCAGCTGCTGCTTAAAATGGTCAAACACGATCACTTGATCGCAAAACATAAAGTCCAAATCATTCATCTGCAGATCGTCCTGCCGATGCGCCGGCAGCTTCTCGTAATACTGCAGCAGATCATAACCGAAAAATCCGACGGCTCCACCCGTAAAGCGGGGCAAATCCGGCAGCGAAGGGCTCGTATACGCGCTTAAATGCGCTTTGAGCACATCCACCGGCTTTTCCTTCGAGGTTGTCGTTCCTTCCGGACCTTCGATGCGAGTCACACCGTTTTT
Source organism: Paenibacillus tyrphae (assembly GCF_000722545.1). Classification (GTDB taxonomy): domain Bacteria; phylum Bacillota; class Bacilli; order Paenibacillales; family NBRC-103111; genus Paenibacillus_G; species Paenibacillus_G tyrfis. The sequence goes on from NZ_JNVM01000008.1 coordinate 223,371, forward strand.
GGCCTGAATAAACATAAACGGGTCGGTTCCGATAAATGAATATCGCGCCCACTTGATCCCGCCTTCCACGCTTTCCAGCAAGAAGGCACGTTTCTCTTCGTAAAAATGTTGAAATACGCGGATCGGCGTCTCCGTATCAGCCATCAGATGGCGGACGACGGGGATCAGGTTATACTGGCTGGCAAGCCGAACGACTTCCTTTGCTGACGGTGTGTGCATCGTCATCTCTCCTCTTCTCAACTCAAAAAATAACTAGGCTCTGCAAACGTAAAAAAGCCTCTACGCATCGTAGAGGCGGTATTCAGCGGATGAAGGATTCGTCCCAACGGAAAGTATGTCCAAAGTACGTCAAACAGCCCTAAGGTAGGTTAAAAATAAACCTGCCGATAGTGCGCCGAACGCATCCTGACGGTTCTTTCCACGAACGGGTAATCTTCTCTCTTCTCATCTCAAACTGAACTAGGCTAACTCTCTACTCTGCTCTGTTACTGCAACTCACTCTTATCTGCTTAACTCGTTGTAATCAACTATACTACCTCAATTATGCTTTTGTCAATTTGGACAAATCGGGACGAAGCCGCATCGCTTCTCTTTGATACACATGAATGATTTCATTTTGCTGTTTGTCCGTATTGACCATCACCATTAAACGAATACAGCGGGGCAATCCGCCCTCTACCGGGATTTCGAGCGAGCACATCAGCGGGACCAAGTCCCAGCCTGCCATCTGGCGGATGGCCCGCGCAGGAAACGTAGCCGTCAAATCCGGCGTCACCGTAACGAATACGCTGGCAATCTCCTCCGGAATGATCCCGTTTTCCGCGATAATTTGATGGAGCAGTTCTGTTGTTGCCGTTAAAATGTCATTCTCTTCGTTGTGCTCCACGGTCGTTGCTCCGCGGATTCCTCTTACGAACATCCGTCAGTCCTCCCGTTTTAACCGATCCACGATCTCTCTGACCCATTCCGCGGATACGTTTTTGTTAATTTCGACTTTGCCGATGGCCGTCGGAATAATATAAACCATGCGGCCTTCGCTGAATTTTTTGTCGTGCATCATCGCACGCATGATCGCCTCGGTATCGAAGTGCGCCGGAATGCGCGTAGGAAGACCGAACTTCTTGAAAATGCGTTCGGTTACCGTAAGAATCTCTTCCGGATTGCCCATACGCACCGACAGCATCGCCGCGCCGACCATGCCGATGGAGATCGCTTCGCCATGCTGCAGCTCGTTGTACCCGGCCACCGCCTCCAGCGCGTGACCGATCGTATGCCCAAGGTTCAGGATGGCGCGAAGATCGTTTTCCCGCTCGTCCTTCGATACGACCGCCGCTTTGACGGCGCAGCCATTGTACAGACCGTACTGGAGCGCTTCCGGGTCCAGCCCGATGAGCTTCTCCGCATTCGCTTCGCACCACGCGGTAAATTCGGCATCCCAGATCAGCCCGTGCTTGATCATTTCCGACAACCCCGCGCGCACGTCCCGATCCGGCAAAGTGAGCAGCGTAGATGTGTCATACAATACCATCTCCGGCTGATGGAACGCGCCGATAATGTTCTTCGCCAGCGGATGATTGACGGCGACCTTGCCGCCCACACTGCTGTCGTGAGCCAGGATCGTCGTCGGAATCTGCACAAACCGGATGCCGCGCATGTAACTGGCCGCCACAAATCCAGCCAAATCCCCGACAACGCCGCCACCAAGCGCGACGACCGTCGATTTGCGGTCCAACCCTGCCTGCAAGCAGGCGCCGACGACGTCCTCCAGCACCGCGAGCGATTTGGACTTCTCGCCTGCCGCAACGGTGTAGGACACCACCGTAAAGCCGCCCTCTGCCAATCGGTCCAGGACCGGCTTCAGATGATGCTTCGCCACATGATCGTCGGTCACGACAAGCAGCGGCGATGCTTTGCTAATCCCGTGCTTCTCGAAGTACGCGGTGATATCCGCGAGCAGGCCCTCCCCGATATAAATTGGGTAGGACCTCGTACCAAGGTCTACCGTTAGCTCTCTGACCATAAATCCGGCTCTCCCGCTTAGTAAGATTTGATTTGCTCCAAGTAGCTCTCGTAATTTCTGCGGATTTCCTCCAGCGAATCGCCGCCGAATTTTTCCATAAACGCTCTCGCCACTTCCCAAGCAATGACGTTCTCCATGATGACGCCGGCCGCCGGTACCGCGCACGTATCGGAGCGCTCCACCTGCGCGGTGAACGCTTCCTTCGTATCGATATCTACGCTTTGCAGCGCTTTATAGAGGGTCGCGATCGGCTTCATGACGCCGCGTACGACGATCGGCTCGCCGGTCGTCATTCCGCCTTCGAATCCGCCTGCACGGTTCGTCGCACGATAAAAGCCGCGCTCCTCGTCATGTATGATTTCGTCGTGAACGGACGAGCCTCTGCGCTTGGCCGCCTCGAATCCGATCCCGAATTCCACGCCCTTGAACGCTTGAATCGACAGCACCGCCTGAGCAATGCGTCCGTCAAGCTTGCGGTCCCATTGCACATGGCTGCCGAGACCCGTAGGCACGCCTTCGATAATGCATTCCACGACACCGCCAAGCGTATCGCCGTCGTCCTTGGCCGCATCGATGGCTGCAATCATTTTCGCTTCCGCGTCTTTATCTGTCACCCGCACCGGCGATTCCTCCGTGATGCGGATCAGCTCGTCAATCGGCATCTCCTGCCGCTGTACTTCCACTTCCCCGATGCGAATCACCTGACCGGCGACTTTGATGCCGAATTCCTTCAGCAGCTCGCGAGCCATGCCGCCGACAGCTACGCGCATCGTCGTTTCCCGCGCGCTGGAGCGCTCGAGAATGTTGCGCAAATCGCGCTGATTGTATTTCAAACCGCCGTTCAAATCGGCATGACCCGGACGCGGGCGGTTCACCCGGCGCTTCGACTCGTCGTTGCCTTCGATCGGCTCGATGTTCATGATGGAAGTCCAATGCTTCCAATCGTTGTTTTCCACCACAAGCGCAATCGGGGCGCCGGTCGTTTTGCCGTGGCGCACGCCGCCGACGATGTTCACGGTATCCTTCTCAATCTGCATGCGGCGTCCCCGCCCGTAGCCTTTTTGCCGTCTGCCGAGCTGTTCGTTCACCGCTTCGAAATCAATCGTTACGTTGCTTGGAAATCCCTCAATAATAGCTGTCAATTGTGGTCCGTGCGTTTCCCCTGCGGTTAAATATCTCACCTGATTTGTCTCCTTTCATCCTATCCCATGAAAAGCGTAAGCTTTCTTTCTTTCAAAACGCTTTAGCGCTTTTATGTGCTGAGTCATGTGCTAATTATAGTATAGGCCTGCGGCTTTGACAAGAATATGCAAGAACAAAAAGAAGCGCAGGCCAAAGGCATATAGCCGATGGCTGCGCTTCTTTCCGTTTCGGACGAAGGTATGTCAGCCTCCGGCCGGTTGTTTTTTTAACACTTGCGGGCGTTCCTGGGTCTGCGGATCATGAACCAGCCCCATAATTTGCAGCGAATCGATCCCGAGAATTTGGGCGCATTCTTGTACCGAGATGAAGCCCCGGCGGTAAGCGTTGATGACTTTACGTTTATCCATGCGATTCCTCCTGCTGCTTTTCGGGCATAAAGGATCTGTCTACTTTTTATTCATAGTATGGGATCGCATGGAAACGTTTATTCATTACACTTCCGTTTTACGGTAAAAAAACGTTTCGGCGGACTCCAATCCGTACTGGCCCGGACTGAAAATCTGCTCGGTGCTGCCGACGAACAAGATGCCCCCCGGCTTCAACGCATTAGCAAACTTATGATACAATAAGTGCTTGGCTTCTTCTGTAAAGTAGATCATAACATTGCGGCATACGATTAAATCGAAGCCCGTATCGAACGTATCGACCAGCAGGTTTTGCTTTTGAAAGCGGATCGATTTTTTAAGCGAATCCGCAATATGATAAGTCAAATTTTCCTGACGGTAATATTTCTGCAAATATTTGGCCGGCACGTCCCGTACCGAACGATCCAAATAAATCGCTTTCTTCGCTTTTTCCAAAGCGCCTTCATCGATATCGGTCGCCAGCACCACGCTGTCCTGCGCATTCAGTTCCGCCAAAATCATCGCCAGCGTATAAGGCTCCTCCCCCGTGGAACATGCGGCGCTCCAGCACTTGACCTTGCGCGATTTGCGGAGCATGTCCGGCAAAAACTTCTGTTCCAGCACTTCCCAACGGTTCGGATTACGCCAAAACTCGGAGACGTTGATCGTCATACGATCCAAAAACTCGTAAAACAGCTCTTTGTCCTTCGCCATCGCCTCAAAAAACGAAGCGAACGTCGTATACCCCTTTTTCATCCGCAGCGTAGTCAGACGGCGTTTCATCTGTGCTTCCTTATACTGGGACAAGTCGATGGACGTGTAGTCCTTGACTTTCTTGATGAATAACAGGAAATCTTTATCCTCCATGCCGCCATCCCCGCCTTATCAGATCCAAGTTTGTATCGCTTTGCTGTAATCGAGCACTTCTTCGGGACGGAAAAAGTTTGCAATTTCCCTCTCGGCGCTTTCCAGAGAATCGGACCCGTGAATCAGGTTCAAATTCGTATGGACCGCATAGTCGCCGCGGATCGTACCGGGCAGCGCTTCCAAAGAATTCGTCTTGCCGATCATCGTTCGGGACAGCGTAATCACCTGATCCCCTTGCCAAACCATGGCAAATACGGGCCCAGAGGTAATAAACTTGATCAAGTTATCGAAAAACGGCTTGCCCACATGCTCCGCATAATGTCTTTCCGCTTGCTCGCGGCTGACCTGCACCAGCTTGGCCGCAACCAATTGCAGCCCTTTTTGTTCGAAGCGGCCCACGATCTCCCCAATGAGCCCTCTCTGTACTCCGTCAGGCTTGACCATCAAAAACGTTTTTTCCATATATTTCTCCTCCTACCCTATAATAAAGTTTATTAGGAGTTTGGTTTTGCTTTGGTGCTTTTTCAACATGCGACAGGGTAAAGATATTGCTGCGGAAAGTTCACGGCCGCCTTTGAAATCAAGTTGTTACCGCAAGGTATATTGAATACAACTTGAATTTCAAGAGCGGTGGAGCAGCAATATCTTTACATCAAAGTCGTCGTTGCAAAATCAGAGGAGGTATCAAACCAAGCTCCTAATAAGAACGGTTCCCCACAAAATGAGCAATACTAACCAAGTCTTTTTTCGCCTGGATATTGGGCAAGCCCTCCAGGGAACGAATCGCTTTATCTATGTATGCCGACGCCATCGCTTCGGCGCGGGAGATTCCTTCGCTGCGCCGGATCATATTCAAAAATGCGGTGATGTCGGTTTGCCCGTCACAGGCCTCGATACGCGAGATTTCCTCCAGCAGAGCCGGACGAAGCTGCGGATTTTGAAGCGCAAAGATGACGGGAATCGTAATATTCCCCTGCTTGATGTCGCTGCCCGGCGGTTTGCCGATCTCTTTCTCCGTACCGCACAAATCGAGAAGATCGTCCCGGATTTGGAACGCCATCCCGGTATAATACCCGAAATCGTACAGCCGCTTGGCCGTCTGTTCGGGAGCACCAGCCGCAATCGCTCCCAATTGGCAGCTGATTGCAAGCAGCAACGCCGTCTTGCGCTTAATGCGCAGCATATAGTCGCGGACGGTCTGCCCCGTATGGAAAAAGAAGCGGATTTGCTCCATTTCTCCGATCGACATCTCGACCAAAGCATTGGACATGATCCGATGGATGGACGGGTCCGGCAGTTGGGTGACGATGCTGAGCGCTTTGGCGAAAATATAATCCCCGGCGTACATGGCCACCCGGTTATCCCATTTGGAGCGGACCGTCAATTGACCGCGCCGCGTGTTCGCATCGTCGATGACGTCGTCGTGCACAAGCGAAGCCATGTGAATCAGCTCCAGAGGCACGGCTACGAACTTTACCCGCCCCAGATCATACTGCCCGAACTTGGCGCCAAGCAGCACGAATACTGGACGAATCCGCTTACCGCCTGCTTTCAGCAAGTGCAGGGAAGCCTCGCGAAGCACCGGATGATCGACATCGATGCTTCGCTCCAGCTCTTTTTCAATCATATTGATATCTTTTTTTAATTTAGCATATAAATCCAACAGTTTCATTCCGTCACCCGTACTACAGAATTGTCTTTCCATATTTGCAGAGGAACGTTCCGCTTCAGAAAACCGAGCTCTGCGGCATACTGATAATATAACGAGAGCCCGGCCCATTGCTTCGGACCGAATTCGTAGCACAGTTCGGAGAAATAACGCTGCCAATAGGCCTCCGTCCCGCCAATCAGCTTTTGTGCATCACGAACCAGCGCCGCCGGATCGGCAAGCGACTTCCTCTTGCTCTCGAGAAAAGCCTCATAGATGCGGCTGACAAGCTCCGGATACTGCTCCACGGTTTGCTTCCGGATCGTGCAGACAGCAAACGTCATCCACTGGCCGGTTAAGCGAGTCCATTCCGTCGCGAGATCGGTAACGAGATATCCGTTCTTTTCCCAGCTTGCCCGAATCGCATGATCGCCAATCAACAGCGCGGCATCTGCACTCTTCATCATCGGTTCAAGCTCCGGAGCCGCGTATTCGTACTCGGGCTGAAGCCCGTAAAACTTGGTTAAAATAATTTTTAACAAATTGATGGAGGTGGCGGAAGTCGTCGGCAGCGCGATCTTGGCGTCCCCCAGCTCCTCCAGCGGTTTTCGATGAAACAGAAGAATGGAATTGACCTGTCCGAAAGCGCTGACCGACATGTCAGGAAATACTAAATACTCGTCGAAATTTTCTCCGTACGCAAATGACGAAATGGCTCCGATATCGATTCGTCCTTCGGCCATGGCGCGATTCAACCCCGACGGTACCTGTTGAGTTACCTCCAGATCGCTGCCGAAGGAAGGGAAAGGAAAGTAATAGAAGAGCGGCCACACATTGGTGAAGTCGATACGGCCGATGCGTACGGACGCCTGATTGTTAGTCATTTGGCATACCCCATCTTTTATACAATTGATGTTCGATCTCCATGCAGTCCAATATTTTCCCGACTACAAAATCGATCATATCGTCTAATGTCTGCGGACCTTGATAAAATGCCGGCATCGCCGGCAGGATACGTACGCCAAGCCTTGCCAGCTTCAGCATGTTTTCGAGATGAATCGCATGCAGCGGCGTTTCCCGCGGCACGACAATCAGCTTGCGCCCTTCCTTCAGCATCACGTCCGCGGTTCGCTCAAGCAGGTTGTCCGATGCGCCGTTCGCGATGCCGGACAGGGTGCCCATCGAGCACGGCACGACCACCATGCCCTGCGTCCGGAACGAGCCGCTGGCCGTCTTCGCTCCGATATCCTGCACAGGCACATATTCGAGCTTTCCCGGCCAGTTGTCGGATTCGAAGTGCAGACGAACGCTTTCCTGCCGCTTCGAGGCGTCCCAGCCGAGCTCTTCCTTTAGCACACGCCAGCCTGCATCCGTTACAATCAGATGAACGTCTTCCCCCGCCGACAGCAAAAAGCGGCAGAGCCGCACGCCGTACGCTGCGCCGCTCGCCCCAGTAATGCCGACTACCCACGGTCTTTTCACCCGTTAAACACCACCAAATCGATCAAGGTGAACACAAACAGCGAGATGCTAAGCGTACTGTTCATCGTAAAGAAGGCCGTATTCAATTTGGTGAGGTCCGTCGGCTTTACAATCAGATGCTCATACATCAGCAGAGCATAGGAGACAAGCACCCCGGCCAAGTAGACCCAGCTCAAATCCGTTAAAAAAAACAGGCTGATCAAACCTGCCGCAGTGACGATATGAAACCAGCGAGCGATGAGCAGCGCCTTAGGAATGCCGAACCGGGCCGGTATCGAATGCAGCCCTTCTTTCTTGTCAAATTCGACGTCCTGCGTCGCATAGATGGTATCGAAGCCTGCCAGCCAAAAGACGATGGCTACATAAAACACGAGCGCCGCCAGCGAAAACTCCCCTGTCACGGCGATCCAGCCACCCAGCGGCGCGAGCGCAACCGTCATTCCCAGAATCAAGTGGCATGTCCAAGTGAAACGTTTCGTGTAAGAATAGAACACCAGAAAAAATACGGCAACCGGCAGCAGCTTCATCGCGAGCGGGCTTAAATGATAGGCCGCCCAGAACAAGCATACGAACGAAATAATAATAAAAATGATGGCTTCTTTCGAAGAGATCAAGCCGGCCGGTATCGCCCGCATCGCCGTCCGCGGATTTTTGGCATCGAACACTTTGTCGATGACCCGATTCAGCCCCATGGCTGCGCTCCGCGCCCCGATCATCGCCAGCAGAATCCAGCCGATCTGCCCCCATGACGGCAGGTGGTTAAAGGCTACCACCGAACCGAGGAGCGCTCCCATGAAAGCAAACGGAAGCGCGAAGAGCGTATGCTCGATTTTGATCATTTCTAAAAAGATTTTGGTCTTTCTCCATGCCATGTTGTCAGACATCTCCCTTAGATCCATTTGCCGCTTGCGGCTTAATGCCGATGTGAAGCGCCGCGATCCCGCCGGTCAATGGGTAGGCCTCGACGCGGGTCAAACCGGTCTTTCGGAAAATGTCGGCGAGCTCCTTATGGTCCGGGAAGTTCTTAAGCGATTCCGGCAGCCATTTGTACTGCTCGTACCGTTTGACGATCAGTTTGCCGAGCAGTGGCAGAACCTTTTGAAAATAAAAAAAGTAAATCGCCTTAAACGGCTTCCAGGTCGGTTTGGAAAGCTCCAGCGAGACAACCATTCCCCCAGGCTTCACCACCCGCTGCATTTCCTCGATGACTTTGACCAAATCAGGCACATTGCGGAGCGCAAAGCCGATCGTCGCATAATCGAACGAATTATCCTCGAACGGCAGCGCCATGGCGTTGCCCTGCACAAGCTTGATCTGCTTGTCCATTCCGAGCCGCTTGACTTTTTCCTCGCCTACATCCAGCATGTTCTGGCTAAAGTCAAGGCCTACGATCTTACCGGCGCCGCTCGCTTTAGCGAGACTGATCGTCCAATCACCGGTGCCGCAGCACAGGTCGATCGCCGTTGCTCCCGGCTTCACGTCCATTTTCTTCATCGTTAAGTTTCTCCAGGCTTTATGCCGGCGGAAACTCAAAATGTCGTTCATCAAGTCGTACTTCGGCGCGATGCTTTCGAAGACGGAGTGAACGAACTGTTCCTTGTTCGATTTCATTTCCATAAGTGTCACCTCAAACTTCTTGTGTCGCCTGCGGGGCCGATAAATACTGGCGGAACGGTTCGCCGATCGACAGCAGCTCTTTGCCTAATTTCTCCGGTTCGAACGACTGCAGCTTGTCTTGAAGCTCCTTCATGCAGGTATCGAGCATTTGGTGCAGTTGCGGCGTTACCTTATACTTCAGCCACAACGGACGCCATTTTGTCGCGTCTGGCTCCTCGCTTTGCAGCAGCTTCTTTTCTTCTCGTGTCGCCTGCTGCAGAACATGCCAAAAGCCCCAGCTATCCCGATACGGCTGAGACGACTCGGACCGGACGATTTCCTGAAGCAGCACTTCGCAGCGGGTAAACAGGCGAAGCACTTCGGGCCACACGACGTAAAAACGCTCCTCGAGCAGATTGGCGAAGGATAGAAACAATTGTGTCTTCACTTCGACCGACTGCCCAATGTATTCGTCCGCCGTAAGCTTTAGCTGCTTCATCTTGAGGTACAGGTTCATTTTAAGGCGGTTGGCTTCGCATATCGCTGCGGACAGTACTCCGATCAAATCAATCTGTCCGGAATGCGACAGCAGGTAGTAAAAGCGGCTGCTGAAATAGTCTCCCGCAAGCACCTTGAGCTGCCGGGAGCGGGCGGATTTCTGCTCCTTGGCGTCGTTGGTTACGCTGACCATATCATGCGTATCCAGACCGAGCTGTACAAGGGATGTCACAAGCGTATAAAGCTCGCTGTAACCGGCTAATGTGCTGTGTTTATTTAAAAAAGCATACAGAAGCCGGGTGCGGAATTCGGGAAAGAGCGGCAGATCCGTATGCTTTTGAATCATGTCATGCTCCGTGTACTTCTTGGCCATCTCCGGAATCCGATAAGTGTTCATATGTAAGCCTCCGAACCGATAAGAAAAATCTCTTCACTCGCAATCTAAACTATTATAGCATAATCGAATTATTTTCGCATGTACCCGGATCAGCTTTTCGGAGTAAAACGCTCCTGCCATTTCGAGGTATACGTCATCCGAAAGCGGGTATCCAAATACTGCTGCAGTTCTTCCATATTTCTAGAGCGGAGTCCCGCTTCGTTCGGAAGCCATCTCTCCCGCCTGGCGTCTACCGCTGCCAATGGTTGGGGATTCCCTTCCCGGTCCCCGGAGGCATCCAGCACACGGACCAATACCTGATTGATATTCGTAGACGAAGCGAACATCATTGTCGGCACTTCGTACATATCGCTGAGCATCTCGGATTTATCGCTCGTTTTTACGGCCAGCAAATCGATCGACACAACGGCATGATTCACCTCTACCCGGCGAATTCTTAAATGAAGCTGCATCCTCGATACGACGTCGACAATATTGTTTTCGGATACGGGATGCGCTTTAACGCTTCGAAACACGCTAAGACTCTCATCCAGCTGTGACAAATAAGACAAAGCCGACGCTACTGCTATCGATAAGGCTGTAATGATCAACAAACGGGGAGCCCATTTCATCCCGAACCGCTTCCTCCTTTTGACGGGGTCCGAATGCTTGGCTTATTGCCCTGTCTGTTACATTGTACAACGAAAAAAAGCAGGCTATGCCTGCCGCTGCCCGAAAAATTATTCCTCCGTATCGATAAGCCCGAATTTCGTGGCCACAACCGCTTTCCCACGGATTTTGATAGCTGATGTATGTTCAGTAAATTGAGCGATCATAATCTCGCCTTTATCCAACTTTTCCGTGTGGTGAAACCGGGTATCCTGCCCTCTGGTCAAGCCGATGACCTGTACTCCGTTTTCCTTGGCTTTTACCACAAAATATTCACTCTGATTCGATTCCATCCTTATTCCCCCCGGGGCTAATCTGTCCAATTACCTTTATCATGCAAAAAAATACTCGTGCTGTCAACTCAAGAGAAAAGCCGCCCTCTTAGGCGGCTGAGCTTGTTGAGAAACCCGCTTCGCGTAGAAATTCTCTGCATACTCCAGTGGGGTATATCCCTCCAGCCGCTCTTGAACCCCGTGAACTTGATTAGAATTAGCGGTATTTTCACGGTTCAAAGGTGGACGTAAACTCTTACGGGATATACCCCACTTCTATTTGTCTGAGATTTTCTACTTTTAGGGTTTCTCCACAGCTAGAACGCCCTCTTAGGCGACTACCGTTTTCTCTGTCCCGTAAGCTTGATCTTTTTTGTTGTAGAACCCTTTAAAGCGGCTCGGTACGAGCTTGGAAGCCAAATAGATGATCAAATCGGAAAGCTTAACGACACCGTAAGCAAACAGCATTCCCGCAATGACGTCGAGCACCCAGTGAATCTGCAAATACATCGTCGAGAAAATAATCGCGGAGCAATACGTAACCATCATATATTTGAAGATGCGGTCTTTTTCCCGAAGCGCCAGCAGCAGCATGGCGAACGAAATCGACGTATGCATGCTCGGAAAGCAGTTCATGACATTGACCAGCATATCGTTTTCCGTGGCAAATTTGCGCGCAAGCAAGTCAGGCTGCCCTTTTACCCACCATACCTCGCGAAGCAAAATCAAGTTGTAAAACGGAAGGATCAGCGGAAACTGCATCAAATGTCCGGATAAAGCGTAGGACATCATCTTTTTTACACTCTTGGTCCAGTAGCTTCGGACAATGCAAATCCAGAGCGAAAGCACGAAGCCGTAGTTGTAGATCCAAGCCATGATCTGGTCGAATACCGGGTGATTGATCGCCCGGGCCCATGCGGCATCGTTTAGGGGTATGCTTCTCATCATGTCATCCCATTTCCATACATGACGATTGTTTTCGAACATCCAATTGGCAATTTTCCACCATACTCCGCTGCCGGAGCCATAAAAGTAATAAAATACGCCAAGAAGTGGGATGCCTACCACAAAAAAACGTTTCCAATCGACGTCAATCTGATCTTTTCGGACGCCCATCAGACATATTAAAAGCAAGACCCAGCATTCCAAACTCCAATTCCCGACCACGCCGATACGCCATACCAAAAAGATCGATGCCAGTATGCCGTACATCGTCCAATCGTTTGCGTTCGACCATCGTCTAAGTTTCTCTGACATTTTCGGTAACTCCCCCTAAATACTGTACCTACCCCGCTTAACGCATACCCATTTCGTGAAATAAGGTCAACTAAGTATAACAAAAAAACAATGATTTTGCTTCATAATTTTTTTACATTTAAGAAAAGCTTCAGAATTAAAAAACACGGGGCAAATGTCCCGTGTCGCCTGCGCTTCGCACCGAATCGCCGGTCTCTTTCATTCCTCTTGAAGACGCTTCATAAAGTCCTCTGCCGCGCTATAGCCCTGCTGCCGGAGATACCAGTTGTTGGCCGCCGCTTCCACCAAACCGGCCACGTCCCGTCCAGGCTGAAGCTGGATCTCGATATGTGGAATCTTGATGTCCATATAATCCGAAAACTTCGGGAGCAGCTCCAATTCGTTATTGAGCGCATTGTCCTGCCACTTTGTCAATTCGATGTCGAGAACGATCCGCGTCTCGTCCTGAAACGCTTTGCGGCCGTACAGGCGGGAAACATTAATGAGTCCGATGCTGCGAAGGGCGAGAAACTCTTTTGTCTTTCCGTTATGCGTGCCGAGAAGCGTCTCCGGGCTGATCTTCTTAAGCACCACGATATCGTCCGCTACCAGCCGGTGGCCCCGCCGAATAAGCGTATGCGCCGTCTCGCTTTTGCCTACCCCGGATTTGCCCCGAAGCAAAATGCCGATCCCGGATACGTTGACGCAAACCCCATGCACGGCAATCTCCTGCGCCATCGATTTCGTCAAGAAAGCGTCCACCAGCTCGATAAATTTGTTCGTCGCCTGCGGTGTCCGCAGTAAGGGAATGCCCTCTTCCTCGCAATATTTCATCAAATATTTAAGCCCTTTCTGATTCCGGGTTACGACAAAGCACGGCGGATGATACTTCACGATGTTTCCGATCCGGTCATTGCGTTCCTCTTCTGTGAGCGTATGTAAATAAGTGATTTCTTTACTGCCGAGCACCTGCAGGTGGGACTGCGAGAAAAAATCGAAATACCCGACGAATTCCAACCCCGGACGGTGCACTCTCGTCTTGGAAATCGTTCGATGGAGCTGCGAGGCCCCGGCCAATACTTCCAACGAAAATCGTTTTACCAAATCTTCTACTGTTACAGATTTCACCCGTTCATCCCCCTTCGCCTTCTACTGCAATGCCAAACGGAATCTGCTAACTAATTCTACATAAGAGAGCGTTTCCCTCTTCGGCTACCCCGACCTATGAATAGATTTGGAGAAAATAAAAACCGCTTCCTCCGGCGGATGTATCCGTCAAGAAAGCGATTCGGCCATAACTTGCTATCGGAGTAGCGGGATTCGAACCCACGACCTCACCCACCCCAAGGGTGCGCGCTACCAGACTGCGCCATACCCCGAAAATGATCCGGTAAAAAAATCCGGCAAAGAGTATTATATCTTATGCCCTATCGATTGTAAAGGTTTTTTCCATAGAAAAGAAAAAAACGCCCGAACCGCATTCGAGCGCTTTTTCGAGCCGATGAACCGGCCCCATTATGTAGAAAGCCTAAAAGCCGCAAGAGCTTACTGGATTCCGTCTCTCAACGCTTTGCCAGGTCTGAAGGCCGGGATTTTGCTGGAAGGAATTTCGATTTCTTCGCCGGTTTGCGGGTTACGGCCTTTGCGGGCGGAACGCTCACGAACTTCGAAGTTGCCGAATCCGACCAATTGTACCTTATCTCCGCTTTGAAGCGCCTCGGAAATAGCTTCGAATACAGCTTCAACCGCTTTGGTTGCGTCCTTTTTGGAAAGCTCAGTGGATTCCGCAACCTTATTGATCAAATCGGATTTATTCATGCGATTCACCTCCCCCCGAAACAAACGAGTCCTGTTACTTTCTTTGTTAACCGTTTCGCCGAAAAATATACATTCGGAACGATGCAAAGGTGAAAGAAACAAGATTATAGTAATACACACGTTAACCATTTTCAAGTGCAAACACAAAAAATGCACCCTTCGGAGTGCATTTTTCACGAAAAATGAGAAGCATCTCACAAAATGATCGCAATGAGGCCGCCGGAGCCTTCGTTTATAATCCGTCCAAGCGTCTCCTGGAGCTTGTAGCGCGCGTTGTCCGGCATCATGGCCAGCTTGCCTTGAATGCCTTCGCGCACGATCGAGTGCAGCGACCGTCCGAAAATATCGGATTCCCAGATTTTGAGCGGGTTGTCCTCGAAGTCCTGCATCAAGTAGCGAACGAGCTCCTCGCTTTGTTTCTCTGTCCCGATAATCGGCGAGAATTCCGACTCCACGTCGACGCGGATCATATGAATCGACGGTGCCGTCGCTCTGAGCCGGACTCCGAAGCGGGAACCTTGCCGGATAAGCTCCGGTTCGTCGAGCGCCATCTCCGCAAGCGTCGGAGGAGCAATCCCGTAGCCGGTCGTTTTGACCATTTCGAGCGCTTCGGCGAAGTGATCGTACTCCCGCTTGGCATGCGTAAAATCCTGCATGAGCTGCAGCAGGTGATCCTTGCCGCGGATTTCCACGCCGACGACCTCCATAAGAATGCGGTCATACAGCTCGTCGGGCGCGTACAGATCGATTTCCGCAACCCCTTGCCCCATATTCATTCCGGCCAACGCCGCTTTATCGATAAATTCGTATTCCTCGAAATGACTGACGACCCGATCCACGTCGCGAAGCCTGCGAATGTCCTGTACCGTCTCGCGGACGGAGTTCTCGAAGCTGGAGCGGAGCCAGTGGTTTTCCTCCAACACCATGACCCAGCTGGGCAGATTCACATTGACCTCGTGAACCGGGAATTCGTACAGCACTTCGCGAAGCACGGACATCATGTCGTCCTCGCTCATATTGGCAACGCTCATCGCCACGACCGGCACGTCGTGCTTCACCTGCAGCTCGTTGCGCAGCTCAATCACGGTATCGCTCTGCGGACGGGTCGAGTTCACGATGACGATGAACGGCTTTCCGACTTCCTTCAGTTCGTTAATGATGCGTTCTTCGGCATCCACGTAGGAGGCGCGCGGAATTTCGGCGATCGAGCCGTCCGTCGTAATGACGACGCCAAGCGTCGCATGCTCTTGAATCACCTTGCGCGTGCCGATTTCCGCGGCTTCCTGGAACGGAATGGCTTCATCGAACCACGGCGTATTGATCATCCTTGGGCCGTTCTCATCCTCATATCCTTTGGCGCCTTCGACAACATATCCGACGCAGTCGACCAGTCGAACGTTGACATTCAGTCCTTCAGCAACATGCAGCTGCACGGCATTGTTCGGTACGAATTTCGGCTCCGTCGTCATGATCGTCCGTCCGGCGGCGCTTTGCGGCAATTCGTCGGTTGCCCGGATCCGGTCGGCTTCATTCTGGATGTTCGGCAGCACGATCGACTCCATAAAGCGCTTGATGAACGTTGATTTTCCCGTACGGACCGCTCCAACGACCCCCAGGTAAATATCCCCGCCAGTACGCTCTGCAATGTCCTTAAAGATATCCACTTTTTCCAATGAGAATCCCTCCTACAGGTTGTTTAAGACGAAACTCGTACACGCTTTGGACTAGTACAAATATATGTACGGCGGTTCAAAATATGATGACAGGCGCAGAAATAATTTTCACCGGAAATCCGGCTTTACCGTGTTCGCCGCTTGCGTCCTTAACTTCATCCCTGACAAATATATGTAGGAGATTCTACGATTATTCTAGCTATGGCAAGAAAAAAAACTCTATCACCTTGAATAGAAGGTTGATAGAGGCTAGGTTAGAACGATTCCGGGACGGGGACCGGCTTATTGTCTTTCCAAATGTAAGCAAACGAACGCGCAGGGACGAAATACGATTCCTGAACGAGCAGTGCGCGCAAATCCTGCTTTTCATCAAGACGGCTTTGAAGCTGCTTCTTGTCGATAAGCCGCATAATTTCAGGCGCGTAATCGATGGCGACTTGACCCGATTCGCTCATCAGGAACGGAAGCATTACCGAACGCGTATACATGCTGGTTACTTCCAGAGGCTTTCGGTTCAGCTTGGCGTAATCGATGGCGACAAAGCCGGGAGCGACCGATTCCCCAGCCGGCAGCGTGCCCGTCTTCGATTTGTAACGGTCCACCTCCTGCTGCAATTCGACAGTCTGCTGGAACGAAGGCAGATCCATCATCTTGACCGTCGGCTTCGTCTCCGCATCGATCAGGACATAGCTCGCCGTCCCGCCGTTCTCGAACGCATTGGCCGGTACTTCGCTAAGGTAACGCCCTTTCAGCTTTTTGAAATCGATCGGATTCTGTTCATACAGTGGCGTGGTCGCCTCGAAGTTTTTGATCGGCAGCACGCCGGTTTTCGCCTTATATTGATCGATCGCGTTCTGAACGACGATCACATACTCGCCGCTCGCGATCTGGTTCTCCTTGCGCATCTCCTTCGGATACATGCAGCCGCCGAGCAGCGTGCAGACCAGCAGCAAAGACGCCGCCTGCAGCCAACGCTTCATCACCATTCCTCCTCCTGCTTTTCCAACTGCTTACGTATAGCGCTTTTCAACGGATCCTCCGGCACGAGGACCGTGACTGGCCCGGTGATTTTCGCCTGACAGGCCAGACGATAGCCGTCCTGCTGCAAGCCGCCAAGCTTCAGCGCCTCATTGCGGTTCGGCTCGGACAGCCCTGTACCAACGTTCTCCGTCACACGAACTTTGCACATCAGACAAGCCGCCTTGCCCCCGCACCGGGTACGGATATGCACGCGGGCGCGCCGTGCCGCGTCCAGAAGCGTCGTGCCCGGTCTTGCTTCAACCGTTTTGTTGTCGGGTAAAAAAGTGACTTTCGCGGCCATACGTGCTCTCCTTCCGTTAACTATTCGCTTTCGGGTCGAGCAGCGTACGCAGCCTGTCTACGAGCTCCCCGCTGAAGCGGTTGCGGGCAATCAAGTCATCGAGAGCCAGCCTGTGGCGTTCAGGTTCTTGGACTCGGCACACCCTCGCAATCGCTTCATAACGGTCCGGGCGGTCCCTCAGCACGTTAAACACCAGTTCATGAACCAGCGGCATTAGCCGGACAATCTCTCCTTCGCTATACGGAACAGCAGGCGCATGTGTCTGTGCCAAATACTCAGCTTCCACGCGATATTTACTCTCCATCGCCCGCACCTCGAAAGCCCCGACCAGCTCCACCTTGACGCCGTTCATTTCATAATGGCTGAGAATCGACCGATAGATCGGCGTTTCGCTCTCCGTCTGATCGTCAGTTGCATACCGCCGGAGCGCCAGATGCAAATCCTCCGCATTGCTCCGGTCAGCGTATAAATCCAAGTCCCGGGGAAGCGCGTCAAGCTGCACGCCTTGCAGCAGCAGTCCTGTGCTGCCGCCGACCAGCCAAATGGAGTCAGATCCCCGTGTATGTACGGCAAGCTCGGAAAAAATCTCCTTAAGCGGATCCGGCACCGTGCCAAGTTGTTGAGTATTCATCTTATCATCCTATGCTAAGCAAAATGGTCAAAAATAAGGCTTATGCGCAACCGCGATCGCGCCCTCGCTTTTTACTTTCGCCTGACAGCCTAACCGAAAGCCTTGCTCCAGCTCGTCCGGCTCCAAATTGTCCAGCTCCTCGTCCGTCGGAGCGTTCAAATGCTCCATGCCCTCGCTTACTTGACAGCGGCAACGGGAGCAGGTACCGCGCATGCAGGAGAAACCCCAGTCCACTTCCGCCTTCAGCGCCAAATCTAAGATCGTGAACCCGGTCACCGGCTCGATCGACTTCGTTACTCTGCGTCCTTTTAAGGTAATCATGTAGGCAGCAATCTCCTTAGAATAGCGATACAACCATATAGATAAAGATCGGGATAAACATCAAGAACGCGACCAGCGATAGCACAAATCGGACAATACCCGTCGTTTTATTTCTCGCAAACGTGATCAGCAGCGAAGCGAGAACCATGAGACCGATCGCAATAAAAGATGCCCACATTTTGTCCAACGGCGACATAAAAATTTTCCAACCCCTAGCTTGGTAACGTAATTGACTCCATCATAACACAAAAAAAGCACAAGCGCGCTTGATCGGCGGCTCATGCCATAAAACTGTTAAAAATGTCACCTTACTTCTTCATGATCATCTTCATGAGCTGTTCCAAATTGTCCGTGCTCACTTTGCTGCTTTTGATAGCTTGAATCAGCTCATTCGTCGTTTGATCCGAAACGGGAACATTCACAAGGCCCGCAACTTGCTTAATCAGCTGCCGCAGCTGCGTATCGCTCTGCAGCGTGGACGGCTTTACCCCGCTCGCAAGCTTGTATATATCTTTCTCGGAGACGCTTTTGCCGGTTTTTTTCTTAACCACATTGAGCACGTCTTTCGGCATGTTTTTATCTGCCATCGTTGTCCCTCCTCAGACTGGTTATGCAATAAAGCCTGAGGTAGTATATGTGGAAAAGTTGCCGTCGGTGTAGGCGTTTGCCTTAACGAAGCCAACCGTTTTGAGAGTCGTCGGCGATTTCTTCGGTTTCATGCCGGGGTCCCCGTCCCATCAAATGCTCTACGGCCGTTTTCGGGTTTTTCCCGTTAAACAGGACGTGATACAGCTGTTCCGTAATCGGCATGGAAATCTCATAGCGGCGGGACAACTGATAGGCCGCCTGCGTCGTTTTGACGCCTTCTACGACCATTCCCATCCGCGTGAGCACTTCTTCCAGCGAATGTCCCTGCGCCAGCATCGAGCCGGCCCGCCAGTTGCGGCTGTGCCTGCTTGTGCACGTAACTACCAAATCTCCGATTCCGGCCAATCCCGCAAACGTTAACGGACTCGCCCCCATCGCCGTCCCAAGTCTGGCGATTTCGGCCAGTCCCCGGGTAAGCAGAGCCGCTTTGGCATTATCTCCGAAATCCAACCCGTCACTAAGACCTGCTCCGAGCGCGATAATATTTTTAAGCGCGCCGCCAACCTCGACACCAATGACATCGGGGTTCGTATATACACGAAAATAGGAGTTGATCAACAGATCCTGCGCCTGTTCGGCGGCTTCTTTGTCCAGCGAGGCCACGACGACCGTTGTCGGGCATTGCCGGATAACCTCTTCCGCATGGCTTGGCCCGGATAGTACGACCAGCCGGTTCGAATCGTACGACGGCAGCTCTTCCGACAACACTTCACTCATGCGCTTTAAGCTGCCGGCCTCGAACCCTTTGGTCGCGTGGACCAAAAGCGAATCAGGGCTCAAATGCGGTTTAAGCTGACCAGCGATATCCCGCATGGCCGAGGACGGCGCTACAACCACGACGGCATCCGCATCTTTTACGGCTTCCTCCATAGAATCCGTCGCCCGAATCCGCGGGGATAACAAAACCTCGGGCAGAAACCGGCTGTTGCGGTGCTCCTCGTTAATTTCCCGTACCTGATCACGGTTGCGCGACCATAACAGCACGTCGCGGCCGTTATCCGCCAGCACCGAGGCAATGGCCGTTCCCCAACTTCCCGCTACCAGCACGGCGGTTTTACCGGAAACCGGCATGAACGAACACCTCCGTCTATTTCGTCAAACTTGTTTTTTGGCACCAAGCTTGTTCTCTTGTCCTTTTAACAGCTTCACGA
Organism: Paenibacillus tyrphae; assembly: GCF_000722545.1. GTDB lineage: Bacteria > Bacillota > Bacilli > Paenibacillales > NBRC-103111 > Paenibacillus_G > Paenibacillus_G tyrfis. Next base: position 243,145 of record NZ_JNVM01000008.1, read on the forward strand.
TATTGCTCCGATGCTTGACCCAAGCGAATACGAAGAGAAGCAGGCTGAGCACGAAAATCTCCCGGGAATCGACCATAAACCATATGAATATCGGTAAAAGTGCAGTAAACAATAGAGATCCCAGGGAAACGTAACGCGTAATAGCAATAGAAATAATAGCAACAATCCCGGCGATAAGCGCAGGCAAAAAGGCAAGCGTCACCATCACTCCGATCGTCGTGGCAATGCCCTTACCTCCTCGAAACCCGAAAAATATGGGCCAATTGTGCCCTACGATAACGCTGATACCCGCAAGCACTTCAAACAGCGGATCGCTCCCGCTTAACCACGTGCCGATCCAGACGGCCGCCACGCCCTTCAATACATCCAAGAGAAGCACTGCGATGCCCGGCCCTTTGCCGAGCACCCGCAGCGTATTCGTCGCCCCCGCGTTCCCGCTTCCGTGTTCGCGTATATCGATGCCTTTCAGCAGTTTGCCTGCCAAATAACTAAAGCTGATCGAGCCGAGCAAATAACCGATCAAAAGTGAGAGCAAGTTAGTCACCGCGGTTCTCTCCTATTCGTCGTCCGATTTACGACGCGTGAACATGCGTAGAGGCGTCCCCTCGAAACCGAACGCGCCGCGAATTTTATTTTCCAAATATCTTTGATAGGAGAAATGCATCAGCTCCGGATCGTTGACGAAGAAAATGATGGTCGGAGGCTTGACCGCCACCTGTGTCGCATAATTGATACGCAGCCGTTTCCCTTTATCCGTCGGGGGCGGGTTGATGGCCACAGCATCGGATACGACGTCGTTCAGCACGTGCGTCGCCACACGCGCCGAATGCTGCTCGGCCACATTGGTCACTACCGGGAACAGCTTATGCAGCCGCTGCTTCGTCTTGGCCGACAAATACACGACGGGAGCATAGGTCATAAACAAAAAATGGTCGCGGATTTTTTGCGTAAATTGATGCATCGTTTTGTCGTCTTTTTCCACGATATCCCATTTATTCACAACGAAGATCGCCGCTTTGCCCGCCTCGTGCGCATACCCGGCCACGTGCTTATCCTGCTCGATGATGCCTTCCTCGCCGTCAATGACGACCAGGACGACGTCCGCTCGCTCGATCGCCTTCATGGCACGCATGACGCTGTACTTCTCCGTCGTCTCGTATACTTTGCCGCGCTTGCGCATCCCCGCCGTATCGATGATGACGTACTTTTGGCCGTCTTTCTCAAAAGGCGTATCGATCGCATCGCGCGTCGTTCCGGCAACATTGCTGACGATGACGCGCTCTTCTCCCAGGATGGCGTTGACGAGCGACGATTTCCCGACGTTCGGCCGGCCGATCAGTGCGACCTTGATCACATCCTCGCCGTACTCTTCCTCGCTCGTGTCCGGAAAATGCTTGATCACCTCGTCAAGCAGGTCGCCAATTCCCGTGCCGTGAGAGCCGGAGATGCCGACCACGTCGCCGAAGCCGAGGCTGTAGAACTCGTAAATATCGTCCATCCGCTTCAGATTGTCCACTTTGTTAACGGCAATGATAACCGGCTTTTTCGCCCGGAACAGCATTTCCGCGACTTCGCTGTCTGCCGGCGTAATGCCCGCTTTGGCATCCACCATAAACACGATCACGTCCGCTTCCTCGATGGCAAGCTCCGCTTGAACGCGTACGGACTTCATGATCTGATCTTCCCCGTCGATCTCAATCCCGCCGGTGTCGATCACGCTGAACTCGGTATCCAGCCACTCTCCCCTGCCGTACAGCCGGTCCCGGGTAACCCCCGGTTTATCTTCCACAATAGCCAGCTTATCGCCGATAATACGGTTAAATACCGTAGATTTGCCCACGTTCGGACGGCCGACAATCGCTACGATTGGTCTTGCCATGCACTTCATTCCCTTCTTCGACTACCGCAATGTTGCTTCATGTCTCCCTCCACCGTTCGGCCGAGGGGCGTTATGTACAAAGACAATCCTGTTTTCAAGGCTTGCAAGCTCTGATATTATATCAAAATCGAATTCACAAGTAAATGAACGAAACGTTAGCGGGTAGCCTTCCAACCGTTAATGCTTCACTAAAATAACGATCCCGTTCTCCAAATCGTGAGCCGAAGCATCCAAAATTTTTTCCAGTTTAAAGGCGACTTGCTGCTGATGATTTGCATCGTCCGCGATAAAGATGGGAGCTCCACCGGCCACCGTTTGCCGGTTTGCTTCCGTTGCTACTACCGCCATAATTTGTCCCATTAACGCTATCCTCCCGCTTTTCCGCCGGTTTGCACATGCGCCTCGCTCGGCATCCGCACTGCGCTTTCCAGCACCGGCGAGTTCATCGCCACTTGCCGGGCTTTCTCCGGATCGCACTCCTGCGGAAGCAGCAGCACCGCCAGCCGCCCGTCATCCATATTCAGCTTGGCCAGCGGAACGAGCGCCGGTTCGCCTTGGTCGCGATGGACGCCCATGATGGTAGACACGTCATGCAGCAGCGCCTGCCGTTGGCCGGGATTAGCCAAGGTAACCTTGGCATTTTTGTTTTTGGGCACAAGCACAATGCCGATGGCATTCTTCCGGATGACGTTTTGCGTATCGCTTAATCCGATGTTCATGATATAAATGTCGTCCACGAACAGATTGGGCCCGTCCAGCCACACTCGGCCGATGTTTGCATCTGCAATCGCCGACAAGGATTTGCCTGTCTTAAACATATTGGTAAACAGAATAGCTGCAATGCCGGCCACAATCCCCCAATACCATGGGAACACGATGCCAAAGAACGCCGTAGCGAACGCGGTAAAAATGACTAAATAGTTGCGGCCTTCGAACACCATCGCAATCCCTTCAATATAGGTCGCTCCCCGCGGCACCAGCTCCATACTGTCGATTTTACTCAGCGTCTGCCGCTCCATATTGCGGACATCCCGGAACTGCTGTGCCGCCATAGCCAAAAACGTCATGGCCGTATAGTTCTTATCCAGCAGTGAAGGGACGGCGACCGCTCCGAGTCCCGCCGCGATGACGCCCAAGGAGAGATGAATGATTTTGCCGTGAGGATACGTCGGATATTGCCGGTAATCGGTCCGCAGCATCGTCAGCCGGGCCAGCACACCGAACAATACGCCCAGTATGATTCCTACGGTATATTTTTGCTCCACCAGCCAAGCCCACACGTCGATCGCGTCTCCTTCCTTCTCAGCAACAGCTTCTGCCTGTCAATCGTTCTCCGGCTCTCTGACCGACCTAACCCTTTGCCGTACATGCTTAAATGCCAGCTTGCTCCCCGCGACCATCCCTTCCAGCAGCAGAGAACAGCCTCGGGCTGCAAAGGCCGTCAGCCACCATTCATCCTGAAATTCCGCTTGCCCGAGCGTCATCGCCATCTGTTCCCGGTGTGCGCAGGCCGACATAACGTCCCCGATCAGCAGGCCGAGCGACAGCCCTGCGATCTGCAGGGGCGGCCAACGCAGCAGAGTCGCTGCCAAAAAACCGACGCTTGCGGCAACGGTCCATTCCGAGCTGAACCAGATGACCGCAGGCATCAGATGAAGGGTCTCTCTAAGGAAGAAATAAACCGACCCGAGCAGCAGGGCGATGGACAGTAAATGGAACCGATACAAAAAGCTTGGTGTACGGACCATGACCCAGAGCGAAACAATCAGCAGCAGCACCGTACAGCCGTATACCCGAATGCTGCCCCAATCCATGCTCCACGGCATAAACAATATCCAAAGCATAAAAAAAAGAAGTAGACTCGTAGGAGTAATACCTCTTAATATGACGTTCTTCCAGCCACTGGCGAACAAAATCAGCGCAACGACGATTAGCAATAAGGACACGTAACCCGCATTCATTCGCTCTCACCCGTAGAAAAAGCTTGTTCCTCTTTTTCCTTTAGTATGGCTTTCTTTATTTAGTTTTACTCAATCTTTAGGCGTAACCCATTCGCCTTGCGTAGGCGGAGATATCCATTCCCCGAACCGAGCACCACTCTGCCGTTTCCGACGTAATGACGACCGGAAGCTCGTGCAAAGCTTCAATTCGGGATGCGCCCAACGCCGTCATCAGCAGCCGGAGCTCGTGATGCCATGACGTGATTTTCCCGATCAACGCTTCGGTCCCCGATGTACGCAGCACTCGCAGCATGGCTCCGGCCATACCGACCGCGGAGGCTCCGAGCGTTAAAGCTTTGCAAATCTCCAGCGCGCCTGTAATGCCGCCTGTCGCCACGACCGCCACGTCCGGCCGGTTCAGACGACGCTTAGCCTCCAATACTTCCAACAGCGCGATGCTGGTCTTGCAGCCCCAATCGTTCAGCCAGTCCATCGGCAAATCACGCCGGGCATTCTCGATTGCGGCGAAATTAGTACCTCCCGATCCGCCGACATCGATACATCCAACCCCGCAGCCGATCAGCTTCTCTGCGCTCTCCCGCACCATACCGAAGCCGACCTCCTTGACGATGACGGGAACGCCCGCCCGTTCGACGATTGTCCGGATTCGTTCAAGCATTCCCCGGAAATCTCTGTCCCCTTCGGGCATAATCAGCTCCTGCATCACATTCAGGTGGATTTGAAGCCCGTCGGCTTGCAGCATGTCCACCGCTCTTAGCGCTTGCTCCAGCGTCGCTTCACTGCCAAGATTGCCAAATACGATGCCGCGCGGGTTTATCTTTCTTACGATACGGTAGCTTTCAGCCGTCTCCGGGTTTTTGATGGCGGCCATCTGCGACCCTACCGCCATAGCGAGCCCCGTCTCTCGAGCGGCGACGGCAAGCTCTCGGTTAATTTCTTCGGTCTCGCGGGCTCCTCCGGTCATGGCATTAATAACAATCGGCGAGCTCAATAAGAGTTCGCCGATTCGGGTATGCAATGCTATGGATTCCGAAGAAATACCGGGGAGACAATTATGGACCAGCTTAATGTCGCGGAAGCCCTGCTCGCCGCTTTGCCCAAGCTGGAGCGCATGATGAACATGCTCCATTTTTCGCGGTATGCGCACCCCTGATTCCTCTCTTCGTCTATAGACAGCGGTTTACTTGAATTTGCTCAGCTTGTCGCCAAAACGCTCTCCGAGCGTCAGGTTCAGGCCTTGGAGTTCTTCGTGGGAAACGGATTCCCGTTTCGGCGCACGCTCTCTTTCGGGTCTCGGTTCGCGAGCAGGCGCTTCTTCCGTTTCTTTGATGCTGAGCGAGATGCGTTTCTCGCCCGGGTTCATATCCAACACTTTCACTTGAACCTCTTGACCTTCCTTCAGCACTTCGAACGGCGTTGCAATGTGGCGGTGTGCGATTTGGGAAATATGAACCAATCCCTCAACCCCAGGAGCCACTTCGATGAACGCGCCGAATTGTACGAGCCGTTTAACGGTACCGGTGACGATATCCCCGATATTGATCTTGTTCTTAACGGATTCCCAAGGTCCTGGCTGCGTTGCTTTGATGCTCAAGGAGATGCGCTCGTTGGCCGGATCCAATTTCAGAACTTGAACGCGGACTTGGTCGCCTTCTTTCACGACTTCGGACGCGTGCTCGACATGATGCCAAGCCATCTCGGAAATATGAACGAGTCCGTCCACGCCGCCGATATCGACAAATGCGCCGAATTGCGTCAAACGTTGAACCGTACCCGTCAGCTCTTGACCGACCGACAGTTTGGAAATCGTTTCTTGCTTTTTCGCTTCAAACTCTTCATCCAGCACGTCTTTTTGAGAAAGAATGACTTTGTTTTTCTCGCGGTCCATTTCTTTCACGCGCAGACGAAGCGTGCGGCCTTTGTAATCGCTGAAATCTTCGACGAACGTGCGCTCTACCATGGAAGCCGGAACGAATCCGCGCAGACCTACGTCAACGACAAGACCGCCTTTAACCACTTCGGCGACTTTCGCTTCGAGAATCGTTTTGTTTTCCATGTCGGCTGCAAGCTTCTCCCACGATTTCTCGCTGTCAATGGCGCGTTTGGAAAGCACGAGCTTTTCCTTGTTGTCATCGATGGTAAGAACTTTCAGTTCGATGTCTTGACCGACTTGTACGATTTCTTCCGCATTGTCCAATTGGACGGACGAAAGCTCGCGCACAGACACGATGCCGTCATATTTGTAGCCTACGTCGACAACTGCTTGATCCGCATCCACTTTAATGACTTTGCCGGTAACGATGTCACCTTTTTTGATAATGTTGACATTCGCCATGGACTCTTCCTGAGATACCTCTGCGGATTGAACTTCTTGATCGAACTTTGTTTCTTCTGACATGTCCAATTACCCTCCTTAAACAACCTGACAACGTGTAATGTATTTGGATAAAAAATTTACTTCATCATTTTCTTAAGTATGCCACAATTTATCATTTCGATTCGTGCTGCTTGACCATGCTTCGGATCGTACTCATGATTTTGTCGGTCGCCTGTTCCAAGCCTTCCGAACCGCTGTTCTCAAATTCGCTCAAATCGACTGGCGGACCATACACGACCTTCATTTGCCGAAACGGCTTATAATTGCCGATAATGGCTGCCGGAATGACTGCAGCTCCGGACTTCAATGCCAAGCTGGCCGCTCCCTTTTTACCCATGCCTCCCGCATTGCTGCGCGTCCCTTCCGGGAAAATGCCCATAACCTCGCCGTCTTTAAGCAGTTGCAGAGACAAGCGAATCGACTCTTTGCTGACACCACCCCGTTTGACGGGAAATGCCGCTATTTTCGGCAAAACATATCCCAAAACGGGAACGTCGAACAACTCGGCCTTGGCCATGTAATGCACCTTTCGCTTCAGCGGGCTCCCCATCAGCGGCGGGTCCCAGTTGCTGGTGTGGTTGCCGCACAGAACGACGGCGCCTTCGGAGGGAATGTTCTCAAGCCCTTCCGCCCGCAAAAAAAACACGGAGCGGAACAAGACGCGAAAAACCCCTCGAAAAAAGACGTAGAACATGCTATTGCCCCCCACCGACCCGGAGCTTGCAAAGCTCCAAAATGCGATCCACTACTTGCGGTATCGTCATCTCGGTCGTATCCAGCAGTACGGCATCCGGCGCTTTCACAAGCGGCGAAGCCTCGCGCTGCTCGTCCATCCGGTCCCGCTCCGCAATATCGCGCTCCAATCTCTCAAGCGTGATGTCCGGCTGCGAATCGCAAATTTCTTTGAACCGGCGCTGGGCTCGGACGCTAACGCTTGCTGTCAAAAACACCTTGACCTCGGCGTCCGGCAACACATGACTGCCGATATCCCGGCCGTCCATGACGATTCCTTTGCTTCGGGCCATTTCCTGCTGTTTGGCGGTAAGGATACTGCGAATTTCAGCGATGGAAGCGATTCTTGAGACGTTTCCGGTCACCTCCGCAAGGCGAATCATGCCCGTCACGTCTTCGCCATCGACAAAGACCATTTGGCCATCGCTGCCCGGCACTAAGCGAATGTCCATACGGCCTGTGAGCGCAATCATGTCCGAGATCTGTTCCGCTTGAAGGCCTTCCCGTAAAATCTTCCAAGTCACAGCTCGGTACATGGCTCCCGTATCGACATAAACGAAGCCGAGCGCACCGGCGACCAGACGAGCGATCGTGCTTTTCCCCGCTCCCGCCGGACCGTCGATTGCGATGTTAAACTTTTCCAAGATGCGGCCTCCTTACAAAATGAAGCGGACGAGCAGCCTGAAAAAAAAACAGGCCGAAGCCTCGAACGAAGAAAATTATACCATAGTTTTACCGTGGATTGCAAAACTCACGCACCCTCCATTATTTTCCTTCCGCGGCCTGAAGCCGAGACATCGAATAAGGAAGTCCCTCCAGCTGCTCCACCTTAACTAAAACATAGCGGATTCGCGGGTTAAGGAGCAGCAATTGGGAAGCGACCAAAGCAATGGCGCACCCTGCCAATGCCCAGGCAATCCATCGTTCCGCCCGATGGGCGAACTGCAAAAATAATTCTTCGTACCTATCGTCCGATTCATTTTGATTCTTTGTATTCATCCGCGGCCACCCGCCCCATCCAATATTTGGGGGATAGTGTGCCCGTCGTGCCAAGCGATTATGTATTATCTTTTGCGGAAATCAAGCTGCCGCTCAAAACAGTACCGGATAATCTTTTGCCGGTCTCGGTCCGTGATCTCCGAAAAGCGCATCATGACCTGCTTTTTGCCCGTCTCCAGCTCTTTGACGCGCACGATTTCGCCTTTGAACGGCACATGCTCGATCTGGCCGTTCTTGAACGGGACGAGCAGCCAGCACTCGACCGTATGGCCGGACTCCACCGGCACGTAGCCTTCGCATAAAAACGATATGCCTCCGCCCCCGACATCGTCGGTCAGCGATACGAACTGCAGCTGCTCCGAGAATTTCACGGCGATTTCGAGTATGGCCGGCACGCGCAAAAAGTTGCGGCGCTGCACTTTCGTAATCGATTCGGGATCCGGTTTTTTGATCAGAACAAGCCGGATTACATCGTCGGAAAATCCGAGTACAGACGAGAAGAAGTAGTTCTTGACGCCGCCCTCGGTTATAAAATAAACGGAAAGCTCGTCGCCCGGATACAAACGCTTCAGCTTCCCGGATTTGTCGTTCATAGGAACTTCCATGCTGATATACGTATCCGAGACGTCGGCAATTCTGGATTTATATTCCTGCTTCGCCTCTTCCTCATCGATGGAATTGATTTGGATAAAAAGCGTCTGGTTTACTTTCGGCAGCAATCGGCTCACCTCCCCGGAGTGAAAACTTCGATAAGTCCAAGCTTTATTATAGCACGTGAAGCGAATATGGGAAGGGGTGAACGACCAGCGTTCGGAGTTTTGTTGGAGCTTCTTTGAAGTGTTGGGGAGCGTGTGGAAGGAATGGTGGAATGAACGGTGGCGCGGCCTGCGGCGAAATCGCGATTGGCTAATGCTCAGACACGTTTTGACCCGGTCCCATGGAACAATTTTCTATGGAATTGGGACCAGGTCAAAAAACTCGCCGCCAATCGCGATTTCGCCTTCGGCTCATCACCCCGCAATCCTAATACAAAAGCAAAAAAAGCCCGAACGCATCGGGCTTGGGAGAGAGTAGAAAACTGAACATCAGGTTGGCGTGACGGCGGTGGCTTCTTCCGCGCCCAGGCGGTCGATTTTCTCTTCCGCGCCGGTCTCGGCATTGACGTAGATTCGGTACAAGCCACCGTTGACGCGACCGATATATTGGTAGCAGAGCACCTCTTCGTCGATATCGTTCTTGATGAGCGCTTGGTTGACGCTGTCCGCTTTAAATTCGGTATTCAGCACTTTGCGGGCTTCATCTGCCGTCAGCTTAGGCGCTTTGATCTGGCGGTCCTTCTTGCCGTACACGTAGTCGGTCGCTTCGAGTCCCGTCACTTCGCCATTGTCCATCGCCACCTGAACCGCGATCTTTTCCATGTAATTGATCACGTTGTTCGTACGCGTCGCATACGTCATATGGGCGACGTTACCATGTTCGTCGTAGCTTACAGCCGTCATGTTCTTGTAGCCGTGCTCATCCAGGAACTGCGCCCCGATGTCTCGCGCCTGCCGCAAGTCGAGCTTCTTCTCGGGCACATTGCGGGAAGCCGCAAACCACAGAAGCTGGCCGCCTTTTTTCGAATAGTCCAAATGAGCGCCGTCCGCCGTGCCCTGTTTAGGAGCCGTCACGCTAAAGGACTGATACTCGGTCCCGGGACCGTTTTCTACGACCTGGAGTCCGGACGGGTCCTGGATGCCAAGAAACTGAGCGGCCTTCTGCTTAATTTCGTCGGCATTCACCTCCGGGCCGGAAAGCATGTGCATGTCCCGCTTCTGATACATGCTCATGACCGCCGGGCTCCAGTTGATTTCCGGATATTCTTGCACCTTTTTATCCACTGTAGCGAACCCGTCGACGATGACGTTGTCATGCGGCTCCTTCTGCGTAGCCAGCGCCAGCTCGACGTCCATCCAGCGCAAGTTGTTTGAAATGACCTTGCTTTGAACCCCGCGCAAATCTTTGGAAATTTCCGCCGCGTGCTCGTAAAGCGTATTGAGCGTCTTCATTTCGTTTCCGTCCAGCGGACTTTTCGAAAGGTCCCGGACTGCCGCCCGATAAGCAAAATTCGAAATATTAGCCAAAAACTCCTCGGTTTTGTTGAAAGGCAGCATGGTCAGCGGCAATTGACTGATTTCGTTCTGCGCCTCGCTTGTGATCCGCCAAACGTTGACCAGCCCTTTTTTGTAGGCGTCCTGGGATGTCGAATTTACCGCGAGCGTATTGCCGAGCTCCGTATGCAGCTTGTCCACGTGAAACGACAAATCGTGGAACGCCCGTTGATAATGGTTTTCCGCCTTGATCAAGACGGCGTTTTTCTCTTGATGCTCCAAGTAGCCCCAGACCCCGGTGCCGATGAGTGCCACCAAAAGAATCGGAAACATGACGCTGCTCAGTCTTTTGTACATGTTCGAGAAATCTCCCTTCATCAGCAAAACTTGGGCTTAGTTTTCGCCTGAAGCGAGACGGATTATTCACGAAACGCAGAGATCGCAATCCAACCGTTCAAAAAAGAAAAAAGCCGGCGCGTGGCCGACTCTTTTCCCGGATTAGAAATCAAGGGTTTCGATATCGAAATCTTTTTCATTGTTGCATATGCACTGCTTGAACCCGGTATCGATCTTTTCCTTTTCTTTCCGGCCCTTCAGGATGAATTTCTCGCCGCAATGCTTGCAGCGGATGGCAACTTTCACCCGCGGACTAACGACATTCATCATATCCCTCCGGTACGACCTATGGTTTTATATATCCATTATAGTCATTCCGGCTAAATTTTAACCTGATCCTCCCGCGTGGCGACCCTGAGCGGCGATTTGGCATTGGCCCGGTTCACTTTGCGCAGGCTGCGCAGCCACAAGAAGCTCATGAGCGGCACCATGAACCAGACCCAGTACGCTTTGCTTAGGAGCAGCGTGTAGTCGAACACCCCGTGCCAAAAAATCGGCAGCGCCAACGACAAAAGCAGATGCTTGCGGGTATGCTCCGGCGTAAATTTGGCTTTTCCGAGATGGTAGCCCATCATGACACCGAACATGGCGTGACCGGACACCGGCAGGAAGGCCCGAATCATGAGCGACGAAAAGCTGGACCCATTCAAGAACGCATAAAATACGTTTTCGAGCGTGGCGAATCCGAGCGACACCGCTACTGCGTACACGATGCCGTCGTACGGTTCGTCGAACGAAGCATGCTTGAAGGTTATGAAATAAACAAGAAACCACTTGAAAAATTCCTCTGGCAGCGCAGAGATAAGGAACGAAAAAACGAACGGGTCCTCCCCGAGCCCATGCACCAAAGCCCGCTGCAGCACCATGATCGGGAATACGATCAGAACGCCGAACAAGAACAGCTTGATTACTAATGAGATCGGTTCCGTATCGTATCGGTCTTTTAAATAAAAATAGGCCAGCAGAGCGACACCCGGCGCTATAGCCGCCGTCAGGACAGTTAAGACGCTCAAAGTGTCTCCCCTCCGTCACAATAGGTTAAACCCGCCCGCAGCAACGGCCGGCCCCCGCAACTGTGCGGATGCCGACCGTGATCCGGGCAGGCGTTTGTCGATACTTCTTATCCTATGAATATTATAGACATTTTGAATCGCTTTTTCCATCATTTCTTGGAATCTGGCATACACTTCCGCTTTCACCCGGCATAAGACTTTCATTCTTCCGCAAAACGCGCCTGCTGGTCGTAAAACCGGAGCGGAATGGTCGCCAACGTCCCATTGCGGTGTTTCAGAAGCTGCAGACTAGAGCGTATCCCGTTAGCGGACGTTCCGTCCGGCTCCGGCTTCAGCCGCATAATGACGTCGGCTGAGGCTTCCGCCCCTTCCGGCAGACGCTCGTCCCCGATATCCGAAGGAACGGCCGCAATAACCGGGCCTCCCCATTCCTTGGACCAATGCTTGAGCATATAAGCGATTACGGTCTGATGCTCGGCGGACGAGCGGGGCGGATTGGGCAATCCGCCTGCCGGGATGCGGTTAATATGGTCGATGAATACGACCGGTGTTTTGCCGGACATTCCCGCAATCCGCTCGACATTGGTCATGACGCGATCGATCGTGGAATCGAGCGAGCATTCGATCGTCCAAAGCATATTGCTGATGGGCATATAGCGTTTATTGGCTTCGGCCACTTGCCGCGGCTCGATCTTCCCGCTGAGCACGTTCTGCGGCTCGGTGCCGATGAGTCTGGCTATGCTTCGCGCCCAGAGCTCGAATCCCGTCATGTCCCAGGATACGTAAACGACCGGCGTCTGGTGCAGCGCGATATGGTCCGCCATTTGCTTCATCAGCATTGTTTTTCCCGAAGAAGCGGCTCCGGCCAGCAAATACAACCCGCTCCGAAGCCCGCCGAACAACGCTTCGTCCAGTGTGGCGAAACCGGTCGGCACGCCCGACGCTTGTCCACGATGCCGTTTCATGAATTCTTCGGTATATATGGTAATATTTTTCGTATCGGGAGCAATCGGAAGCAGCATCGTCTCTTCCATCGTTTCGTTCAACAGCCGCATGAACGAATCCAGAGGATTTTGCACTCGAACGAAGAAATCGTTGACGTCGCGAATCGACTCGGGCAGTTGCATAATAAACGTTTGCTTGGCCGTCGATTGCAGCAGTGCTTGGATTCTGACGCTTTCGCGACGCCCCGCTTCATCGTTGCCCAGACAGATGAACACCCGCTTGTCCCGCAGCTTGTCCGCATGGATTTCTTTAAAGGACATCCAGATCGGCACGCATACCGCCGGCAAATGCGCCTGAGCCAAGCTGAGCACGTCGAACACCCCACCGCACACGATGACGTCCTCCGTCTGCTCCAGAATCGACTCGTTGAATAAATAATCGCCCTCTCCGAGCAGCAATTTGTATTTCGGCTCGCGCTGGTCGACCGATCGTCCGACTAAATCGACCGTGATCCCATCCGCGTTCGTAATCGGAATAATAATGCGGTTTTCAAAAAAATCACCCAGCTTGTCCGAGTTGATGTAAAACCCGAACTTGCCCGGCTCAAAGCCAATTCGATAATGCTCCGCCGTCTCCTGATGGATACCCCGCCGCTCCAAATAAGCATAGGCTTCTTCCCGAAGCTGTTTGTGGTAATGGGTGACAAGCTCCTCCAAATCAAACGCGGTCTTGGCTGCGCCAATGTGTTGAACTTCGCTCATGACGTTCTTCCCCCCGCAAAAAAAGCATTCCGCAAAAACAACGCTGTTTTTGAGAATGCTTACGATTCATTAAGCTGAATAAGTCTCATTAAAACTTGGAACAAAGCACCTTTACGGCATCGGATTCAATCACGACCTTGCCGTATTCCTCCAGAACCGCTTGCGTGACGGATGTGGCTTCTCCGAACTCGGACAAGACGGCCACGACCGATTGTAGCCGCTTTTCCTCCATCTCGACGGCATCCAGCAGCAGGATCCATTTATTTTTATAAGAATACAACGTTCCTCCGTCCGTCAGGAGCGGATTGATGACTTTGGCGAGCCGGAGCAGGTCCTCGAAATCATGGAAAGCGTAAATGATTTCATCGGTCTCATCCATCGTCACTTCAAGCTCGTACACTTCTTCCATTTCGTCCTCTAGCGTATCGTCGCCTTGGCTGAAATTCATTCGGCCGCGTGTGACGATCACCATCATCCCTTGCGCCGGCATGGCGAGGACTTCCACGGCAAGCGGTCCGGTTGCGTCGAAGCCAAGCTCGGTATAGGCTTGGTCCATCATCTCGCTGAACAGCTCGTGAACCTTGGGGATTTCTCTCCACATGTCATCCTTGTGAATCCCGCGCTCCGTTAAGTCATCGAATGTGAGGAAAATCCGTATCTTGTCTTGACTTAAACGCTCCATTTTCATACTGGATTCCTCCCTTGCCGACTAATAATAAACAGCTTATGAAGTTTGGTAAACAAAGGTGAGCCGTGTTCGTTCCGCTATATAAAGGATTCGAAAACGCGTTCGAATTTGCGTCCTCCTGCCTTCCCCCTCGGAAACGGTACAGCTTGTTTGCCATGCTACGTCTATTATATCACAAACCGCGAAGAAAAGAACGGTTGTCGCCTGAAAAAATGCCCTTTTCATACAAAAAGACACATACGCCGCCTTTTTGAGGAGGCGGAGTTGTGTCTTTACGCGCAAACCGAACGCTTAATGCGCCCGAATTTCGGATTTTTCCCCGTTGCTGGCCAAAATGTCGTTCACTGCTGTCTTAAGCCCCGAATCCCGATTTATCAACTGCTGGACCTTGCCGAGACCCGCGGCGGAAGTGGCCGCGTCGGCGACGCTCTTGCCGTAATCGCCGTTCGGCTCGGCCGAATCCGTCAGAACCTTTTCTTTTTTGTCAGATCGATCCATGACCTGGTTCAGAAAACCTCCAATGGCGTCGCTATTCGTCATTGCGGAGAACAGCATCGGTTTTCTTTTGCCCGTGAGTACGACCGCTGCGGTCGCTCCGACAAGCCCGCCAAGCAGAAAAGCACCCCATCTCATGCCAATCCCTCCCGTATTGTTTTCTAATTCGTTACTATTTTTCGCTACATCCTATGAATCATGCATGATAAAATAAGGAAAAGCCAAAAGATTCATACCAAACCTAACGAGGGGATTACACATGTCTAAACAATGGATTGCTATTCTGGCCGCGCTTCTGCTTCTGACTTCCTGCGGCTCCAAACCGGACGCTTCGCCTAACGCCGCGGCCAAAACGGAGCCGCCTGCTTCGCAGCCGGTTTCGGGGGGCGAAAAACCGAAATCCGCGGACGGCGCCTCCGTTTCGAATCAGCCTGCACCGAGTCCTGCCCAGGAAGGCAAAGAAACTGTGCCTGCGGATAGCGTCAAAAAACAAGAGCAGCAAGTCGCGAAACGCTATACGATGAATCCGAAAACCTACGATATCGTGCCGATCGATCCGAACGGAGCGTCCAAAAAAGTCGTTCTGCTGACATTCGATGACGGTCCGAAGGACCTTGAGATGAACAAAGCGCTACTCGATACGCTGCAGAAGCATAAAGCGAAGGCGATCTTTTTCCTGAACGGCTACCGCATTAAGCAGAAACCCGAGCTCGTCAAGCTGCTTGCTTCCAGCGGCCAAACGATCGGCAATCATTCCTGGGATCATATCGATTTGAAAAAGGAAACTAAAGAAAAGGTAAATCAACAAATCGGAGATGTGCAAAAAGCGATCAAAGAGCTGACAGGTAAAGCACCGGTCTTCTTCCGTCCGCCGTTCGGCTCCGGCAGCGATGACGTTCGGGCCAAGGCCAAGGAAGAAGGGCTGCTGTTCATGACCTGGTCCAACGGATCGAAGGATTGGGAAATGACGGTGAAGAAAAACAGCCCCGAGCAAGTGATCAGCAACGTGCTGAGTCAGCTTCACCCGGGGAGCAACATTTTAATGCACGAACTGCCGTGGACGGTGGAGGCGCTGGACAAACTTTTGACACAACTCGAGGAAAAAGGCTACGGATTCGTGAATCCGGAAGAAATTGAAACTACATCATGACGAGTTTCCAGCCCCAAACGGAAAGACCTGCAACAAGGAGTATAAAAATCCATAGCAACGACCGATAAAAATAAGGCAGCCACTTTTCTTTCTCTGTCGGATGCACGGTTTTGCGGGGAGGCAGGTAATGATCGTCGGTTCCCTCCTCTTTCTCCGGGTCGGGTTGATGATCGGCCTCCTCCTTCGGTCGGTACGGAGGTTGCAGATGCTTGTTGTTCATGATTCTTCTCTCCTGTAACGAAGAATGCAGCCCATGACGAAATCAATCAGGAAATGGGCGATAATCGGTGTTAACAACGACCCGGTCTGAATATAAACCCAGCCGAGCCCGTAGCTGATGCTGAAGACAAGTCCCGTCATCAGCCAGTGCTGCAAATAGCGGACGTGAATGGCCGCGAACAGGATGCTGGTCCAGTACGGTCCCCACCAGGCTTGGATCGTACCGCGGAACAGCAGTTCTTCGCAAAATGCGACAATGAGCGAGATGAGTGCAATATGCCAAAGAGGCCTGTTTTTAAACAGCATTTCGTTGATGCCCCCGTCGTCCGTCACTTCGGGAGGCACCCATCTGGAAACGAGCAGATCGACGAGCAGAACGGCGACGGCAAAGCCCGTTCCCCATAGCAGGATCGTATAGCCCGATCCCGGGGAAAACATCGCCCGCAGGTCCGGCTTCTGAAAAAGCATCAGAACGACGGCTGCCAGGAAGACGAGAAGCTGCGTCACATATAAGTTTGCGAGCAGAAAGCGCTCGTCGATTTCGTCCGGATTGATTTTTCGCAGCTTGATCCGTTTAAAGTCAAATTTTTTCATTCTGATTCCCTTTTTCGACAATTTCACCTATACTATCTGCATAGAACAAGAATTTGAGGTGCTCGATCATGGAAAAACGGCTTACCCGAACGGACTACTTATTCGCCGTTACCTTCATTTTCATGCTTGTCGTGGCTATGGGGGCCTTCTTCTTCGGTTTAAAAATGGGACAGGACCGATCTTCGCTGAAATACGAAGATATGCTCAACAAGCAAAATGAAGCGGCCAAGAGTTTTACCGCCTACCATCAGCAGTACTTGGTGTCTTTCT
Source organism: Paenibacillus tyrphae (assembly GCF_000722545.1). Lineage (GTDB taxonomy): Bacteria > Bacillota > Bacilli > Paenibacillales > NBRC-103111 > Paenibacillus_G > Paenibacillus_G tyrfis. The sequence goes on from NZ_JNVM01000008.1 coordinate 259,714, forward strand.
ATCATACCATTTATCAGCCATACAGGGAATTTCATAAAAAGTGGTTTGAGAAAACCGACGAGCTGCTAACGAATCGTACGGCCGACGCCTCCTTGATTCTCAAGGACTTGAGCAAGCTCGCGCAGGAAAGCTACGACAGTCTCGGTTCGAAATCGATGCCGGACTCCTCTCCGCTCCTGCAGGAAGCGCATAAGGATTACATGAAAAGCTTAAAGCTGTTCGGCGAGGGCCTGAAAAGCTATTCGGCCAAGGCAAACGGCATTCCGGCGGCCGAGCTGATCGCACAGCTTCAAGCGGACCCTTATCTCGGCGAAGCGAAGACATTCGCGCTCAAGGCTGAAAAAAGCTACTACGAATCGATCGATAAATGGTATGCTACGATCAACCCGCAATTTAAGTCTATCGATGTGACCAAACCGCTCTCCCTAAATGATTGGAAGAGCCAAAGCCTGAATATGAAAAACGAATATGTCGCCCAGCTGATGCTCGGCAATAAGCTGTTTAAACCGTTCACCCCGCAAGATCTGACAAGTCGGATCGACGAAATGATCCAGTCCGGTCAAGCGCAAAAAATGAATTTGAACGACGTGGGGCAAGTCGTCGATGTGCTAATGGCTACCGATGCCGTTCGCAAAAGCGACTTTATCCAAAACAAAGACAAATATTACGGCAAAGAAACGCTGCCGCAACTTCCGTTTTTCACCACCAATTAATACATAAGCTTCCGAAGCCACGACGTCCGGTTCCCGTACTCGTGGCTTTTTGCCGTGCGTCTATTAATCGTATTGGAACCCGCGAAGGGCTGCGAGCGCTGCCATGCCGCCCTCGACATTAACCACATCGTTGAAGCCGTTCTGCTTCAAATAGTAGCACACATTGGCGCTTCGCACGCCATGGGCGCAAACGACATAAATCGTCCGATCCTTCGGAAGCTCGGCCAGCCTTCCCGGTATGCTGTTCATCGGCATCAGCTGCGCTTGTTCCCAATGATAATACTCCCATTCGTACGGTTCCCGGACGTCGACCACCAGCGCGTCCCCCAGCTCTCCATTGTCCGTTTTTGCCCGGAACGCTTCGGGCTCTATACTTTCGAACATGACGAATGCCCCTTTCTATGTACGATAATTTCATACGGGTTGCACGGTTTATTTTATCACGACGAATTTATTTTTCACAAATATTTCGGATTTGCAAATCGGTTGCCTCCCTATTGACAATGTCGAAATAGTCATGTTACGCTAATGAAAAATTTCACCTGTAACAAAACTTTGACGGAGCCAAGCATAACCCGAATCGATCAGAGAGCCGGTGGTTGGTGCGAACCGGACGAATTCGATATGCGGAGCACTCCTGAGTTGTTGTGCCGAACATAACAGTAGGCGCAGCCGGCCGGAAACCGTTATTTTTCCCGGTCTGTTCATAGCAGACCTCATGAGGCTGTTGCGCGCGAGCGCACAGCGAAGTAGGGTGGTACCACGAGAATCAGCTCCTCGTCCCTTGTATACGCTAGTCGTGTCGGGGCGGGGAGTTTTTTGTGTTTTTTTCGTAATTTACTTCATGGAGGTCTGGGAAAAATGTACAAAGTGCTAGTTATGGATGGAATCAGTGACATGGGAATTCAACTGTTGTATGACGCACCGGATGTTGAGGTGGAAAAAAAGAACGGATTGTCCGAAGACGAACTTGTAGCGATTATTGCAGACTATGACGCTTTATTGGTGCGCAGCGCCACGAAGGTAACCGAACGCATTATGGGCGCCGGCAGCAAATTGAAAGTTGTCGGACGTGCCGGTGTTGGCGTCGACAATATCGATCTAGAAGCGGCGACGAAGCGCGGCATCGTCGTCATCAATGCACCGGACGGCAATACGATCGCCACCTGCGAATTGACATTCGCAATGATGATGTCCGTCGCTCGTATGATTCCGCAAGCGTACAAGAAAACGGTTGGCGGCGAATGGGACCGCAAAACGTTCGTCGGTGTAGAGCTGCGCAACAAGGTGCTCGGCGTGCTCGGCATGGGCCGCATCGGCAGCGAGGTCGCCAAGCGGGCTAAAGCGTTCGGTATGGAAGTGCTCGGCTATGACCCTTTCCTGACCGAAGAGCGTGCGGAAAAGCTCGGCGTGAAGCTCGGCACCGTGAACGAGATTTGTGCCGCAGCGGACTTCATTACGGTTCATACGCCGCTGACCAACGAAACCCGCCATATGATCAGCAAGCCGCAATTTGAGCTGATGAAAAAAGGCGCGCGCATCATCAACTGTGCACGCGGCGGCATTATCGATGAAATGGCCCTTGTCGAAGCGATCGATGCTGGCATCGTCGCCGGAGCGGCTTTCGACGTGTTCGAGAAGGAACCTCCGGCTGCCGATCATCCGTTCCTGAACCATCCGAAAATTGTCGTCACGCCGCACCTCGGTGCATCGACGGTCGAAGCACAGGAGAACGTCGCGATCGACGTATCCGAGGAAGTGCTCCACATTCTGCGCGACCAGCCGTTCAAGAACGCCGTCAACATGCCGCCGGTGCCGGCTAACGTGCTCAATGCGCTGCAGCCTTATTTCAACCTCGGCGAGAAGCTCGGCGTCTTCCTCGGTCAGACGATCGACGGACCGGTCAGCGAAATCGTGGTCAATTATTCCGGCGATTTGACCGACGTCGATACGACACCGCTCACCCGCTACATCGTCAAAGGCATTCTCGACAACCAATTGGAAGGCGTGAATATCGTCAATGCGATGCATCTGGCCAAAACGCGCGGACTCAATGTCGTCGTTCAAAAATCGTCCACAGCGAAGAGCTTTACGAACCTCGTTTCCGTTACACTGAAAACGAAGCAAGAAGAACGCGTGCTTGCCGGCACCCTGCTTTCCGGCTACGGCGAGCGGATCGTTCAAATCGACCAATATCCTGTCGATATCGCGCCGTCCGGCCATCTGCTTCTGATCTCGCATAACGATAAACCGGGCATCATCGGCAAAGTCGGAACGCTGCTCGGCGACAACGGCGTCAATATCGCGACGATGCAAGTCGGACGTAAAGTGGTCGGCGGCTCGGCCATCATGGTACTCACCACCGATAAAGAAACGCCGAAGGAAGTGCTCGACCGTCTCATCCAGCTTCCGGAATTGACCAATGCCCACGAGCTGACGCTCTAATCGGATATTGGACGCTCCATGATTGTTTCACGAACAACAAGAAAAAAGACGTTCGTTCTACAAAAAGAAAGAAGCCTCCGATGACGAATCGGAGGCTTTTGTCTGGTTTTACACCGCTTTGCAGGGAAGCGTGATGGAAAATGTCGTCCCCTGCCCCGGCTGACTTTTGACATGTACGTTGCCCTCGTGGGCTTCTATGATGTTCTTTACGATGGACAGCCCTAATCCTGTTCCGCCGGTAGCTCCGCGCGTACGGGCTTTGTCCGCCTTGTAGAACCGTTCGAAGATATACGGCAGGTCTTCCGCCGGAATGCCGTAGCCTTGGTCCACCACCTCGATTAATACCGCGTCTTCCCCTTTGTAACGCGTACGTGCCCCACTCAGTTGAATAAGCGATTGCGATGGCGTATGCCGGATCGCATTGTCCAGCAGATTGGTCAGCACCTGCTCCATCCGGTCTTCATCGGCCTGGTACAGCACCAGCTCCTCCTCAGGCAGGATGCAGGTCATCGTAATGCCGTGTTCCTTGGACAAGCCGGCGAATTTACGATGTATCCGCTTTATGAACGTGTTCACTTCCAGCTCGCGTAAGTTCAATTCCATATTGCCCGTCTCCATCTTCGCGAGGTCGAGCAAATCCTTAACGAGCCGGCCCATGCGAAGCGACTCGTCGTGAATGACCTGCGCCAGATCCTTGCGCTCTTCCGGTGTAGCTGCGATATCGTCGATCAACGCCTCGCTGTAGCCCTGCAGCATTGAGAGCGGCGTGCGCAGCTCGTGCGATACGTTGGCGACAAAATCTTTGCGCAGCTTGTCGAGCCGGAATTCCTCCGTGACGTCCCGCATAACGGCGACGACCCCGCGCACAATCTCATGCGAATACAACGGCGCCATCACGACGGACCATACTTCACTCTGTACATGCAGCTTCGCCGTCATTTCCTTTGCCTCGGAGATGACCCCTTGGAATAACGGCTGAAGCGGCTCGGGGACCGTTTCCGGCTTCTGCAGCATTTGTCTTTCGTCCTGACCGGACCAGTCGTCCGTCCAGTGAATCTCGTTCCAATCCCGTACGACCTTATCTCCCGGAGGATTGGTCAGAATGACTTTCCCGTCGGCGTCGAACGTAATCACCGCATCCCCCATGCTTCGCAGTACGCTGGCCAAGTGCTCCTTTTCGTGACTTAACGCTTTGATCGTATCCGAAAGCTTCTGTCCCATATGGTTGAACGTTTTGCCCAGCTCGCCCAACTCGTCGGAAGATGTGATCGGTACCCGAGTATCGTATTCGCCCCTCGAGATAAGATCCGCCGCCTTCTTGAGCTGGAGCAGCGGCTGCGTAATTTTGGTCAGCAGGAAGAAGGCAAAGAACGTCGTCATCAGAAAGCCGGCGACGCCGACAACGACGAACAGCTTTTTGACATACGCCTGCGTCTCCTCCGCCGATTGCGTAAGCTGATACATGATAAGCACTCCGGCCGTTTGCGTCTGGCCTTCATTCATATAAGGCACGGCTACGGCCGTGTATTGATTGCTCAATGGCGCGCGAGGGAGGCCCGAGCTCGTGTTGCGGTTGTCGACAGGCTGCCCGGAGAGCGCCTTTTGCAAATCCGCTTTCGTGAAGAAATCGGTATAACGGAACGTCTTATCCTGCGCTTGTCCGAACGGCGGATCGATCTGCTCGAAATTGGCAGTCACCATCAGGATGCTCGCCCCTTGGGCGCTAAGCAGCTCATTGACAACTTGCAAATACCGCTGCTCTTCCTTATGCAAGGAGATTTCATTAGCAACTTTGACCGCCAGCCTCGTGAGCGTTTCCGCCTGATCCTTCGACTTGGGGAACGACGTTTCGATATATCGGAACAAAAAAAGGCTGAGCGTCAATAAAACGACAACAACCAGCCCGATAATCGTAATCCACAGTTTACCGACAACGCTTTTTAAAATAAACATGTTATTTCGGGACCTCGAGCTTGTAGCCTACGCCCCAAACCGTCGTAATCATGGAGGCAGCGTCCGGCGACACTTTATTCAGCTTCTCGCGCAGCCGTTTCACATGAGTATCGACTGTGCGCAAATCACCGAAAAACTCGTAGTTCCATACGTCCTTAAGCAGCTCTTCCCGAGAAAACACCTTATCCGGCGACACCGCCAAATAATGAAGTAGCTCGTATTCTTTCGGAGTCAACGCCACTTCCTGTCCTCCGGCCGTAACGCGGTGAGCGTCGTGCTCGATCACCAAATTCGGGAATACGATATTATTGCTCGAATTTACTTCCTTGGATAAATACGCGGTGACCGAAGATCTCCGCAAAATCGCCTTGACGCGGTAAATAACCTCGCGGGGACTGAACGGCTTCACCACATAGTCGTCCGCTCCCGATTCGAAGCCTTGAACGCGGTTCGTTTCTTCGCCTTTGGCCGTCAGCATAATGACCGGCGTCGATTTCACCTGGCGCAGCCGGGCGCATACCTCGTTGCCGTCGATGCCCGGCAGCATGACGTCTAGCAAAATCAGATCGTAATCCTGATCCAACGCTTTGCGCAGCGCCGATTCGCCGTCCTCGGCTTCGTCAATGCTGTAATTTTCTTTCTCTAAATACATCCGCAGCAGGCGGCGAATCCGTTCCTCATCATCGACAACCAATATGTTCAACTTCGTCTCGCTCATGGCTGAACCTCTTTTCAATTGAGATTAACGACCGTTATTTGAAACTCAGCATGCTGCCGCTATGCCGGTTTACGTGCCGGAGTACGAATGCAAGCCGGCAATCACCAGGTTTACGCCGATGAGCGTAAACATGACGACGAGAAACCCGATCACGGACAGCCAGGCGGATTTTTTACCTTGCCAGCCGCGGGAAAGACGAAGATGCAGGTACACCGCATAAAACAGCCAGACAATCAGCGCCCACACTTCCTTCGGATCCCAGCCCCAGAAGCGTCCCCACGCTTCATTCGCCCAAATCATCGCAAAGATGAGCGCCCCGAGCGTGAAGATCGGGTAACCGATAGCAATCGCCCGGTAGCCGATCTCATCCACATCCTCCGAGTCAATCCCTCGCATCGCCGGCTGAAGCGCTCGACCCAACGGCTTGCGGATCACAAGACGGATCAGCGCGTACAACAAGGCGCCCAGAAGGACCGACCAAATCACCGTATTAAACTTCCGCCCGGAATTCGCCCCCTCCATCCAGGACGGAGCTTCGAAGAGCGGCTCGGTCATCCCGAGAAAAGGCTTCATTTCCAACTGCTCGCTCTGATACGGTTTGACGATCGGAGGCAGTACGTACTCAACGTTTTGCTTCACGACTTGCTCGACATTATTGATATCGGTCATCTTGACGTCACTGACGAACTTCGCTTTATACCCTGCTGCGTTAAAGCCGAAGATGGCAACGACGAACGAGATAATCATAAGCAGGGTAAAAATGGTAAACTCGACGCCCCGCTGCTCCTTCCGGTCCGCTTTGGATGTTCCTGCGAAGTTGACGTTCTGGAGCAGATACATCAAGCCTGCGGCAAACCCGACGGCGAAGAACGCTTCGCCGAGAGCCGCAGTCGTCACGTGGATTTTGAGCCAGTAGCTTTGTAGCGCCGGAATAAGCGGCTGCACTTCGCGCGGGAACACGGAAGCATATGCGATGATGATAATCGATACGGGCATCGCGAATACGCCGAGCGCAGACGTGCGATAAATCAAGTAGACGACGATAAACGCGAGCACGCTCATCATTCCGAGGAACGTCATGAATTCGTACATGTTGCTCGTCGGAATATGCCCGCCTTCCGCCCAGCGGGTAAAGAAAAACGTCACGTGACACAAAAATCCGATCACGGTCAGGATGAAGCCGATGAAGCCCCACCGCTTGGCGAACCCTTCGGGATCCGCCTCTTGAATCGATTTTTTCCCAGTAACGGCTATGACGAAGCCGAGCAATGCCAGGGCGTACACGATAAAAGCAATCAGCAAAAACGTGCTACTCACGTTTCAATCACCTTTCTTTCCAGCGTCTTCGGATCGATGTCGATTCCCGTTTTTATCAAGACCTGGGCCACTTCCTTCCGGATGCCGTACCAGTTCTTGTTCGTATGAGCGCCCAGCGCAAGCCGTCCGTTATCGATGCGCAGCCAGATTCGGCGATGGTGCCAGTAAAAGCCCATGATCAAGCCGATCATCGAAATGGCCGCACCGACCCATATATACGGCATTGCCCGGTCGATCCGGATATTCAAGTAACTGACATAATCCGAAATGGCTACGTCGGCCATCGAACCAACGGACAGCTCCAGCTTGGCGCCAAGCGCTCCGTTGATTTCGTCTTGACGGAAATTGACTTTATCCAACTGACGCGGGAAGTACATGTAAGGCTCCCCTTCCGGCTTCAAGCCCGGTCCCGAAATGGCGAATACGAACGCCGGAGCTTTCGGTTCGTTGGACTTGGTCATCGGAACGCCCTTGTCATCCAAAGCAAATTCGGGGAAATACGCCTTCAGCTTCAATTGGTAAGGACCCGCGCTGTACGATTCCGCAGGCTTGTTCATCGGCAGCTCGAAGCTTCCGTATGTCTCTCCGGTTTGTTTGTTTTTAAGCGTCGGCTTGACGGATATGAGCGTCGGAGACGGCTTGAAGTCGAATTGATACGCGAGAAGTCCATTGTACTCCAGCGGCTCGTTCACGACAATATTCTGGCGGTGTACTTCTTCCAGCACCGGCTCCTTCGCCGGATCGTCGCAGTCCGCCTTACACTTGTACAGCACCGCTTTCGTTTCAAATATCTTCGGAACGTCCTGCCCTTTCGAACGGAAGCCCTCCGACATCTCTTCCGGCTTGTAAAATTCCAGCGTAAACTTTTCGTTCTTCAAATAATAAGGAGTCTCAGGAATTTTGACAAGCCTGCCTTCCGGAAAAGCAATATGCTGATCCATATGCCACCCCGGAATGCTGCGCATCAATACGGCGCCCAGAAAAATAATCAAGCCGATATGATTGATATAAGGTCCCCAGCGGCTGAAGCGGTTTTTCTCCGCCAGCAGGGCCATGCCGTCCGTATGTACGCGGTAGCGCTGCTTGCGGAGCACCTCCGCCGCCTGCTCCGTCCAAGCTTCCGGCGACTGTACCGAGCCTTGGGCAGCGGCCGGAAGCGGTCCTGTAAAAGTTACTTTTTGACGCGTGATGAAGCTTAAATGCTTGCGGATCTGCTGCTTATTGAGCGCCCGGTACAACGGCAGCACGCGGTCCAGACTGCAGACGACGAGCGACGTGCCGATCATGAACAGCAGCGTAATGAACCACCAGGATTCGAATGTATGGGATAGCCCCAACAAATAATAAATGTACCCGATCGTTCCGTACGTTTCTTTATAATACACCGCAGGGTCGATGTTCAGAAACGTATTTTCCTGCGGATATACGGTCCCCAGAATCGAGCCCAGCAGCGTGATCGCGATGAGATAAACGGCGATTTTGACGGACGAGAAAAAATTCCACACCCGGTCCAGTACGCCGGGATTGGCACGCTGGGATCGCCGGGCGACCCCGTCATACCGCATCTCAAGCGGCTCGCTGCCGCCTTCGTCCGAAAGCGGCTTGCCACAGGACTCGCACAGTAGGGTGCCGACATGATTCTGGTGTCCGCATTCGCACTTCGTATTTTGAATCATGCCTACTTCCACCCTTGTTTCTGCGGTAATAGCGATGTGATGGTCTTCTCAATATATGCCTCGTCCATTTCGCCGATCCGCATGACGTCGACCTTCCCTTCCGGTCCGATGAAGAACGTGGTCGGATACTGGGAAACGCCGTAACGCTTGCGGGTTTCCTCGTTCTTGTCGAGCAGAATCGGGAACGTAACGTTATATTGACTGACGAAGTTTTCGACCGCGACTCTGGGCTCGTCCAGATTGAGGCCGAGAATTTCGACATTTTTATCCGCCCACTTGGCATGCTGTCTTTCTAGCGCCGGCATTTCGTTGCGGCAGGGCTCGCAGAACGTTCCCCAGAAGTTGACGACGACGACTTTGCCGCGGTAATCCGATAGTTTGCGGGTGGTGCCGTCCAGGCCGAGCAGCTTAAAATCCGGCGCCTCCGAGCCTTGCGTCGGTTTCTTGTCGCTCCCAAACAGATTGCTCGCGAGCGTGAGCGCGCCTATGACGATAATGACGGCAAAAATGGAAATTTGGACCCATCGTCTATGTTTCCCCATATTCTCACACCTTTAAAACGAGAGTTGACTGACTGACAAATATCACACTTCCATTATATCGAAAATGGTCCTTGTAATTATTCGCCTTTTTGAATTTTATGTGACTTGCTTTCTCCCGCTTTAAGCGCTTCCTGGCGAAGCTCGTTGACCTCCTGCGGGGTCAGGTGGCGGAACTTGCCCCGGGGGATGCCGGAAAGCTGAAGCGGCCCGAATTGAATCCGTTTCAGTTTGATCACCGGATGATGGATCGCGTCGAACATCCGCCGCACCTGCCGGTTGCGCCCTTCGTAAATCGTAATTTTCACGACGGCTTCATTGGATTCCGGACGCACGTCCTGGTACTCCACCTCGGCGGGTGCGGTCATGCCGTCCTCCAGCTCAATCCCGTTCTTCAGCTTGTCCAGCAAGCTGCCGTGAGGCACACCTTTGACCGTGGCCAAATAGGTGCGCGGCACGTGGTGCTTCGGATGGGTCAGCAAATGGGCGAATTCGCCGTCGTTGGTGAGCAGCAGCAAGCCTTCCGTTTCGTAATCGAGCCTGCCGATCGGGTAGATGCGCTGCTTGATGTTTTTGAAAAACTCCGTCACCGTTTTGCGTCCTTCGGGATCTTGAGCGCTTGTGATGACGCCTTTCGGCTTGTTAAAGATCACATACACTTTCGATTGCCGGCGGATCGGCTTGCCGTCCACTTTAATGAAATCCTGGGAAGGGTCAACCTTCACCCCCAGGGTCGTTACTACCTTGTCATTGACTTCCACACGCCCTGCGGTAATCAATTCTTCACACTTGCGGCGGGAGGCCACACCCGCTTCGGCCAACACTTTTTGCAATCTATCCATCTGTGGATTCACCTCAAGCTAATGATACCTATCCTCGGGTGAAATCACAAGTTGCGCCCACGGAAAATCGCCTCCAGGGCACGTAATCGAATGCGGAAAAATGTCGTCAGGCTGAAAACCGTACGTTTCCGCCAGCCGGAGGATCAGCTTGTTCATCAAAAACAGCTGCTCTTTCTCCGCAGAAGTGCGGACGGCGCGCGGTCCGGAGAAGTCCCCTTCGAGACACAGGTGGATGTAGAGCGGATCGGTTTGCTCGGAAGAAGGGATGATGTCGCCGTTTTTGGCGATGAAATAATCATATCCTTTTCCGTTAATGGAGGAGCAGGCGGAGTGGTGGATGACAATGCCGTAATACTGCATGCGGTTCACCTCGTTAAGGCTGGACTGCTCACAGTATATGTGCGGAGAGGATGGGGGGTGATGCGGAGCCCGGCGAATAAGCCGGAGCGGGCGGAAGACGGGTCCGCTCGCATGGGCCTGCGATCCACCTGCTGCGTTCAGGCAAATACCAGCGAGCAGATCGCAATCGAAGCGATGAATCCGACGGCGTCGGAAATAAGACCGACCTTGAGGGCGTAGCCGGCCCTGCGGATGCCGATGGCGCCGAAATAAACCGTAATGACATACAGCGTCGTATCCGTGCTTCCTTGAATCGTGGAAGCGATCCGGCCGATCATCGAATCGGGGCCAAACTCGGAGATCAGGTCTGTCGTGAAGGCAAGAGAGCCGGCACCCGTAATCGGGCGCAAAAAAGCGAGCGGAATAATATCGCCCGGAATGCCAAGCCGCTCGCAAATCGGCTTCAGCCAGCCGATCATCAGATCCATCGCCCCGGATGCGCGGAACACACTGATCGCCACCATCATGCCGACCAGATGCGGAATAATCCGGATCGTCGTATCGAAGCCTTCTTTAGCCCCTTCCACAAACGATTCGTAGACGGGAACCTTGCGGTAAGCTGCATAAAGAGGAATGAAAACGATCACGACAGGGATGGCCCATGCCGATATCCAATTGACTATGTTATACACGCTGGTTCATCCTTTCCCCTGTCCGGGCGGCGTTGATCGCTTGCGATACCACCGGTCAACCATGATGGCCGCCAAGGTCGAGATAAAGGTAGCTATCAGCGTCGTACCGACGATTTCCGCCGGATTCGCCGAATTGTAATTCATTCGTATGGCGATCAGCGTTGTCGGAATCAGCGTGATGCTGGCCGTATTGAGCGCAAGGAGCGTGCACATGGCGGGGCTTGCAATGTCTTTATGCTTGTTCAGTAGCTGCAGCTCCTGCATCGCTTTAATGCCCATCGGTGTGGCGGCATTACCCAATCCGAGGATGTTGGCGCTCATGTTCGACATAATGTATCCGAGCGCCGGATGATTTTTGGGCACGCTGGGGAACAGCGCGCGCACGACCGGCGAGAGCAATTTCGCCAGCTTTTGCAGCAAGCCCGCGTCCTCGGCGATCCGCATGATGCCGAGCCAGAACACCATAATGCTGATGAGCCCGAAGCAGACCGTCACTCCGCTCTTAGCGCCGTCAAATACCGCCTCCGTGACCAATTCGATTCTGCCCTGAAAAGCAGCGACGACAAACCCCGCAACAATGAAAAACAACCATATCCAGTTGACCATGCCCGCCGCTCCCTTCCGCTTAATCCGCTTGCCCGGTAAACAGCACCCGGGTCAGCTCGGTCAAGATGTAGAGCCATTTGCGCGAACTGCCGCCGCCAAGCTCTTCCGCTTCCGCGAACGAATAGGCGGACCGTTCCTTCTGCTTCAGCCGGGGGCTATCCTTGGCAACAAGCGGGACCGAGCCGACCGGCTTGCCATCCAGCAGAAACTGCAGCCGCCCCGCTTCCCCGAGCCGACTTTCGACGGAAGCCGCATCATATAAAATCGGCTGACGCGCTAGTCTCCCGCGTTCCGCCTGCTCCGCCGGATACGAAAACGATGCCCCGGCGATAAGCCCGGTCCCTTCAATCGTCTCCCCCTTCTCGGCCAAAGAAAGCAGGGGAAAATGCTTGAAACCGAAATCGAGCAGCCGGGTGTGGTCGATCCAATCATCGGGATCGTTCAAGGTCACGACAGCGAGCTGCTGCCCGCCTCGGGTCGCCGAGGAGACAAGGCACCGCTTGGCCAGCTTCGTATATCCGGTTTTCACCCCGTCCGCCCCTTCGTAAAGCGAAAGCATTTTATTTTTATTGATCCAGCTGTAATCCCAGGAATCGTTCGGATTCGGCACCTTCTTCACTTTCGTTTTCACAATCTCCTGAAACACGGGGTTTTTGAGCGCATAAGCGGTTAGCTTGGCCATATCGTTCGCAGTCGAATAGTGCCCTTGCTCGTCCAGGCCGGAAGGATTTTTGAAGCTGGAATTCGTCATCCCGACGACTTTCGCCTTCTCGTTCATCAAGAAGGCGAAGCCTTCCACGCTGCCGCCCACATGTTCGGCAATCGTAACCGCCGCATCATTCCCGGAACGGAGCATCAAGCCGTACAGCATATCCTTGAGATTCATTTCCTCGTCCAGCCTCAGGAAAATGGACGACCCTTCTTTGCCGAAAGCGTTCTTGCTCACTTTCGCCCGGTCGGTCAAACGCCCATGCTCAATCGCGACAATCGCCGTCATGATTTTGGTCAGGCTGGCGATGCGCATCGGTTTGTCCCCCCTGGAGCTGTAAAGCAGACGCCCGGAAGCGACGTCGATCAGCGCCACAGCCTCCGCACCGGTCGATACGCCCGGAGCGGCGCTGACTCCCGCAGGCGGAATTGCGCCCATATAAACCAGCAGCAATGCGAGCAAAAGCAGACATCCTTTTCTCATCTTTATCCTCCCACGCGCCATCCTACAGGAAAGGCCGACTATCATCGGTCGGACAACTCCATGTCTTTGTACATGTATATGCTTGTCATTCCAGGTTATGAACGGCCCATGACAAGCAGCATTCTGGAAGCGTATGGGAAAAGAAACTAAACAAAAAAAGCCTTGCGCCTGTGGGTGTTCCCCTACAGACTACAAGGCTAAAGGATCTATGCAATCGGGCTCATTGTACGAAACACGACCGACCTTCGGGTCGACCTCGTAATACCTCATGCGCTCGGCGGGGTACGGCTGCAATACAGGCAGCAGCTCCCTTTCGTCCTGCACGATCCGGTTCAGCCACAAGCTCTCTTGCTCTCGCGGTAAAATGACGGGCATCCGCTCGTGAACCTCGGCCACCAATTCGTTCGCAGCTATCGTAAGGATCGTACAAGTGTGCAGCTTCGCTCCATCCTCCGCCAGCCACGTGTCATATAATGCAGCCATGCCGAACAATCCTCCGTCCGCCAACACGAAACGGACCGGCTGCTTTTGCGAACCGATCCGTTTCCATTCATAAAAGCCATCCGCCGGAATAAGGCAGCGCTTCCGATTCAGCAGGCTGCGGAAAGCGGGCTTCTCGGCGGCGGTTTCGGCTCGCGCGTTCATCATGCGCGCGCCGGATTTGTCATCCTGCGCCCAAGAAGGAACAAGGCCCCAGCGAAGCTCGCCAAGCCGGTTTGCCCCGCCGCCTGTCCCCCCGATGATCGCGGGAATCCATTGGCCCGGCGCCGCATTGTAGCGCGGCTGATACGGCGCCGGACGCCGGTCCAGCATAAAATGCAGCACCAGCTCTTCGAAACTAACGGTAACGGTATAGCGTCCGCACATGCCGGAGCGTCCCCCTTTCAAGCTTGGCTGGCTTGAGTTAGATTATCCGCATGATTAATAAATACCGTCAGCTTTTCGGCCAAATCGATTTCGTATGGCTGCCCCAGCCCTTGGCCATAGGCGTCGATCAGCACCCTCACGACAGGACGCTGCGGCACCGCAGGGTTAATATTGACGACAACTCCCTGCTCCCCCGTGCTTAGCGTGACGGTCAAGCCGAGCGGATAGATGGCGACGTTATCCCGAAACATCGCTACTTTGCGCTGATCGTACAGAGTTCCGACGCCTGCAAACAACACTTCCATCGCTTGATGCGGAAGCATCGCGAGCCGGTGCGGCCGGTGCGTCGTCATCGCGTCGTAGCTGTCGGCGACGGCAATCCACTTGGCGTATTCGTGAATGTCATTTCCCGTGATCCCTCTCGGGTATCCGCTGCCATTTTCCCGTTCGTGATGCTGAAAGGCGCAGTGGGCGGAAAGCAGGGGCATATTCGGCTCGTCCTTGAGCAAGCGGAAGCCGATCTCCGTATGCTTCTTCACCTCTTCGAATTCCTCCGCCGTGAGCGGTCCCGGTTTCTTAATAATGTCCAGGTTGATCTTGGTCTTGCCGATGTCATGCAGCAGCGCGCCCAGCCCTAGCGCCATCAGCTCGTCCCGGTTATAGCCGCTTACCATGCCGAGCATGGTCGTATAAATACAAACATTCAGAGAGTGCTGATACAAATAGTTGTTCAGAACGTTCATATTAAGCAGCATAATGGCAGTGCCCTGCTTTTCGTTCAGGTCGTCGATAATCATCTTCATGACATTGCCGAACGAACGTCCGAGCACGTGGTTTTTAGAAAATTTGGATCGGCTTTCATTTTCCATGAAGCTGCGGAAATGAGTGCGGATTTCGGTTAGCGCTCTGATTCTCGTTTCATCTGCAAGCGGTTCCTCAATCTTAAGGTCCTCCGTCGCCTTATCGGCGATATATAAATAATCGATGCCGAGCCTCTCCAAACGCCCGAGTAATCCTCCCGTCAATTCCACTCCTTCATTCAGTAAAATGACGCCTTCTTCGTTATAAATGCACTTCCCGAGGCGCATACCCGGTTCGCACGATCTGGTGGGCAACAGCCGCATGAACGTATACCTCTTTCCCCATGTCTTCGGTCCTACGGTTACAAAAATAACTATAGTGCAACTGCCGGGAAAGAGCAATATGTGCCATGTTAATTAATCAAAAAACAGTAAAAAATATGTAAAGCTGCTCCTGGGAGCAGCTCGCCGAATGATACGATCTAACCTTTTCATATCAATTATGTTTTTGTCTACAGGTTTATTATGACCAAAAAAGGGTCGGGTGAAAAGGGAGTGTTGCTGGAAGGCTAAGCAACTCTTTCCAAACACCGACAAATCAGACAATAAAGTTCTGATTCTCGATGTTGTTCGTAACGGTAGCAGCCCCGTTTCCTTCCGTCATCGCACCCGCACCGGATTTTGCCCCGTTCTTGATCATCGTTTGAATGCGATCGACGACATGCGGCGCCGAATCGATCAGGCGCTCCAGCAGGTGGGTCTGGTTATCGAGCGGCACGACCTTGACGCCATGCTTGCCTACAACCAGAAAAGCGATCGGCGTGATGGACACCCCGCCGCCGCTGCCGCCACCGAACGGCAAGACCACATTGGCGTTATGCGCATCGTTGCGGCTAATGCCGGCAACCGAGGATTCGTCGCTCACAAACTCGCTGCCGCCGGCCGCAAACCCGAAACCTACTTTACTGATCGGCATAATGACGCTGCCATCCGGGGTTTCGACCGGATCGCCCACGATCGTATTGACGTCGACCATTTCTTTAATGTTTTCCATGGCCGTTTTCATGAGTCCTTGAATCGGATGCTCAGACATGAATGAAGATCCTCCTTTTCGAAAAGGCTTGAACGCTACAATTTTCGATTGCTTTTTTAGCATTGCCCAAAGCCGAAAACGGTATGCGGGATGCGGTCCGTAAATGCCGAAAAGCCGCCGCTTCTGCATAATGCAGTTCACGACAGCTTCATCAGGTACGCAGCAGCACTTTCTTCCAGGCGCGCAGCCCGCCTTTTACTTTCAAAATCCGGAAAAGCAGCTGGAGTCCCGCCACGACAAGATGCCACAAGCGGATATGCAGGCGGCAAATGCCTTCGGTCATAAATACGTTCTGATTAAACACCGGCATGACTTGAAGCTCCGGCTTCGTCTCGAGCCGAACCGTCCGAAAAATATACCCCAACAGCGACGTTTTGAGTCCCCATAAGGTGCCTACGACAACAGCCGTCTCCGCCGCATCCCCAATGCCGGCCGATGTTTTCCAGTTCAGCTCGGTACAATGAAAATGGCTGAGCAGCCGGCGGAACCATTGGTTAAACTTAAAACAGTTGTGCAGCAATACACGAAAGTTCTCGATCGCCTCTTTAATTTTATCGAAGTCGATTTTGCGTTTAGACTCGCCCTGAAAATCACCCTTGTTCGGATTCGTTTTCTCCGACTTCAGTTCCAGCCCTTCCAGCCATCCGTGGAAGCGGAGCATCGGTACGATGTACCTGTAGCGGATCAGTCCGAATAAGGAGCGGACATCGATTCGAATTTCGTCATTTTGCTCCATATGTACGAAAGACAGGCAAATTTTGATCTTGCTTTGCGCTACAGCCAAAATCAAGACCGCGACCGCTCCGGCGATCCAAGCCCAAATCATGCGATGCTCCTCCTCTTCAGCCCCGACGCTTGCGGGCAGCACAAATACTCCTGAGCCGGAAGCTTCTGCTTCGTTTCCTCAGGAGTTAGTATAGCCCAGCATTGGAAAAACATGCGTATGTTACATGCCGTTCGGCTCCGTCACGTCCTCGAACGTGATTTGTTTACCGTCCAGCTTCTCGAAAAGCAGCCTTGCTTCTTCTTCCAAATTATCGTCATTTTCGAACATCGACGTCTCCGGAAGATCTTCAATCGTACTAAGCGCAAAATAATCGAGAAACGATTTGGTCGTTCCGTACAGAATCGGCCTTCCCGGCGCATCCGCGCGGTCTACCTCTTGAATCAGATCTTTGGCCACCAGCGTCTGCAGCGCGCGATCCGACTTCACCCCGCGAATCTCTTCGATCTCCACCCGCGTGATCGGCTGCTTGTACGCTACGATTGCGAGCGTCTCCAGCGCCGCTTGAGAGAGCGATGTCCGCGAGGGAGAGTAGGCAAGCCGCTCAAGATACGGCGCGTGCTCTGGCACGGTCGTAAGCTGATAGGTACCCGCCAGCTCGACAATTTGAATCCCGCGGCCCTGACGCTTCATGTCCTCCTGCAGATCCAGCACAAGGTCGGTCACGTACTCGGCGCTGAGCTCCAGCACATCGGCCAGCTGTTTGGCGTCCAATCCCTCGTCTCCCGCCACAAACAACAAGCCTTCAATAACTGATTTCATCTGCCCAAAATCCATCCGCCGTTCCTTCCTCTCTTGCCTGAATCACAATATCGTCAAAAAGCTTATGCTGGAAGCAGACGATTCGCTTGACTTTCATCAGCTCCAGCAGCGCCAAAAATGTAACGACAATCGCGTCTTTCGTCGCGTCATCGTCCAGCAGCTTCGAAAACATGACTTTGCCCCCGCACTTCTCGAGCGTATCGACCACCTCATGCATGCGATCCTTCACCGAGATTTCGTCCTTGCGGATTTTGGCAATCGCCTGACGGCTCTGCATCCGCCGCATCGCCTTGCGAAACGCGTTCACGAGATCGGCCACATGCAGCCCTTTGACCGGGTTCTCCTGCACCGCAGGCACATACGGGGTCAAATCCTCCGGCTCTCTCGTATAAATGAGGCTGCGCTCCATCTCTTTGTCCCGCAGATGATCCGCAATCGCCTTATACTTGCGGTATTCGATCAGCTTCGCTACGAGCTCGGCGCGGGGGTCGTACTCCTCGTCCATCATGTAATCGTCGAATTCCAAATCCACGACGGGCGGCTTCGGCAGAAGCATCTTGCTCTTAATGGAAAGCAGCGTCGCGGCCATGACGAGGAACTCGCTCGTCACTTCGAGCTCCAGTTCCTGCATGGCGTCCAAGTATTCCATGTATTGATCCGTAATTTCTTTGATCGGAATGTCGTAAATATCGACTTCCGCTTTATCGATCAAGTGCAGCAGCAAATCAAGGGGGCCTTCAAAGGTTTCCAGCTTTACTGTGACTTTCACTTTCCTCTCGTTCCCCCTTAATCCTCATGCAGCTTTCGTCAGGTTGTCAGCTGTTTCGTCAAATTGGCCATCTCGATGGCGCTCGCAGCCGCTTCCCAGCCCTTGTTGCCGGCTTTCGTCCCCGCGCGCTCCACCGCCTGCTCGATCGAGTCGGTCGTCAGCACGCCGAAAATAACGGGAATGCCGGTTTTGAGCGAAATGGCAGCGACGCCTTTGGCCGTTTCATTGCAAACGTAGTCGAAATGCGGAGTGGACCCGCGGATGACCGCACCAAGCGTAATGACGGCGTCGTACTTGCCGCTCTCGGCCATTTTCTGGGCGATCAACGGAATTTCGAAAGCGCCCGGAACCCAGGCAATCTCGACTTCGTCTTCGTGTACGCCGTGCCGCTTCAGCGCATCCAGCGCGCCGCCCAGCAGCTTGTTCGTAATAAATTCGTTGAACCGTCCGACCACGATCCCGTATTTTAATCCTTGCGAGACCAGATGTCCTTCGTATACTTTCGCCATGTCCCTTCAACTTCCCTTCATTTGATGAAATATTTTTTAGATGGTAAAATCAAGCAGATGCCCCAGCTTCGCCTGCTTCGTGTGCAGGTAGTTCGTATTGTCCTCGTTTTCTTCCATTTGCAGCGGCACGCGCTCGTCCACCTCAAGCCCGTAGCCTTCCAGACCGCGAATTTTGCGCGGATTGTTCGTCATGAGCCGGATGCGTCCGATGCCGAGATCCTTCAAGATTTGCGCGCCGATCCCATAATCCCTGAGGTCAGGGGCGAAGCCCAGCTTCAGGTTCGCATCGACGGTATCGAGCCCCTGCTCCTGCAGCTTGTACGCCTTCAGCTTGTTGATCAAGCCGATGCCGCGTCCTTCCTGCCGCATGTACAGCAGCACGCCGGAGCCGGCTTCTTCGATCTGCTTTAGCGCCGCTGCAAGCTGCGGTCCGCAATCGCAGCGATGAGAGTGGAAAACGTCGCCGGTCAGGCATTCGGAGTGTACGCGGACGAGCGTCGGACGGTCGCTGTCGATCTTGCCTTTGACCAGCGCGACATGCTCCTTGCGGTCAACGTCGTTCGAGTACGCGATGGCGGTAAAGACGCCGAAATCCGTCGGCATCCGCACCTCGACCTCGCGCTGCACCAGCTTCTCCTTCTGATTGCGGTAGCGGATCAGGTCCTGGATCGTGACGATCTTCAGATCATGCTTGCGGCTGATCTCCATCAGGTCCGGGACACGGGCCATTTCGCCGTCTTCCTTGATCACTTCGCAGATGACGGCAGCGGGATATGCATCGCACATGCGCGCTAGATCGACCGCCGCTTCCGTATGTCCGGCGCGGCGCAGCACGCCGCCTTTCTTGGCCGTAAGCGGAAAAATATGTCCTGGACGACGGAAGCTCTGCGGCTTCGTCTGCGGGTCGATCAGCGCCTGCACAGTCCGGGAACGCTCCGATGCGGAAATACCGGTCGACGTTTCAACATGATCGATCGAAACCGTGAAGGCGGTGCCGTGGTAATCCGTATTGCGCGATACCATTTGCGGCAAGTCCAACTCCTGGGCCCGCTCTTCGGTAATCGGAGCGCAGACGAGCCCGCGTCCTTCCTTGATCATGAAGTTGATGACCTCCGGCGTCGCTTTCTCGGCCAGGGCGATGAAGTCGCCTTCGTTCTCGCGGTCTTCGTCGTCCACGACGATAATGACTTTGCCCAGCATCAGATCGTATATCGCTTCTTCAATCAAATGGAACCGGATCGATTCGTCCATTCCTCTCTCCTCCTTAGGTCTATGTGAGTCCGGAACCGGATTACAGGAACCCGTGCTCCGTTAAAAATGCGGCGTTCAGACCGCCAAGGGTTGTCCTTTGGGTTACGGCAGCTCCTTCTCCTGTCCGGAAGGCCAGCAGGCGCTCGATGTATTTGCCAAGAACGTCGGCTTCGAGATTGACTTCATCCCCTTGCTTCTTATGCCGCAGTACCGTTTCCGCGAGCGTATGGGGGATGATGGATACGGTAAACGACGTTTCCCCCAGCTCGACGACCGTGAGGCTGATCCCGTCGATCGTGATAGAGCCATGCGGGATGATATATTTTAAGATGCCCGGGTCGTGCGGCTCTACGCGGAAGACGACGGCGTTTTCTTCAGGATTCCGTCCCCGGATGATGCCGGTCGAATCGACATGTCCCTGCACGATGTGACCACCGAACCGGCCGCCTGCCGTCATTGCACGCTCCAGGTTGACCGGAGACGCGCTAGACAGGCGGGACAAGTTCGTCCGCCGGAACGTTTCCGGCATCACGTCGACGGTGAAAGACGCCTCGTCATAAGCGATGACGGTCAAGCATACGCCGTTCACCGCAATGCTGTCGCCAAGCTTCACATCGTCCAGAATACGCTTCGCCCCGATCGTCAGCACCATCGCCTGACCTTGCTTGGCTATGCGGCGCAGCGTGCCGATTTCCTCGATAATTCCCGTGAACATGGAATCTCCCTCCTTTTCCCTCTTTTCCGGAGCAGCTTGTCTATTCGCTAGGCTCCGTATACTTCGGGTATCCGATCAGGCACAGGTCGTCGCCGAACGTCTCGACCTGCATGCGCTCCAGCCGAATCGCCTCGCGCATTTGCCCGAAGCCGGCGAAGTTGAAGTTCGCCGGCGCCAGCGCGCCTCCGCCGATGATCTTCGGCGCGAGGAAAAGCACGAGCTTGTGGGCGAGCCTGCGTTCCAGCAGTGCACCGCTCAGCTTACCGCCGCCTTCCACGAGCAGCGAGCCGATCTCGCGCTCGCCGAGCCGCACCATGGCGGCGTCCAAATCGACAGCGGGGCCCGGCCCGCAGTCGACGATCTCTACGCCGCGCGCTTCGAGCTCGCGGCGGCGTACCGCCGGCGCCTGTTCGGTCGTGAGCACGACCGTCGGCGCAGCCCCGTCCCGCACGAGCTTCGCCTCGTGCGGCAGCCGCAGCGTCGAGTCGACGACGACGCGGATGGGGTGCAGACCCGGCACCGGCAGCCGGGTCGTCAGGGACGGGTCGTCGGCCAGCACGGTGCCGATGCCGACCATAATCGCCTGATGGCGATGGCGCAGCGTATGAACGTAGGCACGGGAGGCCTCGCCCGTGATCCACTTGCTGTCGCCTGTCTTCGCTGCGATTTTGCCGTCCAGCGTGCTGGCCGATTTGATGGTGACGAACGGCCGCCGGGGGACGATGAATGCATTGAACGCTTCGTTCAGCGCGTTCGCCTCCCGTTCCAGCACCCCTTCCGTCACCTCGATGCCGCTCGCCCGAAGCCGGGCGATCCCACTGCCGGCCACAAGCGGATTCGGATCGGTCGCCGCAACGACGACCCGCTTGACGCCTTCGCGGACTAGCCGGTCGCTGCACGGCGGCGTCTTGCCGAAGTGGCTGCACGGCTCCAGCGTCACATAAGCGGTGGCGCCCGCCGCTTCGCTCCCCGCCATGTTCAGTGCATGAATTTCGGCATGCGCTTCACCCCGCTTCAGATGGGCGCCCATGCCGACAATACGTCCTTCCTTGACGATGACGCAGCCGACGACCGGATTAATGCCTGTCTGTCCGGCCGCCGAAGCGGCCAACTGCAAAGCCAGATTCATGTAATACTCGTCGTTCAGCAACTTCGCAGTCAATTGGCGCAGCCTCCTTCTCCAGATTAACTTGCCGGAAAATGCGAAAAAGCCCTCTTTTTGCTTAGCAAAAGGGGCTTGTGAGAAGTGTCGCGTTTAGGTAAACAAACGCAGGCGGAATCCTTGCAGAGACAGACCGCAATGCAGTACATGCCACTCAAGCCGCGTCGATGCATGCCTAAATAAACCTTGCTCCGTGTCCAAACACACGGCAAGAAGACATGCTCGAACAGACACACCTGTGGCAGTTTTTGAGTATGTGAAATAACGCACATTACGCACGCAGACAGTCTATCGCCGATTCCGCTTTCCCTTCTCCCATCCAGACTATACTGTCGGTCTCGGAGTTACACCGAGTCCACCGGCAACCAGAAGCTGGCTGCACGGGTCACGGACTGAGCTCGGCCGATAACAAACCAGCCGAAACATCACCGCCGGTAGGGAATTTCACCCTGCCCCGAAGGAAACGAATTATTAAGTTTGTTACCTGTGATATTTCTTGGGTTCCTTGTAGTGCCGATCATACCAGTATCCACAAGGCTTGTCTCGATTTCACGGTTATTTAACCTACCAAAAATCCTACCGAAAAATCACCAAAGAAAATCATGTAACTTGAATGAAATACTACCACTACAAAATGAAAAAAGCAACTGCTTTTGCTGCTCCTCTTTCCTTCGAGCCAATCGAAAATACATCGCGTGATGCTTTGATCACTCCGCGCTTACCTATGTATTAAACACGAAATGGTTAATTATCCGGAAATATTCACATCGAGAATCAGCATCTAAAACGCTCCCCAGCGTATTGAGATAGGCCGCATCCTCGCATATGTACCATCCAAACACCCATACCTACTTCGCCATTCCGAATAACTTAAATTGGAGGTGATAATGGATGGCTAAATATGCCAATACCGGATCGTTTAATTTTACGAGTGCAGGCATAAAAACATTGTTTACCGTACCCAAAGGAATTAATGGAACTCTGGCGATTTCCAACAACAGCAATAAATCTTTTGTTTTACTATTGAATAATACTGTGACCATTGCTGTAAAACCTTATGGTATTGCTAGAATTGGTTCTTTAAGCGGCGGTTTTTCTACAAAAATCGCAATTAGAACTAAGGGTCCGACAAACGGAGCTTACATCTTTCAACAGAATTAAGAGCCTGGGCCCCTTCTTTGGGGCTTTTTCCTTGTTGACGTTTCTAAATATTCAGCCGCTGTCCCATTTTCGCTTTATAGCATTCGCCGGGACATCGTCATCCAAATATTTCAAAAGGCGGTCTCGACGGGCGGCAACGCCTTCGCCATCAACGCTTCCGACGTAGGTGTCGTGAAAACTAAAGTGACCAACAATAACATCACTAAGAAAAAAGGACAGCGTTAACTTAAAAAAAACGCCGAACCCCCTTGTTTCATTAGGGGATTCAGCGTTTTTCCGCTCCAAGCACACTAAAGTCGGAAACCGATTAAACTTCCGCGATTTGAACGGATTCCATTTTGTCGCGGCCTTTGAACGCATCGACATGCTCCATGCCTTTGACGACTTTCCCGAACACGGTATGTTGACCGTCCAGGTGAGGCTGCGGCTGGTAGCAGATGTAGAATTGGCTGCCGCCGGTGTTACGACCGGCATGCGCCATCGCTAGCGTTCCGCGTTCATGCTTGTTCGGGTTGATCTCGCAGTTGATCGTATAGCCCGGGCCGCCGGTGCCTGTCCCGTGCGGGCAGCCGCCTTGCGCTACGAAGCCCGGAATGACACGGTGAAACACGACTCCGTTGTAGAAGCCTTCGTTTGCAAGCTTTTCGAAGTTTGCTACCGTATTCGGCGCATCTTTCTCGAACAAATCGAGCACGATTTCGTTGCCGTCGGTCATTTTAATAATCGCCTGTTTTGCCATAGGACGAACACTCCTTTAATTGCTTGTTCTGCCGGACGCATCCTTCTGCGATGCCCCCGGACAACCCTTCCTATTTTACTATGAAAAGCTGTTCCGCACAAATCCGCATCCCCCCTTATCGCTTACACCGACGAAAAAAAACGCCGGCCACAAGGACCGGACGTTCTCTCTCGCTTTCTTATAACGTTTTGGCCGTCACTTTCCGCATCCGCTCGGGGACGACATCGTTGCCGAGCAAATGCTCAAACGATTCGCGCTTTACCACGATATCGGCCTCGCCGTCCTTCACGAAAACGACCGCCGGCCGGCGAATTCGGTTATAGTTGCTAGACATCGCGTAATTGTACGCACCGGTGCAGGCTACGGCAAGCAAATCGCCCGTGCGCGCCTGCGGCAGGCTGACGTCCCAGATGAGCATATCGCCACTCTCGCAGCACTTGCCCGCGATGGATACGACCTCTTCATTCGCTTCGCACGCCCGGTTCGCGAGCATGGCTTCATACTGCGCTTCGTACAGCGCCGGACGCGGATTGTCGGTCATCCCGCCGTCGACGGCTACGTATTTGCGCACGCCAGGAATATCCTTGTACGTGCCGATCGTGTACAGCGTCGTCCCTGCGTCTCCAACGATGCTCCGGCCCGGCTCGGTCCAGATTTCGGGCAGCGGATAGCCGTTTTGGCCGAATTTCGTCTGGATCGCTTCGGCGATCGAATTCACATACTCGGCGACAGGCAGCGGCGAATCGCCATCGATATAACGGATGCCGAAGCCCCCGCCCAGATTGATGACCGGGAACGTCAGACCTAGCTGCTCCCGGATATGGACTGCGAAATCGGCTACTTTATCGACCGCAAGCCGGAAGCCGCCGACCTCGAAAATTTGCGAGCCGATGTGCGAATGAACGCCGAGCAGCTCGATATTCGGCAGCTCCGACGCTTCCTTGACCGCTTGCTCGGCCGCGCCATTGGCCAGATCGAAGCCGAACTTCGAATCGGTCTGGCCCGTGGATATATATTCATGCGTGTGAGCATCCACCCCTGGGGTGATGCGCAACAGAACATTTACTTTTTGCCGTTTCTCTCCCGCAATGGCATTCAGCATGTGCATCTCGACGAAGTTATCGACGACGAAGCAGCCGATCTTGGCATTAACCGCCATCTCAAGCTCCTGCGGCGTTTTGTTGTTGCCGTGGAAATGAATCCGCTCGGCCGGAAAACCGGCTTCCAGTGCGGTATACAATTCGCCGTCCGATACGATGTCCAGCGACATACCCTCTTCCTCGACAATACGGCACATAGCCATAACGCAGAACGCTTTGCTGGCATATGCTACCTGAAACCGGAGGCCCGTAGCGCGAAAAGCTTGCACAAATTCGCGGCAGCGCTGGCGGATCAATTGTTCGTCCATGACATACAGCGGTGTTCCGTAGCGCTCGGCTAAATCGACTGTGTCGCAACCGCCGATTTCCAGATGTCCCCTGTCGTTAATCTTGCTGGTGCCGTGTAGATACATCTTGTTCGACTCCTTCTCCCCATGAAAAGACATTACTTTTAAAGTACCACAGACAAGCGCAAAAACACAATATGCAAAACACCCCTCCGAAGGCGGTTCGAAGGGGCGCGAGGCGTGAAACTATTCTTGCCGCCGGGGCCGCCGGGGCTGTCGAGTTTTGTCCTTCGGCCTTGTCAGACTTAGGCGCGTTTTCATGGACAGAAACGGAACTCTTACCAAAATATGCCCCATCGCGTTCATATTGAACGGGATAAACGGCCATAAGTACGGGGTATTGTACGAACGCTGCAGCGCCAGCATGAGCAGCAGCAAGGTGGAGCCGATGACAAACCCCGGCACTTTGAAAACCGCAGAAATCACGAGCAGGACGAGCCGGCAAATACGGTTCGCCAAGCTGAGCTCGTAGCTGGGGGTCGCAAACGTACCGACCGCGGCAACCGACAAGTACAGAATGATTTCGTTGGAAAACAAACCCGCCTTGACGGCTACTTCTCCTACCAAAATTGCCGCCACCAAGCCCATCGCGATCGCAAGCGGCGAAGGCGTATGTACGGCGGCCATCCGCATCAAGTCGATGCCAAGCTCCGCAATAAGAAACTGGCCGAGGATCGGGATTTTTCCCGGCTTCTGCGGCCCCAGAAATTCGAGTCCCGCCGGTTTAAGCTCCGGCGAAGTCACGATAAGCAGCCAAAGCGGCAGCAGAAAGATCGACGCGGCGATACCGATAAACCGCACCCATCGGAGATAGGTGCCCACAATCGGCGTCTGACGGTATTCTTCCGCATGCTGCACATGGTGGAAAAACGTCGTCGGCAAAATCATAACCGAAGGGGACGTATCGACAAACACGATGACATGGCCTTCCAGCAGGTGAGCCGCCACCACATCGGGACGCTCCGAATACCGGACCGACGGATAGGGGTTCCAGCTATTCCCAACCACCGCTTCTTCCAGCTGTTTCTCGGCAAGTGGTACCCCGTCCACTTTCACTTCTTTGATTTTATCGCGGATCGATTCCACCAGCTTCATGTCACAAATATCTTGAATGTAACCTATGCAAACGTCGGTCTGCGTTCGTTTGCCGACCTGCGTAATTTCCAACTTCAGCCGCGGGTCCCGTACTCTGCGACGTACCAACGTAACATTGGTAAGCAGCGTCTCGACAAAACCGTCGCGAGAGCCCCGCACGACCCGTTCGAGCTCGGGCTCTTCGGTCGTACGGGCCGGAAAGTTCTTGGCATCAACCAGCACGGCTTCGCGTTCGCCCTCGAAGAAAAAGGCCGTACCGCCCATCGCCACATTATCGATCGCTTCCTTCAGCTTGCAGACCCGCTTCACCTGCACGTGAGGAATCAGGGCCTCTTCGAACAAGCCGATGGTATTGCGACGCTCGCCCTCCTCCTGACGCCCTGACGGCTCTTCCGCGCGGTCCGTTCTCCAGTTCCGGTACGGTCTCCGGTGCTCCTCCACCGGTTTTCGGTGCTCCGTTTCTTTATGCACCTGATCGGCATAAGAAAGCCGTTCCAGAATTTCGGTCAGCACATAATCTTTAATGAACCCGTTATAGTAAAAAATTCCCGTTTTTTGCCCGCCGAACACCATTTCGCGAAAGATGACGTCGAAGCTTTTGTTCAAGCCTACCTTTTCTTCCAACTGACGCTTCAGACGGTCGAAATCCTCGGAAATTTCCGTGCTCTCCTTGAGCTCCTGCTCTTCCGCCGTCAATTGCGTCTCCTGACGCATCTTGCGCGACATTCCCGTTTCGGAATCCCCCGATTCGGTATCGCGCTCCTTTTCGTCCTTTACGGATCGCTCCTCCGGTTCGTCCGCCGACAGGCTGCCGATAATGTTGCCTTCCCGGTCGACGATCAGCTTATCTTCCTCCGGCGGCTTGAGGCTGCGAAGTTTTTTCGGCTTTCCGCCTATCCATTTCGCACGTTTGATTTGCTTGTTCACGCCTTTCACCTCCCAGCGAATTTTGTTGCGACGCAGCTTCGGGGATTACTGCACCAGCCCGAGCCAGTCGATCAACGAGCCGAGCACCTTCCCGAAAATCATCGCCATCAGCAGCCAGAGCATATATTCTTCCATCCGGATTCTTTTAGCCAAAATCGGCAGAACGTTGATGACCTCGGTCAGCGCTGCGGCAAGCATTCCGACAAAGCAGCCGGCCAACAGGCCGAGCAGCGAGGCGGACAACGGAAACAGCCGGAAGGTCCACTGAAAGAAATCCGTCACCGTAAAAAAAACCGCGCCCAGCACGACTGCCCCTTCGTATAAACGGATCGACCGGTACGATTTGCTGATTTGCGCCAGCCTCGGTATGATGTCCAGCACCACCAGAAAAGCAATCATGCCGCTGCCCACCGCAATACCACCGGCCAAGCCGACAAAAGCAACCATAAACCCGCTCAGCAGTCCGGTCAAGACGGCGGCTCCCGGCCCGGCGAGCGATTGATTTTGGCATATTCCTCGGCGATGACATACTGGTTGACGTTTTCCTGGTACATGAACATTTCCACCTCCAACGGGCTCGGCTCCTCGTTGAACTTTTTCTTGAAGAGGTGATTGAAAAAGACGATCATCCCAATGCCGATGCCAAACGAATATGGAATTTGCAGCAGCAGCGGGCGCTCGGTCTGTTTGCCGGTGAGCAGCTTATAGAGGCTCCGGTGGACTTCGGCCATGCTGACGTCGGCGTGAAAGTTCATAATGGCCAAACCTGATCCGATAAAAAGCAGCAGCCATACCAAAACGATGAGAAATATGCTGGGAGGGCGCGTTTTGCCCGAAATTTCAACCAGCGTATGCGGTTCGCCGAAATGCTCGATAGTCATGGCCGGAAACCGCTCTTTGATTTTGCGCACGACCAGCATCATATCAATAAGCAGTAAACTGCCGTCACGCTCCTCGGGGCGGTACAATTCCAGCTCAAGTAGTTCCGCCTCGTATTCGGGCTCCGTCAAAAAGACGGCAATTTGCCCGAGCCGGATCGGATCGCCGCGGCTGACCCGCATCCGTTTGCGCAATCGGATGTACAGGAACGGAAGGGAACCACGGTTCATCTCCGAATCCTCCCTTACCAAGCATTTAACGGTAGTATGAATAATAACGCATGGCGGTAAACATCCCGGACTTTGGCAAAAATTTCACTGGGAGCCGAAGCATAAAGGAAAGCGGCATAACAAACAGTAAGGGCAAGTACAAAGATCACCCAAACTTTTCTTAGAGGAAGGTGCGAGCATATGAGAAAAACAGCTTTAACGCTCGTAATCATCGGGGCTTTAAACTGGCTGTTGGTCGGATTGTTTCAATGGGACTTGGTTACCGCCTTGTTCGGAGGCGACGCTCATCGGGTATCTTCGGGCTTAAGCCGAATTATTTATACATTGGTTGGTTTGGCGGGGCTGTACTGCATCGCCTTGCTGTTCCGCGACGACGACAGAGCCCGGGCCCGGTAACGGCAAGGCTGTCCTCAAGAACGCGCCAAGAGGACGAGAGCGTTCGCTCGTTCTCTTTTTAAACTGTAACAAACAAAAACAACTCCCCGTCGATTCCCGCAAGAGGAACCTCGGAGAGCTTATTTAGATCGTTATTGGGCAATTTGATCCTTGATCGACTGCAAAATTTTTTTCTCAAGCCGCGAGACTTGCACCTGGGAAATGCCAAGCCTGCTGGCCACCTCGGACTGCGTCTGGTCCCGGAAATAACGGAGATATACGATCAAGCGTTCTCGTTCGTTCAGCGCGCCGATTGCTTCATTGAGCGCCAGCTTGTCGAACCACTTGTCTCCGCCTTCGTCCGCGATCTGGTCCATCAAGGTAATCGGATCGCCATCGTTTTCAAAAACGGTTTCATGGATCGAGGACAAAGGCTTGTTCGCTTCTTGAGCGAAGACGACCTCCTCCGGCGTGATTTGAAGCTCCTCCGCCACTTCCTTGATCGTCGGCAGCCTGCCGTTCCGTTTCGAAAGCTCGTCCTTCGTCTTGCGGATCTTGTTGGCCAGCTCCTTGAGCGAACGGCTGACCTTAAGCGTTCCGTCGTCGCGCAGAAAACGCTGGATTTCCCCGATGATCATCGGGACCGCATACGTTGAAAACTTCACATCATACGACAAGTCAAACTTATCCACCGACTTGAGCAGTCCGATGCAGCCGATCTGAAACAAGTCCTCGGCCTCGTAGCCCCGGTTAAGAAACCGCTGCACCACCGACCAGACCAGACGGATGTTGCATTGCACCAGCGTATCTCTGGCTACGGTATCGCCGGACTGGCTGAGCGCGATCAATCGTTTGACTTCGCTATCGTCCAAATAGCTGTGTGAGGCGTGCTTCAAATCTACATCCATGAGATCAGACCCCTAATTGAAAAGAGCTTTTTTCGATTCGATTCGCTTCTTCATTCTAATCGTGGTGCCTGTGCCTAAGGCTGTCGTCACTTCGATCGCATCCATGAAATTTTCCATAATCGTGAAGCCCATACCGGACCGCTCCAGCTCCGGCTTCGACGTATAAAGCGGCTGCTTGGCCAGATCCAGATCCTCGATCCCCGCTCCTTCGTCCGTCACGGTAATAAAAACCGTATCTCCTTCGAGCTCGGCCGTAATCGTTACAATTCCGTCCGGGCGGTTGTCGTAGCCGTGAATGATGGAATTCGTTACCGCTTCGGACACGACCGTCTTGATATCCGTCAGTTCATCAAGCGTCGGGTCCAGCTGCGATACGAAAGCGGCGACGGTGACGCGGGCGAACGATTCGTTCTCGGAGCGGCTCGCAAACTTCAGCGTCATAAAGTTTCGTTCACTCATAGGGCGACCTCCAGACTTTGCAGCGCTTTTCTTTCGTTATCCTGAATCGATAAAATTTTGAACAGCCCTGACATTTCAAGAAGCCGGTGCACGGCAGGATTCAGGTCGCAGACGACCATTTTGCCGCCGCGCGCCGTAATCTGCTTGTAGCGGCCCAGAATAACGCCGAGACCGGAGCTGTCCATGAAGGTTAGCTCCTTGAAGCTCATAATGATGTGGTTGACGTTTCCACGCATGACCGCCTCTTCCATCCGCGTTTTGACCGTGTCCGCCGTATGATGGTCCAACTCTCCCTGAAGCCTGACGATCAGCGTTTGGCGGTAATGTTCGAGTTCGATTTGCAGACTCAAGCTGCTCACTCCTTCCCGTTCATGAACACTCATTTCTACGTGAAGGAATCCTTTTCCTGCCCCCCGACAAAACTAGAAGAAATGCGCTATAACTAGAACAAAAGCGACAGAAATCGCAGCGGAATAGCGCAAAATCCCCGCGGCGGCGTAGGCTGTATCTGCGGGGATCATGCTGTGTATGTCAGGCCGGCGGCTATTTGTCAATCCAAGAAAAACATCCGCTTCGCCGTTCGTTTCGTCAAGGTCCACCAACCGGCTTTGTTCACATTCACGGGCGCTTCCAGCGCGAATTCGGTCAATACCTGATCGCCTTTGTACACGACGATTTTCCCGATCGAATCCCCGGCGGCAATCGGCGCTTTCAAATCCGTCCGAAGCTGCACTTCGTGGCGGATTCCGTCGGCCGCTTCCCCTTTTTTGAGCAGCAAGCTGTATGGATGTGTAGCTGTCAACGGTACGACCGGTACCTCGCCTTTGCCGATTCTCAATTCGCCAAGCGAATCGCCGGTCTTGTAAATCGGAAGATTCGTATATTGCGAGAACGCATAATCGAACATCCGCGTAACTTCCGCATTGCGTGTTTTGGTATCCGGTTCGCCCATAACCACGGAGATAACGCGCAAGTTGTCGCGCTTCGCCGTTGCCGACAGACAAAATTTCGCTTCACTCGTGTAGCCGGTTTTCAAGCCGTCCGCCCCCGAATAAAAACGCACGAGCTTATTCGTATTGACGAGCCAAAAAGGCTTGGGCGATTCCTTGCGCAAATGGTCTTGGTACAAGCCGGTATACTGGGTAATCGCTTCGTGCTTAAGCAGTTCTTTGGACATCAGCGCAATATCGTAGGCGGAAGAGTAGTGATTTTCGGCAGGCAGTCCGTTCGGATTGACAAAATGGGTATTTTTCATCCCCAGCTGCGCAGCACGCTCGTTCATCATTCGAACGAATGCTTGTTCCGTACCTCCAATTTTCTCCGCCATCGCTACCGATGCGTCGTTGCCGGAGGCCATGGCGATGCCTTTCAGCATATCGTGCACCGTCATTTCCTCGCCGACTTCCAGAAAAATCTGCGAGCCGCCCATGGAAGCGGCGTATTCGCTTGTCCGCACCTTCTCGTCCAGCTTAAGTTTTCCTTGGTCCAGCGCTTCCATAATAAGCAGCATCGTCATAATTTTCGTGATGCTGGCGGGGGGAAGCCTGGCATCTTTGTTTTTGTCGTGAATGACCGTGCCGGAATCCGCGTCGATGATCACGGAAGATACGGCATTCGGAGCCAGCTCAACCGGCTGCGCCCTCTTCGCTTCCTCCGCCATCGCAGGCGGCAGCGCGACCAGCAGCAGAAGCTGGATGGAAATCGACCACTTGATCACTTTGCTGATCATAACCCTATTCTCCCCTCCTGTCGGAGCTCGATTGTAGGTACTGGTATTCAGTGTTGACGAATCCGGAACAAAATATTCCAAAACAGGAAAACAAACAAGCCGGGACACAGGTTCCATCCCCGGCTGGCATTCACATTCGCGCTGGAGGATGCGGCTCTAATGCGCGGTCGGGAACACGCGGCGTATCAAATCCGCAAACCCTTGCACGAATCCGCCGACCGGACGCCCGGCTCGCACATCCGCTATATACGTATTGACGCGCCCGACAAAATCCGGATTGACGGATACGTAGACGCGCTGTACGTTCGCATCCGTCGCCCGGACTTTCCCGGCGATGCGATTTTCGACATCCTGCGTCAGAGCCTGGTTAGGTTTCAGCATGGATGCCACATAAGCCGTACGGTCGGTAACGAGCACATTTGCCGAATGCACTTCCGGCACCTCGGACACAATTTTGCTTGCTGCCGCCTCCGCGATATCGATTTTTCTGGCGGTGTTTTGATATGGTTGAGCCCCCGGATTCGTTCCCTGCTGTGTGTAATGAGTTTGCTGCTGGGATTGGGCAGCCTGCTGCTGCATACGTGCCTGCTGCCTGTTTGTGCAGCCGGCAGCCAAGACGGCGACGCAGCCAAGCACGACCGAGGCGCGCACCCATACTTTAACGTGATTCATCGTTGTTTCAGCCTCCCTGTGATGATTGTCCGTTTTTAGTATGCTTACTCCCATCGTTTGGCATGCACGCAAAGAAGCCCGGGACGAAAATCCCGGACTTTCATGTATCGATTACCAGTTTATTATAATTTGCGGATACCGTCCTTCGTAATAACGGCATAAATCAACTTCAACTTTTCGGCAGGCGCCGAAGCGATCGTGAAAGCGGCAGCCGTCCGCTCCATCATTTCCGCCGTTTCTGCCGAATCCTCGCGGTTGATGTACAGCTCAGCAAGCGGCTCGCCCTTCTTCACCGGATCGCCGACACGCTTGAACAGCTTGATGCCCACGGCCAGATCGATCTTGTCTTCTTTGGTCGCGCGACCCGCGCCAAGCAGCATGGCGGTAATCCCTAGCGCTTCCGCATCGATCGCAGCTACATAGCCTTCTTCCGGCGCCGGAACGTCCACACGGCGGGCGGCTTGGGGAAGCCGTGCGGGGTCTTCCGCAACACGGGAATCGCCTTCCTGCGCGGCAATGAACTGCTTCAGCTTCGCGAGCGCCTCGCCGTTGTCAAGCAAGCGGGTGACGAGCTCCTTCGCTTCAGCTTCACCGTCCGCTTTGCCCCCTAGGCGCACCATGTGCGCCGCCAGTTCGAGACAAATCTCCGTCAGCTCGGCCGGTCCCCGGCCGCCGAGCGTATCGATCGCCTCCAGCACCTCAAGCGAGTTGCCGATCGAAGGACCGAGTGGCTCATCCATGTTCGTAATCACCGCAACCGTCTCCCGGCCGACCTCCGTCCCGATATCGACCATCGCTTGAGCCAGCTTGATGGAATCGTCCAGCGATTTCATAAACGCACCGCGTCCAGTCTTGACATCGAGGACGATGGCGTCCGCGCCGGAAGCGATTTTTTTGCTCATAATTGAGCTGGCAATCAGAGGAATCGATTCCACCGTGGCCGTCACGTCCCGCAAGCCGTACAGCTTCTTGTCCGCCGGCGTCAGGTTGCCGGTTTGACCGACTACCGCGAGCCCGATCTCCCGCACCTGCGCCAAAAACTGCTCCGTTGTCCGCTCGACGGCAAAACCCGGAATCGCTTCCAGCTTATCGATCGTCCCCCCCGTATGGCCGAGGCCCCGGCCGGACATTTTCGCCACAGGAATACCGGCCGCCGCCACCAACGGCCCTACGATGAGCGTCGTCGTATCTCCGACACCGCCTGTGCTGTGCTTATCGACCTTGATGCCGGGAATGGAGCTTAGATCGACCTGATCTCCCGAATGCGCCATCGCCAGCGTTAGATCCGCCGTTTCCCGCGCGGACATGCCGTTAAAATAGACCGCCATCGCCCAAGCGGACATTTGGTAATCCGGAATTTCCCCTTTCGTGTAGCCTTCGACCAAAAAAGCGATTTCTTCCGAGGACAGCTCCTTGCCGTCCCGTTTACTATGTATGATATCGACCGTTCTCATGGGGTCAACTCCTCTATAAACGTAGTCTCCCCCGTATTATATTCCCTCCGCGGCAAAAAGAAAAGAAAGCCCCGGGAGACGGCTCCCGAGACTTCCTTGGCACATGTAAAACGGGATATTGCTTTTTTAGGATACGACGATCTTCGTTTTCATATCCGCATGCCCCGGACCGCAAGGCAGCACACAGTGCACCTCATACGTACCCGGTTTGTCGAACGTAACATCCATCGACTTGGTGTTGTTGTCCAGCTTCACATTGGTGCCAATGATTTCAAGCGCATGAAGCCCTTCCTTGTTCATCAGGGAAACGGTCATTTTCTCACCGGCTTTCGCCGTGTATTCCGGCTTATCGAACTGATAGTTCGTCGCTACGAACTTGATCGAAGGACCTGCCGTTTCCTCTTTCGCCATTTCTGCCTGACGGGCAGAGATGTTCTGGAATAAAACGCCCGCACCGAGGAGACAGGCGATGATGAACAATGAAAACATAGCCCACTTTTGCATAGATAATCCCCCCCTTACTGTTCGGCCGTAAAGACGTATAGTCTTATTGTACAAAATACGAGCGACTTTACACATGCCCTTTCATGCCATTCCCGTGAAAAATTTGTGAACAAATTTGGACCGTCATTTCCACGGAACTCACTCTTAGCATGAGATAACGTTTCAGCCATAATACGCGAGTTTCCTCCGTCAGCAAAAAAACTCCGCCATGGCGGCAGAGCATTTACAAAATTGGATTCAACGGCTAAGCCGATCGCGAATTTGGAAGCCGATGCCCCGCTCTTTCCGCTTCGCTTCCTGCTGGTTCATCTTTTGGATATCGTTCACAATCCGAACCCGGCATGCACTGCATAAGTAATGCTGTTTGATCGGCGAACCGCAGCTGTTGCACGGGTAAGTTAATCCGGGATAATAGGCGACCGGCAGCCGGTTCGATACGATGAATTCGGCGATTCGCTTGACGGAGATTCCCGTAGCCCCGCTTAGTTCTTCGGTACTTGCCTTCCGGTTGCCGCGCAAATAAGCTTCGCAGCGGTCAAAATCGTCGTGCACCTGGTCGATACAATCCTGACACAGATTGCGTAAATTTTTTTGAAACACTTTTCCACAGTTCGGGCAGTTGGCTACTTTAAGCATCGTCATGGCGGCACGCCCCTCTTTTTCCTACTTCCACTTGTTAGAGATGGTTCCAACGAATTACCGAAAGTAGTTCTATATGCCCAATTGTAGCACAGTTGCTTCGGCCCGAACAGAGGGAAACCTCACTTTTTTGGGGATCTCCCCCTAAAGTAATATGTCTGAATAACCCTATCCCGGATTGTCATACTATAAAGGCCCCATTCATTCGAGAAGCATGGAACAGGAGGTGCCGCACATGTCCGACAAGCAGCAAGGTCATGGGAATCAGAACACGACGACCCGTACCAGCGACAAAGGCGCGAAGAAATCGAAATAACGAGCCGCAACAAAAAAAGTACTCCCACTTCCGAAGAAGGTGGAGTACTTTTTCCATAACTATGCGATCGGCGTCCCGTTGGGAGCCGTCTGGTCCGGCGAAAGCAAAATGACATCTCCGTGCTCCGGCACCCCGCCGAGCACCAGCACCTCGGATACATATCCAGCAATACGTCTCGGTGGAAAATTAACAACCGCAACAACCTGTCTGCCGATAAGTTCTTCTGGCACATACCGCTTCGTAATCTGCGCGCTGGAACGCTTGATTCCGAGCTCTCCGAAATCGATCTGTAGCTTGATGGCCGGAACCCGCGCTTCCGGAAAAGGCTCGGCGGCAATCACCGTTCCGATCCGAAGGTCCAGCTTATGAAAATCGTCGATCGTTGCTTCCATTCCGCTTCCTCCCGAAATGATTCGTTAGTAACCATGATAGCGCAGCACAGAGGGACAAAGCAACGAACCGTTTCGTTATAACGATATTTTACCATTTGGGTTCATCATACAGTCGCCTTGCGAAGCATGGCATACGATGCAAGCGCATAGACGACTATTAGTGCAAACAACCAGCCTGCCCATTCGGATACGGTTATACCCGCTATCCATTGAAACAAAATGCCCCACCATTGGTAATAGTTTAAAGAAATGACGAGGACACTGACAACCGCTGAGATAACACCCGAAAACACGATCATCCCGAACCAGCCATATCGCCGCTGGACGCTCGAAATAGCAAATCCAAGAAAGAACAGATGCAGCAGTAGCACGAAGTTTCTCGTCACCTGCCCGATCACCGTACCGTCGCCCCAATAGGGCATACGGAAGAAGTGGAGCCCCACTCCCCAGCCGCCGCTCCAGCCTTCAAGCAGGGAGAAAAGCAGTATCAGGATGGATGTGCTCAAGCTGATCAGAGCGAAGTTCATAGCCGTTCCGGCAAAATAATCTTTTCTCCGGACACCCATCCCAAGTGCAAAGACGAACGTTTGGGGCAGAGCGACCATCCCGATAACAAGCATATATACGTAAAGGGAAGTAATGCCGCCGGTATACATTCCGTCTTTCCCGCCGATCGAAAACCGGATGGTAAGATGTATGATGAGATTAAGTAAGAGAATGATCCAAGGCATGTATATCCAGGAAAGCTTATCTCTCAAGTACATTTTCGTTACGCTCGCAATGCGGTTCATAGAGCATTTCCTGCCTTTCTATCCGATGTATGCTTCGTTAAATGGATAACTAACTGCTGTAAGGAAACGGGGGAGAATTCGAGCCCAAGCGCTTCCCCTTCCTTCCGCTCTTTCTCGCTCAGCTCATCCATTACCGTCGCCGAAATCAGTCCGCCGAACGCTTCCTGATGGATGATTTCCCGGGCTCGAATGAATTTTTCTACGGTACGGGCCGTTCCTATGACGGCAAACGCCCGCCCACGAAGCGCCTCCGTATCCTCGTTCAAAATCAGCTTGCCGCCATCGATCATAATCACATGCTCCAGAAGCCGACTGACTTCATCGATCAAGTGCGTTGACAAAATGACGGTTCTCGGATGGGCTGAGTAATCCTCAAGCAGCTTTTCGTAGAATAACCCTCTGGCCACCGCATCGAGGCCCAAATACGGCTCGTCGAATATCGTAAGCGGCGCTCGGCTGGCAAGACCGACAACGATTCCTGCGGCGGACAGCATGCCCCGGGACAGCTTCTTCATTCTCCTTTTCAGCGGAAGCCCGAATGTCTCAATCAGCTCGTAGGCGAACTCCCGGTCCCACTGCGGAAACAACGATTCCGCCACCTCCAACACATCGATAACCTGGAAGTTGTCCGGGTACTTTTGACTTTCTTTAATAAAGCACATTCTGCTTAGTACGCTATTGTTCTCGTACGGGTTTTCACCGAAAACTTCAATTTCTCCACTGGTAGGAAAAATTTGAGCGGTAATCATATGCATGACCGTCGTTTTGCCCGCTCCGTTTCTCCCAAGAAGCCCGTAAATTTTGTTTGGCTCTATGGAAAAGCTGATGCCGTCCACCGCCCTAACATTGCCGTACAACTTCGTCAACCGAGTCACTTCGACGATCGAATTCATTTGCCTCCATCCCCTCTCCGGATCATATCCATCAGCTGCTCCGATGTAATTCCGAGCTTCTCCGCTTCCGCGATCATCGTCACTACATATTGCTCAAAAAACTGCTCTCTCCGCTTCTCCATCAATTGTGCGCGTGCGCCGGTCGCTACAAACATGCCTATCCCCCGCTTCTTGTACAATATGCCTTGGTCCACCAACAGATTGACTCCCTTGGCCGCCGTCGCCGGGTTGATCTGATAAAATGCCGCGAATTGATTCGTCGAAGGAACCTGTGATTCTTCGGGCATGCCGCCTTCGATGATGTCATTTTCAATCCGTTCGGCGATCTGAACAAAAATCGGACGGCTGTCGTCTATTAAGGTCATTTGTTCACCACCAAACTGGTTAATTACTCATGTAACTAACTATATATCCAAGCAACTCCTTTGTCAATCGTAATTGACCAAAAAAATAGAAAAAATCCCCGAAAGCCTAGAAGTGAAGGCTCTCAGGGATTTATCGATTGTACCGTTATAGTAATGCTTCGACAGCCGGTTCGATATCGAGCGGGTCGACCGTCGATTCAAACCGCTGGACTACCTTGCCTTCACGATTGACAAGAAACTTCGTGAAGTTCCATTTAATGTCGTCCCCGGCCAGCAGTTCAGGCTGCTTCTCCTGCAGAAAAGCACTCAGCATTTTGCCGGCCGACTGGTTAAGATCGAACCCCTCGAACGGGGCTTGCTCCGTCACATAAGCAAACAGCGAATGTTTCTCCGAGCCGCGCACGTCCACTTTCTCAAACAACGGAAACGAGACCCCGTAGTTCAACTGGCAGAAGGTATGGACGTCTTCGCTGCTCCCCGGCTCCTGCTCCCCGAATTGGTTGCAGGGGAAGCCCAGAATGACCAGCCCCTGGTCACGATATTTTTCGTACAGCTTTTGCAGATCGGCATACTGCGAGGTGAACCCGCATTTACTGGCCGTATTGACGATCAGCACCACCTTGCCCTCATATTGCTCCAGACTGGCTTCTTGGCCTCGAATATTGTTCGCTTTGAATGAATAGATAGACATGATAACTCCTCCATTGTCGTTTGATTTTGGTTGAAGCGGTTTTCATGCGAGTTAAAGAATTCCAAATTAAATTGTATACAATTTAATTGTTTAAAATTTATCATATTGCACCTCCCGCTGTCAAGTTTTTCATGTGTCTTTTTTATGCTAAAAAAAACCGCTTCCCCCGTGAAAATCGAAGGAAAGCGGTTCTTTAGTTCGTTTGGCGTTAAGCCTACACTTCTTTTACAAAACGGCGCACCAGCTCGATGAAAATCGGCTTCGTGCGATTCGCTACCGCCACTACCTGCTCATGCGTGAGCGGCTCCAGCTCTTCGCCGATCGCCATGTCGGTGATGCAGGAGATGCCGAGTACCTTAAGGCCTGCGTGGCTTGCCGCGATCACTTCTCCTACCGTAGACATGCCTACGGCGTCGCCGCCAAGGTTCGCGAGCATGGTCAGCTCGGCCGGAGGCAAATAGTTCGGACCGCTAATGCCTGAGTATACGCCCTCCTGCAAGCGGATCTCTTCGCCGCGCTCCTGTCCCATTTGGGCAGCAATCCGCTTGGCCAGATCACGGAATTGCGGCGTATACGCCTGCGACATGTCTGGAAAACGGGGACCGAGCTCCGGATGATTGATTCCGATGAGCGGGTTGTCTCCCGTCAGGTTGAGCTGGTCGGAGATCAGCATCAAATCGCCCGCCTGAAAGCCGCGGTTCATGCCGCCTGCCGCGTTCGTAATGACAAGAGACCGAACGCCGAGCTGCTTCATGACGTAGATCGGGAAGACGACTTTTTTCATGGAGTAGCCTTCGTAATAATGAAAACGGCCCTGCATGACGATGACATTTTTGCCTTCCAGCTTACCGATGACAAATTGCCCGGCATGACCTTCCACCGTAGATACCGGAAAATGCGGAATTCTATCGTAAGGAATGGCGATGGCATCCTCCACCTGAGCGGCCATATCGCCAAGGCCGGAGCCAAGCACCAAGCCCATATCTAAAGCTCTTCGGTCGATGCGGTCGCTGATCCATTGAGCCGCTTCTTGAATATGTTCAACGTAGTTCGGTTCCATCTCTTCTCCCTCTTTCGAATCGAATTCGGCTGCCGCTTGAAGGCGGACGCCGTTCCAATCACCATGACATTCTAGATTCGCGAGATGATTCCGAGCACCAGCTTAAGAAATTTCGGCTTCGCGCGCTCCGTCGTTTCCATAACCTCCGCATGGGACAACGGCTGATCCAAGATGCCCGCCGCCATATTGCTGATGCACGAAAAACCGAGCACTTCAATACCCGCATGCCGCGCAACAAGCACTTCCGGCACGGTGGACATACCCACGGCGTCGCCGCCGAGCGTCCGCATCATACGGATTTCCGCGGGGGTTTCGTACGACGGACCGAGCAGCCCGAGATATACCCCTTCCTGCAGCTTCAGCCCTTGCTCTGCCGCTACCTCCTTCGCTGCCTCGCGAAGACGGCGGCTGTACGCTTCGGACATGTCCGGGAAACGAACGCCCAGCTCGCTATGATTCGGTCCAATAAGCGGGTTGCGGAACGTAAAGTTAATATGATCGCGGATCAGCATCAGGTCCCCGACCTCGAACGACGTGTTGATGCCGCCGGCAGCATTGGTCACCAGCAGCTTCTCCACGCCGAGCTCCTTCATGACACGGACCGGAAACGATACCGTTTCGACGCCGTATCCTTCATACATGTGAAAACGGCCTTTCATCATCAGCACGTGCTTGCCTTCAACTTTACCAAGCAGCAGCTCGCCGGCATGGCCTTCCACCGTAGATACCGGAAAATGCGGAATGTCCTCATACGGAATCGTTACCCCGCCTTCCACCAAATCGGCCAGCACGCCGAGACCTGAGCCCAGAATCAGGCTGATTTCCGGCTTCTCCGGATATTTGCCACGGATATATTCCGCGGCTTCCTTAATGTTCTTCAACAGCGTCGTTTGATCGCTCATTCGATTCATCCTCCCCGGCAATATGTAATTGTTATTTTAATTCGTTCAAAAAGCTGGTACCGTTGCCTGTCCCGGTCACTCCGAAATTATCGGCAACCGTCGCGCCGAGATCCGCAAACGTGCTGCGGACTCCGACCGTCCCCGTCGTTTCGAACGCCGGGCTGTAGACCAGAAGCGGCACATACTCGCGGGTATGGTCCGTCCCGTGATGAATCGGATCGTTGCCGTGATCGGCAGTCAGAATCAACAGGTCGTCCTTGCCGACCCGTTCCATCAGCTTGGGCAGCCATTCGTCGAATTCGTTCAGCGCCTTGGCATACCCTTCCGGGTCCCTGCGATGGCCGTACAGCGAATCGAAATCGACGAGGTTCGTAAACAGCAGCCCTTGGAACGATTCTCCCATCGCGTCAATCGTCTTGTGAATCCCGTCGAGATTGCTTTTGGTCGGGAGCGCACGGGTCACGCCTTCGCCGTCAAAAATATCGCTGATCTTCCCGACGGCAAAGCAATCGAATCCCGCATCCTTCAGTTGGTTCATGACCGTCGGAGCCGGCGGCTTCACCGCATAATCGTGACGGTTCGGCGTGCGCTTGAACGCCCCGGGCGTTCCGACATAAGGCCGCGCAATGACGCGACCGACCGTATAAGGATCTTCGAGCGTCAGCTTGCGGGCGATCGCGCAGGCACGGTACAGCTCCTCCAGCGGAATAATCTCTTCGTGTGCCGCAAGCTGGAACACGCTGTCCGCCGAAGTGTAGACGATCCAGGCCCCGGTTTTCATCTGCTCCTCGCCCAGTTCATCCAATATTTCCGTGCCGGAGGCCGGCTTGTTGCCAATGACCTTGCGCCCGGTTTCCTGCTCGAAACGGGCGATCAACTCCGGCGGGAACCCGTCCGGAAATACATTGAACGGGACGGTCACATTCAGGCCCATAATTTCCCAGTGTCCAGTCATCGTATCTTTGCCGACCGATACCTCGGCCATTTTGCCATAATATCCGCCTGGGCGTTCAACCGGATCAACGCCCTGCAGCCCGGCGATATTTCCGAGGCCGAGCTGCTGCATATGGGGCACGCGCAGCGACGGCACGCGCTCTGCGATGTGGCCGAGCGTATGGGCTCCGGTATCGTTAAAACGCGCAGCATCCGGCAGCTCGCCAATCCCTACGCTATCCAGCACAATCAAGCATACTCGTTTAAATTTCATGGATGTCCCTCCTCCGGGCATTGCGCAGCAATGCCTTCTTCGTAAGCATAGGCTTGGGCATTGCACAGCAATACTTTCTTCGTAAGCATAGGCCTGGGCATTGCGGAGCAATGCCATCTTCGTAAGCACAGGCTTGAGCATTGCACAGCAATGCTTTTTTCGTAAGCGCCGATTCGGGCATTGCGCAGCAATGCTACAGCAAAAGCGTAAACCTGGGCATGGTGAGGCAATGCCATCCTCGCAGGCCGATCCTTTCGACAAGCCTACCGTTATTATCGCAAAAGCGGACATGGTTTGCAAAAGCCGCAATACGAAAAACCCGGTCTCTCAGGCGCAGAGGAACGGGCTCGCCGGAAGACTATTCGATTTTGGCCCGGGGATGGGTCCGGTCATAAACCTCCTTCATTTTGCTCCGGGTGACTTGCGTATAAATCTGCGTCGTCGAGATGTCCGCATGACCGAGCATCTCCTGAACGGACCGGAGGTCGGCTCCGTTCTCCAGCAGGTGCGCGGCAAACGAGTGCCGGAGCGTGTGCGGGGTAATTTCCATCCGAATGTCGGATTCCGCAGCGTAACGTTTAATGATTTTCCAGAAGCCCTGACGCGTCATCCGGGTCCCCAAATGGCTGACAAACAGCGCCTCCTCGGCCTTGGACGGCTTGAGTAGCTTCGGACGCATCGTTTGGGTGTAGGCCTCCACGTACTCCGAAGCGATTCTCCCGAGCGGAACGATCCGTTCTTTGCCTTTGCCAACACAACGGATAAAGCCCATACTCGGATTGACGCTGTCGACGTCAAGCGAGATGAGCTCCGATACCCGGATTCCCGTCGCGTACAGCACCTCCAGCATCGCCTTATCCCGCATCCCGTTGGGCGTCGTCGTCAGTGGGGCTTGGAGCAGCTTGCCGACCTCTTGAACCGACAGCACCTTCGGAATCCGTTTCTCGAGTCTCGGCGTCTCCATGTGCAGCGACGGATCGCTGTCCAGCAGACGCTCCTTCACGAGGAATTGGTAAAAGGCCCGGATGGAAACCATGCTCCGGGAAAGCGTGGCCGTAGCCCTCCCCCGCTGCTTCAGGTCCAGCATATAGCCGGAAATGTTCAGCTTCCCGCTGTCGCCCAGCGAAGAGATGCCGGAGTTTTCCAAATAATCTATATACTGAGACAAATCGCGTCGGTACGAGTCCAGCGTATTCTGAGCAAGGCCCCGATCCTCCGCCAAAAAACGGATAAACGAGTTGAGTTCCTGTTTCATGCGCAATTGATCCCCTTTTATGTCTTGCATCGGCGCTTTTAAAACAATTCCACATGAAGGATCAATATTCCTTCCGAATCGGTAAGCTTTTTTACTCGCCGATCCGGTAGAACAACTTCAGCCGTTCGCTTATCGTGATCTTGTCGGGAACCGCAGCCACATGGCCGTTCTGAAACGCTTTGACGGCGCGGCCTGCGGGCTCCTTGTACTTCGGCTCCGGCTCCAGCCATCGCGTAACGACGAGCAGCACGTGATAAAGCGCGAACGTAAACACCACGAACAAGAGTGCGAAGCGAAAGCGACCGAGCCATTTTCGCGCCCGAACATGAACAATCACGGCTTGTCCCCTCCTCCCCTGCTCCCTGCCACCGGCTTGGCCGGACCGCGGGAGTTCAGACAGGTTCTAAGAGTACACTATGACCGTACCGGCCAAATTATGCGTGCTCGATCGATGAACGAGACGAAACCATACCGCCGGCATGCGCCGCTGCCTTTGTCAGCTGATCGGCAGCAGCGAATCCAAGCCCGTATAAGGCAAGCCGACGGCTTCGGCTACCGCGGGATACGTGACATGGCCCTGATAGGTGTTTACGCCGAGCTTCAGCGGCGGATTGCCGTAGAGCGCACGGATCACCCCTTTGTCGGCCAATTCGAGGGCGTAGCCGATGGTCACGTTCGTGAGCGCCAGCGTCGAGGTCCGTGGCACGGCTCCCGGCATGTTGGCGACCGCATAATGAAGGACGCCGTACTTCTCGTACGTCGGCGCGCTGTGCGTCGTCACGCGATCCACCGTCGTGATCGATCCGCCCTGATCGACGGCTACGTCCACGATCACAGCTCCCGGCTTCATCTGCCTCACCATCTCCTCGCTGACGAGCTTCGGCGCTTTCGCGCCGGGAATAAGGACGGCCCCGATCAGCAGATCCGCCTTTTGAACCGCATTGGCAATGTTGTAGGGGTTGGACATCAACGTGCGGATGCGGCCATGGAACACGTCGTCCAAATACCGGAGCCGTTCCGCACTGCGTTCGATGACGACAACGTTGGCGCCAAGTCCGAGCGCCATTTTCGCGGCATTGGTTCCGACGATGCCTCCACCCAAAATGATCACGTCCGCCGGAGGCACGCCGGGTACCCCGCCGAGCAGAATGCCGCGCCCGCCGTAATTTTTCTCCAGAAACTGCGCGCCGACTTGAACGGACATGCGTCCGGCCACTTCGCTCATCGGAGTAAGCAGCGGCAGCCCCCCGCTCGGAAGCTGGATGGTCTCGTACGCGATGGCGGTTACTTTATGCTGCACGAGCGCCTCGGTCAGCTTCGGCTCGGCGGCCAGATGGAGATAGGTAAACAGCGTCAGCCCTTCGCGGAAATAACCGAATTCCGCAGGGAGCGGCTCCTTCACCTTCATAATCATCTCCGCCTTGCCCCAAACCTCGGCAGCCGAAGGAAGCAGCTGTGCGTCCTCCTTGGCATACTCGTCGTCGGAAAATCCGCTGCCCGCACCGGCTCCCGCTTCCACAATAACGCTATGCCCGGCTTCTCTCAGAACCGCTGCGCCGCCGGGGGTTAAGGCGACTCGGTTTTCGTTATTTTTGATTTCCTTCGGTATCCCGATGATCATCGCTTCATGCCTCCTGTTCCCGTTTTTCCATCAAAGCGTATGATATGGTATAGCGTTTGCCTTTTCGGTGCGAATATGTGGCAAAATGCAAAAAACCTTCATACTTGATCAAGCATCAAGCCGAAGGTTTTGTGTTTACGTTTTGTTCTTGTCGCGGCAGCGGTGGCAAATGCCCTGAAAATCGAGCCGGTGGTCGAGCACCTGAAACCGGTATTCGCGCTCCAGCCGTTCTTCCAGCGCGCCCAGCCAGTCCTCCATAATTTCGTCGACCGCACCGCACTGCACACAGATGAGGTGATGATGATGGTGATGAGAGCTGTCGTTGCGCAAGTCGTAGCGGGCTACGCCATCGCCGAAATTCATTTTCTCGAGGACATGCAGCTCGCTGAGCAATTCCAACGTACGATAGACGGTGGCAAGGCCGATTTCGGGCGCTTTATCTTTGACGAGCATAAAAACGTCTTCCGCGCTCAGATGATCCTCTTCGTTCTCCAGC
Source organism: Paenibacillus tyrphae (assembly GCF_000722545.1). GTDB lineage: Bacteria > Bacillota > Bacilli > Paenibacillales > NBRC-103111 > Paenibacillus_G > Paenibacillus_G tyrfis. The sequence continues at coordinate 304,665 of NZ_JNVM01000008.1, forward strand.
AAAACCCTGACGGTCGCTTCCCGTTGAGGCGTCAGCTTGTAGCCTTGCGATTGCAGCTGTTGTTTGATTTTATCGATGCGAGATTCCATGCTTCTCCCCCACGGGTTTTGCACCGAAGCAAAACCTTTCTCGTAAGCTTAAGCTTTCTTCATGCTTACATTATAGGAGGAGGACTTAGGGAAAGTCAAACCTTTTAAGACCCGGACATCGTTACAAGCATCGGCGTTACCCATTTCATCATAACGGGCGAGACGTAAGCCTCGAAAATCGCCACGCCGAGCAGCAGCGCTCCGGAGGCCAGAATGACGCCTGAAAATCGCATAAACGGTTCGTAAAGAGCGCCTTTGCGGCTAATAAACCGGTTTTTGACCAGATGAATCGTGAAAGCCATCGCCGTGACGCTGCATACGAGCAGCAAAGGGATGACCACCAAGTTCGGCGGCACGACCGAAACGAGCGCAAACAGCAGCCCCTTCCAGGATAAGGTGCCGACCAGATAGCCAACGGTGAAGCCGACCAGCACGCCCTTCAAAAAATCCAAAATAAGGATGAGCGGCAGGCCGATGACGGACAAGCCCAGCACCCAAATAATTAAAAACCATTTGATATGCATGGAAAACGAATCCTTGAACGAACCCGTCACATCGCCTTCCAATCCGCCTTGATGGACGGACGAAAAAAAGCTGCCCAAATACCGGCTCAGCTCCTGCTTTTGCTCCAGCGATAAGGCGTTCACCATAACCGCACCGAAAACGACGCCCGTGACAAAGACGACGCCTACGAATAAATAGAACGACAAATGCTCCTTCATATACTGCTCCAGCGTACGGTTCCGCATCATGCCGGCGCGCCCCCCCTTGTCCGAATAGTACAGAATATGAGGGGGTGCACAGGTTTATGACTCCGTCCGTGTACGCGTTATTCTTGCCGTGCGGACACTTTGCCGTATTTGCCGCCGCCGCCCGTATCGAGCCGCAGCGTGCCCTCGCGCGCTTCCATAATATAACCGGCAATCGTTTCGCCCGCCGCTTCCACGAGCTCTTCGAACGATACGCGGTGCAGCAGGTTCATTTCGGAGCCGAACCGCTCGATGAGACGGTTGAACGTTTTCGGCCCGAGGCCCGGAATGTACTCAAGCGGCACTTGGTAGCAATAAGGCGGTCGGTCCGGGGCAACCCGAGGCTCCTCCCGGTCCGCCAGACTCAAAATACGGTCCATGACGCCGCGGACAATCCGCAGGCTGCCGCAGTACAAGCAGCGCTCCACGGCCGTCTGGCCCTGCTCGTCGAGAATCGAGCTGCAATCGCCGCAATACGTGCGGTGGTATTTGCCGAGCCGCGGATTGAGTCCGTAATTGGCAAGCACGCAGCGTCCGTCCTCCTGTGACAAAGCTTTCCGCAGCTCCTCGAACGTCGGCGCCTCAAGCGCCAGCTTATTGTATTCGCGTCCGATTTTCGGAAGCGAATGGGCATCGGAGTTGGTCAGAAACGTATGGCGGTCCAGCTCGCTGATATGCCCGGCCATGACGGTGTCGGCGCTCAGGCCGAGCTCTACGGCCGCAATTCCGTCCAAGTCGAGCAAATGCTCCATCCGCGTCGAGCAACTGCCGTAGACGCTTTTATGCGGGGTGAAAATATGGGCCGGAATCAGGATGCCTCCGCGCGCAATAGCTTCCCGCTGAAGCTTCCGGGCCGTGACATAGATGCGCTGCGAGCTGAGCTGCACATTTTTCATATGCCTGCGCAGCCACTCCGTGAAGCTCTGCATGTCGCCAAGCTTTGGCAAATAAGCGAGCAAATGGGCCGTCCCCAAGCCAGGGTCGCGCACCTCGATCTCGCAGCCCAGCAGGACGGTCGTCCGGTGGAAGCGGATGCCTCCTCCTTCCAGCTCTTCCATCTCGCCCGTATTCAAATAATGCAGCATTTCCCGCTGCACACCCGGGGAATGGCAGTCGATAATGCCGATCATGTCGATCCCTTTGCGCTCCGACGCTTCCTGCGCGATGTTGTAGAACGTCAGATTGTTCGCGGCGCTGATTTTGACCGCTTCACCCGCTTCCGTTCGCCCGATGTGGATATGCAGGTCGGCGTAGTATGCGTTCGTGTTCACGTCGGGAACGAGCCGGTAAGCTTATACAGCTGCCAGGCGTAAACGGCCATGATCGTTTTGGCGTCGCTGATCCGCTGCTCCCGGATATACGCTTGCGCCTGCTCCAGCGTAAGCTCTTCGATTTCGAGGAATTCGTCTTCGTCGGGGTTCGCTTGCCCCTTCACCAGCTGCTCGGCGGCATACAGATGAAGAATTTCGTCGGCGAAGCCAGGCGATGTATAGAAAGAGCTGATATGGCGGATCGAGCCGACGGTATAGCCGGTTTCTTCCTCCAGCTCGCGCTTGGCGGCATCCAGCGGATTCTCGCCGGCGTCCAGCTTCCCTGCCGGAATTTCCACCTGGCTTTTCTCCAGCGGCTTGCGGTATTGCTCGACGACGATCATCCGGTCATCCGGGGTAAGGGCCAGAACCGCGACCGCGCCGGGATGCTTAACGATCTCGCGGGTCGCTTCCGCGCCATTCGGCAGCTTTACGGTATCCACTTGCAAGGAAATAATTTTACCTTGAAAAATCGGCTGGGTGGAGACGGTCACTTCTTCGAATTTTTTATGCGTCTTATGCGGCATGGAAGATTCCTCTCTTCTCTGTACAGGTATTGTAACAATAAGACCAAAGCCCATTATAGCACATCCGGCGGCCGCTGGCCGCCCGACTAAGGACATAATCGTGTCGTCTCCCGCATAGGGTGGATTATATGAACCTATCGAAGCAGGAGGGGTACTCTATGAAAACGTATGTCAATGCAGGGCAACTTCGTCTGGTAGGTAAAGGCTGGGAAATCCGCAACTATTTGAAAATGGCGCTGGACCGCGTCTCGCCCGATGTGCCGCTTGCGGCCTTTCTGGACGGGACGCAGACTGGCAGTACGGCTACGGCTTATCCGGTCCCTCGCTCCGAAGGAGCCGATACGCCGCTCCTGCCGCCGTGCAAATGGCCGCAAAAAACGCCGGATCGTCCGGCAAGGCTCGCCCCATGGAAGTAATCGGCTGCCCGTACGCTTCCAGCGCGGCCGCCATTTGCTCCAAGGGCGGCGGCGCCTCCCACAGCAGCCGATGACGCCGGGCGAGCACGCTCTGCCGCACCTGCTCGCGCAGCAGCGCGGTGTCCGCTTCGGCGGGCAGCAGAGGCAGCGGGACGCAGGCTGGCGCGAGCGCGGCTTGGCCAAGCGCCACCACCGTATGGCGGCTGAGCCCGCGGTGCTGCGGCCGCGGATCGGCGAAGCTGATGCGGGCCATCGCCACGGGTACGCCGCCGAGGGCATGCGCCGCGCCCACAAGCTCGCCCGCCTCGATGCCGCTGAAGCCGTATGGCGTGCCGGTGCCTACGATGCCGGGGCCCATGCAGACGATAGCCAGATCGGCTTCCAGCACATGCCTCGCGGCAAGGAGCGCCGTGTATTTGTTGACGGCTTCGACGTCGCCGCCGTAGGCGTGACCGTATGTGACCGTCCCGGTCAGCCAGCCAAGCTCGCGGAGCTGCCTCACGTGTCCGCTTATCGCCAAAGGCAGGGCGCCCCCGTCGGTCATGACATAAGCGATTCGCGGCGCCGGCGCTCCCGCCACACGCGCAAGCTCGCGGAGCCAGCAGACGGCGGCAGGCAGCATGCTGTGCAGCTCGCCGATCAACACCGGCATCCCGCTGAGCGTACGCGATTCGGCAAACAGAGCGTGATACGGGCTGGACGGCTCCTCGACCGAGAGCACGGCCCGCTGCAAAGACGTGTAACGCAGCTTCATAATGTGCCCCTCCTGCGGCCCGAAGGAGCGAAGCCTATCTGGCGCCTCCAGCTCCCGCAGGCTTGTACCTGCTGAAACTTCCGGGCTGTCGACGCTCTCGCCCAACCTGCCAAGTTGCGCGTGGACGAAATGCACGCCGCCCGTACCGAGCCCCAAACGAACGGCAGTCGTATTCAGCAGCACCTCGTCCCCCGGCCGAAGCGGCGTCCCTACGGCAAGATCGTGCAGCGCAGCCGCCGTTTCACCATCTCCAAGCCGCACCCGTACCTCCTGCAAACCATGCGACGACCAAGGTTCCCCCACCGTTTCCGTAACGACAGCCGTTTCCCATTGGATCCTCATGTTCCGTTTCCTCCCGCTTTCGCACAAAAAAAATCGCCGCTTACCCAAAAGAGATAAGCAGCGATTAAACAACCTGTATGTTATTACTTTATGCCGGAAAGCCAAGCATTATGCCTTGGCAACTTCATTGACGATCGAGACGACCGCTTCGGCCGTTTTGACAAGGTCCGAGATCGCGATCCGTTCTTTCGTCGTGTGAATGTCCAGATAGCCGACAGCCAGATTGACGGTTGGTACGCCCATGCCGTTGAACATATTGGCGTCGCTGCCCCCACCGGAATGGAAGGTGCGCGGCGTGCAGCCGACGTTCGTCAGCGCGTTCATCGCAAGCTTCACGACCGGAGCGGACTCGTCGTACATAAACGCCGGATAGATGACTTCGCTTTTGAAGTCAAGCTTCGCGCCCATTTCCTCCGCCGCTTCCTCGCACGCTTGACGCATTTTCTCAACTTGCTCGTACATTTTGGCCTGCGTGATGCTGCGCGCCTCGCCTTCGAGCGTTACCCGCTCGACGACGATATTCGTTGCACCTTCCACGCCGCCTTCGAAGCGCCCGATGTTCGCGGTCGTTTCTTTGTCGATGCGGCCGAGCGGCATGCGCGCAATCGCTTTGCTCGCCACGGTAATCGCGCTCACGCCCGCTTCGGGATTCACGCCCGCATGAGCCGAGCGGCCCCAGAACGTGATGTACACCTTCGCCTGCGTCGGAGCGGCTACGGCGATATCTCCGATAGTGCCGTTCGAGTCCAGCGCAAAGCCGAGATCTGCATCGACCCACTTGGCTTCCATCGCGCGGGAGCCCTTCAAGCCGGACTCCTCGCCCGCCGTAATAATAAACTGAATCTGCCCGTGCTCGATGTTGTTCTCTTTCAGGACGCGAATCGCTTCGAACATGGCGGCAAGGCCCGCTTTGTCGTCTGCCCCGAGAATCGTCGTTCCGTCGCTGCGGATGTAACCGTCTTCGCCGATCTGCGGCTTGATGCCTTTGCCCGGAGTAACCGTATCCATGTGCGAAGTGAAGAACAGCTTCGGCAGCGGCTTCGCGGATGTCGCCGGCAGCGTGCAGATGAGGTTGCCCGAGCCGTGGCCGGTTTTCGCTGCGGAATCGTCCTCTTCCACCTTCAAGCCCAGCTCGGTGAATTTTGCTTTCAGCACGCGGCTGATTTCCTGCTCGTGCTTCGTTTCGCTATCGATTTGAACCAACTCGATAAATTCGTCTACCAATCGTTTTTGCTGAATCATAGCTTTCCTCCATTAGGCCGCTTGGGTTATTATAGGGATAGTATTCCCTTGATAAGGAGCTGAAATCGTTGCGCAATAAATTGATTTTCAAAATCATCGTCTACGCGATGATCGTCTCGATGCTGTTATCCACGCTGTTGTTTACCGTAAGTAATTTCTTCTAGCTGGCCGGCGGGCGACGGGTTAGGGACAAGCCCTCCCGCGTCTGCCGTGGATCTTTAGTACAGCTTCGTGTCCTGATTGTACGCTTCCAGGTTCTCTTTCACCCGTTGCAGGAAGCGTCCGCAGATGACCCCGTCCAAAATGCGGTGGTCCAAGGACAAGCACAGGTTGACCATCGAACGGACGGCAATCATGTCCTGAATGACGACCGGCTTTTTCACGATCGATTCGAAGGTCAGAATGGCGGCTTGCGGGTAGTTGATGATCGGATACGACAAAATCGATCCGAACGAGCCCGTATTGTTCACAGTAAACGTACCGCCTTGCATATCGCTAAGCGTCAGCTTGCCGGCTCTTGCTTTCCGGGTTAAAGAATCGATCTCCCGGGCGAGGCCGGCAATATTCATTTGGTCGGCCTTTTGGATGACCGGAGTGACGACGAAGTCCTCGGTTCCTACGGCCAGAGCAAGGTTAATGTCCCGCTTGACGATAATTTTGTCAACCGCCCAGACCGAGTTCATGATCGGATAATCCTTGATCGCGCCGACGACCGCTTTGAGCAGGAAGGCCAGGTAGGTAATGTTGATCCCTTCCTGTTTCATGAATTCGCCCTTCACTTTGTTCCGCAGCAGCACAAGGTTCGTCACGTCCACTTCGATCATCGTCCAGGCATGCGGAATTTCCGTCACGCTCTGACGCATGCGGCTGGCAATCGTATTGCGGATCGGCGTCACGTCGATCAAATACTCGCCCCGGCCATCAAGCGGCTGACCTTCCACTTCGATTTTCGGCAACGGCGGGTTTTCCGACAAATGAATGCCGGTCGAACGAACCGGTCCCTTCGGCGGCACCGAGAGGAATACGCCGGCGGTCGCTGCTTCCGCAGCGGCTTCCGCATTGACGGCAGCCACCGGTTTTCCTCCTTCGACCGCTGCAGGCTTGCCGCTCGCGACATAAGCTTCCACGTCTTTGCGCGTAATGCGGCCGCCAAGGCCCGTTCCCTTCACTTCCGACAGCGCGATCCCATGTTCTGCGGCAAGCTTGAGCACCGCAGGCGAATAACGGCCGCTCATGCCCGCTTCACCGCCGGCAGCTTGAGCTTCGCGACGGGCTTGTCCGCCTCCTTGAGCGCGTTGCGGCTGTGAAATGGCTTCTGCTGCTTCCGCCGTGCTGCCTGCTGCCTGATGCGGCTCCTCGATCAAACAAATATCTTCTCCGACCGCAGCCGTATATCCTTCTTCCGCCAGCAACTTAATGAGCCTGCCTTCGATCGGCGACGGCATCTCTACCGTCACCTTGTCGGTGATCAGCTCGCACAGCACGTCGTACTGTTCGATATAATCCCCAGGCTGCTTGAGCCATTTGCCAATCGTCGCCGATACCAAACTCTCGGCCAGATGAGGAACCTTGACGCCGGTTCCTTTCGTCGCTTGATCGTTCATGTAACGGTCCTCCTAGAACAAAGCCAGCTTCCGCATGGCTTCCATGATCTTATCCGTATTGAGAAGGAAAAACTTCTCCATCGGCGGGTTCATTCCGACAGCCGGAACGTCCGGCGTGCACAGCCGCATAATCGGCGCGTCCAGCTCGAATAGCAGCTCCTCGGCAATGATCGCGGACACTTCCGCCCCGACGCCTCCGGTCTTGTTATCCTCGTGGATAATCAGCACTTTGCCGGTTTTGGCTGCCGACTTGAGAATCGCTTCCGTATCCAAAGGCTGCAGCGTTCTCAGATCGAGCACATGAGCCTGGATGCCTTCTTTGGCCAGCTCTTCCGCCGCACGCAGCGCATATTGCACGGTGATGCCGTACGTGATGACGGTGATGTCGGAGCCTTCCCGCTTCACGGCCGCTTTGCCGATCGGCACGATATAATCGTCCTCGGGCACTTCGCCCGTAACAGACAAATAGCATTTCTTATGCTCGAAGTAAAGCACCGGGTCCGGATTGCGAATTGCGGCCTTTAACAGCCCTTTTGCATCATACGGGTCCGAAGGGGCAACGATGATAAGCCCCGGCGTGCCGAAAAAGACGGATTCCGGGCATTGGGAATGATACAGCGCGCCGCCGCCGGTCGCCCCGTATGGAGCGCGGATCACGATGGGACAGCTCCAGTCGTTGTTCGAACGGTACCGGATGAGGGCCGCCTCGCTAAGGATCTGGTTCGTCGCCGGAAAAATAAAGTCTGCGTACTGCATCTCCGCCACCGGCTTCATCCCGTACATGGCGGCACCGATCGCTACGCCCGCAATTGCCGATTCGGCGAGCGGCGTATCCATAATCCGCTCTTCCCCGAACTGCTCCTTCAGCCCTTTCGTCGCATTCATGACGCCGCCTTTACCGACGTCCTCGCCCAGAACAAACACGTTCTCATCCCGTTCTAGCTCTTCCTTCATTGCCGTGCGAATCGCTTCCAAATACGTAATGACCGCCACGAATTAGCCCTCCCTCTGTTCCGCGTACACATGCTTGAGCGTATCTTCCGGCGCCGGAAAAGGTGCATCGTCCGCGTAATTCGTCGCTTCGACCAATTCCCGCTTGATGGCCGCCGCAAGCTCGGCATCCTGCGTCTCGCTCCAGAGGCCGCAGTCGATCAAATACTGCTTGAACCGCGGCAGGCCGTCCTTCGCACGGTTCTCTTCCACTTCCTCCGGGGTGCGGTAGAGCAAATCGTTGTCGGACGTCGAATGCGGAGGGATCCGGTACATGACCGCTTCGATCAAGGTCGGTCCTTCGCCGCGCAGGGCGCGCTCGCGCGCTTCCTTCACGACGCGGTACACTTCAAGCGCATCCCGGCCGTCCACCTTAACGCCCGGGAAGCCGTAGCCGTGGGCGCGCTCGGCGATGCTGCCGCCCACCTGCTTGTGCAGCGGAATGGAGATCGCGTACTGGTTATTTTCGCACATGAAAATGACCGGAAGCTTGTGAACGCCCGCAAAGTTGCAGCCTTCGTGGAAATCGCCCTGATTGCTCGATCCGTCGCCGAAGGTCGCGAACGCCACGAAATTTTTCCGCTTCATCTTGGCGGCTAACGCAATTCCGGCCGCGTGAGGCACTTGGGTCGTTACCGGAGAAGAGCCTGTAACGATATTCAGCTTTTTATGGCTGAAATGGCCTGGCATTTGACGTCCGCCGCTGTTCGGGTCTTCCGCCTTGGCGAAGACGGACAGCATCAGTTCTTTTAACGTCATGCCGACCGAAAGCACGAAGCCGTAATCCCGGTAATATGGCAAAAAGTAGTCTTCCCCGCGCGAAAGCGCGAAGGCTGCGGCCACTTGCGCCGTTTCCTGGCCGATTCCGGACACGTGGAACGCGATTTTGCCCGAACGCTGCAGCAGGAAGCACCGCTCGTCAAACATGCGGGCCTTTAACATGTATGTATACATCTCCAGAGCCTGACCGTCCGTCAATCCGAGCTGCCGATGTTTTGTTATTTGACCGATGGACATGGAGTATAGACGCCTCCTTTTTCAAAAACAAGAGAATTTTTAATACCTGGTGCTAATACCAGACACTATAACTATATTATAAACCGTTTGGTTTACGAATACAATTGTATTAGATAAAGAGGCGCTCTCCCGGCCTTCCGGCAGCAAATTACGTATTGATGGACCGCCCGTCCACAGCCAGCATCGCCTCGCCCAGCAGCTCGGAGAGGGTCGGATGCGGATGAATCGTCTGCCCGATTTCCCATGGGGTCGCATCAAGAAGCTGAGCTAACGCCGCCTCGGAGATATAATCGGTCACATGCGGTCCGATCATATGGACGCCGAGCAAATCGTTCGTTTCTTTATCGGCCACCACTTTGATAAATCCGTCGGTCTCCCCAAGCACGATCGCTTTCCCCAGCGCCCGGAAATGAACCTTGGACACCTTGACGTCGCGTCCCCGTTCCTTGGCTTCCCGTTCCGTCCAGCCGATGCTTGCCGTCTCCGGACGGGAATAGACGCACCGCGGCACCCGATGCGGCTCCACCTTGTGCGGCTGCAGGCCCCAGGCATGCTCCGCCGCAGTCAATCCTTCATGGGCGGCCGCGTGTGCAAGCTGAAGTCCGCCGATGCAGTCCCCGATCGCATAAATGTGCAGCTCGGCCGTCTGCATCGAATCATTGACGCGGACGAAGCCGCCTTCGACCTTGACATCGGTATTTTCCAAGCCAATGCCCTCGACGTTGGCTTGACGCCCTACGCACACGAGCGCGATTTCGGCCGACAGTTCGGCTTGTTCCTCGCGATGCTCCACATTCAGCGTCATGCCGCCCTCATGCTTGCGGACGGATTCCGTGATCACCTTGGTGCCTGTACGAACGTTAACCCCGCGTTTTTTCAGCAACCGCTCCAGTTCGCGCGATACGTCTTCATCCTCGCTCGGAAGCAGTCTGGGCGCAAATTCCACGACGGTCACCTGCACACCAAAATCGCTAAGCAGCGAAGCCCATTCGACGCCGATGACGCCGCCTCCGATAATGACCGCCGAAGCCGGCAGCTTCTCTAGACGCAATGCCTCGTCGCTGTTCAGGATCGTCACGCCGTCGGTTTCCAGGCCCGGCAGGCTTCTCGGACGGGAACCCGTCGCGATGACTACCTTGTCCGGCACCAGCGTCAAGATCTGATCCTCACCTTGATCGACGGATACCGTACCGCTCCGCGGCGAAAAGATGGAAGGACCGATTAATCTGCCCTTCCCTTGGAATACGGTGATTTTATGTTTTTTCATCAAAAATTGCAGCCCGCTGTATAGTTGCTCGACTACCGCGTCTTTGCGGCTTGCGACTTTAGAGAAATCTAGGGTGACCGCCTCGGCTCCGATGCCGAATTTGTCGCTGTCTTTCATGAGGGCGAATACTTCCGCGCTTCGCAGCAGCGCCTTGCTTGGAATACAGCCGCGGTGCAGACAAGTTCCACCGAGCTTATCCTGCTCGACAATGGCTACGCTTTTTCCAAGCTGAGCGGCCCGAATGGCCGCCGTATAACCGCCGATGCCTCCGCCAAGAACAACCATATCAAAAGTATGCGTCATCCATGATTCCTCCTGAATCTTAAGATTCTCTTATTGTAACTCTATTCTGCGGCAGAAATATAGTCCAATTTGTGAAATGACATGAATTCTTGATAAATTTATGATAACGTAGAGATTGACGATTTTGAAGCAATAGAAGGAGCCAAGCATGATGGCCGTTATTTCTCGTTTCATCGCCATGCTGCTGCTGGTCGTGCCCGGACTCATGGCAACTTACGGATTTTTGGCAATGAAGGACGCTTGGTTCGCCCAATTCGATCCGGCGATCGGCTTCCTCTGGTGGAAGTTTGCGCTGGGACTGCTGCTGTTTGCCGCAGGAGTCGCTTTTATCGGGGGATGGATTTTTTTCCGGGACCGCAAACGCAACTATGTCGCGCCGCGCTTTCGCAAGAAACGCAAAAAGGGATAGGCCAGTAATGGGACTGAGCCCCGTTTGTG
>NZ_JNVM01000009.1 GCF_000722545.1 Paenibacillus tyrphae
TTTGTCTGCGGGAAATATCCGCCGCTAAGCGGCTTCCAATAAAAATTTCCTGCAGACCCGGGGTCCCCGCAAAGTAATCGGATTAAGCTTCCTCGATTCAACTTCACTTTGTGGGGTGGAGCAGCGACCGGAAGTAGATACCCCGCCCCCTCGTACACCTCTACCTCAATTGTTCACTTTCTCAACAAACAAAGCTCCGGGAAACCCCGGAGCTTTACATCATCACTGACTATTCCGCTTATAAAACATAAAGAAGAGAATGCCGCCAAACGCCACGAGCGCCATAAAAATCAGCATCATATTGCTGTAAAGCGCGGCCGTTTGGCTCGTTACGGTCCCGACAAGAGGAGAATCCAACCACGGCTTCGTTAGCAGCCCGCCCACACCGGCGATGCCGATCCCTTCCGCGAGGAAGCAAGCGAAATTGAGCATGCCCATACCAGAGCCCGCTTCATTTTCTTCCAGCGTACTGGCGACACTTGCGGACACGGCGGTTTTTACAAACGATAGGCCGCCAAACGTCAGGATCATCGAAGCCGCAATAAACCACGGCGCCCGGTCCGCATAGAACAGGACGATCAGAAAACCGACGGCAATCATGCTTAATCCGGTCAGCATCGCGGCGATATGGCCCCGGCGGTCTGCCAGCATCCCGCCCAGCATCCCGAACAAAATGACGCTCAATGTGCCAGGGAATAGAATGGCGCTTCCGATGAGGCCGGTCGGCATATCGTACACCGCTCTCATCAGATAAGGCACCATGGAAATAAAGCCCGCGACCGTACCGAGAAGCAAGGCGCCTGTGAGCACGCCGGCAAGGTACCTTTTCTTCCGGAACAGGAACGGTTCCAAGAACGGGTTCCGGTGCCGGCGGATATGAAGCGCGAGAAGCGCAAACAGAACCAGACTTGCAGTCAAGTAAATCCAATGAAACAGCGTCGTAAACAGCGCAAACGACAAAATGCCCGCAGACAACAGTACCGCTCCGGTCATGTCGAATGCTTTTCCTTCTGTCGTCTCGTCAGGCAGCGTCCGAAGGACGAACGGCAGGGCCAGCAGCGACAGCAGTGGCAGCGCAAACAACAGTGACCAATGCATATAGCCGGAAACCATGCCTCCGATGACCGGACCGAGTCCCTCGCCAAAGGCAACGACAGAGCCGATCAAGCCAAAAGCTTTGCCCTGTTTTCCTGATTCGACAACCTTGACGATCATCACCATAATGAGCGACGGAATGGCCGAAGCCCCGATTCCCTGCAAAAAGCGCGCGGCCAGTACGCCCGGATACCAGCCATGACCCAACAGGCCGACCACCGAACCGAAACCGTAGGTTAGCATACCGAACAACAGCAGCTTTCGCATGCCCGTATGCTCCGATATTTTGCCGTACACGGCGACGCCAATAGCGAAAGAAAGCGAAAAGCAGGTGTTGGTCCAATTGGCCGCCGACGGCGCAATATGGAAATAAGCGGCAATGTCCGGTAACGAAACGTTAAACATGGTTTCGTTCATGACGCTGAAAAATGTCAAAATGCTCAACCACAGGATGAATCGCGACGTTTGAACTTCATTTCGGTGTTGCACTTGAATATAACCCCTTTAAAGGAAGGGGAATCGCAGTTTATAGGGTCAATGATGCGCCTTCCCCTAAATGTTGTACCCTTGCAATATTGTTTTGCCGCATGATAGGCTACGCCTCCAAATTAGTAAAAATGAGAAAATAAACCAAACCGATTATATCATACCCGATCAAAAGACGTAAGCAGCATTTCATTGGAATAATACGTAAAATCCGTATATACTGGGGTTAATACAATAGATTGGAGTGATCGGAATGCGGCAACTTAACCACATTCGAAAGGAGAATAACATGAACGGAGAAAAGAGGATTTTAACGCATGCATATAATGAATATAGGGATTCTGGCGCATGTCGACGCTGGAAAGACAAGTCTGGCTGAGCGTATCTTATATGATACGAAGGTTATTGACGAGCTGGGAAAAGTAGATCAAGGAAATACACAGATGGATGCCATGGAGCTGGAACGGAAAAGAGGCATCACAATTAAAGCATCTGTCGTTTCTTTTGATCTTCTTGGATTAAAAGTGAATTTGATCGATACGCCGGGCCATGCGGATTTTATCGCGGAAGTGGAGCGGTCCCTGAGCGTATTGGACGGCGTGATATTGGTGGTTTCGGCGGTGGAAGGCGTTCAGGCGCAGACCAAAATTCTGTTTTCCGTCCTGAAGAAAATGGGGCTTCCCACGATTTTGTTTGTGAACAAAATTGATCGTCCAGGCGCGCAATCCGAGATGGTGATTGAACAAATCCGTGAAAAGCTGACACCGAACGCGTTTCCCCTGTGTCAGGTTGAATATGCAGGCATGAAGAATGCGTCCGTTGTTGAGCACCGTTTCGATTGGGCTGCGGACCCCGATTTTATGGAACGATGCATCGAGCTTGCGGCAGCGCATGACGAGCGGGTGTTGGAAGCTTATGTTAACGGCGAAGCGGTAACGGAAGAACAAGTGAAAGAAGCATTCGGAAAGCAAGTAAGGCAAACGAACGTCTACCCGGTTTATTTCGGGTCCGCCATGACGGGAGTGGGCGTGTCCAGCCTGCTCGCCGGTGTGGCCCAATGGTTTCCGGTGAATGAACACGATGAGGGAGAGCCGTTGTCGGGGGTCGTATTTAAGCTCGACAAAGAACCGTCCGGCGAAAAAATCGCCTATGTCAGACTGTTTTCAGGCAGTTTAAACATGAGAGAACAAGTGAAGCTGCAGCAGAAAAACGGGCAGGGCGAATTCGAAGCGCGTACCTGCAAAATCAAAAAGCTTCACGCCTTGATGAACGGAAAGGCGGTGCCCGCCACCACAGTAACCTCAGGGGATTTAGGCAAAATATGGGGGCTGGAGGACGTCCGGATCGGGGATGTCGTCGGCGAGCAATCTCATCTAATCAAGCATTTCAGCTTCGCAGTCCCTCAAATGGAGACGCGAATCGAAACGGCGGAGCCAAACAAAGACCATCTGCTGTACAAGGCGCTTATCAGCCTGTCGGAAGAGGATCCGTTAATCCAAGTGATGAAAGATGATGTTCATCAAGAGCTTTATATCCGCATTTTCGGCGAAGTACAAAAAGAAGTGATCGAAGCGGCCTTGAAGGAACAGTATGATTTGGAAGTCAGGTTTTCGGAGACCAGAACGGTGTGCCTGGAAAAACCGGCAGGAACGGGTCAGGCGCTGGAGATCATCGCGGAAGGCGATAATCCTTTTTATGCGACCGTGGGGTTTAGGGTTGAGCCCGGCTTGCCCGGAAGCGGAGTCGCCTACGCTTTGGAGGTCGAATTGGGCTCGCTGCCGCTGGCCTTCCACAAAGCCATTGAGGAGACGGTCCACCAGACCTTGAAACAAGGGCTGTACGGCTGGGAGGTTACCGATATCGTCGTGATACTGACTCATACCGGATATTTCAGTCCGGTATCGGCAGCGGGCGACTTTAGAAAGCTGGCTCCTCTTGTATTGATGGAGGCGCTGGCGCAGGCGGGTACGCATGTTTATGAGCCTATTCATGCGTTCGAGTTAACGGTGCCCGCCGCTATGATGAGCAAAGCGATGTACAAATTATCCGTGATCCAAGCGGTTGTGCATGAAACGGCTATGAATAACGGGTTGTGTCTCATAACAGGCAACATTCCTGTAGCCGCAACGGAGAGCTTCAAGAGAAGCTTGCATGCATTTACCCAAGGGGAAGGCTTCATGCTCGTCGAACCGGCCGGATTCGTAAGGCTCCATGGCGACGTGCCGACAAGAGCACGGACCGACTACAATCCGTTAAACCGGAATGAATATTTGCTTCACGTTCTGCGCGCTTATTAAGGCCAGTGCTAAACCCGGCAGGAGTTGAAAACTCCGGTCGGGTTTTTCGCTTGCGACAGTCACCTATGGGCAAGTACGGCAATACTCTGTAAGTATCATAACGATAATAGGGGTGACATCATGGCCGTTGTCAAAGCCAGACAGAAAGATGTCGATTTGCTGGCCCGACTGCTTCGCGCGGAAGCGGAGGGAGAAGGGGAAAAAGGGATGATCTTGGTCGGCAATGTAGGAATCAACCGGATCCGCGCAAATTGCTCAGACTTCAAAGGGCTGCGTACGATTCCGCAAATGATTTATCAGCCGCATGCGTTTGAAGCCGTCATCCACGGGTACTTTTATCAGAAACCCAGAGACCGGGAGAGACGCTTGGCGCGCCGGACCATAAACGGCGAACGGCAATGGCCGGCCAAGTTCAGTCTGTGGTATTTTCGACCGCAGGGCGATTGTCCGCCGACATGGTATAACCAGCCGCTTGTGGCCAGGTACAAGAAGCACTGCTTCTACCAGCCGACCGGGACAGAGTGCGAAAACATTTATAACACGTTCTAGCGTGCAGCGGGCAGTTTGCCCATTACTGCCGCTGGCCGTCGATGCCGGAGCGCCGCTCCTTCTGTCTCGGTATAGCCGCAGTCCAAGCTGCCGCTTTCCGGGCGAAGGGGCGGCGGCTTGTTTTCATGTGCGAATAGAGGAACGGTGATGCGTTAATCGGAGCTTTGACATGATGGTGCGGGCATAGAGGAAGCAGGATGCTTTAAGTGTGTCGAAAAATGTTCATGCTCCCCGAAATGAGACCGATAGCTCATCGCAGATGCGCTATTTTGGCCGGAGCGACGAATATTGAAAGTATAGCGCATCGCAGTTCCTCTAAGCTTGCCAATCTTGCCGACACAGCGAACGGTAAAAGGCTACAGGCACACGGTCGGCACCGGGTTCACCAGCGGACAAGCATGGTAATGAAGAGAATAGAACGGATAGAGAGGAGCCGGAGGAATGGGCTTTGTTTTCATCTGATCTATTTTATCTTGATTTTTATCGTGCTGGAAATTGTCGTCGTCATGCTGCTGATCGTCACCGGTCTCGACAACGAAATCGCCCGCTTCCAAGCGGAATCAATATTCGTATACGGCGACAAGGAAGCGATCGAACGAAGGTTCCGGGGCGAGCTCGACGCCATGCGTCAAGAGAAAGGGAATGAGGAGCATGTCACCGAACTGTGAACCGCTTTTCGTCCAGCTTTTTTACGAAAAATTAATCTCCTAATCTTTTACAAAATGGTAAAATAGATTTGGGCAGTATGCCCCAATATAGAAAATACTGGAGGTAACTGATGAGATCCTTTAAAGCTGTTCTTGCAAAGACGGCACTGGCGCTTTCGCTGCTCCTTCCGCTGCCGGGCTGGATAGGGGATGCGCCGAAGGCGCTGGCGGAAGGGCCGACGGACCCTGCTCCGTTCATTAATCCCACGGTCGTGAACGAGAATGCGGGCAAAAAAATTCTGTTTGACAACACGCACGCCCAGACGGCGGGGGCTGCCGACTGGGTTATTGACGGGGGGTTCTCGGATTTTGCCAACGCACTCGCGGGCAATGGCTATTACGTCAAGGAGCTTCGCAAAACGACGCCGATCACACTGAGCGACTTGAGCAGCTACGACGTGTTCGTGATCGGAGAGGCCAACATTCCTTACAAAACAAGCGAGCAGGACGCGATGGCGCAGTACGTCCGAAATGGCGGCAGCATCTTTTTCATCGCCGACCATTATAATGCGGACCGTAACAAAAACCGCTGGGATGCCTCCGAGGTGATGAACGGTTACCGGCGGGGAGCGTGGACCGATCCGGCGAAAGGCATGAGCGCCGAAGAGCGCGCTTCCGATGCAATGCAGGGCGTGGCCAGCTCGGATTGGCTCGCTACGAATTTTGGCGTCCGTTTCCGGTACAATGCGCTGGGAGACGTTACGGCCAACCAGATCGTTTCGCCTAACCAGGCGTTCGGGATTACCCAAGACGTCTCGACGGTCGCGATGCATGCCGGTTCGACTCTTGCCATTATCGATCCTCTTAAGGCGAAAGGCATCGTATACCTGCCGCAGACGAACGCCGCTTGGCCGAATGCGGTGGATCAAGGCGTATATAACGGCGGCGGGAAGGCGGAAGGGCCATATGCGGCTGTCGCCAAAGTGGCTGCCGGCAAGGCGGCGTTCATCGGCGATTCGTCACCGGTTGAGGATGCCACGCCGAAATACCGCCGTGAAGAAACGGGACAAGCCAAAACGACTTACGACGGCTTCAAGGAACAGGACGACGGCAAGCTGCTGGTGAATATCATAAACTGGCTCGCCAAAAAGGAAAGCTACACGCAGCTGAGCCAAGTCCCGAACCTGCAGCTGGACCAACCGACTGCGCTGCTGCCGTTCGAAGACCCGGCAAGCTCAACCGAGCCGAAGCCTGAGCCGTGGGCAGCCCCGGCGGCCGGATATAAATGGTGGGACCGTTCGACGTTCAAGCCGGGATCGTACGGCGCCGGGTCGGTGGTCGGCAATCCGGCGTACAGCTTCGTCAAGCAGGATCCGCTCCCGAACGCCCAAGAGTTCCAGATTCGTATCGTCGTGGACAACTTGGCTCCAGGGACTACAGTATCGGATTTAACCCTTGGCATTTATGTGACAGGCGGAACCCAAGTGGCGAAAATCCGCAATGCGGACGGCTCGTGGCCGTCGGGCTACGGCTACAGCGCGAATTTCTCACTTACGGCCAACAGCCAAGGAAAGGCCACGAAAGATTTGACGGTGCAGATTAAGCCGGGAACGAGCGGTTCGGCGAACCTCCGGCTCAGACAAGCGGGTAACAACTTGAAGACGGAGGCTGTCACCATCTCGAATGTACCTGCACAGCCGCTGCCTTAAACCTCGGCGTTTCTCGGATAAAAAACAAAGCACTCTTCGCCAGCCGGCGACGCCACGCGCGTCGTACGGGACGAAGAGTGCTTTTTGGTTAGGAAACGGCGTGCTTTTCCGCTTCTTTTTTGGCGTGTTCGCGTTCCTGCCTCCGGCTGGCCAGCTTGCCGACCATGACAACCAGCACAGCTAGTCCGATTGGCAGCACATAGTGACCGGCAGGGAAGCTTGCCTCGATCCATTGACCGACGGCTTTGTCGCTGAGCGTCATTTCCCCCGCAGTATAGCCAAGCAGTGCCGCTCCGAGCAGAACGATGATAGGAAAACGGTTCATGAGGCGCATCAGCAGCTGGCTTCCCCAGACAATCAGCGGAATGCTGATAGCCAGTCCCACTACGATCAGCAGCAGGTTTCCGCCGGCGGCACCCGCCACCGCAAGCACGTTATCGAGACTCATGACCAGATCGGCGACGATGATCGTCTGGATCGCTTCTCCGATCTTGCTGCTGGATTTCAAGGTTTCGGCGTTATCTTCGCCCTTCAACAATTTCACGGCGATATACAGGAGCAGCAGCGCCCCGGCCACTTGCACGAACGGAACTTTCAGCAGCCAGACGGCTACAAAGGTGAGGACGATCCGCAGCAAAATCGCTCCGAGACTCCCCCAGAATATGGCTTTTTTCTGTTGCTCCGCCGGCAAATTGCGGCAGGCCAAAGCGATGACGACGGCATTGTCTCCGCTAAGCACGATGTTGATCAGTATTAATTTTAGCAGCCCGACTAGCAAATCGCCTTCCATACACAGACTCCTTCCACGTGCCTCAGTTTGCAGTGTTTGAACTTGTCCATCATACTACGAATTTTTTTAATATGAAATGATTTAATATACAAAAGAACAAACAGCGTCATAAGCCGTTCCCCAAAAACCTGAATAAAAGCCAAAAACAGATGAGAATATTCCATGTTCGGGTGTTTCCGTTTCCATATATAATGTAGGCGAGATTTATAAGCCGACTGCACAAGAGAGGGGCGGAACCTAGCGCAAATACAAAAAAAAGGACCGGGCTTCCTTGAAAGAAGCCCCGATCCTTATTCGTTAACTTAAGGCTGCATCACCTTGTCGATTAG
Organism: Paenibacillus tyrphae; assembly: GCF_000722545.1. Lineage (GTDB taxonomy): Bacteria > Bacillota > Bacilli > Paenibacillales > NBRC-103111 > Paenibacillus_G > Paenibacillus_G tyrfis. Next base: position 7,903 of record NZ_JNVM01000009.1, read on the forward strand.
ACCGTAGGTCACCGCATCGTCCGCAGACAGGAAGTAATCGCGGTCCATATCCCGCGCCACCTTCTCCAGCGGCTGGCCCGAACGCTCGGAGACGATCCGGTTCAGCCGGTCCCGGGTATCAAGGATGCGGTCGGCATGAATTTTCATATCGGACGCTTGCCCCTTCATTCCGCCCCACGGCTGATGTATCATGACCTCGGCGTTAGGCAGCGCGTACCGCTTGCCTTTGGCCCCGGCGACAAGCAGAACGGCGGCGAAGGAGGCGGCGAAGCCAACGCAGATGGTCGACACGTCGGGTTTGATGAATTGCATCGTATCGTAAATCGCGAAGCCTGCGGTGGTCGAACCGCCCGGCGAATTGATGTAGAGATGAATGTCTTTCTCGGGGTCCTCCGCTGACAGCAACAGCAGCTGAGCGGTAATCGAGTTGGCGACTTGATCGTCGATCTCGCTTCCGAGAAAGACGATGCGGTCTTTCAGCAAGCGGGAATAAATATCGTAGGAACGCTCCCCGCGGCCGGTTTGTTCCACGACGACCGGTACATAGTTCATGTCTGATGCCCTCCTTGTGTGGCTTAGACCGCTTAGGCGGCCAGCGCTTGAATATTTGTGCCTCCGCGGCTCAGGCCGCGTTGGCTGCGTGCGGTAAAGCCCGAGGAGACCATGATGAGAACGTCCTCGGCGCCCGGCGCTCCGTTTCGCGAAGGCAGCGCCCAGCGGGTCACGGTCGCTTCCGAGCGATCGTTTCCAGCCTGCCGGTAGTCATCCAAATGCGTCACTGGCCGGCGGCCTCGTTCGGCTTCCCGGTCCTTTTGCGGCTCCGACCACTGCCATACGACGGCCGGGGAGTTTGCTCCACCAGCTTCGGTTGCGCTGCTCTGCTTTGCTTCGTGCTCTCGTTCGCGTTCCATTAGTCATTCCCTCCCGAGGATTGATCGATCTGCGGATACACGGCCAGCACGACCTGATACGGGTCTGCCGGTTCCGCTTCGTTCGCCGGTTTGCGGTACTTGGCGGTCAACTGCCGGACAAGGGCGGCGTACTCCTCGACAAAAGCGTGCCGCTCCTCCGCATCCCGGAGAGCGATTTGAAACTGCAGCGACGCGCTTGGAATGTCCTGGCCTTCGTCCGAATGCTCCATCAGAAGCAGCGCATCTTGCTTGATGCGTTCCGCCGTTTGAACCAGATGGGACAGCGAGCCTTGGTCCTTGAGGCGGCGGACCGTTTCCGGCTTCATTCCCAGTTGATCCGACAGGATGAACGTCTTGGCGACGGCCTGATAGAGCACCTCGACCAGGTTGCGTACCTGTCTCGTACCGACCCGGCGCACGAGCCCGGCTTTCTCCAGCGCCTTCAAGTGGTAATTGATCCGCTGCGGCGCTTCTCCGATCGCCCGGGCCACTTCCGCCGCGGAAGCGGGTGCCGCCAGCCGGGCGGCAATATCCGCCCGCAGCGGATTGAGCAGCGCCATGGCTTGCTCCGGGGCTTCAATCCGCAGGCTTTCCAGTATGTCTTCGGTCACAATGGTTCATCTCCGTAAAACAGTATTTGCTACGTAAAAATATATTATTACGTAACTTGATCGTTGTCAATGGGCCCGAAAAAATATCCCTTGGTAGCAGCGGAGCATGGGAAGGAATAGCAAAAGAGCGACACATGAACTTAAAACTCCGTAATTATTTTCGTTTCGATTCCATTTAAGATGAGCTTAGAACAAAAGAAAGATCAAGATGCGCCGAAGCTTTCAAGGAAAGAGCCGCCGTGCAAGCATAGCATCGTTGGCGTGTACCCTAGCAATTCGAGAAGAGTCCGGTGCGCGGACCGGCAGCGGGTTCGGTTCGCGCCCAAGCAAAGGAGGGCTTTCATGAACGGGATCGACATGACGCATAACGAGTTGAGGGACGCCGGGCTTCGGGCCACCGGGTTCTACAGCTTCGGCGGCGGATGCCATAACGAAGTGCCTTCCGGCAAGAAGAACGGAGAGGCTTATTTATTGATATTGGCATTGAAAGGCCGCGGAGAACTGCGGATGGATGTGGAATCGTTCGTCGTTCTCTCCGGCTACTATTATCTCGTCCCTCCGGAATACGCTTGTAAACTCGCGTTATCGACGGAAGGGCGGGCGCTCGGCGTTCGGTTCGAATTGCGCGACGGCGGACTGGAGCTGATCGTCCGGGCCATGCCGTGGATGGGAGCTTGCGGCTCGGCTGCGGTGTCCGACATCGAATATTGGCTGCAAGCGGGAGGATTGCCGGGCGAAGCGGACGATCCTCTGGCGTTCTACCGTATGGACGCGGCGGTCAAGACGGTGCTGCTTACCTTGGCGCGGCTGGGCACGGGGCGGAAGGCGTTGACTCACGAGGTTCGCTCCGAGCAAGCTTTCTCCGGCGGCGGTCCGTTTCCGATGGCCGATTACATCCGCAATCATTATGCAGCGAAAGTAACGCTCGACGATATGGCCAAGCGCTTCGGATTCCACCCGCATTACATCATACGGATGTTCAACCGGCGGCTCGGGATGAGCCCGATTCAATATTTGCAGGAAGTGCGGCTGCTCAAAGCGATGGAGCTGCTCGAAACGACGAGCATGACCGTGACGGAAATCAGCGAAAGCATCGGCTGGACGACCTCTTACTTTTCCCGGCTGTTTCATGAGCGCAAAGGCGAGTCGCCCTCGCAATTCAGGAAAACGAAAATGAAGTCTCCAGTCTCCGCCATGAAGCATTTTTAACGACTCCAAAACGATCTTACTACGAGAAAAGAGAGGCGAACGGAATGACATGGGAAATGCTGCCGGCGCCGCGAGAAGGCGGCTTCCGGATGGAGGGGTTTTGGGTATGGTGCGGCTCCGTCGTGCAAGGAGAGGACGGAAAATATCACATGTTCGCTTCGCGCTGGCCGAAGTCGCTGCCGATGCATCCGGGCTGGCTTCTACAATCCGAGGTGGTCCGTGCCGTGTCGGATACGCCGGAAGGGCCGTATGCTTTTCAGGAAGTCGTGCTGCCGGCCCGCGGTGCCCAATACTGGGACGGGCGCAGTACGCACAATCCCCACATCGTGAAGCATAAAGACCGGTATTTGCTGTTTTATATGGGCTCGACGCATCCGCTCAGCGATCCCGATCCGGAAACGTTCGAAGGCCTGAACGATCCCCGGACTATCGTAGCACGGGCGAACAAACGCATCGGCCTCGCCACGGCGCCCAGCGTGTTCGGTCCATGGACCCGGCGGGACGCTCCGATTCTCGGCGTGCGGCCCGGCAAGTTCGACAGCTTCCTGACCTCCAACCCGGCGCCGAGCGTCGGCGAGGACGGCTCCGTGCTGCTGATCTATAAAGCGCGCCGGTATGAAGACAACGTTCACGGCAAAATGACCATCGGCGCAGCCGAGGCCGATCACTACGAAGGTCCGTACCAGGTGCTGCAGGAATCACCCGTTTTTCCGCCGGAGCGGTTTCATCTCGAAGATCCGTTTATATGGCGGACCGGGGAGGGCTATGAATTGATTGCCAAAGATATGGACGGCTCTGTCTGCGGCGAAAAATACGGCGGCATCCGCGCGCATTCCCGGGACGGGCTGAGCTGGGAAGTAAGCGAGGAGCCTCAAGCGTACTCGCGTACCGTTGTCTGGGATGACGGAACAGTGACGGCGCTTGGCAATTTGGAGCGGCCGTTTCTACTTTTTGATGCGAACGGCAAGCCCACGCATCTGTTTGCGGCGGTATCGGACGGTGTAAAGGGCTTTTCGGATTGCAGCAATACTTGGAATCAGGTATTTCCCTTAAAGACGACATAGCCGGACATATAGGATGAAAATCGGACAAAGGGGAGAAACAAATGGCAGAATCGACATTGACCTGGCAGACGGTAGCTCCGGGAATATGGCGGCTGAAGGCGGGACAGCCTTTGACGCTGTCTCCCGCTTCGATCATGAACCGGACTCCCAAAACGGCAGCTCTGCAATCGATGGGCGAAGCCGAATTCCCGTTCCATGCGGCGGATGTGAAAATAGAGCGGGTCGGCGGCCGGATCGTCGTGGCGCTGCCGCTTGGAAGCGAGGAGTCGCTGTACGGGCTGGGCTTGCAGCTGCTGAAGCTGAATCATCGGGGACGGACGCGTTATTTGCGCGTCAACAGCGACCCGAAGCAGGATACGGGGGAGACGCATGCGCCCGTTCCTTTCTATGTATCCAGCAGAGGCTACGGGATATATGCCGATACCTCACGCATCGTGACTCTGTGCTGCGGCTCGTCGGTCCGGTCGGATAGCGGCCTGTCCGGGAACGCGAAGGATCGCAACCGTGATTCGTCGTGGAAAGCGACGCCGGTGAGCGACCGGGTGGAAATTACGGTGGCGGACGAGGGGATAGACGTTTATGTTTTCGCCGGACCGACGCCGCTTGACGCCGTTCGCCGTTATAACTTGTATTTTGGCGGCGGCGCGCTTCCTCCGCGCTGGGGGCTAGGCTTCTGGCACCGGGTGCCCAAAAGCTACTCGGCCGACGAGGTGCGCGCGGAAGCGGCGGCGTTCCGGGAACGGGGCATTCCGTGCGATGTCATCGGACTGGAGCCGGGCTGGCACACCCGCAGCTATCCGGTAACGTATGAATGGAATCGGGAGCTGTTTCCCGATCCGGAGCAATTTGTCCGGGACCTGGAAAGGGACGGCTTCAAAATCAACCTGTGGGAGCACCCGTACGTATCGCCGGATGCGGCCATTTACGAGGCGCTTCGGCCGCTTTCCGGCTCCCACACGGTATGGCACGGGCTGGCGCCGGACTATACGCTGCCCGAGGCGCAGGCGATCTATATGGAACAACACGAACGCGAGCACGTGAAGATCGGCGTGTCCGGCTACAAGCTGGATGAATGCGACGGCAGCGAGCTGACCCGCAATTCGTGGATGTTCCCTGCGCATGCAAGCTTCCCGTCAGGCTGCGACGGCGAGCAGCTGCGGCAGTTGTACGGCTTGCTGCTTCAAAAGATGACCGACGATCTGTACCGTTCCCATAACCGCCGGACGTACGGCTTGGTTCGTGCTTCCGCAGGCGCCGCTTCGTCGCTTCCTTACGTACTTTATTCCGATCTGTACGATCACCGCGACTATGTCCGCGCGTTGTGCAATTCGGGCTTCAGCGGCTTGCTATGGACGCCCGAGGTGCGAAAAGCGCGGAGCAGCGAGGATTGGGTCCGCCGGATGCAGACCGTGTGCTTCTCGCCGCTTGCCATGCTGAATGCATGGGCCGACGGGACGAAGCCATGGTCGTTCCCCGAGGTCGAACCCATCGTTACCCGCTACATTCGTTTACGCATACAATTGCTGCCCTATCTGTATTCGACCTTCGCCATCTATTGGGCGGAAGGCGTGCCTCCGGTACGGGCCATGGTCTTAGAAAGCGGTGTAACAGTGCGTGTGCAGGCTGGCAGCGGGCGCTTCGACTCGGATGAATTCGCCTATGGGGGCGCAGCGGATAAAGAATGGGACGATCAGTTCATGTTCGGCGATTCGCTGCTTGTCGCTCCGTTGTTTGAAGGGGAAACCGGGCGGACCGTTTATTTGCCGCAAGGTGGTTGGTACGACTTTGATACGGGGGAACGCTTCGAAGGCGGCCGTACGATCAACGTCCAACCGGGGCTTGAGAAGATTCCGGTGTTCGTGAAGGACGGCGCGGTGATTCCGATGATGGCTGTCATGGACCATGCGCCGCGCGCAGGGGAGAAGATCGACCTGGAGCTGCACCATTACGGCACGAGCCCGGGCAAGTTCCGGCTGTTCGACGACGACGGGGAAACGTTCGCCTACGAGAGAGGCGTGTACCGTTGGCTCACGGCCGAAGTAGCCGTGGATGCCGAAGGCCGCAAAAGCGGCTCCATCAGCGGCACGGAACCCGGCTGGTCCTCGGCGTACGGCCAGTTCACATGGGTGTTTCATTAACGCAAAAAGGCGCCAATGGGCGCCTTAGAATGTTGAGAAAGTGGTTTTTGAATAAAATAGAGATATATACGGAGGTGGGGTATCCAGCGATAGCGGCCGCCTTTGTCTTCGGGAAATATCCGCTGCTAAGCAGCTTCCAATTAAAATTTCCCGATGACAACAGCGGTCGGAAGTGGATACCCCGCCCATCGTAACCACTATTATCTCAATTGACTACTTTCTCCACAAGCTCAGGCGCCGACCGGCGCCTTTTTGCATGCTTTTATTTCGTAAGCGGATCGGCCGCGGGTTCCTCATCGAGCTCTATCCATGCGCTCGTCCATTTCTCCATTTCCCGGAAGACGGGGGCCAAAGCGCGGCCTTTGTCCGTGAGAGAATACTCGATGCGAACCGGAGTTTCCGGATACACGTCCCGCTTGACAATCCCCTCGTGCTCCAAATCTTTTAACCGCTCCGATAGCAATCTTCCACTAATCTGAAGGGCGGTCTCGATGGTGCAGAACCGTTGAGGTCCCTTAAGCAGCTGATGGATAATAAGACCGGCCCATCGCTTGCTGACGATCCGCATGCCTTTTTCAAATCTGGGGCACACTGAAGTCTGATTCATATCCCGTCACCTCGCTATAGCTCTATTATACCGTACGATCATCAAAAATAATATAGCTACAAACAAAAATATAGTTACTTGACATATTTTTATTATCAATATATACTTACTTACATAAAGTAACCTTATTACTTAGGGGGTAGCATGATGATTCCAGCTTTATTTTTAGCCCACGGCTCTCCGATGCTCGCTATCGAGCAGACGCCTTATACCGAATTTTTGGCGAAATTGGGCGAGCAGTACGAACCCCGGGCGATTGTCATCTTTACGGCGCATTGGGAAAGCGAGACGTTGACGATTTCATCGACGGACGATGTCTACGATACGATCTACGATTTCGGCGGATTTCCGGATGAGCTGTACCAGGTCAAGTATCCGGCCAAAGGATCCAAAGCGATCGCGGCGATGCTGGAGCAAAAGCTGACGGCAAACGGCATCGAAGTCCGTACTGATTCGGTCAGGGGGCTCGATCATGGTTCTTGGACACTGCTCCATCGCATGTATCCGAAGGCGGATATTCCGGTAATCCAAGTATCGGTGAATCCTTATCTGGCTCCTGAGCGGCAATATCGGATCGGCGAGGCGATTCGCGGGCTGGGACAGGAAGGTATCCTAGTGATCGGCAGCGGGGTAACCGTGCACAATCTCCGGATGCTGAATTGGGGCCAGAAGACGCCGGAGCCGTGGGCGGTCGCCTTCGACGACTGGCTGCTTGAGAAGCTGCAGTCCGGCGACTTGAATGCGTTGTTCCAGTATGCGGAGCAAGCCCCGTATGCCCGTCAGGCCGTGCCGAGAGCGGAGCATTTCGTGCCGCTGTTCATCGCGATGGGAAGCGGGGAAGGAGAAGCTCAGGTGATCCATCGGAGCTACGATTTAGGCACGCTCAGCTATATGTGTTTGCAATTTTAACAATAACTATTTAGGAAATAAGGAGAGGGAACTTTTGAATAAGAAATATGAAGTTAGTCTGCTGTTAATCCGTTTGGTGCTTGGCATTTCTTTTTTGGTTCATGGCGTGGTCAAATTTCAGAGCGGCATCGGCAACATCGCGGGTTGGTTCGAAAGCATAGGTCTTCCAGGCTTCGCCGCTTATGTCGTAGGGATTATCGAGGTGGTCGGAGGTATTGCCTTGATCCTGGGTCTTGGCACACGGATCGTTTCGACTTTGTTCGCATTGCTCATGATCGGTGCCATCGTGAAGGCGAAATGGGCCGGCGGATTTTTGGGAAGTCCGCAGATGGCCGGGTACGAATTGGATTTGGCGTTCTTCGTCATGGCGCTGGCTTTGGCCATAGCCGGCAGCTCGCTGCTGTCGCTAGGCAGCCTGTTGTCCCCAGGCAACTCGAAACGTGCCGATGCATAAATAACAGAAGCGAAAAAGAAGCAGGTCTGCCGATCTGCTTCTTTTGCATGCTCGAAAAGGGTACAGTCTTTTCGACATCTTTATGATATTCGAGCTATTTCGACAAAAAGATGTAGACGGTATATAGGCCTCGTAGGTATAATATAGAAAAGAAAAGGATCAAATTGGAAAGAAGGTAAAGACTATGCAGCAAATGATCGGCACCTATGACTGGTTTTTGGTCTTTCTTTCCTATGTGATCTCGGTCCTGGCTTCCTATACCGCACTGGATATGGGCGGCAGAATCAATGCAGCACGTGGACGTACCCGGTTACTATGGCTTTGCGGCGGAGCGACGGCCATGGGGCTTGGGATCTGGTCGATGCATTTTGTTGGAATGCTTGCTTACCGGATGCCGATGGAGGTCCATTACGACGTCTCCCTTGTTCTGCTTTCCATGGTATTTGCCGTCATCGCCTCGTATATTGCCTTGGCTGCGGTCGGAGGCAGACATTTCGGATGGCGCAATTGGATTGTCGGCGGTCTGTTTATGGCCTTCGGCATCATAGGCATGCACTATACGGGAATGACGGCGATGAAGATGAACGGGGTCATTCAGTACCGTCCGCTGGTCTTGAGCCTATCCGTTGTCATTGCGGTGGTCGCGTCCATGGCCGCGATGTGGCTGACTTTTTATTTTCGCGATGACATCGGCAGATCCCGCATTTACCGCAAAATCGGCAGCGGCTTTATTATGGGCGCGGCGATTTCGGGCATGCATTACACGGGGATGGGGGCGGCCCGCTTCATCAGTCTGGATCATATGAATTGGATGAGCAACGAACTGAGCGTGGAAACGTCGTTGATTGCTTATGTGATCGGCATGATGACGCTATTGCTGCTGGGAATCGCGCTTGTGACGTCGTTCGTGGACAAGAGGCTTGCGTACCATGCGGCCAAGCTCCACGAAAGCGAGCAGCATTTTCAATCGCTGTTTGATTATAATACGGATGCGGTGTTTTCCATTGATCTGGAAGGGCGATTCATCGCCGCGAATCCGGCGGTCGAGGCGATAACGGGCTATTCGGCGGAGGAGACCGTGGGACGCAGCTTAAGCCGCATCTCGGAGCTTTGGAGTACCGATGAGTTGAATTGGAGGTTTGCGGAATCCGTAAAGGGAATCCCCCAGAAGTTTGAAATGATCATCAAGCATAAACAGGGGAAATCCATAGATCTCAGCGTTACCTGCGTTCCCATTGTCGTGAACCGGGAGGTCACCGGACTGTTCGGGATATGTCAAGACATCACGGAAAAGAAACAAGCGGAGCGCCGGATTAACGACCTCGCTTACCGGGACGATCTGACAGGGATGCCGAACCGCCGTTATTTGCTGGAAACGTTGAACGGACTGACGGAGACGGAAGAAGAAATCGGAAGGGCGCTTCTGGTCATCGATATCGACCGCTTCAAGCTGATCAACGATTCCATCGGGCAAAAGCAAGGGGACAAGCTGCTGCGGCAGCTATCGGACCGTCTGCACCACGCCGCAGGCGAAGGCAAGGTCATCGCGCGAATCGGCAGCGACGAGTTTGCCGTGCTGCTGTACGGAATTGCGGGAGGAGAGAGCGAAGCGGCCGAGGAAGCGCTGCAGCTTCACGAGCGGCTCCAGCGTCCATTTACGCTGGGAGCGCACAAAGTGCATCTCAGCCTCACCATCGGCTACGCGGTGCAGTCTGTCGCAGTCAACGGGGAAATGCTGCTGAAGCATGCCGATTCGGCATTGTTTTATTCCAAAAAGCAGGGGCGCAACCGAATACAGGCTTATTCCTCGGAAATGGACGACGCATCCGAACAGAAGCTGGCGCTTGAGAACGGCTTGCGGCTTGCGCTGGAGCGTGATGAGTTCGAGGTGCACTATCAGCCGCAGGTGAATATGCAGGGGCAGGTGATCGGAGCCGAAGCGCTCGTGCGCTGGCGCCATCCCGAGCAAGGCCTCGTGTCGCCGGGATTATTCATCCCGGTCGCCGAGGAAAGCGGGCTGATCCATCGGATCGGCGAACGCGTGCTGCGCATGGCCTGCCGGCAAAACAAATTGTGGCAGGAAGCCGGATTCCCGCCGATGCCCGTTTCCGTCAACCTGTCGAATAAGCAGTTCGAGCAGCCGCATTTGATCGAAACGATCCGGGAAGCGCTGCAGGAATCGGATCTGGAGCCAAAATATCTCGATTTGGAAATAACGGAAAGCATGATGGCCGCGGACGCGAACAATGCGGAAACGACGCTGCGCCGGCTGAAGCAAATCGGTGTGCAAGTCAGCATGGACGATTTTGGCACAGGCTACAGCTCGCTCAGCTATTTGAACCGGTTCCCGATCGACAAGCTGAAAATCGATCAATCGTTCGTACGTGACATTGCTCTTGGGTCCAGCGGGGCGTCGATTGTCGCTACGATTGTAGCCATGTCGCACCATCTCGGCCTGCAGGTCATCGCGGAAGGCGTGGAGACACAGGAGCAGATCGACTTTTTACGCGACAAAAAATGCGATCTGGTGCAAGGCTACTATTACAGCCCGCCGCTGCCGCCGGATGAATTCGAGCGATACTTGAATAACATGGCCCGTTCGGCGGAGCCTGCGTGACCTATAGCATGAGGCCTCTCAAACGAAACTCTCAGGTGATGGGAACGTTACGAAGAGGTCTTCTTGGTTCTATACTTGTATTTTTTCTACCAGATGCTTATAATACAATTTACAATCGTTTTTTGTCACAGACATGGCAAACTTGGCGAAAGTCAAGGACGCAAAGCTATAGGGACTAAGGTGTAACACGATGTCAGCCAGCTGCCGAAGGACAAGAGGAAATAGTCGAACACGGCCTCCCTTTCGGCGTTTGGGGCGGTCTTATTTTTTTTATGTATAAAAACAACGGGTTGGGGGCTTGTTCGGCGTGAAAAAAATCTTGATCGTGGACGATTCGCTATTCATGCGAATGATACTGAGAAACGTAATTCAGGAATTGGGTTACGAAACGGTAGCCGAGGCGAGCAATGGACTGGAAGCGCTGACATTATACTCTGAATTGAAGCCGGATCTTGTTACGCTGGACATTACGATGCCCGAGATGGATGGGATCACGGCATTGGAAGAGATCAAGAATATGGACCCCGACGCAAAAGTAATCATGGTGTCCGCTATGGGCCAGCAGGCGCTGTTGATTCGGGCCGTCTCGATGGGAGCAAGCGACTTTATCGTCAAGCCTTTCAGCAAGGACAGGGTCCGGGAGGCTTTGAAGAAGGCGTTTGCGAGCTAGGACAGACGATGCATAGTGTCGCCGCGAAAGGAGCCGTCAGGAACGGCTGCCTTTCTTTTTTGAGTTTCACGTCTTCTCTTTGGTACAATAGAACTCGTGAAAGCTACTATTCGAATCAAAAGAAGGAGCTGGTCGTATGGAGATTTGGTATCATGGTCATTCTTGTGTTCAATTGACTCACGAAGGACATTCCTTAATCATCGATCCGTTTATTTCTGGGAACCGTCTGGCAACAACCAAGCCTGAGGATGTGAAGGCGGAATATGTCCTTCTTACACACGCCCATGCCGACCATATTCTCGATACCGTGCCCATCGCCAAAAGCAATAATGCGACGGTCATTGCGACGTTCGAGCTGGCGACTTACATGAGCTGGCAAGGTCTGAACACCTTCGCGATGAATATCGGCGGCAGAACGTCGATCGGATTTGCGGAGATCGAGATGATTCAAGCGTTCCACAGTTCGGGAATCGTGCTGGAAGAAGAAAAGAAGATCATTTATGGCGGCATGCCCGGCGGATATGTGATCAAGTGGGACGGGCTAACAATTCTTCACAGCGGGGACACCGCGTTATTCTCCGATATGAAGCTGATCGGTCAGCGCCACAAGATCGATCTGGCATTCCTGCCGATCGGCGACGTATTTACGATGGGACCGGACGATGCGGCTTTAGCCGCCGAGTGGCTGTGCGCGAAAGCGGTCGTACCGCTTCATTTCAATACGTTCCCACCGATCGTTCAGGATGCGGATCGTTTCACCGCCGGACTTCGGGATAAAGGCATCCAGAGCCGGGCGTTGCAGCCGGGAGAAAAACTTACGTTATAGCTGGGGGGGGGAAAGACATCATGGATTTGAGCATCATGCCTGTACATACGGAAGAACAGCTTCGCGACTGCTTTACTGTACGTATTCGCGTGTTCGTAGAAGAGCAAGGGGTTTCGCCGGAAGAAGAGATGGACGACTACGATGCTTCGCCAAGCGCCGCAAGGCATTTTCTGATCATGAACGGAAATGAGCCCGCCGCGGCTGCCCGCTGGATCATGTACGACGGGAAGACCGCTAAGCTCCAGCGGATTGCCGTAATGAAGCCATACCGCGGATACGGGCTCGGACGTCAGATCATTCAGGCGATGGAAGAGGATGTCCGGTCGCAGGGCGTTCCGGCGATCATCCTGGACGCTCAGACTCAAGCAGAGGCGTTTTACGAGAAATTAGGCTACAAAACGGTTTCTACCGAGCAGTTCCTCGACGCCGGAATCTGGCACGTGCGTATGCGCAAGGAGCTGTAAAGAAACAAAAATTGCATGACACGCTGATGTTCGGCGTGTTTTTTTGCGTGTATAAGGTGACAATAATGTCACTCATGTAAGCCGAATCGATGGGAAGCCCGCCGTATTTTCCGTTATAATTTTTAGTAAATATTACAGCATGGGTGTGAACGACAAAATGCTTCAAGCTTATTTGTTTCCAATCGGCTTCGCGCTGCAGACGTTTCCGCTGCTGGCGTTCGTCTTTACGCTGCCGTTTTTGATCGTGCAGTACCGGAAATACGGCTATGTCAATAAAATACGCGTCATTGTCCTGTATTCATTTCTCCTGTATTTATTGTGCGCCTTGTACTTGGTCATCCTGCCGCTGCCGGATACCCGGCATACTTGCACCGGAACGACGGGCTCGTTCAATCAATGGGTACCGTTCCAATTTGTCCGCGATTTTCTGCGGGAAACGGGTCTGCAGTGGAACAATCCGGCAACCTATCTTAAGGTGTTTGGGGAACGGGCGTTACTGCAAGTGGCGTTCAATGTGCTGCTGCTCGTCCCTCTGGGCGTGTTTTTGCGCTATTATTTCCGGCGCCGCATTTTGCGGACGACGGTTACGACGTTTCTTGTGTCGCTGTTTTTTGAAGTGACGCAGGGAACGGGGCTGTACGGCATTTACGATTGCCCCTACCGTCTATTCGATGTGGACGATCTGATGCTTAACACGGCAGGCGGTCTGGTCGGTTATGCGATAGCTCCATGGTTGACGGCCTTTATGCCCAAAAGCGATACGCTGGACGAAGGCGTCGATCTGTCCGTGACGCGTGTCAGCTACACCCGCCGTTTTGTCGCGTGGCTGATCGATTGGGCGGTATTGTCGCCGTTCGTTCTATTTTTCTTGGGACGGCATATGCTGCTTCCGCTCGCTGGAGCCGTCCTCTTCTATTTTGTCGTCGTGCCATACTTGACCGAAGGCAGGACGCTGGGCAAGCGGGTTGTGCGCATTCGCCTGGACGGAAGGGATGGCGGGTTGACGCTGCACGCGCTTTTGGTCCGCTACGTTTCGCTGTATTTTGGGATTGGCGGTCCTAATGTGCTGTTTATCAGCGGCGAAATGAACCAGCTCCCTTCGATGGTGATGATCCCGCTGCTGCTCGTCGCAGGGCTGCTGAACCTTGTCTTCGGCATCCATGCGCTGCTCTGCTTCGTACGGCGGGACCGGATGCTGTTCTACGAGCGGTGGAGCGAGACGAAGCATTCGATCACGTAGAAACCCGGTTGTGAAGATGGCCTTGTGGCGCCGTTATTGAATACGGCACCGCGCGGCCGTCTTTTTCGTTTGGGGCTTATCGAACGCTTAGGCTACCGATGGGGTTGGAAATTTGGTTATAATTGTTTTTTCTTTTGGAAATGGATGGCCGAACAAGTGTTTCCTGTGGTAGAATGTTTGTACGATAAAGGAGGGACGGAGAGGTTGAAGAAAGCAATACGAAAAATACCGGTTCGTGAATACGCCCTCTTGCTGAGCCGCTACTTGAAGTCCCAGCGCAAAAGCATGATTTTGCTGGCCGTACTGCTCGTAAGCGGCATTGCCATGCAGCTGGTGAACCCTCAAATTATCCGTTATTTCATCGACACGGCGCAGTCCCAGTCAAGCACCAGGCCCTTGCTTATCGCAGGCGGTCTGTTCATTGTCGTCACCTTGATTCAACAAGTTGTTGCCGTGGCCGCGACTTATGTAGGCGCGAATGTCGGATGGCTGGCAACCAATCAACTTCGCGGCGATGTGGCGGATCATTGCTTAAAGCTTGATATGACGTTTCATAAGTCGCAAACGTCCGGCGTGATCATTGAGCGGGTCGATGGGGATATCAACAATTTGTCCAACTTTTTCTCCAGCTTTGTCATTACGCTGCTGAGCAATCTCGTGCTGGTGGCGGGGATGCTGGTGCTCCTTTTCCGGGAGGGATGGCTGATCGGTGCGGGCATGCTCTTTTTTGTCGTGTTCGCGATAATCTCCATTCAGTATATCCGTAAGTTTGCGGTGCCTTATTGGGGGAAGCTGAGACAGGTGAGCGCGAAATTTTACGGCTTTTTGGGCGAGCATCTGGAAGGGACGGAGGATACGCGGGCCAACGGCGCAACCGGGTATGTGATGCGCCGGTATCACGAGCTGCTGCGCGAATGGCTGCCGGTCCGTGTGCGTGCGTTTTTCGGTTGGGCGTCGATGTGGATCACGACCCTGATCGTGTTTGCGATCGGCAACGCGGTTGCGTTTGTGTTGAGCTTTTATTTGTGGAAAAAGGGGTCGATTACGCTCGGTACCGTGTACATGATTTTTTATTACACCGAGCTAATGGCTAAACCGATCGAACAAATCCGCACGCAGATGGAGGATCTGCAAAAGGCGGACGCCAGCATCGTCCGGGTGAAGGAACTGCTAGAGACACAGTCGGTGATTCAGGACGGACCGGGTACGCCGGTGCCGCAGGGAGCGCTGTCCGTGGCATTCGAGGGTGTCCGCTTCGGCTACGAGGCGGATAGCCCGACGCTGCAGGACGTGAGCTTCCGCTTGGAGCCGGGGCAGGTGCTGGGCTTGCTCGGCCGGACGGGCAGCGGCAAAACGACGTTGGCGCGCCTGCTGCTGCGTTTCTACGATCCGGGAGAAGGGCGGATTGTTCTCGGGGAGACGGATATTCGGGAGGCGAAGCTGCAGCAGCTGCGCAGCCGGGTAGGGATGGTGACCCAGTCGATCGAGCTGTTCCAAGGGACGGTCCGCGACAACCTGACGTTCTTTGACGAGACGATCTCCGACGAACGGGTGGAACAGGTGCTGCGGGAGCTGGGGATGGAGTCGTGGCTTCGCTCGCTGCCAGGCGGCTTGGATACGATGTTGGAGTCCGGAGGCGGTGGATTGTCCGCAGGCGAGGCGCAGCTGCTGTCGTTTGCCCGAGTGTTCTTGTCCGATCCGGGACTCGTCATTCTCGACGAGGCTTCTTCTCGTTTGGATCCGGCGACCGAGCAGCGGATCGAGCGGGCAATGAACCGGCTGCTGCAAGGCCGGACCTGCATTATTATCGCCCACCGGCTGGCGACGATCCAGCGGGCGGACCGCATTCTTATTCTTGACAACGGTCGTATCGCTGAGGAGGGGGACCGGGCAAGGCTCGGGGCCGATCCGGATTCCCGCTACAGCCGGATGCTGAAGGTCGGAATGGAGGAAATGCTAGTATGACGACCTTTTCTTTTTTATGGCGGCTTACGCGTTACCGGTTGGGGCTTTATAGTTTGAACGCGCTCGCTTGGTCTTTGATTTATTTGGCCCCGATCGTTCCTGGACTCGTGACGAAAGCGTTTTTCGACGAGCTGTCGGGTCATTCCGCTTACAGCTTCGGCATTTGGACGTTGGTCCTCTTTCTGCTGCTGGCGGCATTGGCACGGGTTGTGCTGATCGTGTTCGGTTTTATCACGGACGTACAGTTCCGTTTCCGCGTCGCGGCGCTGCTGCGCCGGAATCTGCTGCGGCATGTGCTCAAGGAACCGGGAGCGCGGGCGATTCCGATCTCGCCGGGCGAGGCGATCAGCTCGTTCCGGGACGATGTCGAGCAGGTGGAGGAAACGGTCAGCTGGTCGGTGGACTCGTTCGGGATGACGCTGTTCGCTGCGGTATCGTGCTACATTCTTATTCGCATTAACGCAGAGATGACGCTGTGGGTGTTTTTGCCATTAGTCGTTGTTGTGACGATCGCTCAATTGTCGACGACCATGCTGCAAAAATATCGGGCGGCGAGCCGGGAAGCGACAAGCCAAGTTACCGGAGCGATCAGCGAAATGTTCTCTACGGTGCAGTCGATTCAGGTAGCAGGCGCGGAAGACCGGGTCATCGGCCGTTTCAAGCGATTGAACGACCAGCGCCGGGAAGCGATGCTGAAGGATCGTCTGCTGAGCACGACGCTCGAATCGATTTTCTCCAACGCGGTTAATTTCGGCACCGGATTGATTTTGCTGCTGGCCGCGCAATCGATGCGGGACGGCAGCTTTACGGTCGGCGATTTCGCGCTGTTCGTGTATTACCTTACATTCGTGACTCAGTTCATCCAAAACTTCGGGAAGTTCATGACTTACTTTAAGCAAAGCACGGTTTCAAAAGACCGTCTGGTAACGCTGCTGCAAGGGACGGACGAGGAAAGGCTGACGGAGTATCATCCGCTGCATTTGCGGGGAAGCCTGCCGGAGATGGATGAAGGGGCTGCGGTTGTCGGCGGCCGGACCTTGGAGATGCTGGAAGTACGCGGCTTGACATATCGTTATCCCGAAACAGGCCGGGGAATTGAAGGGATCGACCTGACGCTGCCGCGCGGTTCGTTCACCGTCATTACCGGGCGGGTCGGCTCCGGCAAGACGACGCTGGCGCGCACGCTGCTTGGGCTGCTGCCCATGCAGGCGGGAGCTATTCGCTGGAACGGGGAGCCTGTGGCGAAGCCGGACGACTATTTCATTCCGCCGCGCAGCGCCTATACGCCGCAAATCCCGCGGCTGTACAGCGATACGCTGGAGAACAATATTTTGCTCGGCATGCAAGCCGAGCCGGAGCAGCTCCAACGGGCGATCCACTCCGCCGTGCTGGAGCAGGATCTGGGGTATTTGCCGCATGGCCTCGACACGGTCATCGGGCCGCGAGGCGTGAAGCTGTCGGGCGGGCAAGCCCAACGTACCGCAGCCGCCCGGATGTTCGTACGCGACGCGGAGCTGCTCGTCTTCGACGATCTGTCAAGCGCGCTCGACGTCGATACCGAGGGGAAGCTGTGGGAGCGGCTTGAAGAACTGCGGCAAGGCGCGACCTGCCTGGTCATCTCCCACCGCAAAGCGGCGCTGGCCCGAGCGGACCGTATCGTCGTCCTGAAGGACGGACGCGTCGATGCCCAAGGCACGCTGGAGGAGCTGCTGGAATCGAATGCGGAGCTGCAGCGGCTGTGGCACCGCGGCGAGGCGTAGAAGTGGCAGGTTGGGGGCTAGGTGCTTGTTGGGAGGCCGCTGCGGCTTGTCCATTTCCCGGGCAAGCGCAGGAGTCGACAGGCTTCTACAGTGCGGAAGGGTATGAACGTTCGGGCGTTCAGAGTGATAGAGAAGCCGGTGTCTTTTTTCAAGGACATCGGCTTCTCTGTTGTTTTGCAGTAACATGGAAGATAAAGCATCGTACTTCCGCTAATTGTTGGAGGGAACAGGTGCCTTGGGAAATAAAGGAACTAAGATGCGCTATATGCCATGTTTGGGCAGGTGGTGAGAAATTTCGACAAGAGTAGAGCATCTGAGTTCCGCTAAGATTTTGTGACGGCTCGATTTGCCTCCGATAGAGCATTTCGGGTGCGCTATTTATGTTGCTATTTCAGGTGCATGATTTCAGGAGAGAATGTATGATCGACTAATTAAGAAAGCCGGGGACACGCCATCCCATTCATAAAGGGATGACGCATCTTCGGCTTTTCAATGCTTCTTCTCTTGCACGGGCACCTTTATGATTCGCGAGGCGGCCAGCACCCGGTTCTTGGAATCGACGACGCGTACTTGAACGTCAAGCGTTGCGGCATTAGTCGTCAGTGCCTTCGGCAGGTTCACACTAAGTGAGGATTCGCTCTGCCAAGTCGTCTGCTGCGGTTCGCCGTTGATGAAGACGGTGCTGCCAAGGCCGTATCTTCCGCCATGTATGGTAAGCTGCGATCTTCCGAAAGCATCGCCCCCGACGGTTAAGGAAGCAGGGCTTACCCGTTCGATTAGCGGTTCGCCGTAGCCGAGGATAAACGGTGGCATCCCTTTCGTATCGACGCGTGCACCAGCACCTACAGCTGCATCACTCGTATCGCTGCTGCCAGCCGCACCACTTGTGCTGCTGTCCGCCGTCCCGGCGATGCCCGTTGAGCTATTCCCGTCGCCACCCGTTGCGCCAGCACCTACGGCTGCATTACTCGCGTCACCGCTGTCAGCCGCGCCATTTGTGCTGCTGTCCGCCGTCCCGGCCATGCCCGTTGAGCTACTCCCGTCACCGCCCGTTGCGCCAGTACCTACAGCTGAGTTATTCGCGTCGCTAGTACCTACCGCGCCACTTGTGCTGCTGTCTGCCGTCTCGGATATGCCGGTCGCGCTATTCGCTTCGCCGCTGTCCACGCCGTCACCGCTAGTTGCCACGCCGTCGCTACCTGGGCTAGCCGTCGCGCTGCTTGCGGCTGCCTGCTTCTCCAGCGCCAGGATCGCCTTCTGCCTAGCCTCGTACTGCTGCACCAAATTCACGTCGATGTTCATCGCTTCATAATATGTTTTCGGCGGCAGCACCGGCATTTTTCGGTACAGGTCGGACAAAAAGTCCGTGTACGGACTGCCCTGCCGCTTCGCAAGATTCAAAATGTATGGCCCCAGAAACGACGGGCTCATGTGCAGCTCCTCTTTCGCTTCCTTCGGCAAATAGTTGCTCCAAATGACGACGGGAGTGTTATGCATTTTCTCCAAGAAGTCGGGGTCGTCCTCGCCGCTAATGTACTTCGATTCCTTATAAACCAACAGCTTTTCCAAGGAAGGGAGATGGTCGCCGAAAAAAACAATGATCGTCGGCTCCTTCACCCTGCTGAAATGCACAATCAGCTCCTGTAGCGCCCGGTCGGCGCCCGATAAGCCTTGTGCATACGTCTCGGCAATGCCTGTGGTCGCGTTGGACATATTGCCTTTCACTTCGATATGGTTCTTTTTAAACTTGCCCGGCCAGTAATGATAATGGTTTTCCATTGTATTGGCAAAAATGAAGTCTGGGCCGGGATTCCGTTCGGTCTCCTCGATGATGCGCCGCACGACGGCATGATCTCCGATGTAAGGGCCGACATACTCGTCCGGATTGAAATATTCCAGACTGATGAAGCGCGAAAATCCGAGATGCTTGTATACCTCCGAGCTGTTGAAGAACCAATGGTAAAACGGACTGATCGCCGTCGTCGTATAGCCTTGACCCGACAACAGGCTGGCCAGCGAAGCGGTCGGCTGCTTGATGTACTGCTCGTACGGAGTGGAATCCTCCGGGAAAAAGCGCATCGAATGTCCGGTCAGCACTTCCAGCTCGACGTTGGCCGTACCGCCGCCGAACATCGGGGAAAGCAGCGTGCCGTGGGTGAATTTCTCCTGCAGCGCATGGAACATCGGAGCCGGGTCCTCGCTGAATTGCAGGCTTTTGATTTGAGTGATGTCCCAAAATGCTTCGCTCAGCAGGATGATGATGTTCGGGGGCTTTTGCAGCTCTTCGGGCGACCACTCGGTTTGAATTTCAATCTCGGGCGGCGGCAGAGGGACGGGAGGTCGAATATAGCCCGAAGCTTGTAAAATAATAAGAAGAAACAAGCCGCAGGTCAAAGCCGTAAGGCGAAGTAACAAAGGCATAGGCGGATCTCCCGTTTGAATGCGTTTTCGTTAAAGTAGTGCTATTATACCACGGACCTTCGTCTTGTATATAGTGCGGCGCATCAGGGGGAATTGTAGAGCTGGCGATCACCGAAGAGCCGCGGCCGAACCGATGGGAAGAAGCGTTTTCTGCGGCCAGCGCGCTTATTCAAATTCTCCAGCTGCTGGCTTGGGAACGAAAAATCGGCGTCGTCAGGGAAAACGAACGAATACAATGGGGACCCGGATTCCCGTCAGGCGATCGGAGTGAAGCCCGGAGAGAAGATCGTCGGCACGCTCCACATAGGCTACTTCGACGAAGGCAAAGTGCCGCGTCCGAAGCCTCGTACGCCGGTATCCGAGCTGTTGACATTGCTTGAATAAAACGCGGACCGCTGTCCGCTTCCCGTAAGAATCCTTCGGCGAAGCGGGCTTTTTTATGTCCGTTTTTCCCTGACAGGTTCGTATTACCGAAATATAACTGTTGCGTCAGCGAAGCCTATTTTCCTTCAAGGCTGAAATAGGCTATGATGATAGGAGGTCAAATTATTTTTATCGACCGCACAACGACGCTTGACCGCTGTGCAGCACTCGGAGGGAACGAAACTGGATACTTTCGCTTGTCTTTATGTGATTCGCGGAGAACCTTTCCGCTCGGGTACATGCCTGAATCTGACCGCCGCCGAAACGGTAGTCGGGAGGGCTTCGAACTCGTATTCTCCGGACTTCGCTTTTTCGAACGCGTTTATTTCCCGTAAACATATAGTGATCCGCAAAGAAGAGGAGCGTGCGGTTCTGTACGATCTGGGCAGCACGCACGGCACGGAAATCAACGGCGTGATCGTCGAACCGAATCAACCGTATCCGCTGAAATCGTTTGATATCATAAAGCTGGCCAAAGGGATGACGGTACTGCATTTTTCGTATCTTTTCGCCGATCAGACGCTGGAGTTAGAGCCGCTCAGCATAACGCAGCGGTGGGACGAGCCTCACGGCCCGCTGACGATCCATTGGGAAAAACGGGAATGCGTGGTTGACGGTAAGCGGATTGCGATGTCCGAGAAAGAATTTTTGCTTATTCAGCTGTTGTACGATCATGCCAATCGGCTCGTGCCGATTGCCGAAATCAAGCAAGCCGTATGGCCGGAGCGCTCGGTCGGCGAGGACGGGGTTCCGGATGTAACAATGGACGAATTGAATGCGCTGGTGTACCGGATTCGCAAAAAATACGGCAAAGACACCTTTCTCATCAGTGCGGTTCGCGGCAGCGGATACGTGCTGGAGCTTCATAACAAATAAAGACATCATCGGAAAGTGGGTAAGGGTCAATGAGATGGATTGAAGTGGAACCTGCCGGCCCGCTGAACGGCTGCGTACATATCCCCGGTTCTAAAAACAGCTCGCTCGCCTTGTTGGCCGCCGCCTCACTGGCGGACGGTCTGGTGACGCTGGAGGGCATTCCGAATATCGACGATGTGAAATTGATCGCCCAGATCGGCAAAGACATCGGTTTGATGATCACCCGACGCCCATCCGGCGAAATTGTGCTGGACCCGCGTTACATCCACAGCGCGATCATCGATCCGGGCAAGGCGTCCGCTTACCGGGCGTCCTACTATTTTGCCGGAGCCTTGCTGGCCAAATTCGGGCGGGTGACGGTCGGGTTTCCGGGGGGAGATAACTTTGTCTCCAGGCCGATCGACCAGCATATGAAGGCGTTCCAAGCGCTCGGCGCGACGGTGGAGTTTCGCGAGGATCACTATATTATTGAGGCCAAAATGCTGCGCGGGGCGGACATCTACTTCGACACCGTGACGTCGGGCGCCACGATCAACGCCATTCTGGCGGCGGTCCGCGCTCAAGGCCGGACGAATCTGTATCATGCCGCAGTCGATCCGGAGGTCGTCGATACGGCGGCGTTCCTGAACGGTCTGGGCGCGCGCATTTACGGCGCAGGGACGGACCGCATACGGATCGAGGGCGTGCCATACTTGGACGGGGGAAGGCATGCCGTGATTCCCGACCGGCTCGTCGCCGGGGCATTCTTGATGAGTGCGGGCATCACCGGCGGTACCGTGACCGTGAAGGATGTCATTCCCGAGCACCTTGGGGCGTGTATCGCCAAGCTGAGCGAGGCCGGGCTGGAGATGGAATGGGACGAAAACAGTATTACCGCCCGCGGCATGGGTCAGATCCGCGCGACCCGGGTTCGCGCAACGATGTATCCGGGCTTTGCTACGGACCTGCAGCAGCCGATGACGGCTTTGCTGACGCAGGCCAAAGGCAAGAGCATCGTCACGGAACGGGTGTACCCGAACCGGTTCAATCACGTTCCGCAGCTTCGGCGCATGGGAGCGGAGATCGAGGTCCGCGGAGAGAGTGCTTTTATCCAGGGCGGCCGGCCGCTTGTCGGCGATTGGGTGCATGCGACCGATGTACGCGCGGGCACGTGTCTGGTGCTGGCCGGACTCGCAGCCGAAGGCTGCACGCGCATTACGGGCGTGGAGCATCTGGAGCGCGGTTATGAGGATGTTATCGGCAGCTTCGACGCGCTGGGCGCCAAACTGTCGCTGCATGAGCGGGAGACGGAGCAGGATAGCCGGGCTGCCGGGATGGCGTGACAAGATCATAGAAACGGATGGGCAAGCTTTAAAATGCCTCATTGTAACCTCTCTTCGGAGAGGTTTTTTTGCTGTTTGCGGACTTGTGCGATAGGATCTGTCGATAACCGGAAGGCGCGGGGAGCCGTCGGGGCAGCTAGGAGCAGATAGGAACCGCTAGGAGCAACTGGGAGCCCCGGGCGGAGCCTCCTTTCACTTATGGCCGGATCGAGCGCGAGCAAAATAGAAGCGGGAAAGTTCCTCTAAACCGTCTTTTTGACCTCCTTCTGCAAATAAAGAGGAACTCAGATGCGCTAAATGCCCGATTTTAACCTTGCTATAAATGTTTCGACACGAATAAGGGAACATACGTTCGTTATATTAAAAAAAGGCCATTTGAGACAAAAATAGCGCACGTCAGTTCCGTAATCTTGTGAAAAGAAAAAAACCATCAGACCCCGTACAATCAGTTTTAGACTGGCCACGGAAATCGAAACGTCGACAATCCTGGACGAGAAAAGAAAGTCCAAGATTGTCGCGGTATATTAAACTATCGTTCACCTAGCTCAACGAAGCAAACTCCTTCATCTGTGCTTTCATTTATACGTCATCCGTAACCAGAGCTATCGCGAATCCGTCGTACCCTTTGCAGCCTACCGTTTGGATTGCCGTGGCGCTTACACGCGGTTCAGAAGCAATAAGCTCGAAGAATCGGCGCACACCCTGGACGCTAGGATCGGTACTGTCGGCGTCGGCTACCGCTCCGTCGCGTACGACATTATCACCGATGATCATGCTTCCAATACGGGAGAGTTTAAGGGCCCACTCGAAGTATTTTGGATTATTGGGTTTGTCGGCATCGATAAATATCATGTCAAAGCATCTGCTTTCGGCGTCAAGTTCCTGTAGTAAATCAAGTGCCTGACCTACTCGTACTTCAACAACATCGGACAAACCGGCGCGCGCAATATTAACTCGTGCGATTTCGGCGTGTTTTGGATCGGATTCCAGTGTAATTAAACGTCCGTCGGCAGGCAGTGCCCTTGCGAGCCAGATTGTGCTATAACCGCCTAACGTACCAATTTCCAAGATCGTGCGCGCCCGTTGGATTCGCGCTAACAAATGCAGCAGCTTACCCTGGTTCGGTGCAACGTCTTGCGGCGGCAAACCAGCTGCAGTGTTATTCTGAAGTGCTTCCTCGAGCATAGGATCATGTGCTATAAGCAGATCACTGAAGTAACTGTCGACGTCCGTCCATCTTTTATTCCGCTCCTTGCTAGATCCAAGTTGTTGGTTTTGATTGTTATCGGAAACAAACACGTTAAATCGCCCCTTTCGATTGTCGGATTAAATTTTTTATGAATTCCCTTAGAATAATAACAGCAAAGTTCAATAAACAAAATTTCAATAAATATTTCAAATATATAAAAATATGTTATCAAATTCATTAATTTTGAGTTCTTGATCCTAGCAGTCGTCATCGAAAGAGCTCTCCATTAACTTTATTTCTTTGGACGCCGTTACTTTTCCGCACGGGTCCGGGAACTGCAGATGTTGCGATAAATAGTGTGTATTAAATATAAATATTACACACTATTTACAACGTAACAAAGCTATGATATGTTTTATACATCATTAAACATCCACAACGTTCCATATGTGTACTCGCGGTCTGCGAACCGTAGGTTCTAAAATGACGGGAGGATTATCAATCATGCAAAGTGTAGTGCCGTTTCATTCGGGGCATGCTGGCTTGAAGCAGCTCCTTGGCGGAAAAGGGGCCAATCTTGCAGAGATGACGAACGCCGGTTTGCCGGTGCCGCCGGGGTTTACCATTACGACGGACGTGTGCCGTTCCTATTATGAAGCGGTCATGCAGCTTCCGGCGGGGTTGATGGAGCAGGTCCACCAAGCGATGCGGGAGCTGGAGCAGGTGAAGAGCCAAGGCTTCGGCGATCCGATCAAGCCGCTGCTCGTGTCCGTCCGGTCGGGTTCGGTGACTTCGATGCCCGGTATGATGGATACGATTCTCAACCTGGGCTTGAATGACGAAACGGTGCAAGGGCTTGCGGCATTGACCGGCAATCCGAGATTTGCGTTCGATTGTTACCGCCGTTTGATCCAAATGTTCGGTAACGTCGTGTTCGACATCGAAACGTATCAATTCGAACGGCTGCTGCATCACCTCAAGCAGCGATTAAATGTAAGCCAGGACAGCGAAGTGAGTGCCGAAGGCTGGACGGAGCTGATCGGAGAGTACAAGGCGGTGATCCGCAAGGAAGCGGGACGCGAGTTTCCGCAGCAGATGGAGGAGCAGCTCGAACTAGCCATTGAAGCGGTATTCCGTTCGTGGAACAATGCGCGGGCGAAAGTTTACCGCAAGGTGCACCAGATTCCCGACGAGCAAGGGACGGCCGTCAATATTCAGACGATGGTGTTCGGCAATATGGGCAGCGACTGCGGGACAGGCGTCGTGTTCACGCGAAATCCGTCTACCGGGGAGCCCGTGCTATACGGCGAATACTTGATGAATGCGCAAGGGGAAGACGTCGTGGCCGGCGTGCGGACGCCCGTTCCGATTGCGAAGCTCGGCGAGGAAATGCCGCTTGTTTTTGACCAACTCATGCGGACGGCGGAGAAGCTGGAGCGGCATTACACGGACATGCAGGATATCGAGTTTACGGTCGAGCAGGGCAAGCTTTACTTGCTGCAAACGCGAAACGGCAAGCGGACGGCCCAAGCTGCGGTCAAAATCGCCGTCGATCTGGTACGCGAGGGCGTGATCGATACCGGCGAAGCGGTCAATCGCATCGAGCCATTTCATCTGGATCAGCTGCTGCACCGCGCGATCGATACCGACAAGCCGCTGCATGTGCTGGCGGCCGGCCTGCCGGCGTCGCCGGGAGCCGCTTCCGGCGTCGCGGTGTTCGACGCGGATACGGCCGAGGCATGGGCCCGCGCGGGGCACAAAGTCATCCTCGTGCGCTCGGAGACGACGCCGGAGGATATTCACGGCGTGCTGGCCGCCGAAGGCGTACTGACCAGCCGGGGCGGCATGACCAGCCATGCGGCGGTCGTTGCCCGCGGGATGGGCAAGCCGTGCGTCTGCGGCTGCGAAGCGCTGCGCTTGACGGATCGCGCCTTTGCCGTGACGACCGCTGATGGAGAAACCGTCACGGTACGTGAAGGCGATGCGCTTTCCATCGACGGCGCGACCGGACGGGTCATCCTCGGCGAAGTCAGCTTGCGCGAGCCCGAGCTGACGGGCGAGCTGCAGCAGCTTCTCGCCTGGGCGGACGAGATCCGCACGCTGGAGGTGTACACGAACGCCGATACGCCGGAGGATGCGGCCAAGGCGCGCAGCTTCGGCGCCGAAGGCATCGGGTTGTGCCGGACGGAGCATATGTTCATGAGCGCCGAGCGGGTGCCGGTCGTGCAAGCGATGATTTTGGCGGAGACGGCGGAAGAGCGGGCGGAAGCGCTGGCGAAGCTGCTGCCGATGCAGCAGGAGGACTTCGAGGGCATTTTCCGGGCGATGGACGGACTGCCGGTGACGATTCGCCTGCTCGACCCGCCGCTGCACGAATTTTTGCCGAATATGGAGCAGCTGGTCGTCGAGCGCGAGCGCCTGAACGGTCAGGCGGACGCGGACCCGGACCGTAAGGAGCGTCTGGAGAAGCTGCTGCGCAAAGTCAGAGCGCTGCACGAGATGAACCCGATGCTCGGTACCCGGGGCTGCCGTCTCGGACTCGTGCTGCCGGACATTTACGAGATGCAGATCGAGGCTGTCTTCCGCGCCGTGCTTAGTTGCCTCCGCGAGCAGCTCGACGTCCGGCCGGATATCATGATTCCGCTGGTCGGCCATGCCAACGAGCTGCAGCGGATGCGCGAGCTAGTGACCCGCAAAGCGGACGAGGTGCTTGGCGAGTTCGCCCGCACGTTCCGCTACCGCGTCGGCACGATGATCGAAGTGCCGCGGGCTGCCGTCACGGCGGGGGACATTGCGCAGCACGCCGACTTCTTCTCGTTCGGCACGAACGATCTGACGCAGATGACGTTCGGCTATAGCCGGGACGACGCCGAAGGCAAATTTTTGACGCATTACGTGGAAACGAAGCTGCTTCCTGACAATCCGTTCCAAGTGCTGGACCGGGACGGCGTCGGAACGTTGATCGAATGGGCGGTCGAGCGCGGACGCGCCGCGAAGCCGAAGCTCAAGACCGGTATTTGCGGCGAGCACGGGGGCGACAAGCAGTCGATCTTCTTCTGCCACGCAGTGGGGCTTGATTATGTCAGTTGCTCGCCTTATCGGGTGCCGCTGGCCAGAATCGCCGCTGCGCAGGCGCAGCTGGCGTTGGGAAGCGCAGCTGTGTAGCAGACGGCTGCGGAAGAAGCCGTCACGTCCGGCCGAAGCGCTTAAGCAGCAACAAGGTGCGTGGCGCGATATCACACGCCGCCTGCATAGGCAAGGGTGCAGGCGGCGCTCTTGTGTCTTGTTCCGGCCCCCCCTCAGGCATGGAAAATGAAGGAAACGGGTATACTGGGATGCACGCAGCTTCAGGTGTAAGATTAGCAATCTATCATTTTAAAAACGGAGTGGAACATTATGGAAAAAACATTTTTGATGATCAAGCCGGACGGCGTACAGCGGGGGCTGATCGGCAAGCTGGTTCAGCGCTTTGAGGATAAGGGCTTTCAACTGATCGGCTCCAAATTGATGGTTATCACGAAGGAACAAGCGGAAACCCACTATGCCGAGCATAAGGAAAAACCGTTTTTCGGCGAACTGGTTCAGTTTATTACCTCCGGTCCGGTTTTTGCGATGGTATGGCAGGGCGATAACGTCATTGCGCTGTCCCGCGCCATGATGGGCAAGACGAATCCGCTGGATGCGGCTCCGGGAACGATCCGCGGCGATTATGCGGTCCATACCGGCAACAACATTATTCACGGCTCCGATTCTCCGGAAAGCGCAGAACGGGAGATTTCCAACTTTTTTAAAGCGGGAGAGCTTCTTGCTTACGACCGGGCGTTGCAAAGCTGGATCTAGCCGTCCGAGAATGGTTTTCCTCAAAATGTAAAAATTATTGTGATCTTTTATATGAAAACCTTCATTAGGGGTTTGAACTTTCCGTGAAAATTTGGTACGTTGAGAAGGTGAGTTCAAGATGCTGTCCCCAAAGGAGAGAAAGAAGATGCGAGATCCACGTTTGCAGCAGTTTGCGAGAAACCTGGTACGGTATTCCGTCGACCTTCAGCCGGGTGAGAATATCCTGATTGAAATGATCGGCCTTCGCGATCACGAATTGACCAAGTGTTTAATAGAAGAGGTATACGCGGTTGGCGGACATCCGTTTATCGAGTTCCGCTATCCCGAAGTTACGCGCAAGCTGATGCTGGGCGGCAACCAGGAGCTGTACGAGCGGATGGCGGCCATCGAGCTGAACCGCATGAAGCAGATGCAAGCTTACATTGCCGTTCGCAGCGGCGACAACATCACCGAAACGTCCGATGTGCCTGAGGATAAGCTGCGCTTATTCATGAAGGTGTACCAGCGTCCGGTCGTCGATCAGCGGGTCAACCATACCAAATGGTGCGTGATGCGTTATCCGAACCCGTCGATGGCGCAGCAGGCAAATACGAGCACCGAAGCGTTCGAAGATTTTTATTTCCAAGTGTGCAACCTCGATTACAGCAAAATGTCCGGGGCCATGGACTCGCTTGTCGAGCTGATGAACAAGACGGACAAGGTGCGGCTTGTCGGATCGGGCACCGATCTTAGCTTTTCGATCAAGGACATTCCGGCGATCAAATGCGCAGGTCAGAACAATATTCCGGACGGCGAAGTATTCACAGCGCCGGTGAAGGATTCGGTCAACGGCGTCATCTCTTATAACACTCCGACGATTTATATGGGAACTTCGTTCGAGAACGTCACGCTCCGCTTTGACAACGGCAAGATCGTTGAAGCGACGGCGAACAATACGGCCAAGCTGAACGAAATTTTGGACACCGACGACGGGGCCCGCTTTGTCGGCGAGTTTGCGATCGGCGTCAATCCGTACATACAGCAGCCGATGAAAGACATTTTGTTCGACGAGAAAATCGACGGCAGCATCCACTTCACGCCGGGTAACGCTTACACGGATGCGGATAACGGCAACCGGTCCTCGGTTCACTGGGATATGGTGCTGATCCAGCGTCCGGAATACGGCGGAGGCGAAATTTATTTTGACGATCGTCTGATCCGCAAGGACGGCCGCTTTGTCGTGCCGGAGCTGGAGAAGCTGAATCCCGAGCATCTGAAATAGGCGTACAGCGGACCGATTCGCATTAGACAAACGCCTGTACGTCCAAAGCTCTCTTCTCATACGATGGAGTATTAACCATCATGGAGAGAGGTTGGTGCACATGGACATCCCCGTTACGGGATTCGTGGTTCATTCCGGCGATGAAGATCCTCATCACGCACACAGGCTGTACATTACGTCGTGGGACGGTCGGCCGGTTCACGTCCATCCTTTTTCGGGAACGACTTCGTACGATGTTGGGCATCGGCATCATTATGCCGGCATGACCGAGCCGGCGCCCAGCGGCGTTCAGCATGTCCACGGCTATTTCGCCGCCACTTCGTTTGACGACGGCCATAGCCATACCATTCGGGGGACTACAGGCCCGGCCATCCCGCTGTCCGGCGGAGGTCATTACCATTATTTTGAAGGCGTTACGACTGTGAACGGCAGAATACCTCACACTCACAGGTACGGTGGCAACACCGGCAACGAGGTATAACGTCCGTACCCCAAAACGCATGTTCCGACTCAGCTCGGAGCAGGCGTTTTTTTAGTACATGCAAGCTTGTAAATGCTGCGTGCATTGACATCAAACCCGCCATTATATAAACTAGATGAGAACCAGTTTATTCGACAGGCAGGAGGGACATTGCGATGCCGAAAAAGCCCAGCCGCACGACGTTTCATAAGCGTCTGGATCATATGGTCGCCCAGCTCAGAGAAGATATCGTGAGCGGCAAGCTCTCCGTCGGAGAACACCTGCCGTCTGAGGTGGAGCTCGGCAAGCAGTACCAGCTCAGTAAAAATTCGGTCCGCAAAGGATTGGATATGCTGGTAGACGAGCATTTGATCGAGAAGGTGCCGCGAGTCGGCAATCGGGTCAGCAGCCCCGCGGTTCAAGGCAGCGTTACGATCAAGCTGGGTTATTACACTTCCGTCATGGAACAGATGGACTTGAACCGGCTGCTGTCGGATTTTCATGTGGCTTATCCGCAAATCCGGGTGCAGACGGTAGCCCTTCCTTACGAAAATTACGCGCAGGCGATCGAAGAATATATGCAGGGCGGCATGGTCGACGTATTTACGATCAACCATACCGATTATCAGCTTGTAGTTGACAGCGGGCGGCAGGAGTGGCTGGAGCCTATGAACCCGCCCGCCGGGCAGTATCCGTTTCTGCAGAGCGCCTTCAAGCATCGCGACCGGTACTTGGCGCTGCCGTTCGCCTTTTCCCCGGTTGTGCTGTGCTATAACCGCGATCATTTTGCCGACAAAGGGCTGGAGGAGCCGGACAGTGGCTGGACATGGGACGATTTGACCGAAACGGCGCAGAAGCTCGCGGATGAGCGGGGGCGGTTCGGGTTTTATTTTTATTTCTTGTCCCAGAACCGGTGGCCGGTATTTTTGCTGCAAAGCGGGGAATCAGTCCGCTACGACGCGCAGGGTCGTCCGTCGTTTTGCGGAACGAAGCTGTTGGAAGGCTTGCGCAAATGCCGCGAGCTGGTCTACAAGGAAGGCGTGTTTCCGCGGTTTGCGGCGGAGAACGATGCCGACGCGGAGGCGCTGTTCCTTCAGGAAAAAGTGTCGATGATCATGACGACCTATTTCAACTTGAACGATATCCGGGAGGCCGGGTTTTCTTTCGACGTGGCGCCGCTGCCGTACCTGAACGAACCGAGGACGCTGCTGCTCTCGGTTGCGCTTGGGATGAACCGCCATTCGGAGCAAAAGGAAGCGGCGCGGACGCTGATCGATTACCTGCTGGGAGAAGCGGCCCAGTTGACGATGCGTCAGAACACCTTCAGCATTCCGAGCCTGAAGAAGGCCGCGGAGTGGCGCGGAAAGGGAGCGGTCAAGCATCCGTCGCGTTACCCCATGTACCGCGAAATTATTCCGTCGTTCCGCTGGACGACGGACATTCATCTGAACGCTAGGCAGGTGGATGCGATGCACCAGGAGCTGAAGTGGTTCTGGTCTTGGATGGAAGAGGAAGATACGATTTGCCGTCGGCTTGAGGAGGCGTTGTCCTGAGGAGCCGGACGGCTTTTCTTTTTTGCGGGCTGTGACAATGAATCATGTGCCCCTATAATTTTTTTGACAGGACGGTTGACAGCGCTTTCCGATGTCGTTATAGTATAAATAAAAACCAGATATGATCTAGAAAACAAATGCAATCGCTTTTCCCTTATCTGGGTCATTATTGGTTCTTATGGCTGAAAGGGGGGCGGCCCGTCCGTCAAAAGAAAGCAGCGTCAACCGTCGATCAACGTCCGGTGGGTCCGAAACAAGTCATGGATTCGTCAGTTCAGTCTTACAAGCGAGGAGGGTCTTATCTATGACCAAACGTGCATTATCGATGATGCTGCCGGCTGTGCTTTTGCTCGGCATCGTATTGTCCGGCTGCGGCTCGGATGGTGCGAGCAATTCTAACAACACAGCCGCTCCGGGTGCGGCAGGGGATAAGGTAGCCGGAGAAATTACCGTATGGGGGCATCCTTACGTCGGCGACGATAAGAAGGAGCAGCTCAAAGCGTTCTGGAACGACACGATCGCCGCGTTCAAGCAGAAATATCCCGACGTGAAAGTGAACTACGAAGAGATTCCGTGGAAAAACCGGGAGCAAAAAATATTGACCGCGCTCGCCGCCGGGTCCGGTCCGGACGTCTTCTATCAGCTTCCGGATCAAATTCCGCAGTTTGCCGGCAATAATGCGCTGGAGCCGCTTGACGCCTACGGCAAGGACATCCAAACGGACGATTTCAGCAAGGGAGCGTTGGCCGGTGCTACTTATCAAGGTAAATTGTATGCGCTTCCGATTTTGCAAGAGGTCCAAACGATGATCTATAACCCGGACGTAATCAAAGCAATCGGCGAAGATCCGGCGAAGCTTCCGACGACTTGGGACGAATTCGACCGTTGGGCCGAGAAGGCGAAGGCCAAAGGCTACTATGCACGCAACTTCGAAGGCGGCGCCGGCTGCTGTAATGCGACGTTGTACCCCTTACTGTGGCAGAGCGGCGGTAATGTGACGGACGACGGAGGCAGCATTATTTTGAACAATGACAAAGGCGTGCTGGCGTTCGAATATGTGAAGAAAATGTACGACAACGGCTGGATTCCGAAGGACTCGATCTCCAGCGACAACCAGTTCCCCGAATTTTTGTCCGGCAAAATGCTGGCGGTCTGGGGGCAAGGCTCGACGCTGACGACGCTAAAAGCGCAGAAAAAACCATACGTGATCGGACCGCCACTGAAAAAAGAAAAGCAGGCGAGCTTCGGTACGGTAGGCATGTTCGTCGTCTCGAAAACGAGCAAAAATAAAGCCGCCGCCGTCGAATTCACTAAATTTCTGACGAATACGGACACGGCCAAAGCGTTCAACAAATTGACGGGCTATTTGCCCGTGCGCAAATCGGCGGGCGACATTTATAACGACGACCAAGACATGAAGGAATTTATGAAGTACGCGGATCTGACGATCCCCGGTATCTCCCATCCGGCCGCCCGCGGGTTTATGCCCAAGATTCAAGCGGAGATCGGCGCGATGCTGGAAGGCAAGAAGACTCCGAAGCAAGCGGCCGATGCCGCCGCCGAAGCACTTAAGCTCGACGCGAAAAAGTAATTCCAAAACCAAGGTGGCGGGGAGGGGCAGCGGCTGCCGCCGTCTCTTCCTGCGCCTCGGACCTGCCGGAGGTGACGATTCGCCGTATGGAATCCGTACGAAACTCGCATATCCAACATCACAGCAGGCTGTCCGGCCGGATCGCGCAGAGCTGGAGAAAGAATGCCATCATCTACGTTTTCCTGGTGCCGGTGCTGCTGCATTTTGTCGTATTTCAGTTTGCTCCGCTCGTCTTCAGCTTCGTGCTAACCTTCATGGATTGGCCGATGATCGGCGAGCCGTCCTTCGCAGGACTCGGCAATTGGGAACGGTTCCTGCAGGATAAGCTGGCCTGGAGGTCGATCTGGAACACCGTGCTTTTCTCGGTCTATTATATCGTGCCGACGATGGCATTCGGCTTGATTCTGGCGCTGCTCGTATACTCCAAAGTCAAGCTGGCCGGACTGTTCAAGGGCATGTTTTTCCTCCCGGTCGTCACGTCGTTCGTCATCTTGTCGGGCATCTGGGCTTGGCTGTTCAAGGGAACGGACTACGGGGTGGTCAACCATCTGCTCAGCTATGCGGGGATCGAACCGCAGCTCTTTTTCTCCGATTCGAAGCAGGCGCTGCCGGTGCTGGCCGCTTTAAGCATTTTCAAAGTATGCGGAAGCACGATGGTGTATTATTACGCCGGGCTGCAGTCGATTCCGGGGCACCTGTACGAAGCGGCGAAGATGGACGGCGCGACGGGCTGGCGAACGTTCTGGAGCGTCACGTTTCCGCTGCTGCTGCCGATTCATTTTTACGTGGCGATCATTACGACCATCGGTTCGTTTCAAATTTTCGACTCCGCGTTCCTGCTGACGGGAGGCGGTCCGGATTATTCGACGACGACGATCGTGTATTACTTGTATCAGGAAGGCTTTACGTCGCTTCGCTTCGGCTACGGCAGCGTGCTGGCATATGTGCTCTTTTTCATCATTTTCACGATTTCGCTCGTGCAGCGCAAATTTCTCGGCAAAGACGTATCCTACCATTAAACTTCGCGGAGAAAGGAGGCGGACGGCATGACGGCTGGGCGAAAAGCGTTGGTCTATATCCCGCTCGTGCTGGCGGGCATCGCGTTCATGTTCCCATTTGTCGTAATGGTGCTCGGTTCGTTCAAAAAGCTGGATGTGGCGCTCGCCGATCCTTCCTTTTGGATTCCCGACCGGCCGACCTGGTACAACTACGGTTACATTTTCAACAGCGGCAGCATGATGCGCTGGCTGTTCAACTCGCTCGTCATTACTTTGGTGCCGGTGGCGACGCAGATGTTTTTCGCCGGCGTGCTCGGGTATATTTTCGCCAAAAAGCAGTTTCGGTTCAAAGAAACGATCTTCTGGTGCTTTATGGCGATGGTCATGATCCCGAACCAAATGCTGATTATTCCGAAATACATCATGTTCAGCAAAATGCATTGGATCAACACGTATTCCGCCATTATCGTGCCGGAGCTGTGGGCGATCATGGGCGTTTTTCTGGTACGGCAGTTCATGCAGACGATCCCCAAGGATCTGGAAGAAGCGGCTTATCTTGACGGGGCCGGGGATTTCAAAATCTTGTTCCGGCTCATGGTGCCGCTGGCCAAGCCGGCGCTGGCGACCGTCGGAACGTTCGCGTTCATCTCGTGCTGGAACGACTTGTTTACGCCGCTTATTTTTACGACATCCGAGAAAATGTTCCCGCTCACCGTAGGGCTCGCCTCCTTGTTGACCAAGGAGGGCAACTTCGGCTTCGAAATGGCCGGGGCGGTCATCTCGTTCGTCCCGACGTTTTTGATCTTTTTGTTTTTCCAGCGTTACTTCACCGAAGGCATTACGATGTCCGGCTTAAAATAATATAGATTCGGTTAGGAAAGAGAGAGGGGAAACCATGATGAGGGCAGTAGTCGCCATTAACGGAGAGGCGGAGGTCAGACAAGTGCCTGAGCCCGTCGTGGAGCCGAATATGATGCTGGTTCGCACGATATGTTCGGCGATCAGCCCGGGCACCGAGATCGAAATGAAGAAACGGGCCGGCGCGACTCCGGTTTCGCTCGGCTACAGCGCGGTCGGCACGGTGCTCCAAACCGGCAAAGGGGTGACGCATGTCCGCCCCGGCGACCGTGTCGCCTGCTACGGAGCCCCGTACGTGAAGCACGCGGAGCTGCTCGCCGTGCCCAAAGCACTCGCCGTGCCGCTCCCGGACTCCCTGTCGTCCGAAGAGGCGGCGTTCGTCGGACTCGGAGCGATTGCGATTCATGGGCTTCGGCAGGCCGGGCTGCAATTCGGCAGCAAAGTAGCCGTGGTCGGGCTGGGCATTCTCGGCCAGCTCACCTGCCAAATTGCGGAAGCGGCGGGATACCGGGTGTACGCGCTGGATTTGCTGGAGGAGCGGTGCTCGATGCTCCGGCGATCCGGGCTCCAAACGGTGTTTGCTTCCTACGAAGAGCTGGAGGATTCGCTGCGGGCGGATTACTTGGTCGAAGGCGCGGATGCGGTCGTCTTGTGCGCCGGCGGCGGAGGCGCGGAGCTGTTGAACCGGTCACTGGGTTGGCTGCGGGACCGGGGCCGCATTGTCATCGTAGGGGACATGCATGCGGAATTGTCCCGGGAGCTCATGTTCGCCAAAGAAGCGGAGCTGCGCATCGCGCGTGCGGGCGGACCGGGACGGTACGACACCGCTTACGAGCAGGATGGCGTCGATTACCCGGTCGGCTTCGTGCGTTGGACGGAAGGACGCAACATGTATGAATACATCCGTTTGCTTGGCGAGCGGAAGATCGACGTCAAGCCGCTGATTTCCAAGAAGCTTCCGGTGGACCGGGTAGAAGAGGCGTACGAATGGTACTTGCGCGCCCCGAAAGAAACGCTTGGCGTGCTGCTTACTTATTGACCTGAAAATAACAAAGTGGCGGCATGACTAAAGCCGGTTCCGGGCTCTTCCGAAGAAGAAGCTTGGAGCCGGCTTTGGCGTTATTCAGAAGGATTATTGATTATCGATAGGCCACGCTTTTCCATGCCTCGCCGTTCCAGATTTCGAGCATCCCAGTGGTAATATTAAAATATTGGACCCCGACTCCCATATGCCCGTGATTCGGCCGGTCTTCCGTCGATCCCACCGCATTAAGCGGCTCGAAGCGGATATTATATTTTTGATCTCCGGCTTTGTTCACAATCTTGTATGTCTGAGCGCTAAGGTGACAATGAATGATATGCGTTTCGTTGAATACTTCAATGCAGGTCGGATTGGCTTCCTTATACCCGTCGATAATCGAGTCTTGAATCATCGTTCGGTAGCCTCCCGCCGAAATGGCGACCTCCTTATCTGAGCATGTAAAGGCGCAGCGGTAAAATCCATTAAGCGATTGATGTTCGCCAAATTCGATCTTTACTTTGGCCAGCCTGCCGGCGGTGATGTCGCAATTCCAAAATACGTTTCGGTATCCGGTCTTGATGTAAACTCCGTAATTGGTGGTTGTGCCTCTTTCGATAATGCATTTATCGAACTCATTGCCTGTGGATTGATTTTTGAATGCATTTTTGCCGTAACCGGTAAGGGATTCATTCGAATCAAACAATATTCCTACGTCTCCAGGATCGTTAATCTCGCAGCGGTAGAAGGCGTTATTGCCGGCTCCATTAAGCAGGACGATGCCTTGTGTGCAGCGCTCAATGTTGACGGACACGAACGTATTGTTTTGGGATGAATCCATTCGTATGGCCGGACCGGCTACATTTTCGATTTGAACCGCTTGAAATAATCGCTCGACGACGACAAAGGCCAGTTCCAGTCCGATTGTCGCAATCTGATTGCCATTGACGTACAATCCGGACATTTCTCCGTACCGGTTTCCGTACTCGCTTGTGCCTTGGCTTGCAAATTTAAACATGCTGATAGGGGCTATCGCTTTAATTTCGGAGGCATGTCCCACACCGTAAAAGCTTACGTGCAACGGAACATTGATGGTTTTTTTTATTACATAGGTTCCGCCTGGGAAAAATACGGCTTTGCCGTTTTGACCGGCAAAGACAAAAGCATCGTTGATCGCTTTCGAGCTATCGTTTTTCCCGGTGGGATCAGCTTGAAAAGGAGCGTCCGTGACACTTACGAAATTTGTGCTCGGGACATTGAGCGCAGCGGAGCCGTAAACGGCATTCGTAACCGAGTTTCCGTACACTTTGTCAACGCCGCTTAAAAGACTGGCTCCTGCGGCGCCGGCTCCGAGCGTTCCCAGGGAAGCTAGCAGCTTTCTTCTGCTGATTTGTTTGTTGTCGTTATTCATGATCTGACCTCCATTAACTATACAATTCGTATCTATTATACGAATTTCCTTGAAATAGAGATACGTTTAGTATATAAAGAATCGTTAATATTTAAGGTAGAGATGATTTTCGCTATAAAACAAAACAAGCCTTGCCGCAATTGTGCGACAGGCTTGTTTTGCAATTCCTATAAATGACGCGATAGATTATACCGTAAGCAGTAGTAAAATGATCGAGGTTAAGCTAAAGCACGTATTGATCAAGCAAAGAAACAGCACGACTTGCTTCGGATTCAAGCCGCTGCGCAGCAGCCGGTAATGCGCTTGGCTAGCGTCGGCCTGATAGATCGGCTTGCCGTTCATCATCCGTTTGAACACGACGAACAGGTTATCGAAGATCGGTACGCCGAGCGCCAGAATCGGAACAAGCAGCGACAGTACGGTCGCGCCTTTGAACGCCCCGTCCAACGCGATGACGCCGAGCAGGAAGCCGAACAGCGTCGCGCCCGCGTCGCCCATGAACACTTTGGCCGGGGGCTTGTTGTATTTCAAGTAGGCTAGTGCCGCTCCGACCAGAATGATGGCGAGCATCGCCGAATCGGACTGTGCCTTAGCCAGCGCGACAACGAACAGCGTGACCGCCGAAATCGCCGATAAACCGCCGGCCAGCCCATCCATACCGTCTGTAAAATTAATGACCGTCGTCACGCCAAAAATCCACATGACCGTCAGAAAAAATTGCAGCCAGACCGGCAGGAGGATGTCGCTTCCGGTGAACGGATTGTTGAACCCGTAAAAGACGACGCCGGAGCTGTACACGATGACGGCTGCGGACAGCTGCACGATCAGCTTCGGCCAAGCGGCGAGCTCCTTGCCGTGGGTTTTGTACCAGTCGTCCACCATGCCGATGACGAGAATCAGCAGCGATCCGGCCAGGATGGCGGCGGACTGCTTCCAATCGTCCCGTATGAAGCACAGGTAGGTGATCACGAACCCCGCAAAGATGGCAAGTCCGGCCGTCAATGGGATCGGTTCCCTATGTATTTTCCTTTCGTTGTCGACTTTGGGCTTGTCGACAAAGTCGATGCGAAACGCCAGGCGGCGCAGCGGGGGGATGAGCAGGAATACGATCGTAAATGACATGAGAAACGCGGCCACATAAAGAATAAAAATCCCTCCACATTCCGTCAATAATCGAGTGGCTATGATTCCCCATTATACCACACGGCTTATCCGAGACAAAGCGCAGTCATCGGTTTATCAGGATTGCGTCAGGCAGCTTGGGTGGCTGAAGCTGTTATCGTATGCTACGGCTGCGGGTTTGAGTTTTCTTCCTTTGCCGTCGTCTCCTGCGGAGTGGGCCCATCGTTGCGACGCGAACGGCCCATTCTGGATTTGATCCATGTCCAGCCGCCGGCAAGCAGGGCCACCACAATAATCCATCCTTTTTTCAAAAAGATCGCAATCATGGCCAGCAGTCCGACTTTTTTGGCAACGGCCAGCCCGGCACCGCCCAAAATAAGGGCCGATAGCCCATATTCCGCTACTTTGTCCTTCGATGCGTCGAAGTCCTCGTACCGTTGGCCTTGTTTTGCGGCAATTTTGGGAATGATCTGGCTGGCCAGCAGCTCCTGATCCTTTGCGCGATGCGCAGGGTCGGAGATGAGAACGACCGAGATGTAGCCTGTCCGGGTCAGCATGCGGACGTTGTAGTTCACGAGCGCTTCCTTTCGCGCGTTCTGGGCGGCAATCGACCATGTAAGGTTATGCGTCTTCTCGTCGTAAAAAGGCTTCACATCCCAACCGGTCACTTGCAGCTTGTTCTCATCCGGCACCTGCTTGTTCTGTTCTTCCGTTCCTTCCCGGTAGCTCTTGAGAATCGCATCGACATCCAAATCTTTCTTCTCTTCGTCTTTAATATGTCCGGTATCGATATATTCCAGAATGACTTCCCATTGCTCCTGCTCGTTTACGGGAAAAATGCTGCCGATTTCTTTGCCTGACGGAATATCTTTCGAATCCTTCAACAGCTTGCGGGTGTCGTCGCCGTTCAAAAAAACGAACGGAGTGCCCAAATCCAAGGTGGCTACCGTCCCGAGATCGACCTTGGTTCCCCCTTTAATCCAGTGGTAGTTGTTTCCTTTTGCTCCTTCGCCTTCGGCCGACGCTTGTCCGGCGACAAGCCCCAGCGAAAGCAGAAAAATCAAAGCAAGACGTAACGTTTTCAATCCAATCCCTTCCTTTTGTCGGTTCTTTGTTAGGACATACTTTCCTTTTATCGGATCAGTGAACAATAAATTAATAAATCTAAAAAAAATTTAATAATAAAATATTTATCCGCATCGGTATCGCGCGGGCCAGTTCGTTGCTTGCCTGGCGCTTGCCCCATATTTTTCAGCGGCAAGGGCATAATAGCGTCGACGAAAGGAGGGAAATCGCAGATGAGAGACGACTTGACCGGCGATACGGAAGCCTGGCTGAACAAGCTGCACGACACGCAGGAGAAGGATGAGAAAAACCGGGAGCATCAGGGGAAAGGCCATCCCGGGAAGCAGCTGCCGACAAAGCGGAAAAGCAACCAAGACTGATTCCGTACCTGAAAGCCCGCCGGAAGCAAAGCTCCGTCGGGCTTCTTGCTGCTGCGGCGTATGATGACAGGCACGTTAGCTTGGTGTCAGGCAGTTGTCAGACGGTTATCAGCCAGTCCGAGCGCAACCTCCTCTTTCTTCGTGGCGTATAACATTACGCTACTATAGAGAGGGGAAGACGGAATGATGAAGAAAATGGCGCTGCTTGCTGCAGGAATGCTGCTGGCGGCTGCGGGTACGGCTTCCGCTTACGAGGCGCAGTTGAAGCCGTTTGCGGATTTAGCGCCCAAGGACTGGTCCGAGGACGCCGTATACTCCTTGTCGGCGCTCGGAGTGATCGAGGGCTACGAAGACCTGACGTACCGCCCGAACGATTCTTTGTCCCGGGAAGCGTTCGTCAAGCTGCTCGTGAATGCGGCGCGCCCGGATGGCGGGAACGTTCAGGGCAAAGCGGATATAAAGCTGACGGATGTGCCGGCGGAGCGATGGTCTTATCCTTACCTTATCGCGGCGCTGAATAAGCAGTGGATCGATTTTATGCCGGATGCGTCGGGAGCGCTTCGCCCGGAACTTGCGGTGAAGCGGGAGGAAGTGGCCGCCGCCATCGGAAAATATTTGCTGAGCCTGGAAACGTCTGATGTCGCGAAGCGCTGGACGGAAGGCGAATGGACGAAGGAGCGGGAGCTGCGGCGCTTTTCCGATCAAGATGCGATAAATCAGAGTCTGGTGCCCTACATTTATTTTGCCGTCCGCCAAGGGATTATGGAAGGCGACGCGAACGGATTTCGTCCCGCCAGCTCTTTGACGCGCAAGGAAGCCGCCGCTACAATTTACCGGCTGCTGAATGCCGGAATCGCGCAGCGAAAGCTTGAAGTGACCGGCTTCTATGCGATCCGTTCGTACCCTGCCATCCAGCGGATGCCGCTGCTCGATCGCGTCGCGTTCGGCTGGTCCCGTTTATCCTACGAGGGCGCCGGAAGCGCGAAGCTGGATACGAAGTCGACAGAGTACCGGTTTCCGGACGGCTGGCAGGAGCCCGTCGATGCCGCCACCCGGGCGAAGCTCGGCAAGGAGCTGATGATCTTCGCGACCGAGCCGCGCGACCGCGTCAAGGAGTTTCTCCGGGATGCCGCGGCGCGGAAAAGCTTCGTCGAATCGCTGAAATCCGTGCTGTCCGAATCGGGAGAGGCGTTCACGGGAGTTTGCCTCGACTTGGAGGGGCTGAAGGAAGCGGACGCTGCCGCGGACTATGTAGCGTTTTTGCGTGAAGTGAAGGCGAGCCTCGGGAGCAAAACGTTAACGGTGGCCGTACCGCCGACGTATTACTATAAAGGGTACGACCTGCGCGGAATCGGCGAGGTCGCAGATAGCGTTATTTTGATGGCTTACGATTTCACCCATCAAGACTCCGGGCTGCCGTCGGCTCCGCTGCCGCTGGTTAGCGATACGGTGAAGCAAGCGCTCCTCTCCGTTCCTAAAGAGAAGCTGGTGCTGGGCACCTCGAAGCAGGCGAATCAGTGGGTCGCGACGGGAGGGAAGGTGACGCTGGCGCAGCCGGATATCGCGGAGGTGGAGAAACGGATGGCTTTCCCAGGCATAGCGTTGAACCGCACTTATCCTTATTTTCTAAAGCAAATCGCCTTTCAAGACGAGCGAGGCAGCCATACGATCTATTACGAGGATGCGGACAGCATCGCCAAAAAGCTATGGCTGGCCAAGTATTACGGACTAAAAGGTGTCTCGCTGTGGCACATGGGGAATGTGACCGCAGCCGATTGGGACACGATAGCCAAGCGCTAAGACGCAATAAGGCAGAAGGCTGCACGCCTAACGGATCGTCGGGCGGCAGCCTTTTTGGCTTGCGTGCGGTTAGAGCCGAGCCGGGGGCCGCTCTTCTTTTTGAAGCAGGACGAACGAACAGCGGTGGGGGATCGTCAGCTCCGTCACGTCGCGAAACAGCTCGGCCATTTCTTGGTCGACCTGCTGCCTGCTGTCCGTGTCCAGTTGGGAAAACCAGGAGATTGAACGAACCTTGCCTCTCCAGGCGTCGGGTGTAAAACGCAGTTCATAGCCGAACTGTCCGCTGTCTTTTTCCTGGAAGCCGCCTTCCGCCCATTCATCGAACCATCGCAAGGGAAACCCATTGCGCCGCTCCGTGCTTTCCGCCATGGACCCCGGAGCCTTCAGCTTGCCGTCCGGCATCTGCCTGCGGATCAACTCGAACGTTGCGCGGGCCGCCTCGCTTTCGGCCGCCAAGATGACCGAATCGACGACGGCCAGAAAGCCGCCCGGCTTAAGCAGCCTCCGCACTTCGGAGACGGCCTGCTGCCGATCGAACCAATGCCATGCGCGCGCGGCCGTGACCAGATCGAACAGGTCTGCGGGCAATTCGGTTGCTTCCGCTGGAGCCTGAACATAGACGACGGATGAATCGTTACCGTCTGCGATGCGGCGCCCTTCACCGATCATTTCGGCCGACCGTTCGACGCCGGTCACCGCTGCCCCGCGGCCAGCCAAGAGCCGGGAGAAGCTTCCCGTCCCGGCGCCGAGATCGACCGCCCGTGCATCGGTCTTCAAAGCCCCGTGCGCTTCCAGCCAATCGGCCAGCCTCGCAGGCAGCTCGTCGCGGTAACGGGCGTAATCCTGCGAGACGTTTCCGAAATTCACTTGTTCTTTCATTATATATCGCCTCCTGTAATACAGTATATTTCAATCGGCGATTAAGTAAATTTTTAATATTCGTTCATGGTGAAAAGTTATTCTTATAGTATATATTCGAGAACCCGAAGTGGAAGGAGTTGTTGGAGCGGGGTAGAAACAAGCGGCAGGAAGATATTCTGCGCCTTTTATACCGCAAAAGAGGGATTATCCACGTTCCGGATAACCCCTCTTTTTTCGCGCGAAGCAATCCCCTGTGCGCTATTCGGGGAACGTCACGACGCCGATGCCGTTGCCGTCCGGGTCCCATGCGTCGAAGAAGCGCATGCCTCCTGCTCCGTGAATCTCGGATGTGCGGACCTGCCGCTCCGTAAAATAAGCGTACGACGCATCGACATCCGTGGTGTAAAAATTGAAGGCCATATGCCGCGACTCGGGAAGCTGGTCCGTTTGGTACAAGGTGAGTCCCGTTTGCAGCGGACCCGATTCGTTGAACCGGAAGCCGACATAGCTGCCGTCCGGACTTTCATAAACGACCCGGAAATTGAACAGGTTCATGTACCATTCTTTCGACCGGGAAATGTCCGTAACCGGGACGAAGACGGTGTCGATCCGTTTGATGTGCTTGATCATCTGAAAAACCTCCTTTGATGCGTTGGATTTGGAAAATCGGGTTCACGTGACAAGAAACGGAATCCGAGGGTAAAACCGTACACGGTTTCGCACAAAAGGCTCATGTGCTCACCATCAGCTTGTTACCATCCAGATCCTCGATGGTAAAGTACAATTTGTCGGGAGCCAGTCTATGAATGCCGCCGATCCGATAGCCTTGTCGATTCAGCCGCAAATACGCGCTATAAATCGCCTCGGGGTTTCGCCCCCGAAGTCCGTCGACAAGCGCATCGAACAACGTTGCGGGCGGAGGGGCTTGCCGTTCCCCTGACTGCAGACCGTCCTCTTCTGCGGGTTCCGCCGCCAACGCTCTCAGCTTGTTCCTTGCCCGGGACCGGGCGGCCTGCACCGCGCCTTCCGTGGAATTGATCATTGCTGCGGTCTCACGCGCCGTAAAATCGAATACGTCCATAAGCAGCAGAATAACGGTTTGGCTGACGGGAAGCCGGTGAGCCAGCGTTTCCAGCAGCTCGCGGGTCCGGAGCCGGTTGTCTTGAAAAGAGAGCTGCGCCAAGTGTGCGTCTGTAAGCGGCACGGCGGGCTGGCGCATCATTTTGCGCTGCTTGTCGATCCACAGGTTTTTGGCGATGCGGAATAAATACGCTTTGCTGATCGGACGGTCAGGCTGCTCGCGCAGCACTTGCAGCACGCGAATGAGCGCTTCCTGCGCCAGGTCCTCGGCTTCCCAATGCGATCCGGTGATTTTCAAACAGTACTTGTTCAAGACGGATTGAATGTGGCGCATATTACCTCCCGGACAAGCCCGCAAATTCGGATTACTCACCCTAATATTTCTCCAAAAGGAAACAAATACCTTCTTATAAGTTTTATTCTTATAAATCCTGATTTTTGGTTAGTTTGCGGAATTATTAGTATAAACCGTGAACATTATGATCAAATAGTATACAATATATAAACGAATAGTGTACAATAAATGAGAATGACATGAAGACAGAAAGGGTTGGGGCATTGCATGAAAACGACGGAGTACAGCTTCGATACGGCGGCACTTCTTGCCGGGGGGAACGTTCATTATAATTTGCCGGTTCCTGTGTTGGTTCAAGCTGCGTTGAAGCGGCAGGAGGGGGAGCTTGCATCCAGCGGGGCGCTGCGGGCCTTCACCGGAAAATTTACGGGCCGTTCGCCCAAGGATAAATATATCGTGCAGGAGGCTTCCGTCGACGGCCACATCGCTTGGGGAGCCGTCAACCAGCCGATGGCGGAGCAGCACTTCGATCGTTTATTAGCCAAAGCGGCACAATATATGAAGGAACGCGAGCTGTATGTGTTTGACGGCTTCGCCGGTGCGGATGAAGAATACCGGCTGCCGATTCGGGTCGTGAACGAATATGCATGGCACAATCTGTTCGTGCGTCAGTTGTTCATCCGCCCGACGGCCGAGGAGTTGAAGGAGCACCGCGCGGAATTTACGGTGATTGCGCTACCCGGCTTGCAGGCTGATCCTGCCGCAGACGGGACGAAATCCGGTACGTTCATTGCCGTTTCGATGGAGAAGCGCATCGTGCTGATCGGCGGCACGGAATATGCGGGCGAGATGAAAAAGTCGATTTTCAGCGTGCTGAACTATTTGCTGCCTTTCCGCGGCGTATTTCCGATGCACTGCTCGGCCAACGTTGGAGACAAGGGCGACGTGGCGCTGTTCTTCGGATTGTCCGGTACGGGCAAAACGACGCTGTCCGCCGACCCGAACCGCCGCTTGATCGGTGACGACGAGCATGGCTGGTCGGACCGCGGCGTGTTCAACTTCGAGGGCGGCTGCTACGCCAAGTGCATCGGGCTTACCGAGGAGAAGGAGCCGCAAATTTGGAGTGCGATCCGGTTCGGAGCGGTGCTGGAAAATGTGGTGCTGCGCCCGGACTCACTGGAAGCGGATTACCATGACGGCTCCCGCACGGAAAATACGCGGGCTGCTTACCCGCTCGAATCGATTGCGAACGCGGTGATTCCCGGTACGGCGGGACATCCGGAGACGATCGTCTTCCTGACGGCCGATGCGTTCGGGGTGCTGCCTCCGATCGCGAA
Source organism: Paenibacillus tyrphae (assembly GCF_000722545.1). GTDB lineage: Bacteria > Bacillota > Bacilli > Paenibacillales > NBRC-103111 > Paenibacillus_G > Paenibacillus_G tyrfis. The sequence continues at coordinate 52,509 of NZ_JNVM01000009.1, forward strand.
GCTGACGAAGGAGCAGGCGATGTATCATTTTCTGTCCGGCTATACGTCGAAGCTGGCCGGAACGGAGCGTGGCGTGACGGAGCCGGAAACGACGTTCTCCGCTTGCTTCGGGTCGCCGTTCCTGCCGCTGAGTCCGAGCGTCTACGCCGAGATGCTGGGACGCAAGATCGACGAGCACGAAGCCCGCGTCTACCTGGTGAACACTGGCTGGTCCGGAGGACCTTACGGGGTAGGGAAGCGGATGAATTTGGCGTACACCCGCGCGATGGTCACGGCGGCCTTGGAAGGCAAGCTGGAGCAGGGGGAATTTACCCCAGACCCGGTATTCGGCGTGCTGGTGCCAAGCCATGTTCCCGGTGTACCGGACGAAGTGCTGCAGCCGCGCAGCACGTGGGAGGACAAACAAGCTTACGACGCCAAAGCCCGAGAGCTTGCCGAACGGTTCGTTCAGAACTTCGGGAAGTTCGCAGATGCGCCTGAGGCGGTTCGCGCCGCTGGTCCTCGTTTGAGTTAAGCTTTATTTGGATACGTCAGCACCAGCCTGCAACAACGATTTTATCGTTGCTGCGGGCTTTTTGACGTTCCTTAGTCGCAGCACCGGATGGCCGCTCTTACTTTAAGTTGGGATTAAGCGACATTTCACTTTTTTTTCACAAACGGGTGCTACATTGAAAGGGGTAATCGAGCAACATCGATTTTAGAAAGGAGATACGCGGATGGCGTGGCTGCGCTACAAAAAATGGATCATCGGCGTCCTCGGCCTCTTGGTGGTCGGAGCCGGAACGTATGTGTATTTGCAACAGAAACCGAAAAAGTCGGCCGCCAGCGTACAGGAAAAGACGGTCGAGGTCAAAAAAGGGGGAATCCGGTCAACGGTATCCGGGACTTCTCAATTCGAGGCAAGGGACATGCAGAACATTATCGCTCCCGCGGACGGAACGATCAAGACGATGAACCTGACCCGGAACCAGCCGGTTAAAAAAGGCGACCTGCTGGTGGAAATCGCCGATCCGACGCTTGAAACGAACCTGCAGGAAGCGCGAACGAGCCTTCAGCAGGCGGAAAATGATTTGAACGATCTGCGGACCCAGCAGGGGAATATGCGGATTACCGCTCCGATCAGCGGCAAGTTGACGTTGTCCGGCAACCTGGACGCGGGCTCGAACACGACCAAATCGAGCCGCGTGGGGACGATTGCGGATCTTTCTTCGTTGACGGTGAAGCTGCCGTTTTTGCTGGAGGACGCGACGCAGCTGAAGAAGGGCGACACGCTCGATCTCGCTCCCGACGGCTTCCTGTTGACGAAGACGGGAACGATCACATCGGTAGGGACATTGACGAGGTCGGACAGCACCGGCAGCAAGCTGGTTGATGTCGAAGTGACCGTAGCGAACGACGGAACGCTGGATGCCGGGATGAAAGTGAAAGGGACGGCGACGATCGGCGGACGCAGCGTCGACTCGCAGGAGAAGGCAACGCTGGATTACATAAAAACCGAGACGGTGTTCGCTGGGGCGAACGGAAGCATCCGCGAACTGAAAGTGAAGTCCGGAAATCATGTGGACAAAGGCGATCTGATCGCCGTAATCGGCAGCGACACGCTGGCCGGCGATATTTTAAACAAGCAGGCGGCGATCGAGCGCCAGAAGGCGACGATTGCCAGTCTGGAGGACAAGTTAAACAAGCTGACGCTCAAGGCGCCTTTTGACGGGGTGTTTTCCACGGATTTTGCCAACAAGAAAACGAATGTGCTAGCGAGCTATCCGATAGGGGCCAAGGTAGAAGCGACGACCTTGTTCGGAGCGGTGGCTAGCCTCGATTTTATGCAGCTTCCCATTCAGGTCGACGAGCTCGATCTGCCGAACGTGAAGAGCGGCATGAAGGCGGAAGTGACCGTCGATTCGCTGCCGGGGCGCAAATTCGAAGGAGAAGTGACCCAGGTGTCCACGGTCGGAACGACGACCAACGGGGTGACGTTCTACGACGCGGTGGTGGCGGTCAAAAATACGGGCGACCTGCGCTACGGCATGACGGGAACGGCGAACATTTTGATCCAGGACAAAAAGGACATTCTCGTCCTGCCGATGGAGGCGCTCCAGCAGCAAAAAGGCAAACGGCTCGTTACCGTGGAACGGTCCGACGGCACGCGGGAGGAGAAGGAGATCAAGATCGGCATCCGCAGCAAAACCGATGTGGAGATTACCGAAGGGCTCAAGGAAGGCGACAAAGTCGTTGTGCCCGTGCGGCAGCAGCGGCAAAATTTGAGCCAGACCGATATCGACAAGCTGCGTCAGCAATTCCAGGGCGGCCAAGGCGGAGCATTTCCGGGCGGCGGCAATTTCCAGTTCGCTCCGGGCGGAGGCGGCGCAGGAGGCGCGGGCGGCTCAGGCGGATCAGGCGGTGGAAATGCCGGCGGCGGAAGCCGTTCCAATGGAGGCGGCGGCCAAGGCGGCAGATAACGGCGAAAGGAGGAATCCCGGCATGGAACCGATGATTGAGCTGAAAAACATTACGAAGGAATACGAACGGGGCGCGGAAAAGCTGCGCATATTGAACGATCTGTCGCTCACGGTGGAGCGGGGGGACTTCGTTGCCATCGTCGGGCCGAGCGGCTCCGGGAAGTCGACCCTCATGAACACGATCGGACTGCTGGACGTGCCGACCTCCGGCTCCTACAAGCTGGACGGCGTGGCTACCGAGAAGATGACGGACAACCAGCTCGCCGAGCTGCGGAATAAAAAAATCGGCTTTATTTTTCAACAGTTCAACCTGCTTCCCAAGCTTACGGCGCTGGAAAACGTGGAATTGCCCTTGCTCTACTCGGGCGTGCCGGCCAAGAAGCGCCGCGAGACGGCGCTCCAGATGCTGGAGCTGCTGGGGATGGGACAACGCGGTCACCATAAACCGAGCGAGCTGTCCGGAGGACAGCAGCAGCGGGTAGCGATTGCGCGCGCGCTGGCGGTGTCGCCGTCGCTGATGCTGGCCGACGAGCCGACGGGAGCGCTCGATTCCAAGACCGGCAAGGAAGTGCTGGAGCTGATTATCCGGCTCAACGAGCAGGGCAACACCATCGTGCTGATCACGCACGATCTGCATATCGCCGAGAACGCCAAACGTGTGGTGTCGATCCGGGACGGCCTGATCGTGCGTGACGAGAGACTGGCTGAGATTCCGGCCGGAGCGGCGGGTGTGACGGCATGAGAACGACGGAACTGATCACCATGGCGCTGCGGACGGTGCTGTCCAATCCGATGCGCACCATGCTCACTATGCTCGGCGTGATTATCGGCGTCAGCTCGGTCGTCACGCTCGTTGCGATCGGACGCGGCACGTCGGATCAAATCGAGAAGCAGTACGAGAACCTGGGCACGAACATGCTCGTCGTCAACGTGCTGGGGACGGGGCGTGCGCAGCAGCTCGACTACAACGATCTGATGCAGCTGGAGCAGCTGCCGGAGTTTTCCTCGATCGCTCCGACGATCAATAAAGCGAGCTCCAATATCAAGTACGACCGGACACAGGAGAAATTTACGGTGACCGGCACGAATGACCGCTATCTCAGCATTATGAAAGGCCAGCTGGAGACCGGACGCTTCATTGTTGACGCCGATCTCGAATTTCGCAACCCGGTTGCCGTGCTTGGCAGCGAGGTGTCGAAAACGTATTTCGGCACGCTCGACCCGACGGGCGAGCAGATCAACATCGACGGCGTCGTCTTCACGGTGGTCGGCAAGCTGAAAAGCAAGGGCACCGGGGCGGGCGGCACATCGATGGACAATGCGGTTTTCGTCCCGCTCACGACGGCGCAGCGTGCTTTCAAGCTCGGCAATATCCGGACGACCTATGTCGATACGCCGACGAAGGAAGACATTTACAAAGCACAGGATACGATGAAGCAGTATTTGACCTATAAATTCAAAAGCGATCAAGGCTTCAATCTCGTCAATCAGGATGAGCTGATGAACGCACGGGTCGCCGCATCGAGTACGCTTACGAACCAACTGATCAGCGTGGCCTGCATCTCTCTGCTGGTCGGCGGCATCGGCATCATGAACATTATGCTGGTCACGGTCAGCGAGCGGACGCGGGAGATCGGCATCCGCAAGTCGATCGGGGCGAAGCGGCGCAACATTCTGATGCAGTTCCTCGTCGAGGCGACGGTAATCAGCGGCATCGGCGGCCTAATCGGGCTGCTGCTCGGCAGCGGTCTGGCGCTTCTCTGGCCGATGATCAATCCGAACCAGACGACCAAGCTGTCGATGGATATCGGCTTGTATGCATTCCTGTTCTCCGTGCTCGTCGGCGTCGTGTTCGGCTTGTACCCGGCGAACAAAGCGTCCAAGCTTCGTCCGATCGATGCGCTCCGTTTCGATTAATCTTGTCATCCAGTTTTTACTAAAGGAGGAAGCAGCTTTTGAAAAGCTTAAAAATGTTAAAGAAACCGTCCCGTACGGCTTGGCTCGGAGCGCTGGCGATAAGCGCCGTGTGCCTGTCGGCTTCCGTGCCGGCCGTTTATGCAGGGAAGCCTGGCGTTTTTGTGGCGAACGATACTTACTTTACGCTGGAGAACGCATCGCTTGCCGCAGGCGGCGATTCGCCGCTGATGCAGTTCTCGTTGAAGCTTCATAACGGCGGCAGCGGCGCTGTGGATTTCAACGGATACGGCGTCCGGGTGGTGGATGAGGCGGGGAACCGCTATCCGGCGCGCCTGGGCAGCAAGCAAAGCGCCCGCGTCCAGGCGGGTAAGGAGCAGACGTTCGATTTCTACTCCCAGCTTGCGCCGGGCGTTAAGGCCGAGGGGCTGAAGGTGGACCTGTACGCCTGGGACGGCAGCGGGGCCGATCAGACGCGCGACATCGGCGCGCTGCCCGTGGCGGGCTCGCTCCCCGGCGGGGTATCGACGGCTTCGCAGACCGTCGTGCGGCTCAAAGACGCAGACCCTGCAGCCAAAGAGGATGCATTCCTTACGTTCGTGCAGGGGGACGGCTTCCGCGTCGTCGAGAACGGAAAGCCGTATCTGTATATGAATCTGTATGTAACCGGCAGCGGCAAAACGGAAGTAACGCTTCCGTCAGGCCTTCAATACCGGCTGCTGACGTCTGACGGACGAATGCTTGCCGCCGCCCTTTCCGGTTCGGACGGTTCTTCGCTGCTGCCGAATGAAACCGTTCAGCGGACCGTGAAGGCCGAGCTTTCCGAACAATCCGTCGGCCCGTTGACTCTGCAACTGGTGACGCCGGATGCGGGCGAGGACAAGGTGCTCGGCAGCCTGCCGCTTGGCGAGCTTCCGCCGGCGGTCAAGCTTGGCAGTGAGAAGCCGCTGGCCCGATACGGAACGGGCAGCGGACTCACGGTTGTCGCCGAGAAAGCGACGGCCATCCGTCAGGAAGACGGCATGCTCGTGCAGTCCACCGTGACGGTGCGCAATGACAGCGACCGGATGATCGCGGTACCTTCGCTGACCGGAGTTTACCAGTTCGGCAAAGACGGCTCAGCAGCGGCTTCGGAAGCCCGCTCCTCGCGCGACGCTTATCTGGCGCCGAGAGCCGCGGTATCGTTCAGCTATACGGCGCTGCTCCCGTCCGGCGTCGAGCCGGATGCAGCGGAGCTTGTAGTGCGCGTGAAGGAGGACGCGGCTGCGGCTGGGACAAGCGCCGGCTCAAGCACGACAGCGTCCGCCAGCGGCGGGAGCACGTCCTCCGGCGCGAATACGGCCAACAGCGGCGCCGCCGCCGGAAGTTCGGGCAGTACAGGAACAAGCGCATCCGGTACAACGTCCGGCTCGTCCGCCGGCGGTTCCGCTTCGGGCTCGTCCTCTGCCGGGGGAAGCACTAGCGGCACCAATGCTGCAAGCGGCACGAGCGGACAGACGAAGACAGGGACGAGCGGAAGCGGCACAACGAGCTCCTCGTCCAGCACGGCATCCGGCTCGAAGACGGACGGCCGGCCGGTTATGGTCGTCGGCCTCCAAGGCATTGCCCAGCAGTACAACCCGACGATGGCGGCCAAAGGCTACGAGTACGGTACGCCGCTGCCCCTTGCGGCAAGCAGCCTTATCGACTCGAAGCTGGACATGTCGCTTGTCGAGCTTCATTTGCACGAAAATACCGATTACGGGTACAAAACGGCCATTGCCAAAGTGAAGTACACGAACCGCGGCAGCTCGGTCCTGACGCTTCCGGACATCGGCACGGAGCTGCTGAACTCACAAGGGCTGGCATTCCCTGGCGTCCGGCAGACGACCGCGGCTGCCACCATCATGCCCGGAACGAGCTATGTCGTCGCTTATTCGTTCATGATGCCGGCGGACGAAAAAGGGGACAATATCGCCTTCCGCGTGACGGACCCGAAAGCGATCGCGCCGGCCAAGCTGGATCTCGGCACGTTCCGCGTCGCCGCGCAGCGGGAAGAGGAGTACGGCAAGATCAGCTTCTATCCGTTCGACGTCAACATCGATGCGAACAATCTGGCAACGACTTACAGCACATCGACCGGCTATTCGTATCATTTGAACTTGTCGCTAACGATCGAGCAGCGGGAGCCGGTGATCATCGACCAGAACTTTTCGAAGATGGAATTCGAGCTTGTCGACGGGCTCGGCCGGGTGCTCGGCTCGCAATCCGCCGGCTTCACCGGCACGCAGAAGCTTATTACCGGCACGCAGCGCATTTCGTTCACGAACGTCAAGACGGAGCAGATCGAATCGGGCGTGACGATCCGCGTATACGAGACGATCGATACGCCGAACGGACCGGCCAAACGGCTGGTTCGGGAGTTCCAACCGTAAATGGAGCCTCCTCTGTCAAACAGAGGTGCAGCCAAAGAAGGCATCCCAGCCGTGCTTGCCACAGCCGGAGGATGCCTTTTTTTTCAGTGTTTGAGCCCACAGAAGACCGGTTTATAAAAAAATTTACAAAAAATTACTTGAATCGGAACGGCAAATCTGTTTTGATGAAAAAGCGACTACCAAATATGCCCTTTGCTTACAAAAAAGGAGTGTTTTCGCCACGTGCCTGTAAGTCCGAACGAGACATCCGCTCCGCTACAGAATGAAGAAGATATCAACTCCGCCGGATCGTCCCGGCCCCGGAACGGATTTTTGCGGCTGCTGGACATCGGCGTCGCTTCGGCAAAGCTGGGGCTGACCTCCTTCGGGGGACCGGTGGCGCATCTCGGTTATTTCCGGGACGAGTATGTCGTCAAGCGCAAGTGGCTGGACGAGCGGGGCTACGCCGATCTGGTCGCTTTGTGCCAGTTTTTGCCTGGACCGGCCAGCAGTCAGGTCGGTATTGGACTCGGCATCATCCGCTCCGGCTTGCTTGGAGGGGTGGTCGCTTGGCTCGGCTTCACGCTCCCGTCCGCTCTCGCCATGGCTCTGTTTGCGCTCGCGCTGCATGGGACGCCCGTCGCCCAGGCCGGATGGCTCCACGGGCTGAAGCTTGTCGCCGTCGCGATCGTCGCGCAGGCGGTGCTTGGCATGGGCCGCAGTCTGGCGTCCGACCGGCCCCGCGCCACGCTGGCCGTCGCAGCGGCCGCGTTCGCCCTGCTGGCCCCTAGCGCCGTCACGCAAGTGGCCTTGATCGCCGCCGCTGGCCTGTTCGGGGCATGGCGGTTCCGCCGGACGGCCGAGGCGCAGCCCGAGCCCGTTCGCGTGCCTGTCGGCCGGACCGCGGGCGTGATCAGCCTCGCGCTGTTCGCCGCGCTGCTTGTCGCGCTGCCGCTGCTTCGTCAGACGGCGCCCGGCATGGGACTTACGCTGGCCGACAGCTTTTACCGCGCGGGCGCGCTCGTCTTCGGCGGCGGGCACGTCGTGCTGCCCATGCTGGAGCGGGAGATCGTCCCTGCGGGCTGGGTGAGCCCGGAGACGTTCCTGGCCGGATACGGCGCGGCGCAGGCGGTTCCGGGACCGCTCTTCACGTTCGCCGCTTATCTCGGCGCCGCGGCCGCAGGGGGTGCCGGAGCCGCGCTGGCGACAGCCGCCGTCTTTCTCCCGGGCTTCCTGCTCGTCGTCGGCGCGCTGCCGTTCTGGAACGCCTTGCGCACGCATGCACGCATGCAAGGGGCGCTGACGGGCATTAACGCCGCCGTCGTCGGGCTGCTTCTTGCGGCCTTGTACGACCCGATCTGGACGTCCGCCGTGCGGACTCCTGCCGACTTCGCGGCTGCTGCCGTTCTGTTCGGCTTGCTTGTCTTCTGGAAGCTGCCGCCTTGGGCGGTCGTCCTCACAGGCGCCTTCTTAGGATGGGCGCTATCCTTGGGATTGGTCTAAACCTGCACATCAGACACCATAGCTCGCGACCTGCCCGGGGTCCGGGCTATTTTCTTCTGCGGAACAGGCGGGCGACTCCTTTGCCAAGCTCCGTAAGCAGGACCATGACCGACAGCGCGCCGAGCGCATACGGGACGACAAGCGGAATGGCGCGCAGATCGGTAATATGAACCCAACGCAAAAAAAGCGGATATAACAGCATCAGCACAACCAAGATTGCAATTTTCACGGGCATTCGCCTCCGGGGCTTACCTAGATTTCGACAATGAAATAAATTTCGCTGCCGAAACGTCAAAACCTGCTGTACGGAGCAGGTGGGAAATAACCCCAATGGCCGTCGTTCCGACCCGGGCAAGAAAGCTTCATTTAGGAATTTGTTAAATTTAGCAGTTGTTCAATTATGGATTGACGGATGTCCACCCTCATACTATGATAACATTATCGCTTTAAAGCATGTACACGTTAAATCCAGGAGGTCCGAAATCATTGAAAACATCCGCTAAACTGCTATCCCTGCTGATCGCCGTACCGCTCATGATCGCAGGGTGCGGGACCAAAGCACCGGCACCCGCCAATTCGTCCGGAGGTGGAGACGCTTCCAAGCCTCAGGACAAGAAAGTTGTCAAAATCGGCATTTCCCAAATTGTCGAACATCCGTCGCTTAACGCGACGCGCGAAGGCTTCCTGGCCGCGCTTAAGGACAACGGATTCATCGACAAAGAAACGATGCAGGTCGACTACCAGAACGCACAAGGCGACGCGACAACCAACCTGACGATCGGACAAAAATTCGCCGCAGACAAAAAAGATCTGGTATTCGCCATCGCCACGCCGTCGGCCCAAGCCGTTGTGCAGAACGTGAAAGACGCGCCGGTGCTGTTCGGGGGCGTAAGCGATCCGGTGTCCGCGAAGCTCGTTAAAAGCCTGGACAAGCCGGGCGGCAACGTGACCGGCGCCGCGGATACGCATCCGGACGCCATTCCGAAGCTGATCGACTTCATCTCTTCCGATTTCCCGAAGGTCAAGAAGATCGGAATCGTGGCGAACGAAGGCGAAGCGAATGTCGCGTTCATGGTGAAGACGGCGGAAGCGGCGTTTGCGAAGTATAACATTCAGGTCGTCAAAGCGTCGGTTGCGAACAGCTCCGAGGTGAAGCAGGCTGCCGAATCGCTTGTAGGACGCGTCGATGCGATCTACATCACGCTGGACAACACGGTCGTAAGCGCCGTCGAATCGATTATCAAGCTGGCGAACGAGAAGAAAATTCCGTTCTTCTCCAGCGACCGGGATTCGGTAGAAAAAGGAGCTCTCGCTACCTACGGTTTCAAATACTACGATCACGGTTACCAAGCAGGCAAAATGGCCGTCGAGATTCTCAAGAACGGCGCCAAGCCGGGCGACATGAAAATCAGTTACCCGGACAAGCTTGATCTGATCATTAACCTCGATGCCGCCAAGCAGGAAGGCGTCGAAGTGACCGATTCCATGAAAAATAAAGTACAGGATAAGAAAAACCTGCTCAGCGGTTCGGCAAAATAACTTCGTAAGACCCAGGCAGAGTGACCTTCCGAACGGACCCAAGGTCACTTTTGCATTTCTTTGCAGGAGGATGGACATATGCAAGACGCGTTGACAGGTTCCTTGGAACTCGGCATGCTGTATGCCATTATGGCGCTCGGCGTGTATCTTACGTTTCGAATTTTGGATTTTCCCGATTTGACGGTGGATGGCAGCTTCACGACCGGCGGCGCGATTGCCGCGGTCTTGATCTCTTCCGGCGTATCCCCGGCGCTCGCCACGCTGGCGGCCTTCGGAGGCGGTCTCGTCGCCGGAGCGTGTACCGGATTGCTGCACACGAAAGGCAAAGTGAATGCGCTGCTGTCCGGGATTTTGATGATGATTGCGTTGTATTCGATCAATCTGCGGATTATGGGAAAAGCAAACATTCCGCTGCTTGGAGAAGATACGCTGCTGACGGACGTTCCGCTGCTGCTGGTCATGCCGATCGTCGTGCTGGTTGTCAAATTCGCATTGGACTGGTTCCTGCATACGGACCTGGGCCTTGCGCTCAGGGCAACCGGAGATAACCCTCGGATGATCCGCAGCTTCGGCGTGAACACCGACAATACGATCATCGTCGGCGTCAGTTTGTCCAACGGGCTTGTGGCGCTCTCCGGCGCCTTGATCGCGCAGTATTCGGCCTTCGCCGAAATTACGATGGGGGTCGGGATGATTGTCATCGGGCTTGCTTCGGTCATTATCGGGGAAGCGCTGTTCGGCGCGAAGACAGTATTTCGTGCGACGTTGGCCGTCTTGCTGGGCGCTATCATTTACCGTCTGATCGTGGCGCTGGCGCTTCGCGTCGGACTGGAGCCGACGGACATGAAGCTGATGACCGCGCTCATCGTTATCGTTGCCTTGACGTTCCCAATGATCCGGGGCAAGCTGCGTCAAAAGTCGGTCATCCGTCAACGGGCGGCCGATCTCGAAAATACCCGCGCACGGAACGTTTCGGCGGGAGGTGGTCGATAATGTTACGCGTCGAACATGTTTCCAAGCTGTTTAACCCAGGGACGCCGGACGAAAAGCTAGCCTTGTCGCATATTAACCTCCAATTGAAGGAGGGTGATTTTGTCACAGTGATCGGCAGCAACGGCGCCGGCAAGTCCACGCTCATGAATATTATCTCGGGCGTGATGACGCCGGATCTCGGCAAGGTCGTCATTGGCGGAAACGAAGTCGAATCAATGCCTGAGTACCGCCGCAGCGCATGGATCGGCCGGGTGTTCCAAGATCCGATGGCCGGCACCGCGCCGACGATGACGATCGAAGAAAACCTGGCTATGGCGTACAAGCGCAGCGAGCGCAGAGGGCTCGCCATCGGCGTTACGGGGCGCAAGCGGACGATGTTCCGCGAGCAGCTCAGCCGGCTCGGCATCGGGCTGGAGAACCGGCTTAACGCCAGGGTCGGCCTGCTTTCGGGCGGGGAGCGGCAGGCGCTCAGCCTGCTGATGGCGACCTTCACCGAGCCGCGCATTTTGCTGCTCGACGAGCATACCGCTGCGCTCGATCCTTCGCGGGCGGAGCTGATCACGTCGCTGACCGAGCAGATTGTCGCCGAGCTTAAGCTGACGACGCTCATGGTGACGCACAATATGGATCAAGCGATCCGGCTTGGCAACCGGCTCATCATGATGGATAAAGGACGCATTATTCTAGATGTGCCGGAACAGGAGAAGCGGGGGCTGACCATCGAAGGGCTGCTGCAGCAGTTCGAGCGGATCCGCGGCGTCAAGCTTGCGGACGACCGTGTCGTGCTCGGTTAAAGCAGGCGGACACAGCCCGGCAAGCAAAAGAAAAACGCCCCGCGCAACAGGCGAGGCGTTCCGTATAACCGATAGGAATGACAGGCCATCGAACCGGGAAGGTTCGGTGGCTTTTTTTGCAATGTTAACTTTTGCGGCCTTTCAGCAGAAACAGGATGGCGAATTGGGGAAGCACCAATTGCCGTCTCCAACGGGAAGGCTGCCGCAGTAGGCGGTACAGCCATTCTAGATTCAGCTTTTGCCAGACGACCGGGGCGCGCTTGACCTTGCCCGCGATGACATCCAGGCTGCCACCGACGCCCATCGCGAGCTTGGCGGATAACCGGCTTTTGTATTGGTAGATCCATTTTTCCGCCCGTGGCGCGCCCATGGCGACGATGAGAAGGTCGGGCTTGACACTTGCAATCTGCTCCACGAGCTGCGGTTCATCGTCTGCGTTAAAAAAGCCGTTATGCCGGCCGGCGACCTTGAGGCCCGGGTATTGATTCGTGATGATGTCGACGGCTTTCTTACTCGTTTCTTCGTCGGCCCCCAAGAAGTAGAACGACCATCCGTGCTCGTGGCCGAGTGCCAAAAGCCGAAGAAGCATCTCGTAGCCGGTTACACGCTCGGGCACCGGCTCGCCCTTGAAACGCGAAGCCAGCACGATGCCGATCCCGTCGGGCGTAATCATGTCCGCCTGCTCGACAATGTGCCGCAGCTCGCTATCTTTTCTTGCATTCATCACAATTTCGGGGTTAGCTGTAATCAGGTGAAACAACTGCGGATCGTTCCGGTCCAGCCGGCGATGCAGCTCGTTTACGGTTTCGTCTAAAGATAATTTGGAAAACGGTACGCCTAAAATGGAAACGGTTTGCATCGGTATCTCCTCTACGTTCATTTCCTCCATCTTACCACAGAATTGCCGGGGAGGAGAACATTCCGCAAAGGACTGATGCGGCTGCCCACGACAAACATGCCGGTCGCGAGGTCCTCCGGTTACTGCCGGATTAAGCCGTTCCGCGCCAAAAACTCGCCGTTAAACGTAATGGGCACGCCCGCTCCGTTGCGCTCCGCATGGATATGAAGATGCGGCTCCGACGTATTTCCCGAATTGCCGACAAGGCCGATGGGCGTGTTTACATCCACGGTATCCCCTGCTTTCACCTTCACGCTGCCTTTCTGCATATGCGCGACGTACACTTTGGTATCCAGGCAGCCGACCGCGACATGATTGCCGGCGGGCGCCACGCCTTCCGGAAGCTTTTCCGACAGGGTGGGCGCTCTGTCCTCGAATCCGTCGACCGCTTCCAGCACTTTGCCGTTGCAGGGACTGTACAGCGTGTCGCCGTAGATGGCATAGGCTTGCAGCTCGCTTGGGTAGATGCCCATCGTTCTCCAGCCTCCGGCATTCAGCTTCACGATATCCAGCGCGTACTTCTGCGGCAAGTATTCGTTGTGGTAGTTGACGATCGTCCGGCTGCCGCCGTGCGCGACGTCATAAGTACCGCCGCGCAGCGGAAAACGCAGATCGACCGCCTCTTCGGACGCTTGGTGTCCGGTCAACGCATAAGCGCCCAGAAAAACAAACAGCGCAGCGAAGACTGCGGACAGCGCAGGGCCTGCCCACGAAACGAAAGAACGCGGCGGCCACAGCGGCACGTCCCGGTTATTTCTTACGGCGCGCACGACGGAATAAAGCCAGAACGCGATGAGTACGTAGCGGAAATAATAGCCGATCCAATCCCATCTTCCGACGTTCAAAATGTAGACGGTATAGGAGGTGGCAACAAGGAACCACCCGAAGCACACCAGCTTGTTCGTTCGTTTCCGCCCGAGCTCGATCATGAAATAGACAGGGAAAAACAAGCTTGACAAAAATAACATCACAATGCTAAACCACATCGATATCCACTCCTTTCCTCAAAGTATAACTAGCCGGATTTACTTCCGGTGAAACAGCGTCTTACCGTAACCTTAATTTTTTCGTTAAGGTTCCGTTAAGACTCCGTTCCACTGCGGGTAAACACGGTGTGGTATGATAAGTGAAGCGATATGCCGGGGAGGAAGGATATGGAATGCAGGCGAACGAAGCAACCATTTTACTGGTCGACGACGAGCCGACCATTGTCCGTATGTTGAAGAAGATACTGGAAAAAGAAGGATTTATTCATATTGATACGGCGGCGACGGGCGAAGAAGCGCTCGCGATGTGCGACAGCAGGTCATACGATTATATTGTGCTCGACGTGATGCTGCCTGGGCAAAGCGGGTTTGAGGTATGCCCGAAGCTCCGGCAGCGCACCGATGCGCCGATTCTGTTCTTGACGGCGCGCTCTTCCGATCTGGACAAGCTTAGCGGCTTCGCCTTGGGCGGGGACGATTATGTGACCAAGCCGTTCAATCCGCTCGAAGTGGCTGCCCGGATCAAAGCGAAGCTCCGAAGGTACGGCAAGCCCGCGGAAGGTCCCTCCGCGCAGGGAATCTACGGTTTCGGGCGGTTTCGCCTGAATGAGCTTGCGGGAGAACTGACGGTTGAAGATAGGCGAATTCCCTGCCCGGCTCAGGTGTTTCAGCTGCTGTTGTTTTTCTGCAAGCATCCGAACCGGATTTTCAACAAGCAGGAGCTGTACGAGCGGGTATGGGGCGAGTCCAGCTTCAGCGACGACAACACCGTGATGGTCCATATTTACCGCATCCGGGAGCGCATCGAACGCAATCCTGCGGAGCCGGAATTGCTGGTAACCGTCCGGGGGCTCGGCTATAAGCTGGTGAGAGGCGGAAACGATGACCTTTAGGCGGGCAGGGGGAGCGGCGGATGAGGAGCGGAATGAAGGGGGAGGCCCGGCTCCCGCTTCGGTCTCATCGCCTGTGCCGGACGGAGGCAAGCGGGTCATCTGGCGGCTTATCGGCCATTTCAGCCTGCGGCTGATCGTGGCCGGCATTCTGCTCGTCGTGTTGGCAGTCTTGATCTTGTACTGGATGGAGATGAAGCTGCTGGATCTTGATGCGGGCCGCAGCTTTGCGCAGGCCGGCATGCTGAAGCTGATCGACACGATGGAAGTGGATGAGACGGGGACGCCTCATTTTGACGAGGAGCTGCTGGACCTTGTGAGAAGCGAAGGCGGCTGGTTGCAAATGCTTGACAGTCAAGGGAGAGCAACCTATTCGGTGTATACGCCCGAGGACGTTCCGACCGTCTATAAGCCGGGGGAATTTGTCGCTTACTGGAGAAAGAAGGAGCCGTTTCCGTATGATTTGGCCGTATGGATTCGGCAGAGAGGCGGCGTAACCTATACGCTGCTCTATGGCGTCATCCCGGAGGAGAGGCGTCTGCTGCAGATGGTCATGGAGCAGGCCGGCGCGCCGGGCCCAAGCTTGACGCCGCCTCCCAGCTTAGAGGATCGGCTCAGGGAGGTGGATGCCACGGTGCAGCTGCTGGACCCGTCCGGGCGGCAGGTTGCTTCGTTCGGCAGCGCGGGGGACGTGCTGACGGAATACTCCCTTCAGGAGCTTGCACTCCGGTCGGTTTACGGCAACAGATACGACCTCAAGCTGGCCTCTCATTACGATTCCCGCACGCAGTATACTTGGGTTGTGACCATCCCGTTTCATGAGAAAGGGGTTCTTGCGGGAGTTCTGAAAAACGAGATCAGCGTCATGCTTGTTGCGTTTGCCGGCTTGCTGCTGACGACGCTGCTCCTGTTCCTGCTGCTGTCGCTCTGGTACGCCAACCGGTTCGGCGGGCCGGTGCTCCATATGATCGACTGGCTTCAGCAGCTCGGGCGCGGCCAGTTCCGCGAGCCGTACGGACTTCGGGGGCCTCGCAGCCTGGACCGCAAAGGCCGGCTGCAGCGCCGGTACCGTTTGTTCGCTGACGTGTTCCTCTCGCTAAGGCGGCTGACCGGCATTTTGAGCCGCAACGAGGAGATGCGCGCCAAGCTGGAGCAGACGAGAGAGGAATGGATCACCGGGGTATCCCACGATTTGAAAACGCCGCTTACGTCGATTAAAGGCTATTCGCATATGCTGGAAGCGCCGGATTACGGCTGGTCGACCGACGAAATCCGGGAATTCGCCGGTGTGATCCGCGAGAAGGCGCAATATATGGAGCTGCTGATCGACGATCTCAGCCTGACCTATCGCTTGCAGAACGAAGCGCTGCCGCTGGAGCTGCGGGAGACGGAGCTGAACGATTTGACGGACATCGTCATTCGCCGTTTTCGGACGAATCCTAGATTTTCGGGTGCGCGTATCCTCTTTCGGACAGCCCCTGGCCCGATCGTTTCCCGCGTAGACGAACGATGGCTCAGCCGGGCGATCGTGAATCTGCTGGCGAACGCCGTTCTGCACAACCCCGAAGGAACGGTCGTGGAAGTAAGCGTCGCGGGGGACGGAGAAGCTGAAAGCTTTGCCCGCTTGGAGATCCGCGATAATGGCGGCGGGATGGATGAGGAGACGGTCGGCCGGCTGTTCGAACGGTATTACCGCGGTACGAATACCGAGGGAGGATCGGACGGAACGGGGCTCGGGATGGCGATTGCCCGGCAGATCGTCCTGGCCCACCACGGGAATATCCGGGTGGAGAGCGAGCTTGGTGGAGGAACGGTTGTGACGATATGGCTCAGGCAGGCTTCGCCGCCGGTTGAGGTCGCGCAGGAGGATCAGGTATAATTTCCTTTATCGAGAACAGGGGAGGAAGACAATGTTGATGGACGAGACGTTGAGGATAGCCCGGGAGGTCGCCTGCGAAGCGGCCGCAGCCGCAGGAAAGCTGGCGAAGGAGCATTTTGACCGGGATAAAGAAGTGATGGCCAAAGGAAATCAAGGGGACTTGGTGACCGCGATCGATCATTTGGCCGAAAAGGAAATCTTGAACCGGCTGCAGGAGCGCTTCCCGGACCATCGGATTCGCAGCGAGGAGAGCGGCTGGTCCGGAGCGGAAAGCGATTGGCTGTGGCTGGTCGATCCGCTGGACGGCACGAACAATTACGCGATCGGGCTGCCGGCGTACGGCGTGTCGCTGACGCTGATTTACCGGGGGGAGCCGCAACTGGGCGTCATCTATGATTCACATCTGGAAAAATTGTACGTCGCCGAGCAGGGAAAGGGAGCTTTGTGCAACGGGCTGCCGATTCGCGTCAAGACGTCCGAAGCTGCCGGACGAATGACCTTGGGCTGGATTCAAGGGCATGGCGTCGGCAAGGGCGGACAGGCCACGTCGCTGAAGCACTATCTGGACGCGGGCAGCAAACGGGTCCTGTCGCTATGGGCGCCAACGCTGCTGTGGAGCATGCTCGCACGCGGCGATTTGGACGGCATCGTGCTGTACAATTCCGAAGGCGAGGACTTGTATTCCGGTCTGCTGCTGGCGAAGGAAGCGGGAGCGGCGGTCGTCGATTTTGACGGCCGGCCGTTTGAAGGTATGAACCCCGAGCCGTATATCGTCGCCTGCCCTCCGGACCGTTTGGAGAGTCTGCTTTCCATGGTCCGGGCGGGACTCGGCGGGTAGGCGCAGGTTTTCAGCTTCTACAGGCGAACAATTTGAAATGTTGAGGACGCAGCCCAAGCGAAAGTGCGGGGAGCGTCCTTCATTTTTTGTTGAACTAACTGGCGGACTAACTGATCCAAGATCGTCCCTACAACGTAATCGGTATATGCTCGTTACATCGCTTGGGATGCCAAACGATTTTTGTTATGCTGAATTTAGGTAATTCGACTGGGAAAGCAGGGACTGCATATGAAAAAGGTATTGATCATAGACGATGAAGCTGATCTTCGAAAATTGCTGACAGATTACTTTGAAATCAACGGGTATTCCGTGATGACGGCGAAAAACGGGAGAGAGGCATTGCAGCAAATTGAAAATCAACCGGACATAGTCTTGCTGGATATCAATATGCCTGAACTTAATGGTCTTGAAGTATGCAGGAAAGTCCGGCACTTTGTGTCCTGCCCTATTTTATTTCTAACGGCCCGAGTTGAGAATGCGGATAAAATATTAGGGTTTCAGGCCGGAGGAGATGATTATATTCTGAAGCCGTTCAGCATTCTGGAATTGGGGGCAAGGGTAGAGGCGCATTTACGCAGGGAAATGAGAAATCAAAATAAAACGTCGATAAAGTTTAATGACGATTTGGTCATTCATTATTCGGCTCGTGCTCTTTTCTTTCGTGACGTACAAATTCCGCTGGCCAAAAAAGAGTTCGATATTATAGAACTGCTGTCCGCACATCCCGGAATGGTATTTGATAAAGAGCGTATTTATGAAAAAGTTTGGGGTTTCGACGATGAAGGAGACAGCGCCGTGATCGCGGAACATATCAGGCGAATTCGTTTCAAACTGAAAGAGCACGGTTGCGAAAACATGATAGAAACCGTCTGGGGAGTAGGATACAAATGGCGAAAATCATAGGCTTGCTGCAACTGAAGCGTATGACCCTGCTACAGTCCTTTGTCTTTTTATGCTGCCTTACGCTGCTTATCGTTCTGGTCGTTATCATACTGGAGTTTGAATGGGCGGAAAACATACGGCTGCGCTTTGCCGACCATTCTTCCGTAATCGATTGGGTGCTGCCTTCACTCGTTGCGGCGGTGCTGTTAACTGTTGCTGTCGCTATCGTTCTGATGGCTAGCGTTTTTTATAAATGGAAACTGAAACAGCCGCTTGAAATACTGATGAAAGCATCGGAGAAAATTTCGGCGAACGATTTGGGGTTTCAAATTTATTATGACAGCAAAGATGAGATGGGTGAGCTGTGCAATGTGTTTGAAAAAATGCGCGGCCAGTTGGAAAAAAATTATAAAGCTCTTTGGCGGTCGGTTGAGGAACGCAAGAAGCTCAATGCGATTTTCGCTCATGATCTGAGGACACCTCTATCTGTCCTAAAAGGATACTCCGAATTTCTGATTACCTATCTGCCTCAAAATAATGTATCCGAGGGAAAACTACTGGACATGATTCAAACCATGAAAGTACATATTGTGCGTCTTGAAAGCTATACGGAGGCCATGAATTCGATTCAAAAGCTGGAGGACATACCGATACAGAGCCAAACGATAGAAATAGAGCGTCTGACGTCCATGTTGAATGACAGTGCTCGACAAATATTCGGACAGCGCGGTAAAACTTTCAGCTCGTCCGTTGCCACGGATGCGAAACAAATAGCTGTCGATATTCATTTAGTGCTGCATGTTTTTGAGAATCTGACAGCTAATGGAGCGCGATATGCTTCCAGCCATGTGAGTATTCATTACAGCGTTAGCAAGGGCTTTTTCTTCATAACGGTCACGGATGACGGTGCCGGTTTTTCTGACGAAGCGCTTCAGAAGGCTGTGTTTCCTTTTTATCGCGGAGAGGTGTGGGACGTGAATGAGCATCATGGCCTGGGACTTTATATTTGTAAAGTATTATGCGAAAAGCATGAAGGAAGTCTAAATGTAGAAAACGGCCCCAATGGCGGCGGGAACGTGACAGCAAGTTTTTTGGTTGATAAATAGTTGGAAATTATCAATTAGCATTTCCTTATCATGCGATAAGGGAGTGCTCCTATGACAACTGCCACAAAGAAATTCGTTTTATGCTTGAGCTGCGTACTGCTGATGCTGTCAATCCTGGTTAAACCTGTTTCTGCAATTGAAGTTCGAAACAAAGCCGAAATATTAAAGGAAATCGATGATTTTGTCAAAGAAAACATGAAAGTCAACAATATTAAAGCTGCGGCTCTTGCGATAGCCAATAACGAAGAAGTGTTCTATGCGCAAGGTTACGGTACATTTT
Source organism: Paenibacillus tyrphae (assembly GCF_000722545.1). GTDB lineage: Bacteria > Bacillota > Bacilli > Paenibacillales > NBRC-103111 > Paenibacillus_G > Paenibacillus_G tyrfis. Next base: position 71,863 of record NZ_JNVM01000009.1, read on the forward strand.
CAGATGGTCGCGGTATCACCGGCAGTACCCCTTTTCCGATTGCTTCATTAAGCAAATCTTTTACGGCCCTAGCCGTCCTGCAGTTGGTGGAAAAAGGAGGAATCGACCTTGACGCGCCATACGCATCATACTTTCCAGATCTCACGCCTAAGGATGAGCGTGTTCGTGCTATTACGGTCCGGAATTTGTTGAACCAGACAACCGGTCTTAATGACAAAGCGAATCCCGACATGACACATTTCCCTCAATATCAATCGTTGCAAGAGATCAACGAATCGTTGAGCACGGTTAAGCTTGTTCATGATCCCGGAACGACCTACATCTACCACAATCCGAATTATCAATATTTGGCTCTTCTTGTGGAGAAAGTAAGCGGCCAGAGCTTCTCCGCCTACATGGAAAAAAATATATTCGAGCGTCTGGGTATGAGTCGTACCTTCAGCGTCAGTACCACACGGCAAATCAATGAGAACCCTGCCATTCCGCGGGGGCATTATCTATTATTTGGCCATCCTGTAAGCCAAGCTGAGCCGTTATGGTTTATTGATGGTCCGGCCGGTATCGTTTCAACTGCAGAAGATATGGTCAAATGGATGCTTGCTCAATCTAACGGGCATCTTCTTTCCCCCAAGCTGATGGAGGAGTACTATACACCCGGCCAGAGCGGCCCGTATGGAATGGGGTGGATGGCAGACCAGGAAGAGCATGTAGGCCGGACCATTTCTCATAGCGGAATTTTCTGGACGTATAAGGCGGAAGAAACGATATATTTGGATCAGCAGCTCGGCATCACGATGATGTTTAACTGCGGTTTAAATACATTTGTAGATTATCGGGCATTTGTCGACGGGATTGCAAGGATCTTAAGGGGCGAAAAGGCCGAAGCTCCTACCTTAAACAGCAGAAATATGGAGACGGTAATGACTCTGCTGGTAATTGCGACGGTTCTTTGGGGTGTATATTCACACTTTCGTATCAAGAGGAGCAACAAGGGCTTTACGACCGCAAAATTGATTATTTCATCAATCGGGAGACTGTTCCCGATCTTGATTCTCTTGCTCCTTATACCGCTAACTACAGTTTTGGCCGCTGGGCGACTTTTACCTTGGTTCGGATTATGGACCACCATGCCATCTCTAATTATCTGGCTTGTCGTCTTATCGATTGTAAATGTAACGAATTGGGTATGCCTTATCAGATTGTATTGCCACGCTAAGAAAAAAGAGCAATTTTGAAACGGATGCCGATGAAGTGGTAAGCTGAAAAAGCCACATGTGCCAAACGAATAGACATGGGTTGTTCATGGCAGCCCGACCAGATTCGTCGCCTGCGCTTATCCGGTCGCTTGAGCGTGTCTCGTCAGAAAATTCCATAAGTTACGAGATGCATGAGGAAACGGGAGGGAGGAGAAACGGAGTGACTTATCCGATACGGGTTCGCGCCTGCGCGCTAATCCTCCGGGACGATAGCGTGCTGCTGATTGAATTTACAGATGCCAACGGGATTCATTACAATCTGCCTGCCGGAGGCGTCGAAGCCGGGGAATCGGTCACCGAAGCGGTGATCCGGGAAGCGCGGGAGGAAGCCGCTGCGGACGTCGAGGTCGGACCGCTGGCCTTCGTGTACGAATACGCCCCGCATCGATGCGATCACGTATATGGCGCCACGCACAGCGTGCACCTTATATTCGATTGCAAGCTGAAGGAAGGGTCCGCGCCCGTAATGCCTGCGAGCCCTGATGCGAACCAAACGGGCGTGCGGTGGATTCCGCTTTCCGAGCTGGACAAGATCGTGCTGTACCCCAACTTAAGAAAGCAGATTGCCGATTATGCCGCAAGGCGGACCGGCACGCCGGTATTCTTCGAGGAGCATCAGCTCGACAAGTACCCGCTTCCGTCTTCCTGAAACAGCGAAAACCTGACGTCGCACAGCCCCAAGCCGGGCCGGCCGTCAGGTTTTTCATTTTTTCCGCTGCTTTGTTACAAAATGCTTGGCAGCACCTTGATTTCGCGATCCAGCTTGGGCAGGAACGAATAATTCGGATTAAAGGTGAAAATCCGTTTCATCTGGCAGGACAGCATCACGACGGCTGTCATCGCTTCGCTCAGCGAGAAGCGGTAATTCGGAAAATCGATAATGAGCCGCTTCGATTCCCGCTCCAGCTCCGGTGTTCCCGGCACGATCGTTAGCACGCCCTGCTGGACCGCTTTTTCCATCGTGTTCAAGAAGAACTGCGCATCCGAATAATCAAAATGATTGCGCAGCCACTGGTGCGTTTCGAAGATCACATAGTTCGTCGTAGCCAAATGCCGGTCCATATCGTCCAGATCGAAGAACAGCGACCGGGCCTTCAAGTAATACGGGTCCTCCGGATTCATAAACGCCATCAGGGCGGACTGTTCCAGAAAGACCGCCTGCTGCAAGGCTGCGGAATCATGCGCGATCATAGCTATGCACCTCCTCGCCCGTATACCGTTCCTTCCGCTTCGTCAAGCCGTCGAGCTGCAGCAGCGGATTTTTTTCCTTCTGCTCCATCGTCGCTTGAAATGCTATCTCGTGGGACCGCACGGCAAAATATTGGTCGATCATATAGTGAACCACGGCACTGACGCTCGTCTGTTCGGCTTCGGCCATTCGTCTGCACTTATCGTAAACCTCGGGCTCCAGCTCGATGGCGGCGGTCTCGACGGTTTCTCCCTCCGTCGAAATGAGCTGGGATGCGGCGGATTTCCACTTCCTCAGCTGGCTTTGCATGAAATCCTTGGAACTGCTCACGGGCGTCACCTTCCACAACACAATTTATACGGGCTTGAATGCGCAAGCCGATTTCCTAATACTGTTCGATAAAAAACGCCGTTTTTAGGGGTTTTTCACTGTTTGATGAGCGCGCTCATGCTTTGGACACAGTTATTTAACCGTTTGGTCCGATTTTGAACACCATTTGCTCAAATTTTTCGTGTAACGTTAAGGCGTATGGCTCCTTTTTCGGCTAATCCCCCCGCAAAATAGGGGGGGCGGGAGAATGCTATAGTATCTTCACCGGCAAAAGGAGCATTGTCTGCATGAATTCTTGGAAAGTACTGGTCGCCGACGATGACCCGAACGTCAGGGAGATCATCCGGCTTTATTTTGAAAAGCAGCACATTAGCATGATTGAGGCGCAGGACGGCGAGGAGGCGCTTGAGCTTGTCGAGAAGGAAGCGCCGGACATCGTCATTCTCGACGTCATGATGCCGAAGATGGACGGTTTCGAAGCATGCCGCCAAATTTTGAAAAGGTTCGATATTCCCGTCATCATGCTTACGGCGAAGCGGGAAGAATTCGACCGGGTGCTCGGGCTTGAGCTCGGCGCCGACGATTACGTCACGAAGCCGTTCAGTCCGCGGGAGCTCGTGGCGCGGATCAAGGCGATCTTCCGCCGGATGCAGCGCCGCAAATCGCCGGGAGAACAGGATGAACCGATCTCCATTACGTTCGAGGGGCTCTCGATCAGCACGGAGCGCCGCGAGGTGCTGGCCGGGGAGGAGCGAATCGTGCTTCGCCCGAAGGAGTTCGATCTGCTGACGCATCTGGCTCGTTCGCCGGGGACGGTGTATACGCGGGAGCAGCTGCTGGAGCAGGTGTGGGGCTACGAGTTTATCGGGGATATCCGTACGGTCGACGTGCATGTGAAAAAATTAAGGGAGAAGCTGCTCCCGTACCGGAGCGAATGTATTCATACGGTGTGGGGCGTAGGGTATAAATTCGAGGTCCAGGAATAATGCCTGGCATCGGCAAAAGCATTTTCCGCCGGCTGCTGTTCGGACATATGTTCACCATGCTGCTGGGCCTATGCGTCGTCGGGTTTCTGCTTTCGCTGCTGACCAAGGGTTATATCGTCGATTCGCAAAAGGAAGAGCTGCTGCGCAAGGCGAAGCGGGTCAATCTGGCGGTTCAAGCCGTCGACGTCCCGGACGATCGCGTCAAGGAGCAGCTGTTGTTCTTCGACCAGACGTTCGACGCGCGCATCTGGCTGTTCGACCGCACCGGCAAAATCGCCGCCACCTCCAGCAAGGACGAGGTGTACGTCGGCAAATCCGTCGATCCTGCCGTCGTCCGCAAAGTATTGAACGGCGAAGAGGCGCTGCTGAACGAGCCGCGGTTCGAGGGGCTCAAGGAATCGATGCTGTCCGTCATCGTCCCGTGGGGCAAGGACAATGAAGTATACGGAGGAATCGTGCTGCACGCCTCGGTCGCCGGAATGAACGAAACGATCACGTTAATGCGGGAAACGATCCTATGGGTCACGCTTGTGGGCGTGCTGCTGTCGGCGACGACGGCGTCGTATTTGTCGTGGTCCATCTCCCGGCCGCTGCGGCGGATCGACAAGCTGGCGCTGCGCATCGGGCATGGAGATTACGGCGAGCGGATCGAGATTTCGTCGAACGACGAAATCGGAGAGTTGGCCGCCACCATCAATCAGATGGCGGACAAGCTGCAGCGGACGGACGAAGACAAGCGCAAGCAGGAGCAAATCCGCCAGGACTTCCTGGCGAACGTATCCCACGAGCTGCGGACGCCGCTAACGGCCATGCAAGGGTTCCTGGAGGCGCTGCAGGACGATCTGATCGACGATGCGGCCAAGCCGAAATATTACGACATCATTTATAAAGAAACGCTTCATATGAACCGTTTGGTGGATGACATCGCCGATCTGATCAAGCTGGAAAACGACGAGATCGCCTTGTCCCGCAGCCCGGTGGACGTGCGGCAGTTATTTGCGCACGTGGCCGCCATGTTCGGACCGGAAGCCGCCGAGCGCAGCACGACGATCGAAATGCGGTTGGAAGAGGGACTGCCGGACGCGTATGCGGACCGGGACCGCTTCGAGCAAATTATGAAAAATTTAGTGAAGAATGCCGCGAAATTTACGGAAAACGGCAAAATCTTGCTGAGCGCCCGTGTGGAAAACGAGCTGCTTATGATTCAAGTGGCGGATACCGGCATCGGGATTTCCCCCGACGATCAGGAGATGATCTGGGAGCGCTTTTTTAAGGTGGACCGCGGGCGGAGCAAGAAAAGCAGCGGTACCGGGCTCGGACTGGCTATCGTCCGGGAGCTGGTAGAGCTTCATGGCGGGACGATTACCGTCCGCAGCGAAGTCGGCCAAGGAACCGTATTCGAGTTCCGGCTGCCGGCGGCTCAGAACGCAATACACGAAGGAGGAAGACAACATGTTAAAGCGATTTGATACGCTGTACGGCATTGATTTGGGAACTTCGAATACGGTGATTTACCAGCACGGGAAAGGCATTGTGCTGCGGGAGCCGTCCGTGGTGGCGATCCGGCAGGAATCGGGCGAGATGGTGGCGGCCGGTACGGAAGCGCAGGCGATGATCGGTCGGACCCCGGGCAATATCGACATCATTTATCCGCTGATGGACGGGGTGATCGCCAACTTTGACATTACGAGCGTGATGCTTCAGCATTTTATTAAAAAAATTCAAGGTCGGGCTCCCTGGTTCCGCAGCTCGCAAGTGTACATATCGGTGCCGTGCGGCATCACGAACGTGCAAAAGCGCGCCGTCGAAGAGACGATGGTGCATAAAGGCGCCAAGAAGGCGGTAGCCGTGGAAGAGCCGCTTGCCGCGGCGCTTGGGGCCGGGCTTCCGGTCGACCAGCCGATCGGCAGCCTGGTGCTCGATATCGGCGGTGGTGCGAGTCAAGTAGCCGTGCTGTCGCTCGGAGGTATCGTCGTCAGCCATACGGTGCGGCGCGCAGGGATGTCGCTCGATCAGGATATCATCGAATACGTCAAAAAGACGTACAATCTGGCAATCGGCGAACGGACCGCGGAGGAGATCAAGAAGCAGATCGGGTCGGTCGTCGAGCGGCAGAAGGACAAGGCCATCGATATTAAGGGGCGGGATCTGATCGATGGTTTGCCCCGGTCGCTCCGCTTGACCTCCGGCGAAATTTTCGGACTGATGGACGATTTTCTGGCGACCATTTTGGACGCGATTCGGGTGACGCTGGAGCACTGTCCGCCGGAGCTTGCCGGGGATGTGGTGGAGCGGGGCATTCTTCTATGTGGAGGCGGCTCGCTGCTTCACGGGCTGGTCGAGCGGATTCAGGCGGAGACCAGCGTCCCCGTCCATCTGGCGGCGGAGCCGCAGGATTGCACGGCGCTGGGAGCGGGCATGATGATCGATTTTAAGCGGGAGGGCTGGAGCCGCGGGAATGCGATCGCCGGTCGGAACGCCGCCGCACAGACGGAAGAGGAGCCTCTGCGGCAGGACGCTTAGAAGGCGGCTCAGGCTCAGAAGCTGCTGCAGGGCCCGGAAATAAGCCGTTGACCGTTCATGGAATTGCCGCTAAGCTATGAAAAAAGCTTGGGCTCAATAGGGAGGCGGTTGTCATGGCGGTAAAGCGGCTGGGCTGCTTGCATGCGCATCATTCAAATATCCGGTATTTGGAGGAAGGCCTGGATCGCGAGGCTTTTTCCTGCCTGCACTTTGTCGATCCTGGCGCGATCCATTGGTTGACCCGGGCGGCGGCATCCGAAGCGGAGGCGCGGCAGGTACAAACAAAGTTGCACGGCCAGTTGGAATGGATCGCAGGCTGCGGGGTGGACACCATCGTCATCACATGCACCAATTATATCGCTGCACTGTCGCCCTTGGAACAAGCGCTCGAAGCGACGGGCGGCATTCCGATCATCGCGATCGACGAGCCGTGGTTTGACGAGCTGCTGAAGCTCGGGGACGAGGCGGTCGTCGCCTTCACGAACCCGGCCACTGTAAAAGGAACGATGGAGCGGCTGCATGCTCACGCCAAGCTGCAGGGCAGAGCGTTCAAGGCGCAGACGGCGGTGTCCGACCCGGGCTGCTTCGAGCTGCTGCTGCAAGGACAGGAAGCGGCGTATGCGGGGCTGGTTGAAGCGTTTCTGATGGGCCTGATACATCATTCAGCTGCCCCGGTCGCGGCAGCTCAATTGTCGATGACGGATGCGGCCGCACGGGCCGAAGCTTCGTCCGGCGCTCGGGTGCTGTCGCCGATGCAGGCGCTTCGCAACAGGCTGGAGAAGCTGCGGTAGGCGATCCGGTCTTGTCATAGTTATGTAATAAATCCATGGTACATTTTTCTTGCAACACTACATACGACCATAGGCTGTAGGAGGAAATGACCATGAAGATGAACAAGCTCGTATCAGTCGGCATTGCCTGCGCCATGCTGCTTGGCGGGGCGGTCTCCGCAAGCGCTGCGCCGGCTGCCGCGCAGAAGCCGAACCAGACTGCTGCGAAGGAGACCAAGGTTCAGCATAAGCCAACCAAAGCGTCGCAGCAGGCCGAGCAGCTCGCGCAGCTGCAAAAGACGGCATCGGGTCTCGGGATCGCAACCGAGGGCAAAACGGCAAAGGAATTGAAGGCGGCCATCCAGGAGAAGCATAAGGCGCTCGCCGCACAGAAGCGGACCGATACGCTGGCTAAACGGAAAGCCGAGGCGGAGAAGCTGGGCATTTCCACCGAAGGCAAAACCGCCCAAGAGCTCGCCAAGGAGATTCAAGCGAAGAAGCAGGAACAGAAGGCAAGCAAGCAGGCGAAGAAGCAACAGCCAAAAGCGAACAAGCCAACGAAGAAGAGCAGCTAGTCGCAAGCTGCTCTAAACCAAGCCCGCAAAGGTCTGCCCGTCCCATCTCCAAGATGGAAGCGGCGCAGATCTTTTTTCTGTTGCCTAATCGCTTCTATTTGACACCGTCTCCCTCGTTCAGGCATGATGATAGAAACTAGCTGAGAAAGGGGCCGCGCCCATCGTGAAACGGGTACTGCAAGGAGGCGTCCGCTTTTACCGCAAATGGATTTCGCCGTTGAAACCGCCGACCTGCCGGTTTTACCCGACCTGCTCCGCCTACGCGCTGGAAGCGCTGGAGAAGCACGGTGCGGCCCGCGGCTCGTGGCTTACGGTGAAACGGATCTGCAAGTGCCATCCGTTCCATCCCGGGGGAGTGGATCATGTCCCTTGACACGGACGGTTCATTTTCGATATATTTGGCTTAATAGTCCTATGAACGGATAAGTACTTTGCCGGAAGCCGCACAGAGAGCCGGAGACGCTGAGAACCGGTCGGCCGATGCGAAGGAAGATGGTCCGGGAGGATATGAGGGCGAGCCATGCTCACGGTCGAATCCGGCCACAGGCGGTAAGCTGTCATCGTAGCTCCGGCGTTAACGGATGGTCAGCGATTGACCGTTAAGCCTCGAACGGCGCTTTGGTTTGCCATGCGTCCGAACGGGGGAAGTTGGGTGGTACCGCGTGAGTTCGAAGCTCTCGTCCCATAGGGATGAGTGCTTTTTTGCATTTTCAATTCATTAGGAGGTCATTGGAACATGTCTGAAACCAACAAAAGCTTTTATATCACGACGCCGATTTATTACCCGAGCGACAAGCTGCACATCGGCCACGCGTATTCGACGGTGGCGGGCGACGTCATGGCCCGGTACAAGCGGCTGCGCGGGTACAACGTCATGTACTTGACGGGCACCGACGAGCACGGGCAGAAGATCGAGCGCAAGGCGCAGGAGGCGGGCAAGACGCCGCAGCAGTTTGTGGACGACATCGTCGCCGGAATCAAGGACCTGTGGAAAAAGCTCGACATCTCGTACGACGATTTCATCCGTACGACCGACGCGCGTCACAAGCAGGCCGTTGAGAAAATTTTCACGAAGCTGATGGAACAGGACGATATTTACCTCGGCCATTACGAAGGCTGGTACTGTACGCCTTGCGAGTCGTTTTTCCTCGAAAACAAGCTGGTCGACGGCAAATGTCCGGACTGTGGACGGCCGGTGGAATGGGTGAAGGAAGAAAGCTACTTTTTCCGGCTCAGCAAATATGCCGACCGGCTGGTTGAGCATTACGAGAAGCACCCGGAGTTCATTCATCCGGAATCCCGCCGCAACGAGATGATCAACAACTTCATCAAGCCCGGTCTGGAGGATTTGGCCGTCTCCCGGACGACGTTCGACTGGGGCATCCGCGTACCGGGCAATCCGAAGCACGTGATCTACGTCTGGATCGACGCGCTGTCGAACTATATTACGGCCCTCGGCTACGGCAGCGAGGATGACAGCCACTACCAAACGTACTGGCCGGCGGACGTGCACCTGATGAGCAAGGAGATCGTGCGCTTCCATACGATCATCTGGCCGGCGATGCTGATGGCGCTCGGTCTGCCGCTGCCGAAGAAGGTCATCGGCCACGGCTGGCTGCTGATGAAGGACGGCAAAATGTCCAAATCCAAAGGCAACGTCGTAGACCCGGTCACCTTGATCGACCGTTACGGCCTTGATGCGCTCCGCTATTATCTGATGCGGGAAGTGCCGTTCGGCTCTGACGGCACATTTACGCCGGAAAGCTTCGTAGAGCGGATTAACTTCGATCTGGCGAACGACCTCGGCAATCTGCTCAGCCGGACCGTGGCGATGATCGATAAATATTTTGGGGGCGAGGTACAGCCGTACGTTGCCGGAGCGACCGAATTCGACGCTGCGGTACTAGAGACGGCCGAAGCGACAGTCGCCAAAGTCGAGGAAGCAATGGAGAAAATGGAGTTTTCCGTAGCGCTCTCCGCGATCTGGCAGCTAGTCAGCCGCACGAACAAATACATCGACGAGACGCAGCCGTGGAATCTTGCTAAAGACGAGACGAAGCAGGAGACGCTCGGGTCCGTGCTGTACGTGCTGGCTGAATCGCTGCGCATCTCGTCCGTGCTGCTCCAGCCGTTCATGCCCGAAACGCCGCGCCGCATGTGGCAGCAGCTTGGCATCGAAGCCGGTCCGCTCACCGTATGGGACACGGTGCATGCCTTCGGAACGCTGCCTGCCGGCACGCGCGTGGCGAAGGGCGAAGCGATGTTCCCGCGCTTGGAGGCGGACAAGGAGATCGCGTTCATCGCCGAATCGATGAGTGGCGGAACGGCTCCTGCGGCGGAATCCGAAGAACCAAAGGCTGCGGACGCGAAAACGGAAACGGCTGCCGTACCGGCGCCGGAGCCTTCGCCTGAAATCTCGATCGACGATTTCTTCAAGGTCGACCTGCGAGTGGCCGAGGTGATTGCCGCCGAGCCGGTGAAGAACGCCGACAAGCTGCTGAAGCTGCAGCTTGATCTCGGCTACGAGCAGCGCCAAGTTGTCTCCGGCATCGCCAAATACTACACGCCGGAGCAAATGGTCGGCCGCAAAGTCATCTGCGTCACGAACCTGAAGCCGGTCAAGCTGCGCGGCGAATTGTCGCAGGGCATGATTTTGGCCGCATCGCAAGGGGACCGGTTGACTCTCGCGACAGTTTCCGATTCAATTCCGAACGGATCTGTGGTAAAATAAGGGTTGTTCACGTGAACAATCGATAGATACCATGGTGGGAGGCTTCTTGTATGCAGAAGAACGACGGAATGAATTACGCGCCGCAGGGGAAACCGAATCCGGTCGTGAAGCCGGGCGAATTCGCTTTTGCCGCGATAGGGCTGGATCACGGCCATATTTTCGGGATGTGCAACGGCCTGATGGAAGCGGGAGCCGATTTGGTTGCCGTCTACGACCCGGACCCGGTGAAAGTCGAAGCGTTCGTTAAGCGGTACCCGCAAGCCAAGGCCGCGGCTTCGGAGGAAGAGATCCTGCACGATCCGAGCATTCAACTCGTAGCGGCAGCGGCCGTTCCTTCGGAGCGCGGAGCGCTTGGGGTTCGTGTCATGAGCGCGGGAAAAGACTACTTTACCGACAAGACGCCATTCACCGCGTTATCGCAGCTTGAAGCCGCCCGTGCGAAAGTGAAGGAAACGGGCCGGAAGTACATGGTCTATTACAGCGAACGGCTGCATGTGGAAAGTGCCGTGTTCGCCGGAGAATTGATTCAGAAGGGCGCCATCGGCCGCGTCGTGCACGTGATGGGCTGGGGTCCGCACCGGTTGAACGCGCCGACCCGTCCGCAGTGGTTTTTCGAGCGGGAGAAGTACGGCGGCATCCTGTGCGACATTGGCAGCCATCAGATCGAGCAGTTCTTGTTCTACACCGGCGCGAAGGACGCCACCGTCGTCAGCAGCCGGGTAGCCAACTATAACAACAAGCCGTACCCGGAGCTGGAAGACTTCGGAGACGCCACGCTGACTGGCGATAACGGCGCGACCTTCTATTTCCGCGTCGACTGGCTGACGCCGGACGGCCTGGGTACCTGGGGCGACGGCCGGACGCTCATCGTCGGCACGGACGGGTACATCGAGCTGCGCAAATATATCGATATCGCCCGGGATAAGCAGGGCGACCACGTGTACCTGGTGAACAAGGAAGGCGAGCGGCATTTCTCCGTTCACGGCGAAGTCGGCTATCCGTTCTTCGGGCAGTTGATCCTCGACTGCATCCACCGGACGGAAACCGCGATGACGCAGGAGCATGCCTTCAAAGCGGCCGAACTATGCTTGAAAGCCCAGCAGCAAGCGGTTCGTGTCGAGTAGCTTATAACCGTATAGATCGAAATACCCCTTTGCCAACATGAGGCGCAAAGGGGTATTTTTGGCTTTATCGTAATTTCTACATTTACCGTTGACAAGCGAATGGGCGGGGCGTATAATCGTCGTTGTTAATGAAAAAAATTACGATTTACGTCTCGGAGGGTATCATCTCATGAAGCGAACATTCATCAAACGGGCCGTCCTTCCCGTCATCCTGGTTTTGCTGCTATCCACATTGCTGTCCGCTTGCGGGGGACGTTCGCAGCCTGCGCTTGTGAACGGCAAGATCAATATCGTAGCCAGCTTTTATCCGTTATATGATTTTGCCTCCAAAATCGGCGGAGATCACGTCAATGTCGTGAATCTGGTGCCGGCCGGCGTCGAGCCCCACGATTGGTCGCCGAAAGGCCGCGACATTCAGAATTTGACTAAATCGGATCTGTTCGTCTATTTGGGCGCCGGCTTCGAAGGTTGGGTGCAGGATACGCTCGACAGCTTGAAGAAGGACAGTAAGACTGTTGTGGTCGAAGCCAGCCGCGGCATCGAGCTGCTTCCCGGCACGGGAGAGGAACACGGGGATGGCCACGACGCGAAGAAAGAAGAAGGCAAAGACGCGCCCGGCCACGATCATGGCAATACGGACCCGCACGTATGGCTGAGCCCGGCCAATGCCAAGCAGTTGGCCGTCAATATCAAAGATGCGCTGATCCAAGTCGACGGAGTACACAAAGCGGATTACGAAGCGAACTTCAAGAAGCTCGCCGACCGGCTCGACCAGTTGGACGGCAAGTACAAGAGCGAGCTTGCCAAGGTGTCCAAGAAGGACATTGTCGTGACGCATCAATCGTTCGCGTATTTGGCCAAAGCCTACGGACTGAACCAGAAAGCGATTATGGGGCTTGCCCCGGATGCCGAACCGACATCCAAGGATATGAAAAATATTTTGCAATTCATTAAAGACAACCAAGTCAAATATATATTCTTTGAGGAACTCGTGTCCGACAAATTGGCCAAGACGCTTGCGAAGGACGCCGGAGTCGAAACGCTTGTCCTCAGCCCGATCGAAGGGTTGACCGAAGAGCAGGCGAAGAAGGGTGACGATTATGTGTCCCTGATGGAAAACAATTTGAATAATTTAATAAAAGCATTACAATAGAAGGGAGACCTTCTGTATAAGGAGCTTTGCCATGCAAACGAATGCTCGCTTTGGATGTCATCAACAGATCGTCACGATCGATGACATCTTTTTTTCTTATGAAAATAAACCCGTGATCAGCGGCTTGAATTTCTCGATCCTGGAGCGCGATTTCGTCGGATTGGTCGGTTCCAACGGCGCCGGCAAAACGACGCTGCTAAAGATGATCGTCGGGCTGCTGAAGCCGGTCCGCGGCGAAATCCGTCTGTTCGGTCAGCCGATCGACCAATTTCGCGACTGGGAGCGCGTCGGGTACGTACCGCAGAAAAATGCGCTGAATCCGCTGTTTCCGGCTACGGTCCGCGAAGTCGTGACCTCCGGACTGTTCGGCAAAAAGAATATGTTCCGCCGGCTGAGCAAGCAGGAGCGCAGCAAAGCGGACGACGCACTCTACGCGATGCGTATCGAAGACTTGGCGGACCGGCGGATCGGCCAATTGTCCGGTGGCCAGCAGCAGCGGGTATTCCTTGCCCGGGCGTTAATTAACAATCCGGAGCTGCTTATTCTGGACGAGCCTACGGTCGGTATCGACGCCGAGACGCAGGCTGGCTTTTTCCGCATGATCCGGCACATGCATCAGCATCATCACATCACGTTTATCATGGTAACGCATGATATGGATATGATACAATCGTATCTCGGGGAGGACTCGGTGCAGAAGAGCGGCGGCCTATCGTTCTATGTCAAGCATACGCACGAGCCGGAAAATTGCCGCGAAACCGATCTGACTCACTCGATGCAGCAGCTTAGAGAGACGATTGAAGTTTAACCCTGACCGTACAACGACGGCAGGATGCAGCGGGCAGATAGGAGAGAACTGGTTTTGGACATCTTTACCGAATACTTTTTTCAGCGGGCGTTGATCGGCGGCTTGCTCATCGGCTTGACCGCTCCGCTTATGGGCGTATTTCTGGTGCTGCGCCGCTTGTCGATGATCGGAGATACGCTTGCGCACGTATCGATCGCGGGGGTCGCGCTCGGATTTTTGATCAACGTATACCCGCTGGGCGTCGGGCTGTTGTTCGCCTTGCTGGCCTCGTTCGGCATCGAGCGGCTGCGCAAAGCGTACAAGACCTACGCCGAACTATCGATTGCGATTATTATGTCGGGCGGCGTTGCGCTTGCCACCTTGCTGTTTACAATCGGCAAAGGCTTCAACATCAACGTCATGAGCTACTTCTTCGGCAGCATTTACACGCTGGACAGTACCGACCTTTGGGTCGTCGGCGGCGTTGCGGCTATTGTCGTGGCGTTCGTGCTCATCAATTACAAAGAAATGTTTCTGCTCTTCTTCGACGAAGACGCGGCCGGCGTGAGCGGCCTGCCGCTGCGCTTCTATAATATTATGATCACGATGCTGACGGCGCTGGTTATCAGCGTCTCGATCAAAATCGTCGGGGCGCTGCTCGTTTCCTCGCTGCTGACGATTCCGGTTGCCTGCAGCCTGCTCGTCGCCCGAAGCTTCAAGCATTCGATCTTCTGGTCGATTTTGTTCTCCGAGCTTGCGGTCATTGCCGGACTTGTCTCCGCAGGCATATGGGACTTGGCGCCGGGAGCGACGGTTGTGCTGCTGTTGATCGCGATACTTGTCGGCATTTTAACGGTAAAACGGGGACTTCGTTTGTAAGAACAAAGAGGTAAAAGGATGGTGAACGGTAGCCGTGGAGCTTAACATTTGGATCGCGCTGTGGGCAGGCTTCGTTTCTTTCATATCGCCCTGCTGCTTGCCGCTGTATCCTTCGTATTTGTCCTACATAACCGGCGTTTCCGTCGGGAAACTCAAGGACGAGCAGAGTGCCAAAGAAGTCCGGTTCAAGCTGATTACCCATACGCTTAGCTTCATTCTTGGTTTTTCCATTATTTTCTACACGTTGGGACTCGGGGCGAACGTCATCGCCAACGCATTCCTGGATTACCGCGATTTGCTGCGGCAAATTTCGGCGATCATGATCTTTGTGATGGGATTGTTCCTGCTCGGCATTTTTCAACCGCAATGGCTCATGCGCGAGCGCAAGCTGCAGATCAAGTCGAAGCCGGCCGGTTACCTCGGCTCGCTGCTGATTGGCATCGGCTTCGCCGCAGGATGGTCGCCCTGCATCGGCCCGATTCTGTCCGCAATGCTGATGCTGGCGGCAACCGAACCGAATTCCTGGCTACCGCTCATTTCCGCTTATTCGCTTGGCTTCGCGATCCCGTTCTTCATCCTTGCGTTCTTCATCGGATCGACCAAATGGATCTTGAAGTATTCCGCGGCCATGATGAAAGTAGGTGGAGGCGTGATGCTTGTCGTAGCCGTATTGCTGTATACGGATCAAATGACCCGCATTACGATCTGGCTGCAGGGCATTACGCCTTCCTGGATCGGTTGACGCTTAGCTTAGGTGAAATAATCGATCTTCGCCTTCGGAAAATGGGTGAAAATGCGTTCGCTGATGAATTCGCGCAGCGCCGTGGCTTGCTCGTCGGGGTAGACGTACTTGCCCTGGCCCCATCGGCCCCATTTATATTTCCGCTTGGCTTCGTCCATTTCCAGCTTCGTCTTCGGATAGCGCTGGTGGATAATCGTTTTGGCTGTTTTCGTAAAGCGGTGTTGAATCAATTCGAATGTCAAATCAGAGGTCGCTTCCGAAGGAAGGGCCTCTTTCAATTTGTGCAGCAGCTCCCCGTAGCCTTCCTCCCAGCCTTCATGCCAGATGATGGGAGCGATGATGAAACCGAGCGGATAGCCTGCCTTGGCTACTTTGCCTGCCGCCTCGATACGCTCGTAGAAGCTGGAGGTCGCGGGTTCGAAGTGTTTGATGACATAATCGGCATTGACGCTGAACCGGAACCGGGTATGGCCGTTATGCTTGGCATCCAGCAGCGGTTCCACGTGGTGAAATTTCGTGACGAAACGAAGCCTGCCCATCGGTTCCCGCCCCATAAATTCGATGTATTCCTTCAGTGAACCCGAGATATGCTCAAGGCCTACAGGGTCGGACGTACAGGCTGCCTCGAAACGGGTAATTTCCGGCGCTCTTTCTTCAATATACTGCTTGGCCTGCTTCAGAATATCGTCGGTATTGACATAGACCCGGATATAAGGCTTCGCTCCGAGCGTCGTCTGCAGATAGCAGTAATGGCAGTGCGCCATACAACCAGTCGCTATCGGGATCGCATACTCGGCCGACGGCTTGGACGTGTCGAATTTGAGCGTTTTGCGGATTCCGACGACCAGCGTCCGTTTGGCGATCCGGTATTTCTCCAAGTCGCTCTCGCCCGGAAGGTTCGTAATCCGGTTATGGGAGGTCGTCATGCGGATCGGAAGTCCTTCCTTCAGCGCCCATTCATGGATTCGCTTGCCTTTGGGGTAGTCCAAGGCGTCGGGCTCAAAATAGACGAGCTCCGGGACAAACACCTGCGTCTGGCGGATAGGGGGTGCGAGCAGCTCCGTGGCCATGTGCGAGATCCCTCCTGGTGGTACGAATCGTATCCGACTTGCTTACGCAATGCGGCTGTGATATAGTTAAAAACGCTTATAACGGCCTTAGGATGCTTCATTCACTCGGTGCGCACACATGGGAATTTGCTGCGCTGCACATGAAGTTTTTGACCTTCACAGCAAAGTCTTGCTTTGCATAAATCAATCAGTGTATCATCAAATTACCGAGATTCGTCTATGGAACACGGGAGGAACGCGGAATGGCTACGCCCAGTATGGAAGATTATTTGGAACGAATTTATAAATTAATCGATGAGAAAGGGTACGCGCGCGTTTCCGATATTGCCGAAGGACTTGAGGTCCATCCGTCTTCGGTGACGAAAATGATTCAGAAGCTCGACAAAGACAACTACTTAATTTACGAAAAATACCGCGGTCTTGTGCTGACGTCGAAAGGGCAAAAGGTCGGCAAACGGCTGGTAGACCGCCATCATCTGCTGGAAGAGTTCTTGACGATGATCGGCGTAGCGGAAGAAAATATTTACAAGGACGTCGAGGGCATCGAGCATCACTTGAGCTGGGATTCTATCACATGCATCGAGACGTTGGTTGAATATTTCAAGCGCGACACTACCCGCAGCGAAGAGCTGCTGGGTCTTAAGAAAGAGCTGGAAGAATCGTAAGTCTCCGAGAATCGGAGGCTTTTTTCTTTTCCAGGCATAGGGACAATTCGTCGCCTCATACATACTCTTGGAGAGACTTTGCGGAAAGAGGGGATGCGGGGTGAGAATCAATGCGGTGTTTGAAGGCGGCGGCGTGAAAGGAATCGCGCTCGCGGGAGCCGTGTCGGCGGTGGAGCAGCTCGGACATTCGTTTCATCAGGTGGCGGGGACGTCCTCCGGGGCCATCGTCGCCTCGTTGGTTGCAGCGGGATACCGTGCGGACGAGCTGAAGGAGATTATCGAGGCGACGCCTTTTCGCGCGTTCCTGCAGCGCTCCAGGATCTTCGATACGAAGCTGGTCGGACCGTTGGCCCGTTTGTTTATCAAGAAAGGCTTGTATTCCGGAGAAGCGCTGGAGCTTTGGATCCATAAGCTGCTGCTGGCCAAGGGCATCCGCACGTTCGGCGATCTGAAGCCGAATCAGCTTCGCATTATCGCTTCCGACATCTCCAGCCGCAAATTGCTCGTCCTGCCGGACGACATCGCCCATTACGGCATCGATCCCCGCCGGTTCATGATCGCGAAAGCCGTTCGGATGAGCACGTCGATTCCTTACTTCTTCGATCCGGTGGTCATACGTAAATCGTTAGAGCACCGTCTCCCCGGAGAAAAATTCATCGACCAGTTCGTGTACATCGTGGACGGTGGACTGCTGAGCAACTTTCCGCTGTGGATTTTCGATTCGACGGAAGCTCCGCCGATCGATCAGATGATCCCGACCATCGGCTTCCAAATGGTGGGCCGCGGCACAGGGCAGCCGAACGCCATTCACGGTCCTCTCAGCATGATGCGGGCCTTGTTCTCGACCATGCTGGAGGCGCACGACGACCGTTATATCCAAGAGACGAACCGGTTCCGTACAGTAAAAATTCCAACGCTCGGCGTCAGCATCACTGATTTCGACATACCGGCCGAGCAGAGCCTGAAGCTGTTCGAATCCGGACAGCGGGCGACGCATGCCTTTTTCTCGCAATGGAAGATGACCGAGTACAAGCACAACTATTTGACCCACGTCTGCCGGGTGCCGAATCGCTTTTCCAAGAAGGCTTGAAAAAACAAAAGCGGCGAGCGCTCTTGAGAGAGGCTGCCGCTTTGAAGGGATGACTAAAATCAATGGTATTTGGGCGGTTCGTCCGAGCTGTCCTTGTTGCCTTGAATGACGCGGAACGTGGCATTGCGCCGCTTTCCTTTTTGAAACCGGGAGGAGGACGGCCGTTTAGGTTGTCTCCAGCGGTTCGGCGGGAACTTGTACAGGAAGAAAATCACGCCGAATACGAGAATCGGGATAATAAAGGTGCCAGGATTGGAGAGAACACTGGCCAGTATCCCGATGGCGATCAAGCCGAAAATCACGTAAGCGACCGTGCTGTTGCGGTTTCTCATGCAGGACCCCTCCTTGTCTTTATGTTAAATTTGCCGGTCGAGCTCCCGCATCCGGTTGAAGGAGGCGATGGATACTTCCACTTGGGAATCGTCCGGTTCTTTGGTCGTAAGCAATTGCAGCCACAGGCCGGGATAGCCGAGGAAACGAAGCACCGGAATGTCCCGCAGGCTGTTGGTGAACCGCAAAACTTCGTAGGATACGCCGATCACAAGCGGAAGCAGCACGATCCGTTGAATGATCCGCTCCAGGAACGAATCGTATTGAAAGAACGAGTAAATGACGACGCCGACGAGGACCGTAAAGACGATGAAGCTGCTGCCGCACCGGTAATGCAGCGTGCTGAATTTTTGCACGTTCTGGACGGTCAGCTCCAGGCCCGCCTCGTAAGCGCTAATGACTTTATGTTCGGCTCCGTGGTATTGAAATAAACGTTTGATCATCGGCGTAAGCGAAATAAAATAAATATACCCGACAAGCAAAATGATCTTGATCAAGCCTTCGAGCAGGTTATGCCCAATCTGGTTCTGGAATAACCCCCCGAACAGCATCTGCTCGATGGTCGGCGGAACAAGCGTGAACACGAACTTGCCGAACAAAAAGGACAAAATCCCGACGACCGCCACACCGAGAATCATGGAAATTCTGCCGGTCAGCGATTCCTTCTTCTCTTCCTTAACCACACCTTCTTCCTCGGCAAACACCTCCGCCGAAAAATTCAAGTGCTGTGCCCCTTTGGCGCTCGCTTCCACAATACCGACAATTCCCCGGATCAACGGGATTTTCTTCAACGTCTGGACCCAGCCGATTTCTTTTCTGGGAACCTCAAGATAATGGATAGTATTATCTTTTCGGCGCACCGCCGTAACGTTCACCTTCTGGCCGGCAAACATGACGCCTTCAATCACGGCTTGGCCGCCATAAACGGCATTTGGTTGATTCTTTTCCGACAATACAATACACCTTCTTCTACTATGAATAAATAACGATGAATGATGCCATATCTGTATTTTAGCGAATCCGCAGTCATATTGCCACTTGTTTATCGGTGGAACTTTTGCACATACTAGTGGATATCTGAAATCGAGGAGGGATTTGGGCATGAATCGCCGAAGCGATAGGAAGCCTCGTACGAATCGATGGAATTTCGCGGTATATATCGGTTTTTTCGCCGGGTTGATCTGGGGCGGGGTTCAAATGCTCGCCAACTATTTTCATTTTACTTCGCTATCTCCGGGATTTTTGCTCGAGCCCTATTACAAGCATTCATACCTGATGACATGGCGGGGATATTTGCTGGGGTGGCTGGCATTTATCGCCCTGTCCGTCGTTGCCGCTTTATTGTATACGATGTTATTCGCCAAAGCGTTCGGCCCGTGGTACGGAATCGGATACGGTGTCGCCTGGTGGGCGTTCTTGTTCCTGCTGGTCGGGCCGGTCAACGGGATGATGGATTGGATCGCCTATCTGGATCTGAACACGGTGATAACTCAAGCGTGCCTGTTCGTGGTGTGGGGATTGTTTATCGGTTATTCGATCACCTTCGAATTTACGGACGAGCGGGAGCGAGAGCCGTTTGCCGACGGCCGGGACGAACCGGAACTAACATGATTTCTCGTGGCTTGCAGATGGTCCCCACTTCTGCGTGCGTTGGTGTGCAATTCGTATCGCCTAAACATTGGTAAAACCGCTTTATTTGGCCGCCTAAGCCCGCAAAAAAAAGTTCTCAAACCGGGGAAGGTTATGGTAAAATGGCTAAGTGTGTGCGGATTTATCAGGTTGGGAGGTTTCACGGATGAGGCACATTTTGTTGTTGAACGGGCCGAATTTGAACATGCTTGGCGTCCGGGAGCCTGGCGTCTACGGGAGCTTGTCGCTTCAGACGATAACGGACAGGCTTACCAAGCTGGCGGAGGAGCTCGGCGTCGAATTGGAGTGCTATCAGTCGAATCACGAGGGTGATCTAATCGACCGCATTCATGCCGCTTATGGGCAGAAAGCCGGGATTTTGTTCAATCCGGGAGCGTTCACGCATTACAGCTATGCGATCCGCGATGCCATCAGCGCTGTAGGCATCCCGACGGTTGAAGTACATATTTCGAACATTCATAAAAGGGAAGCTTTCCGCCACGTATCAGTAATCGCCCCGGTAGCCGTGGGCCAAATCGCGGGTTTCGGCGCGAACAGCTACGAGCTGGGCTTGCGTGCGCTAGTCCAGTATATTGATAGCGCGGAGGGATAGCAAATGCAGCAACAACGAATCGGGCGGCTGCGCAGCCTTTTGGAACAAAAAGGATTGCCGGCGCTGCTCATAACGAATGCGACGAACCGGAAATATATGACGGGCTTCACCGGATCTGCAGGCTACGTGCTCATTACGGCCGATCGGGCCGTCCTGCTGACCGACTTTCGTTACGTGACACAAGCATCGGAGCAAGCGGCCGGTTACGAGATCGTCGAACACGGACCCAAGGTCGTGGAATCGATTCACGATCTGCTTCGCAAATGGGGCATTGCCAAGCTTGGCTTCGAGCAAACCGACCTCAGCTACGGCACCTACAGCAACTATGCCGAAGCGCTCGGCGGGATCGAATTCGTACCGACCGGCGGGCTGGTCGAATTGCTCCGCATGATCAAGGACGACGGGGAGATCGCCGTCATGCAGCAGGCGGCCGATCTGGCGGACCGTGCGTTTGTCCACGTTCTCGGGCTGCTGAAGTCCGGGGTCAAAGAGCTGGACATTTCACTCGAAATCGAAATGTTCGTGCGCAAGCATGGCGCTACTTCGACTTCGTTCGAGACGATCGTCGCTTCCGGCGAGCGTTCTGCGCTGCCGCACGGCAAAGCCAGCGACAAGATCATCGGGACTGGCGAATTTGTAACGCTCGATTTCGGAGCCTATTACAAAAGCTATTGTTCCGACATTACCCGTACCGTCATCGTCGGCACACCGACGGATAAGCACCGCGACATTTACAAGATCGTTCTCGAAGCGCAAATGGAAGCGCTCGAGCGCATCAAGCCGGGAATGACCGGCAAGGAAGCGGATGCCGTCGCACGCGATACGATCAAGCGTTACGGCTACGGCGATCATTTCGGCCACGGTACCGGTCACGGGCTCGGGATGGAAGTTCACGAAGCACCGCGGCTGTCGGTGCAGGGCGATGTTGTACTGGCTCCAGGCATGGTGGTTACCGTGGAACCCGGCATTTATTTGCCAGGCTTCGGCGGCGTCCGGATCGAGGACGATATCGTCATCACGGAAACAGGCAATCGGAGGTTAACACAATCCAGCAAAGACTTGATTGTGATACCATAACTTTATGCAACTTGGTAGCGGCATAAACCAAGGCGAAGGCAAGGATAGGTCCGTCCGGATGATCTGGAGACCGATTCTTTCAAGGCTTGAGGCACTGTCGTCTGCTCACATTTTAGGGAGGTTTTTGTAGTGATTTCAGTTAACGATTTTAAAACAGGCTTAACCATTGAAGTAGAGGGTGATTTGTTCACCGTTGTCGATTTCCAGCACGTTAAACCGGGTAAAGGCGCTGCCTTCGTCCGCTCCAAGCTGAAAAACCTGCGCAACGGCAACACCGTCGAGCGCACGTTCCGCGCCGGTGAGAACGTGAGCCGCGCTCACATCGAAAACCGTCAAATGCAGTACCTGTATGCTAGCGGCAAAGAGCATACGTTCATGGATACGGAATCGTTCGACCAAATCAACTTGGAAGATAAGCAAATCAAGTGGGAACTGAACTTCCTCAAAGAAAACATGAACATCAACATCATGAGCTACCAAGGCGAGATCCTCGGGATCAACATGCCGAACAGCGTTGAGCTGAAAGTCATCGAAACCGAGCCGGGCATCAAAGGCAACACGGCGCAAGGCGCTACCAAGAACGCGAAAGTCGAAACCGGCTTGAACGTTCAAGTGCCGCTCTTCATCAACGAAGGCGACGTGCTCTTGATCGACACCCGCGAGGGCCAATACATCTCCCGCGCTTAATTGAGCGGTCGAAAATCCTTACCTTTCTTCGGAGAGGTAAGGATTTTTTTTGTTTTAGCTGTATTACATGTAAAAAATGGTACAATAGCGAATAGGGAGAATTTAGAATCTTAGGAGATCGCACAATGAAGCTTATCGGAAGCATGACGGAACAATATTACAGGGAACAATTGATCAAATTCAATAGTTCTTTATTTCACGATCATTCTATGAAAAGATTGCTAGGAATTATACAGCAGGCTTTTCCTGGGATGAAGACCGCTTATATTCTTGGGATTACGCCCGATCAAGGTGAGGATATTTATACCATTCTGATAAATAATGATTTTATTGCCTACATTGAATTGGACCGCTATCACCTTGAAACAGAACCGATGATTGAAACGAAGCCGATAAAAGCTTATAAGCGCGGTCTTAGTAGGATCGGGCAGATTCAGTTAGCCGTCGCAATGGATTTGGCGGAGAAGAATCTAAACGAATGATCTTGTACTAATATTTGAGTATAGTGGATGATGAACTTATGAATAAAGAATTTTACTTTAAAAATCTAGAGGAAATTGTATCGGACATAATTGTTATCGGAAATTCAGAACAGGATTTGACTGAAGAGACGACAAATAATATGTGGCGAATTTCATTAGACTTGAAATTGGCAAAAACTATAGAGGTTGATGATTATAGAGAATTTTTTCTTAAAGTAATCCAGAACAGACAAGAGCAAGTTATTCATCTCAAAATCATGGAATGATATTTTATTTATGGTTTGATCCGTTGGCTTGCCAGTTAAGGTTTAATTTAATATCGGCTCTAAATGAGCGTCTACCATTTCAATGTAATCTTGAATTTGTTGAAAACATGGATGAAATAATAATAAATTTTTTAAATTCCCCTTTTCATAACGGTTTTCCGCTTCAAGGTTATCAAGAAAATATAGAGGAAAAACCATATGTATTAAAGATCTACAAAAAAGTACTAAATAAAGAATAGTGTTAGCATGGTAATGAAGAGCAATGGAATAGAGTATACGATCTTGAAATGCGAACCCTGTTTCTGGCTGCCGAGGGACTCGCAGCTATTTGTTTTACATATAGATAAGGTTAAATCCGACGGTTCACCCGCCGGACAAGATTCTACTTAAAGAAACTCCGTCTTTTAGGCCTTGTTTATACATGATAGTTTCAGTGAGCCCTTGCAGGATATTGGATTTGCATTCATATTCGTACAGCAGCATTTTGGAATCATCGGGAAATTGATTGTAAATATCTTTAAACAGCTTAATGCATCGATCGAGATATAAAGAAACAGGAATTAATGAAAAGGACAGGGATTTCATCTGCGACCATGGCGAAATTGAACACCAACGAGTATGTATCATTAGAGGTAATCGATAAAATTTGTGCAGCGTTGAATTGTCAGCCCGGAGAGTTGTTGGAATATACAGGGGAAGAAGCAAAGAAGTAGGAAGGATTTTTTGGAGGAGGTTAGTCGGAAGATGAATGAAGACATTTTGCGATATCCAATCGGCCAGTTTAACTCAGTGCCGACTACTTCAGATGAGGAACGCAAGAATTACACGAAAGAAATAGGGGATACCGTCCCTTCTCTGCGGAAGATTGTGGGAGACTTCAATAAGGATCAACTTCAGACCCCGTACCGTTCCGGTGGTTGGACGGTGCAGCAGGTTATTCATCACATGGCTGATAACGATATCAACGCTTACCTTAGATTAAAGAGAGCTTTGACCGAAGAAGAGCCTATGGCCAGTTCTTATCGCCCGAATTTATGGGCTGAGCTTAGCGATTATAAGGATACTCCGATAGAAATTTCCCTGGTGCTTTTAGAGGCGCTTCATCATCGGTTAATCCATGTAATTCATGGTCTGAAACCAGCCGATTTTGATAGAAGATTCAATACCGAGGTCCTTGGCTGGATCACCGTGGATGTCGCGATTCAAAGATTTATTTGGCATAATAACCATCACACTTCCCACATTCAATCTTTAGCACAACGAATGAACTGGTAAATATTCGGTCTTTCGTAAACGGAATAGGGAAGCGAAATACTACACCGAGGATGATTCTTATGCAGGATGTTCAATTTATCGAAAATCAGATACAATTTCAAAAGTACCCATTTCAAGCGTCCAGCATTTATCTGAATGGCAGTGTCACTTCGGAAGATATTTCAGAAATTTTGATCACCCGATGTCCTCCCGAAGTTAGATTGAAAAGCGATGAAGTCCTTTTTGTCTCGGCCGTACACAAAGGGAGCCTGGAAATGTTTGCAAAAAGCAATAAGATTCCTATCGTATCGAGGATGGATACTTGGAGCTTCATCTGTGAGGAGTTTCTGGATACGGAGTTTTCAGACAAGTATAAAGAAAAAGTGGATCGGCTCTTAGAAAATGAAGGGCTGGATCGAAACTTTGTCAACGAAACGAGACAATTTTTATACACACCTATGATGGCCTACAACTCGATTATGTGGGATTGGGCTCATTTGGGGTTATATGACGTCTTGATGGCCATAAGCGGTCAATTTCCGTATGGGGAAAAGGTTAAGTTTACAGATGAGGCCTTTCATGATTTTTATTGGAAAGCGATGAAATTGGTCATGCGCGAGAGGAATAGGTAAGAAAGTTGTCGGTACATAAATCAGATCCTAGAAAGGAACGCAGCATATGTCTAACCATAAATCGCATCGAGCGGGGCCAGCTTATCTCGAAGGAGTTACCATAGCTGAAAAACCGGAAAATTGGATGGAGCAAGAATGGACAGGTAAATTGCAGACAAAAGAAGGTCGTACCCAGTTTCGTATTTATTATTACGGAGAGCTGATGGATGATCTGATTGCAGTGACTGATTTCGCTCCTCAACTGATTGTTGCTGAGGATCCGGTTGACGGTGAACGTTACCTTCTGTTCGACGGTTGCAAACACGGCTATAACGCCATGCTGTGCGATACCTATACGACCGAGCAGCAAAACAACCGAACACCCTTATTGCCCTATCTGGGCAAGGATGGCGAGGATACCTTTGAGATTTACATCACGGCCTTTTATAATGTCGATTGGGACGAAGAATTTGCGGATGATGTGGACGAAGACGGCCAGCTTGAATTGATTAGCGGCGAACGTGTCGATTTTGACGAGGCGAAGCGTAACGGATATGATGCGCTGGGGATAGATATCGTAAATAACAAGGGAGTTAAAATCGAAATTGTGCAGGAAGAGCTTGCTTGAATGCATTAAGATATGAAAAACTAAGGTTAGCATGCGAGCCCAATTTTTTGACGAAATTGGGCCCTTTCCATTTATTTTCCAAGCTGACGACTAATCTTCCTGCAACTGCAATGCGCTGCTCAAGATTTCAAATGACCCGCATAAAGCGGTCAAATTTTCTTCCAACACTTCTGCTGCCGTTTTATTGACTTCCCGGGCACATTCTTCCGCATCCTCTTTAACCACCGCGATTTCATGATCAATATACATAATCGGGGGCTCCGCATCCGACTTCCGGTAGTCGAACACAAGCCAATTGCCGCTGCTTACACTCCAAGCGAATGGAATGATTGTATAAGGTTCCGGGACCAATTCGTTCACCGCCTCGATACTATCCATGTAGGAAGAGTTCGGTCGGATGAAGCGAATCGACCACTCCGTGTACCCGTTAAAATCCTCTAGTCGGTACTCTTTCAGCCAGCCGTTATCGCTGTTTTCGAGGTCCTGAAGCAGTTGTTTATAGTTCGCGGGAAATACGATTCCCAATTTCGATTCGATTTCTTCGATCGACAAGGACTCCTGCGCTGATTCCGTCATCGGATTGTTTCCTCCCGTTTTCCATGTTCAATTGTTATTATACTCTAGAAGCCTGTAAGAAAATAAGGACTTTCATCGGTAAAAAGTGTGCTAGAATGGGGGAAGAATAGATTATTCGAGGTAAACTATGAAAATAATTTTTTTGGATATTGATGGGGTATTGGTTACATCAAGACATATGGTGCAGAGTAAGAAATATTTCGGACATGAGTTTGATCCGGAATGCGTCAGGAATTTACAAGAGATACTCGAAATAACCAAAGCTAAGATTGTAATCAGCTCGTCTTGGAGAGAAGGCAGGACCTTGAAGCAATTACAATCTATTTTTGAAATCAATGGAATAAAGAATGTGGTTGGAATGACGCCAATTATCGAAGGGGCAATACGGGGAAAAGAAATTAAAGAGTATTTAAACCATATTTTGAATATTGGTTTGGAAGTCGGCAGGTTTGTGATTATTGACGATGAAGAAGAGATGGGAGAGTTAGACGATCACCTGGTGGAAACAAGTTTTGAGACCGGGATAACCAAGACTCTAGCGGATAAGGCCATTCATTTTTTAGTTTAATGGGAAAGTTAGTTGTTTTAAGGGCAGCTCGTGAAAGTCGTATCAAGCAGACAGTGTTTCAAGACAGGACTATAGGTGAACAAGTTTTTGAATAAAATTAGTTAAGGAAACATAATCGATGAATTCTATTTTTGAAGAATTAAAAATCGAAGTAGCCAACTTCTTAAATTGGTCTAAATCGTTTGAGCATGATGGAAATGAGTGGGAGATAGCATATCCATACTGGTTTAGAATATATACATTAATTGGTGAAATATTAAGTGGCTACGAATTTTTTGAACTGACTTCTGAAGTAAAGGGAAATATTTTTTATTTACTTGCAAGAGATAACGAAATGGAGGAAATAGCTGCTCTGTTATCTCAATATCCGGATTACATAATTTCATTTGCCAAAGAGGGATTAGATTATCACGATTATGAGGCAAGATGGCAATTAGCCCATTATATATGGAAATACGGTCAAACTTACCCTGAGGTTGAAGGAATATTAATTAGGTACTATAAGGATCTGGATGAATATGTTAGAAGGAGGGCGCTTTTGGCATTAGGTTATATGAAATCAATTTATGCAGAACAGCTTGCTTTAGAATCGTGGAATACAGGGTTAGAGTATCAACGAATAGCTGCTCTATATGTGCTTGATGAGGTAAATTCTACAAAGATAGATGATATATTAAAAGAAGGTGAAGAGGATCGTTATGAAACAATAAGAAGCAATGTAAAAACTATTAAAGAACGGCGTCGGATACTCTAATCAGGAGGTGGTGGTTCGAGGTAGCGCGATTCAGACAAACAACTCTGCGTTACCTAACCGAATCGTGGAAAATTGGCTTTAAAGCAGTGGGAGAGACGGGATTTAGTCAATATGGATTGGATATTGTAGCCGCTGGGGTTTCTGCGTTTAATTATAATTACTGTAAAGAGTCTGAGGTTATTGACTGACGATAAAACAGAGGATGAGGTACAACGGAACTATATTAAATGCATGTTACCAAATCTGAAGAAGAATAAAGGAAGTAAAAAAGGCAATTTTGCTAAGGGCTCAACGATTAGGGGTAAAGATCGAGAAGTTATTAAAGAAAATAGATCAAAGATATTACGAGGTTTAAGTATAAACTTTTTTTAAGGATGATAAACATTGAGCGCTTGGAGAAAAAAAGCGTTAGAGTTATTTTATGATATAAGATTTACCTTTCTACACGGAGACGAGAATATATATTCCTTAATATTTCAACTGAGAAGAAGGGTTATTCAATCGCATAAAAATAATGATATTGAAGATCTTGACAAAATTTATAGCTACGCGGAATGGTGTTTTAATCAAGAAAGACGGAGTTATTATATATGGAATGCAATTTGTGTAGGATTTTATGAACATCTGGTTGAAGAGGAAGCTACTCGAAAAGCCATACCATATAGAGTTAAACCATATATTTTTGAACAAGTAAAACCACTATTTAAATGGATATTAAATAAAAACGAAGAAGTTTATAAGGAACTTATAGAACAATATAACAAGATTAACAACACTGATTTTGAATGCTAAATCTGAGAAATTGGGGTTTTTAAAATGAAAATTAGAACGGTAGCGCTGTGCTTAATTCGAAGAGACGATCAGATTTTAGTCGAGGAAATAGTTGACGAAGTTTTAAAGAAGAGATTGTATAGACCCATCGGTGGTACTGTGGAATATGGAGAAAACAGCAAACAAACGGTGATTCGAGAAGTAATGGAGGAGATTGGCGCGGAAATAGAAGAACCGAAACTAAGCTTTGTGATCGAAAATATTTTTGAGTATTTAGAGGAAACCGGCCATGAAATTGATTTTATATATGAAGCAGTATTAAGAGACAAGAATTTATACAATCAAGAGCATATAAGCGGAATGGAAGGAGAGTCTAAATATAAAGCAGTTTGGAAACCTATTACGGGATTTTTGAATAACCGAGATGAGAAGCTTGTACCGGATGGACTGCTAGAACTATTATTAAACCAAGACAAGGAGAGCATCAGTAATATTAAACATAGAAGCACTACATGAGAAAGTAGTTTCACACTTCTGCTTCCTGTGGAAAGCCAGTATGACAGAGGTATTTCGTGAAAATAAAACCGTTGTGAAGCAAGTTAGAGGAGGGACTTAAGTTGGGCAAAGCCATAAACTCTAGGACGATAAATAGCTTAATTCATTTAGATGATGAGTTAAGGAAGGAATATAACTTGCCTCTTGGGTATTATGTAGGCATTGATATTTGCAGAGAAGAAGGATCAAAATACCACTGTACGCCGGATGATGCCATTGTTTTTGCTTTCACTGGAATGGGCGGAGACCATTTTGCGTTTGATACGAAGAACGGACGCATTGAAGACTTGGACGCGGCTCCAATATTATTTATTCAACCGATGATTTTTGACAATCCTGTAAAGCTGGTTGCACATCATATTCGAGATCTTTTTTCTATCTTTCTTACCCTTAAAGAGCTTTATATTTTGGAGAGGTTCGATAGGTATCAGAAAGAGGCTGATATGTTAGAAGATATCGAGAAATGTTATAAAGCAAGACAGCAAGAGATTAATTTCATTTCGGAACGGTTACAAAAGCGGTTAAACATTGCACCAATTCCAAATGTGTTTAAGTACATAACTGAAATAAATGGCGAGAGCAATTTATGACAAGTAAGCGACATCTAAAGTATATTTACCATGACGCCGTGGTTACCGCATTACAACTTCCAGACGATAGCACCGTTTATTTTCATATAAATCTAAGTACCCTTTTTTACAAGGAAACAAATAATAAAGTTATTTTGGAATTGCATCAGATTTTAAATTACGAGGATTTCTTGGAGTTCTTAGGTATTGATGGTTCCCAAAGACTGGATAAATTTTTGCGAATAGATGGAATTATGTTTGCAACGAATACGATCCATGGGAATCTGTTAATTACAATAGATATAGATCACTTGGGAGCTTTTGGATTGTGTCTGAACGCAGTGCATGAAGAAGGCGACGCTGAAACTAACGACGAATACCAGTTCTAGTAAAATCAATGGCAAATCACCCGTGAACCACGAAAGGACGGTACAATGCCGATTACCATAAAGAATCAGAATGAGGGTTCTTGCTTCGCGTTGCCGGAGTATTGATTAAGGAAAATAAATTATTGATGCATAAGACCAAGAAAGGCAACAGCAAAAACGTTCCGGTCGCCGCCAAATGTTTTTGCGAGCTTGGCTGGCCGGATTATTCCCGGTAGTGGGAGGTATCGCCATACAATTCGACTTTGGCCACATCGTTATCCATAATAATTTTGCATAGGGCTGTCGGGTGGATATCGGGCATGCCTCTGATCTCATGCAGCTGCTTCCCCAAAAAATAACTCATGATGACTTTTAAAGTGATCCGGTGCGTGACGATAAGCACTTGCTGGCCTTTATGCTCCGCAAGGATATGGTCAATTGCAGGGATCGTTCTTTCGAGCAATTCTGAATAGCTTTCTCCATGACCTGTGGGACGGTACAAATGCGGCTCATTAAAGAAATGATCGTACGGGATGGGAAATTGTTGTTGAATCTGGTCGATTTGTTGACCTTCCCACAGTCCCATATTTATTTCTTTGAGCGAATCGAGCGTTGAGATTTGATTTGTACCGGATGATTTCCCGATACAATTCGGGCTGTGTTGAATGCCCTTGGGCTGGAGCTGGAATAAATGGCATCGAAGTGGACATTCTCCAAACGCTCCTTCAACCATTCGGCTTGCTGCATACCGTAGTCGGTAAGAGGAGAATCCAGATGGCCTTGCATTTTCTTCTTCGAATTCCATTCCGTTTGACCGTGCCGGGTTAAATACATCGTCGTCTGCATGATGTGAATTGCCTCCTCATGGTGTAGGTTTTCTTAGACCCGCATACCGGATCATTTCCACATGCTTCCTTGGAACAGGCGGGTATGCTTCCTGCCAGCTTCGCAGTTGATTGCTGTCATAGGCAGGCGGAGTCGCTCCGAGCGGATATATCCGCGTTGAGTGAGGAGCCATTTCAGTGGAGCGGGAGTTGGCTCCGAGAACAAAAATTGAACAAGCGGCAGCAACTGGCGAAACAACTGATTGGAATCATCTATTTTTCCTGCCCGGAAAAGCTCGTACACCTGCACAAACTGCTCGCTATCCAGGTTGGCGCTTGCCAGAATCCCTCCTTTGGCGCCGCAGCACAGAGAAGCGAAAAAAAGCTCATCCTCCCCGCATAAGACCGGCTTGGACATGCTTCGGGCCACCCGAAACATACGCCTTATACTGCCTGTACCCTCTTTCAGACCAATTACATGCTCCATTCCCATAATGACTTGTACCGTTTCCAGATCCAGCGAGACTCCGGCACGATGAGGGGGATCGCACAAAATAATGGGCAGGTCCGCTTCGGCTAGAGCTTCAAAATGCCGGATGACGGCTTGCTGTGATGGAAAATGGAAATCGGGCGCGGCAACGAGAGCGGCATCTGCTCCAAGAGATTTGGCTTGTTCCGTTCTTCTAACGGTCGCTGAAGTGCTGCTTGCGCCTGTTCCAACAATTAGCGGGATGGCTCGCGTTGCTGCGATAGCTTGGCGCGCAGCGGCGATCAGGATTTCGAACTCCCGGGATTCAAGCACCGGGGATTCCCCTATCGTTCCATTGACAATCAATCCGTGAATTCCCTTGCTTACCAATCGCCGAATTAGTTCTTCAAACGATCGGATATCCAACTCCCCGCTACGATCAAAAGGCGTCACGACGGGAACCATCACACCACGTAACGTATCTTCTGTAAGCACAGCGTTCCACCTCCGTTCTCCGCACGATGCGATGCATGCTAATGAATGTAAATCATTTCTCCCCAAAAGTAACCACCCAATTGGAGAAGTCCTATACCAATCCGGTTCGACCGGGGAAGCGGTTGGTGCAGAAAAAAGCGGAATGGATGGTTACTCGCCGAAGCATAGCCGTTATATTCGGGTTTGATCTACTGGGAAAACGCGACTGAAAGGAAGGATGGACATGGATCATCACAGAACGCCGTTATTCACGGCATTGATGCAGCACGCCGCAAACGATCCGCTGCAATTCCACATTCCGGGCCATAAGAAAGGGAGAGGAGCAGACCCGGAATTTCGGGCTTTTGTGGGTGACAATACTTTGTCCATAGACTTGATCAATATCGTTCCGCTCGATGATCTCCACCAGCCGACAGGGGCGATTCAAGAGGCCGAGCAATTGGCGGCGGATGCCTTCGGAGCGGACCATACGTTATTTTCCGTTCAAGGGACTACAGGGGCCATCATGACGATGATTATGTCCGTCTGTTCCCCCGGCGACACGATCATTCTTCCCCGCAACGCGCATAAATCCATTTTGTCCGCTGTCATCTTTGCGGGAGCGATTCCCGTATGGGTGGAGCCGGAGAAGGATGAGCGGCTCGGCATTGAGCATGGGGTAACCACGGAGTCGATTCGGCAAGCCATAACAAGAAACCCGGATGTGAAAGCCGTACTCCTCATCAACCCGACGTATTACGGGACAAGCATTGATTTGCGTCAGATGGTGGAGCTTGTTCACAGCTATAACATTCCGGTGCTGGTCGACGAGGCGCACGGGACGCTGCTTCATTTTCACGAGCAGCTGCCTATGTCCGCGATGCAAGCAGGTGCGGATATGGCTGCAACCAGCGTTCATAAGCTTGGAGGCTCGATGACGCAGAGCTCGATTCTGAATGTCCAAGGCAGCCGGGTGAGCATCAAGCGAATTCGTACGGTCATGAGCATGCTTACGACAACTTCGACCTCTTACCTGCTGCTGGCTTCGCTTGATACTGCCAGAAGACAGCTGGTTTTGCATGGACAAGCCTTAACGGAGCAAACCATCCGGTTGGCTCAGGAGGCCCGGCGTCAAATCAATGAGATTCCCGGATTGTACTGCTACGGGGAGGAAATTTGCGAAAAACGCGGCGTGTTTCGTTACGACCCGACGAAGCTTTGCATTCATCTGGAGCAGTTGAACGTGACGGGGTATGCAGCGGAGCAGTGGTTAAGGGAAACGTACAAGCTTGAGGTTGAACTGAGCGATCTAACGAATATTTTGTGCCTGATCACGCTGGGCGATACGGAGAAGGAAGTCAACCGGCTGGTTCAGGCTTTGCGACATTTGTCAGATGCATTCCATGAAGAAGGGAAATGCAACAAGCGTGCTTCGGCCGACGTCATTCCTGCTGCTTCACGTTTTTTGTTAACGCCTAGAAAAGCTTTTTATGCTCCCACGGAAGAGGCGATGCTGGAACAAGCCTGCGGGCGTATTATCTCTGAATTCGTATACGTATATCCCCCGGGAATTCCGATCTTGATGCCCGGACAGGTCATCACACGGGAAATCGTAGATTATATCAAGCGGCATGTGGAAGCCGGCCTGCCGGTTAAAGGACCGGAAGATCCGGACATCCAAAAGGTCAAGGTTGTCGCTGCTCCCCGGCAACGAGACAGGACGTCAGGCAGGCGTTCCGGGTACATCATTCCGGATTAAGACGGATTGCGGGGATGAGTTTCGGCCATTCATGTGGCGGGTGTAATTCATCCGCGATTGGATGGTTTATTTTCATCTTGTTTCTTTTATCATAGTAATCAAGTCGGAATTGGGTGAGGGGCGGGGACGGGTAGTGATGCCGGAAACGAGAGTACGGGAGTTATGGTTGTTGAGCTTGCCAAATAAATCAACTTTGAGGGGGAGGATGGAATGAGCAATCGTCACGTGAAAGTAGCGGTCATTCAGGCAGCGCCCATCTTGTTCGATAAGCAATCGGCTATGGACAAAATTGCAAGCATGACGAGAGAGGCGGCTGGGCAAGGGGCCAATTTGATTGTTTTTCCCGAAGTGTTCTTGCCGGGATATCCGCGAGGCTTAAGCTTCGGTACGCGGGTGGGAAGCCGTAACGCCGACGGGAGAAAGGACTGGGAACGTTATTGGGCAAGCTCCATTGACATCCCAGGGGCCGAAACCGGAATTTTGGGCGAGCTGGCGAAGGAGCTGGGGGTTTATCTGGTCATCGGCGTAGTCGAGCGCGACCGGGAATTTAGCACCGGAACGTTATACAACTCCATGGTGTACATCGGGCCGGACGGTGCCCTTCTGGGGAAACACCACAAGCTTGTTCCGACGGGGGCCGAGCGTCTCTTTTGGGGACAAGGGGACGGCAGTACGCTTACGGTCATCGATACTCCTTTTGGACGAATCGGCGGCTTGATCTGTTGGGAAAATTATATGCCGCTTGCCCGCATGGCCATGTACGCGCAAGGCATCGACATCTATCTGGCTCCCACGGCAGACGCCCGCGATACGTGGCAGGCGACGATAAGGCATATTGCCTGCGAAGGTCGCTGCTTTGTCATTTCGTGCAATCAGTTTGCGACCAAAGCATCTTATCCTACGGATTTGGCTTGCTACGAAGATATCAAGGACGACGCCGACATGTTGAGCAGAGGGGGAAGCGCCATTGTCGGACCGCTAGGCGAATATGTCGTTGAGCCGCTCGAAAACCAAGAAGGCATCCTCATAGCAACGTTGGATCTTTCCCAGGTTGTACAGAGCCGCTTTGATTTCGATGTTACAGGCCATTACAGCCGCCCGGATGTGTTTCAATTGATCGTCAACGATAAAAAGCAGGAAGTGGTACGAACCGTTGGAATTCAAAACTGACCGAATGCAGTGATACACAGCCGCACTGGTGAAACCGTAGAGCTGCCGGTTGGTCAGCACGACCTTGGGGTCGTGCTTTTTTGTTTTTGGCCTGCAAAAAAAGTTTAAAATTGGAGGGTTACATTTTGGTCTAATCTGTTAATGTAAATAAACATATTCGGCGCGGTCGGGTATTCACGGAGGTATAACGAACGAGGGAGCCGAGGAAGATGGATTTTACCGTTTCAAAGAAAGCAACGATAATTGCATACGCGATTGCCATTTCATTTATTGTCGCCATGATTACGGCTGCGGTGCTGTTGAAAGATAACGAAATGATTTTGCCTGAAATTGCGGCAATGGCCATTGCCATGTGGGTGTATCGGGAGGCAGGATGGATCAGACAGCCGTCGAAAATTTGTATCGCGCCCACGGTAACGGCTGTGATCGGCTTGATGATCAACCAGATGCCTATTGCTTATCTGGGAAAAGTCATGCTCGCTTTAGGGCTGATGATGCTCTTTTTGCGGGTGATTCAATCGAGCCTTGCGCCGTCGCTTGCAACAGGGCTGCTGCCGTTGATCATAAATACGAACGAATGGTCCTTTGCGATCATCGTTTTTATGTTTACCTTTTTGTTGATGCTTGGCGTTCTCGCATTCGGATTGAATCAAGGCCTTGAAAAGAAAGTGAAAATACAGTACAAATATATGCTCGTCATATTAGCGCTGGCTTTCGTCTGGATTGGTTTATGCTGGAGTGCCGGATACCAACAACTAGCCGTTATTCCGCCTGTTCTTGTTGTTGCGTACGAGTCGCTTCAGAAGCCGATGTACAGCGGCAAGATGGCTTTGAAGCAAGGGCTTGTACTCACCATCTCTCCGGCGGTCGGAACGCTGCTCTATCTTACCATGCATTCGTTGATTGTGATAACGGTGCTCGATATGCTGTTGATGCTTGCGCTATCGTTGATCGTCGGCATCCGGCTCCCGGCGATCTATGCCTTTCCGCTGCTTCCGTTTATTTTCCCTGAAGATACTATCACGAAGCTGCCGTTAGTCTCGTTAGTTACCTGTTTGTTTATGTTTGGCTCCGTGCTGCTGTATAAAAAGTATGAACTAAAGCGAGCCGAATCTAACGTATTGAAATACGATGCAGAATCTCCGTTAACTCCTGAATAAAGGCGGCGTTTTCTGATTCGCTTCCCACCGAAACGCGAGCATGCGAGGGAAGATTCCAAGTGCCGCCGTAGCGGACAATGATTCCTTTGTGAAGCAGTTGTTCATAAATGGCCTTGGCATTCAATCCAAGCTCCACCAGCACAAAGTTGCTCATACTTTCAATGAACGGCAGGCGAAGTTTTTCGAAGGCGCGGTAAAGCTGCTCGCGGCCTTGCGTATTCGCTTGAAGGGACAAGCGGAGATGCTCGTCATCATGGAGAGCCGCGGTGGCCGCAGCCTGCGCCAAGGCATTGACATTAAACGGTTCCTTCACCTTGAGAAGCTGCCGGATAATGACTTCGGGAGCCGCTCCGTAACCGACACGTAAGCCCGCTAATCCGAATATTTTAGAAAAGGTCTGTAGCACGAGAATCGGATACTCCGCACGGACGAATTCCAGCCCGTCGGTATAATCCTCAGCTGTAGCGTATTGACTGTAAGCCGCATCGAACAGCACAAGAAGATGTTTTGGCAGAACGTCCAGCAAATGATGCAGGACCGATTTTGACAAATACGTGCCGGTAGGGTTGTTGGGGGAGCAGATGCATAGAATTTTGGTGCGTTCCGTAACCGCTTCGATAATGGCATCCATGTCAAAGGCGAATTGTTCCCCGAGCGGTACGGCAACGATGGTTGCCCCCATAAGATGTGCTCCGAATTCATACTCGCTGAATGACGGAGTGAGTACGATCATTTCATCCCCAGGCTCCAAAAATGCCTCGCAGGCAAGGGTAATCAGCTCATCCCCGCCATTGGTTACGATGAATTGCTCCGGCTTCATATCTAGCTTGGAGGCCATAGCCTGCCTTAAGTTCGACGTGCTTGCATCCGGATAACGATGAATGTCCGCCAAGGAGCAATGAATGGCTTCCAATGCTTTAGGAGAAGGACCTAGCGGATTTTCGTTAGAGGCCAGTTTGATGACCCTGGTTAAGCCAAGCTCGTTTTGCAGCTCCCAAATGGGCTTTCCCGGAGTATAAGGATGGATATGCTGAATGGTTTTTCGCGCTTTAACTTCCATGTTGTTTTCAGACATGACAAATCACCTCGTGTTCTAAAATCTCCAAGCCTCTTTCTTAATGTAAGTCCGCCTCCTTTGTAAGTAACCATCCAATCCGTTTTCTTTACACCGATCCAGTTTTAGCGTTCATTTTGATGTTCGGGTGTCCATTGGCTGGAACAAAAAGAAGTGAACTGGATGGTTACGCTCCCGCCTCCTTCCAGTACGATAACGTGCGAGACGAACAGAAGAGGTGATAACATTTGATATCTTTCCGTTACCGCTTGTTGGCATGGACTTCGTTCATCGGCATGTTTCTTGTGCTGCTCGCCGGGGCTTTGGTTACCAAGACCGGTTCCGGGCGCGGCTGCGGAGATGACTGGCCTTTGTGCAGCGGGAAGTTTATTCCGGCCTATACGCTGGAGTCCATGATCGAGTATTCGCACCGTATGGTTACCGGGATCGTAGGGATCGTTGTTCTTGTGACGTTTCTGTATACATGGGGGCGGCTCAAGCATCACCATGAAGCTCTGGGGTATGCGGGCGGAACGCTGCTGTTTACGATCGTCCAGGCGTTGATGGGAGCTGCGGCGGTGAAATGGCCGCAACAGCCGGCCGTGATGGCGCTTCACTTCGGCATATCGTTGTTGGCGGTTGCCAGCAGCATGCTGCTGGTCGTATGGAGTTACCGGATGAATAGAGGGACGGAAAAGCCGCCTTCCGCTCCCATCCCGCGCTTTATTTATCCCGTAGCCTGGGGGATCTGGATCTATTGTTACGGTGTCGTTTATTTGGGAGCCTACATCCGTCATATGGAAGCGGAGGGCGGTTGTATGGGGTGGCCGTTATGCAATGGGCAGCTGATCCCCTACTTGTCTGGAGCTTCGGGGATTGTCTTCGCGCATCGGGTTGCCGCCGCTGTCCTGTTTATGTTTATCGCCGCCTTCTATGTACTTGTTCGCCGTAGCACATCCAAGCAGCCGCTTTCCGGATTGCGGACGGGTGCCGTCTATGCTCTCGTTCTCGTTACCGGACAAATCGGCAGCGGCGGCCTGCTCACGGTAACGATGAACAACGAAAATGTCTATCTATTTACAAGTCTTCTCCATAATGTTCTGGCAACGGTCTTGTTTGCCGTGCTGACGGATATCGCCATCCGTTCATGGAAGCATCGAAAGGTACAAAGCTTTAGCTCTTCCTAGGCTAGGGAGAGTTTTTTTATGGAGAAACGATGTCGTATTTGTTTCATTTTGTTGAACATGGTCGGTTTTTTGACTTGGCCAGTGGATGGTGACACCTCTACCGTTCCCCTTTAAAGTAAGGCGTGATCATAATCACGCAATGCGATAGGAGATGAGAAACATGAAGACACCCAAAGCGCTCCGCTGGTTCGCGTCCATATCCATGCTGGCGATGCTGCTCTTGACAACGACCGGGTGTGCGGAAAAAATAATCGTGCTCGATCCCAAAGGGCCGATTGCCGAACAGCAGCGGGATTTAATGTTGATTTCCACGGTGCTGACTTGCATTATTATCGTGCCTGTCCTCGTACTCACGGCAATCATCGTTTGGCGTTACCGGGACAAGAAAGGTAGAAAAGCGAAATATACGCCGGACTGGGAGCATAGCACGAAGCTGGAAACGATCTGGTGGGGGATTCCGATCGTGATCATTACCATTCTGGGCATCATTACCATAAAGAGCACGTATGCCCTGGAGCCGTCCAAGCCGCTCGTATCGGATAAAAAGCCGCTGACCGTTCAAGTGACCTCACTGGACTGGAAATGGTTATTCCAATATCCCGAGCAGGGAATCGCGACCGTGAACCATGTCCAGATCCCGAAGGGCGTACCGGTCCGCTTCGAGATTACGGCCGATGCGCCGATGAATTCGTTCTGGATTCCGCAGCTCGGCGGGCAGATGTACGCGATGTCCGGAATGGCGATGACGCTTTATTTGCAAGCGGACGAGCAAGGACAATACTGGGGGTCGGGTGCGAACTTTACCGGAAAAGATTTTGCCAAAATGTTCTTCGACGTGAAATCCACTTCACAGGAAGAGTTTGACCAATGGGTACGAGAGGTCAAAGCATCGTCTCCGGCGCTGACGTTGGAAGGCTATAAGCAGCTGGCGCTGCCTTCCGCTTCGGACGTGAAGACGTTCTCCGCGTTTCCGGAAGGCTTGTTTAATATGACAGTGACCAAGTACGCTTCCTCGCACAATCACGGCTTGTCCTGGAAGGACATTCAGAAGATCAAGATCCAAGAGTAGCGGGCTTCGCTTCGATTTGAAATGTAAGGAGAGAGTAGTCCATGTGGGAGAAAGTTAAAAACTTTGCCTCGGAATTTTTTGTGACGGGCGACCCGATGATTTACGGCGCGGATGTCGCCATCGTGATCACGATCATCGGCATTGTATTCGGACTTACCTATTTAAAAAAATGGGGCTGGCTGTGGCGCGAATGGTTGACGACCGTCGATCATAAAAAAATCGGCATCATGTACATATTCGCCGCTTTCCTGATGCTGTTCCGCGGCGGTGTGGATGCGCTCCTGATGCGGGCGCAGCTGGCGATGCCGGAGCTGAGCTTCCTGGCGCCGGATCATTATAATCAGGTCTTCACTACGCATGGCGTGATTATGATTTTGTTCATGGCGATGCCGTTCATGTTCGGTTTGTTTAACGTGATGGTACCGCTGCAGATCGGGGCGCGCGATGTTGCATATCCTTTTCTGAATGCGCTAAGCTTCTGGTTATTTTTCGCGGGCGCGATGCTGTTTAACTTGTCCTTTGTCATCGGAGGATCGCCCGATTCAGGGTGGCTCGCTTATCCGCCCTATTCGGAACGCATGTTCAATCCGGGGGTCGGTCAAGATTTCTATATCTGGGGAATCCAGATCTCGGGAATCGGCAGCTTGATGACCGGCATCAACTTTATCGTGACCATTCTGAAAATGCGGGCACCCGGCATGAAGCTGATGAAAATGCCCATGTTCCCGTGGTCGGTATTATCGAGCTGTATCGCAATTATATTTTCGTTTCCCATCTTGACGGCCACCTTGGCGCTGCTCTTTCTGGACCGTTATTTGGGCGCGCATTTTTTCACGCTGGACGGCGGCGGCAATCCGATGATGTATATCAATCTGATCTGGATGTGGGGGCACCCCGAGGTATATATCCTCATTCTGCCGGCCTTCGGCATTTTCTCGGAGGTCGTATGCACCTTTTCGAAGAAAAAGCTGTTCGGCTACAAATCGATGGTGTATGCGATGATGATCATCAGTATTTTATCGTTTCTTGTATGGGCGCATCACTTCTTTACAATGGGCTCCGGCGCGGATGTCAACGCATTCTTTGCGCTCACGACGATGCTGATCGCTATCCCGACGGGCGTCAAAGTGTTCAATTGGCTGTTTACGATGTTCCGGGGAAGAATCACCTTCGAGACGCCCATGCTGTGGACGATCGGCTTTATCGTGTGCTTTATCATCGGCGGGTTGACAGGAGTGCTTCTGTCGGTCGCGCCTGCGGATTTTCAATTCCATAACAGTTACTTCCTGATCTCGCATTTTCACAATACGATCATCGGCGGCGTCGTGTTCGGTTATTTCGCCGGCTTGTATTATTGGTGGCCGAAGCTGTTCGGCTTCAAGCTGAACGAACGTATCGGCAAATGGGCGTTCTGGTTCTGGAATATCGGATTTTACGTCTGCTTCATGCCGCAATATGTGCTCGGGTTGATGGGGATGACACGGCGCCTTGTGACGTACGGATGGGATAAAGGATGGTGGGAGTTGAACCTGGTCTCCACCGTCGGGGCGGCTTTGATGGGCATAGCCTTCTTGTTCCAATTATGGCAAATCGTATACAGCATCAAGCATTTTCAAAAAGACGAAACGGGCGACCCGTGGAACGGACGCACTCTGGAATGGTCGATTCCTTCACCGGCGCCGCACTATAATTTTGCAACGCTGCCGCAGGTATCATCCCAGGATGAATGGTGGGAGGAGAAGCAGCGCAGAGCGCGCGGGCAGCTTGCTCCGGTTCGGCTGAAGCTGGAGCCGATCCATATGCCCAAAAATTCGGGGATTCCTTTTGTGATGTCGA
Organism: Paenibacillus tyrphae; assembly: GCF_000722545.1. Classification (GTDB taxonomy): domain Bacteria; phylum Bacillota; class Bacilli; order Paenibacillales; family NBRC-103111; genus Paenibacillus_G; species Paenibacillus_G tyrfis. Next base: position 112,473 of record NZ_JNVM01000009.1, read on the forward strand.
TGTTCTGGTTCGCGGCCGGATTCGGTTTTGTATTCGACTGGCTCTGGCTGACGGTATCCGGTCTGGCGGGGGTAGCCGTGTGCATGCTTGTTCATTCCTTCAACTACAAAACCGATTACTATATCCCTGTTGAGGAAATTAAACGCACGGAAGCTGCGATGAGGAGGTAACCAAGAATGGCTCAAGTAAACGCACATGCCCATGGTCACGTATCAAGCTCGGAGCATCACGACCATCCGGATCTGGAGGAAATGCGCACCTTCGGATTTTGGATCTATCTGATGACGGACGTGATTATTTTCGGCTCTTTGTTTGCCGCCTATATCGTCCTGCAGGGCAACCGAAACGGCGGGCCCGGGCCTGCCGAGCTGTTCCAGCTGGGCGGGATTATCGCGAGCACGTTCATTCTGCTAACAAGCAGCTATACAAGCGGTCTTGCCGTGCTTGCGATGCACAAAGGAAAACTTAAAGCGCTCATGGGTTGGCTCGGAGTGACGGTACTGCTTGGTGCGGCCTTCATTGTGCTGGAGGTCAATGAATTTATTCATCTGGTGCACGAGGGAGCGACCATTAGCACGAGCGCATTTTTATCGGCTTTCTTTACCTTGGTCGGGACTCACGGGCTTCACGTTTCCCTCGGATTGGTCTGGATGATTGCACTGATTATTCAGCTTGCGAAGCACGGCATTACGCCGGTAACCAAGCGCAAAGTGAACGTGATCAGCCTGTTCTGGCATTTCCTGGATGTCGTGTGGATCTTCGTATTTACGATTGTTTATTTGATGGGGGTGAGATAGATGGCGCAGCATGACGTAACCACTCCGCATGACGCCGAGAGCCATGGCACGTTCAAATCGTATACGACCGGCTTCCTATTCTCCATCGTATTGACGATCATTCCCATTGCCGTCGTCATGTCCGGCTGGCTTCAGGGGGTGGCGAACACCCTCGTTCTAATGGCGGCAGCCTTGCTGCAGTTCGTCGTTCAATTGATCTATTTCATGCATCTGCGGGAGGAGAAAAAGCCTCGTTACAACCTGGTGAGCTTGATTTTGGGCTTGATCATTTTGCTGCTTGTCGTCGCCGGTTCTATGTGGATCATGCTGTACAATATGGTGGCCACATGAGCAGGTCGTCCGCAAATACAGCGGTTTCGGTGAGCAGAGACAGGGGGAGCCTAAGCGACTGGATTCAACTGACCAAGCCGCGAATTCTGCAGCTTAATCTCGTTGCCGCATTTGGCGGGTATTGGCTGGCTTCCCGATGGATGGCGGACTGGGGTCTGTTATGTTGGATGCTGCTGGGCACCACGTTAACGATGGCCTCCTCGTGCGTCATAAACAACATCTGGGACCGGGAGCTGGATCGAAAAATGAGCCGGACGAAGGATCGGCCCCTCGCGACCGGCCGTTTGAACATCAGGGGCGTGCTGGTGTACGCCCTGGCGCTCGGAATAGGGGGAGAAGCCGTCCTGTTCTGGAAAGTCAACGCGCTGTGCGGCTGGCTCGGATTGCTTGGCATGTTTGTCTATATCGTCATTTACACAATGTGGCTAAAGCGCACCTCGACCTGGAGCACGTCCGTTGGAGGCGTGTCCGGCGCCATGCCGCCGGTCATCGGGTACTGTGCGTTCACCCACGAGGCAGACGCGGGCGCGCTGTTGTTGTTCGCCTTGTTATTCCTGTGGCAGCCCGCCCACTTCTGGTCGCTCGCCATCCGGCGCGTCGACGAGTACCGGGCGGCGGGCTTCCCGCTTTTGCCGGTTCGTAAAGGGGTGCCTCGGACGAAGCTGCAAATGATCCCTTATGTCGTTCTACTTCTTCCGACCACTGTGCTGATCTACGCGTACGGTTATGCAGGCGTTATGTTCCTCACGGTCTCTTTGCTGGCCGGTCTTGTCTGGGTGTGGCACACGTTGACGGGGCCGGCAGCATCGGATAACGGGAAGTGGGCCAAAACCAACTTTCTGATTTCGGTGAATTACTTGACGGCGGTCTTTATCATTATGATTCTGGACACCACGGGCCGCCCAATCTTATGAGGATCAATGGGGAGAGGATCGTTTTGCGGGCGTCGCTTCCGTTTTTTCTGATTGTTGTCATGTCAGCAGTTGCCCTATCCGCGTGCAGCAGTCAGGCAACTGATCAAGGGCAAGGGATGACCGCTTCGGCAGATGCAAAAGCAGAGGCGATCTACAAGAAGCAATGTCTGTCCTGCCATGCTGCCGATCTCAGGGGAAAAGTAGGCCCGGGCTTGCAGGAGATTGGCTCCAAGATGACGGAGCAGCAGCTGTTCGGGATCATACAGGATGGCGCAAGAGGCATGCCGGCCTTCAAGAAAGTGTTGAGCACCGATGAAATTCAGGCTTTATCGCAATGGCTCTCGACAAAGAAATAGGGCAAGGGGGGATTCGGTGAAAAAAGCGTTCTTCTACGTCATATTGGGATTGATCCTTGTCGTTGTTTCCGCTTGCGGCAGCGGCAAGTCCAAACAGCTTAATTATGAGGTTAAGCCCTTCGAGGCCGTCAATCAAGACGGGAAAGCGGTGTCCTTGTCCGATTTGAAAGGCAAGGTCTGGATTGCGGACTTCGTATTTACGTACTGCGCAACGGTGTGTCCGACGATGACGGCCAATATGTCGGAATTGCAAAAGCGGCTGAAGTCGGCGGGCGTGAAGGCGGAGTTAGTCTCCTTCTCCGTTGATCCGGAGCGCGACAATCCGGAGGCGCTAAAGGCTTACCTCCAGAAATTTGACGCCGATTTCTCGAATTGGCATGCGTTAACCGGATATCAATTCGACGAGATCAAAACCTTCGTCCTGGGTTCGTTTAATACGGTTGTGGCCAAGGATACGTCCTCTGATCAAGTCATTCACGGCACTTCGTTTTTTTTGGTCAACCCGGCGGGCACGGTTGTGGCCAAGTACGACGGAATGATGGATACGCCATACGATAAAATATTGAAGGATATTCAAGCGCTGCAGCGGTAGGGATTCCGGCGGGGAGGAGCTGATCGGATTGGAGAGAGCTTTGCGCTCGTCTTGGACACGGGCGCTAATGCTTGTCCTAATCCTGTTTGCCATCGGCTATGCGGTATTCCAATCGCTGGCGGGTAAACGCGAGGAGGTGGAGGTGGGCAAGAAGGCGCCGGATTTCACGTTAACGAATTTGCAGGGGCAAACGGTGCGATTATCCGACTATGGCGGGACGGGAGTTCTTCTGAACTTCTGGGCCTCCTGGTGCGACCCGTGCGTCAATGAAATGCCGCTGCTGAACGAAGCCTACGGACAGTTGCCGGGCGTTGATATCGTTGCAGTCAATATGGGAGAGACGAAGGAAAGGGCAAGCGAATTTGCCGACCGTCATCGCTTGAAGCTCCCTATCCTGCTTGATTCCCAAGGCGAAGTGAAAAAACGGTATAAAATCAGCGGCCTACCGGCAACGTTTCTGATTGATGACAAGGGGCGAATCGTGCACAAGTTCTCAGGAGAGCTAAGCCGTGCCGATGTCATCCATTTCATGGAACGCATTCAGCCGAAGTCTGGACGCAACTAGCTTGCGAATCAAAATGTCTTAAAAGAGGAGATGCTGCTCATGCATACGCCGCTCGGAACGGGGACAAGCATTATTTTGAGGTTGGAGTACGATCAAGGGGTCGTAAACTTTGGAGCTATCGCATCGGCATTAAGCGATTCCGGCGGCGACATCGTTGCGATAGATACCAACCGGGTGAGCTCTGCGAAAACCGTAAGAGACATTACGGTCAATCTGAACGATTCGCACGATGTTGACCGCGTAGTTTCCTCGGTTGAACAGCTTCCCGGGGTTAAGCTGATCAACGTATCGGACCAGACCTTCCTCATGCATTTGGGCGGCAAAATCGAAATGCATCCCAAGGTGCCGATCAAAAATCGGGATGACCTGTCCCGTGTCTACACGCCCGGCGTAGCCCGGATTTGTATGGCGATCCATGATGACCCCACCCGGGCCCATACGCTGACGATCAAGCGAAATACGGTAGCGGTCGTCTCTGACGGCTCTGCCGTTCTCGGGCTCGGGAATATCGGCCCGGAAGCCGCCATGCCCGTCATGGAAGGCAAAGCCGTGCTGTTTAAGCAGATGGCCGGCGTCGATGCCTTCCCGATCTGTCTGAACACGCAGGATACGGACGAAATTGTTGCCATCGTCAAAGCGATCGCTCCGTCATTCGGCGGTATCAATCTCGAAGATATTTCGGCTCCGCGCTGCTTCGAGATCGAAGAACGGCTCCAGAAGGAGCTGGATATCCCGGTATTTCACGACGATCAACACGGAACCGCCGTCGTCATCCTGGCGGCCTTGTTAAATGCCTTGAAGGTCGTCGGCAAAAAGCTGGAGCAGTGCCGAGTTGTCGTGTGCGGGGTCGGGGCGGCAGGAATGGCCTGCTCCAAAATATTGCTGGCCTCTGGAGTGACGGACCTGATTGGCGTTGACCGTCACGGAGCAATTGTGCGTGGAAACGCTTATCCACATGAAGTATGGAATTGGTTTGCCGAGCATACGAATCCGTTCATGGTTCGGGGCAGTCTCTCCGAGGTGATCGAAGGAGCGGACGTATTTATCGGATTGTCCGGTCCGGGAGTACTGAAGGTCGAAGACGTGAAACGGATGGCAGCAGACCCGATCGTATTTGCCATGGCCAATCCGAACCCGGAAATTATGCCGGAGGAAGCGGAGCCCTATGTGCGTGTCATGGCTACGGGGCGCTCGGATTATCCGAATCAGATCAACAACGTCTTATGCTTTCCCGGTATGTTTCGCGGGGTGTTAGATTGCCGGGCTTCGCAAATTACGGAAACGATGAAGCTTGCCGCCGCCTATGCGATTGCCTCCGTGGTTAGCGACGAAGAATTAAATGAGCAGTATATTATTCCAAGCGTATTTAATCATCAGGTGGCGGATCGAGTCAGCAAGGCGGTTATCGCGGCAGCCTGCGATGCCGGGGTAGCGCGCCGCAGCCGGGATTCTCGCGACATCTGAAGCATGTAGGCCCAACTTCGGCACACGTGCATATAAGGTCAGCAAAAAAGGTGAATGAAAAGGCTTGTATTCATGAATACAAAGCTTTCATTCACCTTTTTAGTTGGATTGGGCAAGAACAGCCCGAAGCGCTGCGGCAAATTTGGCAATGCCCGGAACGATTTCGTCTGCCTTCGGCCGTGCAAAAGTGAACCGCACATAACCGGAATCCGAGCCGTAGACGCTCCCGGGAACAAAGATGATTCCATGGCGGATCGCTTCTTCGAACAGCTTGTTATCGCTTACCTCGGGTATGATTTTACACCACAAATGCAAGCCTCCTTGCGGAATCGAGAAGCTGACCAGATCCGGCAGCTCTTGCCGAAGCGCGCTTATCAACAAATCCCGCTTGTAGAGCAGATGCATCCGCAAACGGTCCAGATGAGGCTGGACATACGGAGACTTCAAGAACTGCGCAGCCACCTGCTGCGGAACGACGCTAAGCCCGAAATCCATCTGCTGTCTGGCATCCGCCAGCCGCTCGACAACGGAATGAGGAGCGACCATCCATCCGACGCGCAGCCCGGATGCCGCGATTTTGGAGAAGGAGCCGATATAAAGGACCGAGCCGAGTGGGTCCATCGATTTGAGCGGCTGCGGAGGCATCCCGTTATAAGCCGTCAAGCTGAAGGGATCGTCCTCGACGATAGGGAGTCCCAGCTCGCTCGCAACGTCTAGCAGCTCGATACGGCGTTCGGGATCGAGGGCAATGCCTGTCGGGTTCTGGTAATTCGGATTGACGAACACCATCTTGATCCGGTGCTTTTTGTAAAGGGAGCGAACATCCTCGGGCCGGATTCCTTTCGCATCGACGGGAAGACGGAACAAGCGAAGTCCGGCTGATTGAAATATAGGCAGCGAATAGCAGTAGGAAGGATCTTCGATGGCCACCGCATCCCCGGGAGCCAGCAGGCACTGGGTAATTAAATATAACGACTGCTGGGAGCCGGATGTAATAAGAATCGACGATTCCGTCGTTTGAATTCCCCGGTATTGACTTAAATACGTGACGAGCGCTTCGCGGAGCGGCCCAAATCCTTGCGGATTGGCATATCCGAGATAGGCCGTATAGTGGTTTTCGTCCATAAGCGTATTAATCTCTTCCACCGGAGAGATGTCCGCGCCAAGCTCCCCGCTGGCAAAATCAATCAACGTGCTGTCTTGTTGAAGAGCTTCCCGGACCCGGCGCAAAAAAGGCAGATTAGGCAGGAAGCTCCCGCCTTCGACATACCGGTGCCAGTTCGGGGTATGCTTCGGAGTCGCTCCCCATTTATACTTGCTAACCCGGGTTCCGCTTCCTGTACGGCTTTCCACGATCCCAAGCGCGCGCAGCTCCGCATAGGCGAGAATCACGGTGCTTCGATTGACTCCCAGCTGCTCGGCTAATTTTCGTTCGGAAGGCAGCAGACTGCCCGGCGGAAACTCGCCGTATGAAATTCGCCGTTCGATGTCATCGGCAATCTGCTGATATAGAGGCTGGGTACTGTGACGGTCGGGCTGCCGCATGAGGTTCATCCCCTCTCCTGGTGATTTCTATCACAGAATCATTTTCATCATAACATTGGGTTTGTAAATAAAACGCCGCTCTTTTCATCAAAAACATGGCGAATCTATAGCAATCTATTGAACATGGATGGGGACTTTGTCGATGAATTGGATGGGTCCGTTGAGCCGTGAAGGTAGTATCTGCGACACAACAAGCAGGCCAATCCCAAGATTAACAAGAAAAAATCTGTGATATAATAATGGGCAGTAACACGAAATGGACTAACGGGCGGGGATACACATGAAATTGGAGCGATTGATCTCCATCATCTACAAGCTGCTGAATCATGAAGTTTTGTCCGCTTCCATGCTGGCTGAAGAGTTTCAAGTTTCCCAAAGAACCATCTATCGGGATATCGATGTGATCTGCGCTGCGGGCTTCCCGGTCGTATCGTATCAGGGAACGAATGGCGGATATGGCATGATGGACGGATACAAAATGGATAAAAGCCTGCTCGGTTCTTACGATGTCAATTCCCTGATTACCGTGCTCAGAAGCCTCTCCACCGTGTTTGAAGACGAGCGTGCGCAGGGGACCATCGAAAGACTGCAAACGATTGGACCGGAGCATCACGTCACGAGTCTGTCCGTGGACTTGGAAACCCGCCGTACGGAGCCCGACGCGCTTCGTCATTTACGCACGGCCATTACCCGGCGAAATATCGTCCGCTTTGATTATATCAATGGAAAGAATGAACGCACGACCCGTGATATGGAACCGCTGCGGCTTCATTTTAAATATCGTAATTGGTACATTTATGGGTTTTGCCGAACTCGTCGAGATTATCGGGAGTTCCGCCTGTCCCGGTTGATGAATTTGTTCGTGACACAGCAAACTTTTCAACCGCATCACGAGGTGCAGAAAGAGGCTGCTTTGTCAAACCAAGATCAGTTGGAGGATGTAGTGATCCGGGTGGGGACGGAGGCTTTGGCGGAAGCGATGGATCAGTTTCACCAGGTTGATAAGCAATTTCATGCCGATGGAAGTATGACGATGCGAATTCCTGTTTATCAACCATTGGAAGCCCGATGGCTATGGACAATTCTGCTGGGTTTTGGCAGTGGCGCCGAAGTCCTCGAGCCTCCTGCACTGCGGGGGATCTTAAAAGAACAGCTTCAGAATGCGCTCAAACTTTATCGTTAAGGCTGAGAAGACTCCCTCTTCGATAAGGGGGAGATGAATCAGCATCTCTTGTATATGAATACGAACATGTGTGCTATAATTATCATAAAATCACCAAAGGAGGTAGATGCTCGTATGTTGCATCATAAAGCTTTTCGCTTTCGCATCTACGCAAATGACGCTGATCCACCAGATGTTTGGATGCGCTCGCTTTGTCTTCAACCACTTCCTTGCGAGGTGGAACGACACCTTCCAAGAAACAGGCAGAGGTCTGTCTTACCAGACCTGTGCAAC
>NZ_JNVM01000010.1 GCF_000722545.1 Paenibacillus tyrphae
TCATTAGTTCAACTTATATAGACATGCAAATGCATTTTTCAAAATTCCTAAAGAACAATTCTATGTCAAAGTTGAGGAAGTCAGAACACAAATTCCGAATTTGACTGCATCTCAGGTAATGGTTAAATTTATGGAACTCGTGGCTTTAGTTGGAGATTCTCATACAACAGTACAGCAAACGACATCGACTTCGATGCTCCCCTTTTCGTTGTTCAATTTTTCTAGTGGAATATTTGTTATTAGCTCAACTCCTGAATTTCGATTTTTAATTGGTCAAAGGTTAATAGAAATTAACGGTTATCCTATCGCATCAGTTATGGAAAGGTATCGCGAAATCATTCCACATGAAAATGAATACTGGGTTTCATATCAGTTCCCTAAATATCTGAAGAATCTTAATCTTATGTACGGACTTGGCCTTAATCAAGATAATCGCGAGAATCGTTTTATGTTCCAGAATAGTCAAGGAGGAGTACAAGAAATTCGAATTAGTTCTGGGACGGAAGTCGAAGATACTGTTTTTTTCAGTAAAGTTGGCGAAGAAGTTCCTTTGTTTTTGCGAAATCAAAGTGAAAACTATTGGTATGAATATCTATCAAAAAATCATACTTTATATTTTAAGTATAATCGATGCTTGGAAATGAAGGGAAAGAGTATTGCCAATATTACGGATATGATTATGGATGATTTAAAGAAGCGCGAAGTTAGAAAGGTTGTTTTCGATCTTCGATTTAATGAAGGCGGGAGATCTGACCTGCTAGAGCCACTTATTGAAGAATTGCGATTTAATCAAAGCAGCCAGTTCAAAGTATATGTAATTATCAATAATGGCACATTTTCCGCTGGGGTGAGTACAGCCATCTCTCTAAAAAATAAACTGAATGGAATTCTGGTGGGGGAACCAACTGGTGGAAAGCCAGATTCTTTTGGTAACGTGGCTTCTTTTGTTCTGCCAAATACTAAACTCATGATTTCATACCCAACAAGAAAGCTTCATTTTATCGGAAATGAGAACATGACTTCTTTGTATCCTGATATACCTCTAGCCTTGGACATTGAAGATCTACTTCATGGGACTGATAATGCAATGCAATATATTCTCTCAACCTATTAGAGGTTTTAATTAATTTGCTCTTAAAAAAATTTACGGCCGCGTGTAAAAATAAGACAGTGTATCATTTTGCGACAGTCACAGGTCTGGGGAGGGGTTTGACGCTTTTCTCACAGGAACGTGGGCTGTGATTGTCTCAAATTGAGACAAACGGCGGCGTTTTTATGTAAGCGGTTTCTTTTGTTTGGCGGAAAATTTCGTTGGCACGGATTTTGCTTTAATCTTGGTCAAGTCGGCCGGATGGCGAGATGAACCCCTTCCGGCTGATGTAAAACACACCAAGGAGGGGTTTTCGATGAGACATGGAGACATTTCCAGCAGTCAAGATACCGTAGGGGTGGCGGTGGTGAACTATAAGATGCCGCGCCTGCATACCCGGGCGGAGGTTCTGGATAACTGCCGCAGGATCGCCGATATGATCGTTGGGATGAAGCAGGGCTTGCCGGGCATGGATCTCGTTGTTTTTCCGGAGTACAGCACCCACGGCATTATGTACGACGAGCAGGAAATGTATGAAACTGCTTCCTCCATTCCCGGAGAAGAAACCGCCATCTTCGCCGAGGCTTGCCGAAAGGCCAATACGTGGGGCGTGTTCTCCTTGACCGGGGAACGGCACGAGGCTCATCCGAACAAAGCTCCGTACAATACTTTGATCCTCATGAACAACAAAGGGGACATCGTTCAGAAATACAGAAAAATCATCCCGTGGTGTCCGATCGAAGGCTGGTATCCCGGCGACTGCACGTATGTAGCGGAAGGGCCCAAGGGGCTCAAAATCAGCCTTATCGTCTGCGACGACGGCAACTATCCCGAAATATGGCGCGACTGTGCAATGAAAGGAGCCGAGCTGATCGTACGCTGCCAAGGCTATATGTACCCGTCGAAGGACCAACAAATTATCATGGCGAAGGCGATGGCTTGGTCCAACAATACGTATGTGGCTGTGGCCAATGCGACCGGCTTCGACGGCGTTTACTCTTATTTCGGCCACTCCTCGATCATCGGCTTCGACGGACGTACGCTCGGGGAATGCGGCACGGAGGAAAACGGCATCCAGTACGCCGAGCTGTCGGTTTCGTTAATCCGCGATTTCCGCAAAAACGCCCAATCCCAGAACCATTTGTTCAAGCTGCTCCATCGCGGCTACACGGGACTCATTCATTCCGGGGACGGCGACAAAGGAATTGCGGAATGTCCGTTCGACTTTTACCGAACCTGGGTGCTGGATGCCGAGAAGGCGAGGGAAAACGTAGAGAAGATCACCCGGTCGACCGTCGGAACCGCCGAATGCCCAATCGCGGGAATTCCTCACGAGGGCAAGCAAAAGGCTGCCGGAGGCTGACATGTCGTTCATCGCCGAGAAGCTGAAAACGATCCATCAGCGCCAAGAACAGGCAGCCGGAGAAGAAGAGAACCGTTCTTCTTCTCCCCGGGCCGTGACCCGGTTTCGTTTTGACGTCGATCGCGTCATGCAGCAGGTCCGATCGAAAATTTTCGGACAGGACGAAGCCGTCGGGCGCTTGGAGGAGATGCTGAGGGTCGTCTGGTCCGACATTTCGGAGCCGACCCGGCCTTTGTACGTGGCGTTGTTTTTGGGACCGACGGGAGTAGGGAAGACCGAAACGGTGAGAGCGTTGGCGGAAGCGATTCACGGCAGCGCCGAAGCGTTTTGCCGGATCGATATGAACACGCTGGCCCAGGAGCATTATGCCGCCGCCTTGAATGGAGCGCCTCCCGGCTACGTAGGCAGCAAGGAAGGCACCTCGCTGTTCGATACGCAGCGCATCGAGGGCTCTTATGGCAAACCCGGCATCGTGCTGTTTGATGAGCTGGAGAAGGCGAACGATCAAGTGATCTATTCGCTGCTGGGCGTGCTGGACAACGGGATGATGGTCTTGTCGTCAGGGGAGAAAACGATCAATTTCCGCAACAGCATTATTTTTATGACCAGCAATCTGGGGGCGCAGGACATTACGGAATTTGCCGACGGGAGCTTGAAGGATTTCTGGAAAAAACTTGGATGGTATGCGCAGCCCCGGCATTGGGGGGCTTCCGAACAGGAGCTTCTGCGGACCATCGTGCAAAAAAAGACAGAGCGCCGGTTTTCGCCGGAATTTATCAACCGCATCGACGATATCTATGTATTTAACTGGCTCCGGCGCGACGGGCTCGGACCGATTCTGGATTCGCTGCTCGATTCGCTCAACCGCCGGGTTCTGAAGCACCGCTGCATGGTGCTGCTCGATCCGTCCGCCAAGGAGCTCGTCGCCTCTCTGGGGTTCGACAAGAAGTATGGCGCGCGCTCCCTGAAAAGAGCCGTCAGAACCTGCGTCGAAATCCCGCTGGCCCAGTTGCTCGGAAACCGGCGGCAGGATGAACCGTTCGTGACATATTACGTACGGGGGAAACGGAAAGGGCTGGCGTGGTACGAGGACGCCGAGCGGCTGGTGTACGAAGCCAAGGAGGTGACAAGATGAGCGCCGTTGGTCTGCTTTATGTGGGCGCGGTACTGTTTCTGAACGGCTTGATGCTGCTCGGCCGCATAGACGGCAAGAGCGCGGGCGTGTTCAACCTGTTTATCGGCGCCATGCAGGTGATCACCCCGTTTTATATGATCTTTACTTCGGGGGGAGACGCATGGACGATATTTCAGGCGTCCGGGATATTTCTGTTCGGCCTCACCTATTTATATGTTGGCATTACTAACCTGCAAGGCTTGGATTCGAGCGGTATCGGCTGGTACTCGTTATGGGTCGCCGTTCTTGCCGTAGGCTATGCGGCCATCAATTTCCTTCACTTTCACGATGAAAAGTTCGGCATCATCTGGCTTATGTGGTCGTTCCTGTGGACCTTGTTTTTTGTTCTGCTGGCGCTCAAGCGCAATATTAGCGTATTTGTCGGATGGGTGACGCTTATTCAAGCGTGGGTGACGGCGACGATTCCTGCTTTTCTTATCCTCATCGGCGAGTGGGAGTGGATCGGGGTTGGCGTCACGGAAGCGGCGGCGGGCCTTGCCGTGGTTGGCTATGGGGCTGCGTATGCGCTGACCCGGCGGAAAGCGCCGCGCGGGGTGGGGGTGTCGTCGTAAGCTAGTTTGAAGCATGAAGCCGCGGTGTATTGCTGCCGGGGCTTCTTTTTTTTAACACTTTATTGGCATTTGCTCTAAAGATTTCTAGTTGCTGAGCCGATATACAAGCTGAATCCTTTCCATAGGATGTGTCAGGTTACTAATAGCTTGGAGGCTTAGGAAAAATTGAACAAAGTCAGGTTATTTCTTACACTCGTTTTATTAAGTGCCTTGATCACCGCTTGCGGCGGACCGAGACCGATTGCGGCAACAGAGCCGGAAAAGGAAAGGGCTTATTGGGAAATGAAGAATTACATCGACTCGCATTTGATAGAAAAAGTGCTGTCCGATTACTTCGAAAATCTGGGTGACGGCGAGCAGCCGGTGACCCCAAAGGATTTCGACTACAAGATGCGCTCGTTCTCAACGTACAAAGGAACTCGAACGAATAAGACTGAGATTCTTGACAAGAGTTTAAGCTATGTCGACAAAAAACCGGTCTTTCCAACCGTTGATCCGATCGTGATCCGAATGAAGCCGGTGATCAATGAGTTGAAGGCCGCGTTGGCTGAAGCATACGATTACTACGAGATGAAAAACTACGTCGACGATAATTTCGCTAAGGGCAAAGAACTGCATACGAGAATAAGACAGGCGTGGGCGGCGTTTTACCCAATGAGAGAAGAATTTTCCACAGCGATGAGAAATTTGGGGGCCGAACTCAGAAAAGCGCATCTGGAAAACTATACGAGCGACAAGAAGGATTTCCGGTACAGTACCTTAAAACTAGTGGTCGATGCCGAAGCGCTGTCCGCGGAGTTGTCGCGTCAGGGCACTACGGCTGACAACGTGCTGGATTTGGATATGAATGCTTTCAAACCGAAATACGACATGCTTGTGGAAGATCTCAAGATTGTCACTCAGCAGTATCAGGTCATGGTCGACAAAAATAGTATAGATAAATATAAATATGAAAAATACGTAAATGCGGCCAAGGAGGTTAAGGCTGCCGCCTCGGAATTGATTGAGCGGGTGAACAAGCAGGAAAAAGTAGAGGAAGTCTCTTCACCAAACGACTACAAGTATCCCAGCGGTACTCCCGAGAAATTCAGCAGTAAGGTTGGCAGCGTTGCCTCGGAGTACGAACATATTTTTTAATGTCGTAAATGAGCGGGGGACGGCTTGCAGGTATGAAAAAGAAGTTGCATCATAAGAATAAATAAGGAGCCGCGCGGCTTCAAAGTAAAGTGAATCAGGGAAATAGACCGTTACCTTACCAAAGTGGGCGGTCTATTTCTTTTTGTTTTGGGTAAGTACGATGACAATGGTCACAACCAGCGTCAGCAGCGCAATAAGAAGCGAACCGAAGCCGATCATGAGCGTCAGAGCGTCTTTAACCTCCGCAGGCATCACCTCCCTTCCGAGAGGCTAGCCGACCGCCCTTGCAAGCCGTTCTAGTGTACAGGAAATAGGGTACATCATTTATTCTCCGGCAATCTACTATCTCTGCTCGGCTCAACAAACAGAAGCCGCAACAGCATTTGCCGCCGCGGCCTCCGTCCCTTATTACAAAAACTTCCTATTCTGCTTCTTCCCGTCGAAGGTGAACAGCACCGGCTTCGTTTCGATGACCGATTCCAGATGCACCGTCTTCCCCCACAGCCGGTGAATATACGGGAGAGTCCGTTCCACATACTTCAAATCGAGCTCGATGCCTTCGTACATATGCTTCAAATACAGCTCGCCGTTCTTCTCGAAATCTCCATTCTCGACCACGATATAAGGGAAGCCGCCGTTCACCCGGGAATACACGAGCTGGTCGCGGATATGTTCCCAAGACTTGTCGGTAATTTTCCACTCCGGCCCTTTTTTCTCGAAAATGTACAAATCGAGCTCGTCGCACAGCTTCTTGGTCATATAGTTGCGGATGAACGATAGATCGGAGTCGAATTCGCGCACCTCGAATATTTTTTGCCGGCCTTCGCTGCCTTTATAGCCGAACCGGTCGCGGTCCTCCTGCGAGGGCTTATCCCAGCGCTTCTCGATGTCCTCGAAAATTTTCAGTCCCAGATAATACGGATTGAGCGTATGGCGGGAAGGGACGACAACGGAGGAGTTCAGCTTGGAGTATTCGATCGTCTCGGAGTCGGTCAGATCAAGCTCCCGCATAATGCGCTGATGCCAGTAGGAGGCCCAGCCTTCGTTCATAATTTTCGTCTCCATCTGCGGCCAGAAATACAGCATTTCGTCCCGCAGCATCGTCATGATGTCGCGCTGCCAATCCTTCAGGTAGGGGGCATGCTCTTCGATAAACAGCATCAGATCCTTCTCCGGCTCGGCCGGAAACTTCGCCGGGGCTTCTTTGGTGTTAGCAGTCTTGGCCGCAGGCTTCTCATCCAAATCCCACAAATCCTCGTAGCCGAACTTGCGCTCCGCAGGCTTTTTCTGGCCGTCCGCCGCATCTTCCCGGCCGGTGCCGCGTCCGCGGTACGGCTTCGTGATCAGCGGATCGATATGCTCTTGAATGGCGAGCACGGCATCGATAAACTGTTCCACCTCGTCCGTTCCGTATTCGATCTCGTACTGGCGGATGCGCTCGGCCGTGGCGGACATGCTCTCGACCATGTTGCGGTTCGTCTTGGAGAAGCGGACGTTATTTTTGAAAAAGTCGCAGTGTGCCAGCACGTGCGCCACGATCAGCTTGTTCTGGATGAGCGAATTGCCGTCGAGCAGGAAAGCGTAGCACGGGTCGGAGTTGATGACAAGCTCATAAATTTTGCTCAGTCCAAAATCATACTGCATTTTCATCTTATGAAACGTTTTCCCGAAGCTCCAGTGACTGAAACGGGTCGGCATCCCGTAAGCGCCGAAGGTGTAGATAATATCGGAAGGGCATATCTCATAGCGCATCGGGTAAAAGTCGAGACCAAAGCCGCGGGCGACCTCGGTTATTTCCGCGATGGCGTATTCCAACTGCTTGATGTCATCCGCATTCACTGGGCGATCCTCCCCTCCGCGCCCTTCGGGAAAAAGGTTTTGAGCGCCTTGTACACTTCGCCTTTCTCACGAATGACGTAGTGCACGAATTTCGGATCGTGAATGTTCCGGTAGGCGGACATCAACGTGCTGCTGCGGTTATATTGATTTACTTCGCCGTATCCGAACAGGTTCGCCCGCTTGATTAACTCGCCGATCAGCCGCACACACCGCTCGTTGTCCGATGTCAGGTTATCGCCGTCGGAAAAATGAAACGGATATATATTGAAGCGGGACGGCGGGTAGCTCCGGTCGATCAAGTCGACCGCAAGTTGATAGGCCGAAGAGCAGATCGTGCCGCCGCTTTCGCCCTTGGTGAAAAATTCCTCTTCCGTTACTTGCTTGGCCTCGGTATGGTGGGCGATGAAAATGATTTCCACCTGCTCGTATTTCGTCCGCAGGAATCGCGTCATCCAGAAGAAGAAGCTGCGCGCGATATATTTTTCGAAGGACCCCATACTGCCGGACGTGTCCATCATGGCGAGCACCAGCGCGTTCGAGTGAGGGGTGACGATTTCGTCCCACGTCTTGTAGCGCAGATCGTCCGGGCTGATATGATGAATGCCGGGAGCCCCCGAGGTGGCGTTCCGTTTCAGATTTTCGAGAATCGTCCGCTTCTTGTCGATGTTGGACATGATTCCTTTTTTACGGATGTCGTTGAAAACGATTTCTTTGGTTGAGACATTGTGCTTTTCCTTTTGCTGCAGGTTCGGCAGCTCCAGCTCCTCGAAGAGCATGGACTGCAGCTCCTCCATCTGCACCTCGGCATCATAATAGTCGTCTCCCGGCTGATTGCCGGCGCCCTCGCCCTTGCCCGGACCGGAAGCGGGCTTCGGGTCTACCCCGAGCACGTCCCCGACCTGGCTATCCCCGTCGCCTTGCCCCACATGCTTGCTCTTGTTGTAGTTATAGCGGAAACGGTACTCATCCAGACTGCGGATGGGCACTTTGACGATTTGCTTGCCGTCCGACATGATGATGCTTTCGTCCGTCACCAGATCAGGCAGATTTTGTTTAATCGCTTCCCGGACTTTCTGCTGATGGCGGGTCTGATCCTGATATCCTTTGCGGTGCAGGGACCAATCCTCGCGGGATACGGTAAATAAAGGCTCTGTCATGCGGAACACCTCCTGAAAGCTTTTGGATCAAAGCTGGCTTCGATAGCACGGTCAAAAAGCGGCTGAGCCGGCGTCGAAAGCTTAAACGGTGTTGGGGACCGGATGGACGATAAGCGTGTAAAGCAGCATGTTAACTAAACCTGACAAGTACTTGGAAAAAAGTGCTTGTTACTAAATATATTCAAGTGCCGGAGGGATATGTGAGCGGGTTAGGAGCGGATTTTTTAGGAAGGCGGAGGGGGTTGGAGAGTCATAAAGCGCCGCAACGCGCACCGGGAGAGGCGCGCGTCGCGAAAGGCATTTATTTGTTTTTGCTTATTTACGGCCTGACCCGCTCCTGCCCGCTTCCTTCAGGCTTTGCCTTCCGCCATCGCTCGTTCGCTTGTCGGTTGCGGCATCGGCTGTGGAAGAGCCGCTTCTCGGTTGAGCTCCGCTTTTTCTTTGCTTCTCAGATACGCTATCCAATAGGCGGTGGCGACGAAGACGCTGCCTCCGACGGCATTGCCGAGAAAGACGGGGACAAAGTTGCCCAAGTATTCCCACCAGGTATAGTGCCCCGCAAAGATTGCGGCAGGAATCAGGAACATGTTTGCGACGACGTGTTGGAAGCCGACGGCGACGAAGGTCATCGTCGGGAACCAGATGCCGAGCATTTTGCCTCCGACGTCGTCTGCGCCGTAAGCGAGCCAGACGGCCAAGGCGACGAGCCAGTTGCAGCCGATCCCCGAAATAAAGGCTTGCAGGAAGCTCTCGTCAAGCTTGGCGCCCGCCACCTTGACCAGTTTGGACAAGTACGGCTCCGCTTCCGTCAAGCCGACAACGTGACCGAACAGGTAGGCGACAAAGAGCGCCCCGGCAAAGTTGGACAGCGTAATCAGCAGCCAATTGACGGTGAGCTGCTTCGTCGTTATTTTACCTTGGAGCCGTGCGAGCGGCACCGCCATCATATTTCCGGTCAACAGCTCGCCCCCGGCAATAATGGTGAGGATCAGGCCAATGGGGAACAACGCCGCGCCCAGAAAGGAGCCAAGCCCACTCCAAGCCGCAGGAACGCTCGCAGCTACTCTCAGATATAGAAGAAAGCCCAGGGCGATAAAAGCCCCTGCCAAAAAGCCCAGCGTACAAGCTTGCAGCGGATGCATATTCGCTTTCTTCTCGCCCATGGCTGCGGTAATATGCGCAATTTCTTCCGGTTTGCGATACGACATGTCGTGACACGACCTTTCCATTCTATTTGTGAAAATATTCACAATCAATGATGTGCTAACGCCCAGTTTCTACTGTCGTCTTATTTTACCGCAAAAAAAGGGGAACGAAAGTGGTATTTATCACATTCGCGTTGGATGGTCTGCACAGACAGCGCGGTTCCGGAAATAACGGATGAACCCTTAAAAAGTATTTGGAAATTCGACGAAATATGGTAAAATATAACTGCATACGCAATATTATTTAACGATTCGACATGAATCGATAGTTCAACGAATTGAATAAAAAGGGCTCCGTCACTTCATTGCAGGGGGAGCCATGGAGGGGCCGTATGCGTCAACGCACGGGCCTGACGGTTGCAGGGAACGCCTTCGTTTTGAACAGCAACTCGTTTCGGATTTGGAACGGGTTGCTTTTTGTCTTCATAACCAATTGAATTCGGGAGGTAGAAAGAGGATGTCACAGAAATTGGATGAAGGGACGATCAGCGTTGTTGACCGCTGGATAACGGAGATGCAGGACGCGGAGGAAGCAACCGTTCTCCGTTTGGATCACGGTCCGGCGGGCGACCCGGATGCGTATCGGACACTTAATCACACGTTCGAAAATGCGCCGTCCGATCGCTTGCGCCAGCTTTGCGGCATGCGCAGGGTTCAAGTAAGCACGGTGCTTTATACGGCGTGGGCCGTATTGCTGCAGCGCTATTTGCGTACCGAAGAGGTGCGGTTTGCAGCGGTCGCGCCCGAGGAGGAGCGGATCATCCTCGCCCGAATTGCAGGCGCGGCTTCGCTGCCGCTCGAATCGCTGATCTCCCGGGCGGAGGATACGCTGGCCCAAGGCAAGGCTTACGCGCTTACAAGCAGCGAGCTTCGCGATCTGAGTAGGTCCGCCTCGCCGCAGCTTCCTTTCAATACGGCCGCAGCCGTGGAAGCTCCCGGCGCCGTCCGGGCGTGGCCCGTCATTCCGGGGTGTGACCTCATGATCCGCTTCGTGCTTTCGGACGTTCTCGAAGTCCGCGCGGAGTACAAGCCTGGCGCCTTTCAGACGCCGACGATCCGTAGGCTGCTGGGGCATTTGGAAAATATCGTCATGACCTGGGTCGAATCTCCCCATACGCCTGTCGGCCGCATCGCTTTGCTGAGCCAAGACGAGAGAGAGCAGCTGCTGGTTGGGTTCAATCAAACGGATGCGCCTTTTTCTTCGGATACGACCATACATCGGCTGTTCGCGGAGCAGGCGCGGCGTACGCCGGATCGCCCCGCGATCGTCAACGGGACCGACTGCTTGACTTACCGGCAGCTTGACGAACAATCGAACCGGATGGCCAGAATGCTAATGGAATGCGGTATACGCGCCAATACCCTTGTGGCCGTCATGACCCACCCCACGCTGTCGATGTTCGCCGGTATTCTGGCGGTGCTGAAAGCGGGCGCGGCGTATGTGCCGATCGATCCGAATTATCCGCCGGACCGCATACGCTACATTTTGGAGGATAGCGGAGCGAGGATGCTGCTCACGGAGGGGCAGTCGGAGCTTCCATTTGCCTTTAATGGACAGACTGTCGATCTCGCGGACCTGTGGATGCATGACGGGGATTCGTCCCCTTTGCCGGAGCTTGCGGAATCGTCCGACTTGGCTTATGTCATCTATACGTCCGGCTCCACCGGGCAGCCGAAGGGCACGCTGATCGAGCACCGGTCGCTGGTCAATTTTTGCGAATGGCATTGCTCGCATTTTCAGGTCACGATGGAGGACGTCAGCAGCAAATATTGCAGTGTCGGGTTCGACGCCTCGATTTTGGAGATTTTTCCTTATCTTATTTCCGGGGCGGCGGTTCATGTCATTCCCGAGCACATCCGGCTGGATGCTGCAGAGCTGAACGAGTATTTCAACCGACATGGCATTACCGTCAGCTTCTTGCCGACCCAACTTGGCGAGCAGTTTATGGAGCTTCCCAATCGCTCGCTCCGTGTGCTGATGACGGGCGGAGAGAAGCTGAAGACATTCCACCCGCAAAGCTATCTCATTTACAACGTATACGGGCCTACCGAAAATACGGTTTTCACCACGACGCAGCTAGTTACGGCGCACTCGGATAACATTCCGATCGGGAAGCCGCTGAACAATGTTCGGCTGTATATTTTGGATGCCTGCGGCCAGCCTCAGCCAGTTGGGGTTCCCGGGGAGTTATGCATTTCCGGCATCGGTCTGGCCCGAGGATATTTGAACCGACCGCAGCTGACGGAGGAGAAATTCGTCGCCCATCCGTTCTGCGAGGGAGAGCGGCTGTACCGGACGGGGGACTTGGCCCGGTGGCTGCCCGACGGGTCCGTCGAATACGTGGGACGCCTCGATCATCAGGTGAAAATACGCGGTTTCCGGGTCGAAATGGGCGAAATCGAGCATCGGCTCCGGCTGCACGACCGGGTGCTCGATTGTATCGTGATCGCGCGCGAAGACGATGCCGGCCGTGCGTACCTATGCGCCTATGTCGTATCCGAAGAGCCTCTCGCCCGCAGTGAGCTGTCGTCGTTTCTGGCGGAGCAGCTGCCGGATTACATGGTTCCGTCCTGGTTCGTCATGCTTCCGAGGCTGCCTGTGAATGCGAATGGTAAGGTCGACCGGCGTGCGCTGCCCGAACCCGAGCGAGAGGCGGAGTCGGCTTCTTACGCGCCTCCGGCCGGCGAGACGGAACGGGGACTGGTGGAGCTGTGGAAGGAACTGCTCGGCTTGCGGACGGTCAGCGTTCATGACCGCTTCTTCGACGCCGGAGGCCATTCGCTGCATGTCGCCGTCCTGCGCGGACAGATTGAACGGTCCTTCGGTGTCCGGCTGTCGATTGCGGAGTTGTTCGAGCATGCGACCATCCGTAAGCAAGCGGAGCGGATCGGTCAAGCGGGTAAACCGACCGGAGGCGGTCAGGCGATTGAAAAGGCGCCCGAGCGGGAGCATTATCCCCTTCATCCGGCGCAAAGGCGGCTCTTCTTCATCGGGCAGATGGAGCAGGCCGGGACGGCCTATAACATTCCGCTGTTGTTCAAGATCGAAGGGAGCATCGATCGGCGGCGGATGGAGCGGGCTTTCGAGCGTATGATCGAGCGGCACGAACCGCTCCGTACGGCTTTTGCATGGGTGGACGGGGAGCTCGCGCAGACCGTTTGGCCCCGCGTGGCGTTTCAAATGCATTTTCATGCGGCGGCGGAAGAAGAAACGGAGCGGCTGATGTCCGCGTTCGTCGTTCCCTTCGACCTCGGGAAGGCGCCGTTATTCCGGGCCGGGCTTATTAGCTGCTCCGAGGGGCTTCATTATCTGATGCTGGATTTCCACCATATTATTGTGGACGGCGTCTCGATGCATGTGTTTTTCGAGGAATGGAGCCGATTATACCGGGGGGAGGAGCTGCCTCGCCCGGAGATCCAATTCAAAGATTACGCCTTCTGGCTGAACGGCCGCAAATCGGAGGAGGAGGCGGAGCAGCGCGAGTATTGGATGGCGGCCTTGTCCGGGGAGCTCCCAGTCCTGCAGCTGCCGACCGACAAGGAAAGACCGATCTTCCAAAGCTTCCGGGGCGACACTTACCTGCTTCGGCTGGATACCGGTTTGACCGAACGCTTGAAGCAGTTTGCTCTTCGGACGGACACCACTATGTACATGATCCTGCTTGCCGCTTACAAGGTGCTGCTTGCCCGGTATTCCGGCCAGGAGGACATCATCGTCGGTGTTCCCGTCGCCAGCCGCCCGCAAGCCGACTTGCAATCGTTGATCGGCATGTTCGTCAACACGATGCCGATCCGTAGCTTCCCGGAGCGAATGATGACGTTCGCCGAATATTTGCAGGAGCTGAAGTCGATCCTGCTAACCGCCTTCGAGCATCAGGACTACGATCTGGAGCGGCAGGTGCAGTCGCTGCGCATTCCCCGAGTGCCGGGGCACAGCCCGCTGTTTGATACGATGTTCGTCATGCAAAATACGGGCCGCACGACGACGCCGTCGATCGAAGGGAGCCGAATCACCGTTCAGCGGTACGTGGACCCGATCTCCAAGTACGATCTTATGCTTGATGCGACGGAAACGGAAGAGACGCTCCGGATCGATTTCCAATACTGCACCGATCTGTTCGTGCGGGATACGGTCGAGCGGCTGGCGAGCCAGTATGTTCAGATTTTGGAAGATGCGTTGGCTTCGGAGGAAAAGCGGCTGTCCGAGCTGCGATTGCTTTCGGAAGCGGAACTCAAGGAGCAGGTGGAGGGGCGGAATCAAACCGAATCCGCATACGACCGCGAATTGACGATTCACGGATGGTTTGAGGAGCAAGTGCGGCAGACGCCGGACCGGCCGGCTGTCGTATTCGGGGACGAAGCGCTCACTTACCGGCAGTTGAACGACCGGGCGAACCGGCTGGCGGCTGCCTTGATTCGCCACGGCGTGCAGCCGGAGCAGCTTGTCGGCCTGATGACCGAGCGGTCTCCGGACATGATTGTCGGTCTGCTTGGCATTTTGAAGGCGGGAGGGGCTTACCTTCCGATCGATCCGGATTATCCCGCCGACCGTATAAAATATATGCTGGACAACAGCCGGGCCCGTCTCTTGCTGACACAGATGCACTTGGCGGACCGGGTCGAGTTTGACGGCATGAAGCTGTGCCTGGATACGGATGCCGCCTACGAGGAAGCGACAGATAATCCTCCTCCTCGCAGCCGTGCGAGCCATTTGCTGTACGTGATTTATACGTCGGGAACGACCGGCAAGCCGAAGGGCGTCATGATCGAGCACCGCAATATGGTCAATCTGCTTCACCATCAGTTTCGGCATACGAACGTTGATTACAGTGGCAGCGTGCTGCAATTTACGACGCTCAGCTTCGACGTAAGCTCGCAGGAGATATGGTCCGCTCTGCTGGCAGGGGGCACCTTGCATCTCGTGACGAACGAAACCCGGCGAAGCCCGGACAAGCTGCTGCGGCTCATCGAAGAACGCCAGATTCACGTCTTGTTCATGCCCGTCTCGTACTTGAAGCTCATCCTGAACGAGAGCGCGTACGCGGACAAGCTTCCGGCGTCGGTGCGCCATATTATAACGGCTGGAGAGCCGTTGGCCGTCCCGGACAAATTCAAGGAGCATCTGCGACGACATCAAGTGTTTCTACACAATCATTACGGCCCGTCGGAGACCCATGTTGCGACGGCTTATACGATCGACCCGAACAGCCCGATCCCGGAGCTTCCGCCGATCGGAAGGCCGATTGCGAACACGCGCATCTACCTGTTGAACGACCGGTTACAGGTTCAGCCTTCCGGCGTGCCGGGAGAGCTGTACATCGCGGGGGATGGCGTCGGCAGAGGGTATTTCAACGACGAGCGCCTGACGGCGGAGAAATTCGTGCCCGACCCGTTCGCCGGGGAGGGACGCATGTACAAGACAGGCGACCTCGCGCGCTGGACGCCGGAGGGCACGCTGGAATTTTTGGGCCGCCTGGACCATCAGGTGAAAATCCGGGGGTTTCGGATCGAGCTCGGAGAGATTGAAAACGCGCTGCTTAGCCATCCTTCGATCCGGGAAGCGGTCGTGGTCGCCCGGGAGGACGGCAGCGGCGGCAAGGAGTTGTGCGCTTACTTCGCCGTTACGGAAGAGCTCCCGGTTATGGCCGTCAGGGAACACTTGTCCAAGGCGCTGCCGGAGTATATGCTGCCTTCGTATTTCGTCCCGTTAAAAAGCATGCCGCTCACGCCCAACGGCAAAATCGACCGCAGGGCGCTGCCCGAGCCCGATCCGGGCGAGCGTACGGCGGCCAAGCGCGACCGCGTCGCCCCGCGTACGGACATCGAAAGGAAGATCGCGGCCGTATGGGAGCAGCTGCTGAACGTTAGCGGCATCGGCATTCACGACAATTTCTTCGAGCTCGGCGGACATTCGCTGAAGGCGGCTGCGATGACCGCAAGGCTCCAGCAGGACTTGGACATCGGGGTCAACGATGTCTTCGAGCACCAGACGATTGCGACTTTGTCCGCCAAGGTAAAGCCGAAGACAAACTACTTGGCCGCCAAGCTGGAGCAGCTGAAGACAGCCCGCCGTGGCGAGCCGACGGAACGATTCGATGAGGAAATCGCCGCATACCGGACGAGAAACGAACGGTACGCCCGGCTCGACCTGACGCGGGACAGCGGGTACAGCGACATTTTGCTGACGGGAGCCACCGGGTATTTGGGCATCCATTTGCTGCGGGAGCTTTTAAGCAGAACTGCTGCTACGGTTCACGTTCTTGTGCGTGCGGCGACGGAGGCGGAAGCGCGGGAACGACTGCTTGCGAAGCTGGCTTTTTATTTCGCAGGCGATGCCGTGGAAGCGCAGCTTGACGGCCGTATTCGGATTTACCGAGGAGATCTGTCGCAGGAAAGCTTGGGGCTCGCAGAGGAAGCGTATCTGGAGCTTGCGAGCACCGTCGACTGCATCGTGCATTCGGCGGCGACTGTGAAGCACTACGGCAGCTACTCGCACTTCGAAAGCCATAACATTGCTTCAACCGAGCGGCTGCTGGCGTTTGCCGGTACGCATCGGGCCAAAGACGTGCATCATATTTCCACCCTGGGCGTCGCGACCGGACATATTCCGGGACAGGCTGCGGCTTATTTTACCGAGTACGATTTGGATTGGGGGCAGCAGTATGAGAACTATTACGCCAAATCCAAGTTCGAAGCGGAGAAGCGGGTCGTTCAGGCGCGGGCCCAAGGGCTCCGCACAAGCATTTACCGGATAGGGAACCTTGTCTTTCAATCGGATACGGGCAAGTTCCAGCAAAACATCGAGGAAAACGCCTTTTACGCTACGCTCAAGTCGTTTGTCCGACTCGGCATGGTGCCCCAACTGGAGGCCGATATCGATTTTTCCTGCGTCGATCGGGTCAGCCAAGCGATCGTTCTACTGATGAAGCCCGCTGCACTGCGGGACCAAATCTTCCATTTGTACAACCCGCACTACGAGAGTATGCACCGTGTATTGGCGGATGGCCGTCCGGGAGGGAAAATGGCGTCAGGGACGCTCGACGAGTTCATCGATTACATGAAAAGCAGGTACGAAGAAGGCTTTTGCCGGGAGGAGATTGAGAGCCTGATGCTTCATTACGGCTGGCTGGAGCAGCAGGAGCAGACCCGGTTTACGCTCGCTTCGGAGAAAACCGTCCTGCTGCTGAAGAAGCTCGGCTTCGAATGGCGGGCGATCAGCGATAAGCAGATGGACGATATGCTGCGATACTGCCGGGAAGTCGGATTTATTTAAGTTAGAAAAAGGGAGAGTCCGGACGAACGGAGAAATAGTATGTAGAAAGGCTATCATTCCTTAAAGATAAGGGAGGGAATACGATGGAGAATGCAGCGGAACGTTTAAAGCATTTGCTGCATGCGGTCCCGGAGCAGTTCGGCCGGATGTCCGAAGCGGAGGTATCCGAGCGGCCCATGCCCGATAAGTGGTCGCCAAAAGAAGCGCTTGGTCATTTATGCGATTCGGCTGTCAATAACCTTCCGAGATTTATTAAAATTCAATACGAAAAGCAGCCGTATGTCCTCGTCCCGTATGATCAGGACCAATGGGTGGCATTGCAGGATTATCAGAACACTCCGGCGGAAGAGATTCTGAATTTATGGTCCGGATTAAATAACTGGATTTTGAAGGCCATTGAAAAAATACCGGCGGAAAAGCTATCATTCCCATGTGTCACCGTCCATCAGGAAACGAAAAGCTTGCAATGGCTCATTGACGATTACGTGGAACATATGGAATACCATCTGAACCGTCAAATTTTGAAGAACAACGTTTAATTGGCCGCTTATTTTGGCATCACTATAAAATAGGCTTAGCTGTTGGAGGTTTTGGAATGAAACTGTATGTCATCCTCTCGTTCAATGAAGACGGGATGGAAAATGTGTATGTGGGCGAGGACGAGGAGAAAGCTCTCTCGTTCAAGCCGTCCGATTTTGAGGATTGCGACGCCCTGTTCGTCGAAGTGTGGGAAGACGGGGAGAAGATCGACGATTACCGTCTGGAGTAGCGTGTGAAGCCAAAGTCGGTCATTCGTATGGGATGGCCGGCTTGTTCTTTTACACCCTATCATCGCCGTATCATCGATAAATCATTGATAAAATTGTGAAATAAAGCTATTCAGACGCAGCGGAGTTTATTATAATAGAATTGGCAATGAGAATTTTCACGAAAGTTTAACAATTGTTCCAAAGCGTTCCTTAGATAAGCTTTGAGATCAAAAACGTAAGCGCATACAAAATAATTTTATTTCATGTTTACAAGATGTGAGTTTGTTGTTAGAATAAGTTACATAATTTTGCATTGTGCGTCTGAAGGCAGCAGGTCGTGGGAAGCTTCCCTTCCCTCATCCCTGTTCGTCCGGTCCAAGGACGCCGATTAAGGGAGACGAGTATGGATTACGATAAAGACACGGTTTACGTGGTCGGCGATGCGCAGACATCTCTCAATAATCCGATTACTCAGCAGTACAGCGCATTTTTCATCGGACTTGTCGTGGATACGACCAACCACAAAATCGTGGATGCGGGCTGCTCGTCCACCATTCCGCTAACCTCGCAATTTGTTCGCTCCTTATTCGTCGGGCAGAGCATCCTGGCGTTCGAGCCGGTCGCCGACGAAATTAAGCGAAGGTACCACGGCTCGTCGCAGAAAGCGATCATCGTCGCCTTCAAGGATGCGCAAAAAAAATACAAATTGGCCTTGAACGGCCGGGATTGCGATTCCGGTGCGTCAGGGACCGCATAACGCTGCTTTGTTTATTAGTATGGCGACATACGCGTAAATAAAATCCAGCAAACGATACGCTTGGAAGCCTTGCGGCTGCCGGTTGTCGTTTGCTGGATTTTTTTATCTACATATCGAATTGGAGGATTGAGCGATGAAACTGTACATTTCGATTGATATGGAAGGCATTACCGGACTGGTCGATGCTACGTTTGTCGATTCCGGCAAGCACAACTACGAAAGAGGCCGGCTCATTATGACCGCAGAGGCCAATCATGTCATTGAAACGGCATTCCAAGAGGGATGCGGGGAAGTCGTAGTCAACGACAGCCATTCCAAGATGAACAACCTGCTGATCGAGAAGCTTCATCCGGAGACGCAGCTGATTTCGGGGGATGTCAAGCCGTTTTCGATGGTGCAGGGGCTTGACGCCAGCTTTGCCGGGGCCGCTTTTCTGGGCTATCATACACGGGCTGCAAGGAAGGGCGTGCTCAGCCACACGATGATTTTCGGCGTGCGGAACATGTACATCAACGATACGGCGGTTGGAGAGCTCGGCTTCAATGCGTTCGTCGCGGGTCATTACGGCGTGCCAGTGCTGCTCGTGGCGGGAGACGACGAGACGGCGGAGGAAGCGGAGGCGTTGATCCCGGGGGTGACGACGGCCATCGTCAAGCGGCGCATCTCGCGGACGGCGGCGCTCTGTTTGACGCCGGAGAAAAGCGGGCAACTGCTGCGCGACAAAACGAGAGAAGCGCTTGAGGCCCGCGGCCGCGTGAAGCCTTTGGCGCCTCCGGAAAGTCCGGTGCTGTCAATCGAATTCGCCAATTACGGGCAGGCGGAGTGGGCGCATCTGATGCCGGGGACGACGATCGAGCAGGGCTCACCGGTCGTTTCCTTTCAAGCCAAAAACATTCTGGAGGCGTACCAAGCAATGCTGGTCATGACGGAACTGGCCATGCGAACTTCATTTTGTTAAAAAGCGGGTGATCGAGTGGCGCCGTACTTATTGAAAAGATTCGTGTCCATGCTGGTGACGCTGTGGCTCATCGTCACGATTACGTTTTTCTTGATGCATACGATTCCGGGCTCGCCGTTCGACCGGGACGGCAAGGAAGCCAATCCCGCCGTCGTCCAGAACATGATGGCGTTCTATCATTTGGATAAGCCGGTGTACGTCCAGTATGCGCTTTATTTGAAGTCGCTGCTTACGCTGGATCTCGGGCCGTCGATCTCGCACTATCCGGAAAGCGTGAACGCGATGATCGAGCGCGGCTTCCCGGTCTCGTTCCAGCTCGGCATCGTGGCGCTTCTCCTGGCGATCGCATCGGGCATTGCGCTCGGAACGGCGGCCGCGCTCCGGCAAAACGGCCTGATCGACTATATCGCCATGGTGCTCGCCGTCATCGGCATCGCGGTTCCCAATTTCGTCGTGGCTCCGCTGCTGATCAAATACATCGCGGTGGAATGGGAGCTGCTGCCGGTGGCGACGTGGGGGACATGGAAGCATGTCGTGCTGCCGGCGGTCGCGCTGTCCACTGGACCGATCGCGATCATTGCGAGGCTGACGCGGGCCAATATGGTCGAGGTGCTGACGCAGGACTACATCGAGACGGCCAGGGCCAAAGGGCTTTCGCCGGTGACGATTGTGTTCAAGCACGCCCTGCGCAACGCGGTGCTGCCGGTCGTTACGTTAGTCGGCGCATTGCTTGCGAATGTGCTGACGGGCAGCTTTGTGATCGAGAAAATTTTTGCGATTCCGGGCATGGGGAAATATTTTGTAGACGGCATCAACAACCGGGATTATGCGGTCATCATGGGAACGACGGTGTTCTACAGCACCCTGCTCATCTTCATGATGTTCCTGGTCGATATCGCGTACAGTCTGATCGACCCCCGTATCAAGCTGCATGGAAAGGAGAGGTGAGGATGTCGGTTCCCGATCATTTGTTTGTGCCGATGCAAAAACGCGTCGGCCCTATGGAAGCGATCGTTCGTCCGCAGCTGACGTTCTGGCAGCAGGCGCGCATCCGGCTGTTCAAGAACAAGCTGGCTCTGCTCGGGCTTATCTTCATCGTTGCGCTGGCAGCGCTTTCGATCTTCGGGCCTTGGCTGACGGACCAGAGCTATTCCAAGCAAAACCTGCTGAACGGCAATCAAGCTCCGTCGGCCGAGCATTGGTTCGGCACCGACGAGCTCGGCCGGGATGTGTTCGCGCGCATCCTGTTCGGCTCTCGCATTTCGCTGACCGTTGGTGTCGTCGCTGCGCTCATCGATTTTCTCATCGGCGTCGTTTACGGGGGCATCGCCGGCTATTTTGGCGGGCGGGTCGATAACATCATGATGCGGATCGTCGACATTCTGTACGGCATTCCGTACCTGCTGATCGTAATCCTGCTGATGGTCGTCATGGGCCCGGGCTTGTTCACCATCATCATCGCACTGACGGCGACCGGCTGGATCGGCATGGCGCGGATCGTGCGCGGGCAGGTGCTTCAGCTGGCATCGTCCGAGTACGTGCTGGCTTCGCGGACGCTCGGAGCGAGTCCTTGGAGCATTATCCGCAGACATTTGCTGCCGAACGCTTTCGGCGTCATTATCGTGCAGGTGACGTTCTCCGTCCCGTCGGCAATCTTCGCGGAAGCGTTCCTCAGCTTCCTCGGTCTCGGCATTCAGCCTCCGCTGGCCAGTTGGGGCACGATGGCGAACGATGCGCTGCCGACGATTTTATCCGGCTATTGGTGGCGGCTGTTCTTTCCGGCGTTCTTCATCTCGCTGACGATGCTGGCGTTCAACCTGCTCGGGGACGGGCTGCAAAACACATTTAATCCGAAGCAGAGGAGGTAAGCTCCATGAGTGGACCCGATACATTGTCTCCCTCGGATGTACTGCTCGAAGTGAAAGACCTGCATGTCTCTTTCGCCACGTATGGCGGCGAGGTGCAGGCGGTCCGCGGCGTGAGTTTGATGCTTCGCCGCGGCGAGACGCTTGCCATCGTAGGCGAGTCCGGCTGCGGCAAAAGCGTCACCGCCCGCAGCTTGATGCGGCTGCTGCCCCCGCAAACCTCGAAGATCAGGCAGGGCAGCATCCGGTTTCAAGGACGGGAGCTGACCGGGCTGACGGAGAAGCAGATGCGGGAGATCAGGGGCTCGGCCATCACGATGATTTTTCAGGATGCGATGACCGCCCTCAATCCGACGATCACCATCGGCGAGCAGATTATGGAGGGCATCATCCGCCATCAGAAGCTGTCGCGGTCCGAGGCCCGCAAGCAAGCGGTGGAGATGCTGGAGCTAGTCGGCATTTCCAACCCGGAAAGCCGTCTCAAGCAGCATCTGCACCAGTTCAGCGGCGGCATGAGGCAGCGCATCATGATCGCGATCGCAGCGGTCGGCAAACCGTCGGTGCTCATTGCCGACGAACCGACCACAGCGCTCGACGTGACGATTCAGGCGCAGATTCTCGATCTGTTCAAGCTGCTGCAGCGCAAAACCGGCGTATCCATCATCATGATCACCCACGATCTGGGCGTGGTGGCGAATATCGCGGACCGCGTGAACGTCATGTACGCCGGCAAGGTGGTCGAGTCGGGCACGGTAGACGAGGTGTTCCAGCATCCGCAGCATCCTTATACGAAAGGGCTGCTTGCATCCATGCCGCGTCTGGATAGCGATCGGAATACCCCGCTGCAATCGATTCCGGGGACCCCTCCGGATCTGTTCGCGCCGCCCAAAGGCTGCGCGTTCGCAGCCCGGTGTCCTCACGCCATGGAAGTGTGCGCCGACTTCCAGCCGGACACGACCAGCTTGTCTGGCGGGCACGGCGTCGCCTGCTGGCTGCAGGACGCGCGCGCCACGTCGGACGCGAATACTTTTATCCGATCGGCAATAGGTTAGCGAATCCTATCATACAATGTGAAGGAGAGACGTCGCATGAAGAAAAGAACGGCTTTACTCCTCGGCTGTATCCTGTTATCCGGTACGGCGCTGGCAGGCTGCAGCGGCAAAGAAGGGGCAGGTAGCGAACCGGCCCGAAACGAACAGCAAGCCAAAATTCTGCTGTACAACAATCTGAGGGAGCCTACGTCGCTGGACCCGCCGGTCGGGTTCGATCAAGTGTCGTATGACATCCTGAACAACGCCATGGAAGGCTTGACGCGCCTTGGCAAAAGCCAATCCCCCGAGCCCGCGATGGCCAAGGAATGGAAGATTAGTCCCGACGGCAAGCAGTATACGTTTACGCTGAGGGACGGCATCAAGTGGTCGAACGGGGACGCGGTGAAGGCGTCCGATTTCGAATTCGCCTGGAAGCGAATGCTCGATCCGAAGAAGCCTTCGCCGGCCGCGCCTCTGGCTTATGTCATCGAAGGGGCCGAAGTGTACAATTCGGATAAAGGTCCGGCCGACGGTGTCAAAATCAAAGCGACGGACGACAAGACGCTGGAGGTCGTATTGACCAAGCCGGCCCCGTGGCTGCTTGGGATGTTGTCCAACCCGGCGTTTTTCCCGGTACATAAAGCAACCGTGGAGAAGAACGACAAATGGGCAAGCGAAGCCGCCACGATCGTAAGCAACGGTCCGTTCAAGATCACCGAATGGAAGCACGATTCCGAACTCAAGATGGTCAAAAACGATCAGTACTGGGATGCAGCTAACGTCAAGTTGGACGGTGTTACGTTCAAAATGGTCAACGACACGAATACGGAGTATCAGCTGTATCAGAGCGGAGGGCTGCATATTGACGGCGTCATTCCGGCCGATTTAAGCCAAAAGCTCTTCGCGGATGGCAAGGTCAAGGTGGAGGATTCGGCGGGAACGTATTTTTACCGGTTCAACACCAAGATGCCGCCGTTCGATAACGTCAACATCCGCAAAGCGTTCCAGATGGCTGTGGACAGTCAGAAAATCGTCGACCTCGTCGTCAAGCAGAAGCAAAAGGTGGCCGACGGATTCGTCTCGTACGGTCTCAAAGATCCGGGAGGTGACGACTTCCGCAAGGTTGGCGGAACGCTGGTGAAATTCGACGCCGCAGAAGCGAAAAAGCTGCTGGAAAAAGGAATGGCCGAGGCCGGCTACAAAACGCTCCCGCAGGTGACGCTGACCTACAATACGAACGACCTGCACCAGAAAATTGCCGAGGCGGCTCAAGCGATGTTCAAAGAAAGCCTGGGCGTCGACGTGAAAATCGAGAGCAAGGAAGGCAAGGTGCTGACGGCCGAGCAGAAGAAGCTGCAATTGCAATTTTCCCGTTCGTCATGGCTGCCGGATTTTGCCGATCCGATCAACTTCTTGGACATCTTCCAGACCGGCAATCCGAACAACCGGACCGGCTGGAGCAACGCGCAGTACGACAAGCTGATTCAAGACGCCTACAATGAGCCGGACAATGCCAAGCGGTTCAAATTACTGCACGAAGCGGAGAAACTATTGCTGGATGAAGCGCCGATCATGCCGCTGTATTTTTATAACTCCGCCTATATGCAAAGCGACAAGCTGGAAGGAGTCGTCCGGCACGCCTACGGCTACATCGACTTCAAATGGGCCAATTTGAAATAGACGGCACCGCGGTCGGGGTGGCCTGTTGGGAAGGTACTTGCAGGTCGGAGGGGCGAGTATTCCCGTCGTTCTGAGGTCGGAGGGAAACGGTGGGCTGGCGGATCGTGAGGATTAGTTGAGCAACGTTTGATATTAAAGGAAGTATGATGCGTTAAAGAGCAGGATTCGGCGTCCGTTGGAACATAGCGGAAGACAGGTGCTTTAGTTGTGTCGAAAAATGTACACGACCCGCAAAATGGGAGTGATAGCGAACGCCAGTTCCTCTATTTTACACAAGGCGCCGATATCAGGCAAAATAACGCATCGCAGCTCCTCTATGCTGAATAAGCTAGTACAGGACAGTCGCGTCAGTGCCAGCGATGCTGAAAAAAGCGTCCAATGGCGCTGTCACGTTAGTATCGGCGATGCTGATAGACTGGTCGGCCAGCCGCGCCAGTACCTGCAAATGCAGAAAAAGCGTTAAACCGACCTATCGCATAACGACCTGCGTTGCCAAATAAGCCGATTATGCCGAGCGTGGTTCTCGCAGTACTGCATCATCGGCTAATCCGAGCCATCGACGGCTCCCCTAACGAAGGGAGGAAGATACCATGCGCAATCGCATCAAACCTCCGCGTCTCGCCCCGGGCGATACGGTGGGCATTACGGCCCCGGCCAGTCAGGGCGACCGGAGCAAAATCGAGCGGGCGGCCGGTTATTTGATACGAATGGGCCTGAACGTCCGCTTCGGCGGCACACTGTCCGGCCAGCACGGCTATTTGGCGGGGACGGACGAGGAGCGGGCGGCGGAGCTGAACGCGATGTTCGCGGACCCGGACATTCGGGCCATCGTATGCGCGCGCGGCGGTTATGGATCGGCAAGAATAGCCGACATGCTGGACTACGAGCGCATCCGCGATAGCCCGAAAATTTTCTGGGGATACAGCGATATCACGTTCCTCCACACCGCCATCGGAAACCGGTCGGGGCTGGTCACGTTTCACGGTCCTATGCTGACCTGCCTTGCCGAGGAGCCTGTCCATCCGCTGACCTTGCAGGGCTTTGAGCAGCTGTTTCATCCGAAGCCGGTCGTCTACACGGAAAACATCTCGCCGCTTGTCGCCTTGGTGGAAGGGGAAGCGGACGGACCGCTGGTCGGAGGCAATTTGTCCCTGCTTGTCAGCACGCTCGGGACGCCGTATGAATTGGATACCCGCGGACGTATTTTGTTTATAGAAGAGATTGACGAGGAGCCGTACCGCGTTGACCGGATGCTGAATCAACTGCGGCAGGCCGGAAAGCTGGCCGATGCGTCGGGAATTCTCGTTTGCGATTTTCACAACTGCGAGCCGAACAAGTACAAAAATTCACTAACGTTGGAGCAGGTCATCCGGCATCATATCGTTCAGGCGGGAAGACCCGCGCTCGCAGGGTTTAAAATCGGCCATTGCTCGCCGAATATCGCCGTGCCGTTAGGTGTAGAGGCGAGGATGAATACCGCACAAAAGAAGCTGGAGTTTATCGGACCGGCTGTAGAGTAGAAGCGTAAGGAGGCGCCCTGGATGCAAATTCAAAGAATAGACGTAATGCGCCAGTCGACCCCGCTCGTCAAACCGTTCAAGACCGCGCTGCGGACCGTATTTCAAGCGGAATCCGTATTAGTTCGGATTACGGCGGACGATGGCCGGGTCGGCTGGGGCGAAGCGCCGGCTACGATTGTGATTACGGGGGACAGCTTGGAGAGCATCGAATCCGCCATTGTCCATACGTTCACACCGCTGTTAATCGGCAAAAGTCTGCTGGCCTATGAACAAATCATTCAATCCGTCCATCACGCGATGGTCGGCTGCAGCAGCGGCAAAGCCGCGGTCGATATGGCGGTCTACGACCTGGTGGCACAGGCCTGCGGGGTGCCGCTGTATCAATTTCTCGGGGGCTACAAGAATCGGATCGAGACGGACTTTACCGTCAGCGTCAATTCGCCGAAAGAAATGGGCGAGGATGCGGCCCGCTATGTGGAATCCGGGTTTAACGTGCTGAAGATCAAGGTAGGGAAGGACGATATCGGCGAAGATATCGAACGGATCAAAGAGATCCGCAGCCGCGTAGGCGACCGGATCAAAATCAGGCTGGATGCGAACCAAGGCTGGCAGGTGAAGGATGCGGTCAAATCGATCCGGCGGATGGAAGACATGGGCCTCAATATCGAGCTTGTGGAGCAGCCGGTGAAGGCCGGAGATATCGAAGGTTTGAAGGCCGTAACAGATGCGGTCGAAACGCTGATTATGGCGGACGAGAGCGTGTTCTCTCCGGTTCAGGCGCTTGAAGTGCTGCAGCGGCGCGCGGCCGATCTGATCAATATCAAGCTGATGAAATCGGGCGGGATCTACAAGGCGCAAATCATCAACCAAATTGCGGAGGAATACGGCGTGGAATGCATGGTGGGCAGCATGATCGAATCCCGTCTTGCGGTAACGGCGGCGGCTCATTTTGCGGCGAGCAAAAAGAACATTACCCGCTTCGATTTCGATGCGCCGCTCATGATGCTTCACGATATCGTCGACGGCGGCGTCCAATACGACGGGCGGGTCATGACATTCCTGGACGAGGCCGGACTCGGCATCCGGAACGTGCGTTGTCAGGACGGGATGGGGGCCGTATCATGAGCGGACCGAAGCGAGTGAGAGCGGCGGTGTCCGTCGCCACCGTGTGGACGTCTCCTGATTCCCCGCGTCCGCTGGACGAACCCGCGCTGCGGCATCCGGCGGCCATAACGGAATGGCTGGGAGCTATGACCGTTAAGGATAAGCTGGATTTGTACGGCGCCAATCGGATTCAGACGCAAATGCTGTACGGAACCGAGGCGATAGTTGCCGAAGAAAGTGGCGAGTGGGTCAAGGTGCTCATTCCCGAGCAAAGCACCCGGAAGGAGGGAACAGGCTATCCCGGTTGGGTGCCGAAGTGCCAGCTGACGGAAGCAAGCGCCGAATCTGCCGTTGGCCAATGGGCGGAGGTGGCCGCTCCCCGGGCACTGTTGACCCTCCGTTCGCTTCAAGCCGAAATCGAGCTGAGCTTCCTGACCCGGCTGCCCGTTGTCGAAGAGACGAACGACGGCGTCGTGGTGGATACCCCGCACGGAGTAGGCTTTTTGCCGAAGGATCAAGTACGGATCGTTGGCCGTCCGGCATCTACCCCCATGGAAGAAGAGCATGCGGGCAAGCGGCTCGTCCGGCAGGGGATGCGGTTTATCGGGCTGCCTTATCTGTGGGGAGGCATGTCTTCCTTCGGCTACGACTGCTCCGGCTTTGCTTACAGCATGCACAAATCGCAAGGCATGCTCATTCCGCGGGACGCTTCTGATCAAGCCGTTCAGGGGCAGATGGTGGAGCGGGACCGTCTGGAACCGGGGGATCTGCTCTTCTTCGCCTACGAAGAAGGCAAGGGGCGCGTGCATCATGTCGGAATCTATGCGGGGGATAATCGGATGCTTCATTCTCCCGATTCCGAAGGGTGCATAGAGCTTGTCGATCTGAACGGCTACAAGCTGGAAAAGGAGCATTGTATTTCCAGGAGATATTGGTAAGATGATCAACTGAAAAAGGGGGCTCTCCCATAAGGTCCGATACAGACCTGGGGAGAGCCCATTTTTTCGAATCAATGTTCCCGCATGTGCTGCTTGGCCTCTAAATAAAGGACCTGAATGAATTTCTTGACGTTGATCCGCACTTGCGAGACGGTGTCCCCGCTCTCATCCTCCAGCTCCAGCATCCGCTTGCGAACCTCCGTAAAATCAAAAAATTTCGATGCGTAATTTTCGAACTTGATATTCGAATAATCCGTCAATCCGAGCGAAGCCAAATGGCTCAACGCTTGATGAATCGTCCGGCGTACGCGCTGTTCGGCTGCTTTGATTTCTTTCTTGATCACCGCTTCGTCCGCTTTATCGCCCAGCTTGCGCACGGCCGCTGCGCGGAACAGCTCCCGCAGCTGGGGAAAATCGCGGTGTCCCGCAGCGGCGTCATCATGCTCCAATAGAATTTGCAGCATCGCCAGCAAATCTTTGCAGCCGATCTCTCCGGTGATGCCGAGCTCCGAGAACAAATAGCGGCCTGCCGCGCCGATTCCGGCAGAACCGCGATCCTGTTCGCGAGGGGCCGCAGGCTTCCCTAAGCCGCCGTCGTCCAGTCCAAGCAGCGACTGGCGGATGTTCTGAATGGACCGTGCAAGCCGCATCCGCTCCTCGACCTTGCGGATGACCGACAGCACCTCCAACCGGTTGATTGGCTTCGTTATGTAATATTCGACGCCCAAAGCGTATGCCTCGCCGATCATTTCCTTCGATTCGACCTGCGACAGCATGATGATTTTGCCGGGAAACGACGGGGCGATCTCCCGCACCGTTTCAATCCCGTCCCGCTTCGGCATCAGGAGGTCGATGAGCCAAATATCGGTCCGCGTGACCGCCAGCAGTCCGGCATCCACATCCGCTCCGTCCGCGGCTTCGCCCGCCACCTCACCGAGGTCTTCGTCTTCGATCAGCTGCGCCAGCATCCGGCGTACCGCCGGGTCGTCATCGGTTATAAAAAATCGCACTCCTTTTTCACCCGTCCTTATTCGTCGTTAAACTTGCTAACGGCAATTGTATGATAAATTCCGTTCCATTTCCACCGATTCCTTCCCGAATGGTGATCGTTCCGCCGAGCCGCGCCACCGCTTCCTGCACGTAGGAGAGGCCGATACCCGTCGACGGAACGCCGGAAGCATCGTATTTGGTCGTGTAGCCGGGATGAAAAACGATATCCCGCGAATGCCCCGGAATGCCCGGGCCGTTGTCCCGGACGCGCAGCTCCGTCGTCCGCTCTTCCGTGCGCTCGATGACGACTTCGATATCCCCGTCCTTCCCAATCGCCTCTACGGCGTTCGAGACGAGATTGTTCAGCAGCGACAGCAGCGTGTAGGCGTGATAAGGGGGATGCGTCCCATTGACCTTCAACGCAATGCGGATCGATTTGCCGTGCAGGCGGGCGTATTTTTCATTCGAGCGGACCACCACGCCCCCAAGCTCTTCCGCCAGGCCGAAATCGGCCCGCTGCTCGCTTGTGATGAGCTGCGACAAGCCGGCGTAGATCCGCTGATTGTCCTTCTTGATCTCGTGTACTTGTCCGGCAATGCCCAAGGCTTGCCGGGCGAAATCGGACTCGGCCGCGTCTTTCAGCCCGCGGTACAGCTCATAGGAAGAGCGGGTGATCTGCTCGGCCTGTTGCAGCGTTTTTTGCAAATGCACGGATTCCTCGTACAGCGTCGAGATCAGCATCAGCCGGTGCTCGTTCTCCTGCCGCTCCCGCTCCTGCAGCGCACGCACCTGCCTCAGCTGAATGATGTTGAAGATCGCCAGCACGAACGAGCTCCGGAATACGGCGATTACGATAATTTGCTCCAGCTCGTGCAGTATGATTGTGCGGCCGGGAAGCGAATAGCGAAAAAACAGCTCCGCCACATTGGAGCCGATTTCCAATCCCATGCCGATCAGCCCGATCAGCAGCGGACTTTGCCGGTAGTTATTGACCTGCGCTACGGCGAACAAGGCTCCATAAGAGAAATAAAAGAAGAAAGCGGGAACATGCTGATAGAACGAAGCTTCGAGCGCCACCCCGCCCAGCGCATCCAGTCCGATCCGAAAGGCCGGCACCGTGAGGCCGGTTACGAATCCCGCCGCAAGCGGCGTTAACCCGCGAAGCCACAGCAAACTGAAAAAAAGCACGGGAGGCCCCATGCCGACGCGGAACGAATCCGAGAACGGATAAAATTTCAGCTCAGCGGCCAGCGGAACGAGAATGGCGACAAGGGCGAGCGGGAGCAGGCGGTTTTGCCAAGAGACAGCCTTTTTCAAAATTCGCATCAACTCGCAATTGTAGGTTTGTGTAGTTTAGTGTAGACGATCCATATGATAATATTCAAACCTATTATTTCATAGACGCCACTGATTTGGAAGCGCTTTTAGTAACAAAAGAGGGGGAAACAGACATGAAAAAATTCGGATTGGCTCTGCAAATCGTAATCGGTTTGATGCTCGGGATCGCCGTCGGAGCCATCTTTTACGGGAATCCCGCGGTCGAGACATATCTGAAGCCAGTTGGCGACATCTTCATCCGTTTGATCAAAATGATCGTCGTGCCGATCGTCATCTCTTCGCTTATTGTCGGTATCGCCGGGGTAGGAGATATCAAGAAGCTGGGCAAGCTCGGCGGCAAAACGATTTTGTATTTTGAAATCGTTACCACAATTGCTATTATCGTCGGCCTGTTGTTTGCCAACATCTTCAAGCCGGGTGCCGGGGTCGATATGTCGCACCTTGCGAAAACCGATATCAAAACCTATGTCGATACGGCAGAGAAAGCAAGCCATAGCATCGCCAGCACCTTTGTGAATATCGTACCGAAAAACATCTTCGAATCTTTGATGAACGGTGATATGCTCGCGATCATTTTCTTCTCCGTCATGTTCGGACTTGGCGTTGCAGCCATCGGAGAACGCGGCAAGCCGGTGCTTAGCTTCTTCCATGGCGTTGCCGATACGATGTTCTGGGTTACAAATCAGGTGATGAAATTCGCACCGTTCGGGGTATTCGCCTTGATCGGCGTGACAGTTGCCAAATTCGGCGTAAGCTCGCTAGTTCCGCTTGGCAAGCTCGTCATTGTCGTCTATGCCAGCATGGTGTTCTTTATTCTCGTCGTGCTCGGGGCGATCGCCAAAATGTCCGGCACCAGCATTTGGACGATCATCAAGCTGCTTAAGGACGAAATCATTCTCGCCTACTCCACGGCCAGCTCCGAATCGGTCATGCCTAAAGTGATGGAGAAAATGGAAAAGTTCGGCTGTCCTAAAGCGATTACGTCGTTTGTCGTCCCGACCGGGTATTCGTTCAATCTCGACGGATCGACCTTGTATCAGGCGCTTGCGGCGCTGTTTATCGCTCAGATGTACGGCATCCACATGCCGATCAGCTCGCAAATTACGCTGATGCTCGTGCTGATGGTGACATCCAAAGGCATCGCCGGCGTGCCGGGAGTTTCGTTCGTTGTTCTGCTTGCGACGCTCGGTTCGGTGGGCATTCCGGTCGAGGGACTCGCTTTCATCGCCGGGATTGACCGCCTTCTCGACATGGCCCGTACGGTCGTTAACGTGCTTGGCAACTCTCTGGCCGCGGTAATCATGTCCAAGTGGGAAGGCCAATACGACAAGCAAAAAGGACTGGCTTATGTCGCTACGGTCAAGGAAACGACGAAGCAAGCGCTGAAGCCGACGGCTTAAGTCCGCTAGTGCTAGATTTTCCTGGAAAAGCCGATACTATGTAATAAAAAAGCCGCGTCTCCGATTAGAGGCGCGGCTTTTGCGTTGAATTACATGCCGTTTGTTTTGGCCATCAGCTGCTCGAGGGTAATAACGTCTTTCGGGATGCCGATTTTGAACTCCGGCTTTTCGTTGATCTTGGAATATTCCGCTTTGATGTTGGCGCCGATTTGAGACGGCTTGCCATTTTCTTTGACTTCCAGGCCTACGTTGACATCGTGGTAAACCGGGAATCCTTTTTTGTTGACGGCTGTCGTAATTTGCAAATCCTTGATTTTGACGTCTTCCTTCATTTTGGCGATTTCGGATTTGAGCTTGTCTCCGGAGTTGGCCGTCAAATCTTTCTTCGCTTGCTCCAGGTCTTCTTTCTTGAAGTCAAACACTTTCGCGTATTTGTCGCTCATCATCAGATCGAGCACTTCCGGCAGCACTTTTTCGGCGACGGTCGTGATGAATGGCTCCACGTTTTCGTTCGTAACCGCGAATTTAACAATTTGATTCGCTTCAACCGTTTCCGGCAGCTTGGCGTCCTTCTTGTCCACGGAGGAGAGGAATGTTTTCTCGTCCACGTGCTTGAAGAAGATTTTGCCGATTTCTTGGCCCAGCTCCTGCTGCTTCTTAATAGTAGCGGCGTCGAAATTCACTTTTTGGTCGGATTGCTTGGCCAGTTCCTTCGGATCAAGCTCCACAAATTTGCCTACCACATCTTTCGGCAGCGGCAGCATCGGAATGTTCGGTACCTTCACCCAAATTTTTTGATCGGTCATGACGATCGGCAGATTGATGTTCATCGCCATATCGCCTTTGAGCTTGGCTTCGATGTTCATTTCCATCTGGAACGGTTCTTGCTGGTAAGCGCCAGTTATGGCCACTTCCATGTTTTTGAGCATTTGCGCCGTTACGGCAAGCTGCGGATTTTCTTCCAATGCGTCGGCAGGGAAGTCCATGTTCATCGCGAAGGTCATTTTATAATCGGCCGATTTCATATCTGCAGCCGTTTGGAACGCCTTCTCCAGCGTTTCCTTCGGTGCTGGCTTTGCTCCGCAGCCGGCGAGAACTGCCATCACAACCAGCAGCGCACAAAGTGCAAGTGCAATTTTCTTCCTGTACATCTGTATTGATCCCCTCTCCAAATCTGACTCTATTTTTGCAACATTGCTTATTCTATTACAAAAAAATAGATTTGAAAAGGAATGATTGGTAAATCGTGTCGAATTTCATAGTCTAATGGAACGAGTATCCTACTTTGGGACTAGGTGGCGAATGGGCGACTACGATTGGATTACCGCCTCTGCCTTTGCTTTCCGTTCGGCCCACAGCCGGTAAGGGATAAGCATCAGAAGGCAAACGGCAAAGAGCGCATAAAATTGCGGGTTCGGGATGCGGTTGATACGAAAAACGGCATCGAGCGCCGCCACGGAAAAAGCAAACAGCATTCGCCCTTTGCAGGTTGTCGGGGACGATTTGGGATCCGTCATCATGAAGAAGGAGAAGAGCTGCAGCGATGCGCCCAGAAGAGGCCCCAAAGCGGCGTACAGCGGGGCGCCGAAATAAAAATGACGGATCAGCGCAAACAGCGTGAAGCTGCCGAGGAACGTAAGCACCGAGTCCAACCGGTTCGCCATGTAGCAGACGACGATACCAAGCGCCAAAATCACCGCCATGATGGGCAAGCCGTTCGTCCACTGCTTCGGCGTGCTGACTGCAAACTCGGGAAGCATGAACAGCATGATTACCATCGCAACATTGTTAGGGTTGAAGATGTGTCCACCTTTGAACCGTATCGCATATTTGATGGCAATGGCGAGAAACGAAGTGAGCGCGTAAGCCCATACGACATGAGAGCTGAGCAGCAGGCTGACCCCGATGCCCGTGATGACTGCGCTGAGGGGGAACTGCCAGGTTCCCCTTTTCAACCGATGCAGGACAAGTTCAGTACCGGCGGAGGCGATCACAGAGACGATGACGGCGTCCCATTTCTGGAAGAAGCCGAGATACACTTGACCGGCGACGGCGAAGCTGCCTAAAAACAGCAGTACGAAATACCGGGGGTCGATTTTGTAATCCGACCAGGATACGACGGTACGCAGTTTGGTGGATAGTTCGTTGCGCATACAATCCTCCGTTCATTTCGATATAGGTTGGATTTGAAACCGCCGGTACGCCGGTTGGCGGCCGGACCTCGGCCGGATCGTCTTCCATTCGACCCGGTGACGGGAGGTGACCCCTTGTTCGTGCTCTCCAAGCATGCCCTTCAACCGGTTTTCGGCTTCCGCCTTTTGCAGCGCGGCCGCCTTCTCCGCGAGGTCGGCCCGTTGATACCGTTCGATCCAGTCTTCGGCATCGTTCATGAGCGCTACGGGATGCGAATGCGTCTCGTCCGGGGGAAACATCCGGAGCAGCAGCGCCGAGGAGGCGGGCGAACCGTCCCAAGCGGGCGGGCGTCTCGACAGCACATGTCCTTGCCAGAAGCGCGATTCTTTCTCGATCAGCTCCGTCATTCGTCTCTCGTCGCGCTCCAAGCGGAACGAGCGGAACTTGTTGCCTCCGATCAGGACCGCGATCCACCAATGATCCGCTCCTGTGACAGCCATCAGATGATGACACTGTAGGACGATGCGCTCCGGCAGGCCGGTCTGCTCCCATTCATCCTTGCGGTATTCGCCTGCGGTCTTGCAGAGCAGGCCGGCTTGTTGACCGACCAGCCAGCGATCGACGGTCGCCAGCATAAAAGGGTGGTGCGGATGCTGGAAAAGCGAGTGGCGGCGAATCGCCTTAAGCCCGGTCCGCTCCATGAACCGGCGGGCGATAAAGTCTTTCATCTGTTTTCCCAGCCGCATCGCTTCGGTTTCGGGAGGGGAGAGCGCTTCTCCGAGTTTGTCCATATACACGTCCATCGGACCTTTCCACGGGTCGGCCCCGCAGACGGCCGCGGCATCGCTTCCTCCCAAGCCGCGGCGCCGCCAAGCCAGCCATTCCTCATGGGGGAGGTCCTTGGTACGCACGAGCGTTTTGGCCCACATGTCGCGAAGCGGCCTCCTTTCGTCGGAAATTTTTTGCGCGACGGTCATTCCGGCAGCAGTTCGTCGATGAGCCGGGCCCCTACCGCATATAGGGCAAGCTGACGGGAGCGGCTTTCCTCGTGCAGCGGAAGCATGGAGAGGTAGAGCAGACATTCGATCCCGCGCACCGCTTCCAGCCTGCTGCCGAGCCTCGCGTCCCATTCGTCGCGCAGTCTGGTCTGAAGCGGGGTAAAAGGAATGTCCAGCTCAAGCCGGCCCGGCGCGAGGACGAGCGAGAAGCGGTTATGGGAAATATGCTCGTAGCCGCTTAGGCTGTGCCGGATTTTGGCCAGATCGTACCTTTGGTCGCCGTATAGCCCCCGCTTGCCGAAGCTTCCGCGGGGATCGATCAGCTTCAGTTCGCGTGTTGCCGGGTGATACAGTATATTCCCGAAGCACATGTCTCCGTGAAGAAGTGCAGGAACGGAATCCGTC
This sequence comes from Paenibacillus tyrphae, assembly GCF_000722545.1. Lineage (GTDB taxonomy): Bacteria > Bacillota > Bacilli > Paenibacillales > NBRC-103111 > Paenibacillus_G > Paenibacillus_G tyrfis. Next base: position 34,677 of record NZ_JNVM01000010.1, read on the forward strand.
AGCAGCTCACGGAATACGGCGATCCTGCTTTCGAACAAGCGGACCGGGCAAGGAAGGTCGGCCCCGTTCAAACGAAGCCGCCCCGTCCGGTGCACGTCCGCCGCCCAATGGCTTCGCGCCAAAAAGGAGGCGAGCCGCTGGCGCGTTTTGCGGATATACATGTCTGCGAGCTGATGCCGGGTTACGCCGGCCGGATACCGGGCAAAGGCGCGAAAGATGTCGTCGATCCGCTCCCACACGGCCCCCCATTCCGGCTGCGCAGTCTCGCCGTTCAAATAAAGCTCGGAGAGCGTCGGGCCGGGAACGTGGCTCAGGCGGAGGAAAGGCTTGCTGCCCAGCGAATAATCCACAACTTCGGGAATGAGGCTGCGAAGCTCTGCGGGCAGATCGAGATACCAGCGGATTTCGTCTTTCAGCTTCGCCGCAGCCCGGCTCGTTTTGGTAATGATGCCGGTTTCCGGATCGTATTCGACGGCGTTGAAAAATCGGGAGCGCATCCTGGTCAAAACTCGTCATCACCTCGCCTTCTTTGTCCTGTTGTCCCGCCATTGGCGGTTGCGCGTTCATACGACCGGCGGCGCGGGTTTGAATGTCCGATCGTCGTAGGGGAGCGGCAATTTACGATAATAGTCCCCTCAGCTCATTCCCTTCGCTCCTCGTGTATTGTCGTATTCTGAAGTTGCCTGATCAGAGGTAACGGGTCCAGCCTGCCGGAGAACCCTTCCGCCAACAGGCCGGTCCAAGGTCTGGCAGCCCCCGGACGGAATACGCTTTCCCGTAAATACCCGAGCGCTTCCGCGGAACGCCAAGTGCCGAACCGGGCTGTAAGCTCATGCTGGAATTGGGAAGCGGCCACTTCGCCAAGCAAGTAATTGTAATAATGGACAGGCAGCGTGGTCAGATGGGCTTTGGCTGCCCAGTAGGGGAAGTCCCATTCTTCCGGCCGGGGGATTCCTTGAATCTGCTCGACCGTCTCCCACCATAGCCGGTTCAACGGCTGCCTGGGGTTTTCGTACATCCGCTTCTCGAATTCGATGACGGTCATCGTCCAGTACAGCTTCACGAGCAGCTCTCTGCGCAGCGCGGGGCCCGTATCCTGTTCCTCCGATACGAAAGAGATTCCGCCGTTCACCTCCTGAAGCCAGCCCCGGTCCCACGCCAGCCGCTCGAACAGCAGCGCCGTTCCCTCGCTCAGCAAAGGATGCGCGGGCTGATGAAGCAGAAACGGAAGCGCGGGATCGATCTCCTGCTCGTAGACGGCATGACCGAGTTCGTGCAGAAGCAAGGAAAGTCCTTTGCGGTCCGGCGTTAAATGGCAGGAGAGCCGGATGTCGTCCCCCCGGTTGACGTTCAGGCAGCAGTTGGCCTGGCTTTTGCCGCTCCTTGGGGCCGTATCCGAGCGGAGGAGCACCGGCCCGATATCGAACCCGCGGCTGTGAAGCCAGGAGGCGACCCGTCCCTCGATGCCATCCGGCTCGATCGTCTCCCCCAGCAGGAACGGATTGTGCGATTGCACGAAAGGATGGGCGTAATGCCAGGAGCGGAGAGCGCTCTTGGACACGCGAAACGTCTCGGCTAGTTCCTCGTCGATGCGTTCCTTCTCCCTCCGGTATGCCCCATCCAGCCCGCGCCGGATCGTACGGATGAGCTCTTCCAGCAGCCGGGGCTCGGTTTCTTGGGCATACAGCTTCATTTCGTAAAAGTTGGCGAAGCCCTGCTTGACGGCAACCTCGTTGCGCAGCGTAACAAGCTCGATCAGCCGGGGGGCGACGGAAGCGCCGACCTGCATTCCCGCAAGCCACACTTTCCGGCGGAGCCCGGTATCCCGCAGCGAACGGAGCAGGACGAGCATGGAATGCTCGGACAGCAGCGCGCCGTTCACTTCCGCCTGGAACGTCGCCAGCGTATAGTGCAGATCGTTCCAGAGGGAAGCCATCCGTTCGCGTTTGACGGGGGAGGCCCGGTGTTCGAGCATCTCCCGTCTCAGCACGTCAAGCTGCCGCCGCAGAAGCGGCTCTGCGGAGTTATCGTCCATACGCCGCAGCAAGTTCCTCCGGAAGAGCGGGGACGAAAGCGTCTTCTGGTAAGCTTTTTCGTGACGCACAGATTCCTGCACCCATTTCCATTCCCCGGTTGTCATCACCATCCACAATGCGTGCATCATCGGCGAGTATAACGATCTCAAAAGATCGTTCGTATCCTGCGCATAGCGGGCCAAGCTGCGACTCGTTCTCATGCCGTTCCTCCGTTTCTGCAACTATTCATGACAACTTGCTTACCGCATATATCACGGCGTTTGTCAGCTGCCGGGCTTCGTCCTGCCCGAGCGTCAGAGGCGGATACAACGTTAGTACGCCGCTCAAGAAGCTGCCGAGGACGCCCGCTTCGCGCAGCAGCTTGGACAGCCGCAAGCTGAACGCATCGTCTACGGGCTGCTTGCTGTCCTTACAATCGACGAATTCGATAGCGAGCATCATGCCCATGCCCCGGATGTCGCCGACAAACGGGTGATCTCCCAGTCTGCTTTTCAGCTCGGACAGCATCGCGTCTCCCTCTTGGCGGGAGCGCTCCACAAGCCCTTCTTCCTCCAAAATGTCCAGTACGGCCATAGCGGCGGCGCAGCCGACCGGATGTCCGCTTAGCGTCACCCCGTGCAGAAAAAAACCGCCCCGGCCGAAGAGGAGCCGGTCCATCTCCGCGGAGAGCAGTGTGGCGGTTAGCGGAAAATAGCCGCCGGTCAGCCCTTTGGAAACCGTCAGCAGGTCCGGTTGGATGCCGAAATGCTGAGATACGGTCCAATGCCCCGCCCGTCCGAGTCCCGTTCCGATCTCGTCCATCACAAGCAGAATACCGTATTTGCGGGTCAGCTCCCGCACTCCGGCCACATACTCCCGGGGAAGGGGAACAATGCCGTTCACCCCTTGCACCGGTTCCAGCAGCACGGCAGCCACCTCGTCCGGTCCGGCTTCGAAGATCGTTTCCTCAAGATGATCGAGGCAAAACGAAACAATCCATTCCGGCTTTCCTTCGACCGGAGGACGGTACAGATTGGGCGTCGCGGCGTTGTAACACTCCGCAAGTCCCGGTCCGAACATTTCGCGGATGCCCAGATGCGTAACCGAACCGGAGCCGAACGTCGTCCCGTGATAGCCGCCCTCCAGCGAAACGAACTTGGTGCGCTTGGGCTGGCCGGCCGCGATCCAGTATTGTCTGGCGAGCCGCATGGCCGATTCGACCGCGCCTGAGCCGTCGGCGCTGTAGAACGCTTTGGCGTAGTGCCCGCCGCACAGTCGAATGAGCCGTTCGGCGAGCGGGACCGCGAGCGGATGGCTTTGCGCGCACGTGGAGGCAAAGCTGAGCGCCGCGTATTGCTTTGCTATTGCTTCCAGAACGCGGGGATGTCCGAGCCCGACTGACGTGGCGCCTGTCGTTGCGTACAGGTATGCCCGGTTTTGCTCGTCGTACGCCCAGCTTCCTTGGGCACGGCACAGACGGATATAAGGGCTGCCCGAATCGAAAGCGGATGGCTCGGGCATATACGTAAATGGATGAAGCACCGGATACGGCTTAGTACCCTCTTCTGTCATATAGGTCATGAGCGCAGCTCCTCTTTTCTTTGGACTTGGAGAGGCTATTCGTTAAAAATTCGTGATCCGGACAAACCCGTCCGGAACGGAAGCGGCACGGCCGCTTCCCTCGCATGCCAGCGCAGTCTGTTCGAGCTGCCGCAGGCTCGTATGGCCCAGCATAAAGCCGAGAAACTGCCGGATCACCGGTTGGGGGTGCTTTTTGTAAAAGTAGGCGTGGCTCTGGCGAATGAGCGCTTCGTACGGGGTGCCGCTTCGCGGATGGGCCAAATGCACGTTGACCGCCCCGGTCGCATATCGGAACCGGCAGCCTTGCCGATGCGCCCGGTAGCCGAATTCCATGTGCTCGAACCCCCACTCGTGAAAATGTTCGTCGAACCCTTCGAGCCGCCGGAACAGCTCCAAGGGAACAGACAAATTGCCGCTTAAGGTCGACACCCAGGCCGCGGCGGCGGCGGTGTCGCCGTCGGCATCGAACAGTCCGTACACCAACCGGCAAAATTGGGGCACCCGGCCGTGCGTTTCCGCTCTAATTCGCTCCAGCACCAGCTCCCGGTTTCGCTCCGGCTCCGAAACATACAACTCGCGGACATGGCCGACGGCCATCCTCGTTTCCGCGCCGGAGTGCGCCTCGTAATGGGCTTGCAAGAAGCCCGGCCGCGGGATACGGTCCGCATCGCAAAACACGACGATCCCTTCGCCCAGCCGGCGTACGCCTTCATTCCTCGCCGCCGCCCGGCCTTTGCGGGGGAGCCTTACATAAGCGATATTCAGTCGGTCGCGGTAGGCTTCGACAACCGCTTCGATCGGCTCGGACGAGCCGTCATCCACCACGATGATGCGGCAGCGGTCGAACGGCGGCGGCTGCCGCGTAAAGCCGTACAGGGTTAAAGACAGGGGGTACGCCTGATTGTATACGGGTATGACCACACTGATTTCGCGCAACAGAATCACCTCTTTTCGTCAGTTGGCCGCCGGCCCGGCGCCGCTGTTACGGATTATAGCCGCTCGTCTGCACGGGCGACTCGGCTTTTGGCGAGCGATCGGTTTTTGGATGCGGCCGGAAAAGATGGCAACAAAACCCGATTGACGGACAATCCGGGCAGAGAAAGTGATCGCCGACCGGTGCTACAATTCGGAAGGAAAGGGAACGGAGGCCGGGGGAGATGGCGAATGTGCGGACTTCGCGCACGGCAGTTCCGATAACAGGAGGTTGGATTCAGGTGAAGCATCGGTTGGAACGGATAGATACGGTGCTGCTGCGCGTGCCCGATTTGGAGCGGACGGTACGGTGGTATACGGAGACGCTCGGCTTGAAGATCAAGTGGCGCACCGATTTGATCGCCACGCTGAAGGCGGGCGACGGAACGCCGATCACCTTCGTGCCGCAGGATACGGTGAAGGAGGCGTGTCCGTTTTTCAATTTTTACACGTCCGACCTTCGGGGGGCCTATGAGGAAATGAAGCTTCTCGGGGTGGAGGTCGGGCCGATTCGCGATTACGGAACCGTACAAACGTTCGATTTCAAGGATGACAGCGGGCAGTTGCTGAACGTGTGCCATTTTTAATGCGGAGGAGGATCGAAAATGACCCAATCGCTTGTCCGTACGAAGGAGAAGGCGTTTTTTGAGGAACATGGCTATCTGGTCGTTCGCGGCGCGTACGATCCGGAGCAATTGGAAGAATTGAGCGCCGAGTATTTGTCCATCTGGCTCGGGCTGCTTGCGTCGGGCGAAATTGTGCAGCATCCGGACCGGCCGCTAGAAAGCTTGTACCCGAACCGGCTGCGGGATTTTCACCGGGGGAACGAGAAGATTGTCAAGTTCATGCTGGAGCCCCGGGTTATTGCGACGCTGGAGGAGCTGATCGGGGAAGAGCCGGTTGCGGTGCAATCCAGCTACTATTACAAGCCGCCGGGCACGCGGGGACTCGGGTATCATCAGGATAACTACCATATCGGCGTATGGCCGGACACGTCTTATGCGGTATGGGTAAGCCTCGATCCGGCCGACGAAGAGAACGGCAGCCTGCTCTTCGTGCCGGGAACGCAGAAGCTGGACCTGGTCTCCGCCGAGGTGCTGCCAGGAAGCTGTAACGCTTACAGCAGTGAAATTTTGTGCGTGCCGGAAGGATATGAACCGGTTCAAATCCGCACCACTCCGGGCGACGTCGTTATTTTCAACGGCAATATGTATCACGGTTCGACGCGCAACAAGACGGCGTACCGGTATCGCCGTTCGTTTGTCACGCATTTTGCCGGAGCGAGTCTGGAGAAAGTAACCCTGAATTACGGCTATCTGGTCGACAAGCATGGCGAGAGGGTCAGGCGCAAGCTCAATTCGTCCCCGAAAATCATCGAAATGCAGCAATCGATTTTTACGTACAAGGACACGAGTTTGTACGATCAATACATTCAGCGAAACTAAATTCCGGTACGAATGGAGAGGAGGAGACGGAGATGCGCTTCCGTTATGCTTTGTCCAGCCCAAAAGTCAGGGAAAAAGCGAAAGAAGTGGCGGAGTCGATGTATTACTTGTCCGAACGCATTACGGCGGTGCGAGTCGGCGAGACGGAGCTCGAGGTCGACTACGGGGGGGATGACGAGGAAGCCTTTCGCCGGAAGGCCGAGCGCTTCCTGCATGACAACCTGAAGATCCGGCTCATCCCGCGCAAGACGCTGAAGGACAACCGGACGGCGAAGCCACCCCGGCCGTGCCGGGAGCAGGCCCCGCTCGCGCCGGTCGGCAGCTTGCGATTGACCGAGGATGCCGCATTGGCCGAGCAGGCGCTGGATCGGTTGTTTTTTGACATGGCTGCAGGCTACGGCGCGCAAATGAGACGCTACCCGTCCTTTATGACGATGGAGCACATGATGCGCAGCGGCTATATGTACCATTATCCGCAAAACGTGTACGGCGTTTCGGAGGTGGAACATGAGCAGGAAACGTTGGAGCGCTGTCGCTCCCATTTGAGCGAGAAGCTGCCGCTCGGGGAGCTGATGCGGCATAACGAGCTGTATTTGCAGCCTTGCGTCTGCTATCACGTATATGCGGAGTTAGCCGCCGAACGGCGGAAGCCGGGCAAGCTGGAGTTGTTCTCCGCCGCCGGTCCGTGTTACCGGCATGAGCACCGGGCGCGCCTGTCGCCTGTCCGTGTACGCGAATTCCGGATGCGCGAAATCGTGTTTCTCGGGGAGGAACAACCGGTGGAGCAGATGCGGGCCACCCTAGTGGAGGATTCGTGGGCGCTGTTCGAGCGGCTTGGGCTGCGCGGGTATCTGGAAACGGCGACGGACCCGTTTTATTTTCACGACGACGGCGCCATGCTGTTCTACCAGCAATCCGGCGCGCTGAAGTACGAATTGCGGGTGACACCGGACGACCAGACTGGCGCCGCCATTACGTCGTTCAACTTATGCGGCTCGCTTTTATGCCAATCGTTCGGGATCGACGACGGCAGCCATACGTTCCACTCGGGCTGCGTCGGCTTCGGCATCGACCGCTGGGTGCAGGCGCTGCTCATGACGCATGGGCCGGTCATCAAGGAGTGGCCGCAGACGGTACGGGAGATGCTTTTTCCCATCCCATCGAGTGGCAGGCATCGGGGGGAGCGTCCTTTGATCGGCGGGGCGAGAGCTTATCGGCCGCACTGACGAAGCTTGTTGAGAAAGTGGTCAGGGAGCACTACAGGTAGTACGAGGGGGTGGGGTATACACTTCCGGTCGCTGCTCCACCCCACAAAGTGAAGTTAAATCAGAGAAGCTAGTCCGAGTACTTTGCGGGGACCCCGGGTCTGCAGGAAATTTGATTGAAGCCGCTTAAACAGCGGATATTTCCCGCAGACAAAGGCGATCGCTATCGCTCCTCCAGTGCATACCCCACCTCCGTATGTTTCTCTGTATTAGTTAAACCACTTTCTCAACACTACTAAGGCGCTAACCGAGTTAGCGCCTGCTTTCGTAAAAGGTACCGGATTTATACGCGCAAAGCCTCAATAATGGCAGACGTTTAGCAGCCGGCCGTCAATGTCGCGGAAGTCGAAGGTGGCCATATCGCCGTAATGGCGGATCGGACCGGGATCGGCGCCGTGCTCCGTCAGATGCTTGTGGGCTGCATTGATATCGGGCGTGTAAAAGTTGAAGATCGGGTGCTCCTCCTCCAGCACGGCGGCGTCGATCAGCGTAAGGGGACTGCCGCTTCCCGCGTGGAAGGTCGCTGCGCCCCGGGAACGGTATCCCGGCGTCAATCCGAGCTTCTCCCCGTACCATTCGATGGACCGGTCGAATTCCTCGGCGATTAGAAATACGGTATCCACCCGGCTGAACAATTCGGACATGTCATTTCCTCCTTTGATATTCATCGATAAATTGCAGCTTATGATAGCGGTTCATCCGGCGCTGCATCAGCTCGCCGTGACGATTGCGCAAATCGAGGTGATGCACCATGATTTTTTCGGTGCTGGCGCCGGCGAAATGCGTGACGAACGCGCGCCGGAACCGGTGCTTGGTGACATTCGGATTGGAGCCGTGCAGAATGTTTCCGCCGAACACGACGGCATCCCCCTGCCTTGTCCGCACATGGGCCACTTCGTAGCCGCGGGGCACCGGTACCGCCTGCCCGTAAACGGACGCGTGACCTGGAATTTTCGGCGGAAGCAGCCCCAGATGCTGCGTTCCCGGCACGAAACGAAGTCCGCCGTTATCCGGATCGGTATCATCCAGAGAAATCCATACGGCACAGGTCGTACCCGGATCCACCCCGATATCGTAATTATCCTGATGAAACGGAAGCGCCGCCGCCCCCGGAGGCTTGAAAAAGCAACCGGTTCCGATGGCCAGCGCCTCTTCGCCGATGATCTGCTCGACGATGTCGAACTGGCGCGGATCGGTCATAACGCCGAGCAGGTACTTGCTGGTCAGATGCACGTCGCGCAGCGGAGGAAACAAGCTGTCGAGCGGCCGTTTCGGCTGCTGCACAATGGAGCCCGCGACGATGCCGTCGAGCCAAATTTTGTCCAGCTCTTGCTTCATCTCTTCCGTCTCCTGCCGGGTATACAGCCCTTGAATCACCGCATATCCATTTGTGTCAAAAAACGCTCGCTCATCGGTTGTCATCCATCTGGTCATCCTTCTTCCCTGCCTTGTCCCTTATTCGGATTTCGGCCCGCAGCCGTTTGTTCCACTATAAGTGAAAACGAAAGCGGTTGCCTAGGCGTTTGTTGCCGGGCCGTCCGGAGTTTGTTGCGGAGTGCGGCGATGCACGGCGAACGCCGAACAGTCGGCCAACGTACGCCTATTGATGCGGTTGTTCCCGTGCTAAGATGGCACAAGACGAAGCCTTGAGCGATCAAAAGGAGCGAAGCCATGCGGAAAGCAGTGGATGTCAGAAGTTTGACGAAACGGTACAAGGTCCCGGTGAAGCAGGAAGGGATTGGAGGCGCGCTGCGCGGTATTCTCCGTCCTGAATACCGGGTGAACGAAGCGGTCAAAGGCATCGATATCAGCATTGAGCCGGGCGAAACGGTCGGTTTCATCGGACCGAACGGGGCGGGAAAAACAACCGTACTGAAGATGTGCTCGGGCATCCTGTCGCCCACATCGGGCTACGTGCGCATACTCGGACATGAGCCTTCGCTGCGGAAGCGGGAATATTTGCGGCAGATCAGCTTTGTGATGGGCCAGCGCAGCCAGTTGTGGTGGGACATTCCGGCGATCGATTCGTTCACGCTCAACCGGGATATCTACGAAATCCCGGAGAAGCGTTTTCGGCAAAGGGTGAACGACTTGTCCTCCGCGCTGTCGGTCTACCCGCTGCTGAGCGTGCCGCTGCGCAATTTGTCGCTTGGCGAACGAATGAAGATGGAAATCATCGGCTCGCTGCTGCACGATCCGAAAATCGTGTTTCTCGACGAACCGACGATCGGACTCGATCTGACCTCGCAGCGAAGCTTGCGCAGTTTTGTCGGCGAATACAGCCGAAGCGGTGCGACGACGATTATGCTGACCAGCCATTACATGGAAGATATCGTCACGCTTTGCCGGCGCATTATTGTCATTAGCGAAGGCCGGATCGTCTACGACGGCAGCCTGGAGGAGGCCAAACGCCGGATGGGTGGAGGGCAGATCGTCAAGGTCCGCTTCGCCTCGCTTCCGGAAGAAGAATGGCTGGATCAGCGGCGGGATGTTCTGATGTCTTGCCGGGATTACGATTTTACCTTTCGGCTGGAACGGGAGCGGGTACCGGATTTCATCGCCTCGACCGGGCGCTGGATGCCGGTGGATATCAGCGTCGAGGAGCCGCCCATCGAAGATACGATTGAGCGGCTGTACGGGAAGGAGGGTCCGCATGCGGAGGTTACGTAAATACGGGACTGTCTGGCTGCTTACCGTGCAGGATGCGATGATGTACCGGTTAAGTTTTGTCATAAGCTGGCTGATCAATCTGTATACGCTTCTCATCCCGCTGGCGATGTGGGCGATGATTTTCCGCGAAACGCCGGACATTGCCGGTTACAATGCCCATTCCATGATGCTGTACCTGGTCGTTATCGCACTATTGAAATACGTCGTCCTGGCGGACGGCATCCATTACACGATTGCCGGCGATATCGAGAGCGGCAAGCTGAACCAGTATTTGAACAAGCCGGTCCATTATTTCGCGTATATGTTTTTCGTTAATGCGGGACGCCGAAGCATTCAGTTTGCGCTTCTGTTCATCCCGCTTGTCGTGATGCTGCCCGGATTAACGGCGGCTGGTCTGCTCGCTCCCGATGCGCTTCCACAGCAGCCGGGCTGGGCGATCGCGAGCGCGCTGCTCGGGCTTACGATCAGCTTTCTGATCTTTTACTGCTTGGGCTTGGTGGCTTTTTGGTTCGTGCGGTATCATGTGCTGTTCATATTTTTCAGCAATGTTTACTGGTTTTTGAGCGGTATGTGGTTCCCGCCGGATGTGTTTACATCGCTCGAATGGCTTTTCCGTCTCGTTCCATTTCCGTATCAAGTGTATTTTACCGCAAAAATTTGCACGAATGGACTCACCGAACGGCAGATTATGGAAGGGATCGGCTGCCAGCTGCTGTGGATCGGCATATTATCGGCCGTCTCGTATTGGATCTGGCGAAAAGGCGTGAAAAGTTATCAGGCGGTGGGAGGATGAACGCGTGAGAAGGTATGGGAGAGTATATTTGACGTTTTTGCGAATCGCGCTAATTCGGGAAATGCAGTCGCCGCTCCATTTTATATTTTGGGGCATCGGGATGTCCGTGAATTTCGGCTTGTTTATCTATTTTTACCGGACGATTTACGGCCATGTGGATGCTATTGCGGGGTGGACCAAGTACGAAATGCTGTTTTACCGAGGGTTCGCCGAGCTGTTTTTTACGCTGTTTCTGATGCTCGCGATCAATAACCTGCAGACGCTTCCCGAAAAAATTACGACGGGCCGGCTCGATTTCGTTCTGTTAAAGCCGATCCACTCCCAGTTCATGGTTTCGCTGTCGGATCCGCATCTGGGCTTTGCGCTCAATCTCGTATCGGCGCTGGGCATGATCCTCTACAGCTCCGCGCATATCGGCTGGGAGGCCGATTGGTTTCGGCTCGGAGGGGCGCTGCTGTTTACCGCTATCGGTCTTGTCATGCTGTACTCGGTGTGCATGGTGATCGTGACCTTGTCGATGTGGGTTCAGCGAGCGGAGTTCGTCAATCAGGTGTTTTTTTCACTGTTCGGTTTTTTGTTCGTACCCTCCACGGTATACGGGGGCGTCTCGCGAATCGTCTTCTCCTACGCGCTGCCGGTTTTGTTCGTGTTTACGGTTCCGGTCGGTCTGCTGCTGGACAAAGGGTCTGCGGAGATGCTGATCGCCACGCTGCTGCTTGCGCCGGTATGGTTTGCGGCCAGCTGGTATTTTTGGCGGACGTCCGTCCGCTTCTATACGAGCACGGGCTCGTGATCGAACGGGCAAGCAAGGGAGCCCCTAGCGGACGGCGGATTGATTGCATGAACGAACATAAGGCTGCCGACTTGCTCGACAGCCTAAGTTTGCGTATGGGCGCCTAGTCGCGTCAATTCCGATTAATTCGCGGAGCGTTTATCCGCCCCAAGGTGCTTGGCGATGCACAGGGAGCTGCAGAACCATTCCCCGTAATAGTGCCAATTCGGTTCCCCGGCATAAATCGGGTTCGCGCATCGGACGTAAGCGCAATCCGCAACCTGCGTCGGATAATCGGCCTGGCGGTCGGGCAGCCCGATTTCAAAGCGATCGAAGGGATACATGAACGACCGTTCCTCCTTTACTTGTGCTGCCTTTAGCATACGATCGCCGAAACGTAAGGACTCGCGTTTTGTTGTCGGATTGTCGGGTAAATTTGCGCTCAATAAAGGGGAATATGAAGAAAATATGTCAAATTAAGACTAAAGGTTAGCAACAAATGCAGATCGTTCCTAAATTTACCTGTTGTAAAATGAAACAAAATCATGGTCAGGGGAAGGAGCGATTTACTTGAGTATGTTATTCATATTTCCAAAACCCGGTGATTGCGAAGAAAGCAGCAAAATTATGAGTCAGCTCTCCCATAAGACACAGCTGGTCATTACGGGATGCTTTCAAGAAGTCGTGAAAATTGCAACTGCACGTCGCTATCATTTGATAGCGTTTTTAACCTTCGACGACGCATTCCCGGCTTCATGGTATGTCCACGAGCTTGTGACGAACCACAGTCCGACCATGATCTTGACCAAGGTCAGAGAATCTCACATTCAATTGGTTAACGATTGGATGCAGAGGATGGCCCCCTGTCCCGAGTGCGCCGAGGAGCATTCGTTGTTCGGCGAATCTTTGAAATATATCGATCAAAATCTTTGTGAAACCGACCTATCGCTTCAAACGGTGTCTGATCATATTTTTGTAAGCAAATATCATTACTCAAGAGTATTTCAGAAAAAAACGGGGGTTGGCTTCAAGGAATACATTATGAGCCGCAGAATCGAAACGGCTAAAAAGCTGTTGATAAAAGGAGAGTCGGTGACGAGCGTCTGCTATTCGGTCGGCTACAACGACTTGACGCATTTTTCTAGAATATTCAAGCGTCTGGTCGGTATCAGTCCGTCTACTTACCGCAAAACCGTTTTCGAGCCGGCGCCGTCCCTACCGATGAGTATCCCATCGAAAGCCTACACGGGTTAATGCGGGAGCCGAACGTTAATTCTGCCTAAGGAGGAGCTTGAACATGAAGCCCGAACGAGAGACCGGGGATGCCGGCTACATCGAACTGGAAGAGGCGATGCGCGAGGAAGCCGAACGCACGGACGCCGTCTCGGACATCCCGGACGCGGAAACGGAAGTTCCGCGCGATCCTTGCTTTTACAGCAGTCCGTTCCATATGGTGCATATGTCCTTCTTCTATTCGGCGGGGCAGTATTACCCCATTTCGTTAGGAGGTTTAGCCGTCATGGCCGCAAAATTCAAGTGGGATGCCCGGTATTTCATTTTATTGTTTTTAATTAGCTTTGTCTTCGCGGGACAATTTTTTCTCGGCTTTTTCCAGCGATGGGACAGCTTCTTCGCGTCCGTTCTCAGCGCGGTGGTAACCGAGCTTCTTTTGGCGAGGATTCTTCTAAAAAAATGGATTTTTCCGTTAAGCGCTATCATTTCCGGCATCGGCCTCAGTTTGCTGCTCAGCTCCTATCTGGTTTGGCCTTATGTGCTGGCCGCCGTCCTGGCGATCGTCATGAAATATGTCATACGCATCGGAGGCAGCCATGTGTTCAATCCGAACAACATAGCCATCGTGTTTCTGCTGTTCGTGCTGCCCCAATATGCGGTCAGCACGCCGAAGCAGTGGACGAACGGCATCGACGTGATGATCTTGATCCTTGTCCTGGGCTTTATCGCAGCGGGCGCGGCCAAGCGTTTGGACACGGTGCTCGCGTTCGTGCTCAGCTTTGTGCTGTTCGCGGCCCTGCGCCATTACTTGTTCGGCGAGCCGCTTTATTACGCCTTCGGACCGATGCTCGGCGCGTCGTTTCAATTGTTCACCTTTTTCATGATCACCGATCCGAAGACGACGGCCCCTCACCCGGCGGCACGGATGACGGCGGCGTTTCTGATTGCGTTCGTCGATGCGCTGTTCCGCCTTCAGGCGATTACGAATTCGTTGTTTTATGCGGCGTTTATTGTGACCGTGCTGTACGGCATTCCGTACCGTCTCATATCGCTAAAGCGCCGTAATAAGTCAATAAACGCATAGGAGGGCGGGATCGTGCGATTTTTTCATGCGATGGATTTGCGGCCTTATTTCAACAACCGGGGATTTACTTACGAATCCCGGTGCGGGGAAGGCAGGCTCACCATGGGCTCCTCTTCGTTTCCGGCAGAATCGATCCGGTTTGGCCGGATGTACCGGTTCGGCGGCATTCCGTTCCGGTATCAGACGTCGGAGGGCGGAGACAATATCGAAACGTCCGGCCAAACGGTCGCTTTACCATGGATGCCCGGGGCGCTTGACTGCGTTCATGCGCTGGGCGTTTCGGCGAACGGGGATTCATTCGACCGCGTTTCTTTTGTCGCGGGGGACCGGCTGCTTCATACGGCGCGTCTGGCGCTGACGGATTTTGTATCGGACCGCCCGGCTTTCGGCGACCGTCTGGCGATGACGCTTCCGTGCATGCACATGGTATCGGGCCGATATGCGCATGTCCGGCCGAATCTGTGGATCTGTTCGATTCCGTACCCCGGGGAGGCCGGGGCGGCGCCCGCTCTTGTGTTCGAAGATAATCCTTCCATGCATATTTTTGCAATGACGCTGGAATACCGGAGGAGGCCGAATGGATTACGCACCGTATATTCATAACTATCACAATTGTACGCAAATTATTGTGGCCGCCATGCTGAAACGGCTCGGTGCCCCGACAGAGCTCGTATGGAATCAGGCGGGATTCGGATATAAAGACGAAGGAGACTACGTCATCGTCGATCCGTATTATACGCCGGTTCGGCGGCAGTTGGCCGACTACCACGGAATCGATTGGGTCGAAGTCTGCAGCCCGGATGCCGGCGATCTGACCGTCCAGCTTGACGAATGGCTGGCGTTGGGAAGAACGGCGGGCGTCATCTCGGACATGTATGAGCTGCCGTACCATGCGTATTACCGGCAAGCGCACGATTCGCATGCGGTCGAGGTGATTGGGACGGCGCCGGGCGGTTACGTCGTATGTGATCATTATTATCAGTATGTCGGGCCGATTTCCAGACGGGAGCTGATTGCTGCGATGGAGTCGTACCAATCGAGATACGGCGGATATAAGGATTTGCATTTGTTTTATTTGACCCGGCAGACGGAGCAAAACTGCGCCGGAGCTTCATTTGATCACCGCAGGGCGATTCAGCGAAACGTCGATGCGATGCAGGGGCGTCCGCCTGAGGCGGATTTGGATGAAACGATGCGGCACGGGCTGTCGGCGATTCCGGTTTTTGGGGAAAAGCTGATGCGGCTGCTGGAAACCGAGAGCGAATGGCTTGACCTGACGCACAAAATGATTAAGGAAGTTTCCTTCACCCGGTATCATTTTCATGTGTTTCTCGGCTTGTGCGGACTGCCGGAGCTCGCCGGAAAAGCGTTGGAGGCTTCGCAGCACTGGCAGGTGATGGGCAATATGGTCGCCAGGGGGCTGCTGCGCAAGGAAGCGAAGTCGCTGCGTGACCGAATCGAAGGCCGCTTTGCACGATTGCTGGAGGCGGAAGCGGACCATACGCAGGCGTTGGCCGGGTGGCTGCTGGCCCATCCCAATTGGAGTATGCCGGAACGTTAGGCGGAGCGGCAAAAAAGAAGCGAAGTTTTGAACGGGCGTCAAACTTCGCTTCTTTTTTGTGCACGTTTGATGTGGAGCTGCTAGTGATACCAGCCCAGCTTGAAGCCCCAGCTGCCAATATCCAGCGCCCGGGCCAGGCCCCAATAGTATATGAAATAGGCGCCCCCGATGAAGAGTGCGATGGAGCTGACCAGTCGCGGCTGGTGGGGGCGCTGTGACGCCCAGCGGAGGAGCCGGCTGCCGAAGGCGTAGACGAGGCCGAGAAACAAGAGCACCATGAAGGCGATTTGGCCGAGTCCCTGCACGCCCATGGCGAGAGAAGCGTAGAGCGGATTGCCGGATGAAGCCGCATAGACGAGAAAGTCGCGAAAGACGGGAAACGGCCGGCCGACGGAGAAGATGCCGACCATCGTTCCCATGATCCCCGCTTGAGTCAGCGGCCGGGCGAAGAACGAACGCACGCCGGCCGGAAGCCGGGATTTCAGTCCGTCCATAAATCCGAAGGCAAGCGCGCCCCAAGCGACCATAACGATGCCAAGCGACGTAAACGTGACCTGGGCCCGCCCCAGGCGGGCGCTGCGATCCGTAAACGCCTCGATGCCGGCTGCGCCAAGGCTGCCGATGTACAAGCCGTACAGCAGGCAGACTGCGACGACGGCAAAGGCAAACACGCCGAAGGCCCGGAGAGCGGCCGATCGGGATAATCGGCGGTCTGCGCAGGCCAGACCGGGAATCATCGCAAACACGACGCAATTGCAAGCGGTAAAAGTAGCAGCCAAGCCGGCGACGGATGCGAACAGGAAGCCGAAGCCGAGTCCGCGTTCTCCGTAGGAGCCCGCCAGCTCGGACGTTTTCCCGATCGTATGGCCGGCGACGATTTCGTTGCCGAAGCCGTCCACGAGCTTATAGTTCCAGAACCCGGCGATGAAGACGCCGACGGCGATACCTATCAGCGCCCAATAGATTCGTTTGCGCATCGGATACCATAAGGCAAGCGAATCGTCCGTTATTGCGTTTCGTTCGTTCATGAGGCTTAGTTCCTCCGTTTCCTCGAGTGGTTATGCAGGTGAAAACGATGCCCGTTCTCTTTTCATGATACGTGGAGCGACGGGCTTCTTCTCTGCTTTACTTGAGTTCACGCATTTCGTTCGTTTCGTAGTTTGGAGGCGCAGCTGCCGGCGAACGGCAAAAGCCGAGCGGCCTCCCGCCGAAGCGTGTTACCCTGAACCAAACCAGTGCGCAAAAGGAGGCTGACATGAACTGCAAGCTGCGTCTGTCTTGCCAAGTATCCGTCTGGGGTGATCGGACGGAGGAAGCGATCCGTTTCGTTGCCGGGACAGGCTGCCCGGCCGTCGAAATCGGAGGCCCGCATCTTATGTCGTACGAGCACCGCTTGTTCGAGCTCCAGCAGCTGTTGACCCGGTACGGCACTTCGGTATCCGGCGTTTACGAATTCGGCCATTTTGAGAATTGGCGCGGGCGGCGGGCGATCTATACGCATCACGAACGCTTGGGCCGGCTCATGAAGCAAGCGAGTATTCCGATGGCTGTGCTTGGTCCCGGCATCCGGTATAACAGAAACCGTACACCCGAAGAACGGCAAAAACTGCTTCGCATGATCACGGAAATTGCTTCCAGATACGAGATGCATGGGGTTCGCGCTGCCATTCATCCGCACTGGGGCCACTGCATCTTTGACGGGGAAGATATCGAGCTGGTCATGAATGAAGGTCCGGCGGAGCTCGGTCTTGTGGTAGATGTCGTGCATACGGCGGAAGCGGGGCTGGATCTTTACGGACTGCTGGAACGCTACGGGTCACGCATCCTGGGGATTCATGTAAAGGATTACCAAACGATCGATTCGCCACCCTCCGGCAGATTCCGACGGAGGACGCGGTACAGCCCGCCGGGCCTCGGAGAAGGAAATATTCAGGAGCTCAAGGACTTCCTGGGGAAAATGGGTTATGGAGGCTGGGTCGTGCTCGAAGCGGACGAATCCGGGGAAGAGCCGGAAATTTCCATATCGGCGGCGCTCAACTACTGGCGGGAATCGTGCCTGATCGGGAGGGGAGAGGGATGAGAATCGTCGTCGACTTGGACGGAACGATCTGCGAGCTCAAGAGGCCGGAACAATCGTACGGCGACGTCCTCCCGCTGCCGGGAGCCGTAGCTGCGCTTCAAAGACTGAAGGCCGAAGGGCACGAAATCATTATTCATACGGCCCGCAACATGAAAACGCAGGGCGGCAACGCCGGTAAGGCCGTCGCCCGTATCGGAGCGCTCACTCTGGCCTGGTTGGACAAGCACGAGGTGCCGTACGACGAGATCGTCTTCGGCAAACCTTACGGCCACGTTTATATCGACGATCTGGCGCTGACGTTTCGCGACTGGCCTTCCGTCATGACCAAACTGGAGCAGAACGGAGGGAGGCTGTGAATATTGTCATACCGATGGCCGGGAGGGGCACAAGATTCCGCGAGGCTGGCTTTACCGTGCCGAAGATGCTTATTGAGGCGGCGGGGAGGCCGATGCTCTATTGGGCGCTGGACAGCCTGAAACCGCATGTGAATCTCGACGGCGCCATATTCGTCTGCTTGGCCGAGGATGCCGAGAGCCACCCGCTGCACCGGACGGTGCTGGACTATTCGCCGTCTGCTCGCATCATCGAGCTGGAACGGGCGACAGGCGGGCAAGCTTTGACGGTGCTGGAGGCGAAGCCGTTTCTGAATCCGGACCATCCGCTGCTCATTTACAATTGCGACACGTATATGCGTATGAACCCGTCCGTTCGCTTCGAGCGGACGGCAGGGATCGACGGCGTTATTCCCGTTTTCCGCTCGCAGGCTCCGGAGCTCAGCTACGTGCAGGTCGATGAAGCCGGCATCGTAACGGCGGTGCGGGAGAAAGAAGTCATTTCGCCCTATGCGACGGCAGGCATGTACCATTTTGCCGAAACGCGGCATTTTGTCGAAGTGGCAGAAGAAGCGCTGGAGTGCAAGCAGACCGTAAACGGCGAATATTACGTGGCTCCCCTTTATCATGAGCTTATCCGCAAAGGACACCGCTTCCGGATCGAACCGGCTGAGGCTTGTTATCCGATCGGAACGCCCGAGCAGCTGCAAGCTTTCGAACGTTCCGTCTACGAATTAACTCGGGAAGGGGAACGCCAGAATGACGAATATTTTTTTCGGGCTTAGCGGGGGACTTGGCCCCTTGATGCGGAACGCGCCGACCGCAGAACGTTTCATCCAATCGGGGGCCTCGGTGTACATGTCCATCTACGGCGAGAGCAGCATGGCGTGGGTAGAACGTCTCGGATACAAGTTTCTGGTCGACGACGATCCGACGATGCCCGATCCGGACAAGCTCATTCCTCCGCAGCCGGCGATCTACGACTTGGACCATTATTATGCGCAGATGGGATTGCTCGACGAGCGGTTCGTGGAAGCGTGGATTCGCCAGCGCATCCGCATGCTGGAGAGCATCGGAGCGGACCTCGTTATTGCCGATATGAGCCCCCATACGCTGATTGCCGCCAAGGTGCTCGGGATTCCGTCCGTTTCCATCACCCAATCGTGCTTTCACCCGGATGGAAAACCGCTGTATTTTTGGGGGACGCCGCCCCGTAATTTGCCGAAGGTGACGCCGGTCATGAACCGGCTGCTGTATACGTTCGGACTGCCGGCGGTGGAGCGGATGGAGGAGCTGTTCCGAGCGGATGTCGATATCGTGCCCGGCATTCCCGAGATGGACCGCATTTACAATAACCGGGTCCGTTACGTCGGTCCGATCTCAATGAATATGCCTGTCTCCGCGGGCGCAGAACTGGAGAAAAACTTCCGGCGGCCTGCCGTGCTCGTCTATCCGGGCAGGCTGGCCGACTCGGCGGGCGATTCCGGCATGTATCTGGTAAAAGCGGTATTAAGCGCCTTCGCCGAAACCCCTGTCTTCGTCGTTATCGCGACGTCGGAAGCGCTGCCGGAGGCATGGCTTGCCAGCCTGCCGTCCAACATCCGGATCGTTCCTTTCGTGGAGGAGGAGCGGGTCGGCGAGTTCGATCTGTTCATTCATCATGGCGGACACGGCAGCTGTATGTCGTCGATTGCAAGGGGAGTCCCTTCGCTGATCATTCCGACGCATACGGAACGGGAATTCAACGCCAGGCATTTGCACGAGCTCGGCCTCGGCGAGTATATGATGCCGCGTTCGTTCAGTCCCTCCCACTTGTACGATCTGTCGAAGTACATCATGCAGGACGAATACCGCGACCATGCCGGGGATCTGCAAAAGCTGCTGGAAAAGCGCGGGTACCAAGGCGCGCTTTCGGTATTCGAGTGCGCGCAGCAGCTGCTTCGGGGCACGAACCGCTCAACCACTTGTTGAAGCGAGCTGCATATTATTTTGAAACGAAAGGTGGATCACCATGAAGCCGATTATGGAGACGGTCAAAGAAACGCTTAGCGCCTATTTGTCCATCAAGCCGGAGGAAATCGGGGATGAGGACAGGCTGTACGAGAGCCTGGGCATCGATTCGGCGGCGATCGTTTCGCTGCTGCTCGAATTGGAGCAGGCGTGCGGCGTCGCGTTCGATCTGGAGGAGCTGACCCCTGAGCATTTGGCGTCGGTCCGAAGCCTGTCCTTGACGATTCAGGCGCTGAAAGACGACGAATAAGCGGGGAACCGAATAGGGGGGAGAGGAACGATGAAGCTGCTAATTTTGGGCGGAACCGTATTTCTGGGCTACCATTTGGCGCAATCCGCGCTGCGGTTTGGTCACGAGGTCACGCTATTCACGAGAGGAATAACGAACCCGGAAATACTCCCGGAAGCGGAGAAGCTGAGGGGAGACCGCGACGGCAATCTGTCCGCTTTAAAGGGACGACGGTGGGACGCCGTCGTCGACACGTCGGCTTACGTGCCGAGAATCGTCAAACAGTCGGCAGAACGGCTGGCCGATTGCGTGGAGCATTATACGTTCGTCTCTAGCATTTCCGTTTACCGGGATTTCAGCAAGCCTGGCGTTCACGAAGGCGATCCGGTCGGAGAATTGGACGATCCTGCGTCGGAGAACGTCCGCAAGCATTACGGGGAGCTGAAGGCGCTGTGCGAACGGCAGCTGGAGGAGCTGATGCCGGGACGGGCGTTGAACGTCCGCTCCGGGCTGATCGTCGGTCCTCAGGACCCGACGGATCGGTTTGCGTTCTGGCCGATCCGCATTCGCAAGGGCGGCCGGGTATTGGCCCCGGGCCGTCCGGAAGCACGCTTGCAGTTCATCGATGTCCGCGATTTAAGCGATTGGATCATTCGGATGGCGGAGGCCAAGACGGCTGGCACGTTCAACGCGGTAGGCCCGGCGGAGCCGCTTACGATGCGCAGGCTGCTTGAGGCTTGTGCATGGGTGACAGGGGGTGATCCGGAGCTCGTCTGGGTCGGCGACGAATTTTTACATAGCCGTGGGGCAAGCCCGTGGGACGAAATTCCGCTGTGGTTTCCGGTGCATGCAGGCTTGGAAAGCTTCACCCACTATATGAACATCAGCGTGGAAAAAGCGCTAGCCGCCGGTTTGACGTTCCGTACGCTCGAAGATACGATCGCAGCTGCGCTGGAATGGTGCGACGCCCGCCCGCCGGTTCCGGGCCGCAGCATGGGTCTCGACCCGGACAAGGAAGCCCGTTGGCTGGCGGA
Source organism: Paenibacillus tyrphae (assembly GCF_000722545.1). Lineage (GTDB taxonomy): Bacteria > Bacillota > Bacilli > Paenibacillales > NBRC-103111 > Paenibacillus_G > Paenibacillus_G tyrfis. Next base: position 55,753 of record NZ_JNVM01000010.1, read on the forward strand.
GTGGGATGAGCTGGGGTAATAACGCGAACAGCCTGTTTTCCTAAAAAGAGGAAGCAGGCTGTTTTGTCGTTGCAAGGACAGGCTTCCAGACGGTTTTTTCCGCAGCAGGCGGTAACGGCCGCAAGCTTGCCTGGGGATAAAGTCGCCGGAAGCAGCAAAGGCTTGCAGGAGCTAGCTCCCGCAAGCCGGATCGCTGTTCTCGGGGACGGTGACGTAATTCGGATTGAACGCTTCCCGGATATAGATTTTCGGTCCCGCTTCGCCGCAGATGACATAGTGCTTGTACGGTAGTCGAACCGTCCGGCCGTCCAGCGGACGCTCTTCGGCGCCGTACCCCAGCAGCTTGCGGTACGCCGCCAGCTTGAACGACATCAACAATTTGCCGAGCGGAATCTTGTGATTTTTTAACTGGCCAAGGAACAGCTCCATTCCGTCGATCTGCGCCACGACATAGTTGCGCGAAACCCATTGCCCGTTCGGCGTTTCCAGCTCGGAATACCGCTCGAATAAAACGGTTTCCGGCTTCGCCTCAAGCAGGTCGCGGATACTGCCGTCGATGCTTTCTCCGCGAACCGTCTGTTGTCCGATCACCCGGACGCCCAGCTCCGTCTCTAGCATGCTTTCCAGAAGCAGCGTCGTCGAACCGTCGCTGCGCAGCAGCATGCGGGAGGCCGTATTATTCGGCAAATCAGTCGTCATTCGGCATACCCTCCGTTCATTTCTCCGTATTTGTTCGTTTTGCGAAGCAGCAGCAGCCCAAGGTGCGATAGCGGGCCGGCTTGAAGGAGCAGGACGCAGTCGCCCGGCTGAAACGAATGGCCGTCCTCCGCCTCCTTGAGGGAAAGCAGGCAGTCGCTGCCGAGCAGGTTGCAGCCTGCCGCATACGTCCGGCGGTAAACGGGATAAGGCAGCAGCCTCTCCACGTAACGGCGGAACGTCGAGCTCAGCGTCTGCGACACGGCCAGCACGATCCGTTCGGCGTCTGCGGCGTTGCGCCGCAGCAGGACCGAGACGGCTTGACGGCATCCGGCGAGCAGCCGCCGTTCGTGCCGGCGGTAGTCGGCTTCCGACCACCGGTACGGATCGTCCGGGGCGAGCGGCCAGCCGTCCGCTACCGAATCGACCACGGCCCAGTCGCCGCCGGCGGTCGAAAGGAGACAAGCGGCCGCCGCATCTCCCTTCGGATCGGCATCGAACCAATAGCGGGGATGCGGGGGGCACAGCCGGTCGGCGGTGACGAAGAGCGATTCCGCAGCAGCCTGCCCGGGAGCGGAAGGATGGAGCGTCTTCACCAGCTCCAAGGCGCCCGGCAGCGTACAGGAGCCGCAACGGCTCAATGCGAATGGCAAGAGCCGTTTCAGCTTGAGCGTTTTTTTGACATAGAGACAAGGGGTCAAATAAAAGTTCGGTTCCGTCGTTTCGTGGCCGTACACGAGATAACGGCATTTCTCCCGCGCTTCGGGGGCGTTCTCCAGCAAGGCGCGGAGCGCCTCCGTTCCCATATGCGCCGCCGATTCCGCATGGCTGACCGGAACGGGCCTCGCTTTTAGTTCCCAGGGAACTTGTTCAAGGAACGTATGTTCCTGTTGGTTCATTCCGTATTGTTCGTACAGCGCCAGCAGCGGTTCTTCAGGCGGAAAACGCGTCATCTGCGGCACGCCTCCGGACAGCAGCCGATCCGGCTGCTCTTCATAGAAGGGATATGGCGTGATGTGAGACAAGTACCAGGTCAAGGCTGATCCTCCCGTATCGTTCCGAATCGTACTCAGTCTTGCTCTCAATGACGGAATAACGTGCATCCGAAGGTGCTCCCCATGCCTACCGTCAGCGTAGCGAACAGATCGCCCGGCTGCAGCATCCCATGCCGCAGGGCGTGTTCGGCGTTCAACAATGGGTCCGCATTATGAGCATGTCCGATTTCCGCCATCGTCGGGAAATAAAACCTCTCAAGCGGAATCCCCGAAGCGTCGGCAACCCGCTGCCACGTCCCCCGGTTGACATTCGCCGGAAACACGTACCGCAGCCGCTCCGCCGTTACTCCCGCTTGCTGCAATACGTCGCGGAGCACTTTGACCAGACCGACCGTAAACGTATTCTGAAACCAGGCGTACTCCTCCGGGGAAGCCTGCATGCTGTTGTATACGGAAGCGTTGGACTGCACGGCCGAGCCGACGATCCGGTTACAGGCCGCTGTATTCGTAACGACGGCCGCTGCGGCAGCGTCGGCCGATACCGTGCTGTCCTGCAAATAGCGGCTCCTCGGCAGCCCCATTTTGTCTGCGGCCAATACGAGAACGGCGCTCCCGCGCCGCTCCGTCCAAAGACGGGCCAACCGGAACAGGAAGTTCAGCGAAGCGCAGTTGAGCTGAGATACGAATCGGACCTCCGCCCGCTCCATACCCCACTTGCGCTGCATGCCTGCGAACGGATCGAACAGATACGGGACGAACGTCGGAAACGTAGACGTGCACAAGATGAGCCCGATCCCTCCCGCCAATTCCGCCCTCCCTTCGAACAGAAGGTCGACAGCGACGCCGATCATTTCGTGGACACGGAGCTTGTTCTCGACCGCAATGCGGCGCAGGCCGTGCGACTGGATCAGGATGCGCAGCTCGGCTTCGCTGATTTCCAACGCCTCCCGCAGCTCGTACAGGGATGGACGTTCCGCGGGTATGTAACCGGCGACATGCGATAATCCGGCCATCGGCATCTCCCTCCCTCCTGCGGATAGACTGTCCTTAACGTAACGCGGAGCCCGCCGTTTTGTACATAAATCCGGCGTGTACCGTGCGTGGACGGCGGGTGGGCTGGCGGGCCCAACGAAAGCCGAGAGGACGGGACCCGCCGCTTCTATAATGATGGGTAAGCGACCAAGAAAGGGGGAGCGGATATGGGAGAACTATTGCGGCTCTTGGAGCAGACGGCGCCTTTGGACAAGATCGCGCTTGCGGAGGGAAACGAAGCCGTCACGTACGGGCAATTGGCGGAGCGCATCGGAATCGTCCGGGGCAGGTTTCCCGCCGGCGGAATGGATTTGGAACCCGTCGGCCTTGTGATGAATCAAAGCGTCGACTCGGTCATTCTTCTCTTAAGCTGTCTCGATGGGGGCGTTGCCGTGCTTCCTGTTGACGACCTGCAGACAACATCCGATTTGGCCAGAATCGGCGCATCCGGCCGTGTTGGCTGCTGGATCGCGCCTGAAGATCGAGCGCCGGCTGGTGCGAAGACCGCGCAAATGGCTCCGGTGGTCCCGTATTCCAGGCTGCTGGCACCCGGCAAAACGGAGGCGGACGAGCTTGACGGAAAACGGAAGCCGGGCGGACAGAAAGTGGACGGAGGAAGCGGCGGACCAGGTCGAAAGGAAGAACCGGGCGAAGCGCCTGTCAGCTTGTATCTGCTGAGCTCAGGGTCGACCGGCCTGCCCAAACTGGCCTGTCTGTCGATGCAAACGCTGCTTCGGGAAGGGCGCAAATACCGCGATTGGTTCGGATATCGTCCGGACGATTCGCTGGTTGCGACCGTTCCCCTGCATCATTTGTACGGTTTGACGGGAGCGCTGTTCGGCTCGCTGACCGCCGGGGCGACGCTGCACATTTGCCGGCATCCGACTCCCCGCAAGGCGGCCAATTTGCTCCGCGCCTGCCAAGGCACGGTGCTGCTCGGGGTTCCTTCCTTTTATCATCTTTTGTGCATGTCCCGCCACATCGGCCAAGTGCATGCCGGACGGCTCCGTTTTGCTATCTCTGCGGGAGGGGCGCTTGCGCCGGATACGGCCTCGGCATTCGAAGGCAAATTCGGCAAGCGGGTGCTGCAATTGTACGGCAGTACGGAGACCGGCGCAGTTGCGGCGGAGCACCCGCATCGTCGTCACCGGAAAGGAAGCTGCGGCGATTTGCTGCCCGGGGTGGAAGCGCGAATGGAAGCCGACGGCAGGCTTGCCGTCCGCAGCGCAAGTCTCTTCGGGGGATACGTTGCCGGCTCCGGGAAGGAATGTCCCGTTCAAGAGGGATGGTTTGTGACGGACGATCTGGCAACGATCGAGGAGCAAGAGCTGACGGTCATCGGAAGGGTGCCCCGGCATATCAATGTAGCCGGCCGTAAAGTAAACCCGAAGGAAATCGAAGATGTGCTCAAGCACATGCCTCGGATTCGAGAAGCCAAGGTGGCCGGGCGTCCGGATGAGCTGCAAGGGGAAATCATTGTCGCGTGGCTGACGGCGGATGACGGAGTGAGCGTCAAGGCCGTACGCGATTATTTGAAAACGCAGCTGGCCGCTTACAAAATCCCGCACGAGATTCATTTGGACGGTGCTTTGCCGAGCTGGAAAGAACGGTACGTCTGCGAGGACGAACAGGAGGGGACGGGGCAGGAATGAATACGAGCCAACGCGATGTGGTGTGGAAGAGCATGAAGCGGATTTTGGCCGGCTGCGGGGCGGAGGAAAGCGTTCTTACGGAGGAGAGCTGCATCGGAGATCCCGAGCTGGAGCTCTCCTCCGTACGGTTCATCCAGGCAATGGTAGAGTTGGAAAACGCTTTCGATGTGGAATTGGACGTGCGGAATATATGGAACGGGAACCAGAGGCCGCTTTCGGAGCTGCTCGACTATATTGAAGCGGCGCTGCCGGAAGCCGGGCCGTGACACGGGTTTGTTTTTCCGTCCCCGAGCTTTCCGTGTACGTTCCTTCCGGCACCGCAGCCGTGGAGGACGTGGCGCGGCAGCTGCGGCAGGCCGGATTCCCGTTCGCTCCGGAGGATGTGGCGCGCTTTCGCGGGCGGTACGGCTTCGACCGGGTACCGGTCGAGCGCTCGAAACGGCTCGGCGGCATGCTCGCCGAGGCGTGCGGACCGCTGCTCATCCGGCTTCGGCGGCAGGGGCGGCCGGTCGACCGGATCGTCATCGCTCGGACGCTGGACTTGTCCTGGCACGACGAGCACGCGCTGCGGGATGCGCCGGAGATCGGCGATACGCCGGTGTTCGCCTTGTCGCAGCACAACTGCGCTACCGTGCATCTTGCGATGCAGGCGGCAGGACAATTGCTGCATGCGGGAAGCACGGAAGGCATCGTGCTCGTTACGGCCGACAAAGCGTTCCATCCCGCGCTTAAGCGGCTGCCCCATTCGCTGCTCGGGGACGCGGCGTGCGCCTGCTACATGACCCGGGAGGCCGGACCGCACCGGACGTTTTACTTGCGCAGCGTCTTCGATGCAGGCATGGATGCCGGACTTCATTCTCAACCGGAGCACGTCAAATGGTTTCAGACGACGTATCATTTTGCGATCCGTCAGTTGATTCGCACGGCGCTGCGGGAATGTGGGCTGACCGTCGGCGACCTCCGGTTCATCTTCGGGAGTAACGTCAATCGCACGACATGGGAGGAGGTAGCTTCCATGCTGCCTTGCGACAGCGGGCTGTTTTATACGGATACGATAGCGAAGGTCGGCCATTTGCACGGCTCCGATCTTTGGTATAACGTGCACGACGCGGTCCTTCGCGGAAAACTCCGCCGGGGGGACCGGTATATGACGGTATCGGTCGGACTGGGAAGCTTCGGCTGTGCCGTACATCAATATTAATGCGGAAGGAGAAGCCGGCATGACGGTCTATCTGTCGTCGCCCGACATTGCGGTTCCTGCTAATCGGGACGTTCCATCTCCGGCTTCCGGCCCGGCGGCCAATCCCGCGGTCGGGTATGCGGAGGCCCTCCATCGCATCGAAGGAGTGCCGCTGCCCGACGCCGCCGGGAATTCCTGCGCGGGCGTCCCTGCCTTTCAGGGAAGCGTAGCCGAGCTGACGGCCGGGCTGCTGGCCGGGGCGGCGGCCGGACATCCTGCCCCCGCTTATTTGTGCTGGGCCCACGAAACGTCCGCTCCGCATCCCGCCACGCTGCCCGCGATGCAGATGGCGCAGGCTTTGCGCCTGAAAGCTGGCCTGCCGTTTGGCGTCGGTCAGCAGGGCAGCTTGGCGACGGTATCCGCAGCGGAGCTGCTCGCCGCGTTTCTCGGCGCGGAGGGCAAGCGGAGTGCTTTGCTTGTGGCGGCGGACTGCGTCAAGCCGCCGTTCGGCCGCCGCTTTCATCGCGCGTATCCGAAGGGAGACGCGGCGGCGTGCTGGGTGCTATCCTCGGAGCCGCCGGGGGATTACCGGTGGGCCGGGACGCGCTACGCGCTGTGCCGACCGCTCGCGCAGCCGCCTTTCAAGTGGGAGCGCCGGCATTTTGAAGCGGCGGAGCGCCAAGTAACGGAGGCGGCGCTGCGGCTTGCAGCGGGGCTGCGGGACGGCGATGTCCGGCGCAGCTGGCTGGTCGCGCAGCAGGTGAGCGCTGCGTTTCTCCGGGAAATACGGAACGCCGTTCACCAAGACGGGCGCATTCGCTTGTTCGAGAGGGCGGCATGGAGCGAGGCGAACTTGCTGTGCGCCGATCCGCTTGTTTCGCTTCGCGGACTGGAGGCGAGCGGGGAGCTGAAGCGGGGAGACCGGGTCTGTCTGCTGTTCGCCGGATTGGACTACGGGGCGGCTGCGATTGATCTGCAATACTCGAAAGAAAGCGGATGGTGAGCTATGAGAATGGGAATTATTTGTCCGGCGGCGGAATATCCGCGGCTGTACCAAGCCGCAGCCATCGGCGGAACAGCCGTTGTGCACGCGGATAGTCCGGATGCCTTGGCGTGTTCGTTCGTCGCTGCCAAGGCTCCCGAGATCGTCGTCTGGTCGGCGCACGATTGGAACGGAAACGATTGGCGCGTCATCCTTCGGCTGTGCGGAGCATACCCTCGATTGCGGGTTGTATGCTTGACCGACGAGCCGCCTGCCGCCGGGACAACCGCACGCGAAGAGCGCATTATCGTTCTACCGTCCGCTGCCGACGGGGAGTTGATCCGGCGCACGCTAACTGCGCTAACGGAGTGTTCTGCTTTACCTGCGGCAGGCTCTGCGCCGGAGGATTCCGTAGAACGGCCGCTCGCGCTGGCGCCGGGACTCGTATTCGATCCGGCGCTCCGCAGCGTGATTAACAACGGCGTCGTGCATCCGCTGCCGGGCAAGGAGCTGGAACTGCTCCGCTTTTTGCTCCGGCGCCGGGGACGGTTCGTAAGCACAGAAGAGCTGCTCCGGGGGCTGTGGGATGAATACACCGGCTCCGACATGCCGCGTCAATACATTTACCGGCTGAGGGGGAAGCTGCGCACCGAAAAGGCGCCGTTCGGCCTGCTGCTGCACGCCCGGGGCCTCGGGTATATGCTGGTGCCCGTTTACGATTCGGCGGCCCTCCAATTGGCCAAAAGGTACGGCGCCCGATCCGGCAAACAAAGCCGAGAAGCGCGGAGAAAGGTTCCCTACACTGGGGATAGACGTTCAAACTATCGGGAGGTTGAGCTATGAACGGATGGGTGACCGCCGAGCGAAGGCATTTTTATGACGAGCACGGCTATGTTGTGATACCAGGGATGCTGAGCGGGCCGGAAGTATCGGAAATTAACCGCGAATTTATGAAGCTGTGGCTCGATTTGGTCAGGGAAGGCGTCATCGTACAGGACAACCGGCGCTCGTTAGAAAGCGTGTTTCCGCGTCTGCGCGATTACCATCAGACGAGACCTGCCATCGCGGCGCTGCTGCTGAGCGGCAAGATGTTCGATGTGGCCGCAGGACTGCTGGGCGAGGAGGCGCTGGCCATCTCTACCAGCTATTATTTTAAAGGTCCCGGTACGCGGGGACTTCCTATGCATCAGGACAACTACAGTGTCGGGGCGGCCCCGACGACCACCTGCTCGCTGTGGCTGTCGCTCAGCGTCAGCCACGAAGATAACGGCGGGGTTTACGTGGTGCCCGGCTCCCATAAGCTGGGACTTTTGTCGCCGGAGCCGGTCCAAGAGAGCCGCTCGGAATACGGTGAGAAGCTGAGGCTTCCCGATGGTTACGAAACGGTGCCGCTGCGGACGCAGCCGGGCGATCTGGTCGCGTTCCACGGCAACCTGCTTCACGGGTCCGAAGCCAATTTGTCCGGTCGCACGTTCCGTTATGCCAACGTGACCCATTTTATGGGGACGAGCGCAGAGCGGGTAGCTTTAAACTACAATTATTTGCTGGACCGAAGCGGCGCACGCGTCCGCAGACGGCTGAACGCCGCGCCGAAGCTCAAAAACGATACGTTGAAGAAGGACGAATGGAGCGGCGTAGGAGGAAACCGGCCGTGGCGATAAACGGATGGGAAGGGCTGTTCGCGCGCGGGGAGGTGAGGCTGTGATTTACGGCGTCGGTATCGATTTGCAGAGCGTGCCGCAGATGGGCGAAGCCATCGGGCGGCAGGGCGAACGGTTTTTGCGCAAAATTTTTACTCCGGGCGAGATCGCCTATTGCTCGAAGCATCGCGGGGCAGCTCGGCATTACGCGGTTCGCTGGGCGGCGAAGGAAGCGTTCTACAAGGCGGCCGGGGACGTGCTTCCACGAAAATACGGCTTCTTAGACGTCGAAGTCCGTCATCTGCCTTCCGGTCGTCCCGTGCTTGAGCTGCATGGTTCAACCGGCGAAGCGGCGGCGCATTACGGCTTGTCGTTCTGCATCAGCCTCTCGCATTCGGGAGATTATGCGCTTGCGCAGGTCCTTGCGATACAGGAGGCGGGGAGAGCTTTTCCGGGCCTCGAACCGATGCAGGAGCATGCGGCCGGGGAGGCGATCCGCTTATGCTGACCGCCAAACGGCTGCCGGTCGTGCCGAATCCGGGCTTCGAGACCGAGTGCTACCATAATTTGCGCCTCAGCATCGTCATGACGGAGCCTCGGCTGATGCCATGGTGCCTCAGCCATTTCGTCAATTTGATCGTGCAGTCCAAAAGCGCGGGACAATTTCCGCTGGTCCGCTTCGAAGAGCATCTGGAGCTGTACGGGGGACTGCTGGCGGAAGAACCTCTTGCGGTCAAGCCGGGTGGATACGTGTCCGCCATTCGCGAGGCGATCGACGAGGGAAGCTACGTGCTGGTTTACTTGGACTGGAAGCGCATTCCGCAGTCCCATTTTTTCGCCGTGCGGGAGATGGTGCATGACGCGCTGGTCTACGGCTACGACGACGAATCCGGGACGCTGGACATTCTTGCCTTCGAAACGAACGGCCGGGCCTACGGCTCGGTTTGTCTGCCTTACGAGACGTGCGAGGCGGAGCTGGCGCATGTGGCGGAGCGTCATGCCGATACGCATATCTGGTTTGCATACTACGGCTTTCCGCTCACCGCCGTCCGGCTTCACCGGAGCCCTTCGCTGCCGTCCGGCTTCGATTACCGCAGCCTGTATTTTGCGCTGGAGCGGGGACGCGTTCGTGCGTCGGGCTTGTCTCAGGATGCGTTTGCCAGCGGTTATTTTGTGTACGACTATATGGCGGGCTTATTCCATCAAATGGCTGGGGGCGACGTTTCGTTGGATCCGCGCGAGTTCGGCTTCTGGAACATTAATGTGCACAAGATGATGCAGCGGCACAAATGGATGCTCAAGCGCATCGATGCGTTGGAACGTGCGGCCGGTTCCCCTTTGCTCGGCAAAAGCAAGCGGCTCTACGAGAATGCGAAGCAGCGGCTGATGAGTATCCGCGCGGATTCTTTGAAGGCGCAGAAAACCGGAGACGCGCGTCTGCTGGCACGCATCGGGGATCATTTCCAAGCGATGTACGAGCAGGAGAAGAGGGCCGTGCCTTTGCTGATGGAATATTTGGTTCGCTTGAAATTCGAACGGAAAGGAGAGGAAAGCTTGTGAACGATACGTCCTTGCAATCGAAAATCATTGCTTGCATTCAAGACGTTCTCCCTTCGCATGTGACGGTAGACGAGCAAAGCGAGCTGCTGAAGCTGGGGATCAACTCGCTGACGTTCATCCGGCTTGTCGCGTCCATTGAAGACAGCTTCGAGATCGAATTTGCCGACGAATCCATTTTGCTGGAAAACTTCAGCTCGGTCGGAAAAATCAGCGACCTGGTGTGGGACTATTTGCAGAAGACCGTGTGATGCGGCAAGCTTTCGAGCAATCGGGCGGACCTCCTTTACAGGATGGTCCGTTTTTTAACGATATAGAATTTATAAATTTTCAGCAAAGCTGAACAAATTCTATATCACAAGAAAAACTTCCGCTAAACCGCGGTCGCTCATCCATGAATAGACTTCGATAAAAGTTTTTCTTATATCCCCTGCCGGAGCCAACAAAACACGAAAAACCAGCAGGTCAAAAGCTGAGTGATATTTCCCGAATCATGCGATGATAAGGATGTCCCCGGGAGACAACAAACCAATCCAACCAACGGAGGTATCGCAATGAAAACCATCACAAAGAAAATCGGCATGACGCTCGAAAATTCCAACAGCAAAACGTACCTGGAACTGCTCGACGGCCGCAGCGAAGAATTGCACTTCAAACAAGCCGCTCCGACTCACTTCACGGTGAGCGATTCCGAATTCAGCTTGAAAACGGGCGTAACCGTTGATCTGGAAATCATGAACGTCGATCTCGTAGCCACTTCGAGCGTCATCTGGCCGGGCGCTACCATCCGCGTGCGCGGCGGTCTGCAAGGACAAGGCAGAACGATGAAAGCCAGCGCTTCCATTCCGTTCAACAAAAAAATGGCGGACGGCGTACAAGGCGAGTCCTGGTTGTACTGGGTGATCGAAACGCCTCAAGGCGAGTTCCACAACAAAAAACCGATCCATATGAAAGGCACATTGAAAGGTCTTCCTCCGAAAGACGCCACGTTCTATTCGGACAGTGTAATCCCGTTGTTCGATGCGGAAGACAACCAAGTAGGCACCATCTACGGCTGCTTGCAATCCAACTAATCGTTATCCAGCGAGAGGGCCATCCTGTATGGCCCTTTCGTTTTCAAGCGTACGGACATGCGAAAGCTTTAACATCCGTGGACTCGATTAGGCAAGGGAGAGGACTATGTACGATTTTATTATCGTGGGAGCCAGGTGCGCCGGGGCGGCCACCGCTTATTTTCTCGGACAAAAAGGCTACCGGACGCTGTTGATCGATCGTTATGCGGTGCCGGGACCGACTTTGTCGACGCACATCTTGGGCGAGACGGGGATCTACGAAAGGCTTGGCATTGCGCGAAAAATGGAAACCAGCGGCATTCCTGCCCTGACAAGGATGCGCATCGATCTGGAAGGACGTCTGTTCGAGTCGGATATTTGCGTCACCCCGAGGGCGATGGGCGTGAGGAGGGAGCTGTTAGATCGATGGCTTCTGGATGCGGCTTGCGGGCTGCCGGAGGTGAACGTCAGGCTGTCGACGCAGGTCATCGATCTGCTCGAAGGGGAGGACGGCGTATGCGGCGTCCGCTGCAAATTGTCCGACGGTTCCGTGGAGATGTACAAGGCGCGGGCCGTGATCGGCGCGGACGGCAGACATTCGTCGGTGGCCCGACGGGTCGGAGCCGAAACGGCAATGGCTTCGGACGAGCGCCATTTGGGCGTGTACTATGCGTACGTACTGCATGCGGACCCGCTGCCTATTCCGGCTGTGGAGTGGTATTGGAGCGAGACGGACATTGTGCTGTGCAATCCGATTGACGGGGGACGGCACTGCATCGCGGTCATGCTGCCGCAGGAGACGTTCCGCTCTTGGTCGGGCGACCCTGCTTCTAAGTTTGTCGAGCGGCTGAGCCACATCCGCACGCTGGGCCCCCGTCTCCGGTACGCACGGCTGCAGGGCAGCGTTCGTGGAGTGGAAACGCTCCGCAGCTACGTGCGCAAACCGTACGGCCCGGGGTGGGTACTGGTCGGCGACGCCGGCGCGCACCTGCATCCCGTGTCCGGCGTCGGCATCGACAATGCGGTATGCTCCGCCGAGATGCTGGCCGAGGAGCTTGATGCGTATATGCGCGGAGAACGGACCTGGACCGAGGCGATGAGCGCTTACGCGCAGCGGCGGGACGAACGGATCGTACCGCAGTACGAAGCTTGTCTGAAGACGCTGGCGCGCGCGGGACAGCCTATTCCCGAGGCGCACTGGCCTACGTTGGACGTGCTGTGCACCTTCCCCGGACTCGTCAAAGAGCTGGGCGGTCGGGCAGAACGAATCTACACCTTATTAACGGAGGAGAACGAGTCATGATCCCATGTCCGCTGGACCGGACCGTCAATATTACGTATTTGGAAGCCCCGCTTGAGCGAGTGTGGTGGTCGGTAGCGACCGCGCCCGGCTCCAGCTCGTATTTGACGTACTACGCTCGAACGACCGGGGCCGAGGACGAGCCGAAAATCGGCGATCGTTACACGCTCAATTACGGTGATATTAACAACGAATCGGTCGTGATCCGGTGCGAGCCGCCACATCATATCGCTTTTGCCGACACGTACGATTCGATGGACCCCGACGGCCGCACGGTCCGATACCGGGTCAGCACGGCGTATACGCTGGAGCAGCAGGGGCCTTTTGTCAAGCTGACCCTGGAGGTGACCGGCTTCGAGCCGACGACGCATGGCCAGTGGTTCCGGGAATGTCTGGAAATGGGGTGGCGCCGATCGTTGATGAATTTGAAGTCGGTGCTCGAGCTTGGGCTCGATTTGCGCATCGAAATGTTCAGCTATCCGCGCCTCGGCGTCGCCAACTGTACGGTGAACGAAGAGCAGAGCCCGGTAGTGTGCGTTCCGGTCCGGGAAGGGAACTACTTGCTGCAGGTATTTCCGAACAGCCCCGTCGACCGGGCGGGCATGCAGGCCGGCGATGTCATCGTCGAGATCGGAGGAATGCCGACACCCGACTATCCGGCGTTCGTTCGTGCCATTTCGTCGTTCTACGGAAAGACCGCAGAGCCGGTAGTAGCTTATGTGCGGGATGGGGTCTGTTGCGAAACGACGGTGCGGCTGTCGCTGGACGAAACGTTTACGGGCCTGATCGATATCGAGGAAACCCCGCTCGAAGAAGTGAGAAAGAAACGTGAGCTCCTTGCCAGGCAGCGGTCCGGGTCCGGCAGCTTGTGGAAAACGGACGAAGCCGTCCGTTCCGAATCCGTGCCGGATTCGAAATGACGGCTCGTTACCCTGGACGCCGCTTCGTTCTGCAAGGGCGAAACGGCGCAGGGGCTGCTGCGTTCGACGGCCCGCTGCCGACGGCTTTTGTATCAGGAGGAGCGCTTTCCGTCGGCCACTTGCCGCACCGACTCTTCCGTCGGGTCCACAAGTCCCGTCAGCAGCTTGTCATACGACAGCTCGGCTTCCGTGTGCAGTCTGCGTCCTCCGCGGTAGTACATCACGCCGACCGGTTCGTTCGTCCCGGCGCATAGGCCGAGCGAGCGAATGAACTCGGCATAGGTCGGAACGTCGCGGCCGCCGAAGGACGCGACGATGTCTCCGGGGCGCAGCCCCGCCCGGGCGGCAGGGCTTTCGGGAAACACCTCCATCAAATAATTCCCTTGAACGCGGTCCGGGTCCAGCCCTTGCGCCCGAAGCTGAGCCGGGGTAGCGGTATAATTGCAGACGCCGAACCGGGGATAGCCGAATACGTCGTATCTCAAGTCCAGACCGAGCTCCAACACAAGCTTTAAATTAAACAGCGACTGTTTCCACCCGAATTCTCCGCATTCGCGGACCCACTGGTGCAGCTCGCTGTTTTCGTCGTAGCCGTCCACCTCGACGGTCACCCGCGTCATATGCTCCTCTTCCTCCAACCGGAACGTCGTGACCAATTCGTATTCGACGTAGGAATCGTCTGCCAGAAGGGAACGAAAGCGGTCCTTGAGCCGGAACAGGCGCGGCCGATCGCTGGCCAAGCAGACGGCGTCGTTAATCATGTCGCCGATCACGATCCGGATTTCGTCGCCCGCCGAGATATGTTCGTTCGGCGCGTGTACCTCGTCGGTCAAATACGTCTTCATGCCCCTGGCGGTCGCCAGACCTTCCCAGATCAACTCCGGCGCAGCTTCGATGTGCATCGTGCTAAGCGAGGCGGTGCGGTGATTTGCGCGCATATGCTCAACTCCTTTTTTTCTTCATTATGTAAAATGTGCCTCTGCCGCACTCGGCTTCCGCCGAGCTTTACGGCGCATCGAAAGCCGAGTGCGCGGCGAACCGGGCGGCTATAATTCAGAATGAAACCAACAACACATTCCGGGTGAAGAAGAAAGCAGGTGGAATGAAAACCGTGACCGTAGAACAACGAATGATCCGGTTGCTCAGCAGCGAAGGCTGCGGCGTTCTCCCGCAAAGCGAGATCGGACGGGACAGCAAGCTGTTCGACCTTGGATTCGATTCGCTTCGTTATATGGAGCTGATCGTGCTGCTCGAAGAAGAATTGGGCATCGAGGTGCCTGACGGCATGTTGGAAATCGATTCGAATACGACCGTTTCCGAGCTGGTGCGCGTGGTGAGCCGACGTGAGCCATAACCCCGATGCGGGCCGCAGCCGGAGTCCGGACGAGATAGCGGCGCTTCTGCCGCACCAATATCCGTTCCGGTTCGTGGACGAGGTGACCCGCTACGAACCTGGGCAGCGGCTGGAGGCCCGCTTCAGGCCGGAACTGCTCCGTCCCATGTATGGCTATGCGCAGACTGTTCCGTCCACGGTCATGATCGAAGGGCTGGCCCAAGCCGCCGTGCTGTTCGTTCAGCTGGAGACAAAGCCGTTGGCGCCCGGCGAAATTCCGCTGCTCGGCAAGGCCGAAGCGTCCGTTCGAAGAGAAGCAAGCTGGCGGGAGCCGCTCCTTTACGACATTCGGCCGATCCGCATGACCTGCTCACAGGCGATCTTGTCCGGGACGATGTCCGGGGCGGACGGCGGCGTCCTGGCGACAGCTACGCTGTGCGTCGCGGTGGCGGAGGGAGCCGGAGACGAAAGGAGTGGACCATGAGAGCGGAGGACGTACTCCCGTACCGTAAACCATGGGTATTGATCGACACGATCGTGCAATGCTCGGAGGCAGACGGAGTCGTTGCCCGCAAGCATGTATCGAGCAGCGACTTTTACGTGCTCGGCCATTTTCCGGGCTACAGCATTTATCCGGGCATGCTGCTGCTGGAAGGGATCGTACAGGCGGCCGGTCTGCTGATGGAACGGGGAATTGCCGAAGGCGGAGGGAGGAGAGACATGAAAGCGCGCTTTTTGCAGCCGGTGCGGCCCGGTGACACGGTAACGTACGCCGTGAAACGAATTCGGGAGGACCGCCGGTCGGTAGTGTTTGCCGCAGAAGGCACGGTAGACGGCCGGAAAGTCGTCCGCGCGTTCGTGGAATTCGTGAAAGGAGGCGATGCGGATTGAACGGCGAGCTGTTTGTCGAGCTGCGGGATGGAGACCGGCGGATGGCGGGCATGCTTCATCTGCCGACCCGTGGGACTCCCCCTTTTCCCGTCGTCATTTATTGTCCCGGCAAAAACGGCGAGCGCTACGAGGTGCACCGGCTCGCGGTCAAATTGGCAAGGCGGCTTGCGAACGAAGGCGTGGCGATGCTGCGTTTCGACTATTGCGGGCTCGGACTCAGCGACGGGCACTACTACGACATGACGACCTCCTTGAAAGTGTCGAACGTGCTGAAAGCGTGGGACGAAGTGCGGCGCAGGCCGGAGCTAGATTCCGGAAGAACGGCATATCTGGGCTTTAGCGACGGGGCGCGGATCGCCCTTATGTCCGCCGAGCGGTCGGGCGTAGACCGCGTGGTGCTGTGGAGTCCGCTGTTTTACGAATTCGGCGGCGCGCATCCAAGCGGTAAACGCCCCCGGTTTACGCGGCATGCGCTTAACAAGGAGAAGCTGGTCATGCCTTGGGCCGGTCTATGGATTTCAATGGATTTTTACCGCGATTTGCAGGAGCTTGACAAGGAAGCGGTGCTGCGCGCCTACGAGGGCAGGTCGCTCCTTGTTTATGGAGACGACGATCCGCTTATCCGCGAGGAATTCGAGAAGGTGCGGACCGATTCCTATGCGATTTACCGGGGAGACGCCGGGCATGAAGTATGCGCGGTTCAAGGAGCAGGCCATCTGTTTACGTCCAGACTGTTCGAAGAGCGGATTATGGACGTGACGGGGCAATGGCTCAAGCGGGAGCTGCGGGCGTCGGAGACGGGCGAAGGAGGGATACGCGATGTGGAGACAAGTCCGGTTTGGCCGCAGCCGTGACATCGTCGGCTTGGTGGAGGAGCCGGCAGCGCAGGAACGCCGGACGCTGATCGTCACGCTGCCCGGACTTGGCCAGGCGATGAGCGAGAAAAATTATTTGTTGTCCAATCTGCGCAAAAGATTGGCCGCTTCCGGCGCATGGGTCGTGCAGTTTGATTATCGCGGTCATGGAGATAGCGCTGGGGAACTCGGACAAACGACCGTTTCGTCCATGGTCCGCGACACGCTCGAAGTGGTGGAGGAGGCAACCGCAGGACACCGGCCGGACACGATCTTCTTCGTCGGTAACGCACTCGGGGCCATGGTTGCGCTGCGGTCCGCGCTTGCTTGGGAGGAGCGCTCCGGCATAATGTGCCGGCCAGTGCTTCTGTCGCCGCCCGCGCTGCCTCTTCCGCGTTCCGGAGAGCTGCTGGACGCGGGTGCGCTGAATGCGCTGGCGCGGGAGGGGAGCGTGGACTCGCAACTGCTGGTGCCAGGCTACGACTACTATACGCTGAGTGATTTCGACATGGATCAAGTCGGATATCTCGCCTCGCTCGGCGCGCATCTGCTGTACCTGCACGGTCAATGCATCAGCCGGGCGATGCTGGACGAGCTGGATGCGCTGAGCGAGGAAGATTTGCCGGGAGCCGGCCGTCCTAGTATCGCCGTCGTCTGCGGGGAACGCGATATCGAAGCGCTTGCGCAATGGAAGGCGGTTCCCGGAGCGGAGGTTCATCTGCTGGACGGAGTCGTTTATTATTTCCAGCATCCCGCTGCGATGGATCAGGCGATTGAGATCATCGCCAGCATTGTCCTCCGCGGGCAGGGGAAATGCTCGCATTCCTGCGCGGCTTGCCCGTGCGGGCGCGGCCGGATCAAACGGACCGGATCAAACGGAATTGAGGTGAACTTATGAGCGAGCCGCTTACGCTTGCCGGGTATATTCGGCAGCGGCCCAAAGTCGATTGGCGGTTTCCAGATGAATTCGGTCTGTGCGAACGCAATCTGGACTGCCGTCAATTGTGCATTTTGGAAATTATGAAGTGGCAGGGAGAGCGCAATCCGATCCCCGCCTTCTTGAATGCGTTCGATTGCCGGACCGAAGGCCTGCTGCTGAGGCGCAGCGAGCCGGTGCTGCAAAACGGCTGGTCCGCGATCCGCTTCCCATCCCTCTCGACCGATCAACTGCGGCATTTGGTCCGTTCCGTCTATGACGCTGAGGGCTATTGTCTGATTTATTACAATGCCTTCGAGGTGCCGTTCTCCGCCTATTACCGCAAGCATGACGTTGTGCACTGGGCGCTGCTCATCGAGGATGACGGGACGCACGTGACCGTCATCGACGATACCGGCGATCCGGCTTATTTCGACGGTTATATCGGGCGTATTCCGAGTGATGTATTCTTTCCCGCCCTTCAGTCCGCCGGGGGAAGCGGCGCTGCCATTGTCCGCCGGAACGATGCCGGAGCGGCCGCATCCATGGAGGTGCAGTTCGCGCGACTGGCGCGCACTTCGGTGGAGCAGATGCTGCGGCAGGGAGGGCTGGACCGTCTGGCCGGCTTCGTCGCTGCGGTCGAAGCGCTGCCGGTCGACGAGCTTCGGGCGTCGCTCGATCAGCTGGAATTCGATATCCATTATTTCCGGCGGCTGCGAAAGCTGTGGGAAACGGCAGCGGGCAGCGGCGTCATTCCCAAGGTGTGTCTCGATTCCCGGTGGACCGGCCCGCTGACGGAAGCCTGCAACCAGTGGTCGTATGCGATGGGAGTTCTCATGAAATGGAAGCGCCAGCCGGAGAAGTCTTACGGGAGCAGGCTGACAGGGTATTTGCGTCAGGCGCTGGAAGCGGAAAGACAGCTGTTCGACGGGCTGGAGCGCTTGCTGGAGGGACGGCCATGACCGATTCGGCAATGCAGCGGCTGGCGCGGCAGACAATGGCCCGCTCCCTTGCCCTCCGGGAAGGGGAAAGCGTCCTCATCGATGTCGTCGGACGCGCGGAAGCTTTGACGGAAGCAATGATTGAAGCGGCCTGCGAAGCGGGGGCACGGCCGTATTTGAACGTGATGCCTGTGCGGCACTTAAAAAGCCTGATCGGCGGGTGTACGGAGGAGCAGTTCGTCCAGTGGGCCGAGATGGACCGGGAGCGGCTTCGTACCATGAATGCGTACGTCGGCATTCGCGCCGACGATAACATTTATGAAATGACCGATGTCCCGGAGGACCGCTACGACCGTTACGTGCGCGCTTACCTGCAGCCCAAGCAAATGGCGATGGCCCGGCTTGGCCGGTGGGTGCTGCTGCGCAGTCCGACGGTCGGCATGGCGCAGCTCGCGGGAATGAGTCTGGACGCTTGCACCGGGCTGTATTACCGGGCCTGCAGCTTGAATTACGAGCGGTTCGCCGAGCTGGCGCAGCCGCTTTGCGAGCGGCTCAGCCGCACGGACCGGGTCCGCATCGTAGCGCCGGGAACTGATCTGTCCTTCTCGATCCAGGGTATGGGCCATATGATTTGCGACGGGCGCTTCAATTTGCCGGACGGGGAACTGTTCACGGCTCCGCGCATCGATTCGGCCGAAGGAATTATCACCTTCAATGTGCCCGCCTCGTACATGGGCATTGTCTATGAAAACGTAAGTCTCCGCTTCCGCCGAGGGGTGGTGACCGACGCTTCGTGCTCGGTTGCCGAACGGACCGAACGGCTGCAGGCGGTGCTGAAACTCGACGAAGGGGCATCGCGAATTGGCGAGTTCGGGATCGGATTGAATCCTCACATCGACCGGCCGATGAACAACGTGCTCTTTGACGAGAAAATGCGGGGCAGCCTGCACCTTGCTCTCGGCCAAGCGTACCCGATGGCGGACAACGGTAACGAATCTTCGGTGCATTGGGATTTGGTGCTTTCGCAAACGAAAGCGTCCGGGGGCGGCGCATTGTTTTTCGACGATGAGCTGATCCGCAAGGACGGCCTATTCCTTCCTCCGGATCTTCAGCCTCTGGATACGTGGCGGGGAGAGTGACCATGGCGCGCATTATTATTGTCAGCCAGTGGCTGCTTGGTCATCTCGTTCCCGCGCTCGGGCTGGGCACCGAGCTTCAAAGGCGCGGGCATTCGGTTTGTGTGTTGTCCGCGGCTTCCTTCCGTCCGCTTATCGAGGAGGCGGGGCTTGAATTTTGCGAAATCCGCAATGGCAAGTATCCGCAAAAGTTCGTCACCGAGACGCTGCTTGAAATGCAGGCCGTGCTGGAAGCCGTCGAGTTCGACCTTGTGATTTGCGATTCCGGGCTGTGTGCGCCGGCCTACATCGCCGAAAAACGCGGCGTGCCGTGGGCGAGCTACATGACGGCGGCGTTCTGGCCGGACCGTCTCATGCCGGGCGTGCCGCATGTCAACGCGCGCATGCGGACCATGTTCGAGAAAGCGGCCAACGAAGCGAGGGCCTGCATCGGCTTGCCGCCGGTTGCGGATTTCGCGCGCACCCGGGGAGACTTGGCCGGGCTGTCGCCGGACGCGCATTTGATGATGATTTTGGCGGAGCTGAATCCGTTTCCGGACGAAGTTCCGCCGTCCTCGGTCTTTCTCGGTCCGTGCTCCTACGGCCCCGATCCCGGAGCCGGAACGCGGCCGCCAACGGCTCGCGGGCACGACGGACCGTGCATTGTCGTCTGCACCACGTCCGCCGACCGGAGCGGTTACCGCGAGACGACCGAAGCGTATGTGGAGGCGGCGCTGCGGGCATTTTCAGGGCGGCCTGGGCATCTGCTTGTCTCCGACCATGCTCCTTACGCCGGAGAGACGCCCCTTGCCGACAATGTGGAATGGGTGACAACCGTGCCGAATCATGACCTGCTGTTTCCGCAGGCCGATCTGATTATTACGCACGGGGGCTGCGGCACCTTGCAAAAAGCGATCCGCTACGGCGTTCCGCTCGTTATCGTTCCGCTCGGCCCGGACCATGCGTGGGCAGCCGCACGCTGTACAGAGCTCGGAATAGCGGAGACGGTCGAACCGGAGCAGATGAGCGCGGAGACGCTGGAAAAAGCGGTTTGCCGCTTGTTGGCCGGAGGCCGGGAAAAAGAGAACATTCGCAGGCTGTCCCCCAAAGTGGACGGCCGGGCATCCAACCGGCGGGGCGCGGATACGATTGAATCGCTGCTCGTCAACAAATCCTTGCGATGAGGTGAATGGGAATGCTGCAAATCGATACGTTGCTAGATATCATTCGAACGATCAGCGGAAAAGAAAGGATCACGCCGGAAACTTCATTCGTGGAGCTGGAGATGGATTCCACGAATTTGGTCGAAGTGCTGATTGAGCTGGAAATGGTCATGAACGTCGATATATTGGACGCGAATCTGAACTTCTACGAAATGGAAAAAGTATCCGACGTCTACGATTACGTAGCGCGTCTGGGACAATAAAGGAAGCGCACATGGGGAACTCGATGGTTATCGGGGGGACGGCGGTTTACGTGCCAGAGGAACGGCTGACGGTGGAGAGCCTGGCGGACCAAGGGCTTCTTTCGCAAAACGAAGCGGCGTCGCTGCTTGGCCGGGGCATGGCGTCGGTGCCCTGCGAGAAGGCGCTGCCGTCGCCGGACATGCTGGATTTGACGCTGCATGCGCTTTTGAACCGGTTTCGCGTGGATCCGGAGCGCGTCCGGTATGTCGTCATGCCCTATCTGTACTATTCGTTCCCGTATACCAAGGACGTTCTCGGAAGCTTGCGGCGCAAGTACGGCTTCCGGCAAGCGGTATGCTTTTCCTTGCGGGATCAGCTCTGCTCGGGCTACCTGATGGGAATGTACGCTGCAGGCAAGCTGCTGGAGGCGTCGGAAGACGAGGCGTCGGTCGTCCTGCTGACGGTGGAGAAGTGCCTGCTTCCCGGCCAACGCTACGGCGGCGGCGTTCTGATCACGGGCGATGCGTGCGCCGCTTCGCTGCTCGGCAAGCGTCTTGGCGGCGACCGTGTGCTTGCCGTCCGCAGCGTCACCGATATCCGCACGCTGCAGCAGGGCAAGCTGAAAAACCGGGCGGATGACGTGCCGAATTATTTTTATTTCGTCAATCTGGCGAAAGTGATCCGCCGGACGCTGGCCGATGCCGGATTGGACTTCGGCGATCTCAAGGTCGCCATTCCAAACAATATTACGCAGGAGACGTGGCGGCAGCTGGCGGTGCTGCTCAAAATTTCGCCGGAGCTGTTCTACACGGAAGGACCGTCGGTATCGGGGCATTTGAACACGTGCGATCTGCCGGTCAATTACGCCCGGCTCGCGCTGGAGGGGAAGCTCCGTCCCGGCGATTACTACGCGATGATCAGTCTCGGCAATGGGGGGGTGATCGGCTGTGCGGTTTGTCAAAAAGGGAACGATCCGCCTGTCTTGGCCCGCCGTCCATAACCGGTACGGACACGGACGGCCCCTGACTTCGATCGAACATCATCTGTACCGCGAAATAGCTGCGGCCTACGGCTGTGGCGAGCAAGCAGCCCCACAGACGGATCGTCTTGATCGGCAGGGCGGAGGCGGTCTTACGTCTGCGGGGGGCATTGTGCACCCGGACGGAATCGGCGGCATGTCCGCAAACCCGATGCCGCTTGACCGCAGCGGCGGCCAATCCGTCTTCTTCGACCGGGAGCCGTGCGAATATGCGCCTGAATTGTTTGCGCGGATTTCTGCCCGGGAGCAGCCGGACTATTTGGTCTGCTGCTACGAGTCCTACCCGCTGACGGATAAGATCAATGCCGCCTTGTCCATGCAGAAGGCGCTGCAATTGAACAGCGCCTTGACGTTCTCTATCGCCGACGCCGGGCCACTCGGCTCGATTATGGCGGTCGACTGGGCGGAAGCGGTGCGCCGGTGCGTATGGGTCGCTTGCTTGGAGCAGGCGGCCGATCCGCAGGAGCTGGATTTCGCTTCCGCATATACCAGAGCGGATGCCATCGCGGCTTTCCAGCTGTCCCCCCATGCGGGGGAGCTGCGGGTGGCCGCCTACGGCATCGCGCAGCGCGACGAGCTTCCCTCCGGCGGCTTGACCGTATCGGAGCTGGCGGAGGACGCCTGCGACCTGATGGACGAAACGCTGCGGACGTGCGGCGTCGATGCGGCCGAGACGACGATTTTGACGCAGGCCGTGGCCCCGGGCTATGTCGACCGATTGCGCCGACGGTATAAACACATCCTTTGCGAGCCGGACAACCGGAACCTGGCGACGGCGGCCCCATTTTACGGGCTCGCCTCGTTCCGTGCTTCCGGCGCGACCCGCTTTGCGCTGCTTCACATGGCCGAGCCTGCAAGGGGAGTCGGCTGCATTTTGGTCCAGCGGGTTCCTTCGGCAAGGCTTCAGGGCTAGCTGTCCGGACCTTATCCTATGGATACAACGGTGACTCGGAAAGGAGGAATCAAGCGATGGAGACATTCCGGACGAAGCTTGCCCGCGCTTGCGGATGGGGGTCGCCCGGCGCAAGCTGCGCATGGCTCGGCAACTTTGAAGTGGAGCGCGATTGGAAGCGGACCGATGTCCTCGGGCTTCCGGGCTTACCCGGACGCGCTTCGGAAGCGTTGAACAACAGCTTGTCGGAGCTTGCGCTGCTGCTCGCCGCCCCCGAAGACCTGGTGCTGCTGAAGCAGGCGCCGGACCCGGATTTTCTCGCTTATTTGGCAGAGCTGGGCTTGAAGACGCCGTCTTTCGTCGCGGCCGGCGGAGAAGAGGCGCTATCGCTTACACGTTCGCTGCTGGAAAACGCTTCGGCTCTCGAGACGATCCGCACATGGACGAAGGCCTCGTCCGGCAGGCTAATGCCGCACGGCGTCTCGCCGCTGGAGGAAGAGCTGTCGCGGAAGTCTGGACTTCCGCTTGCCGCTCCGCTTTCTGCCGTCGCCCGGTGCGTCAACAGCAAGGTGTACTCGCGCCGGCTCTGCACGCGCCTGGGCATAAGGCAGACGGAAGGCCGCATTGCGTTATCGCTGGACGAGCTGGAACGGGCGCTGCGCGAGCTTGCGCCCCTGCTGCCCCAGACGCCACTCGTGCTCAAGGATGCGATGGGCGTGTCGGGCAAGGGCATCCTGCTGCTGGAGAACGAAGCCCGCTGCCGGCAAGCGCTCCGTATGCTCCGTCAAGCGGCGGACAAGCGGGGCTACGCCCGCGCGGAATTCATTGTCGAACAGTGGATTTCCAAAAGCGTCGATGTAAACTACCAGTTTTTGGTAGGGAAAAACGGACAAACGGAAATGCTCGGCATGCTGACCGCCCTGGTGCGCGGAGGGGTACATCAGGGACATCTGCATCCGCATACGCTGCCGCTAGAAGCGGAGCGCGAGCTGGCCGACACGTCAGCGAGCATCGGCCGGGAGCTGGCGTACGACGGGTATTACGGCGTCGTCGGCGTGGATGCGATGGTCGGGTCGGACGGAACGCTCTACCCGTGCGTAGAAATCAATGCGAGGTTGAATATGTCCACGTATCACACGCGCGTTCTGAGCGAGCATGTTCCCGAAGGCCGGTATGCGTTGATCCGCGCCGTGCCGTTCACGAGCATCGCGCCGTTTCCGTTCGCCGTCTTGCGCGATGCGCTGGGAGAGGCACTTTACACGAAACGCGGCGGCCGGGGCATCTTCGTCTGCGCGTTTGCGCCTGCCGGCATGAGTGGGGAGGCGGGCGGAGCAGGCAGGCTGTACGCGGCGATGATCGGGGATTCCCGGGACGAATGTCTAAACTGGTACGAGCAATGTTGCAAGCGGCTTCAGACGATTGCGGGGGTACAGCTGTCCGGCCAATCACTTTATTGATGGATTAAGGGGGGAATGGGCATATGTTCGTATCTTCGGAGTGCGGCGATCGACTCCGCGAATGTGCGGAGCGGTTCGGCACGCCGCTGTATGTCTACGATTTCGGCGTGATCCGGGAACGGCTGGATGCGCTCCGCCGTCATCTCCATCCGTCGGTATCGCTATTTTACTCGATTAAAGCGAACCCGAACACTACGATTATACGGCATATTTACGAGGCCGGCGCGAATTTGGAGCTGTGCTCGCCGTTGGAGCTGGACATCGCCCTGGCGGCGGGAGCTGATCCGCACCGTATTCTGTACGTCGGTCCAGGGAAAACCGAAGCCGAGCTCAATCGTCTGCTGACGCTGGGCGTCCGGTACATCGTCGCCGAATCGCTTCAAGAGCTGGAACTGATGAACCGTCTTGCCGGGCGGAAAGGGATACGGGCCGACATCGGGGTCCGCTTCAACCCGAAGGCGGCGATCCATGGGGCGCGTCTGAAGATGGGCGGGGCCGCCCGCCAGTTCGGCATCGACGAGGAACAGGTTGCCGACGCTGTACGTCTCATCGAATCGTCTCCGTTTTTGCGGCTGGCCGGTCTTCATGCGTATTACGGCACACGGATTTTGAGCGCCGAGACGGTGGCCGCCAATATGGCATACATTCTCGGCTTTGCCGAATGTGCGATGGCCGAGCATGCGTTGGAGCTCGATTATATCGGGCTTGGCGGCGGCTTCGGCGTGCCATACTACGAAGGCGAAGCTCCGCTAGACCTGCCCGAGCTCAGCCGCAAATCGCACGGCCTTCTCGAATTGTTCGCCGAAAAGCATCCCGGTATCCGGCTGCTGATGGAAACGGGAAGGTATGTCGTCGCCGAGTCGGGTGCGTATTTGACCCGGGTGCTGTATACGAAGCAGTCTCAGGGCAAATGGTTCGCCGTCACGGACGGCGGTACGAATCACCATGCGGCAGCCGGCGGCGCGGGAAGCTTGATGCGGCGAAACTTTCCGGTCCGGGCCTGGACGCGGGAATCCGGCGAGCCCCGGGAATACGCCATTGCCGGACCGCTCTGTACCCCCGGCGACACGCTTGGCGACCGGGTAACATTGCCGCCTTTGGAGCCGGGCGATTTAATCGGCATTTTGGCTTCGGGTGCGTACGGCTTGACGATGAGCCCGGTGCTTTTTCTAAGCCATGCGCTCCCCCGGGAAGTGCTTCTGCTGGACGAAAAGCCGCTTGTCGTGCGGGAGAAGTACGAGTATGCCGTCCCCGCACTACGTTCTTGAATTGCGGTCAACCGCGGGCGGCGTCCCGCTTGCTCGCGGCTTGCCCGGCGGTCTCTTTTCGCGGGAGCGCACGCTGACAAATAAACCCGAAAACGGCGCAAGCTTAGTCGAGCCGGGTGGTGCGCTTCGGCTGTACGATAGAACCATGCACGACAAATGCCGAATTTGATGCAAAGGGAAGGAGTGAACCGGGATGGTGGTTGACATCGTGATTATCGGCGCCGGTCCCGCCGGGGCAAGCGCCGGGATCTTCGCAGGCCGGGCGGGCAAGAAGACAGTGGTGCTGGATAACGACCGAAGCGGCACAAGCAAGGCATGGGTAGGCAATCATTATGCCGTTATGGGGGTGACGGGGTTCGACCTGTACGAAACGGGTAAGCTGCAGGCCCAAAAATGCGGGGCGCAGCTCGTCACCGCAGAGGCCATCGCCATCGAACCGACGGATACGGGGTTTTGTGTCGTGACGGAAGAAGAAGTGTACGAGGCGCCGTATGTGCTGATCGCATCCGGTCCGGGCCGGGAGCTTGCCGAACAGGTCGGCGTCGAGCTGAAATCCGGCGAAGGCCGAAGCTACATTAAAGTGGACGCCGAAGGGAGAACGAACGTCCCCGGTATTTGGGCCGCAGGGTTGTGCACTGGCGTGAGCATGCACGTGGCCGTTACGGCGGGAGACGGCGCTCGCGTGGCGATCCATATGCTGAGCGAAATGAACGGCAAACCGTACGTCGATCACGATTTGATGTGCTGAGGAGAAGACGAACATGGAGCAGCAAACGATTGGGCAAGCGGAGAAGGCATTTTTCCAGAAGGAAGGATATCTCGTGCTCAAGCGCTTATTTTCCGAGGAAGCCGTAAGCGCGCTGAACGAAGCTTATCACAAGGTATGGATGGAGCTGATGGCGGACGGCAAAATCGTGCAGGCGGCCAACCGCCCGTTCGACAGCTTGTATCCCCGGCTCCGGGACTATCACCGCGGCAACGAGGCCATTACCCGGTTTATTTTGGACGACCGGACGATGGACGCGCTCGAAGCGCTGACCGGCGAGGAGATGCTGGCCTGCCAAACGAGCTATTATTTCAAAGCGCCGGGCGCCAAAGGGCTGCCTCTGCACCAGGACAACTACAGCATCGGCGCTTACCCGGATACGACTTACGCCATCTGGGTCAGTCTGGACGTATCCGACGAGCGTAACGGCGGTTTGCGGGTCGTCCCGGGCTCCCACGTTTTCGACATCGTTTCGCCGGAGTCCGTTGATAAGAAGGTGAACGTTTACGGCAATCGCATTCAAGTGCCCGATGGCTTCGAGCATAAGGAGCTCGCCAACGATATCGGAGACGTCGTTATTTTTAACGGCAACCTTTTGCACGGGTCGTCGGATAATCATTCCCGGGATTCGTTCCGCCGGGCGATCGTTACGCACTACGCGCGCGCAAGCGTCGAAAAAATTACGCTGAATTACAGCTACCTGCTGAACCGCAAAGGGGAGAAGGTTCGCCGCAAGCTGAACCCCGCAGCGCGGGTGATTGAGACGAAAGAGTCGCTGTTTGAATTCAAAGAAGCCAAATATTTCGATCAAATCATTCATCGGGGTTAGCATGAGTTTGCCGGACCTTGATACGTACGGGTTTATGAACGTTCTTGCGCAGCGCCGGGGGGTATGTTTTGTGCACGCCGACGACGGGGAGGAAACCTACGAACGATTGCACGAAACGATCGACTGGAATGCCCGCGCGCTTCGCAAGCTAGGCTGCACGACGGGACGGGGCGGGTGTGTGGCGCTGAATGTGCTCCTCGGGTGGCGGGCGGTGCCCGTGCTGCTTGCTGCACTCCGCGAAGGGGTCCCGGTCGTGCCGGTCGATCCGTTCCGCAGCCCCGAACTGACGGCGCGAGTGCTGAAGGAAGTGCGTCCGCTGCTGGTTCTCGACCAAGAGCAGCTGGAGACGGACGGGCGCATCGCGCTGTCCCGGGTCCCGGAGACGCCGCCTTCCCGACAGGGCGGTGAGCTGAGGGGCGTAGCGCTTATTTTGTATACCTCAGGTACAGGAGGGTTTCCGAAAGGCGTTATGCTTACGTCCCGCAACCTGTGGAGCAACGTGACGGACATCCTCGGCTACTTCGGCCTCCGTCCGGAGGACCGTCTGATGCTGGTGCGCCCGCTCACCCATGCATCCGCCATAACGGGAGAGCTGCTGCCTGCGCTGTACTGCGGCTGTTCCATTGCCGTCAAGCCGCATGACGTTTCGCCGTTGCGGGTCATCCGCGATATCGTGGAGCAGCGGCCAACGGTGCTGTGTACGACGCCGACGGTCGCTTCCGCTTTCGCGCATTTTGCCGACCGGTACGACGTGACATCACTGCGCAGCATCATGCTCAGTGGAGAGCTGCTGCTTTCCTCCCATTACGAACGTATCGCCCCGGCCTTTCCTTCCGCCGCCATAGGCAACGCCTACGGACTGACCGAGGCTTCTCCGCGCGTCAGCTGCCAGCCGGACATCCGTCAGGCAGATTCGCTGCGTTGTGTCGGCCGGCCGCTGCGCCAAGTGAAGGTGAAGATCGCCGGCAGCGGCGGAGAACCGCTGCCGGAAGGCGAACGGGGCGAGCTCTGGGTATCGGGCCCGAACGTGATGCTGGGCTATTACGGAGACGAACCGGCCACCCGCCGCAAGCTGCAGGACGGCTGGCTGCGCACGTCCGATCTGGCTTCCGTCCGCGGCGGTATGCTCTACGTGCACGGACGCGCCGACGATCTCATTATCCGCGGGGGCGTGAACGTTCATCCGGCCGAGATCGAATCGTTTCTGCTGGGCATCGAAGGCGTTACGGAAGCTTTGGTGTTCGGCCGCCGGGACGCGCACGGGATGCGGGCGGTCGCCTGGCTGGTGACGGAGCCGGGCTTGGAACGCAGCGACGTGTACCGGCGCATTTTGCGGGCAAAGCGGGATGCGAGGCTGTGGCCGGATGCGATCGAAATCAAATCCGCCCTGCCAAAAACTTCCTCGGGCAAGCTGATTCGGCCGAGGATGGAAAACGGCGAAGGAAAGGAAGGGAATAAGATTGAGTGAAGAAGTGTGGCATGCATTTTTCGGATCGGACTATTTGGCCTTTTCCGAAGTCATTCTTTCCCCTGAGCGAACCCGGTTTGAGATCCAGCGCATTTTGGAGCTGCTGGACCTGCCGCCGGCTGCGTCGATCCTCGATTTGGGGTGCGGGCAAGGAAGAATTGCTGTTCCGCTGGCGCAGATGGGCTACCGGGTGACTGGCTACGACGGTTCCCCTGAGCTGCTGGAGGCTGCCCGGCGCAGGGCGGCAGAGGCCGGAGCCGACGTAAAGTTCCTGCACGGCGATATGCGCGACCTCGACTTCGACGAGGAATTCGATGCGGTCCTTAACGTAGGCACGGCTTTCGGTTATATCGCCGACGAAGAAGGCGACCGGCGCATATTGAATCGCGTGCGTTTGGCGCTGAAGCCCGGCGGTTCGTTTCTGCAGGAGACGGAGAACCGGGATTACAAGCTGCAGGGCCTCCGCAATACATGGAACGAGATGAACGGGCGTCCGGTGTTCTCGGAACGGCAATTCGACAGCGTATCCGGACGTTGGACCGAACGGATCTTCTGGTTCGAAGGCAGCGAGAAAAAGGAAACGGTGCTGAATGTGCGGCTGTATGCCGCCACCGAATTAATCGCGATGACGCGAAACGCCGGTTTGCAGGTGACCGACGTATTCGGGGGCTTCGATTTCTCCCCGTTGAAGGCGGACAGTCCCCGCATGCTGATATTGTCCAAAAAGGAGCAGAGCCGATGGAGAACAAACATGTGATCATTCCGAAGGAAAAAATGGTATGGAGTCCCGGCGTCTACGAAAACACCGAAATGTGTTACTTGTGGGACGATCCTGAACTGGAACGCAGAGTGTTTCTGCTCAAAATGAAGCCGGGCAGCGTCATTCCGATGCACGATCATCCGCAGCGGGAAATTGCGATGCTGCTGGAGGGCGAGATGATCTTAAACGAGACGGAAATTATGCGGGAAGGCGACTTTCTCACGGCGGGGCTTGGCGAGAGCCACGAGGTGACGACGGAAAAAGGCTGCGTGCTGTTTTTGTATATCGATTACAATGTCGAGAAGAAGAAGATCGTTGATGCGTTATGAGGCGCGGCGAGGTGAATACGACGAACGGCAGCGCCACTCTGTTCAACGAAGCATACCACGCGGCCTATGATTACGTCTCGGATTATACGGCATTTTCGCTGCTTCGCGCGCTGAGGACGGCAGGCGTTCCGATTCGCGGCGGCTTTTCGGAAGAGGAAGCCGTGCAGCGGCTCGGCTGCTTGCCGCAGTACCGTCCGCATGTGCGGTGGGTGCTGGCTTTTCTGGTCCAGCAGCAAGCATTGACCGTTTTGGCGCAAGGGAATTATATGGAAGTCCGTCCGGAGGCTTGGTATCGTCCGGCCCAGGCGGCAGGCTTAAATTTGAATATCGAACCGTCGATGAGGCTTATCGACTACGTCATTTCGTGGTGGCCCGCCATCGTTCAAGGCAAAGCCGATCCGCTTCATGTGATGTTCGGTTCGCAGGGTTCCTCCCTGTGGGAGCGATATTTCAACAACGGCCACGACTTGTATGCGGTTCACAATCAATGGGCCGCCGAATCGCTGGCCGACGAAATGCCGGATGGCCGGAAAGCCAAAGTGCTGGAGGTCGGCGTGGGATACGGATCGGCAGCGCGGGCACTGCTCGCCGAATGTCAGCTGCGCTCCCAAGAGATCGACACGTACTTGCTGTCTGATGTCAGCCCCCTCCTGGCCGGTAAAGCGAAAGGTATGTTGGCTGCGGACTATCCCCGCGTTGCGATCCAGTCCCGTAAAATCGACATCAACCGCATTCAAGGCGTGTCCGCCTGTTCGTTCGATTTCATCTATGCGGTTAACGTCATTCATTGTGCCGAGTCCGTTCGGGATACGCTGGCCATGCTGCGAGAACTGCTGTCCGAGGGCGGCTGTCTTGTGGTCTCGGAATGCGTGAGAGCCGATTACGCCAGCCGGCTTCATCAGGAGTTTGTCTTCTCCTTGCTGCCGGGGTTCGGCAACGTGCAGCCATCGCCGGAGGCCCCGCCTTGCTTCGGCTTCCGGACCGCCGAGGAATGGCGGCAGCTGATGCAGGCCGCAGGATTCCGTAAGGCGCAGGCGGAAGTCAACGCAGGGGCTCAGGTCCGGGGCGTGATGATTAAAGGCTGGGTTTAAGACATCCGAGAGGATGTCTTTTTTTTCGGGCCCTCTACCCCTTCAAACGTTCGTCGCCCAACGGTCCGAACGGATGATTTTCCATATGGCGAAAAAAGCCGATTCCTTCCCTAATAAAGCCGACTCCGTGATAAGAAAAGCCGAGTTGCCGGCGCACGAAACGCCTATCATAAACGGTAGGACGGCAACACAACTATTCCATGGGCAGGAGGGAATCGATTGATTGTTTTATGGGATGTCGATCACGAAAAAGGTTCGGGCACGATTGTCGGGCACGAGATCGAGGAAATGCAGGAATACATTCCTATTCGATGCGCGACGCATTGGGAAGAGGTAAGCGCCAGCGTGCAGGAAGGGTGCGGGGCTTTGTTTACGATGACTTCCCGGACCGAGCCGCCGCCGGAAGGGGACGGGGGCGCGCTTCCGTCCGGCGTTCCGCAATATTTAATTACGCACGTCGACAAGCAGGCCAAACTGCTGATCCGTTTTTTTCTGTTCTATTTGGCGTCGCTCTCGCTGGATTCGAACCGGCCTCTCCAACCGTCGTCTGCCGGCGCGCATGAGATCGACTGGAACAAATCGATTCAATACATCCAAGACAATCTGGACAACAGCGAGCTTTCTTTGGAGGAAGTAGCGAAGCAAAACTACGTGTGCAAATGGCATTTTTCGAAAATGTTCAAGAAGAAATTCGGTATCACCTTCCGGGAATTTCTTATTCAGGAGCGCATCGATTTGGCCAAGCAAATGCTGCTGACCGACGAATCGGTGACCAATGTGTGCTATGCGGTCGGCTACGGGGATTTGACGCATTTCGGCCGCATGTTTCAAAAAAAGGTCGGCATGCCGCCTTCCCGGTTTAAAAGTATGCATTGGAAAAAAAAGGGAAGTAGGGAAGGGAGTCTCGGATGAAAAAGTCAATCGTTTTGACGGCAGCACTAATAATCGTCATTCTCGCGGCTTTGTGGGCTTATATGACCTGGACGAGCCCTTACAAGCTGCCGCCCGTGTCGTCCGACGTTCCATGGACGTCGTATCAATTGGATTTCAGCAAGGAAGAGAAGTCGTACCGGAATGCGAAAGCGCTCGGGGAGAAGCCGGAGCCGCCCGCCCTGCCGCTCAAGAACGAAGAAGCGGCCGACCGGGCTTACGCCTACGCTCTTTCGCTGTCCAAGGCCGGCGACGGCAAACGGGACGAGCGAATCCGGTATTTGCAGGAAGCCGCAAGGCTCGTTCCGCGAAATTTAGCCTACAGCACGCCGCTCCGGCTCGAAATGGCGGCGGCCGGTCAAGGCGAAGCTTTCGTTCAATTTATGGATGGGCTGAAGGAGGCGGACCTGCCGCAGGTGCGCCTGCAAAAGGCGATGTCGCTCGTCGACCGGCTGCAGGAGCCGACGATCGGAACGGCATCGCTCGGACAATTGTCATACTTGTCCATTGAAGTGCTGGATAAGGTGCTCGAAGACAATCCGTACGATTGGATGGCTCATTACGCCCGCGGAGTGAATAACCTGTACTGGCCTGTCGGGCTGCAGCGGATCGACAAATCGATTCAGGATTTAGCGTTCTGCGTTGCGGTGGCGCACAGCTTCGCCGACCGTTCCCCCGTGTTGTGGCCGAAAGCCTATACGGCGCTCGGCGACGCACTGGTCAAGAAAGGCAACCTGAAAGAAGGCATGCAGGTCTGGAAGGACGGACTGAAGCAATTTCCGGAGCATGAGGAACTCAAGCAGCGCGTTCAGGCCGGTAACGGGCAGGCGGAGCAAATCGTCGCGAAGGAACGGGGCATGGAGCAGTTTCAACGTCCGGCGTCCGATATGACCGACTTCAGCGTCATTTGGAACAAGTAAACGGCAAAGGTGGATGGAAATGAAGGAAGTAGTCGTCAGCGGAATGGGAGTGCATACGTCCATCGGCTTCGGTACGGAGACGTTCTGGAGCGGTCTGCTTCAAGGCGTGTGCGGCATCGGTACGGTCGGCGTGTTCGACGTGAGTGGCCATAACCACAAGCGAGCGTGCGAAATCAAGCGGATGCAGCCATCCGCGTATTTTCAAGACCGGGTGTCCGGGATGGGAAGAACGACGGGCATCGTAACGCCGGCCGTGGAGGAGGCGCTGCAGGACGCTGGGCTTACTCCCGACGGTCTGTCCGCTTACCGGGTCGGCCTATGCGTCGGAACGACGATGGGGGAGATTGAGCCTCTGGAAAAAACATTGAGCGGGGACCCGGTCGATACGCCCGGAGGACCGCATACGATTGCCGTTCACTTAAGCCGCCTGCTTCGTTTGTCCGGACCCCGGTGGACGTTCACGAACGCCTGCTCGGCCGGCAATTTTGCCATCGCCAGATGTATGGAAGAGTTGCGGCTGGGACGGGCGGACATCATGATCGCGAGCGGAGTCGACTCGCTCTCTTGGGTGGCGTTTACCGGCTTCGCCAGCCTGCGGGCGATGTCGCCGGACGTGTGCCGGCCGTTCGACCGGAAGCGGCAGGGGCTTATTCTTGGCGAAGGCGCCGGCGTCCTTGTGCTGGAAACGCGAGAGCACGCGGAAAAACGCCGGGCGCAGGTCAAGGCGACGCTGCTCGGCTACGGATTGTGCTGCGACGCGCACCATATCACGCAGCCCGATCCGTCCGCCAAAGGAGCGGTCCGCGCGATGCGGCAGGCGCTTGCCATGTCCGGTCTTACGCCGGGCGATATCAGCCATGTGAGCGCCCACGGCACAGGCACGATCGCGAACGATCAGATGGAAACGAAAGCGATCGGGGGGGTGTTTGCCGGCAGCGGCCGGACGGTGACCGTCAATTCGATCAAAGGCCATATCGGCCATACGCTGGGGGCGGCGAGCGCTATCGAAGCCGTGATGGCGGTGAAGGCGATCGAAACGGGCCTGTTCCCGCCGACGCTGCATACGGAGGACATCGATCCGTTATGCACGCATGACAGCGTCCGCTTGAACCGCAGTGTCCGGTCCGAGCCCGTAGAGGCCGTTTTGTCCAATTCCTATGCCTTCGGGGGAATCAATTCGTCCATCGTATTGGCCGGTCCGAAAGGAGGCAGAGCCGCATCATGACGAACGATGTGCAGGTTCAGGTTCTCGGCGTCGGAGCCATAACGAAGGCAGGCTTCGGCGCGGCATTTGCGGGCAGCCCGCCGTCCGTAATCGAAACGGGCGTCTCTGCTGCCCTTGTACCAGATAGCGGAGACGCCCGGCTGAAGCGGATGAAGAAGTGGTCCAGATCGTCCCAGTTGGCCTGTCTCGCCGTTCACGAGGCGTTATCCGGGCAGCCGGAGCCGGACCCCGTGCGGACGGCGATCATCATCGGAGCCGACTACACCAATTTGGAGGCGATTCTGGCGATGGATGCGGAAGCGAAGCAATACGGCGTCAACGGGACGAATCCGGCTTTGTTCCCGGAAACGGTGTTGAATGTAATCGGCGGGCATCTTTCTTCTTATTTCCGCATCGCCGGGGTGAACGTGACGATCTCCAGCGGCTCGCACACCGGCTTGAAGGCGCTCGGGTATGCGGCCGATCTGCTCCGTCTCGGTCTGGCCGACCGGGTCATCGTGTGCGTGGTCCTTTTGCTGCCCCCGCCGCCCTTCGGGCAGAGGACGCTTCCGTGCGCGTATGAGCGCGAATCGGTTGCCGCTTTGCTCTTGGGTCCGGCGGCTGCTGATGCCGAAGCGGGAATTGCGCTTCGTTCGGAAGCGGCGCCGGAAGCAGAGGAGCATCGGTGCCCGCTTGCGGCTACGGCAGCGTCCGAGGTACCGCTTGCCGTCGTCTCCGCCGTGCACCGGATCAGGCAGGAAGGCTGCGGGGAAGCAGTGATCGCAACGTCGGACGAATCCGGAAACGATGTCCGGCTCACGCTGCTTCCGCATGCGGACGGTGGTTGGCGTTGAGCGGGCAGGAGGCAAGGAATGGAGACGCTCGCCGGACGCCGCCCTTTCGTGCGGTAGTGACAGGGACTGGACTGGCTGCCTCGTCCGGCTTCGGGGAAGACCGGATATGGGAGGCGGTGCTTCACCAGCGCTCGCCGGTCACTTGGCGAACATATGAGACGGGCGTCGGCGGAAGCGTCCGTTATCCGGTGTATGGCATCGACGCAGGCGGGCTGCGGGCCCAGTTGACCGAGTCCGAGCGGCAGGCGATGGCCGAGTGGGGACTATCCGGCGACGTCGATCTGGCTCTGCTTATTGTCACGATCCGGGAAGCGCTGCGGTCCGCCGGGCTTGATCCGGATTCCGCGGGACGGGAGGGCATGAACCTCTCGCTTGTGATCGGTCACGAAAATTTGGGCACCGTGTTCTTGGTCGACCGTCTGCTGCGCAGCGGAGGGATCGTACCGTCCGGACCGGACGAGGCGCTGCCTTCGTTCCGGCACTTTCAGGACTCGTTTTTTCATATTCAAACGTTCCCCTATTTGTTTTATCTGGCCCGGCTGTTCGGCGTGAACGGATTGACGTACACGGTGAACAACGCCTGCGCTTCCGGATTGTACGCGCTGGAGCTCGGGAGGCAATTGCTCGCCTCCGGCAGTGCGGACGCCGTTATCGTCGCCTGCTCGGATTATGCGCATGTCACCGAATATTTATGGCTTCAGGACAAGGGCGCACTGTCCAAAAAACACGAGCTTCGCCCGTTCGACCGCAAACGCGACGGCTCGATCCTGGGAGACGGGGCGGGAGCGCTCGTGCTGGAGTCCGCAGACCGCGCCGCACGGAGGGGGGCCGGTGCGGTTTGCGAATACGCCGGAGGCAGCTTCGGCCAGGACACTTGGA
Organism: Paenibacillus tyrphae; assembly: GCF_000722545.1. Classification (GTDB taxonomy): domain Bacteria; phylum Bacillota; class Bacilli; order Paenibacillales; family NBRC-103111; genus Paenibacillus_G; species Paenibacillus_G tyrfis. The sequence continues at coordinate 90,901 of NZ_JNVM01000010.1, forward strand.
GCCTCACGCTGCCAGACGTTAGCCGGCATACTTACTCATCCGTCATTGCCGATGCCGTCGCCCGGTGGGGCGGGGCCGGGGTCGATCTGCTGGTGCCGCACGGAGCCGGGAGCCCGCTTTGGGACCGGTATGAGGCCGCCGAAATTCGCCGGTCGTTCGCGCAGCTGTCGACGGCAACGCCGCTCGTGACGGCGTTTAAAGGCTATCTCGGCCATACGCTGGGAGCAAGCGCCATGCTGGAAATGCTGCTAATGCTGCGCTGCATGAAGGAAGGCCTCGTCCCGCCGACGCTTCATTACGAAGAGTCCGGAGCGAAGATCGAGCTCCCTGTGGCGGCGGCTTGGGAGAAGCGGGACATTCGCACCGCTGTCAAAGCAGTTCCCGCGTACGGAGGGTTTCATGCGGCTTGCGTTTTCAAAACCATAGATCTGAAAGAGGAATACGGGGGGAAGGAATGAGCCAGGCACAATGGGATTTTTCCAATAAACGAGCTGTCGTCACCGGGGGCTCGCAAGGCATCGGAGCGGCCATTGTCCGGGGGCTGGCTGCAGCAGGCGCCTCCGTCTTGTTTACGTATTCGCGCCATGCCGAAGCGGCGGAGGCGCTGGTGCGGGAATGCGGCGGTCCGAACGTCGTCACAGCAGTACAAGCGGACTTTGCGGCTTCATCCGGCTTGGAACGGCTGACAGACCTCCTTTTCCGCGAGCAGGTAATTGATTGCGTAGTGAATAACGCGGGCATCGTTCTCGACGGACCGCTTTACACGATGCCGGAACGGCATTGGCAGGACGTGCTGCAGGTGAATTTATCCGCTTTATTCCCGGTTGCCAAAGCAGCGATTCCTTCGTTGGCCCGTTCCCGGGGCAGCATGGTTAACGTCGCGTCCGTTGCCGGCATCAGCGGCACGGCCGGGCAGACGAACTATTCGGCGGCGAAAGCCGGCGTCATCGGATTTACGAAGGCGCTGGCGCGCGAGGCCGGACCGCTCGGAGTACGGGTGAACGCCATCGCTCCGGGCTATGTAGAAACCGGCATGCTTGGCCATCTGCAGCATGACAGGAAGAAAAAACTGACGCGGGGCATTCCGCTCAGGAGGCTCGGCCGGCCCGAAGAAATCGCCGAGGCGGTCCTGTTCCTCTTGTCGGATTCCGCTTCGTACATGACCGGTTCCGTGCTGGTGGCGGACGGGGGATTATATTGACAAAGGAGCTGTCGAGGGATGGAACGGAATCAGGAAGCTTTGAAGAGACGCTTGGTCGAGCTGGCATTTGAAATTGCCGGTGAAGGGGAGCTCGGCGAAGACCAGGATTACGAGGTTTACTTAACTTCGCCGCTGCCCGAGCTTGGGGTCGATTCGCTGACGGCGCTTGAACTGGCCGTGCATTTGGAGCGCGAATTCGGGACCCGCCTGGAGGAGCAGGAGCTGACGCAAATTCGCACACTGGAGGACATCGTCCGGTTTGTCGAAGCCAAAGGAGACTAAGATGCGGGTACAATGGCTCCGGCAAAATTATGCTTCCGTCGCGCGAAAAGTACGGCCGCTTCAAAGCGTCGATCCGTTTTTTGTCGACCGTTTTCAATCGATATTGACCGCCTTCCTGTACGGCTACAACAGCGTGCTAAACAGCCGCCGGCTGGAGCCTGACGAGGTTCGGCAGGAATTGGACGGACGTTTCGACGAGTTTTACCGGGGCTTCGCGTATGAGGGGCTCGGCATGGGGCTTGGAGCCCGGACGCTGTTTCTCCGCTCCGAGCGCATGCGGCTCGAACAAGCCATGAACGCGGTAGCGCCGGGCTATTTGTACCAATATTACGTGGGGCTCGGCTGGTGGCTATCGATGTGCTACGGCTTTCGCCAAACGGGCTACCGCCGTTTTCTGCGCAATCTAAGCCCGCTCTATGGCCCTATCGTGTTTGACGGGGTCGGGTTCCGTATCGGGCTGTTCCGCTTCGGGACGAATCCGGGGATCGTCGCGCGCTTTGCGGAATTTGGTCCGCTCGGGCAGCGGGTTTGCTATCAAGGGCTCGGCCGATGTCTGTGGTTTCTGCACGAATTCAACCTGCAGCGGGCGCTGCAAGACGTGCAGCGTCTGCCGCCCGAGCGTCGCGGCGACACGATGAGCGGAGTCGGGCTGGCCGTCGCTTATAGCCTGTTCGACGATCCGCTCCGGGCGCTAGAGCTGCGCCGCCCGATGCCTGAGGAGCTGCGTCCCGCCTTTCGCCAGGGGCTTGCGTTCGGCTGGGAGGCCAGAAGGCTGCAGACCCCGGGATTTGCGGCGAAGCTGGAAGGCATTTCGTCCGAGGCAGCGGATACGATTCACGGATATGTCCGGTCGGTGCACCAGGTCAGACAGGAGCTGCTGGACGGCGGGGCGGGCGTTCGTTTTTATACCGACTGGCTGGATGGCGTCCGTCGGCGTCTGGCAAACGAAAGTTAACAAGGGGAGAGACCATGCGATGAAATCGATAATCCGGGTAGTGAGCATTTTAAGTGCGGGTCTTGTTCTAATGGCCGGCTGCTCTGCCGGAACGGGGGGCCGCAGCACCGAATACGGCATCTCCTATACGGACGTCACGGAGCAAGCGGGCATTAAATTTAAGCATGAGAAGGCGCAGTTCGATTCCAAAGGGGACAACATCATGCCTTGGCTGCAATCGACAGGCGCGGGCGTGGCCGTCGGCGATTACGACGGAGACGGTCTTATGGATCTGTACTTCATCAGCTCCAAGGCGAACAGCATGAACGCTCTTTACCATAATAACGGGGATGGCACGTTTACCGATGTAGCGCCCAAGCTGGGGCTTGCGGACGTGAACCGGGAAGCCGTCTCCGAGACAGCGCTGTGGATCGATTACGACAACAGCGGGCATCCGAGCCTTTTCATCGGCAAGTGGGGCGGACCGAGCCAACTGTTCCATAATAACGGGGACGGCACGTTTACGGACGTATCCGAGAAGAGCGGCGTCAGCAAATATATTGGAAACTACGCCAAAGCCATCTCGCTGGATTATAATCGCGACGGTTTTTTGGACATCTATTTAGGAGGCTATTTTCACGAAAAAAACAATCTGTTCCATCTCACGACGACGAAAATAATGCACAACGATTTCGAGAAGGCGCGAAACGGCGGCAAAAACGTGATGCTTCGCAACAACGGGGACGGCACGTTCACCGATGTAGCCGACGAGCTCGGAGTGGAGGACCGGGGCTGGACTCTGGCGACGGCGGCAGGAGACTTGAACAACGACGGCTGGCCCGACCTGTACAACGCCAACGACTTTGGACCGGATGTACTCTACTTGAACGAGGAGGGCAAACGGTTTAAACGCGTCATACAGCCGAGGGGCATCGGAGACGACACGTACAAGGGAATGAATGCGGACTTTGCCGACGTGTTTCACGATGGCAATCTGGCGATTTATGTCACGAATGTGAGCAAATCGAGGTATATTTTGGAAGGCAATCAGCTTTGGCATCCTAATGCCCAAGGCCAATACGTCGACCGCGCGGAGGAAATGGGGATCAATCTGGCGGGGTTCTCGTGGGGGGCGCGGTTTTTCGACGCGGATAACAGCGGCAATTTCAGCTTAATGGTCACGAACGGGTTCATCTCGGCGGGCAAAGAACGGGATTACTGGTTTGACCTCGGCACGTTGGCCACAACCCCTGGCACGATTGTCGAGGATATGAAAAACTGGCCCGCCTTCGGCGACAAGAGCTTGTCCGGTTATGAGAAAAAACGGCTGTTCTGGAATAACGGAAAAACGTTCAAAGACATTGCTCAGGAAACGGGAATTACGTTCGATTCCGATAGCCGGGGCGTCGCGGCCGTCGACTTGTGGAACCGCGGAGTGCTGGATCTCGTGTTCGCGAATCAAGGCGCCCAGCCCAAAGTGTATAAGACGACCAATACGACAAACCACAATTGGATCAAGCTTGAGCTGACGGGGACGGCGCCAAGCAACCGGGAAGCCGTCGGAGCGCGCGTAACGTTCGAGGTCAAAGGCGTGAAGACGGTCATGGAGCGGGACGGCGGCAATTCGCACGGGGCCCAGAGCGAGCCGCGTCTGCACTTTGGGCTTGGGGATGCGGCGCAAGCGGATAAGATCACGATCCGCTGGCCGAGCGGCCGATTGCAGGAGCTGACGCAGGTGAAAGCCAATCAGATTCTGAAAGTGACGGAACCGGATGGTCCGGTCCCGGCGGCAGGTGCGAAATGAAGGAGCGGAGTCTGAATGTAGAGCATGCGTCGGTGCGCGTCGGCGTCATCGGCTGCGGCAAAATCGCGCAGACGCGCCATCTCCCGGAGCTGCTCGATAACCCCGACGCGCAGCTGGCCGCCGTGTGCGACCCCGACGGGGACCGCGCGAAGACGGTCGCCGAGTCGTTCGGTGTCCACCAGGCATACGATTCGCACGAATCCCTCCTCGCATCAAGCGATATCGACGCGGTCGTCGTGTGTGCGCCGAATGCGCTGCATGCCGAGATTAGCCTGCAGGCGCTGCGTTCCGGCAAGCATGTGCTGGTTGAGAAGCCCATGGCCATTGTCCGTGACGATTGCATCCGCATGGTCGAGACGGCGGAGCAATATGGGCTCGTCTTGGCCGTCGGCCATAATCAAAGGCTGCACCCGGTGTTCCGACGGGCCAAGGAACTGATCGCTTGCGGGCGGATCGGCGCGGTCATCCAGTTTGCTACGCAGTTCCAGCACGGCGGTCCGGAGACATGGAGCGTAGACGGAGCCGCGAGTTGGTTTCTGCAGGGCGGCAGCGCCGGATTTGGCGTTATCGGCGATCTTGGCGTCCATCGGCTTGATCTGATGCGGTGGCTGTTGGACGACGAAATCGCCGAATTGACTCTCTATTCCGCTCATCGGCGCCCTATCGCGGGCATCGAAGACAATGCGGCGCTGGCGTTGTGTTTTTCCGGCGGCGCCATCGGCACGATTCAAGTCGGCTGGAGCAACCCGCTGCAGGATCATCGGACCGTGATCTACGGGGAGCGGGGGATGCTGGTCATGGGCGAGACCTTCGACGGCATCACCCTCGCCGACTACGGCAGCGGGAAGACGGAACAGGAAACCGTGGCGCTTTCCCTGCGTCGCGACGGGTACTTGTGCTCCGGCGTGGCCGACGATTTCATCCGCAGCATTCGGACACGCAGCGCCCCTGCCGTCAGCGGCCGGGAAGCGCTCCGTACGATGGAGGCGCTGTTCCGGGCTTTGCCGGGCCCGTGACGGGTGTCGCCGAAGCTGCGAAAAATTTTTTTCTCCAGCTTGTATGGTTTTCCTTCTGCGATTCGTTACTTCATGTGAAAGCCTATTAATTCACGATTCAAGGAGGAAACCAATTATGAAAAGCACGGATTTGAAAGCAACCATCGGCCGCATTCCCGCTTTTACCGCAGCCGTACACCCGGTTGTGGCGAATTACGCCGAAATGGGCAAGGAAGTGAGGAAGTCTTGGAGGCAGGTAGACAGTCTGATTCCGAAGGGACATCCGATGCGGCTGCAAGGCGATGTGGCTTACGTCTTCTCTCCGCAGCGCATTATGGGGAGCGACATCAGCAGCTTCGAAGTAAAAATCGGGGTACAGGTCGAGTCGCACGCCACTCTGGCGCAACCGATAGAACTGTTCCAAGTGCCGGAACGGGAGTATGTAACCACTCATTTCCGCGGCGGATGGAAAGAGCTGAACACGGTTTATTTTGATCTCATGAACTGGATCAAAGAGAATGGGTACGAGCTGGACCGTTCGGACGGCGTCTATTGGATCGAAACGTATCCGCTAACCCCGGCCAATCCGTTCGAAATTCCGCATGATCAGATCGAGACGTTCAATTACGACATCAGCATGGCAGTCGTTAAAAAGTGATTCGGATTGCAGGGAAAAGCAATCGCCCTCCAGCTTGCCTTCTTGGCCGGGAGGGCGATTTTTTATGTCCGGCAAAGGATATTCCCATCGGATCGCTGCTGGCAGATTCGGAGCCGGCTTTCAAAAAAAAATTTGTCTGAAATTTGATCAAAAATTGAATTTTATATGAACAAAATCGTAAAAGTGTGGTATACTATTGGAAGAGAAAGCACTTACAATGGTTTAGGGGTGATCGCTATGACGACGAAAACGGCAGTTTTGGCCGAAGGAACCGGAAACGAGCGCAATGTTGGCAGATTGGTAGCTTTGATGACGGCAACAGCATGGGTGCTGCTTGGGATCGGATTGCTGCTTAGTTTATTTAACCTGCATGACTTCAGCGATCGCAACACGTCCCTCATGGTCGGGGTCGGGTTCATGGTCGGCAGCGTTCATATTTATGTCATCCGTACGGCCATCCATCTCGTTCATTCCAGAGCTAAAGCGGAAGACGAAAGTAAATAAGTGACATAACACACAAATTTTAGCCCCTTCGGGATCTCCCGGAGGGGTTTTTGGTGTTATTTGGGGTGTCATATTTTAACAAGTGCAAAATATTTGTCAGCTTCGTGAAAATTTTTTTGCAGAAAAATGACGAAACATTGACGTATTTGTTAACTGCCGCGAACATTTTGTCGTAATCTGTTATGGTGGTTCTATAGAGTGATCTGGCTCACAGTCAGAACAATCATAGCATTTCGGAGAGCTTGGGAGAGGATCGACATGAGAAAACCGGTAAAGATCGGCCGAATTTCGTTAGCGCTGCTGTTCATCCTGATGATGGCGCTGCTAACCGGCTGCGGACAAGAAATGATGGTATTCGACCCGAAAGGGCCGATTGCCCAAGACCAGCGAGACCTGATCGTGATCTCGACCGTGCTTTGCCTTATCGTATTGGTGCCCGTGCTGATCATGACGGCGGTCATCGTATGGCGCTATCGCGACTCGAAAGGAAACAAGGCGGCCTACAAGCCGAATTGGGCGCACAGCACCAAGCTGGAGATGATCTGGTGGGGGATTCCGATCGTGATCATCCTTATTCTTGGCGGCGTGACGGTAAAATATACGTATGCGCTGGAGCCTTCCAAGCCGATTCAATCGGACCAGAAGCCGATTGTCGTTCAAGCGACTTCGCTCGATTGGAAATGGCTGTTTACTTATCCGGAGCAGGGAATTGCAACGGTGAACTATTTGCAAATTCCAAAGGGCGTGCCGATTAAGTTCGAATTGACGTCGGACGCTCCGATGAACTCGTTCTGGATCCCGCAGCTTGGCGGACAAATGTACACGATGTCCGGAATGGCGATGACCTTGTATCTGCAAGCGGACGAGGCAGGCAAATATTTCGGCACCGCCGCGAACTTCAGCGGGGAGCATTTTAACGATATGAAATTCGACGTTCACGCGACGTCGCGGGAAGAGTTCGACAAGTGGGCCGCAGGGGTCAAAAAGTCGGCAAGTCCGTTGACGCAAGCCGGGTATGACGCGTTAGCCAAACCGGGACGCTCCGGCGAGCAGTTTTTCTCGGCGTTTCCGGATAACCTGTTCTACAACATCGTTACGAAATATGCGGTCGGAGGCTCGCACGGCGCTCATGGCGCTCACGGAGCGACATCCGGCGGCAGCGGAAACGAATCTGGCGGGAAGCAGGGCGCTGCAGTCAGCAGCAACAAGATGGAAGACGTAACCGCAGGTGAAGCCCACGGGGTTCATGGAGCGGTTCACAGCGCCTCCGGAAAATAAACGCAACGCTTGATTTATTTTTAAAAGAAAAGAGGCCCACTCATGCTGGATACCATTAAGCAATTCGCATCGGAGTTTTTCGTCACCGGGGATCCGATAATTCTCGGGGCACAGGTAAGCATCGGGCTTGCGATGGTAGCCATCGTCTTCGTGCTTACGTTTTTCAAAAAATGGGGCTGGCTGTGGCGCGAATGGCTGACGTCCGTCGACCATAAGCGGATCGGCATCATGTATATTATTTGCTCCATTCTGATGCTGTTCCGCGGCGGCGTCGATGCACTGCTCATGCGGCTGCAGTTGGCGATGCCCGGCGTCGAATTTTTGCAGGCGGATCACTATAACGCCATCTTCACGACGCACGGCGTTGTCATGATTCTGTTCATGGCGATGCCGCTTATGTTCGGTTTGTTCAATGTCGTCGTTCCGCTGCAAATCGGCGCGCGCGACGTCGCGTTTCCGTTTCTGAACTCGCTCAGCTTCTGGATGTTCTTCTTCGGAGCCATGCTGTTCAACATTTCGTTCGTTATCGGCGGCTCGCCGGATGCGGGCTGGCTGGCATATCCTCCGCTGTCCGAGCTGTCCCACAGCCCGGGCGTCGGTCAAAACTTCTACATCTGGGGTATTCAGATCTCGGGGATCGGGAGCTTGGCGACGGGGATCAACTTTATCGTTACGATTCTCAAAATGCGCGCGCCCGGCATGAAGCTGATGAAAATGCCGATGTTTTCCTGGTCGGTACTGTCCAGCTGTATCATGATCATTTTCGCGTTCCCGATTTTGACCGTTACGTTATTCCTGCTGTTCCTTGACCGCTTTGTCGGCGCGCATTTCTTCACGCTCGACGGCGGCGGCAACCCGATGATGTATATCAACTTGATCTGGATGTGGGGTCACCCCGAAGTATATATCGTCGTCGTGCCGGCGTTCGGTATTTTCTCCGAGGTGGTTGCAACCTTCTCCAGGAAAAAGCTGTTCGGTTACCCTTCGATGGTATTCGCCATGATCGGGATCAGCGTACTTTCGTTCTTTACGTGGGTCCACCACTTCTTCACCATGGGCTCCGGTGCGGATGTCAATGCGTTCTTCGCGATAACGACCATGCTGATCGCGATACCGACAGGGGTCAAGGTGTTCAACTGGCTGTTTACGATGTTCCGCGGCCGGATTCGTTTCACTACGCCGATGATGTGGGCAGTCGCGTTCATTCCGTGTTTCGTCATCGGCGGGATGACTGGGGTGCTGTTGTCGGTTGCACCGGCTGACTTCCAATTTCACAACAGCTACTTCCTGATTGCGCACTTTCACCAAGTGCTCATCGGCGGCGTCGTATTCGGATACTTTGCAGGTCTTTACTACTGGTGGCCGAAAATGTTCGGCTTCAAGCTGAACGAGCGTCTCGGCAAATGGGCGTTTTGGTTCTGGAACATCGGCTTCTACGTGTGCTTCATGCCGCAATATTTCCTCGGACTGGACGGCATGACGCGCCGTACGTATACGTACAGTTTTGACATGGGTTGGGGACCGCTCAACTTCGTTTCGACGATCGGCGGCTTCCTGATGGGGATTGCGTTCATTTTCCAAGTATGGCAGATTGCTTACAGCATCAAAAATCATGAAAAAGACACGACAGGCGACGCCTGGGACGGCCGCACGCTCGAATGGACGATTCCTTCGCCGGCACCGATGTACAACTTCGCCATCACACCGACCGTGCAGGAAACGGACGACTGGTGGGAGCGGAAGCAGAGAGGCGAGAAGCCGCTTGCTCCGATTCCGGATGCGAAGCTGGAGCCGATTCATATGCCGAAAAACTCGGCGATTCCGTTCATCAAGTCCGCACTTTGGTTCTTCGCCGGATTTGGATTCGTATGGAACTGGATGTGGCTGACGATTCCGGCGCTGGTCGGCATCGCGATCTGCATGGTGGCGCGTTCGTTCTCGTACGATACCGACTATTACATTCCGGTCGATGAAGTGAAGCGGACAGAGCAACTGGCAAGGGGGGCAAAAGCTTAATGGCACATACAGCGGCAAAACACGGACACGACGCTCACGACCACGATCATCACGATCAAGAGTCGCTGAAGACGTTCGGCTTTTGGCTCTTTCTGATTACGGACGTTATTTTATTCGGCACGTTGTTTGCCACCTATATCGTTCTTCGGGGCAATACGAATGCGGGACCTACGCCCGAGGAATTGTTTCAAATGCCCGGCATTATCGCCGAAACGTTCATCCTGCTGACAAGCAGCTTTACGAGCGGGATCGCGGTGCTTGCGATGCATCGCGGCAACAAGCAGCAGCTGATCGGCTGGCTTGCGGTTACGGCGCTGCTCGGCGCGGCGTTCATCGCGCTGGAAGTGACGGAGTTCGTGCATATGGTGCACGAGGGCGCGACGATTTCCACCAGCGCTTTTCTGTCCTCCTTCTTTACTTTGGTAGGGACACACGGCATGCACGTTTCGCTCGGCTTGGTTTGGATGATCGGGCTCATGCTTCAGCTCCGCAAACGCGGCATTACTCCCGTCACCAAGCGCAAAGTGGAAAATCTCAGCTTGTACTGGCACTTTCTTGACGTCGTCTGGATTTTCGTCCTCACGGTCGTCTACTTGATGGGGGTGATGTAAGATGGGGAATTCGCATGGAGCTTCTTCGCATGACCAGCACGGCTCCCATGGCTCGCTGAAGTCTTATACGATCGGGTTCGTGCTTTCGATCATCTTGACGATCATTCCGATTACCATCGTAATGAACAGCATGCTGAGCAAGACCGCGACGCTGGTCGTGATTCTTGTGATGGCGATCCTTCAGTTCGTCGTGCAGCTCGTCTTCTTCATGCACTTGCGCGAAGGCGAGAATGCCCGCTGGAACATGATGGCGCTGCTGCTCGGCATGATCATTCTTTTGACGATCGTAGCAGGCTCGATCTGGATTATGACTTACAATGCGGTAGCGCATTAAGGTAGGGGGGCGAGAAATCGCCCCTTTTTAATATAAAAATTGGGTTCTGAAGGTGATGAACTGAGACTTATTTTTTCGAAAAGAACTTGTCTAGCTTTGAAAGAAAATTCAATCTGGAGTTATGGTATTCAAGAAAATCGTATGGTTTACTAAAATATTGAATTTTTCCTCTTCTAGAACGACTAAAAATACCCTCGATGTTTAGAGATTGGCCTAGTTTTTTTGCATCAATTAATGTATGCTGCCTCCATATTTGTCCCTTAAGAGTGAATAGCCATTCCGGCGCTTGCAATACGATTATAAATTTCTCTCCTCCTTTTGAAATTAATGCATCAATCTCTCCGTAGTTAGAAGAATCATAATTCAGAAAAATAATGATAAACGGTACTTTTTCGTCAACCCACATAAATTCATCACTGTCGAATAGGCCTTTTAAAACTGTACGATAGGCTAAACGCTTCGTTTTTTCTATACAAAGTTTAATGTAGCAGAGTATGAAGAGAACAACTATCAAATAGGTTATAACTCCAATTGTCCCCATTTAATATCCCTCTTTTTCTTCCCTAAGAATAAGGAAATATCACATAAGATAACCAGAATGACGATACTAATCCCGATTTCCAGATGTCTAGTGAAATCGAAGTAAATATGAGGCAAGAAGCATTTTATGGTTATTACCCCTAAAAGAAGGAAGTTACGACGAAAGGGAAATTTATTTAACATTCTTACTTTCCCAAAACATCCACATACAATTGAACTGGATTTTCTATTTTTGAACCACATTAAAACGCTGAATAAGGATAGGGTTGTTAGGACAATTAGCTCCTTGGTCATGGAAGGATAACTGAATGTGTAAGCCAAGAAAATATAGAGTTCTAAAAACAAAACTATCATTGCTGCCAAACCAACAAAATAAACAGGTATAATTTTGTAGGAGAATATTTCTGCTTTGAATTCCGTTAACTGAGATACTTTTGAATAAAAAGAAAAAAAGAAGATACTCGCTATAAGAATATCAAGAAATAGAACCAACGTCGTCAATCATCTCACTTCCCTTTAGCCAAAAATTTTTTAAATCATCGACTTGTCTGATTTCTTTGTTTTGAACTACATTTCCTTGAAGGTCAATGAGGTATGCCTGAGGTGTAAAACTTATTCCTATATCCGAAAAATTTTGATGTGCAAAGGATATCATGTGAAAACTGAACCCTAATTGTTCCTTGATACTCTTGTTTTCTTCCTCTGTTCCATCCGTAACGAGAACAAATTCAAAATTGAAGTTACTTCCTAATGGTTTGAATTGAGGGAGCAGTTGCAGACAATGACCGCAGTTTAATGATACTGCACAAACAATACGGTATTGTTGAGCTTCAGTAGGAAGTCCAAGTAGATTTAATGGGTATGGTTGGTTGCTTCTAAATTCGTTTAAGTTATAGTGCATCGAATTTTACCTCCCAAGACACTTTTTTTATTGCTAAGGGTATTTATTATTTGATCCTGGATCTTTGTTCCTAAAATATTGAATACTCTTCCTAAGATTCGTCTGATCTACCGGTGTATTCAGATCGAATGTTAGAATCGCTCGAATCATTTTCTCAATAATTTCTTGTTCTAAATCATCTTGATCTTGAATATTAGTTTTCCTTCGAAGCTTTTTAATTGCGGGATAGAATCTCTTAATTATTGTCCATAAAGCAGATTGATCACCGCCTTGTGCTTTCTTAACTAACTTAAAAAGAGTGCATTCCGTCTCTTTCATTTATTCCTTCCCCCCTCTCTGATGACTTGTGCTAGATTTTGGATAGAATCGTTTAGGTTTTCAATTTTCTTCTCAAATCGAAGAAGTAGATATCCGGTAATAACAATAGGGAAACCAAAATTACTGATAGCGTTGATTAAAAACGTGGACCAATCAGAATTGTTCATTACAAAGTACCTCCCTTGTCAATCTTTTTTTGAGAGTAACTATCGCTGAGCTTCTAGCTTTAGACACGGCTTGAGGAGAAATTGATAAGATAACAGCAATATCTCTATCAAGAAAACACATAGAGTAGGTAAGTGTAAGTATTATTTTTTGCTTTTGTGTAAGTTTGGAAAAAGCTTTGTAGACACATTCGTTGCTTATTGAATCGAGTAACACGGAGGGGTCTGAACTTATTTTGCTCTCTTCCTTATTATCCGAGTAACTTTCTCCGAATGTGCGACCAGTTTCTTCATATAGTTCCATATCAAAAATAAATACGTTCCACTCATCCCTCTTCCGCTTCTTTCTATGAAAATCAATGAAAGCATACTTAATTGTCGAGCTTAAGTATTTAGTAAATCGGACTTCAAAATGAAACATATTGAACGCTTCTTCTAAGGGTTCCCAAGTCTTCAGTGATGGACATTCTACATAAGAAAAAAGAAGAAAATGGTTATCAGGGTATGAAAAGAAACGTCTGACAATATAATCAGTGGAGTGTGCAAAGGGGATAGGTATACTTTTTGATTCCACTTTTGCCTTTATTTCAAATGAGCTGACTGAAAGCATAGTCTAGCCCTCCTCTCTGGAAAAATTCCTAATTATAACAATGTTTCAAATTAAATAAAAAACAACCCAATTAGAAAATTTTTTCAAAAGAGGATGTAATTATAAAAATTCGGCATCAGCAAGAGATGAATGTAATATATATACGATTGTTACATTAATAAGTTATATTTTTTATTGAAAAATTTTTAAAAAATATAAAATAAAGTAAAAATTTATTGAATAGCTATATTATTTCTATTTAAGTTTTTTTGTATTTTTTGTTTGTAACAACCAATTTGTGGTTGACAAAAATTGATTACATATGTAATATCTAATTTAGATTACGTTTGTGATCCAATTTTTTAGGAGGAGCCTAATGTCAAAAAAGATTCCTAAAATTTCTGATGCCGAATGGGAAGTAATGAAGGTGCTTTGGGGAAATTCATCTTCCACAGCTAATGAAGTTATAGAAGTTTTGCAACCTAAAACGGATTGGAAACCCAAAACTATTCGAACTTTATTAAATCGACTGGTTCAAAAAAAAGCAGCAGGGATTAACCAAGAGGGAAAAGTATACACATTTTACCCACTTTTTGAGGAGGACGAATGTCGCCGTGCTGAAGCTCAATCATTCATCAAGCGAATTTATGGAGGGGCCTTGAAGCCAATGATTGTTCAGTTTTTACAGGAACGATCATTATCTCCTGAAGATATTAAAGAACTACGGAGCATTCTCGACGAGAAAGCGTAATAACGATGAATAATGTGGTTCATATCGCTTATAAATAAAGGAAAGGAAAGGATGAATGTGCTTGAAACAAGCGTGACGCGGCTGACGACAGTGTTTCAATGGATAGTAACCACTTCGATTATGGCAAGTTTATTAGTCATATTTATTCTTATTATCAAATGGGTTTTCAAAAAACATTTAAGCCTTAATGTTCATTATTTCTTATGGATTTTATTACTTTTAAGACTTATATTACCTTTCGGTCCTGAAAGTTCGTTTAGCATCTTTAATTTGCTTTCTGTCAACCTAACTTATATTTCGTTACCAAGTAACCATGAGCCGCCCTCCGTTGTTCTACAACATAATTCAATGAACTTGAACCATGACGAAACCATAAAATCGACAGAACCCTTGGACAGTCAGATGCAGGGTAATCAAACTCCCCATGAAACCGTACAAATACCATCTAGGATAGAAAGCAGTACATGGAGTCCATCGATCTGGAATTATGCCACGATCATCTGGATTATAGGTGTAACCCTTTTATTTTTCTATATCATCAAAATGAACAGATTATTTAGGCGAAAAGTCGTCGGCTCGAAAATATCCGAACCATTGCTTCTGGAGATTTTAAACCGGTGCAAGTTGATTATCGGTGTTAAATCTGATATTCCTCTTATTGCGACAGATGTGGTGGCAGGCCCAACCTTATACGGTTTTATCCGAGCAAAATTGCTTCTCCCAAAAAGAACTTTAGAAACATTGCGACATGATGAGCTTGAGTATGTATTCCTTCATGAAATAGCTCATTACCGAAGAAAAGATATTGCATTTAATACTGTGTTCTTCTGCTCTTTGATAATCCATTGGTTTAACCCGGTTTTATGGTACGCTTATTACCGTATGCGTGAGGATCAGGAACTAGCTTGTGACGGCTTGGCTTTAACTCATGTGCATCAATCAAAAGTTGTTGAATACGGCCATACGATTTTGAGATTAATGGAGACGTACTCCCCGGTATATCGATCGACAAGTATTGCACATTTTTCTTCTACCAAAGCTCAGTTAAAAAGAAGAATATTGATGATCAAAGATTTTAACCGGAAAAATTATCGTTGGTCGCTTTCTGGTATTTTACTGGCAATTCTCTTGAGCGGCTGTGTTCTAACGAACGCTGATTCTTTAAACGAGAAAAATAATTCGCACGAAGCGGATCCTCCAAAACCGGCTGTACAGAAACAACCGGATGATAGTGAAATACATTTGGTGAATAATGGTGAAAGCGAAGTTCCCGGTTCATTAACCATAGAAAAAGTTGCAATTGGCAATGTACGTCTGGGAGATACGAAGCAAGCTATTTTTGGATTATTAGGAGGGCCTGATAAGGTCGAATCGGACTCCAATACAGGGGAAGATATTTGGCATTTTTCAAAACATGAAGCAACCTTGTATTTCTATAAAGATTCACCCGACTTTCCTTCACGAGGAGTTAGCCGCGTACTTATTACCGGAAGTTCTAACTTGAAGACGGATCAAGGAATTGGAGTGGGGGACACGCTTCAGCATATTAAGAATCTTTATAGCCATATTAATGGGACATCAGAGAGTGACGGAAAAAGAACGGTATGGGTAAATGGCGAAAAGAAAGGGCTCGAATCTTCTAACAAGTACTATCCAACGTTAAGGTTTGAGCTTCAATCAGGTAAAATACAAAAAATCGAGCTTACCAGCCAAAATGTTAATCCTGGACCGTATCATAAGAAACCGCTTAGCTACGCTGATATGGCGATTGGCGATATCAAGATCGGTGATTCGGGTGAAAGTATCGTTGAACGATATGGTAATCCCAGTAAGAAAACAATTGTACATGGGAATGGTGCCCCTGAATGGATTTATGAAAAACATGGTTTTTTTGTTGACGTTGATCCGGTATGGGCTATCCGAGTAACGAGTCCTTTCAAGGGAAGTACTTCCAGAGGGATTCATATAGGTAGCAAGGAGGAGGAGGTCAAGAAGGCCTACCCCGACAGTTATTTCAACTCCAATGGTTTTACTGGCTTGGTTCAAAATTCAACTGATGGGACCTATCAAATAGTTTTTGAACTGGAGAAAGGTATCGTGATAGCTATTGCGATGCAAAAGGACTTAGTTTTAAATAAGAATTGATTGTTAATAATATAAAATAACAGCCCTTGTCTCTAAAATGAGAACAAGGGCTGATTTGTTTGATCGTTAAATCACGTATGTGTACGTATCTTATTAATAAAGATTTGTCATGCCCGGCAGACCCGGATCATCGAATACTCGATCTCTGTATGCATAGATGCAATCGCGATTCACAATGGTATTATAGAACCCCTCATATCCAACGGATACAGTCCAAGGGCGACCGCCATTAGAATCCTTCAGCGTGTAGCTTTGGGAAGAACAATAATTGGTAGACGATCCGCCATAGTTCGAATAATAGCCATTGTACAATGCTGAAGCAGCTGCACTTAAGCCAGGATTATCAAACCCACCATCAGAATATGCATATTGTAGATGCGGATAGCCTTCAATAAGAAGTTTTGCATATGATCTTACTCCATTATTAGGCCCGCTAAAGCTAGTACCTGTCGGAGTACCGTTTGATGTTCCGCTAAATCCGCAAAGTGCTCTTTGGTTACCGGGATTCCACCGAGATTGAAATTCGGATACGCTCCATCCCATTTCGATTGCCCAGTGAACAAGAATAAACGCTGGGGGCAAAATTCCATAGAAGGGGCTTTTATAGGTTTGATACGCTACCCATTTTGCAAGATTTGCAATGGTATAAGAATTACCGTTATACGTAACGACACCGTTGACAAAGCCGGTTTGGTTATTTAAGCATCCTGCTAACATACCGATATTCTCTAGTGTGTCGTCCTTTCTATCTGCGTTACCACTTTCCGGTACCTTCAACAAGCGGACATCTTCTTCATGATTGCGGATCTTGGTCATTCTTAATCGACTCCTTTAATATAATGTTGGCTTCGATAGAATTCAGACGACTCTCTACTGAGTTATCAAAGCCACACTATATAACAGTGAATTTGAGCCTTATAAAAACAACCATAATTTTACGAGAATCAATATTTCTTGCAGCACAAAAAGAAATAGACCGCCCTCGGCAAAGCAAAGGTAGCGGTCGATTCATGATCAGTTTTTATTCTGCTTAGCTACCGCCCTTAAAAGCGGCTATTGTGTGGGAGTCGTGCTGGCGCACGGCTCTCTTTTTATTAAACCGTATGCTATGTATCCTGCTCAATCCCGCATGATGATAAGCGCCTGGGGAATGACGAGCCAGAAGCCCGACACCGGCGTGAAAAAGACGCCGACGAGACAAAGCACAAGCATGTAGACGCCGATAAATTTCGGGATTTCCATTCTTTTGACCTGGGTTAGCCAGCGGATCAGTCCGGCCAGCATAAACAGCAGGGCGCCGAATAGCAGGAACCAGAAGGCCGAACCCCGGTCGTAATGAGGACCAATGCTGTTAAATAATCCGCTCCGTCCGATATCTGCGAGCGGCTGCCAATAAATGATAATACCGACTACCGTATGCAGTACTGCCGTCCAAGCAAGCATCATGCCCGAATAAGATTTAAGTTTGGCTGCCATAAACAACTCGCTCCTTTTCCGCATTGGTTTTAATCGCTCTGAGCAGAGCGCGCCGGATCAAGGCGCTGCCGGGGGAGATCAGCAGCCAGTACAGCCCGAATTTCAGCCGCGCCGCCCTGTCCTCCGTTTGAATCCGCGTCTCGGTGAACACCGTCATCGTTCCGTTCGACTGCTCCCGCACTTGAAAATTCATGACCGCCTTCGCATGACGCGGGGAGTCATAATCGATAAAAGCCTGTGCCGAATCCAAGCGGAGCGGCTCGTTGCGGATGGGTCTCCAGAATGGGCCGACTACGCCGACCACGAGTTCCTGCCCTTCGGCTTCTTCCAGCAGCATAAATCCGTGGCGAATCACTCGTTTTATAAACGGTTCGTCGCCGTCCGAAGCCCCCGTTTTCACTTTGCCGGCCAGCCAGGCCGGAAGCATCCGAATACCGAACAGCAGGCGCAGCACGGGAATATCCCCATATTTTACTTCGCGAATTGCACGATAGACCGCATCCCTCGGCGCGCGGACGTCGATCGAATGCTTTTCGTGGTAATGGTAGATCGGCAAATAACGGTCGAGCAGCATGGGGATTCCTCCTTGTATTGGACATGCTGGGAAGCCGATCAATCGGAAATGTCGATCGAACCACGGGATAGGCTCGGTGTTTTTTTACCGGCTGTCCCCGACGGCTCCTTCGTCCGGTCGATTGCGGCATCGAGCAAGCTGCGAAGACCGAGCAGGGCTTCTCCGCGGGAAGTGAGAAAATGGCTGCGTGCCCCGGCGGGAATGAATTCGGCAACCAACGTTTCTTGTACCTCCGACAAGCTGTTCAGCAATCTTGTTACCTTATCGGCTCTCATCGTTCTCCTCCTTTTTGGGTTCTTCCGGCAGCTCTTTTTCGCCGAAGCGGATCGACAGCTTCTGCTCCGTAAACCGGGCGCCGGCAATCGGACGGCCGAGCAGGATGCGCGGCAGCACCACTTTGCGTTTGTAAGGGCCCGCTTGGACGGTCAGCTCGTCGCCTTTCTGGCTGAGCGACAAGTCGCTTTTGTCTACAAAAGGCAGTGTCAGATCCAGAAAGTAAGCGTCGTCCTCCTTGCGGATGTCCTGTACCTTACCCGAGTGGAGCACTTCCGAGACATCTCTGCTGCCGAAAGCGGCTTCGCCCATTTGAGCGAGCAGCGGCAGGCCGTGTACTTCGGATTTCATCAGCGGGATGCGAAAGATTGGCAGCGGGCTGAAACAGTCGCGAATTTCTTCTTCATATTTGTCGTGAGCCGCCCGCCATCCGGCCCAATAGCCGGTTCCGGCCTCCTCCGGTAAGACGCGGTTTACAACCACCGCATCGGTATTGAAGCCGAACAAGTTCAAATAGGTGAACGCCCTTCGAGCCTCGGAGATCACCATCTTCTCCGGGTTAAGCACCATACGGATAGAGGTCGTCTCCGAATCGAGAATCAGGCTTTGCAGCAGCTCCAGCTCGCGGGCGAGCGACTCGATGCTGTTCATGACGTTATCGTCGGGCAGCTCCAGGCCGCCTGTGACGATTTTGGCGACGGGACGCACCAGCTTTATTAACCGGCGCTCGTATGGGAAAATTTTGTCCATCCACCAGCCCAGCACGTTCGGGTAGCTGAGCAGCCGGAGCGTCTCTCCGGTCGGTGCGCAATCGACGACGATGACGTCATAGTCGCCGCTGGCTGCATGGCGCTTGATTTCCAGCAGGCTGAACAGCTCTTCCATACCGGGGAACACAAGCATTTCCTCGGTCGTCACATCGCTAAGATCGGCCCAGTTCATCAAGCCGGCCAACCAGCCTTGGACCGCGCCCCAATGCCTTTCCGTTTCGCGCAAGCTATCGACTTCTTGCCCCCATAAACAATCGGCAACGGGAACAGGGCCGCTTCCAAGCGGTTGATCGAACGAATCGGATAAACTATGCGCCGCATCCGTACTCATCACAAGCGTTCGAAGCCCTTGTGCCGCAAGCGTGACGCCCGTTGCCGCAGCGACGCTCGTTTTGCCGACGCCGCCTTTGCCGGTATACAGAATGATTCTCATCGTATCCCTCCATTTAGTACGATTTCGTAGTATTTAGTTAAAAAAATAGGGGCTACGGTTCAACTAAGTTTAATCGTCTATCCGGATTTTCCGGACGGTGCGATCGGACGGTGCGCTGTCTTTATCTTCTTTGTGCTGCAGCGCTTTGCCTACTTTGACCGCGAGCGTCAGAAATTGTTGCAGCTCCTCTGGGGAGAGAGCTGCCTGCACGCGGGCAAACATGTTTTCCATCATGGCTTTTGCCTGGCCTGCCAGCTTGCGGCCTTCGTCAGAAAGCCTGACCAGAATGATGCGCTGATCTTTATCGGATTGATTGCGCTCGGCAAGACCTTTGCGGACCAGACGTTTCGTCAGGCTCGTCACCGTGCTGAGCGGCGCTCCCAGTTCCGCTGCCAGCTCCGACATGGTCAGCTCGCCGCGATATTCGAGGAACATGAGCGCGGAAATTTCGGAGCGGTTCAGCGTTTGCTCCAGCTCGGCCGCCTCCGCCATCAAGCTCATGGGCCGCAGACCGTGTTTGAAAAATAGCTCCAGCATCTGCTCCATCAACGACTGTATCCTCCAATGTACTGCGATATTCGTTTATTACGATATGGAATTAATTTACGGTTTCATTTTACTACGATTTCGTACTAATTACAAGAGGGAGCTTTACTTTTGGTGAAAATGAAGCGGGGGGAGCGCAG
The DNA here is from genome assembly GCF_000722545.1 of Paenibacillus tyrphae. Taxonomy (GTDB): domain Bacteria; phylum Bacillota; class Bacilli; order Paenibacillales; family NBRC-103111; genus Paenibacillus_G; species Paenibacillus_G tyrfis. The sequence goes on from NZ_JNVM01000010.1 coordinate 111,138, forward strand.
CGGTTCGGCAGGAAAAAAAGAAATGGCGCCCCGTATTTCGGGGCGTCAGAGTGTTGAGAAACCTTGGAAGTAGAAAAACTTAGAGAAATAGGTGGTGGAAGAAAATGACGGGGAGCCCGTCTTCAACTCAATCGCTAAGCCACATAGCGGTTGCTTGCACAGGTGCCGCGCTGTCGAACGCCAGGATCATTCAAAAAAAACACATTGCTAATCGAAGGGGTAGGATGGTAATATAGGCTCACAAAAGTAAAGTTTTGTTACATTTTTCCTAAATAGATGTCGCTTCTTGCCGCCATCCGGCGATTCGATTTGCCTATTCCAAAAATTAAAGCGGTTTAATTTTCATAGCGCGTATCGGAAGGAGCCTGCCCCATGAAAGCAAGCATATACGACGTAGCCAGATATTGCGGATTGTCGGTGGTGACCGTCTCCCGGGTATTAAACAACACGGGCAACGTACGGGAAAAAAACCGGCGAAAGGTGCTGGACGCCATCGAGGTTTTGGATTACCGGCCTCATGCCGCAGCGCAAAGTCTTGCCCGGGGTCATACCCGCATCATCGGTTTGATAATGACTGCGCTGCACGATCGCTTTTTTGAGACGGTCGTGAATGAAATCAACCGCACGCTTGCCCGGTACGGTTATTTTCTGGCGCTTTCCGTCTCGAACGATGTTCGTTCCCGCGAAAGTCACGATTTGATGCACGAAGACCGGGTGGACGGCTTGATTCTATTGTCTTTGCCGGAAGAGGACCGATATGTCGCCCAATTGAAGAAGCGGAGCATTCCGTTCGTACTCATCGATAATCAGAGACGGGATCACATGGTCCCTTCGGTGCTGACGGATAATTACTATGGAGGTTATGAAGCGGCGAAGCATTTGCTTTCGTTAGGCCATACCTCGATCGCCCACGTATGCGGGCCGGAATATTTTTTGAGCACGCGGGAGCGAAAGAGAGGTTTTTTGGATGCGCTCCGGGAGGAGGGACTTTCTCCGTTCGCCGTGGTACAAGGGGACTACGAAATCGGATTCGGCTACGAAACGGCGAAGTCATGGATCAGGAGCGGGAAGCTGCCCACGGCCGTATTCGCCGGCGACGACTATATCGCGGTCGGGATCGTAAATGCTTTGGCGGAGGGGGGAATGCGGGTGCCGGAGGCGATGTCGATCATCGGATATGACGATCAATATATTGCGTCCCGTCTTCGTCCTTATTTGACGACGGTTCGCCAGCCGGCGGAAAACATCGGCCAGAGCTCCGTCGAACTGCTGCTCAAATGGATCGGAGCCGGCTCGACGGCAAGCGTCACGGTCGAATGGAAGCCCGAGCTGGTCGTCAGAGAATCGACGGCCGCGCTTAAGGCTTAGGGAGCGGAATAGTGCAGTGGCGGCATCCAACCAGATGCTGTTTTTCATTTACAAATAATTAAAGAAATTTTGCGTCAGCCGGGATTCCCGGTTCTGAGCGGTCTCATCCGTCCGATGAGTCAACCGCCGTTGATCGCTTCTTTCACGGCTCTGGTCAGCTTGCGGTACACAAGCTGGTACGATTCCTCCAGCATGTCCAATACCTCGGTGTCCGGAACTTCACCGTTCAGCACGACCGTATTCCAGTGCCGCTTGTTCATATGGTAGCCGGGAAGCACGGCGGTCGGATACGTTTGCCGTACGAGCCAGACGTTGTCGGGATCGCATTTCAGATTGACGCTCGGGACGCCTTGGTGGTTGCCGAGCAGAGCGAACATTTTGTCGCCGACGAACAGGACGGGCAGGTCCGGATCGAAAGGATGCTTGAGGCTTGTTCCGGGCTTTTTCAGTCCGTATTCTATTAGACGGGCATGATCGATCATAAGTTAACGACTCCTTGAGACTTGTTTTTGCTCTATTGTAACGTATGACCCCGGGTTCTTACCAGAAGGATAGGAAGGATGAATTTGTCAGACCTAAACCTTGTTTCTTTTTCCGATATCTGTTATGATAAAAATAGGAACATTTGTTCCTGTTTTGTTCGGGTTTAGCTATTCTCCTACTATTCATAGGAATGGATGATATCGGATGTTTGAATATACGGATCAATCGTTTGAAGAAAAAGATTTCAGTCAAGCGGATTTTCGCGAGGGGGAGCTGCGCAATTGCACGTTCACGCGCTGCCGTTTTCGCGCCGCTCATTTGGAGGAGCTGTTGACGTCAGGCTGCAGGTTTATCGATTGCGATTTTACCGGGGCTCAGTTCAATGCGTCCGTTCATCACGGCTCGGCTTTCACGAACTGCCGATTTAGAGGCGCGAATCTGTTTGTTGCCAAATTCGAGGAGTGCAAAATGGTTGGCTCCGACTTCTCCGAGGCCAGCTGCGACGGGATATCGATCGAGCGGGGCGATTGGTCGTACACAAATCTGAGGCACGCCAACCTGTCCAAGCAAAACCTGAGAGGTGTCCGGTTCACGGAAGCCGACTTGTACGAATGCAATTTCGAAAAAGCGGACCTGCGGGAAGCCGATCTCTCCCGTACGCAGCTTGCCAAATGCAAGCTGCACGGAGCCGATCTGCGAGGTGCGAACCTGGACGGCGTCGATTTTAAGTCGCTTGAGGTTAAGGGTGCCCGGATGGACGCGGCGCAAGCGATCTTGTTTTTGCGCTCCCACGGCGCGAAGGTGGAATAGAGGAGAGGCTATAAGTATGGGATGAGGCTCGCGGGGTGACCGCGGGCTGTTTGCCGTTGGACGTGTCAAATGAAATCAGGTTTCGTTCAATAACCGGGCGAAATGGCCCATAACAGCGCAAGCAGGATCAGGAAAATATCAGGGGGGGCCGGTACAATAAAGAAAAAGAAGAAGAGAATGATGAAGTTGCAGACACAAGAAAGCAAATCATTTACAATCATAGCTGTCGGTTATGTTCAATCGGAGAATGGGAAGATGAGCTTGAGCATTTCCGAACCTTACAGATCTTAGCCGAGAAAGCCCTTACCTTTAGGCATGGGATGAAACGGCTTAGGACAAGGGCTGTCTTTAGACAGCTTCATTGTCCTACATTCTTTCATGTTGTTGCAGTTGTATATTTAAACTAATACAATCGGTGTATGGGACAAGAATATAGAAGAACGACAACAACCGTATCACTCATCAACTATCATTTTGTGTTTTGCCCGCGATACCGAAGAAAGGTACTTGTGAATCAGGTAGAAGCGCGATTTAAAGAGCTTGTGCAAGAGCTGTGTCAGGAAAACGATTGGCTTATGGTTGCGATGGAAGTCATGCCTGATCATGTGCAACTATTCTTAAACGTGCGACCAACGGATTCTCCAGCGGACATTATGGCAAAATTGAAAGGTGCGACCTCGCGATTTTTGCGTCAAGAATTTAAGCACTTGAAGCATCTGCCAAGCCTTTGGACACGTTCCTATTTTGTCAGCACGGCAGGGAATGTTTCGAGCGAAACCATCAAACGTTATGTAGAAGAACAAAAGACAAGGGGGTGAAGCCATGCAAACCGTAACCGTTCAAATTCGAATATTCCCAAACGATGTTTCCCTGCTCAAGGAGATGGGGGGCGAATACATCAAAACGGTCAATCTCCTAACCGAACAAGCGGAAGCATCGGGCACATTTCCAAAGCTCACCTCCAAGGATGTCGATGCCAAACTTCCATCCGCCATAAAGAACCAAGCCATTCGCGATGCGCAAAGCATTCATAAAAAGACGAAAAAGCAAGGAAAACGTCCGGTTCTCAAGCGCAGAGCCTACTACGTAAATAACCAGAATTATTCACTCGGGGACCATAGCGTTGCATTTCCTGTTATGTTGGACGGAAAGGTACAGCGACTCAAGATTTCGGCTCGTGTAACGGAACGCGAACAACGTTTGCTATCCAGCGGCAAGCTTGGCCTCTTAATAGTGGTTGAGAAGTCGGGCAAGTGGTACGTACAAATTTCTGTTGAAAGAAAGACAGAACAAGCAACCGGCGATGTCGCGATGGGAATTGACTTGGGTTTAAAAATCCCTGCCGTTGTTGTCACCTCAACAGGTAAGACGAAATTTGTTGGCAACGGCAGACAGAACAAGTACATTCGCCGCAAATACAAGGAGCGCAGAAGAAAGATGGGCAAGTTAAAGAAACTTTCTGCAATCCGTAAGCAAGAAAATAAAGAACATCGCTACATAAAAGACCAAAACCACAAAATCAGCCGTAAGATCGTGAACATGGCGATCGAAGAACAAGTATCGGTCATCAAGATGGAAAAGCTAACGAACATTCGCCAAACGACAAGAACAAGTCGTAAAAACGCTAAAAACTTGCATAACTGGACGTTCCATCAATTGCAAATGTTTATCGCATACAAAGCGGCATTGGCCGGTATCAACATCATCGAAGTCCATCCTGCCTACACCTCCCAAACGTGTCCAAACTGCGAGAAACTGAACAAGGCAATGGACCGAACGTATCAATGTTCATGCGGGTATCGCTCACACCGCGACAGAGTTGGAGCCATCAACATCATGCGCCAACCTGTGATAGATGGTAACAGTCTATCAGCCTAGATAGCTATACGCTCTGATCTAGGATGAGCTAATGAGCTAGCTCTTAACTTAGCAGTCTGCACAAAACAGAAATGGCCTGCGTGCGTTAACTAGCTAAGAATCCCTCGGCTTTAGCCGTGTTGGAGGCTCAAAAGTACATCTATGAAACGAGGCTTCCCCAGTCGGAATACGCCTTGACCCTTCCTTATGAATTTGAATATTACGGATCTGCCTATCAAGGTCCCGACAACGAAGATTCCGAAACGGAAATTTACATTCCGATAGAGCTGATTTAATGGAAACAGGACTTCATGGTATTTGGATTGCTTCTGATAAATCATTTTTATATGCAGCGAAAAATAGGGATGGCCAGGTATGTGCCCCCATATACTTGAAAAGACGGAAGTCGCACGACGCTTTGGGAGAGGAAGGTGGGCATATGGCCATTAGACCGCCTGCGCTGCAAAAAGGCGATACCATCGGAGTCGTTGCCATGGGCAGTCCGCTGGAAGCAGATGTGATTGATGCGCGCGTCCAGTTTTTGAGAGGGATGGGGTTCCAGGTCGTCCTGGGACGGTATGCGTATGCCCGTAACGGCTTTCTCGCCGGTACCGATCAAGAGCGGGCGTACGACTTGATGACGATGTTCGCCAATCCGCAGGTCAACATGATTCTTCCCACCCGCGGCGGCGTAGGCGTGTCGGGCATGCTTCCTTACCTTGATTTCGGCATCATCCGAAGCAATCCGAAAATCATTACCGGCTACAGCGACGTGACGTTTCTTCTGAATGCACTGTACTTGTATGGCGGGCTTATTACTTTTCACAGCCTCATGCTGATTGATTTCAAACCGGAAACTCCCACGTATAATTTCGACCAGTTTTTTACCGCCGTATCGTCAATATCTTCTTACCGCCCCATTGTAAATCCGCCGGATGTTCCGCTTGTCAGCCGTGTGCCGGGGAATGTTACCGGACCGATCGTCGGCGGCAATCTGACCTCTGTGGTCGATACGTTGGGTACGCCTTACGAGATCGATACAAGGGGAAAGGTGCTGTTTCTGGAAGAAACCCACGAGCCGGCCAATACGGTATACAGGTATCTGAATCATTTGAAGCTGGCAGGGAAGTTCCAGGACTGTCTTGGCATCGTCATGGGCGAATGTACGGATTGTCCGGCCGCTTACGAGAAGTCCTATGAAAATGTAATCACCGAATTCGTCGTTCCTCTCGGCAAGCCTCTTCTGACGAATCTCGCAACCGGACACGGCCAATATAAAGCGGCTATTCCTATCGGGGCTCTCGTGAACCTGAATACGTTCAACAACACGCTAACCCTGCTTGAACCGGCGGTTAGCGTTCGGCAGACCTAACAAAATTGCCAGCGTCTTGTTGAATCTTAGTCGAATTCTACCACCCCGGATCAGAACGATCCGGTTTTTTTTGTATCCCGTGAGGAATCGGGATGCCCAGTTAATAAAGTTTTAATGATTTGTTTAGAAACGGCTAATCTCCGTTTTCTAGAATGTTTAGCTCTTCCGTTTAGGATGGAATTATGGAAGCCGGAGATGCTTTCAAACCCCAATCCCAAGGAGGAAGAAACATGAACAAACGAGTCGCATTAACCGGAGTTAGCGTAGCCGTCGGAAGCCTGCTTATGATCGGTTCCGCCTATGCGGGGCTCGGAGACGCCCCAGGGTACGACGCTTATAAGTCAGCCGTCAAGCAAACGTTCGCGGTACAAAATGTGACGAAGCAAATGAATGTCACGGTGAAGGATAACGGAACGAAGCTGCTCGACGTGCAGTCGACCGTCAAAGAAGATAAGGCGAAGAACGAAATGAGCGCGGCAATCAACCTGAACGGTGGCGCAGCAAGTCAGGGAATTAATCTCTACCGGCAGGACGGCAAGCAAATCGTTAAAGCGAGCGACAACGACGTATACAATGTCATCGAAGGAAAACAATGGAAGGGGAAGGCGGGCGAGCACCGGGGGCAAGCTCCGGATGGCATTAGCGCCGAAGTCGAGAATGTCGTAGACGCGTTGGTCGGCAATCTGAAGGATTATGTCACCTTGTCGCCGCAAGCGGACGGGACGAAGAACATCTCGATGCAGCTGAGCGGAAGCCAAATTCCGGCGGTGGCGAATGCGATCGGATCGCTCGTGGTGAAGCAGGCTGCAAACGCAGAGGGGCATCATAAAGGCGTTCAAGAGCCGTTCGGCGATAAGCTCCAGGGACTGCAAGACAGCATGCCGAAGCTGACGCAGGACGTGAAGATCGACAAGTTCGATCTGGCTGCCCAAGTCAACGCGGACAACCGGATCGAGAAGCAGCAAATGACGCTGACGATCAGCGGTAAGGATGCGCAAGGCGTTTCCCACGAAGTCGTCGTTGCTGCCGATTTTGGCTTATCCAACTTCAACGGCACGACGGCGGATCATGTCGATCTGAGCGGCAAGCAAGTGAAGACGCTCGATGTGAAAAAACACGGAGAATAAGCGCTATTGCCACAGCGGGACAGAGGGGCGGCCCGTCAGCCGCCCTTCGCCGTCCGCACAAAAGCTTGAGCTTCGATGAATAAGGAGATGAGCCGATGGAAGCTGTTCTGGAGCTAAACGGATTGACCAAAATTTACCCCAACCGGCGCGGCGTGGAAAATATTACGCTGCAAGTGCAGCGCGGAGATATTTACGGATTTTTCGGTCCGAACGGTGCCGGCAAGACGACCGTGATGAAAATCATTGCCGGACTGTGCCGGGCGGACCGGGGGCAGGTGCGCTTGTTCGGGCAAGATGCCTCAGCCGACTTCGTGAAAGCGATGAGCAAGGTGGGCGTACTTATCGAAACGGCGGATGCTTACGATTACATGAGCGGCTACAAAAATTTGGAGCTCGCGGCCCGGTTTTACCCGCAGCTGTCCCGCAAACGGATCGACGAGGTGCTGGATCTGGTCGGACTTGCCGCCTTCAAGCACGAAAAAGTAAGCCAATACTCGCTCGGCATGAAGCAGCGTTTGGGCGTGGCCGCGGCGATTCTGTCCGAGCCGGAGCTGCTTATATTGGATGAGCCGACGAACGGGCTCGATATCGAGGGCATGGTGGAGATGCGCGAATTGATTGCCCGGCTGGCCCGTGAACAGCACATTACGTTTTTCTTATCCAGTCATCTGATTACAGAGATGGAACAGCTGTGCAGCCGGATCGGCATTTTGTATAACGGAAGGCTGATTCGGGAAGATTTCGTAGCGGATATTGTCCGCGGCGCGAACCCGATGACGCTCGAGAATTATTTTATGGAACAAGTGCGTGAAGAAAGGAGGGCGGAAGTGCATGCCTAGTTTTTATGCGAATACGGTAAACGAGCTGGCGAAGCTGTTGGCCCGGCGCAAAACGGTTGTTTTTCTCGTCCTGACCGCCCTAATCCCGATTGCTGCGGCAGCTGCCGCCTCACGGCTTCAATTCGGCTTCGGCGTAGCGGCGCTGACCTCTGCGGATTTCCCGGTCGTCCTGCTTGGCTTTTATACTGCCGTCTACTTGCCGCTGCTGCTCTTCATGACGGCGTCCGATATGTTCGCCGGAGAAGCGGGCGACAAGACGATGAAGCTGCTTCTAACGCGGCCGATCACAAGATTTCAAGCGTTCGCATCTAAGTTGGCCGCCATACTTGGGTACACGGCGCTGCATTTGGCAATCGCCCTTATCGTATCGGTGACAAGCCTGCTGTTTCTGGGCGGCGGGGGGGCGGTTGTGCAGGGACTGGGCCGGACGGCCGCCGCTTATGTCACGGCGCTGCTGCCTCTGTTCACGCTCGGATTGGCCGCGGCTTTTATCGCCCAATTTTTCAAAAACGGCAGCGGCGCGCTGACGGTCTGCATTCTGCTGTACGCTTTGGCGAAGCTTGGCGCGTACTTCGTGCCTGCGCTGGCGGTGTATACCCCTGCGGCTTACACTGACTGGCATATGCTGTGGCTCGGAGCCTCGGTGGCGTCCGGCAAAATCCTGAACGTCTTTATGTTTCTGGCCGCTTGTTGTATATTGTTTTTTACAGGAGGCTATACCTTATTCGAGCGAAAACAATACTAGGAGACCGAAGCGATGTCCATCAAAGTCCGGTTGGTACTTTCCTATTTCATGATGCTTATTGTACCGGTTATCCTTGCCGGCGTAGCGTTTTTGATCATTGTCGCCGCTTTTTTCGGCGACGTCCAATCGCTGTACAACGTCGATACGAAACATAATCCCGTCAAAGAAGTGATTGAGAAGGAAGCCTCTATCAGCGCCGAATTGAAGCTTAAGACGGAGCAAGATCCCGATTCGCTGCTGAACCCGGCGGTAACGGCGCAATTCGAAGAGCGGCTCCGGCCGATCAATATGGGGCTGGTCGTACGGAAAAAAGATAGCATCGTCTATGTGTCCGAGAAGCTGAACAAGCCGGAGCTGCTTGGCAAATTGCCGCCATACGGGGCGGGGGATTCGGATCTCAATGCCCGGCCGATGAAGGACCGGGGCCCTTGGTTCTTATCCCGGCAGCAGGATTTCCGTTTTAAGGACGGCAGTCCGGGGAGTGCCTTTATCGCGACGGACATGAATTTTTTCGGCAAAATTTTCCGCACCTACACCTCGGCATTTTTTATTTCGCTGCTTGTTATTCTCGTGTTGACCAACGGCTTGCTGACGTATTGGGTGTCGCGCAGCGTGATTCGTCCGCTTCGTCAATTGCAGCGGGCGGCAGGCGAAATTCGCGAAGGCAATCTCGACTTTGAAGTCAATCCGCAGGCGAAGGATGAGATCGGCGAACTGGCGGTGTCCTTCGAGCAGATGCGCCGGAGGCTGAAGCAATCCGTCGAAGTGCAGCTCAAGTACGAAGAGAACCGCAAGGAGCTTATTTCCAACATCTCACACGATCTGAAAACGCCCGTGACCGCCATAAAAGGCTATGTCGAAGGCATAATGGACGGCGTATCGAACTCGCCGGATAAGCTGGACAAATATTTGAAAACGATCTATGCCAAAGCCGTTCAGATGGATCATCTGATCGATGAGCTGTTTTTGTTTTCCAAGCTGGATTTGAAGAAGCTGCCGTTTCATTTTGAACCGGTGCATTTGAACGCTTTTTTGCAGGACTGCACCCTCGACATGCAGCTGCACGCTGACATTGAAAAGAAAGGCGTCACGCTTCGGTTCGACGCTCCGGAGACGCAAGCTCCGGTATGGGTTACGGCCGACCGGGAGAAGCTGAAGCGGGTGCTGGTCAATTTGATCGGCAACGCCATCAAATATATGGATAAGGAAGAGGGACTCATCACGCTTCGGATGCAGTCCGACGGCGAACGGGTCATTGTGGAAGTCAGGGACAACGGGCAAGGCATTCCGCCGGAGGCGCTGCCGCATATTTTCGACCGGTTTTACCGGGCGGACCCGTCGCGGAACAGCGGCACCGGAGGCAGCGGGCTGGGCCTTGCCATTGCGAAGCATATTATCGAGGAGCACGGCGGCGTCATTCAGGCTAAAAGCACGCTTGGCGAAGGCACGAGCATTTATTTTACGCTCCATCAAATTACGGGCGGCGAGGGCTGAGCGATGAAAAATATTTTAATTATCGAAGACGAAACGAGCATTGCCGAGCTGGAAAGGGATTACTTGGAGATCAATGGGTATCAGGTCGATATGGAGCACAGCGGGGACGAGGGGCTGAAGAAGGCGCTCACGGGGAATTACGATCTGATCATTCTCGATCTGATGCTGCCCAAAGTAGACGGCTTCGAAATATGCCGGAAAATCCGCGACAAGCACGATATTCCGATTCTGATGGTATCCGCGAAAAAGGAAGAGATCGACAAAATCCGCGGCCTGGGCCTCGGCGCCGACGATTACATCATCAAGCCGTTCAGTCCGGGTGAGCTAGTCGCCCGTGTGAAGGCGCATCTGTCGCGCTACGATCGGCTGCTCGGCAGCCGGGCTCCGCAGACGGAGGAAATCCGCATCCGCGGCCTCCTTATCGACAAGTCGTCCCGCCGCGTGTTCGTGAACAATCAGGAAGTGACGTTTACGACCCGGGAGTTCGATCTGCTGACGTTTCTCGCCTCCAATCCGAACCGCGTGTTCAGCAAGGACCAGTTGTTCGAGCACATCTGGGGCTACGATTCGGTCGGCGATATCGCGACCGTCACCGTGCATATCCACAAGCTACGGGACAAAATCGAGCAGGACCCGTCCAATCCGCAGTATATCGATACGATCTGGGGCGCGGGTTACCGGTTTAAGATTTGAGGCGCGATGAAAAGATCCCGCACATGCTCTGAAAAGGAGCAGGCGGGATCTTGTTATTTGCGGGAGTGCGCGGGGCGTGCTTAATGGGACTGACCGCACCATGCAGGGTCGTGACACCGCGGCCGGGAAAGCGTGCAGCTCCGTGACGCCACGCCCAGAAAAGTGTACGTTGCGAAAATTAGAGGAACTCGGATGCGCTATCGTACCTTTTTACATTGGATCGCGGACGATAGAGGAACATGCGTTCCTTTATGTGTGTCGAAAAATATAATTTTGCCTTCGCACAGTCAGGTTAGCGCACCGCAGATGTCTTATTTTTCGAATCAATGCTCTTTCGCTGTCGTTAAGACATCGGCGTTCCTCTAAATTCTTCAAAGCTATTTGCTTACCGGCCGATGCTTCTTGACGGCGAGCCGCTTCCCGTCGAGCAGCTTCTTCACATCGGTCTGCGCGAGAAATACGCTGAGCAGCAGCAGCGCCGCGCCGACGTACCCTCTGGACGTCAACGTTTCCCCTGCAAAAACAAAAGCGAAGATCGCCGCGAACAACGGCTCCATGCCGAAAATCAGCGCCGCTCGGGTAGGCGAGGCGTACTTTTGCACGCTGGCTTGCAGAACGAAGGCGACGGCGCTGCATAAGACGCTCAGGCCGAGGATCGACGTCCAGGCGTCGAACGTATCCGGCAGCTTCGGCGTCTCCATCAGGAAGGAGAAGGACAGCGCCCACAGTCCGGCAAAACCGAGCTGCAGCACGCCGAGGGCGATCGCATCCCCCTGTTTGACGGCCGAGCCCGTAACGAGCATATGCACGGCGAAGAGCAACGAGCCGAGCAAGCAGTAAATATCCCCTTGATTGATCGTCAGCGACGAGGTCAGCGTCAGCAGGCCGATCCCGACGATGGCGAGTCCGATGCACAGAAGAAGGCGCGCCTCCGGTCTTTTTTTCAGGAAAAGGATCGACAGGATCGGAACGAAAATCACCGAGAGACCGACAAGAAAGCCTGCGTTCGAAGCGGAGGTCGACCGGACTCCGAAGGTGATGAATACGAAGCAGAGAAACAAGATCGAGCCCAACACAAAAGCCGAACTCACCGTCGACCAGCTGGCGCTCCTCACACGTTTATGAAAGACAAGTGCCGACAACAGAAATGCAATCAGCAGCCGCAAAGCAATAAGATTGAATGTCTCCAACGATTGCAATCCGACTTTGGTGAACAAATACGAAGACGCCCATAGCATCGTCGCTCCCAGCATCATCAAATCCGCTTTAACTTCCGTTCTCATCTGTCCGGCTCCCTACACGATATGTATTTACACATCGATTAGTATAACGGTACACTATGAATAAGAAAAATGAATGTTTATCATATAATATGTGAATTATTTTCATGAAAAGGAAGACGATCCATGTCATTGGCCAAATACGAAGTATTCAGTACGGTCGTCGAGTTGGGAAGCCTGACCCGGACGGCCGAGAAGCTCGGACTGACCCAATCGGCGGTTAGCCATGCCATCGCCAGTCTGGAGTCCGAGTGGGGCTTCACCCTGCTGACCCGGGGGCGCGCCGGAATCGGTCTGACGCCGAACGGAGCGCGCGTGTTGAAGCATGTCCGGGACATTATCCAGCGAAGCGAGCTGCTCAAGCAGGAGGTCGCTTCGATTCAAGGGCTGGAGACCGGAACGGTGCGGATCGGCACCTTCACGAGCATTTCCACCCAATGGCTGCCCGGCATCATGAAGCGGTTCCAGGCGGAGCACCCGGCGATCGAGATTAAGCTGCTGGAGGGCGACTACGACGAAATTAACGATTGGATTACGAGCGGCGCGGTCGATTTCGGCTTCGTTTCGTTAACGGCGGCCCGGCCTTTCGACATCATCCCGCTGACTAAGGACAACCTGCTCTGTATCGTGCCAGACGAGTCCCCTTACCGCGAGATGACTGTCATGTCGCTTGCCCAACTGCAAGCGGAGCCGTTCATTATGCCGAAGTGGGGCAAGGAAAGCGACCTGCTGCGCATCATCAAAGTGAACCGGCTGTCGCTGAACATCAAATACGAAGTGCTGGAAGATCAAGCGATCATGGCGATGGTGAAAAACGGGCTCGGGATCAGCATTTTGCCGGCGATGGTGCTGTACGAAGCGTTGGACGGCATTCACATGATCGGTCTCGAAGGCGATCCGTACCGCACGATCGTGCTCGCGGCCGTATCCTTCAAGCAGCTTTCCCCGGCTGCGCGAAAGTTCAAAAAGCATATCACAGCGTGGTTGAGCGAGCAGCAAGTATCGCTTTGACGGCACTGGCCCGCATGCCGAACGAAAGTCCAGGTTTCGAGCGTACCTCGGCCTGGACCTTATTTTTGTCCAAAAGAATCGTAAGAAAGTACATATCCTCGCGCCGAGCGATCGGCTACAATAAATAGAATATAGGGGAGGGATGACGGATGAAGGAACGTTCCAGCCGATTGGCGCTGTGGTATTCAGCTCCGGCCCGCAGGTGGGAGGAGGCGCTTCCTATTGGGGGCGGCCGGCTCGGCGGCATGGTGTTTGGCACGATAGGGCAGGAGAAAATTCAATTAAACGAAGATTCCGTCTGGTACGGTGGACCGAAAAAAGCGAACAATCCCGACGCGCGGGCGAACGTGCCGGAAGTTCGGCGGCTGCTGATGGAAGGCAAGCAGCAGGAAGCGGAGCATTTGGCCCGGATGGCGTTAATGTCGGCGCCCAAATATTTGCACCCGTACCAGCCGCTCGGCGATTTGCTCCTGTACATGCTCGGGCACGATAAGCCGCCGCAAGCTTACGAACGGGAGCTCGATCTGGAGCAGGCCCTCGTACGGGTCCGTTATGACATGGACGGCGTCCGCTATACCCGGGAATATTTCAGCAGCACGGTCCATCAGGTGCTGGCCGTCCGACTGACGGCGGACCGGCCCGGGAGCCTCACGTTCAGCACGCATATGATGCGCCGGCCGTTCGATATGGGCAGCCAAAAATACGGCGAAGACACGATGATCATGTACGGTGAGTGCGGTACGGAAGGCGTCAGCTTCAGCGCGGTCTTGAAAGCGATTGCTGAGGGTGGCGTCGTAAAGCCGATCGGCGACTTTATCTCGGTGGAGGGCGCGGATGCGGTAACCCTCTTGCTTGCAGCAGGCACGACGTTCCGGCATGACGATCCGAAAGCCGTCTGCCTGGAGCAGATAGCAAGGGCGGCATCACTGCCGTACGAAGAGTTGAAGCGCACGCATACGGAAGAGTACGCCCGCTATTTCCGACGGGTCGGATTGGAGCTGGCGAAGCCGGAGCCGGATGAGGCGGTGTCTTTGCCGACGGATGAACGGCTGCAGCGCGTGAAGGAAGGGCAGGACGATCCGGGATTGGTGGAAACCTTTTTCCAATTCGGGCGGTACTTGCTGCTGTCGTGTTCGCGTCCGGGCTCGCTCGCAGCTACGCTGCAGGGAATATGGAACGATAACTATACGCCGCCTTGGGAATCGAAGTATACGATTAATATTAACACGCAGATGAACTATTGGCCGGCGGAAGTGTGCCATTTGCAGGAGTGCCACGAGCCGTTGTTCGACTTGATCGAGCGGATGCGCGAAAGCGGCCGGGTCACGGCGCGGGAGGTATACGGCTGCGGCGGATTTATGGCGCACCACAACACGAATCTGTGGGGCGATACGCATGTAGAGGGCATTCCGGTTAGCGCCTCGATCTGGCCGATGGGCGCAGCTTGGCTGTCGCTTCATCTGTGGGAGCACTACCGCTTCGGGCTTGACCGTTCGTTCTTGGCGGACCGGGCGTATCCTCTCATGAAGGAAGCGGCGCAGTTCCTGCTGGACTATTTGCTGGAGGATGGGCAGGGACGGCTGTTATCGGGACCGTCGATATCGCCCGAGAACAAGTTCGTGCTGTCGAACGGAGTCACAGGCAATCTATGCATGGCGCCTGCGATGGATTCGCAGATCGCATTCACCTTGTTCGAGGCGTGCCGGGAAGCGGCCGCTACGCTCGACCAGGACGAGGCGTTCCGCCGGCGACTCGCGGAAGCCATGGTGAAGCTGCCGCAGCCCCAGATCGGACGGCACGGCCAGATCATAGAGTGGCTGGAGGATTACGAGGAGGCCGATCCGGGCCACCGCCACATCTCGCAGCTGTTCGCGCTGCATCCCGGCGAGATGATTCACCTTCACCGCACGCCGGAGCTGGCAGAGGCGGCCAAGCGGACGCTGGAGCGGCGTCTCGCGCACGGCGGAGGGCATACCGGCTGGAGCCGGGCGTGGATTATCAACTTCTGGGCCCGGCTCGGCGAAGGCGACAAGGCGTACGAGAACGTAGCGGCGCTGCTCGCCCAGTCGACGTATCCGAACCTGTTCGACGCGCATCCCCCGTTCCAGATTGATGGCAACTTCGGAGGCACGGCCGGGATCGCGGAAATGCTGCTGCAGTCCCACGGAGGGGAGCTGGCGCTGCTGCCGGCGCTGCCGAAGGCTTGGCCGGCGGGCCGCGTTTACGGGCTGCGGGCGCGCGGCGGCTACGAGGTCGGCCTGACTTGGGACGATCACCGGCTGACGGAAGCGACGATTCGCGCCGGGCATAGCGGCATATGTCAGGTTCGGACGCAGACGGCGGTGTCGGCCGTGGTGTCGGACGGCGCAGCGGTGACGTTCGAGGTCCGCGACGGCGTGCTGATGTTCGAGGCGGAAGGCGGGCGGACGTACGTGCTGAAGGGATAGAAGAAGCGCTGCCGACCGCAAGCTATCAAACTAAAGGGCAAGGAACGAATTCCGGAACCGCCGGAAGCGTACCTTGCCCTTTTCATTTCGCCGGACGCCGATTCGTCGGTACAAGCACCACGCTAAACGTAAGCCTTGCCTTTGGTCAGGATGCAGGGTACCCCGTTGCCGACGGCGCCCGGCTGGGACATTTTCTCGAGATACCGCAGTCCGCGCTGGCATTTGCGGCAGCGGGCGCACACATCCGAGGTGACCACCTTCATGTTGAACTTGGTTTTGTCGATGGACGACATCGGGACGTTCTTTTTGGCAGTTTTCGCTTTGCTCACAATCTTCATCTCCCGCGGCTTGGATGATGCATTCTATGAGTGGCCCGCCCGTTTGGTCACCGTGCCAGCAGGTGAAGGGGAGATTATTTATTTTTTTACATAATCCTCTATATACAGACACCATCTGACAAAGGTATAATTTAACACGGAAAATATTAGTAATGTAGTCCTGTAGAATTTATATCAGACATGTGATGGAAATATTTTATGGACGTTCCTAACGATTTCAAAAAAATTTCGATAATTTTTTTTGAATTTATTTATAGTACTGCTTGTTCTCCCTTTCGATGCTTCAACAACTGGTAAATATTCGTTTGACCCTCCAACAGGAACTAATCTCTTCCCACAACCTAGCGATAATAGTGGATTTACAAAATGGGATAACGGTAGAGATTATTAGCTATGAAGAGTACATAGTAAAGATCCTTATAACAATAAAAAATCATGAGAATGATCAAAATAGGAGGCCCACATGTCCAGAAAATATCGTAAACTTATTTCTTTCTTCTTGTGCTTTTCATTGCTTAGTTCGCTGTTCCTAATATTTGGTAGTGCGGCAGCGAATCCGTCGTTACTTGCCGTTACAGATACTCAGCAGAATGTAACACAGGCGGTATACCAATTTGTCTATGGTGCCAATGCTCAGATCGCTAAACCTGAATCCTCTTCTGCCGTTACTACAGAGTGGGGGGTATTTACTCTAGAGGAAGTTAATGAAATCCGCCAAACCTATACATCTCAGATGCTTCAGGCAACTGCTTATGATTACCCGAATCTAGCCAAATTGCTAACGCAAGAACAGCTTATCGAAATGCTGGCATGGACAGATGCTCAGGCTAAAGAGAAGGTCAAAGCTCTTCCGCAAGACGCCCAACAACGTTTGCAGAAATTAACGCCCATTACAGTAGACAAGCTAAAGCCTCCAGTCCCTCAACTGGTCGACCCTAAAGTAAAGGAAAATGTAACGCGTGACGTTTATCAAAGAAAAGCGATGTTTCGTTCTATGGCAGAAACATCCGGCTATGCGTATAAGGCTCCGGAAGACCCGCTTCCTTATAAAGTGAATACAGGTGATGGGGTTGATATGATCCATCGTTCAAGCATCCAAGAAGATGTGGATCTATTCCTGCCAGGAAAGCACGGCTTAGATTTGAAGTTAATAAGAAGGTATAATTCGATGATGTCGAATGTTGAGCATTTAGTGTTTATTGACGGACTTGAATATTGGAAGGTGGAAGGCGTTCAATTATCGTCTGTTCAGATCGCTCACGGATGGTACCTCAATATTCCGACCATCTCCGCAAAGTTGGAAAAAAACCTGAAAATGTGTAAATACGGAAATATAGGTAGATATTGCGGTGATGATTACACGCTAGATACAATAATCACGCTGGAGGATGGCACCACCTATAAGTTTAAAAAAAATGAGATTACACCATATAACCACCCCTATGCCAACGTCAAGTTGCAGCACGTATGGGCGGGCCGTTTGCTAACGATCGATGACCAAATTACATATTTTTTTGCTGATGAAAACCCGATCGTTATCAAGAGCAATCAGTTTGGAGATAAAATTATTTACGCATATACGAGTCCTGGCAGCTTGTTTACTATAACGGACTCTATGGGTAGAGAAATTCGCCTTCCCCTTGACGAAGCTACCCGCAGTATTAGCGGCTTTCAGGTATATGATGCAAATCGTAATCTGACTCATGACATACAATATAAAAAATCAAAGCATTCGATAGCTGGAGGTATTCCTGGCATCCGATTAGACAGCGTGTTCGATACAAAAATGAATCAAACACGGAAATCATATACCTACTACGATCTCGATTCGCCTCAATGGCAGGCTGATACCAATGACCGGGCTACAAAAGGAAACTACGAGTTTAATCTCGATGCAAGCGGTAACCCTATCTTGGATATCCGAGTGAATGGACAAGGTGTAGATTCAAACCGTATGCGTTCTTATGATTTACAAACCTCCGAAAACGTTAAGTTCATGTTGTTAAAAGAAGCAACGGACGATATGGGTTTTACGACGCAGTATGCTTATCAGGGTTACGATCCGAATTGGAAAAACTACGGAAATTATGAAGAGCAGAATCGTAGAAGAGGAACCATTCGTAATTATAGCGATCCTATTGTAATTACGTACAGCGGGTATCATCCGGTAGTTAACGTATACTATAAGTATACGAATAGCTCCGGGGAAACAAAGGTTTTAACCGAATCCGTTTCTGGAAATAGCACGGCGGCTCCCGAGATTTGGCTTTATTCCAAAATTGGCAATCCTCGCGGGGACTTTCATTTAACTCGAAGCGGCTCTTACCGCGGTGGAGACACGGTTGAAACTACGGTTTCATATGATTATAAAACCTATACGGATGCCATAACACGCAAATTTTTCATCAATAAAGAAAACTTCTTACTGCGTTCTGAAAATCATCAAGTAGCGGAGCCTTCGCCGCTTTCGTCCATTTCAAGTGATGGAACCCAGTACACGATCGCTTCCTCAGAGATGACGACGTATCAATACGATGAGGGAAAAACTAAGCCCTACCTCGTTAAACGTTGGGGAAATGGTATAACCAATGATACGAAGCCTCAACAAATACGGGATTTTTTGATGAATGGAACCCATGACGTACCAGCTTCGTTAGCGAATTATGCCGTTTTTCAAAAGAACGAATATAACGCTATGGGATTTCTGATAAAGCAGGAAGATTCGCAAGGCAATCGAACGGAATGGGCCTACAACGGGATTTACAACCAAATCAGCCAGTTGAAGAAAACATCCGCGGATGGTCGCACGGTTCATCAGGAAGATTACGAGTATGATACAACGACAACCAAGATGTGCTACGACTCTGAAATTAAAGGGATGAAACCATGTAGTCCCGTCTATGGCTTTTTGAAAAAAGCGACTAAGAAAGAGATGTATCCGAATCCGTCGAATCCTGGTGAAACGTATACGGATACGATTGTAACGGACTATGAATACGACCTGGGAAAATTGGTACCGAATATAATTAGAGAAACCAGTTCTGGAAATCAGTACAATCAACAGCCGCTCGCAACGGAAAAAGCGGTGGAGTACGATGGCAGCGGACTTCATGTACTGAAAGAAACGGTGAAGGCTTCACTTGCCGATGGCGGAGAACAGACTCCTATTACGTTATCCTACGGATACGACTTAAGAGACAGGCTCCGCGTGCAGTCGTATCCTGACGGCAGCCGGGCTGAGATGGAATACGATTTCAAGGATAGACTGACGCAAAGCAAATTCGTCCCAGCCTCAGGAAATCAGGCTGAAAGTCGGACAACGACTTACACGTACGATGATGCCCAGCGGAAAGTAACCAAAAAACTTCCCGAAGGTTCGTATACCTTTACGAGCTATACGCCTTATGGAGAAGTAGAAAAATTAGAGCAGCGGTCCCTGGAAGGCAAAGACCGCACAGTGCTGACTGCTAAAACCGACAGCACGGGAAAGCTGGTCCTGCAAAAGCTTCCTTACGGTCAAGATTCGTTGAAAACGACGTACACCTATGGGCCGATGGGCGTGAAGACGGAGACAAATGCAGCGTCGGAAACCAGAACCGCGACTTATGCAAACGCAGCATTTAATAGTTTGATGAGCCAATTGCAGCGCACGACCAAGACCGTAGAACCAGACGGAAAGGAGACTTGGACCTATACCGATCCATATGGGCGTACGATCAAGCAAATCGAGAAAAGTCCGAGCAAAGAACGAACGACGATATTCTCGTATAATTCACTAGGTCAAGTCATAGAGAAGCAAGTACAAAGTGGTGGGAAGAGCCAGACGACTCGCTTCCGTTATGACGGTTCGGGAAATCTGGCGTATCTGCAGGATGACGCGGGACAGGTGTATACGTATGTGTACAACCGTTTTGGGAAAGTGATTGCTCAGTATATTGACGGAACTGTACAGAAGCAAACGAAGTATAATGAATTAGCATGGCCGTTGGTTAAAACGAATGCAGGCGGTGCGCGGGAGAAGTACGAATATAAGAACAATGGCTTAACCAGCAAATACATCGATAAGGCTGGTCAAACATACCAATATTCGTATACGTCATATAACGAACCGAACCGTACAAGTATTACAAATTCGTCTGGTGGGGAAATCTACTGGCTACAACAAGATTATGCTCCGATGACCCGCCTGATAGAAGGAATGAGGAACAGCGAGAATGAAACGCTGAATTACTCTTATGATGAATGGAAGCGGATGAAGGGCCAGACTGTTGGCGGGCGTTATTATGAAATGGGTTACGATGCTTATGATCGGATGGACCGATTAACTTATCCCGATAACAAAGTGGTAACCTATGGGTACGATACAATGAATCGGACTACATCGGTATCCTATCCAGATATGATGACGATAACCCCCTCCTACCGGACGGCGACCAATGAAAATATTTATACGATCGGTTACCCAAATGGGCAGAGCCAAGAAAAGAAAAAGGATGCGTTTAAGGAGCTGACCTCCCAGAAATTTAATAACTGGACAGAAACGTTTGGATATGATGGATTCGGGAATATAAGCAGTATCAATCGCAATGGTACGAATTACGGATTTGTGTATGATGGGTTGAATCGTATTAAGGAAGAGAGCCTTCCAAGCGGAAAGAACAATTACACGTATGATAATAAGGGTAACCGATTGACTATGGAAACAGTCAGTTCGATTGCACTTCCAGAAAACGATCAGAGCTATACCTATAATGCAATGAACCAATTGAAAACATTTAATAACAACAGTGGTAAGCAAGCAACGTACAGCTACTATGGCGACGGGTTGCGGGCAACGAAAACGGTCAATGGCAATTTTACGCGTTATGTGTACTTGAATGGCAAAGTGATTGAGGAATTGGATGGGAACGGCAATGTAAAGGCCCGGAACATCTGGGGGAACGAGCTGCTGTGGAGACAAGACAACACGACAGCAAAGTCGGGGTACTATTTCTACAACGGTCACGGTGATGTAGTTGCGATTAAAGACGCCGCGGGGAATATTATTAATACGTATAACTACGATATTTGGGGTAACGTACTGAGCAAGACAGAGGGAATGAATAATCCGTATCGTTACACAGGCGAGCCGCAGGATGACGAGAGTGGGTTAATTTACCTTAGAGCGAGGTATTATGACCCGACCGTAGGCCGTTTTATGAGTCAGGATACGTATGAAGGGAAGCTTGATAACCCACTGAGCTTGAATTTGTATACGTATGTGTTGAATAACCCTTTACGTTACAAGGACTCGACGGGTAATTTTGCCGAGGAAGATACAAGCCTTGGTGGTGGAGGAGGGCTTCCAGGCCCATCTATTGGCATTGGAGGAACTTCAAAAGGATCTACTGGTAGGGCACGTTCGCAAAACATTCGAGTTGCTCCCCAACCAGTTGAGGAGCCTGTATTAACTCAAATGACGGTACAAGCCGAGGCTAATGCTTTGAGAAGTGCTGCTAATAAGGCTGAGGGGAAGGGTAATGGTGGCCCCGCTTATGGTAAGAAATCTGTACCAGAAGGTCCTTATCGTGAAGTTGACGGTTATCCAGTTAAAGTAAAACATGGGGATCAGGAAAAACATATCGTAGGTACACCTAACTACAAACAAGAATTGTCAAATGGTAAAAACAAGAGCACCTTCTATGGGGATAATAAGACCGCACAAGAATTACTCGATAGTTATGCAGGCAAAGGCGATATGTTCAAACCTGGGCGAGAAAGGGTTGAATTTGGTAAACCTATAGGGGAGTATTACAATAGAGATACTGGTTTGTATGAAGAAACGACAAAAGGAATTATTCATTATGGCAAAGATGGTGCACACATTGTTCCATCAGCGCCTTAAAACAGGAGGAATATATGGGATATGATTCTTTGATCAGAGCCATAATTTCAATACCTAAAGAAGACATAATAATTGAGTGGGAAAGTGGCTTTAAGATTCTCGGTGTTAGAGATACTATTTATGAGACTGACAATGGTTTAGATGAGAATGACAGTGGGTTCATGGAATACGATGCTGCAGTTATTGAAGTTAAAAATATATTGTCAAAGCCGATTAAGGAAGAAGGAAGTATCTATAGTTGGTTGCAAAAAGGGAAAAGCTCGTTTATTGAAATTTCCCTTCATACCGATCCGCCTAATAAGATAACTTCTACAGATGGAAAGATTATTTGGATGGCAGAATAATGTTCAAAACCTTGATCGAGTGCTCATCACTCAGTCAAGGTTTTTTTCGAAACTACCATGATTGACCTGTTTTTTTAGCTACCGCCCGCCACAACTCACGCGCACCAAGCACCACCAATTAATCAGGCGGGAGATAACGAAGCCAAGGTAATTCGATTATTCTTACCCCCCCGCTAAGATTGAACGGAGTCGGAGTATCTTACAACATAGAGTGCCGAGGTGCGGCAATCTAAATCTATTTCATTTAGGATTTACGATTGTTCTATAGGCTGACTTGTTATCCATGAATTATTCCGATGTGACAATTCAAGAATCGCCATATGTTTCCCCCGCCGCCCGCTATGGTGTTTTGGGGTGTTGTGGTGCGCTTATAATTGACTGCAAAGCCTTGATTTTAATGGGGTAAGCGTAATGATGCTTTTTGTAGGATGTGTCAAATTATAGATTGCTCAGTGAGTCTGTATGTCAGGTATGACTGTATTCGGCATGACTTTCTAATCTGTTTCTGTAAGCTTCCCCCCGCCATTGTGCGGGGATTTTTCTTTTATGCGGTCTTAACTGTCTTTAATACAATTCGTATAGAAAAAGTGAAAGCAATTAAAGTCAAGAAAGGGATGGGGAATTATGGCGGTGTATAAATGGTTGGATAGATTGCAAAATCAATTCGATTACATTGACAACGAGGGGGCTTTTTCATACAAGGGTATCTTTAGCTGCGAGGATAAAAAACGATATAAGAACGCGGTAGTCTGTTCTTCGCCTAATAATACGTATTTTCTAAATGTCCCACAGACGTTAAGACGATGCTTGTTTCTCTCCACGAACGAAAAAGCGGTATTGTGGGAACTTATGTCATGGATGAATAACGATGAAGGATGTTGCCAAGTTCCACTTAAAACATTGGAAATGTACACGGGTCTAAGCTATAAGACGGTTGGTAAAATGATTCAGGGTCTTGTCAAAAAGGGGTTCATAAAGAAAAGACATACATTTTCGGCTGACGTTTATCGTATATGTGATCTTTCCCAAAATCCTTATATTCTAGCGAGCGAATGCGTTTATGATTGGTATAAAAAATACCATGCATTATGCAAACCTGATGAGAGAAGTATGATGCTGGAAAATATCATAGAGTATGATATTCCTCAATCTTTAGACAGTGCGCGAAAGGCTGTATATGAGTTTGTCGAAGACGAAAAACATTATAGGAAATTCATTAATATGATGGAGGAGGCAGGGGATTTCAAGGAAAACTACTTGGAAATGATCGGATTATTGGAGAGCTACTTAAATGAGATACATTTTCGATAATAAGGGTAAGCACCTTATACTATTATTGGGGTTAATAACCCAATAAGTAGCTCATGATTTCATCAGTCAAGGGATGTATAAATACTACGGTTTCAAATACCAAAATAGTCATTTTGAAATCGAATCTTTTACCTACCCCTATGTAATTTTACATGTGCTACGGAAAATTAGTCCATAAGTATGTGTAAATTCCATCTACAATTAAAAGAAATATTAAAAGACCAAATTAAACGAAAGAATTAAAATTCTCATTATATTCCCTCTCGCGGTGCTCGGGACTATTTTTTCAAGGAGTCTACCACATTCGGTAGGCTTCTTTTTCATACCCTCCCCCGACCCCCTCCCGCGGCAGCCGCGGCGGGCTATTCGTTCACCAGACGCACAGAATGCCTGTGTAGGCGATTCTGGTGGTTGGGTAGTTCTTGGGGTTATTAATAATATTATCGCGTCAAATTACCCCCTTTCTGTTCGTCTAGTGATGCGAGTACAACGTTCTGCACCGCCCTCCCTCAAAAATCTCCCGTTGGTATCATGCTACCCCCGCGCCTGTGAAGGCGTACTTTGCTTTCCCAAGACACTGGGGGGTTAGCGTGCTACTGCCTTCTCCCCACCCTAAATCATTTTATTTTTAAATTCAAATGCTCGAAAACCCCATTTACAACCGCTGCTGCATGTGGCTAGATAGTCCCCATGAATCAACAAATGCGCTCTTTGACAATCGCATATTTGCAGGCTTCATGCACTCCCCTGCCCTGCGGCTCTACGGCTGTGCTAAGCGCGTTGCATGACTTGTAGGTGGGAAAGGCTCTTGGGGTATGCCTACGGCTAGACCAGCGGAAACAGGCTTGACGAATGCATGGACAACAATCGGAGGCATTACTACTGCACCGGGTAATGCGGTTATGGCTAGAATCCATTTGCACTTGGAATCACCTGCACCCGGAGCCTTCATTATGGATGCTGTTAGTTTTAAGAAGAGCTTAGATGGAAATCTTCTGTATAATGAAAGCTTTGAGATCTATACGGGAACCAATGGAATAGCAGACGGATGGACAGGATACTGGCATGGAGCAGCGGGAGAATATAAAGTGATCTCTTCACCGGTAGTGTCTGGTAACCAAGCGCAACAAATATCAATGGCTGGGTTAGGTGGACTTTATCAGGAAGTGGCCGTGACCGGGAATAGTACTTATGAAATTAAGGGTCGGGTAAATATTACGGCGCTATCCAGCGGCAAAGTTCAACTGGTCGTTCTATACTATGATGCAGCGGGTAAGTTGTTGAGGGATGAACGTTCGGGGGAGACGAGCTTGACGAATGCGTGGACAACAATCGGAGGTCTTACTACCGCGCCGGGTAACGCGGTCATGGCGAGAATTCATTTGCACTTGGAATCAACCGCACCCGGAGCCTTCATTATGGACGCTGTTAGTTTTAAGAAGAGCTTAGATGGAAATCTTCTATATAACGAAAATTTTGAAATCTACACAGGAAAAAACGGAATAGCGGATGGATGGACAAGATATGGAGCGGCGGGAGACTTTAAGGTGGTTACGACGCCAGTAGTATCAGGAAGCCGTGCGCAACAAGTATCAATGGCAGGCTTGGGAGGAATTTACCAAGAAGTAGCCATAACAGGAAACAGTACCTATGAAATTAAAGGACTGGTAAATATTACGGCGCTATCTAGCGGTAAGGTACAGATGGTTGTTCAATATTATGATGCTTCGGGTAACCTGCTAAGTGATGTTAGACCAGCGGAAACAGGCTTGACGAATACATGGACAACAATCGGAGGCATTACTACTGCACCGGGTAATGCAGTTATGGCTAGAATCCATTTACACTTGGAATCACCCGCACCGGGAGCCTTCATTATGGACGCTGTTAGTTTTAAGAAGAGCTAATTTGAGGGACGATATCCGGATTGCAAGAATAACAAAGTAAGATATAGCAATCACATAAACTACGGTCTTTCTGAGGAAACAGGAGGTACACGTATTTTGGTCTAACGCAATGATCACACCTATACCTTGGAAGGTAAAGTATTGGGCTATTCTAAAATCAGCGAGCTAATCTCTCATTGAACACAACACGACTAATCCACGTGTTGTGTTTTTTCTAAGTCTAGCGAGCTCCTGAACAAAGTTACAAGCTAGCTACATTTACACAAGCTATCTGGAAAAGGTGTAATTTAACAAAAAAAGATAAGCCCTGAAAAACATCATAACAAAACTTCTTGGAGGCACTCATATTACATGCTAAAAAGATTCATTTCCTTTTCAATATGTTTCATGTTTAGTATTAGTTGGGTTTCAACGACCATGGCTGCAAACGTCAAAACGCAACATCTTTACGATAGTAAAGGAACATTAAAGGAAGCTACGACTTCAAATGGAACCATTTATTACGACTATGATTCCAATGGGAATTTGCTCCTGACGGTTGGGCAAATTTGGAAAGCCAAGGAGTTCTGGCAAGCTACCAGAATGAAGACAGGTATGTGATGTCGGGAAAGCGGGCACAGAAGATGACCAGTACTGCTTTAAATGGCAGAAGCATGGCGCTATTACAAGCTTTGGAAGTAGAGCCTAACCAACCGTATCGACTAAACGGACAGGTATATGCAGCGGAGTTAAACAACGCACAAACCAAGCTGACCGTAGCATTTTATGATGCGAGATACATTGATTCCATGCATTTTGTCTATACTCCATAACCAATTTTGAACAATATTTCAAGTTTGATATGCTTGGATCGATCCCTTATGAGGATGAACGAAGAATGCATACTCACGATCTAGAAGTAGAGACAAATTGATTGGCAGTTGACCACTGACGAAGCCCGATAAAATTAATGTGCACTTAACCATTATTCGAGAATTGACTCGGTATTAGTAGACAGGATTATTGGTTGCTTTTTTATCAATTATTGAAAGGAACTTTAAATGAATACGAAAATATATATAAAAATATTGATTTTGATAGTAGTTGTTATTAGTTTTTCTTCTGGTTTTACACAGTCTGCATTAGCCGATACTTATTTCTATGATTCAAATGGAAAATTAACCCAACAAATTAGGTCTGATGGTTCTGTGAGTTACTATTACGACCAAAACGGGAACTTGTTAAATAAATTGGTGAATAATAACATCATGGCGAATTATAGTTTCGAAACTTATTCAGGGACAAACGGCGTAGCGGATAATTGGAATGCGTATGCCGATCCCGGAATAAATCCAGTTTACCAAGTAGTAACGTGGCCTGTAAGTGCGGGGCAACGTGCACAGAAGCTAGCCGCTAGTAATATACCAAGTGGAGGCTTGCATATTTTTCAGGATACGATGGTAAAAAGCGACACAACGTATAGTCTAAGCGGACGTTTGAGAATTAGTGAGCTAATGAATGCTAAGGCATCGGTGTTTGTGTACTTTTATGATGCGGCCTATAATTTGTTGGGGAGCGAAAATATTGCGGAATACACGGCTAATATGGACTACACCAGCCTTGTCGGCTCTTTTACAACTCCGGCAGGGACAACCCAAGCCCGCGTTCATATCCGGTTAGACGCATTGGCAAAAGGTGGCGGCGGGACACTCCATGCGGACTCTTTTGCGATTAAAAAGGAAAGTGCAGCAAATTTATTGATTAACGGTGGTTATGAGGATAATACAGGGACCAAACGGCGTAGCGGACAATTGGAGTCCATATGCTGATCCCGGAATAAATCCAGTTTACCAAGTAGTAACGTGGCCTGTAAGTGCGGGTCAACGTGCACAGAAGTTAGCCGCTAGCAATATACCAAGTGGAGGCTTGCATATTTTTCAGGATACGATGGTAAAAAGCGGCACAACGTTTAGTCTAAGCGGACGATTGAGAATTAGCGAGCTGATGAACGCTAAGGCATCGGTATTTGTGTACTTTTATGATGCGGCTTATAATTTGTTGGGCAGCGAAAATATTGCGGAATACAAGGCTAACACAGACTACACCAGCCTTGTCGGCTCTTTTACAACTCCGGCAGGGACAACCCAAGCCCGCGTTCATATCCGGTTAGACGCATTGGCAAAAGGTGGCGGCGGGACACTCCATGCGGACTCTTTTGCGATTAAAAAGGAAAGTGCAGCAAATTTATTGATTAACGGTGGTTATGAGGAAAGTACAGGAATAATCGGCGTAGCGGATAATTGGAATGCGTATGCTGATCCCGGAATAAATCCAGCTTACCAAGTAGTAACGTGGCCTGTAAGTGCGGGTCAACGTGCACAGAAGTTAGCCGCTAGCAATATACCAAGCGGAGGCCTGCATATTTTTCAAGATACGATGGTAAAAAGCGGCACAACGTATAGTCTAAGCGGACGGTTGAGAATTAATGACCTAATGAATGCTAAGGCATCGGTATTTGTGTACTTTTATGATGCGGCTTATAATTTGTTGGGCAGCGAAAATATTGCGGAATACAAGGCTAATATGGACTACACCAGCCTTATCGGATCTTTTAAAACTCCGGCAGGAACAACCCAAGCCCGCGTTCATATCCGGTTAGACGCATTGGCAAAAGGTGGCGGCGGGACACTCTACGTCGATGAAGTTTCAATGATAGATTAGCTGACAAGTAATATAGAAATGGATTTTTTATTGTGGAATTATTTATAACTAATAGGGAACGATTCGAATATTTTGAAGAGGACAGGTAGAGAGATTAGGACGCTTACCTGTCCTTTTAGTTTTTAAATGGTTTATAAATTTAAAGATCTAAGTGAGAGTTCATCCTCAACTAATCCCCAAAAAAAGGGATTAAAAGTTTACCACCGATGAGCCTGATTAAATTAAAATGCCAATTTCATGGCCGGTGCTAACAATGATCACGAAAAGATTGGAATTATTTTCCGATAAATCTCGGTTTTAGAGAGCAATCTCTTCCGGGGTTTTTTTGTGATAAATCATTTTGTTAACACACAAAATTTTATGTGCGCGTGGCGGAGGAATAAGCAATGAAATTTTGCTATCCGTCACAGTGCCATAAAACGTGCTATCTTACACTAGAATCTTCCCTTCGCCCATCCGCCCGTTTGGTCACCGCGCCGGCGGGTGAATCGCCAAAGAAACAAAAATAATACAACAAATAAAAAAACAGTCTTGTTGTTGGCTTTCTTCGTCCATTTTAGAATAAAAACAGAAGCCGGGCGGCCTTGGAAATGCCGGTTTCGGGTCCCGCGGACCGCATGCTCCGCAGGAACAAATCCACACTAAAGTCAGGGGTGCTGAATGTGAAAAGATTGAAAAAAGGTTTGGTTTCCATGGCATTGCTTACGCTGGCCTTCTCGTTAGCGGCTTGCGGGCAGACACCGGTGGCGAGCGATTCCGGGAAAAAGGAAGAGAAAACCGCGGCCCAAAAAGAAGAGAAAAAAGCGAATCTCGTTGTTGCCGGCGTCGTCTTTCAGGAAGACCAGTTTATGAAATTGCTATCGCTCGGTTATCAGGATGCCGCCAATACGGCCGGCGTCAAAATTTTGACGGGCAATACCGGGAACGATCAGGGAAAAGAAACCGAGTTGATCAACACGTATATCGGGCAAAAGCTGGACGGGATCGCCATCGCACCGCTTAATCAGGATTCCTCGGTGGCTGCGCTTAAGCGGGCGGACGACAAGGGCGTGAAGGTTTCCGTCACGAACATTTCCTTGACCAACGCACCGTTCATCGTCGGCGGCTATACGTCGGACAACAAAAATATCGGTCAGGTGACCGGGAAGGAAGCGGCCCGCTTCATCCAGGAAAAGCTGGGAGGCAAAGCGAAAATCGCCGTGCTGCAATACAAGTCCCAGCTTCCGCAGCAAAGCACCGACCGGGTGAACGGCTTTTTGGAAGAGGTGAAAAAAGTAAACCCCGATGTGCAGGTCGTGGCCGATCAAGACGCATGGCTGCAGGATAAGGCCGTCTCCGTCGTCGGCGATATTTTGACGGCTCACCCGGACGTGAACGTCATCTGGGCGGCTAACGAGGGCGGCACGATCGGAGCGGCGATGGCGGTGAAGAATGCGGGCAAATCGGGCAAGGTGTATGTGTTCGGCACCGATGCGAGCTATCAGTTGATCGCAATGCTGAAGGAGAAGGACAATATTTTGCAGGCGATTGCGGGTCAAGATCCGTACAGTATGGGATATAAAGCGATGGAGCTGCTGATCAAGGGCTTGAAGGGCGAAGATGTGAGCGCGAACAAAGGGAAGACGACAAGCGTTGACGGAATTCTACTAAGCCGATCCAATCCCGAAGGCCTCGCCAAGTTCGAAGCGGATTTGAATGCCAAAATGAGCAAGAGCAAGTGATATGACTATTAACCGCATCGGGAGACGGAGGGGCTGCTGCAGCGGCCCCGGATGGCCGGTAGAAGCCCCAGAGGAGATCGCGAGGGAAGGCATATGAGCGTATTGGAAACCCGCAGCATTACGAAGCATTACCCCGGCACGGTCGCGTTGGATCAGGTGACGGTGTCGTTTGAGAGCGGCAAGGTGCACGCGCTGCTCGGCAAGAACGGGTCCGGCAAATCGACCCTGCTCAAAATTTTTTCCGGCGCCGTCCAGCCGACGCAAGGAGAAGTCATACTGGATGGCACCGCGCTGCGCTTTAAAGATCCCGGTGACGCATTCGCCCAAGGAGTCGCCATCGTATATCAGGAGCTCAGTCTCGTCCCCGGCATGACGGTGGCGGAAAATATTTTCTTGGGCCGACTGCCGATGAAAGGTCCGTTTATCGACTGGAAGAAAGCCTACAGCATGACCCGCGAGCTGCTGAACGAATACAACATCGATATCGCTGCGGACGAACTGGTGGCGAATTTGAGCGTCGGTCAGGCGCAAATGATCGAGATTGTGAAAGCGCTGACGTTCAAGCCGAAGGTGCTTCAACTGGATGAGCCGACCTCGGCTTTGGCCAAAAATGAGATTGATTCGTTGTTCAATATGATCCGCGAGCTGAAGAAAAAAGACGTCATCATCATTTACGTCTCACACCGGCTCCATGAGCTGTGGGAGATTGCGGATACGTGCACCGTTCTGCGCGAAGGGCATTTTATCGGCACGGCTCCGATGGCCGGTCTCACCCGGAAAGAACTGATCCATATGATGTTCGGCGATGTAGAGATCCGGACGCGTCCGGATGATCTGCGCGTGACCAACGAGGTGGTGCTGGAGGTCAAAGGGCTGACGCGAAAACACAAATTCCGCGATATCTCCTTCCAATTGAAAAAAGGGGAAATTCTCGGCATCGCCGGCATGCTGGGCTCCGGGCGTACCGAGCTGCTGAAATCAATCTTCGGCGCCGACCAGTTGGATAGCGGCGAAATTTACTGCTGCGGACAGCGGATCGATTCGCCGACTCCTGCGAGAATGAAAAAAGCCGGCTTGGCCTTAACGCCGGAGGACCGGAAGCACGAGGGCCTGATCCAGCTCGCTTCGATCCGCGACAATCTGTGTGTGGCGAGCCTTGACCGGATCGCGAAGGGCCCGATGATCCGCAAGAAAACGGAGGCCGAATTTGTGCGCCGTCAGATGGAAGAGCTGCAGATCAAAGCGACCGACGTCGAGCATCCGGTTTCTTCGTTGTCCGGCGGCAATCAGCAGAAGGTCGTGGTCGGCAACTGGCTGAATACGGACCCGAAGATTATGTTTTTCGATGAGCCGACGCGCGGGATCGACGTGAACGCCAAGCAGCAAATTTTTCAGGTCATCTGGGAGCAGTCTCGTAAGGGCATATCGAGCATTATGGTTTCGTCCGAGCTGGAGGAGCTGCTTGAGGTGTGCCACCGGATTTTGATTTTGCGGGACGGACGCATCGAAGGGGAATACGTCCCCGAGGAACTGAAGATCGACGAGCTGTACGCGTTAAGTATGGGAGGAGAAACCGCATGAAATCGACAACGCTGGAATTAAACAAAAGTTCCCGTATCGACATCCGCAAAGGCTTGAACAAATATGTGCTCGAACTTATTTTGCTCGTGATCGTGATCGCTATGGCCTTCGCGTCTCCCGGCTTCTTAACGTCGGAGAACCTGCTGAACATTCTGCGCAACATCGCGCTGCAGGGCTGTATCGCTTTCGGGATGACGATGGTGATTATCGCGGGGGAGATCGACTTGTCCATCGGCTCGACCGTCGCCCTGACGGGGGTCATCATCGGTCTTACGACCGGGTGGCTCAGCAGCTCGGGCATCATGCCGATGGATCAGGCGGTCGTGGTCGGCATCGTGCTCTCTTTTGTTGTGGCGGGGCTGATCGGGCTGTTCAACGGATGGATTATGACCAAGTATAAAATGCCGTCCTTTATTGTCACGCTTGCGATGTTGAACGTCATTTACGGGCTGGCGGCGGTCGTCTCCAAAGGCTTCCCCGTGACGACGCTGCCGTCGTGGTACAACGAGCTGGGCTCGGGCGAATTTCTTTCTGTTCCGATTCCTGCGATCCTTCTGCTGCTCGTATTCGCCATTGTATATACCGTGATGAACTATACGAAATTCGGACGCTCGGTCTACGCCGTGGGCGGGAATCCGGAATCGGCAAGGCTGTCCGGCATTCATGTGCCGCGGGTGAAAATCATTTGCATGGTCGTGGTGCAGCTTTGTTCGGCACTTAGCGGCGTCCTCGTGTCCTCCCAAGTCATGTCCGGGTCGTTTTCCTTCGGGAAAGGATGGGAAATGATGGCGATTTCCTCCGTCATTATTGGCGGCACCAGCTTGATGGGCGGGATCGGGAAAGTACGGGGGACGTTTATCGGCCTTATTTTCCTCGGGGTGCTGATCAACGCCATGACGCTGCTCAATGTGAACGAATATGTGCAGTATATCGTGCGCGGTCTGCTGATTTTGGTCGCCGTCCTCATTGCCTCGATTCAATACATGAAGAAAAAGGGGTAAAGCGCAAAAGGGATGGCCACGGTATAATGTGGATACGAACGATGAATAAAGGACGAAGATACCATGGCCCTTCGAAATATGAGCTTTCGCTTGAAAATGTTCGTGATCATGTTTATCGTCATTCTCATTCCCATGATTCTGGTCAGCACGATCCTGTTCAAATGGTCGGAGCAGGCCATCACGGACCAAACCTCCAAGGTCGTCATCAGCAGCATCCAATTTGCCGTGACCAACATCGATTCCGCGCTGGAAAACGTGGCGGGCATGAGCAAGATGCTGCTGACCGAAAACCGGCTGATCGCCATCGCCAAGCGCGGGGAACCGCTGAAACCGGAAGAGAAAAACGAAAAATACAACGGCATCATGGATCTGCTGAGCTTTTTCATTACACGGATTAAAGTGATGAATATATTGGAGGGCATCGACTCGTTCTACTTGTATTTGGTGAAGCAAAATACGATCATGGACTCCAAGTCGACCTATTACGAGGATGTCAACGTAGACCATATCGATTTTGTGCAGCAAGCGAAAAGCGGGCAATGGAAGGACCGTTGGTTCGTGTCCGCGCCGGTCAATTACGATTCGTTGAACGGCATCGAAACGCGGTTGGAAACCGCGAAGCAGATCTCGTTTACGACGGCGTTGAGCGACGAAGACGGCCACGATATCGCGGTATTGGCGGCGAATGTCAACGAGAGCTTTATCAGCGATTATTATAAAAAGATTCAGCGCGGTATCCCAGGCGAGTTCGTCGTGCTGGATCGGAGCTCCACGGTGGTGGCGTGCCCGGACAGCCGGCTCGTCGGCAGCAGGACCGCGGATTATTCCCACATGAACGATACGATCCAAAACATGAAAAGCAAGAGCGGCAGCTTCTTTATCACCGTACAGGGCGAAGAGAAGTTTGCCGTTTATTCCGTTTCGGACTACACGAATTGGAGCTATGTCGTCGTGATTCCGGCTTCCGAGATTTTGGGGAAAGTCAATGAAATGCAAAAGTTTATGCTGATCGTCATCTCGGTGACCGGAATTTTGATCTTCGGCATTACGCTGCTGCTGTCCCGTTTCTTTTACAAGCCTTTGGAGAAATTGGTCTTGGCCATGCAAAAAATCGAGAACCGCAGGCTTGATTTCAAGATCAAGGATAACCGCGGGGACGAATACAAGCGGGTGTATCAAGGGTTTAACGATATGGTCGACGAGTTGAACGTCTTGATCCAGGATTTGGAGAATGAAAAAATTTTAAATCAGGAAGCGGAAATCAAGCTGCTGCAGGCGCAGATCAACCCGCATTTTTTATACAACACGCTCGACTCCATATATAGTATTGCCAGGATCAAAAAAGTGGACGAGATCTCGCAGATGGTTGCCGCGTTGTCCAAATTTTTCAGAATCAGCCTGAGCTCGGGCAAAGAGGTCGTCACGCTGAAGGAAGCTGTGCAGCTGGTGATCAACTACTTGACGATCCTCAATATCCGGTATAAGGGCGCCATTACCTTTGATCTGAACATTCCCGAGGAGCTGTATGTCTGTCAGGTGCCGAAGCTGCTGCTGCAGCCCATCGTGGAAAATGCCGTTTACCACGGGCTCGAACGGCGCAAGGGAGGAGGTCAACTGACGATCTCCGCCGTAAGGCAATCGCACGCTTTGTTCCTGTACGTGGAGGACGACGGCATCGGTATCGAGCCTGCCGCTCTGGAGAAGCTGCAAAGCATGCTTGACGGGAACAATCCGGGGGAATCGTCCGGATTCGCGCTGCGCAACCTGAATCGGCAAATTCGTTTAAAATACGGGATGACCTACGGTGTTACGCTGGAAAGCGCATACGGGCAAGGCACCCGCGTGACCGTTAAGCTGCCTGTCATGACGATGGAGAGGGGAGATTCGGATGTACCGCATGATCGTAGTCGATGACGAAGCATGGATTCGCGAGCGGCTCGTGCATACGATCGATTGGGGCAAATTGGGCATCGGCTTCCTGCATGAAGCGACCTGCGGCGAAGAAGCGCTTGCCCTCGCTGGGGAAGTGCGGCCGGATCTCATCCTGACCGATATCCGAATGCCCCGTATGGACGGGCTGGAATTAATCAAGCGGCTCAAGGAGCAACGGCTTGATGCTAAAGTGGTTATTATCAGCGGCTTCAGCGATTTTGAGTACGCCAAAAAGGCGCTTTCCTTAGGCGCTTCCGATTATATTTTGAAGCCGGTGGAGGACGACGATCTGCTTGATGTGGTCGCGCGTTGCCTGGAGCAAATCGAGACGGAACGGCAAAAGGAAGCTTTGCTGAAAAAAGCCGACGATCAGGTCAACAAGCGTTTGCCATTATTAAAGGAAATGCTCTTCTCGAAATTGATTATGGGACACAAGCCCGACGAGCCAAAATTGCGCGAGGCGCTGAACGATTTCGGGTTGAAGAACAAGGGCCTCCGCCATGCTTGTTTGGTGCTCCAGGTGCCGGAGCCGGAAGCGTTTCCGCCGGAAAATAAGCCGGATGCGAATTTTACCCAGTTCGTGCTGCGCAATTTGCTGCGAGATTTTTTGCCGAACGTGTGCGAGAACGAGATCGTCTTCGCCCATGCGGACGAGGTGGTCTGCATCGTTTCCTCCTTCGAGGAGGACGATGCGCTGGCCCGCGCCTGCCTGACGATGTTCGAAGATATCCGCAAAATCGTTCATAAAATCGTCGGCAGCGCCGTCATCATTGGCTTAGGCGGAGCGGTCGGTGACCTGCTGGACATTTCCGTGTCCTACCGGCAGGCGAAGCAGATGCTGCTCCACGGCTATTTGGACACGGGGCGGGGCAAAGAGACGAGGACTGCGACAGGACCGAACAAAACGAGGGGATATCGGCTTTACGATACGGAAGCGCTGATCAACCATATCCGGGTAGGGAACAAGGCCGTAGCCTTGGCGAGTCTGGATCAGATCGTGTGGGAAAACCGGAGCATCCGCCCGATCGACTTGAAGTTTATTTATATCGATATCGTCAATTCGCTTGTCAGGACCGCCGTGGAGGGCAGCGGGGCGGCGAAAGACTTTTCGAATTTCTGCCTGCATTTTTTCGAGCTGCTGCAGCAGTCGCAATCGACGGACGAAATTCATGGGCTGCTCGGCGATACCATTACGAAAATCATCGACTTTCTGGAACATTCGCAGAGCAAAAAAAGGCGCAAGGTAATCGAGAAAGCGTTGGAATATATGGAGCTTCACTACTCGGAGGAGCTGAATCTGAACACCGTAGCCGAGCGCTTTTACTTGAACGCGTCGTACTTCAGCAAAATTTTCAAAGAGGAGCTCGGCGTTTCGTATACGAAATATTTGATGGAGTTCAGGGTCAATAAAGCGGCGGAACTGATGAGCGACCCGACGCTGAAGATTTACGAAATCTCGCATCGGGTCGGGTATGAGGATGTGCAGTATTTTACCAAAATGTTCAAGTCCATCAAGGGAGTAACCCCAGGACAGTACCGGGAGAAGATCCGGTGACGGCTAAGCCAATTTGAGTACATTGCGGAATTTGATGAAGCTTACGATTCTCCAGCAAGCCACATAACCGAAGGTGACCAAGTTGCACAAAAAGCCCAGCGTGCTCGGATCGATAACCTTAACCGTGCCAACAAACACGAACCGAAGCGCAAAGACGACGATCAGGATGACAAACACGATTTTATTGCGCTTGATAAACGCCGCCCCGTGTTCCCGGACTTCAAAATTCGTCGTCATAATAAGCGGAACGGAAATGACCAGACCGATCAGCAGCGCGATGAGAACTTGGCTGGACTGCAGATGCAGGTTCGGGTCCATTAATTGAAATAACGAGGTCGAGATGTATAAAATCGGCAGCAGTAAGGAAATCCCCGGCTTCTTGATGGGGGTGCTCATGCCGCGGAATTGACCGCGAATAATGAGAAGAAAGATTAATACGGAAATTCCTAGGGATACGGTTGCGTTCATGGTGACAACACTCCTTCGATCAATTTGTAAATTAAGTATCTCTCATCCGGGAGTTGTCAAACAGTGAAAGAAGTAATCCGATCTTGGTGACGATTGTCATTTTCGTATTGTCTATCGAACCGCTATCGATTCTATGATGTTTTGGATTTTTGGAAATTATGGTAAAATAGTTTAACTGAATATTTTGCTTGCATGCACGTGCCTCGATATGGATTTTTCGATATCGGGGCTTTGTTCTTTTGAAGCGCGTGCTATGGAACAAACTTAAAGAATGGAGCCTAACATGCTAACGAGCACACAACAATTTTACGTCAACGGATTGAATTATACGATCAGATCCGCAAGGGAAAAAGACGCCGGACAATTGTCCGAAGTAAGATTGCAGATTGACGGAGAAACCGAAAATATGGACCGAGAAAGAGGGGAGGCGTTTATCGATCCGGCAGGCTTCGAGCAGATCATTAAAACCGATACCGAGCAACCAAGAAACTTGTTTCTAGTCGCCACCGTTCAGGATCGGATAGTCGGTTTTTCAAGATGCGAAGGAGTTTACTTGAAACGATTCTCTCATAAAGTCGAATTCGGAGTATGCGTATTAAAAGAGTTTTGGGGATACGGTATCGGAAAAAATCTTTTAAAAGAATCGATTACTTGGGCTGACGCGAACGGCATTAAAAAAATGACCTTGAATGTGTTGGAAACCAACGACAAGGCTGTTGAGCTGTATAAAAGGCTTGGTTTTGAAGTGGAAGGTATATTGAAAAACGACAAAATTCTTTCTGACGGTAACTATTATAATACCATTGTGATGGGAAGATTTAATGCATGATCGGGATTCATTCCTCTATGATTTGACAATCATACTCTTTACGAATAAGGTTGTATCATATATATTAATATTACACATTAATGGAGGCTATTCTCTCCAATGTGATACAACATTGATAGTATCGATCCACTTGCAGGGGGATATCAGGGGAGGAGAATTTGTCATGGGAGTTCAAACAAGCGGGAGCTATACGATTATTTTGCGAATGGAGACGGAACCGAATGTTCCATTCATTCATATCGCGAATGCGATTCACGAAACCGGGGGCGAAATTGTCGCTGTCGATAACGTGAACCGAAGTAAAAATACGACGATCCGCGATATTACGGTGAATGTGTCCAATGCGGAAAATGAAGCTACCTTGATTAAAAATGTGACCAAAGTGCCGGGAATTAAAATCATTAACTTTTCCGACCGCACCTTCTTAATGCATCTGGGCGGCAAGCTTGAGGTCCATTCGAAGGTCCCCATCAAGAATCGGGACGATCTCTCCCATGTGTACACTCCCGGTGTAGCCCGCGTCTGTATGGCGCTGCACGAAGACCCTGCCAAGGCGTATTCGCTGACAATCAAAAGAAATACGGTGGCGGTCGTCAGCGACGGAACGGCCGTCCTCGGGCTCGGAGATATCGGGCCGATCGCGGCTATGCCGGTGATGGAAGGAAAAGCGATGCTGTTCAAGGAAATGGCGGGCATCGATTCGTTTCCGATTTGTTTGGATACGAAGGATACGGAAGAAATTATCCGGATTGTGAAAGCGATTGCGCCGGCGTTTGGCGGAATCAACCTGGAGGACATTTCCTCTCCGCGCTGCTTTGAAATCGAGGAACGGTTGAAGCAGGAGCTGGATATTCCGGTATTTCATGACGATCAGCATGGGACGGCCGTTGTCATGCTGGCGGGACTGATTAACGCATTGAAATTGGTCGGCAAAAAGCTGACGGATATTAAAGTCGTCTTCAGCGGGGTCGGCGCCGCCGGGGTAGCTTGCACCAAGATGCTGATGGCTGCCGGAGTGACGCATATCATCGGCGCTTCGCGGTCCGTTGGGATCATACGCCGGGGTGAAGCGTACAGTAATCCCATGTTTCAATGGTATGCCGAGCATACGAACCCGGATAACATTGCGGGCACTTTATCGGATGCGATGCAGGATGCGGATGTATTTATCGGCCTGTCCGGTCCGGGGGTGATCGGTGTCGAGGATTTGAAAAAAATGGCGATAGACCCGATCGTATTTGCGATGGCCAATCCGACGCCGGAGATCCTGCCGGAAATTGCGGAACCGTACGTTCGCGTGATGGCAACCGGAAGGTCGGATTACCCGAACCAGTTAAATAACGTACTGTGCTTCCCCGGCATTTTCAGAGGGGCATTGGATTGCCAGGCGACGACCATTAACGAGGAAATGAAGCTTGCCGCCGCTTACGCGATCGCCTCCACCGTAGAGGACGACGAATTGAACGAGCAGTATATCATTCCGAGCGTCTTTAACAGCCGGGTCGTAGAAGCGGTTAGAAAAAAAGTAACACAAGCCGCAGTGGAAACCGGCGTAGCACGCAAAATTCCACACGAGTTTGCTTAAATCCAGGCCGGTACGGACTGTGTACTAGCTCTCCTTTAAAACAAAACAGCTCCGCTTCTCCCGAAGCGGGGCTTTTGTTATTGAGAAAGTGGTTTTTTAACAAGAATAGAGATACATACGGAGGTGGGGTATCCACTGGAGAAGCGATAGCGGCCGCCTTTGTCTTCGGGAAATGTCCGCTGATAAGCGGCTTCAATAAAAATTTCCCGATGACAACAGCGGTCGGAAGTAGATACCCCACCCCTTCGTAACCTCTATAACCTCAATTAACCACTTTCTCAACAAGCTCAGCCTCGCTTCTCCCAAAGCAGAGCTATTTGTGCTCCCGAATTTCCAAAGCCCCATTGACAGAAGCTCCAAAATCCCCTAACCTGAATTTATTTAGCCGACAAACTAAAGGGAGGACTCCTCGATGTTGCACGACGATTCGCTGACCCGCCTGATGCGGCATGTGCTCAAGCTTCATCGGCACAGCGTCGATCTGATGATTCAGAAATACGACGTCTTTCCCGGACAGCCTCCGCTGCTCATGCGGTTGTCGGAGCGGGACGGGCAGAGCCAGAAGGAGCTGGCGGACAGCATGCTCATCAAGCCGCCCACATTAACCGTGATGATCAACCGCATGGAGAAGACGGGGCTCGTCGAACGGAAGCCGGACCCGGGCGATCAGCGCGTGTCCCGCGTCTACTTGACCGGGAAAGGACGGCAAGCCGCCGCCGGCGTCCAGGAAGCGCTGCAGGTATTGGAGGCGGAATGCTTCGAGCATTTCAGCCCGGAGGAAAAAATGCTGTTCCGTCGGCTGCTGCTCCAGGTTCGCGATAATTTGGAGACGTTTCAACGGAATTTTAAGAATGAATAGTTAGTCGACAAATAAACGGAGGACAATGAATGTGTGGAAGCTTAGAACCTATTTGAAGCCTTATACATGGGCTGCGCTGCTGGCGCCCCTGTTTATGGTGCTGGAGGTGTGCATGGATCTGCTGCAGCCGAGGCTGATGGCAAGTGTCATCAACGAAGGCGTCGTGCGCAGCGATCTGGGGCACATTTGGCATACGGGCCTGCTGATGATCGGTGCTGCGCTTGTCGGATTACTCGGCGGTGTGGGCTGTACGATTTTTTCCAGCCGGGCGGCGCTCGGCTTTGGGGCGGATCTGCGTCTCAGCCTGTTTCAAAAAGTACAGACCTTTTCGTTCGACAACTTGGATCGGCTGACGACGGGATCGCTTGTAACCCGGCTGACAGGGGATGTCATGCAGGTGCAGAACCAGATCCAGATGCTGTTGCGCGCCATGGTTCGCAGTGCGTCGCTGGCGGTCGGCAGCATCGCAATGATGATCGCGCTCAGCTCGCGGCTCTCGCTGATGCTGCTTGCGGTGGTGCCGCTCCTGATTATGATTTTGTACACGCTTATCCGGCTGTCGGTTCCGCTGTTCGGCCGGGTGCAGGAAAAGCTGGACGGGCTGAACACGGTGCTTCAGGAGAACCTCAAGGGCATCCGTGTGGTAAAAGCGTTCGTCCGCTCCGCCGTCGAGCGTGAGCGTTACGGGAAGGCGAACCGGGCGCACCTGGAGATCGCCCTGAAAGCCGCACGGACCATTGCCGCCAATATGCCGCTGATGATGCTGGTGCTGAACGCAGGCATCGTGGCCGTGCTCTGGTACGGAGGCGCGCAGACGTGGGAAGGCACGATGCCGGTGGGCGACCTGATCGCATACCTCAGCTATATGTCGCAGCTCCTTTTCTCCCTGCTGTCCGTCGGCATGCTGCTGATTTCGTTCTCTCGGGCCAAAGCGTCTGCGGATCGCATCCGCGAAGTGCTGGAGACGCAGCCGGGCATTGCGGAAGCCAAGCAGGCCAAAACCGGCGCGATCCGGGCCGGGCAATTGAGGTTCGACAGGGTATCGTTCTCGTTCGATCCGGGGAAGACCGACTTCGTGCTGAAAGACGTCTGCTTTGCCGTCGAGCCGGGTCAGACGATCGGCATTCTTGGGGCGACCGGCTCGGGGAAATCGTCCTTGGTCGGCCTGATCCCACGGCTGTTCGATGCGACGGAGGGTCGGGTGCTGGTCGACGGAACCGATGTGAGAGACATCGACTCCAAGCATTTGCGCAGTCAAGTCGGCATCGTGCTGCAGCAGGCGATCCTGTTCAGCGGGACAATTCGCGACAACATCCGATACGGGCGGCCGGACGCTTCGCAGGAGGAAGTCGAGGCGGCGGCCAGAGCGGCGCAGGCTCATGAATTCATCGAACGTATGCCGGACGGCTACGATACGGAGCTGGGCCAGCGGGGCATCAATCTGTCGGGCGGCCAAAAGCAGCGTTTATCCATCGCGCGGGCGCTGTTGCTCCGGCCCAAAGTTCTTATTCTCGACGACAGTACGAGCGCCGTCGATCTGGTGACGGAAGCTCGCATCCGCGAGTCTTTGGAAGCTTTGCAGAGCGAAACGACCTGCATCGTCATCGCCCAGCGCATTGCGTCGGTGACGGAAGCGGATCTGATCCTCGTGCTGGAGGATGGCGCGATTGCCGCCCGGGGCAGGCACCGGGAGCTGATGCGGAGCAGCACGATTTACCGCGATATTTACCGCTCCCAGCACGGAAAGGAGGCGAGCGTCCATGGCACCTCAAGCTCAGCCCTCAGCTCGTCCTGACGGAAAAAAAACGGCGGATCTTCCGGCGGCGGCGTTCGGATTCGGACGCCGGGGCGAACCGATGCCTAAGGTCAAGGCCAAGAACACCCGGGCTGCCATTCGGCGGCTGTGGGGGTATTTGAAACGGCAGCGGGCGGCGTTGGCCGGCGTCATCGCGCTTGTGCTGCTCGGGCTCGTGCTGTCCCTCGCGGGACCGTATTTGATCGGAGCGGCGATCGACCGCTATATTACGCTTCGCGATCCGAACGGCCTGCTGTGGCTGTGCGTACTTCTGCTGGCCGTCTATATCGGCGGCAGCGCCGTTTCGTGGCTGCAAACGTACGTCATGTCCGGCATCGCCGGGCGGACGGTGTGGGAACTGCGGGGCGACCTGTTCGCCCATATGCAGGAGCTCCCGGTACGCTTCTTCGACAAGACGCCGCACGGGGAGCTGATGAGCCGAACGACGAACGACATCGACAACGTTTCGAACACGCTGAACCAAAGCTTGCTGCAGCTCATCACGAGCATTGTCATGCTGCTCGGATCGCTGACGATGATGCTGCTGCTGAACGGATGGCTGACGCTCGTCGCGCTGGTGATCATTCCGCTTGCCACCGCCGTCGCCCGGCAAATCGGCAAGCGCACCAAAAGCCAATTCAAGGAACAGCAGCGCCACCTCGGCGCGCTGAACGGCTTCATCGAGGAGACAATCTCCGGGCAGAAGGTCGTCAAAATCTACAACCGCGAGGAGCTGGCGGCCCGGCAGTTTCAAGAGATAAACGCCAAGCTGCGGCAGGCGGGGACGCGGGCGCAAATTTTTTCCGGCATGATGGGCCCGTTCATGAACCTGTTGAACCATACGAGCTTCATTTTGCTGGCGGTGGCCGGAGGCTGGATGGCGTACAACGGCTGGACGACGATCGGAGTCATCGTCAGCTTCCTGAATTACTCCAAGCAATTCAGCGGTCCGGTCAACGAGCTGGCGAACCAGTACAATATGATTCAATCCGGCGTGGCCGGAGCGGAACGGGTGTTTGAGATTCTGGATACCGAGACGGAGTTCGGGACTACGGGCAGCCGGAAGGCGCAGGAAGCCATCCGCGGGGAAGTCGAGTTCGACCGGGTAACGTTCGGCTACAGCGACACGCCGGTTCTCCAGGGAGTATCGTTCGCTGCTCAGCCGGGGCAAGTCGTCGCCTTGGTCGGTCCGACCGGATCGGGCAAAACGACGATCATGAACTTGCTCACCCGTTTCTACGATATTTCCGAAGGGACGATCCGAATCGACGGGAAAGATATCCAGGAGTGGGACAAAAACGGCCTCAGAAGCCGTCTCGGCATGGTGCTGCAGGACGCGCATCTGTTCTCCGGCACGATTCGCGAC
Organism: Paenibacillus tyrphae; assembly: GCF_000722545.1. GTDB lineage: Bacteria > Bacillota > Bacilli > Paenibacillales > NBRC-103111 > Paenibacillus_G > Paenibacillus_G tyrfis. Next base: position 153,840 of record NZ_JNVM01000010.1, read on the forward strand.
AACATCCGGTACGGGCGGCTGGACGCGACGGAGGAGGAGATTCGGTCGGCAGCCAAGCTGGCAAACGCGGACGGCTTCATCCGCAAGCTGCCTCAAGGGTACGATACGCCGCTCTCGGCGGAAGGCGGCAATCTGAGCCATGGGCAGCGGCAGCTGCTTACGATTGCCAGGGCGATTCTTTCCGACCCGTCCATCCTGATTCTGGACGAAGCGACCAGCAGCGTCGATACGCGCACGGAGATGCACATTCAGGAAGCGATGAAGGCGCTCATGCAAGGGCGGACCAGCTTCGTCATCGCCCACCGGCTCAGCACGATTCAGGAGGCCGACCTGATTCTCGTCGTGCGCGGAGGCGAGATTGTCGAGCGGGGCACGCACGAGCAGCTTTTGGCGCTGCGGGGGCTGTATGCCGAGATGCATGCCAATCCGTCGGCCGACGCCGATTAAAAACAAAACCTCAATCTTCGACATTTTTTGGAGATTGAGGTTTTTTTGTCCAAATATCGAATAAACTTTAATGCTAAAATTTTTCATTGAAAAACATCCACTTCTATGATAATTTATCACTGATAATAATTATCATTATCACGAAAACGAGGATAATGATTAGGTAAAAGGGAGATTGAATTTATGTCCAAGACGTTCACGGCCGTTTCCTCCATCGTGCTTTGCTCTGCACTGCTGCTTGCCGGATGCGGTGAGAATACCAAGAAAGCAGCCCAGCCGGCCTCTGCGCCGTCCGCAAGCGATACGGCCGCGAAACCTGCGGCTGCTGCGGTAGATTTAAAAAACGCAACGGAGCAGTACCGGAAGTTTGTCATTGAGCAGTGCGATGCGTTCGTCAAAGCAACGGGCGAATTTACGGCAGCCGTCAAATCCGGAGATTTGAAAAAGAGTCAGGAGCTATACGCCCCGACGCGGATGTTCTATGAGCGGATCGAGCCGATTGCTGAATCTTTAGGCGACCTCGACCCGAACATCGATGCGAGGGAAGGCGACGTGGACGAGAAGGAATGGCGGGGCTTCCACCGGATCGAGAAAACGCTCTGGACCGAGCAAACGACCAAAGGCATGGAAGAGACGGCCGACCGTTTGCTGAGCGACAGCAAGCTGCTGCGGGCTAAGGTCGAGACGGTGGACATCGAGGAGAATATGCTCGTCACCGGCGCCGTGGAGCTGCTGAACGAAGTGTCGTCCAGAAAAGTGACCGGGGAAGAGGAGCGTTATTCCCATACAGACCTGTACGATTTCGCCGCAAACGTCGAGGGAGCGAACAAGATTTTCGAGCTCTTGAAGCCCGAGCTTGAGAAAAAAGACGCCGCTTTGGCAAAAACGATCGGAACGCGCTTCGTGGAATTGAACCAAGCGCTCGCACCGTTTAAAAAAGGCAGTGGCTACGTTTCATACACGGAGCTGACGCAAGAGCAAACCAAAAAGCTGAGCCAAGCCATCGATGCGCTGGCAGAGCCACTGTCGGGCATGGGCAAGCTGCTGGGGGCGTAATTCATGGATGAGACGAATAAACGAATGACGGAAAAAAGTCAGGAAGGCGAAAAGCCGCAAGACGGGCAGGATCGTTCGTCCATCAGCCGCCGCGACCTGCTCAAGCTGGCCGGAGCCGGAGGAGTAGGACTGCTGCTCGGATCGGTCGGCGTGGGCGGCGTGTGGGCGGGAACGGCCAAGCTGGCGGCGCCCGCTGCCTCCACGGCATCAAACGCGGGCCCTAAACAGGTTATCCCGTTCTACGATGCGCACCAAGCGGGTATTGTGACGCCTGCGCAGGATTTTATTTGCTTTGCCGCCTTCGATCTGACGACCGCGAAGCTGTCCGAAGTCAAGGACCTGTTCCGCCGTTGGACGGATGCCGCAGCGAAAATGACGGCGGGGCAGCCGGTCGGCGGCGAGGAGGACCAGCAGAGTATGCCGCCCGCGGATACGGGCGAAGCGGCAGGTCTGCATCCGTGCCGGACGACGATTACGTTCGGCGTCGGCCCCTCCATGTTCGATGCACGATTCGGGCTGGGAGCCAAGCGGCCGGAGGCGCTTGCGGATCTGCCCCGCTTTGGCGGAGACAGTCTGCGGCCCGAATGGTGCGGCGGGGATATCGGCGTGCAGGTGTGCGCGGACGATTTGCAGGTCGCCTTTCATGCGCTGCGCAATCTGACGCGGCTTGCCCGGGGCGTCGCCGTGCTGCGCTGGACCCAGGAAGGCTTTCAGCGGACGGGCGGGTCCGGTCCGGCAGGCGAGACGCCTCGCAACTTGCTGGGCTTCAAGGACGGCACGGGCAACCCGGATATCCATGACAAGCAATCCATGAACGATATCGTCTGGGTGCAGCCTTCGGAGCAGCCCGCATGGATGAGCGGCGGCAGCTATATGGTCGTCCGGCGAATCCGGATGCGGATCGAGGTGTGGGACCGTTCCACGCTCAGCGATCAGGAGGCGACGTTCGGGAGATACCGGAGCAGCGGAGCGCCCTTGGGGGCGAAGAACGAGTCCGACCCGCTGGCGCTGGATGCCAAGGACAAAGCCGGTCAGCCGCTCATTCCGCTGACCGCGCATTCTCGTCTGGCGCATGGCGAGCAGCCGGCGGAAAAAATCTTGCGCCGCTCGTATTCTTACTCCAGCGGCATCGACCGTCAAACAGGGCAGCTTGACGCCGGGCTGTTGTTCATCTGCTACCAACGGGACCCGAGAACCCAGTTTGTCCCGATCCAGCAGCGTCTCGCGAAGCGCGACAAGCTGAACGAATATATCGTGCATGTCGGCAGCGCGCTGTTCGCCTGTTTTCCGGGCGCGCGGCAAGGCGGCTACATCGGGGAGGGGCTGTTCGAGTGATCCGGTGGATGAAGATGGAAAAAGCATACGGGATACGCTCTTATGGCAAACAACGCTTCTTCGTCCTTCTGCTGGCTGCCGCCGTGCTTCTGTTCGGCTGGAGCGGCCGCACGCTCGCCGAAACGGCGGCACCCGACTCGCTGATGCCGCTCGTCGGCGGAGCGCTGGTTCATGCAGGCGAGCACAAGTGGCAGGAAACGGCAGCGGAGCTGGAGAAGTTCGAGACGGAATGGCGCAAGCTGAACGCCCCCTCCGGCGAAGCGGCGGATAGCGTCGCGTCAGCCTTAGCCGAAGCGAAGAAGGCGGTGACCGATGCCGCTTCCAAGCCCGACGAGGCCTACCAGGCCGTGTCCAAGCTGACGAAGGCGGTCGGCCGATTCGCGGGGGCCGGAGCGAAAAAGGACTCGAAAGCGGACGGGAAACAAGCAGCTGGCGCGCTGCTTCCCATCCTGCGGCAGACGCAGACGGACATACAGCATAGCGACTGGGACAAAGCCCGGAGCCACTATAAGCAGTTCGACAGCCAGTGGTCCAAAAGCGAAGCGGCCATCCGGTCGGATCCGTCCGGCGTGTACGGACAGATCGAGACGAAGCTAAGCATGATCCGAATCGCGCTGCAGGCGGAGCCCCCGAGGGCGGAAGCGGCCGACAAGGGCATACGCGAATTGATCCAGCTTATCGACGATTACGCCAGCGGCAAGCTGCGGGAGGACGCCGCCGCTTCCGGCAAGCAATCGGTAGCCGACGCGCTGGCGATTCTGCAAAAAGCCGCAGATGCCATCGACGCGGCCCGCAACGCGGAAGCGGCCGATCAGCTTCAGGCCTTTATCCAGATCTGGCCTTCCGTGGAAGGCGAGGTTCGCACAAGAGCCCCGGACACGTATGACCGCATCGAACGGCAGATGACGGAAGCGGCCAGCAGGCTGCTGTCCAATCCTCCGCAGCCGGAGGAGGCGGGCCGCATCGTCTCGGAGATGCAGACGGAGCTTCAGCCGTTCACGGCGCAAACGAGCTATTCGGCTTGGGATGCCGCGATTATCCTGCTGCGTGAAGGACTTGAGGCGCTGCTCGTGCTGGCTGCGCTGCTCGCCTTTTTGCGCCGGACCGGCAACGCCTCCAAGCAAGGATGGGTATGGAGCGGCGGAGCGGCAGGGCTGCTCGCCAGCGGCGTCTTGGCCGTCGTGCTTACTTTCACGATTGCCAATGTGGCCTCCGGGAGCACTCGCGAGCTGTTGGAGGGCGTCATGGGCCTTGTATCTGTGTTCTTGATGTTAACCGTAGGCGCATGGCTTCACCGCAAATCCCATGTCGATACGTGGAATCGGTATATTAATAATCAGGTCGGCGTGGCTCTGGCCAGCGGCAACCTGTGGTCCCTTTTCCTGGTTGCGGCGCTTTCGATTTTGCGGGAAGGCGCAGAGACGGCGATTTTCTACATCGGCATGGCCCCCTCCATCGATCCGGCGCAGCTTGCGCTGGGCATCGGCTCGGCCGCCTTGCTGCTGTTTCTGCTCGGCTTCGTCATCGTCCGGGGAAGCGTCCTGCTGCCGATTCGTCCGTTTTTTCTGGGAGCCACGGTACTGATCTATTATCTGGTTCTCAAATTTTTGGGCCAGAGCATCCACGCCCTGCAAATCGCGGGACAGATTCCCGCGCATGTGCCCGGCTATCTTCCCTCCTGGAATTGGCTCGGCGTCTACCCGACTTGGGAAACGTTCGTTCCGCAGCTGCTCGTGCTTCTCTTTATCGTGTTTCAATGGGCCCGGCAAGAGCGGAAAATGCGGGGAAACGCCCGCGAATCGGGACCGCATACGGTGTAATCTACTGTAGGTGGCGGGATTCGTTCAAAAAAATAACGAACTTTTGTCCCGCATCCGGTTGGAAAAAAGCAGGAGTTTGGACGCAGAACGTCGAATTCGTGATATGAAACGGGGGCACGTCACTTCAGAGCAACGATCAGCTTCGCCCCTGCCGGAGGAGGATGGCAATGAAATATGCGATTTGCCAAACAGTCAAAATTGTGGACATGAACGAAGAAATTATCGCTGAAGTACTTTTCGATCACGGAGAGCACGAGGCGCCAGCCTTAACGATCGGTTGTTCCGTCGTTTCGTACCAGCTCGGGCTAAAAGAATTCGAAGTGGTATACGACAAGCGCGAAGGCAAGCAGGAGCGGTTCAAGGTCATCGACATTGAGATTGACTTGCTCAAGAAGCCTGCCATCACCCGTGTCTTTCTGGAGCCTATTACGCTGATTGTCGGCCAGCACGATATCGGCCAATTGTAATGCCCGCGCATCCATTATCCGCATAACGTGAGAAGTCCTGCTGACAAAGCCGAATTCGGCGAGAAGGCAGGACTTATTTTGTTCATTTGGCAGTGGGGAAAAAATACTATATCATGGAAAGGGAGGTGAAGTTGATGAACAGAACGTTTGTGGCTCTTGGCGGCATTTGCGCATTTCTGTCGGTAGCGCTCGGAGCATTCGGCGCACACGCGCTGAAAGGAAAGCTCACAGCAGATATGCTGGCTAATTTCCAGACCGGCGTCCAGTACCAGATGATGCATTCGCTCGGGCTGATCGCCATTGGACTTGCTGCCTCCCTGCTTCCGGCCAACGGACATTTACGCCGGGCCGGCTGGTCGATGTTTGTCGGGATCGTCGTTTTTTCGGGCAGTCTGTATGTTCTGAGTATAACGGGGATAAAGCAGTTGGGTGCGATTACCCCTATCGGCGGGGTGGCCTTTTTGTTCGGTTGGCTGTCCTTGGTTCTGGCCCTTCGGGCAAAATAAGTCCTAAGTCTCTTTCTCCACATTCGGCAGGTCTTCATGCCGAATTTTTTTATGCCTACCTTTCTGGAATAACTCGCTTTTTTTGTCGATTTAGCAGGAAAAAGACAGTTGTGCGTAGAATTTCTACGGACAAGATAGGGGATTGGAATACTCTGACAAACGTACCTTTCCGGGAAAGGAGGCCCGCATGCCTAGGACCGACGAATCAGCAAATGGAATACAACCGTGTGATGAAAAAAGAACGATGCTGTTCGCATGCGGAGGGACGGCGGTCGGATTCTTCGTCTGCTGGTGGGCCGGAGGGGTTTTCTTATGGGGATTCGGCATCGCTGTCTTCCTGTTGATGGCTTATTCGTGGGAACGTATTGTTCGGCTGTCCCGGACTGTGTCCGAAGCGGACGCCCGAAGCCGTACGGCGGAGGAACGGCTTCGCAGGGCGGACAGCCGATTGAACGCGTTATTCCATCACCATCCGGGCGCCGTAGGGCTGGTCGATCCCAGGGGATGTTTTCTGCAATGGAATCCGGCAGCGGAACACATGTTTGGATACCGGGAGGAAGAGCTGAGAGGGAAGCACCTGCGCATCCTGTTTCCGGAAGAGTTGTCCGGCAGGACCAACAACTTTTTCACCGAAGCGCTGCATGGCTCGCCGCTTTCGTTCAAAACGTCGCTTCTGCATAAAGACGGATACCGCGTCGATCTCGATACGACGGTCGTCCCTGTGAAGGAGCAGGGGATCACGACAGGGGTTCTGATCGTTTGCCAGGACATTACGTCCGCGACGCGAACCGAAGAGCAGATCCGGCATCTCGCCTATTATGACGATATGACGGGGCTTCCGAACCGCAGACTGTTCGTGCAGCATTTGAACGCCGCGATGGCGGCCGCGTCCCGGCGGGAACGAACGCTGGCTGTCCTGTTCGTCGATATCGACCGGTTCAAGATCGTCAACGATTGCTTCGGGCACGATTACGGAGATATGCTGCTGCTGCAGGTAGCGGAACGGTTTTCCCGCTGCGTGGGCCCGGACGATTATCTCGCGCGTACGGAAGGAGACGAGTTTGCGTTTTTCTTCCAAGTGTCTGATCAAGAGGCGGAGCCGGTGGGAGCGATCGCAAAGGAAATTTTCGACTTGCTGGAGGAGCCCTTCGTACTGGGGCAAAATTTAGTTCACCTGACGGCCAGCATCGGCATATCGCTGCTGTCGCAGGAGGACGAGTCTGCGGATTCGCTTATGAAATGCGCGGATATGGCATTGACCCGATCCAAGGAAAAAGGCAAAAACAACTATCAACTGTTCAACAGCGAGATGAAGTCCGTATCATTGAAACGCTTAACTCTGGAAAGCGAGCTTCGCCGGGCTTTGGCCAACAACGAACTACTGCTGTATTATCAGCCGCAGATCAATATTGCGACCGGCCGCATTGTCGGGTTCGAGGCGCTCGTCCGGTGGCAGCATCCGGAGCGCGGGCTGGTTGCGCCGGGAGAGTTCATTCCGTTCGCGGAAGACAGCGGTCTGATCGTGCCCATCGGCGAATGGGCGTTGAAGGAAGCCTGCCGGCAGAACAAGCAGTGGCAGGATGCCGGGCTGGAGGTCGTACCGGTGTCGGTCAATTTGTCGATCCGGCAGTTCATGCAGCATCAGCTGTGCGCCAAAATCGGCAGGACGCTTCGGGAAACGGAGCTCGATCCCGGCCTGCTGGAGCTCGAAATTACGGAGAGCTGCACGATGGATGTCGATTATGCCAGCGATTTGCTGCATGAGCTCAAGAAGCTCGGGGTCAAAATCAGCATCGACGATTTCGGGACCGGCTACAGCTCGTTATCCTACTTGAAAAAATTCCCGATCGATAAATTAAAAATAGACCGCTCCTTCGTGCGCGACATTATGACCGATCCGAACGATGCGGCCATCGTCGCTTCGATCATCGCCATGACCCGGCATTTGAACATGGAAGTGATCGCAGAAGGCGTCGAAACCGAGGAGCAGCTCCGATTTTTGCATGAGAACGAATGCCATCTCATTCAAGGCTTTTATTTGAGCCCGCCCCTTGCCGTTCCTGACGCGGAGTGTCTGATGAAGCTTTACTCTGCGCAGGCTGCGGCCGGCGAGGAGAGTCCCCCTTTAAATTAAAAAGGCCCGGTTCAGCGGGCCTGAAAATCGTCAATTTCGTTAATTTTAAGCAAGTAGACTTTCTTTTCGTCGACATGATAGACCGTGAGGTTTCCGCTGGATGGGTCCGTATTTAGAATACGGCACGGCATGCTGAGCTTGACCCCTTTCTCTTTCACGATGGACAAACGCACAAGCGTATTGCTTTGTTGAAATGTTTTCATTTCTTCCCAGATCTGCTTGAACGGATCGGCTTCCGGGCGTTTTTCCACCGCAGCCTTGGTCACCTTGGCGTTCGAAGCGGATGGAGCTTTCGGGGCGGTTTCCGCAGAAGCGGCGTTCGTCCGGCTTTTCACCGGCTCGGCAGACGTGTCGACTTTTTTGAGAATGGTTTCTTTCAGCGAGGCCTCGATCGTTTTACCTAATTCTATCCCCTGCTTGATTTGATAATCGGTTACAAGTTCCGAATTGAGCTGATGCAGCAGCTTCTCCAAGGCTCGCCCGTTGGTATCTTCCTCAATCATGATGTCTACATTGAACAAAAACTTTCGTTTTTGCAGTTTGCTGGCTTCCACAGGCGGCTCCTCCTCATTTGATGCTTGCGTAATCTTTACTATAACATTTTTTACTATAGGAAAATAGAAGTAAACAGACTGGAATTATTATCCTAATACTGTTCGTATACGATGGGAATAACTTGAAGTTCGAAAGCGACGTATGGTACGAAATTGGCATGCTGCTGCTGCGGTATGTTGGAACTAGGTTCAGGATAAAAATGGTAGGACCTAATAACTAAATATGATGCGAGAATACTACATCTAAAGGACTATGTCAAATTTTTTGTGTTCTTCAGTAATTATGGATATGTTTGTAATTGTATGGTAAATTGTCTATAGCCCAGCGTATTGAGCATTGTTATATCATTTGAGGGACTATCCGAATTGGAGTTGATCGCAAAATGAGTTCTCCAACGAAAGAGTCGCTTTTAGCCAGAGTTGTCAAAATCATTCTATGGCTGGTGGTCATTTATTTTTCACTGTTAATTGTTATTGGCGTCGTGCATTTTATTTCAAGTTAGAATTAGCGAATTTTTCATATCAATCTTTTGAAGAACCGCCCTTAAAAGCGGCTATTGTTAGTGACACATTTTCATGTCTTTCTCCTTAATCCCAATGTTGACTCATAGTACGCTTCCTTGTGGATATCATAACTAGCTCTCATTTATTTACATTAAAGCGGGAGTTTGAAATAGTAATTCACTGTCGAAAAATAATGTTATATTATGGTATCGTAAATTTGCGGTAGTCAGGGAGATTATGAAAAGGATTGAGTTAATTTGGCATTCAAAAAGAAAGAAATAGAAGCATTGAAAAACAGATGGGACGAAGATTATGTCGCTCAATTAAACAAAGTTTTATGGAAAAAAGATTGGCGTAATCGTCAAGATGCAAATGTTAATTTTCCTAATTCTCCTTTTGGTGAGATATCGTCAAAACGAGACTTTAGAGGTTTGGACTTGAAATGTTTTTCTTATCAAAACTTACATAATATAGATTTATCATGTTCAACTATAACGTCGATTACAAGAAGTGTATTAAAAGATGTAAGGCTTGATTATACAGATATAAAATCTGGAATCAGCTCCATATTAATTGATTGTTCATTTGAATATGCGAATTTGCACAAAATTGGCTTAAACAACGACGGTGAACCAATACAAAATACATCTTTTTACAAGGCAAATTTAAATAAACTTGTGGGAAGAGATCTTGTTTTTATTAACTGCAATTTCAATTCTGCCAACCTAAAGAGAGTTGATCTTAGATATTGTCGTTTTGAAAACTGCACATTTATTGGAACCCAATTTTTTATGAGTACCCTAATTCATTGTACTTTTATTGGAGAAGCTCCTCAAATCGAGCAATTAGATAACAGTAGTATAGAAAAAATGGTCATAAATGGGGAGCCATTTGATATTTCTAAAGTAAATCGCAATGAAACAAAAGAATTAATTGAATTGGCAAAAGATATAATTTCCGGAGTTTAGTATTTTATCTCTTATTTTTCAAAAAATCGTATCTTGACATTGGGTAGCATTTCATAATTCCCCGACCCCGTGCACGGATGAAAGCCCAAGGGCATATAGTATAGGCATACGGGTGTTAAAGGGGATGCTTGGGGCAATGATGCGCATGGAACCGGTGGAGTTGGATGGGCACACGGCGCTGGCGATCGAGGTGAAGCTGCCGAAGACGAATCTGCTTGCGGTGACGACCGACAAAGGGTACATTATGTGCGGCGCGCTTGATGTGGGACTGCTGAATGAACGTTTGAGGGAACGGGGCATTATCGCCGCCCGAGCAACGGGCGTGCGGACGATCGAGGAGCTTTTGGAAGCGCCGCTGGAGTCGGTCACCTACGGAGCCGAGTCGCTCGGCGTGGTGCCGGGAATGAAGGGCCGGGACGCGATTGTACGGATGTTTTGACCGAAACCACTTGAGGTAAAGCGCCTGAGCAAATCAGGCGTTTTTTTTATGGACGGAGACATCTTTCCCGGAGGGAGGAATTCGTCCTATAATAGGACGGTAGGATATTCGGGAGAACGGAGGAGTCCGATGAGAGACAGACAATTTACATTTCCCGACGCTGACGGGGAAGCGATATTCGTATACGAATGGCTGCCGGAAGAGGATGTGCCGGTGAAGGGCGTGATACAAATCGCGCACGGGATGGCCGAAACGGCCGCTCGTTACGAGCGATTCGCCGGGGTGCTGACGGAGGCGGGCTATGCGGTGTATGCCAACGACCATCGAGGGCACGGCCGGACGGCGGGCAGCCCGGAGCGGTTCGGCGTCATCGGCGAGAACGGCTTTCAACGCATGGCGGAAGCGATGGGGCAGCTAACGGACCTGATTCGCGAACGATTTTCGGATGTTCCTTTTTACGTATTCGGCCACAGCATGGGGTCATTTTTGACTCAAAAATATATGTACTTATTTCCCGAGAAAGTGGACGGCATCGTCTTGTCCGGAACGAACGGGCCGCAGAAGCTGCTTGGAATCGGCAGCGCGCTGGCCCGGAGACTGGCGGCCCGCAAAGGGGAGCAGCATCGCAGCGAGCTGCTGATGAGACTTACGCTCGGCAGCTATAACCGCCAGTTTCGGCCGAATCGGACGCCGTTCGATTGGCTCAGCCGCGACGAACGCGAAGTCGACCTTTTTGCTGCGGACCCGGAGTGCGGTTTTGCGATGACGGCGGGCTTCTGGATCGATTTTTTCCGCGGGCTGCAAGAGATTCACGATGAGCGGAACATGCGTCGGATTCCGGTCGATATGCCGGTCTATTTATTTTCCGGCGAGCTGGATCCGGTCGGACGTAGAGGAAAAGGGGTTGTTGAATTGGCCGGTATATACCGGGAGCTGGGCTTGCGGCATGTGACTTGCAAACTGTATCCGCAAGGCCGTCACGAGATGCTGAACGAGATCAATCGCGATGCAGTGATGCAGGACGTTCTCCTTTGGCTGGACGAGCAGACGGCCCGTCAAAACAACGGTTCATGAACCGGAGGGCGCGCCATTCCCGTTCTTCTCGGACGGGCTGCTGCCGCGTTCAAGCGGCGGGTGCGTCCGGTTGAGCTCCTTGCCAAAGCGGGTATAATGGAAATGACGCGTCAAGACGAACGGGGGGACGGGAAGGTGGAAATTCAAAAAATTACGCCGCGCAAAATTTCCGAAGCCATCGCCGAGCAAATCAAAGAGCAGATCGTCGGCGGTGCGCTGAAGCCGGGCGATAAGCTTCCTTCCACGAAGGAGCTGTCAGAGAGCTACCAAGTGGGGCGCTCCACGATCCGGGAAGCGCTCAGTGCGCTCAAAGCGATGGGGCTGGTGGAAAGCTACCAAGGGGAAGGCAGCTATGTACGCAGCATCGAGTCGCAGGACGTGGATTTGCCGGAATTTAATTCGCTGCTGATGAGCCGGGACACGGTGATGGAGCTGATCGAGGCGCGCCAAGCGCTGGAGGTTTCCAATGCGGCACTTGCGGCGGAGAAACGGACGGAGGAAGACTTGCGGCGCTTCGAGGCGGTGCTCAAGCGGATGGAGGAGCATCTGGGCGACGAAGAGGAAGGCGAGCGGGCGGATATCGAGTTTCATCTAGTACTCGCCCAAGCGACGCACAATTCGATCATGGCGCGGATGATCGAATCGATCTCATCGCAGATGCAGACCGCGATCCGCGAAACGCGCCGGCTGCAAATGTATGCGAACCGCACGGTCTCCCGGCAGCTGCTGCAGGAACATCAAGCCGTGTACGAGGCGATTAAGCGGCAGGATCCGAGGACTGCGCAGGACGAGATGCGGCGGCATTTGTTTCATGTCGAGCAGGTACTGATCCGTTATTTGAATAAATAGGACAAGGGGAAGGACCGGCCGTTGCCGAGCGGAGCGGCCTATCCGTCCTTGTCTTTCGGAAAGCCGAACGTAAGCAGCACGAAGCCGACCAGCATAAAAAACCAAACGAAGAAGTTTTCAAAAAATGTCGGGTTGGACAGCGTCGCATCGTATGATCCTCTTGCAGCCGCTCCGGCTGCAGGAATCGCTGCAGCAATCTTGGTCCCGATCCTCTCGGCGGTGTAATAGGCTCCGCTGGCGAGCAGGAAGACCGTGCCAAGAATTTTATTCAAACGATTGCCAATTGGAAGTTTACCCCTTTCTTGGAAATATAACGTCAAAACACCTCAAATATCCTTCATCGTTCACCCCATTCGACGCTTTTCCACGGTAAAAAGTTTCGCCTGTTATGGAGAAGGCTCTTTTCAAATAACAACTTATCTGATAACCTGACAAGTAAGAGAAGGAACCATAAATCGAAGGATGGGGACCTGTATGCGAGTTTCTTTATTCATTACATGTTTGGCCGACCAGATCTACCCGGAAGTCGGCGAAAGCGTTGTCAGGCTTCTGCACCGATACGGCTGCGAGGTTGATTTTCCTCAAATGCAGACCTGCTGCGGACAGCCTGCGTACAACAGCGGCTACCAGGATGAAGCCCGCGAGGTGGCGCGCAATCTGATCCGCGCATTCGAGCACAGCGATTATGTCGTCTCGCCTTCCGGATCCTGTACTGGAATGGTCCACCATTACTACCCGCAGCTGTTCGAGAATGAGCCGGAGTGGAAGGCCAAGGCGGAGAAGCTGATCGGGAAAACGTACGAGTTTTCCCAGTTTTTAGTCAGCGTGCTGGGTATCAAAGACCTCGGCGCCGTGTACGAGGGCAAAGCGACGTATCATCCGTCCTGCCATGCGATGCGTTTGCTCGGGGTGCGTGAGGAGCCGGGCGAGCTGATGGCGCATATCGAGGGGCTGGAGCTGATCGAGCTGCCCCGCAAGGAAGATTGCTGCGGCTTCGGCGGCACGTTTGCTGTCAAGATGGCCGACATGTCGGAAGCGATGGTCTGCGAGAAAGCCGCCAACGTCTGCGCGACGAATGCCGACCTGTTGATCGGTACGGACATGGGCTGTCTGATGAACATCGGAGGCCGTTTGAATAAAGAGAATAAGCCGGTGCGCGTCATGCATCTGGCCCAGCTGCTGGAGGAAGGAGTGAAGCGCGGTGAGCGGCACGGCAAGTGAGAAGGAATTGATCGGCACGGGCTTAAAAAAGCGCACAGAAGAAGCGCTCACGAACGATTTTCTCCGCAAGGCGGTTGCGTTTACGACCGACAAGCTGAAGACGGCCAAGCTTCAGGTGACGGACGATTTCGGCCATTGGGAGGATTGGCGGGAGCGGGGGAGACAGATCCGCAAGCATGTCGTGGAACATCTCGACTATTATTTGACGCAGTTTACCGATAACGTTTCCAAAGCCGGAGGCCACGTCTATTTCTGCCAGACGGGGGATGAGGCGGTCAAGACGTTTATGGAAATTGCCGAGAAACGCCGGGCGAAGCTGGTGGCAAAAGGGAAATCGATGGTATCGGAGGAAATTCATCTGAACCGTCATTTGGAGGAACGCGGGATCGAGGCGATCGAAACGGATCTCGGCGAATACATCTTGCAGCTCGCGAAGGAGACGCCGTCGCATCTGATCATTCCGGCGATTCACAAAAATAAGCAGCAGATCGCGGATATTTTCTCGGAGGAAGCGGGCGAGACGTTTGCGCCGGAGACGAAGGTGCTGGCCAAGTATGCCAAGCAGCGGCTGCGCAATTATTTTCTGGAAGCGGATATCGGGCTAACCGGCTGCAATTTCGGCGTTGCCGAATCAGGGGCGATCACGCTCGTGTCCAACGAAGGCAACGGGCGGATGGTGACGACGCTGCCAAAGTGCCACGTCGTCGTCATGGGCATGGAGCGGCTCGTGCCGACCTATGATGACCTGGAGGTCGTCTTGAACCTGCTTGCCCGCAGCGCTACCGGGCAGAAGCTGACGACTTACACGTCGATGATCACCGGGCCGCGACGCGAAGGCGAGCTCGACGGGCCGGAGGAGCTTCATCTGATCGTGCTGGACAACGGGCGGTCGGCGCAGCTCGGTGATCCGGTGTTTCAGGAAGTGCTGCACTGCATTCGCTGTGCAGCCTGTCTGAACGTGTGCCCCGTGTACCGTCACGTGGGCGGCCACACCTACGGCAGCGTGTACAGCGGCCCGATCGGGGCGGTGCTGACGCCGCTGCTCCAGCAGGACATGAAGGAGGCGGGGCAGCTCGCTTACGCCTCCAGTCTGTGCGGGGCCTGCCACGAGGCATGCCCGGTCAAAATTCCGCTGCACGACATGCTGGTGCAGCTGCGGGCGCGCAAGGTGCGGCTCGGGCTGACTCCGCTGGCGGAGCGCGCCGCCTTCAAGACGTTCCAGACGATGTTCGGGAACGTCACGCTGTATAAGATGGCGACGAAGTCCGCCTACTATATGATGAAGCCTTTCGTGAGCAAAGGCGTGATCAAGAAGGCGCCGGGTCCGGCAGCGGGCTGGACGCAGTCCCGCCATTTCCCGATGAAGCCGAAGCTGTCGTTCCGCGACCGTTGGGACACGCTCCAGCAGGAGCTAAAGCAGCGGGGCGGCCGGAGCGAAGACGGAGCAGCCCGCGGGCAAGCTGTGCCCGGACGGGGCAAGGCGGATGGCTCTGGGAAAGGAGGCGGGCGCCATGAGTAACGGAACGATCCGCGGCCGCGAAGCGTTTATCGCGAATGTGTCGTCGAGGCTGGGACGCCGGGAGGTCCCGGCGGCGGTTCCAGCGCATCCATTTCGCGGCGCGCCGGAGTTTTACAAGCAGATCAAGCCTTCAACGGAGGAAAAGATCGAGCTGTTTGCCCGGAACTGGCAGGCTTTGACCGGCAAGGTGCTGGTGGTGGATGAAGCCGAGGCAGCGGACAAAATCGGCGCTTGGTTGCAGGACATCGCCGCCGAGCTTGGCGTGACACACGTGTCCCGCTGGGAGCACGAAGGCCTGACGGCGCTTGGCTTGGACGAGGCGCTGGCTGCCTCCGGCATCGCCGTCGCGCCATGGCTGCCGGTGGAAGCAGGCGACAGCGAGGCATGGCCGAAGGCGGCGGGAGGCGCGAACTGGGCGCAGCGGAGCGAGCTGCTGAAGCGAACCGAGCGCTGCCAGCTCGGGATCGTCTGGCCCGATTTCGCCGTCGCGAATACGAGCACCTTGGTGCTCCAATGCTCCCCGCAGCGTGGCCGCTCGGTGAGCTTGCTGACGGAAATTTTGTTCGCCGTCTTCCGGGCCGATCAGCTTGTGAACCGGATGGGTGAGGCATTCGAGCAGATCACCCGCGGCAAACAGCTGCCGGCACAGTACGCTTCGTCGCTTAACCTGATTACCGGGCCGAGCCGCAGCGCCGACATCGAGAACGATCTGACGATCGGCATCCACGGTCCGGGCAAGGTGTACGCGGTCATTATCCGGTAAACGGGGCTTAAATCGAATTCCAAAGCGGAAGCCGGAAGCATATTCCAGTCGCTTATACGCATACTATGACGGTTACCTAATCCAAAGGAGGTCATAGCCATGAATAAGCAGCGTGCCCAGGAAATCGCCGCCTCGCCGGTAATGGTGGACGTGACGTACGAAGGAGTTCCGATTTATATCCAGCATGTGGACGAAGAACGGGAGTCCGCCAGAATTTATCCGCTCGGCCAGCCGGAGCAGGAGCAAGAGGTTCCGCTGAACAGCTTAATGGAAGGCTAAACTTTTCAATAACGCGGCAGCCCCGCCAAGCTCGACTTGGCAGGGGCTGCTTTTTTAATGCTCGTTTGCGATATCCGGTTGAGATAGGGTGGCGCACTCCCGAAAGGCAAAATGCCGGCAGCCCAGACACTTCCGGTGCTCCAACCGGGTCAAAGCGTAATCGATCGCATCGCCTGTATGCGCAAAAAAGTGCTCTTTTCCGATCAACTCGTCAAGTCTGGTTCGGTTTAACACGTCCCGGGGCTGAGGCTGCAGGCCCGAGATGAGAACAATGCCGCCTTGCCGGACGATATCCCGGACCACGCCGGCCAAATACGATTCTCCCGTCGTGTCCATGAACAGCACTTTGCCGAGGCGCAGGATCACGGTTTTCGGCCGTTCGTCGAGCGTCCCCGAAATCGATTTTTCAAACAGCGTCCCCGCTCCGAAAAACAACGCTCCCTCCACCGTAATAATCGCAATCTGTGGACAGTCATGGCTCTCGTTTACGATATGAGAAGCCACTTTCCCGCGGTGAGAAGCCGGGTCAGGCAAAACCTTGGTCACCCTGAGCATGCCGCTCATCCGCCGGACGAACAGAACGACCGCTAGAATAAGCCCGGCGATTACAGCCGTTGTCAGATCGGTCAGCACAGTAAGCAAGAAAGTAATGATCAGGACGACGGAATCGGCTGTTCTTGTTTTCGCAATATGAACAAACTCTCTGCGCTCGCTCATATTCCAGGCCACAATCATCAGGATTGGCGCCATGCTGGCCAGCGGAATGGCAGAAGCCGAGGGGGCAAGCACAATCAGCACGAGGAGAACGAAGATGCTGTGCACCATCCCCGACACGGGGCTCGCTGCCCCGTTCTTAATATTGGCCGCGGTTCTGGCAATCGCACCCGTCGCCGGAATTCCGCCGAACAACGGGGTGACGATATTTGCAATCCCTTGTCCGATCAGCTCGCGGTTGCTGTGATGGCGGCTTCCCGTCATGCCGTCGGCTACGACCGCCGACAAGAGCGACTCGATTCCTCCGAGCGCTGCGATGATGCAGGCCGGGCCAAGAAGCGGGATTACCTTCTCAAGCGTTACCTCCGGCACGTGAAACTGGGGAAGCGTCCCGGGAATGGCGCCGTACGTCGACCCGATCGTATCGACCCGGCCCTCGAACAGCACAACCGACAGCACGCTGGATACCAGCAGGCCGACGAGTGATCCGGGCACTCGGGGCAGCAGCTTCGGGGTCGCCAATAACAGAGCGAGACACACGACCGCCGTTAGGACACTGTATAGGTTTACCGTCGACAGGTGCAGCCCGATCTCTTTCATGTTGGATAAAAAATCCTCATGCTTGCGGATGCCGCTCAGCCCTAGAAAATTCGCGATTTGGCCGGTGAAAATGATGACGGCGATTCCGGCGGTAAAGCCGATCGTCACCGGACGGGGAATAAATTGAATCAGCGCACCGAGCTTGAACACCCCCATCAAGACTAGGATGATTCCCGCCAGCCCGCCAGCGATCAGCAAATTTTCATACCCGTACTGCATCACAATGGCGAACAAAATTGGAACGAACGCGCCCGTGGGCCCGCCGATCTGGAATTTGGACCCGCCGAGCAGCGAGATGAGAAATCCGGCAATCACCGTCGTATAAATGCCGTACTGCGGCTTGACTCCGGCTGCAATGGCAAAAGCCATCCCTAAAGGAATGGCTATAACCCCGACAATCGAGCCTGAGATCAGATCCCGGCGAAAATCTTTTGCGCTGTACCCGTCAAATCTACCCGACCGCTTCATGACAAGACCTTCTTTTCATATATTTGATTATTTGAATATATGGGGAATATACACCCGGAAATCCGTTCTTGTCAATGACGGACAGGTGCCGCTTTTTGGCATAATCTTAGGTATAATGAAAAGAACGAAGCCCTGACAAGGCAGGGTAACCCGCCAGGCAAGGAGCGATGTGAAAAGGATGCGAAATGAACCGGCAATCCAACTGTTCGAATGGTCCCCGCGCGTGCATATCGATCCGTTTCATACCCACGACCATTTGGAGATCGGTTATTGTTTATCGGGCAGCGGTACTTTTTATTTCGGGCAAAAGGCTTATGCGGCGCAGCCGGGCGACGTCTTCGTCGTCAACCACCTGGAGCGGCATGCTGCCGCATCGGATGCGGACAATCCGAGCCATTATCTGTTTTTATATTTTGACCCGATGGTGATCGAGCAGGCGGATAGGGAACTGCTGCTGCCGTTCGTCTATTTGCCGACGAAGTTTCAGAACCGTATTCCAGGGGAGCTGGACACGGCCCGCCGAATCGGAAGGCTGTTCCATGAGCTCACGGACGAGCAGCGGTACAAGCAGCCAGGCTATCACGGCATGATGCGGGGGAAAATTTTGCAGATTTGCGCGCTGCTGCTCAGGCATTACAGCGGACAAACGTCGTCTGCGGAATGGAACCGGACATTGACGTCCTACTACCGCATCAAGCCAGCGCTCGATTATATCGACGAGCGATTTCGAGAATCGCTGACGCTCGATGACGCAGCTGCCCGGCTTGGCTTAAGCCCGTCCCGGGCGCGGCATCTTTTTCAGGAGAAGCTGGGCATCGGGTTTAAACAGTATTTGCTCCGGCTGCGCGTAAACGAGGCCAAGCGGCTGCTGGCCAGCACCGATCTGCCGATGGCGGACGTCATGTTTGCTAGCGGCTTCCAAAGCCATGCGCCGTTTTATCGCGCGTTCCGGCAAATCGTCGGGTCCGCTCCTCTGGAATATCGCGAGTTGGCAAGGAATCTAGCCGTTTTTGAGAATAATATGGATGAAAATAAGACGACGACGCGCTCTCCCGCCGATTACAATGAAAGTACAACTTAGGTCAGGCAGGCTGTACACTCGATACGGAAATGGGGAGAGCAGATGGCAGGTTGGGGCTGGCAAGCGCTGCAAGTTTTGCTGCATGATGAAATCAAGCAGCGGAAGGAAGAAGGCTGCAACGTCGAGGGGTTTCAAGCGAAGCTAGAGGAGGCCGGGGAAGATGCCGTCAGGCTGACGACCGTTTACGAGGAATTGTCCGCATTGCCGATCGCGGCGGACTTCCCGTATTCGGAGCCGAACGGGCTGGACGAGATCCGGGCGGCGCGTCCGGAAGGTCCGCGCAAGCTGCGAGCGGAGTGGACGGAGGAGCAGTGGAAGGATAAGTTTTATGGTGCGTGGCTCGGACGAAGCGTAGGCTGCGCGCTTGGCAAGCCGCTGGAGATTGGGCCGTTCCTGTACGGCACGGACGAGTATCCCGGCTGGGCCAACGTAAAGCTGTGGTTCGAAGGAGCGGATGCTTGGCCAATTCGCGATTATACGCCGGGACAGTCGCGGGCACAGGAGCGGTACGGTCTGGCGCTCGCCCCCTACGGAAAGGAAAGCGAGCTGGAGCGTATCCGGTATATGGAAACCGACGACGATATCCGTTATACAGTGCTCGGTCTGCTGCTGCTGGAGGAGAAGGGAAAGGATTGGGACTCGTGGGACGTCGGCGGCCTATGGCTTAAGCATTTGCCGTTTCATAAGGTGTTCACCGCCGAGGCGCGGTCCTACGTCAACTTTACGGTGCTGAACAGCCAGATGGGGTGGCAGCGGGAAGCGGATTCCGATGCGCAAAAGGAGTGGGTGCGGATGCACTTGAATCCTTACCGCGAATGGATCGGCGCGCAAATCCGCGTGGACGGATTAGCCTACGGCGCGGCGGGGCATCCCGAGCTGGCCGCCGAGTTCGCTTGGCGGGACGCTTCGTTCTCCCACGTGAAGAACGGCGTCTACGGTGCTATGTTCGTGGCGGCGATGATCGCCGCGGCGTTCGTCGAAACCGACCCGGAGCGGATCGTGGAGATCGGTTTGAGCGAAATTCCGCAGCGCTGCCGCCTGGCTTCCGATATCCGACAAGCGGTGGCGATCGCCCGGGAAGCGAAAGACCAGGTCGAGCTGGTCGACCGGATCTGGGAGGCGTTCAAGCATTACCATCCGGTGCATACGAACAACAACGCCGCTTTATGCGCGGCAGCGCTTGTCTTCGCCCGCGGCGATTTCGAGACCGCGGTCACGACGGCGGTGCTCGGCGGCTGGGACACCGACTGCAACGGCGCAACCGTCGGTTCGATCATGGGCGCGATAGACGGGGCGAAGCGGCTGCCGGAGCATTGGACTGCGAAGCTGAACGATACGCTGTATTCGGAAATAAGCGGCTTTCATCCGATCGCGATTTCGGAATGCGCCCGGCGCAGCTACGAGGTTTATCGCCGCATCAACGGATAACAAACAAAAAACCGGCTCCTTGCAAGCACAAGGAGACCGGTTTTTCGACATTTGCAACCGTCCATCGGCATAATTATTCGTTGCGTATGTTTTCAAGCAGTGAGATGGCGTCCACCAAATGATTATCGAAGATTTGTCTGGCTACCCCGAGGAGGTCTTTAATCAGAGGATCGCGTAAAGAATAAATAACGGAGGTTCCTTCTTTGGTTCCGCTGACCACATTTTTGCTGCGGAGTACGGCCAAATGCTGCGACACGGCGGAGCCTTCGCTTCTCAGAATAGCCTGCAGCTCGTTAACGTTTTTGTCCCCTTCGCACAGCACCTCAAGAATCCGGATGCGCATAGGATGCGCCAATGCTTTGAAAAACTCCGCTTTAAACTGCTGGATTTCACGATTCATGGATCTAAGCCCCTTAAAACGTTGAACGTCTGAATATATGAATATCATACCACAGATAAGAAGCCGGTTGTAAAACAAACCGTGAACGTATAATATTGTTATATTCAAATAATCAAAGATTTGACCGGTTATTCGTTGGAAAGAGGCGATGGCATATGTCCGGCTTTTGGACTCGGCAACAAAAAGAGCTTGCGCGCCCGACGACCAAACAAGAAGTGATCGAAGCGGGTTTGGCTTATCTCGAAGGTGTGGGAGCGGATCTGATCTGTAAAGTTTGTATTCCGGGCGGCGGCTCCTGCTGCTCAGGCTGCCCGTTTCTGGAAGACGGTATCGGCTGCGGACAGCGCAATACGAGCTGTACGGCTTGGCTGTGCGGTTTCTTGAAGTATATCTATTATGAAGCCGGCTTGATTCGGGAATGGGAAGACTTTTGGGATCAAGTGCCGGGGCAGCAGTTCCGGTACGATACGACTCCGCGCCACTTTGCCGTCCGCGGTTGGCTGGAGCCGCCGAAGCTCCGTTTTTTATCCGAAGCTTTCGCGGACGATTTGCAGCGGCTCCGGCAGGACCGTCCCGCTTCCTGGCTTGTCGAGTTAAAAGGGAAGCTGGATTGGCTTATCGACGAAATAGTGGACAGCACCAATCCGAAATTCATCAAAAGAACCGAAGCCAAGCTGCACCGTTTGACCAGCGATTTTCACCGGTTCCACCAGGCCAAGGCCCAGCTCGACTAGCCCCCCGCATCCCGAAAGCATTCCCCTGGGTTCACCCCGAGCCCAAAAAGAAGTACAATAAGCTTAACCCAAACGAAAGCGGCTGAAACGATCATGCTGGAAATCCAATACTTTGAGCTGTATCGTACCTTCCATATGCCGGGGGAAGCGTGGCCGGAAGTGTCGGTGGCCAACCTTACGGAGCTCTGGCTTTGTACAGAGCGGAATGTGAAAATGATTCTTAAAAAGCTGGAAAGCGCCGGCTGGATCGAGTGGAGCCCAGGACGCGGACGCGGGCATGTATCCCGGGTCCGGTTTCTTATGGAGCCGCAGGAACTGCTGTTGGAACTGTCCAAGCAGGCGGTGCAGGGCGGCCGACTGAACGATGCGCTGGAGTGGCTGGAGCGGTTCGGTCAAGGAACGGATACGAAGGAGCGGTTCATGGCCTGGCTGTCCGATTATTTCGGCTATAAGAAGGAAACGGCCGACAGCAAGCCGGTCGAGACGCTGCGTTTTCCGGTGTTCCGGTCGATTCTGACCCTTGATCCCGGGCGGATGATCTATGCGTTCGAAGCGCATTTGATGAAGCAGTTGTATAATACGCTGGTCACCTTTAATGAGCAGCGGCAGACGGTGGAGCCGCAGGTTGCCCACTACTGGGAATGCAGTTCGGACCACCTCGTTTGGAAGTTTTATTTGCGGAGAGGCATCATGTTCCACCATTCCGCTTGGAACTGTGGAACGAAAGCCGGTGCGTGCTGACGGCGAACCCTTCTTATTTCGAAGGTCGGGCGCACCTGGACCGGGTCGAGGTGGTGTTCCTGCCGCCCGAGGAAGTGCACAACTTCCAAGCCGGCGATTCCGAAAAAATGCTGTGCAACCACGAAGGTGCAAGCTATCCCGTACGGCATCCTGGGAGCGCATCGAGCTGTTGAACAACGGCTGTACGATGTTGTCCTACA
The DNA here is from genome assembly GCF_000722545.1 of Paenibacillus tyrphae. Lineage (GTDB taxonomy): Bacteria > Bacillota > Bacilli > Paenibacillales > NBRC-103111 > Paenibacillus_G > Paenibacillus_G tyrfis. The sequence goes on from NZ_JNVM01000010.1 coordinate 176,141, forward strand.
ATATGCGGCAGGGCGGGCCGCAGCAGGACGTGCGGTTTCGCAAAGCGCTCCATCATTTGGTGGACCGGAAAAGCATGGTGGAGCGTCTCGGCGAAAATCGCCGTTTTCCTGCAACCGGGATGCAGCCTCACGATTATTTGGGGCAGGAGGATCATGCGTTCGATCCGTCCGTCGCCCGGAAGCTTTTGGACGAGATGGGGTATACGGGAGAGCCGTTCCGGATCGCGGCCATCTGGAAGCATCTGGCGGACGCATACTGGCTGCGGGACCGCTGCCGGGCGTTCGGGATCGAGGCGGAGGTTGTCTGCTATGAGATCTCCGAGCTGGCACAGCGGGTCCGGGACCATAAGTTGAACGCGGAGGCGCTGCTGCACCAATTCGTGATCGACGAAGGGGAAGTGTCGCTGCTGGAGCTGTATTTGCGCGAAGACAGCTATGTTCGCCTGGTTATGGACGAAGAGGTGAGCGCGCGCGTAGACAAAATCGCCTCTGACCTGCTGGCCTCTCCGTCACCCGAATATCGCAAGCACCGGATGCAGGAGCTGGAGGCGCTTATGAACCACGAGCATGTGGTGCTGTTCCTCTTGTTCAAAGGGCTGCAGACGGTGCACGATCCGTCCTTGCGCGGGGTAACGTTCAATTCGCTCGGCTGGATCGATTTCAAAAATGTTTGGCTGCAGTCCGTGTAAGACTTACGCGGCCGAAGCTTAAGGAGGATTTTTATGATAAGACAAGCTCAACCGGGAGACGCAGCTAGCGTCATACCGCTCATTTATTCCGCCATCGGCGATATTGCGTTTACTTTGACGGGCACTACCGATCCGGAGCAGGCGCAGCATATTTTGCGCGAATTTTTCGAGCGCCAGGACAACCGGCTCAGCTATGAGAATACGCTCGTTGCGGAGCGGGATGGACGTCCGGTCGGCTTTATACTGTTCTACCACGGCAGCCGTACGGCCGAATTGGATCGGCCGCTCGTCGAGCGGCTTGCCGCGAACGGACAACCGGATATCACACTAACGAAGGAAGCGCGGGACGACGAGTTTTATTTGGATTCGCTCGCCGTCGATCCGGCCTATCAAGGGCAGGGTATTGCCAAGGCTTTGATGGAGGCGTTCGAAGCGGAAGCCGCAAGGCGAGGATACGACAAAGTATCGCTGATCGTCGAGGAAAGCAACGACAAAGCGAGACGGTTGTATGAGGCCAAGGGCTACGAAGCGGACGGTCAGCTTCAGGTCAGCGGACATTTGTATGATCATATGGTGAAGCGGGTCGTTCCCGTGAAGTAAAGAATAATAGCCTCAAGCCCCCGGATTTTCGGCGGGTTTGAGGCTTTTTTATGTTAAAAAACATCACATAGCATCTTGTTTTTTTAGAAAGATGTTGCTACAATCAAACTATTAAAAAACGGAACTTAAATTCCGAAATTCGGTACGACAAGATTTTGACTCATGATTTCACGAATTCCTGTCAAGGAGGCGGCAACGTGTTTACGAAACAAGAGCTGCAAGACATCATCGAACTGATCGGCAGATCGCCCGTTCAGAAGTTTAAATATTCGGATGGGATGGCAAAATTATTAATCGTAAAAGACAACGCTTTCTTTTCGCCAAAAGCGGACAAACGCAGCTCGAAGCCGGCGGCGGAGCCCATAGCGGATCATGCGGAAGCTGCGGCCGCGAAGCCTTCAGAACCCGACGGCGGCGAGCATCCGGCAGTGCCCGAAAAGAACACGGAGGCGGATACCCTCAAGCTCATCGAGATCGTCGCGCCGACCGTCGGCACGTTTTATGCGTCGGCTGAGCAAGGAGCAGCGCCTTATGTGCAGGTTGGAGACAAGGTAACCCCGGACAAGGTGGTTTGCGTGCTGGAGGCCATGAAGCTGTTCACGGAAGTATCGGCCAAGGTAACAGGAGAAATCGTGGAGATCGCCGCCGAGAACGGGCAATTCGTGGAATACGGGCAGCCACTCTTTATCGTCAAACCCGAGTAATCGCGTGAACCAAACGGATGGAAGGGAGCATCTCATGTTGAAGAAAGTATTGATCGCCAACCGGGGAGAAATCGCCGTTCGCATTATAAGGGCATGTAAAGAACTGGATATGAAAACGGTTGCAATATACTCCCAAGCGGACAAAGCTGCCTTGCATGTGAGCATGGCGGACGAAGCCTACTGTATTGGGCCGACGGCCGCCAAGGACAGCTATTTGAATGTGGCCCGTCTGATCGCCGTTGCTTTGCATGCAGGGGCCGACGCTATTCATCCCGGCTACGGATTTCTGTCTGAAAATGCCGATTTTGCGGAGACATGCGAACAATACGACATCGCGTTTATCGGACCGGACGCGGAAGCGATTCGCAAGATGGGCTACAAGGCCGTGGCCAAAGAAACGATGCGGCAGGCAGGCGTTCCGGTCGTTCCGGGTACGGACGGCATCATCAACCGGGTGGAAGACGCTGTACGGATGGCGGCGGAAATCGGTTATCCGGTGATCGTGAAAGCAACCGCCGGCGGCGGAGGGAAAGGGATGAGAGTGGCCCAGGACGAAAAGCAGCTGGCCGAGGTCATCCAGCAAGCGCGGAAAGAAGCGGACGCAGCGTTCGGCAATTCGGGCGTCTATCTGGAAAAATACTTGGAAGGTCCAAGGCACGTCGAAGTGCAAATTATGGCCGACCAAGAGGGCCAAGTCGTTTATCTTGGCGAAAGGGATTGTTCGATTCAACGACGCCATCAGAAGCTGGTGGAAGAGGCGCCGTCCCCTGCGATCGACAGCGGATTGCGGGAACGAATGGGCGCTGCGGCCGTCGTCGCCGCCAAAGCGGTCAATTATCGTGGCGCGGGTACCGTAGAATTTCTGCTGGATCGGCATGGGCGGTTCTATTTTATGGAAATGAACACGCGCATTCAGGTCGAACATCCGGTCACGGAAATGGTCACCGGGATTGACCTCATCAAAGAACAGTTGACCGTAGCGGCAGGCTGCCCGCTTTCGTTCCGTCAACAGGACGTCCGTATCAACGGATGGGCGATGGAGTGCCGAATCAATGCCGAGAATCCGGCTCAAGATTTCATGCCCTCGCCGGGCAAAGTTACGGCTTACACGCCCCCGGGAGGCTTCGGTGTCCGGGTTGACAGCTCGGTATATGCCGGCTATCAGATTTCGCCGTTCTACGACTCCATGGTCGCGAAGCTCATTGTTTGGGGCAAAGACCGGCAGGATGCCATTCGACGTATGAGAAGGGCGCTGGACGAGTTTGTGATCGACGGGATCAAGACGACGATTCCGTTCCATCGGCAATTGATGGAGCACGAGACGTTCATATCGGGCGATTTTGATACGAAGTTCCTGGAAACGCATGAAATCCATCCGGACCGACCCGCGAACGAACATCGATGAAAAGAGGTGGGCAGCATGCCTGACAACCAGCGCGAAGAGCGGATGGAGCCGGAAATAGTTCCGCTGGGCGATGCCGCGGTTTCCGTCCAATTGGGTAGCGGCATTGATCCGAAGACGCACCACCAAGTTCAAGCTCTGGCCGCCTATCTTGAGCGGCATCCGTTTCCGGGGCTGATCGAAATTGTTCCGGCCTTTGTGACGGTTACCGTGTTTTACGATCCCTTGAAGCTGTGCGATCCAGTGACGGGGGAAAGCTGCAGAGTGCGAGGCGGCAGCGGGTTCCGCTCCCCGTATGAGATGATCCAAGGCATCATCAAGCGGGCGGCCGCTAACTTGGACAACACCTTTGAAAGCGCTTCGAATATCGTGCATATTCCTGTATGCTACGGAGGCGAGCTGGGGCCGGACTTGAACAGCGTGGCCGAATATCATGGACTGACTCCCGAGGAAGTCATCGAAATCCATTCGTCTCAAGATTATTTAGTCTATATGATCGGGTTCGCTCCGGGCTTTCCTTACTTGGGCGGACTATCCGAACGTATCGCCACGCCACGGCGAAGCACGCCGCGGCTGCAGATTGAGGCGGGAACGGTAGGCATCGGAGGAAACCAGACCGGAATTTATCCGATCTCTACGCCGGGAGGATGGCAGCTGATCGGAAGAACGCCGCTGCCGTTATTTCGCCCCGACCACCCTTCGCCCAGCTTGCTGAAGGCGGGAGATATCGTGCGATTCCAGCCGATCGCGCTTAAACAATTCGAAGAGTGGAGAGAGGGCAGCACATGAGCATGCAGATCGTCAATCCGGGACTCTTGACCACGGTACAGGATAAAGGAAGGTTTGGATTTCAGCGGCAGGGGGTTATCGTCAGCGGGGCTATGGATATGTTCGCGCTTCGTGCGGCGAATGCGCTGGTCGGCAACGAGGACAATGCAGCCGCCTTGGAAATCACGTTGATGGGAACGGTCATCCGGTTTGAGTCTGATTCGCTCATTTCCATCTGCGGCGGAAATCTGTCGTCTGCGATTGAAGGAGAGCCGGTTCCTTTATGGAGGCCCCTCTTGATCAGGGAGGGCTCGATGCTCGAATTCGGGCCGTGCCGGTCGGGCGCCCGCGCGTATTTGGCGGTAGCGGGCGGAATCGATGTTCCGCCGGTGATGCACAGCCGCAGCACGTATCTGCGGGCGGGAATCGGAGGGCACGAAGGAAGAGCCTTGAAGGCCGACGACCGGCTTGGCTGCGGTCTTCCTTCCGAACCGGCGGCCGGTTACCTGAAAGCCCGGCAGTCCGCTCTTCGTACGAGGAGGTGGCTGGCAGCGGAATGGTTTATGGGGAACGAGGCGCTGCCCGCCTATGGCAATGATCCCGTGATCCGGGTGATCCGGGGCCGGGAATACGATGCTTTTACGGAAGAAAGCCAAGCCGCGTTTGTCACCCGATCCTTTCGGATTTCGCCGCAGTCGGACCGGATGGGCTACCGGCTGCAGGGGGAGACGCTGGCTTTTAAGGAATCGCTGGAGACACTATCTGAAGCGGTTTCATTCGGTACCGTGCAGGTGCCGCCCGAAGGGAATCCGATCGTGCTGATGGCGGACCGCCAAACCATCGGAGGCTATCCGAGAATCGCTCAGGTCATCACGGCGGACCTTCCCGTTTTGGCTCAAGCCAAGCCCGGAGACAGCATCCGGTTCGCCGAGGTTTCTTTGCGGGAGGCGGAGGAGCTTTATATCCGGAAAGAACTGGAATTCGAACGATTGACCAGGGCGATCAAGCTTTATTTAAAGGCCCGGTGAATGACGTCTGGCGGTGCGTTATCCGCTGAAATTTGAAAGGAGGCGGCAGCCTGTGTATGTGATGGATTTAAATTGCGATCTGGGGGAAAGCTTTGGGGCCTATAAGCAGGGGAACGACGAGGAAATGCTGCGGCTCGTCACTTCGGTGAACATCGCTTGCGGCTTCCACGCCGGAGATCCCGGCACGATGCGTCAAACCGTCAAGTCCGCGCTGGGTAACAAGGTGGCCATCGGCGCCCATCCGGGGCTTCCGGACTTGATCGGCTTCGGCCGGCGGAATATGGATATTTCGCCACAGGAAGCGTTTGACATGGTCGTCTATCAAATCGGGGCGCTGAACGGCTTCGTCCAAGCGGAAGGGGGCGTGATGCGTCACGTCAAGCCGCACGGGGCATTATACAATATGGCGGCCCGCAGCGCCAAGCTGGCGGAGGCGATTGCAGAGGCCGTTTATAAAGTCAATCCGCAGCTGATTTTGTACGGCCTGTCCGGAAGTGAGCTGATTCGTGCGGGGGCCAAGCTCGGCTTGCTGACGGCAAGCGAGGTGTTTGCCGACCGCACCTATCAATCGGACGGAAGCCTGACTCCGCGCAGCCAACCGGACGCCTTGATCAGTGATCCGTCGGCCGCCGTCAAGCAAATTATGAACATGGTGAAGGAAGGAACGGCCAGATCGCAGCAGGGGGCGGACGTTCCCATCCTAGCCGAGACGATCTGTATTCATGGCGACGGGAAGCATGCCGTGGATTTCGCCCGCGGGATCCGGGACATGCTCCAAGCCGAAGGAATTGCGCTAGTGCCGGCTCACGATAACCGCAACATCTAAAGGGAGGAATACATTTATGTTGACGCTGCTTGGAGTCTTGATCGTCATCGTCGGCTTCGCCCTGCGCTTTAATCCGCTGCTTGTCGTTTGCGTGGCCGGGATTGTGACAGGAATTGCCGGCCATCTGTCCTTCGGCGAAATTTTAACGACCTTCGGCAACGCTTTCGTTTCCAACCGCTATTTGTCCTTGTTTATCCTCACGCTGCCGGTCGTCGGATTGTTGGAACGCTACGGTCTGAAGGAGCAGTCGCAGCAGCTGATCGGCAAAATTAAAGCGGCCACGACAGGCCGATTGCTGCTGGTCTACCTGCTTATCCGTCAAGCGACCGCAGCCATAGGGCTGACCAGCCTTGGCGGGCACGCCCAGATGGTTCGTCCGCTTGTTTCTCCGATGGCCGAAGGCGCGGCAGCGCACAGACACGGACCTTTGCCCAAAAACGTGTCCGATCGGATCAAAGCTTTATCCGCATCGACGGACAATGTGGGTCTGTTTTTTGGAGAGGACATCTTTATCGCTTTTGGCGCCGTGCTGCTAATCCAAGGCTTCCTGGCGCAGAACGGCATTCAAGTGGAGCCTCTGCACGTTTCCGTCTGGGGGATTCCGACGGCGATTGCGGCTTTTGTGATTCATGGCATAAGGCTGTACCTGCTGGATCGTAAAATCAAGCAGATGATGGATTCGGAGCCGTCCGGCTCGTCTGAAGTTACCTTGGAAGAGGTGCAGAGCCATGCTAGTTAATCTGGAATACGTTTACTATGTCGCCGCGGTCTTTTTGGCAATTATCGCAGGTCTCAGCTTGAAGGATACAAGCAATCCGAAGCGGCTGCTGACGGCGGCGTTTTGGGCGCTTTTCGCTGTATCCTTTGCTTTCGGCAAGCTTATTCCACCTATGTATATGGGGATCATCGTCATTGTCATGGCGGTCATTGCCGGCTTTGGCGGCGTGCGGTCGGGCAAGCATAAGCAAGTATCGGATGAAGAGAGGGCGGCTTCGGCAGCGAAATATAAAAACAAGCTGTTCCTGCCGATTCTGATGATTCCTCTTCTGACGCTAATCGGAGCTACCCTGCTCAAGGATGTGACCATCGGCGGCTTGCGGCTGCTGGACAAGTCCAACGTAACGCTGGCCAGCCTTGGCGTGGCGTGTGTACTGGCATTCATCGCGGGCATAATGCTGACCAAACAAAAAAGCATTGTCCCGGTGAAGGAATCGCGGCGCCTGCTCGATTCCATCGGTTGGGCTGCCGTGCTTCCGCAAACGCTTGCCAGCTTGGGGGCGCTGTTCTCCGCAGCGGGGGTCGGCAAAGTGGTCGCGGAGCTGGTCGGTTCCTCCATTCCGGTGGACAACCGTCTGCTCGTCGTAGCTGCCTATTCCATCGGGATGGCCGTATTTACGATGATTATGGGAAACGCTTTCGCCGCGTTCCCGGTCATGACGGCAGGCATAGGCCTTCCGCTGCTCGTGGGCATGCATGGGGCTAATCCGGCCATCATGTGCGCCATCGGCATGCTGTCCGGTTACTGCGGGACGCTGATGACGCCGATGGGGGCCAACTTTAACATCGTGCCGGCCGCTTTGCTCGATTTGCCCAAGTATAGTGTCATCAAGGCCCAAGTGCCGACAGCTCTAATCTTGTTGGCGACCAATATCGTGCTGATGTATGTTCTCGCTTTTTAGCGGCAGTCCGCCGCACATCGTGTCAATGCTCTAAATATCCCATATTTTTGGAAATCGCTTTACCTGCGGCCACGGTCTTCTCGATTAATTCCGGCAGCCGCTGTTCGGTAAAGCGGTTTTCTAATCCGGAGATGCTTAGCCCTGCAATCACTTGTCCGCTATAATTATAAATAGGAACGGCCACGGCCGAAGTAAAATTGCGCAGCTCCGAATGACTGATTGTGTAGCCGCGCGTTTTCGCTTCTTGAATCGACTCGATAAGCTTCCGCTTATCGGTGATCGTGCCGTCTGCGTAGGCGACGAGCGGCGTTTCTTCCATATACTTCTGCAGCTCCTGTGACGACATGAACGAGAGCAAAATCCGTGGACAGGCTCCGGCGTAAAGAGCAGCTCTGCGGCCGATTTGGGTGAACACCCTTACCGGCTGGGTCGTATCGACTTTCTCGATGTAGATCGCTTCGCTCCCTTCCCGGATGACCAGATTGGCCGCCTCTTCCACATCGTCCCGCAGCTGCTTCATGACCGGCAGGGCGATTTTGCGGATATCGAGACGCTCCTTGACCAACTGTCCGAATTGCAGGAACATGAAGCCGAGCTCGTATTTTCCTTCTGCGGTTTTGGCGAGCAGGCCCATTTCCTCAAGCGAGCCGATCATGCGGTGCACGGTCGTTTTCGCTAGTCCCGACAACGCCGACATTTCCTGCAAAGATAGCTGTTCGTAGGTTAGAAAGAGATCCAGAATCTCTTTGGCTTTGACGACGGTCTTGTTTTTATTCTGCATGGCAACCTCCAACTCGTTCCGTATATCGGAACGCTGCTTCAATTATATTAAAATATGAAAATACATTCCAGCTTTGCAACCAGGTTTTATATCGCGAGGAGGATATGATAGTGGAAAACATTCTTGTTACCGGGTTTGATCCTTTTGGAGGGCAGGCGCTCAATCCCGCTTTGGAACTCGTTCGAAGGCTGCAGGGAATAACGGTGGACGGCCATCGCGTGGAGACCCGCGAGATCCCGACGGTATTCGATAAATCGATTGAGCGACTGCTTGCGGCTGTGTCGGAAATCAAGCCGAAGCTCGTCATTTGTGTCGGTCAAGCCGGTGGCCGGCCGGATATTACGATCGAAAGGATCGCCATTAATATCAATGACGCCCGGATTGCCGACAATGACGGGCAGCAGCCGATCGATACGCCGGTCATCCCCGGGGGCCCCGCCGCCTATTGGTCCACGCTTCCGATTAAAGCCATGGTGAAGGAGATGAATGATCACGGCATTCCGGCTTCCGTATCGCATACGGCCGGCACGTTCGTTTGCAATCATCTGTTTTACGGCTTGATGCATCATCTGGCAACGACGGACAATGCGGCGGTTCGCGGAGGATTTATTCATATTCCATTTTTGCCGGAACAAGCCGTGCAGCATAAAGGACAGCCGAGCATGAGTCTGGAGGCTATCGTCAAAGGGCTGGAGGCAGGAATCGGGGCAGCTATCCGTTATCAAGAGGATATCGTCGTTTCAACAGGGCAAATCTGCTAACTGTCTTTAAGTCGTAGGTTTACCAAGACCAAAGGCCAGTTCCAAAACTAACCCTAAGGCCGTTATTGACAGTCCGTCATCCAGCTATACTTGGAATAGCTGATACACAGACGGAATTTTGTCGATAAGGAGCCTGATCATGGAATGGATTAGTCAAATGTTTGGACAGTACGGTTACTTCGTCTTATTCTTCGGATTGTTCGCCGAATCGCTGGCGCTGCCGTTTCCGGGAGAATTGGCTATGGCCATTGCAGGGCATATGGCTTCCTTGGGCACGTTTCAACTGGCCTCCATCATCCTCGTGTCGTATCTCGGGGCCATTACCGGCACGTTCGTCACCTATATGCTGGGCCGACGGCTTGGCACCCCGTTTTTTGAAAAATACGGTAAGTACTTTTTCCTTAAGCCGGAGCGTCTCCGCCAATTGACGGAATGGTTCGGAAAATACGGAGACAAGCTCATTCTGGTCAGTTATTTCGTCCCCGGTCTGCGGCACTTTACGGGCTATGTTGCCGGGATTCTCAAGGTCCGCTTCGGCACGCTTCTGCTTTACAACGGAATCGGCGGGATTTTGTGGGTGATGACTTACGTGACGATAGGCCATATTTTTGGAGCGAAAATCGAGCAGCTGCTGCATCTGATTACCCAATATTCCTTCGGGGCGATCGTCGTTCTTGCTCTGCTTGCGGGGTTGGCGGTGCTGGCGAGGAAGAAAAAAGCGCTGCTGATTCAGTGGCTGCGTGCGAGATACGAGGGACTGCAGAAGCTGTTCGTCCGCTCTGCAAAATAAGGAAAAAACGGCGGCGTCCGGGGTTTTGCCATTCCCCAGACGCCGCTGCTTTGTTTAAACTTTAGTTTTTAGCCGGTTCGGCAGGCTTCTGATCTTTGCCTTCCTTCGCATTCTTGGCATCCTGCTCCTGCTTGGCTTTAATATAAATTTCCTGCCCTTTTTCCTGTATTGTCTTGAGCGCATCGTCCACCGATTTCTTGCCTTCGATAACGGACTGGATTTCGTTTCCGGCCAACTCGTTGAACGGTTGATAAAAAAATTCGTACGGGATTTTGTTGAAGTTTTTGTAAAGGCTGTTCTCGCTCATTTTCAGCATATAGAATGGCTCCATACTGCGGCCCTCGCGTTCTTTGGCGTAAGCCGTCCGGGAAAGCATCGCCCCGTCTTCGGACTTGGTCAGCAATCTGGCCATTTCCTCGCTGTTAATATACTTGACGAGCTCCCAAGCCGCTCTCGGATTGGAAGAATTGGCATTGACGGCGAACAGCCCGGAAAGGGAGACGGAGTTTGAAACTTCCGGGTTTTTCGGATCGACCGGTACGGTAACGATATCCCAGTTGACAGGCGTTATGTCTTTCAGCGTTTCCTTGGTGCGTTGAAGGCTGCTAATCATATAAGATCCTCCAACCGTCATGGCAAGTCTTCCGGTGGCGAACAAATCTTTCTTCATATGGTCTTCCATCATCATCGGCTTATTTGGATCGAATTTTTCGTCGCTGCCGGCAAACACCGCCCCCGATTTTAAAGCTTCCACTGTCGTAAGAAGCGCTTCTTTCCAGCCGTCCGATTGGATCGTGACCGCTCCTTTGTCCGGGTCGACGAAGGTTAATCCGCTGGTCCCTCCGATAGCGTTCATCATTTGAAAAGCAACCTGCTTCTTATCGGAGAAAGCATACGATGTGTTCTCCGCAAAGCCGTAGATCCGGTTATCGCCTTGCCCGTCCTTCGGAAACCGCTTGGCAAGGTCAAGCACTTCGTTCCAGCTCATCTTGTTTTTCGGCAGCGGGACACCGTGCTTCTCGAATAAATCCTTATTATAAAATAACGCCTGACCGTAGAAGGAAGGGGTCAACCCGTAAATATTGCCGTTGCCTTTCGCTTTGATCTGCTCCACGACACTCGGCAAAATATTTTCGATGTCGAACTTGTCCTGACGAATGACGTCGTCGAGCTGGTACAGCTTGCCGTCATTGGCCCACTTCTCGAACGTATCCGGCGAGTCGAACATAAGCACATCCGGTTTTTCTTCGTCAATAAGCTTCTGGAATGCCTCGTTCGGGTCCTTGCCGCTGCCGTAGATGTTTTGCATAGAAACGACTTGCACGTCAATATTCGGAAATTTTGCCGAGAACAAGTTGCCGTATTGCTGGAAAAAGTAATTTTTGTCCCAGTATACGACCTTGATGCTCGCTTTCTCGTCTTTGCCAAGCTCCTTAAGCGTCTTGGACGGTTTGGCTCCTCCCCCTGAGTTACATCCCGCAATCAGCACGGCTACAGCCAGCCCGGCCGTGAGCCCAATACGACTTCGTTTCATTGCTTTTTCTCCACCTTTTCCGAAAGACGGCATAATTACCTTGCCCCGCCGTCTTTTCCCAATTATTTCTTCATCCCACATTAATAGACGGATGAAAGGCAGAAAAGAATTCATTTTTCTTTCTAAAATTTTCTTTATAATTTCTTTACAATTTGTGTTCGGGGTCGATTCGCAGCGTTTGAAGCTCGAAAAATTTGACTAAAAAAGGAAACCTCATTGCCCGGCAGCATGCAACATTTGGCAGAACGACACGTCAATACCATTTAGATGCGAACTCCAAAGGGGGTTGTTTTACTGAAAACGTATTTCCTAACATTGTCGTCCGCCGTGGCACTTGCCGTCACTCTCTTGATAGCCGGGTGCTCGGAAAAAAGCCCCGTTGAGCAGCCGTCCGCCATACAAGGAGGTCCGACAACCTCGACGGAAACGCCTTCCACTGCATTGAACGGTCAGACGTCCTTAGGTGACCAAGCGATGAAGAATGACGTACGGATCCGGCTAAAGGATGAGCCTCGGCTGCAATCCCCCGTCGCGACGAATGTTGCTCCGACGAAGCAGCAGTTTACGCTGGAATTCGGCGAAGCGATGGATTGGGCCTCGGTGGAAGCCGCCTTGCTGGAACAAGCCAAGCGGTATACGGAGAAGGAAGGAGCCTTCGGGGACGGGATCGTGCCTTCCTTCGATTACCGGTGGGTCAACGATCGGGAGCTGGACTTGACGGTTAAGGAAATTTCACTGCCCGAGCCAACGTTTCATTCTTATCAGCTAAGCGTCTCGGGAGCGAAAACGAAGAGCGGGAGGACGCTTGGCGAAACTCCTTCGTTCAAAGGAGTTGTAGAGCGGCCGAATCAATTGTGGAAAATGTCCGTAGACGGCAAAAGCTCGGAGTCGCTCACTTCGTTCGATCCGCCTTACGGAATCGAAATGCTGGATGAAGCAGGAAAGTTTTTGCTGCTCAGCCGTACGACTCATTATTGTCAATGCGATGCTCCCTTTGAAGGTATTTACACCGTGTACGATGTGAAAGAGAAAAAATTTATCCCGTACCCCAATAAATTGATGACCCGTTATATGGGTAGCGGGAACTTCATTGCCGACCGCCGGGGGTTCTTTTACGAGCAACCGGAGCAGGGGACGGAAATTCCGGCGAACGATACGGCCGCTGCGATCCGATTGAACGATTACGTGCATGGAGCGGGCTTCAGTAAAGACCGTACCCGGCTGATTATGGCGGTGGGCGTCAAAGAGCAGGAAAATGATCCCGATTTGCTCATTCTCGATCTGAAGTCCGGCAAGGAACGGCGGTTGTCCAAGGCATTGGTCGGCAGAGTGCCCATCAACCAGACGCATGCCGGCAAATTGCCGGTTGGTTTCGAGGACGACGGAGAGCGCGTATACATCATGATGGAAACGGACACCGGCCACGAAAAGCGGTACGTTTACACTTGGAAGACCGGGAAGCTCGAGCCTTTAAAACTGCCGCTGCCCGACGATTTATGGGGAGGCTTTACCCGTACGAGCGACGGGATCTATCAATTGTATTACCACGCCGGAATTTATAAAGGCACCGTCAAAATCTCGGAGGATATCCAGGGAGACGGAAAGTGGATTAGCGGAACTCATCTGCTCCTCAGAACGCAGGAGAGCCCGGATGCACCTAAGGATTCGGTTTATAATCAAGACCTCGTCATGTTCGACGCGGACAAACGTGCGGAGCATAAGATCGTCTCGGGCGTTGGGAGCGGTACTTCGGTGGCGGGTAGCAGTCCTGACGGAAAGTGGGTTTATCTTATTTCCGGCAAGCATTTAACGAAACCGTAATCGATCTGGAGCGCTGAAGCTACGGCGCAGCGTCACGGGCGGGGAAAAGACGGAACGTCCGTCTGCTTTGAAGAATCTGTAAGAAAAACGAAAAGAACCGTCTGCGTTTTTTGCGTGGACGGTTCTTCATCGTTCACAGTCTAGGATCCGAACTGTGCTTGATGCAGTCGGCTGTACACGCCTCCCGAAGACACGAGCTCGTCATGGCGCCCCTGCTCGGAAACCCCTTCCTCGGTAACGACGACAATCCATTTCATCCCGCCGCCCGAAGGCCAAATTCCGATTGACACCTTCGAAAGCGCGGTGGTACTATGAAAGTGTCAATTATATAAAACCTTGGTTTATTATACAAAACCAACTGCATTTTGGAGGAAGCATGGACAAGAAATATTGGGTACCTGCCCTCGAAAAATCCAACCTTGTGCTCCAAGCGATCTCGGAGCAGCCCTCCAGCCTGAAATTGATCGATCTGTCGAAGCGGCTCGGGATCAACAAAAGCTCAATGTTTTCCCTGCTCGCCACGATGGAAGCGCTGGACTGGGTCGTACGGGAGGATGACGCGACGTATTCGCTAGGATCCAAGCTGGGCTACATTGGAAACGCTTTTTTCAAGCAATTCAGCTTGATCGACCGGTTCCGCAAGGAAGCCTCCGTCACCAAGCACGTCATCAAAGAGACGATTCAGCTGGCGAAGCTGGAACGGAACGAGGTGCTTTATTTGGCGAAGGAAGAGATGCCTTCCCCGGTACGCTTATCGTCGGAGCCCGGGATCAAATATCCCGCTCACGCGACGGCGTTGGGCAAGGCGATGCTGGCATGGGTCGCCGAGCCCGAGCTCGGGACGCTGTACGCTTCGGAAACGCTCGATCCGTGCCTGACGCCACACACGCTGCAGAAGCGCTCCGACCTGGTTCGCCAGCTTGAAGATGTGCGGACGAGCGGTTATGCGTTCGACTTGCAGGAAGCGGTCATGGGCTTCTGCTGTGTAGCCGCCCCGGTTCGTTCCGGCGACGGGAAAGTCGTCGCGGCGATCAGCTGCTCCATGTTCCAGCACGAATGGGAGGCGAAGCGCGAGCTGGCCCGGCATGAAATATGCGCGCTCGCCGAGAGGCTGTCGCAGTATCAAACCACCACTTAACCGAAGGATGTGAACCCTGTGAGATTGCACAATAAGGTAACGCTCATTACCGGGTCCGGCTCGGGCATCGGGAAAAGCACGGCCCAACTGTTCGCCCGCGAAGGCGCGACGGTTATTGTCAACGATTTGGCGGAGGATAAAGGGCAGGAGACGGTGGAGGAAATACGTCAGGCCGGCGGGAACGCGCTGTTCGTGCAAGCCGACGTGACGAATCCCGAGTCCGTTCAAACGCTGGTGGATACCGTCATCTCTAAGTACGGCCGGATCGACGTGCTGTTTAACAATGCCGGCATCAGCGGCGTAGGGGCGATCCACGAAGTGGAGCCCGAGGCATGGGACCGCGTCATGACGGTCAATATCCGCGGCACGTTCCTCCCGTGCAAGTACGTCCTGCCGCATATGATGCAGCGCAAAGAAGGCTCGATCATTAACATGTCCTCCTGCATTGCCGAAATCGGGCTGGCGCGCAGGGCATCGTATTCCGCGACCAAAGGAGCCGTGCTAGCGCTGACCAAATCGATGCAGGTCGATTACGCTCCATACAACATCCGCGTGAACGCGCTGCTGCCGGGCACGATCCTGACGCCGTTCGTGGAAAATTTTTTGCGGAACTCCTACGACAATCCGGAGGAAGCTTACGAATCGCTGAAAAAACGCCAGCTGAGCGGCGACCTGGGACGCCCGGACGACGTGGCGAAAGCGGCGCTGTTCCTTGCTTCGGACGAGTCGAAATTTATGATGGGCTCCCCGCTATATATCGACGGGGGCGTCGTTTTCGGCAAGAACGCGTAACGCATCGTTTTAAGACCAGGCCTACAATAAGCCAAGGAGGCATATTCGAATATGAAACTGCTTACTTTTATCGAGGACGGACAGGAACGGCTCGGCGTCAAGACCGATCGCGGTGTCGTACATATCGCTAAAGCACTTGCAGCGGTCCCTGCCGGAAACGTCGACGTGCCGCAGACGGCGCACGAAGTCATCGAAGGCGGACCTTTTGCGGTTACGGCGCTGCAAGCTTACGTGGACCAAGCGCTCGCGTCCGGCGGCAGCGAGGCGTATGTGTTGGATGAAGCCGGGCTTACTTACGGTCCGTGCGTTCCGCATCCGAACAAAATCATCTGCGTCGGGCTGAACTACCGCAAGCATGCGGAAGAAACGAACGCGCCGATTCCGCAGTATCCGATCCTGTTCAACAAATTCAACAATACGCTGACGGGTCACGGACAGGACGTGCCGCTGCCGGTCAGCGTAACGAGCAAGGTGGATTACGAGGCGGAGCTGGTCATCGTGATCGGCAAGAAAGCCAAGTACGTCTCCAAAGAAGCCGCGCTGGAACACGTGTTCGGCTACTGCAACGTGAACGACTTGTCCGCCCGCGACCTGCAGATGCGCACCCAGCAATGGCTGCTCGGCAAGTCGTGCGACGGCTTCAGTCCCCTTGGGCCTTATCTGGTGACAGCCGATGAAGTCGGCGATCCGAACAACCTTGCCATCCGCTGCATCGTGAACGGCGAGGTACGCCAGAACTCCAATACGTCGGACATGATATTCCATTGCGACGAAATCGTCAGCTACATTTCGCAGCATATGACGCTGGTACCGGGCGATGTCATATTGACCGGCACCCCGGAGGGCGTCGTGCTCGGATATCCGGAGGAGAAGCAGGTTTACCTGAAAGACGGCGACGTCGTCACGATCGAGATCGAGAAGCTGGGCTCGCTGACGAACCGCATGGTTAACGAGCGAGCGTAACGGCAGCGGACAAAAGGAGGAACGACGGATGGCAGGACCGATTATTGCAGGCGCGGACGCGCTCGTGATGGACCCGCACGACCATGTGGCGACGGCGATCAAAGATTTGAAGCAGGGACAGCGGATCACCTTCCGGGTACAGGAGCAAGTTCAGGAAGTAACGCTGCTGGACGACGTTCCGTTTGGACATAAACTTGCGATTCAAGATATCCCGGCCGGGACAGATATCCGCAAGTACGGCGAAGTGATCGGACGGACGACTACCCAGATCCTTGCAGGGCAGCATGTTCACGTGCATAACGTCGAAGGCATCCGCGGTCGCGGAGATCAGGCGAAAGCGTGAAGCGAAGGGAGAACGAGTACTCATGAATCACATGATGGGCTATAGAAGACCGAACGGCGACGTGGGCATCCGCAATCATTTGCTGATTATCCCGACCGTCATTTGCGCCAACCAAGTGTGCACCCGGATCAACCAGATGGTTCCGGACACGGTAGCGATTCCCCACCAGCACGGCTGCAGCCAGATCGGCGCGGACAAAGACCGCACCTTCGACGTGCTGGCGGGAACAGGCCGCAATCCGAACGTCGGCGGCGTTATCATCATCAGCCTCGGCTGCGAGGTCGTCGATCCGCATGCGTTGGCCGAAGCGATCCGTCCGACAGGCAAGCCGGTCGAAGTGTTCGACATTCAATCGGTCGGCGGTTCCGTGAAAGCGATCCAGCACGGAGTGGAAATCGCGCGGAAAATGCGCGTCCAGCTCGATGAAATGAAGCCCGAGCCGATACCTTTCAGCGAGCTGATCATCGGGGTGAAGTGCGGCGGCTCGGACGCGACCTCGGGGCTTGCCTCCAATCCGGCGCTCGGCGCGGCAGCCGACTCGCTCATTCAGCAGGGCGGCGGTGTCGTGATCGGGGAAACGACGGAAATTATCGGTGCCGAGTATGTGCTCGCTTCACGCTGCGCCGCACCGGACATTTCGGAGAAGCTGTACCATATCGTCGACCGCTTCGAGAAGGAAGTCGAGCGGATGGGCGCCGACATGCGGGGCGGCAATCCAAGCCCGGGCAATATTGCCGGGGGACTGACGACGATCGAGGAAAAATCGCTCGGCTGCATCAGCAAATGCGGCACCGCGCCGATCAAAGGCGTCATAGAGTACGCCGAGGACATTCCGAAACACGGGCTTTATTTTATGGATTCGCCGGGCAACGACATCGAATGCGTCTCCGGGATGGCGGCGGGTGGCGCGCATCTGGTCTGCTTTACGACGGGGCGGGGGACGCCTACCGGAGCCGCCGTCATTCCGGTCATCAAAATTACCGGCAACAAACGGATGTTCGAGCGAATGTCGGACAATATGGACGTCGACGTCAGCGATATGCTGGAAGGCACGCTCAGCCTGGAGGCGGCAGGTCAGGTCGTTTGGGAAGAAATTCAAGCGGTCGCAAACGGCAAGCTGACGAAGGCCGAAATTTTGGGCCATACCGAATTCAGCATCAACCGGATCGGACCGAGCTTGTAAGCTTACTACACAACGAAGGAGGCATGGATTTATGGGAAGATTGGCAGGACGGGTTGCGCTCGTTACGGGGGCCAGCCGGGGCATTGGCGAAGCGATTGCCATTCGTTTGGCTGAGGAAGGCGCGCATGTCGCTATTAACTTCACTTCCGAGCGTTCGCGCCCGCTGGCAGAGAATGTGAAGAAGCAGGCGGAAGCGCACGGCGTTAAAGCGATAGTGGTTCAAGCCGACGTAGGCAGCAAGCAGCAGGTGGAAGACATGTTCCGGCAGGTGCAGGAGCTGCTGGGCGATGTGGAAATTCTCGTCAACAACGCCGGAATCGCGCCGTTCGAGCCGTTCTTGAAATGCACGGAGGAGACGTGGGACCGGACGTACAATACGAATGTCAAATCGATTTTCCTCTGTTCGCAGTTGGCGGCGAAGTCCATGATCGAAAAGCGTTACGGCAAAATCGTCAACGTCTTGTCGACCGCCAGCCTCGTCGTCACGAGCCCGGTCATTCCGCATTACCAATCGTCCAAAGCGGCAGCGAACATGCTGACGAAGGGGATGGCGATCGAGCTTGGCAAGTACAACATCAACGTCAATGCGGTCGGCCCGAGCACGGTCGATACCGACATGTGCACGGACTATTTGGCTGACGATGCCATCCGGGTCAAAGAAATCGAAGCGAATCCGATGAAGCGTCTCGGCACCGCCCGCCAGATCGGGGATGCGGTGGTATTCCTGGCCTCCGAGGAAGCGATGCAGGTCAACGGCCATCTGCTGATGGTCGACGGCGGTCTAACCGTCAAAGCGGCCCAGCCGGAAGATCATATGGAGCATTAATAGCAGCAAGAATCGAGCCCTCCGCAAGCCGGGGGGCTTTTTGGCACACCGTGCCCTTTGAATATCCCCATGAGCAGCACAGCTAACGACTCTCCGCATATCTTAATAAATGTTTAAATGTTACACTAAACGACATCAATCGACATCAAATCTAATAATCTCCTAATATTTAACTGAAACTTTTATAATTATTCGGAGCTATAGTAGAGGTATCAAGCGGAGGTGATTGGTATGAAAGACATGCAGCTGCTTCATCAGGGGAAAGTTTACAAGGGACAAGTGTCCTATGAAGGTTCGGATTTAATGGAGGTTTCCTGCACGGAGCCGTCCTCCTTTACGGGCGGGGAATCCGTCATCTGCTTTGATTTTCAGAAGAGAGTGCAAATGCGCGTGCTGCAGGTTTCCAAATCCAAGCTGATTCTCGTGCCGGCGGATTCGGAAATTTTCAATATAGAAGCGAGACCGGATGCCGTACTGGACGATATGTACCGCGACGAGAACTTGGCGTTTCCCAGCTTCAAGCTGAACACGTACGGCACGCTGATCGACGATTTCCGTACGATGGCGGTTCGTTTTTGCAGGATCAGCCGTCTCGGGTTCGGATTTGAAATTAACGATTTCTCCGTCAAAATGAATCATGTCTACGATACGATGATCATGTGCGACGAAGAAACGATTCATCCGAAGGTCGTGGTCCGGTACGCCCATATTCAAGAAAAAACGATTCGCTACGGCGCCGAAATTTACAGCATCTCGGCCAAAGACTTGAACAAGCTCCGCTTCTACATCGTGACGCAGCAGCTTATGGCGCAATAAGCGAATTGTCTAAAAAACAAAACCGGCTGTTCCGTTCTATAAAAGACGGAAACAGCCGGTTTTTTGTCGCGCGATTATTGGTGCAATTCGCTTCCTTGAACCCAGACGCGTTCGAGGTCAAGCTCCGGCGTGACGAGAAGCAGATCCGCCTGCTTGCCGGCTTCGATGCTGCCGGTTTGCTCCAGCAGCCCGAGCTGCTTCGCTGGGTTCCAACTGGCCATCCGGCTCGCTTCCTCGACGCTGACTCCGACCGTGTTGACCACAAAGCGGAAGGCGCCCATCATCGTCAGCGTGCTGCCTGCGAGGCTGTCGCCGTCGCGAAGCCTTGCGACGCCGTCCTTCACCACGACGGCGAGCCCGCCGAGTTCAAAATCGCCGTCCCCGAGACCCGCGGCGGACATGGCGTCAGTAATAAGCAGCAGATTATCGCTGCGCTTCGTTTGGGTCAGCAGCCGGATGCAGGCCGGATGGACGTGGTGTCCGTCAGCGATGACCTCTGCGCAGATCTTGTCCTCGGTCAGTACGGCGCCGACAACGCCGGGCTCGCGATGGTGCAGCCCTTTCATGGCGTTGAACGTATGCACGGCATGGCTCAGCCCATGCTTGACCGCTTCGCCGATCTGCGCATAGGTCGAATCCGTATGGCCGCAGGCGACGACGACACCTTGTCCGGCGAGGAAGGCAATGACCGGCAATGCTCCTTCAGTTTCCGGAGCCAGCGTAACGAGGCGAATCAAGCCCGGATAGCAGCTGGTCCATTCCTTCACCCATTCGAGCTTCGGTGTGACGATAAAGTTCGGATTTTGCGCACCGGGCCATTTCGGACTGATGAACGGTCCTTCCAGATGCACGCCCGCCAATTGCGCGTAAGGCATCCCTTTTTCCCGGTACGCCTTGACGCTCTCCAGAACTTGGCCGATCGCTTCGGGGGAGCCGGTTACCGTGGTCGCCAGCATCCTGGTCGTCCCGTGTGTGGAGTGAAAGCGGGTAATATTTTCAAGCGATTCGATCGTTCCGTCCATGAAGTCGCTGCCGTAGCCGCCGTGCACATGCACGTCGATGAAGCCGGGCAGCAGCCAGCTTCCGCGGGCGTCGATTTTCGCGCCGGCCGCTTCGGCCAACGCTTCGTTCAGCTCGGCCATCGAGCCTAGCGCTTCTATTTTACCGTCCTTGACCGCGGCGTACCCGGCGGGAATCACCGCATCCGGTGTGACGATTTTGGCGTTAACGATCAGGGTATCCCATGCTTCGCGGCTCATTTTAGCAAACCCCCTGCTTCGGAATCCAGCAATACGACCACGTGCGGATGCGTCTGCAGCAGCGAGGCCGGGCAATCCGTCGTGATCGGGCCTTGCAGCGCCCGCTGTACGATTTCCGCTTTATCCGCGCCGCGGACGACGAGCAGAATCATTTTCGCTTTCAGAATCGTTCCGACTCCCATGGTCAGGGCGTGCATCGGCACCTGCTCCGGCTTGTCAAAAAAGCGCGCGTTCGCCGAGCGGGTCGATTCTTTTAGCTCCACGAGATGCGTGCCGCCCTCAAGCGTAGCGTCCGGCTCGTTAAAGCCGATGTGCCCGTTATGGCCCAGACCGAGCAGCTGCAAGTCGATCTGCCCGTACTGCTCCAGCAGGCTGTCGTAGCGGACGCATTCCGCCTGCAGATCCGGCGCGATTCCGCTTGGAATATGGCATTGCTGCGGGGGAATGTCGACGAGACCGAGCAGGTGCTCCTGCATGAACGTATAGTAGCTGGCCGGATGCCCCGGCTCAAGACCGACGTATTCGTCAAGATTGAACGCCGTCGCTTTGCCGAAGCTGACCAGCCCTTGCCGGTGCGATTCGACAAGCTCGCGGTAAATGCCGATCGGCGTGCTGCCTGTCGCAAGACCGAGCACGGCTCTTGGATTCGTTTGCAGCAGTCCGGTAATGATGCCGGCACCGGCTTTGTTCAATTCTTCTTGTGTGCGGAATGTTAAGATGTTCATGGCTCATCTCCCTTTTTCTTTGCGGTATTTTTTCACTTCTTGAAACGATTGCTCCAGAAGCGGAACATAATCGTCAAAGTGCAGGCTGAGCAGCGCGGTAAACAAAATGTCCACCACGTGCAGCTGAGCGATCCGCGAAGCCATATCGCCGCGGCGCATCCCTTCCTCCAGCGAGGAGGCATACAGCCGGATATCCGCAAGCTGCGAAATCCGGTTGGCCCCGAACTTGGTCAGCGAAATCGTCGTGGCTCCCCGCTCCTTGGCGCACAAGAGGGCGTCGAGCGTTTCGGGGGTTTCGCCGGAATAGGAGAAAGCGAACGCCACATCGCCCTCGCCGAGGCTTGTTGCCGACGTAATCTGCATGTGGGAATCCGACCAATGCTGCGCCATTTTGCCGATGCGCACCAGCTTTTGCTGGCAATCGTACGCGACCATCCCCGAGGTCGCCATCCCGTACAGATCGATGCGCCGAGCGTCGTGAAGCGCATCCACCGCCCGTTGGACCTCCGTGAGGTCGAGCTGCCGCGTCGTATCCGAGATCGAACGCAGATGGTTCGTTTCAATCGCCTGGGCGATGCTGTGAAGCGTGTTGCCCGCGACAATGTCCTGGTAGGAAGGCTTCGCCGGAACAGGCTGGACGAGCTCGGCGGACAGCTTCATGCGAAAATCCCCGTAGCCCTTGAACAGCAAGCTGCGGCAAAAACGGGACACCGTCGCGGTGCTCGTTCCCGAACGTCCGGCCAGCTCCGTAATGCTCAAATGAACGGCCTCGTGGGCATGCTCCAAAATAAATTGCGCGAGAATTTGTTCCTTCGGATTCATCTGGTGCTGCTGTTCCCGTAAGGCTTGCAGAATACCGGACATCAGATCACCTGTTTTGCAAAGATTTTGTAAATCATTTTCTTCATACCGATAAAAATGATGAAAAATATTTTCTTCTTCATCATAGCCAATATCACTAGTTTTCGCAACTGTTTTCGGCCTAAAGCGGTATTATTTTGAGTCTTTTGAACTCTTGCGGATCGGGGCGACAATTTCTAAAATTATGACAATATTCACCCACAGTGTCAGTAAAATAAGGTAAAATAAAGTAATAGCCTCATAGAGCAATCCCTGTGATTTTGTGCAGAAGGAGTGAAGTACAAGTGGATTTGGTCGACCGGGTCGACGTTTCAGATTTTTATTCTCATGCAAGCTTCAAAAGAAAAGGAATGCTTTGGATTCTCGCAATCATCGTCTGCCTCAGTCTGCTGCTGTCGCTTCCGGGACGCAGTCAGGCGTACGGTCAGGACGGATCGAATACGATGTTCGTTTCCGTATCTTCCTCTTATTCGCATACCGTTGCCGTACGGGAGGACGGAACCGTATGGACATGGGGGGCGAACGATTTCGGACAGCTGGGCTACGATACCGGCGGGGCCGACCAGCCGTATCCGCGGCAGGTTCCGGGGATCGCGAACGCCTCGGCGGCCGCTGCCGGCGGCAACCCGACGGAGGGAGCCAAAAGCGCGTTTACGTTGGTGCTGACAAGCGAAGACGGGGTCAAGAGAGTGAAGGCCTGGGGAAGCAACAACAAGTATCAGCTTGGCGACGGGACGACGAACGGAAGAACCGCTCCCGGGAACGTCAAGCTTGGTGCGGGCTATGACCTGGACGCGGAACCGGTGGCGGCCATGGCCGCCGGATTCGATCACGCTGCCTTGCTGTTCGACGACGGAAAAGTAGCGGCGTGGGGCGACAATACATACGGGCAATTGGGCAGCGGGGATCAGGCTGCAAGCGGGTTTCCGGTTTTTGTGAAAAATAAGGAGGGCACGGGGGATCTCACCGGGATAAAAGAGATCGCTTTAGGCGCTTACCACAGCTTGGCCCGGTCGACAGACAAAACCGTGCTGGCCTGGGGCCGCAACAACAAAGGACAGCTCGGCGACAACACGACGACCGACAAGCGTTTGCCGGTGGAGGTCGTCCGGTCGGAAACGTTAGGCGACAGGCTGACGAACATTTCCGGCATTTCGGCGGGGAATGAGCATTCGATCGCCAAGGGCGACGGGCAGAGCGTCTACGTTTGGGGCAGCAACGAATATGGGCAGTTGGGGCTCGGCCCGACTTTGGGCCATCGAAGCTATGCTAGCCGCATGACGACGGAAACCGGCGATCCGATCGGAGACGCGAGGGGGGCGGTGGCCGGCGGCGACCATACGCTGCTCATTCGCGGGGACGGAGAGATCACTCCGCGCACATTGTACGTTACAGGGCTTAACGATTTCGGGCAATCCGGTCGTCCCGACCGTTCCAACGCTGCTTTTCCGATTGCGGTACCTTTGCCGGGGACCGGAGGTTCCGGAACAGGGCAAGGTTCGGGCTTATACTCCGGAGAGCAAGTCGCCGGCATTGCCGGCGGAGCAAAAACCACCTACATGCTCTCAAGCGGGAACAAGCTGTACGGTTTGGGCGATAACCGCCGCGGTCAGCTCGGAACGGGGAAAACGGTAGCTCCGGAATACAGCGCGACTCCAAGCGAAATCGATTTGTCTCCTATCAAGTCGTTGACCGCAACGAACGGAATTCCCGTTCAAAAAGTAATGAACAATGAAGGTAAGGGAGCCTACGGCCTTCGTCTTCCACGCGATATGAACGCTGTGGCCCTCGATATGGTGCTGAGCCATTCCGCGATGACCGTAGAAAAAATTTCAGCGGGCTCCTCCGGCGCAACGGCGTCTTATGGCGGAAACCAGCTTTCGATTGGGCAGTTGCCTGTAGGACAAAGCAGGATTACATTCGAGGTGGCCGATTCGGTTGTCGGGACCAAGGCTCCTTATGAAATTATGATTGTGAGGCAGCCTGCTGTGGGTGATTCCTTATCGTTGTTGTCCGTTGGCGATGTCGTTTCCTACGCCGGAAAGCAATGGTTGATGATAGACCCTGCGAGCCGGACCATGGTCTTGAAGCCGGGGACGCAGGTCGCCAGCCTATATTGGAATAATGCCTATAAAAGCAATATATTTAATGCCGATAATCCGGCTTATCGCTTCGATCCGGCCGCGGAAGGCTCCGTAGGCAAGTATTTGAACCAGGATTTTTACAATAGCCTGGGCGAAACGAAGCGATGGATTGCTGCTTCGCCGTTCGGTATTAAGACCTATGACTTTGTGAAGGAACAACTGGTGGAAAAGGGTTCGTTTACCGTCAATGCGAATGTCGGACTTCTGACCAAAGATCAGTTGGCCAAACTATCTGGACTCATAGATCCTAAGCTGCTTTCCGGTCACTGGCTGATCAATTCGCTGAACGATGCTCAAGCGAACAAAGCGTATCCGCTGCTTGTCAACGCCGAGGGCAAGGCGTGGTTCGATAACCGGGATCAGGAGGACAACGGCACGCGTTCGGTGCTGCCGGTGATCGCGCTGAAGGAAGGAATCGTGCTGACGGGCGGTTCAGGTACGCACGGGCAGCCGTATGAAATCACCTTGAACGAGATGAGCATGTCGTACGCCAACGCTCCCTTGTCCTATAAACCGGAAACCCGGACGTACTCGCTAAGCGTGCCTGGGAACGTGACTCAGGTGCAGCTCGGCGTTACGCTGTACGATTCGAATGCGACGTTCTATGTCCCGCCCACGGTAACCGGGGTAACCTATGACGTCTATGGACGGACGATTACGGTATCGGATCTGATTGAGAACCAGACGAGATCGTTTTCCGTTGTCGCGAAAATCGGTAGCGGCTTTATAAGCAGCTTCCATGTGGAGGTCACCCGGCAATCCGGCCCATCCGGCAACACGTCTCTTCGTTCCGTGACCTACAATTCGGTTCCGCTTGTCATGGTCGCGGCCGATCAATATCTATTAACCGTAGGTCCCGAGACGGATACCGTAAGCTTGCAGATCGTTCCGGACGATCCGAAGGCACAGCTCGCGCTTAGAAATCAGCAAGCCAACGTCGAATGGAGCGGCGGCATGCTGCATGTAAAATCGCTCATTTTGGGACAAAGGCTTCCTGTCGAGCTGCAAGTGACGGCTGAGAACGGAAATACAGCACTATACACCATCTTTATCGACCGGGTGAGACCTCTTTTGCCGGTCGTCACTGATTTGGATTCGGCGATGAAAGCGATCCGCGCTCAAACGGACGTTACCGGAGATGGCAAGTTCGACCGTGACGATGTGCTCTTTATTTTGAAGATGATCCATCCTATTTACATGAAAGAGCCAAATTCATTTGCTCCTTAAACCGAAAACGGCCGTTTCCCGTGCAAAGACGCACAGGAAACGGCCGTTTTTCCATCGTTATTAATAATTCCGCGATTATTCCGTAAACAGCTTCCGCAAGTTATCCCCGTACGGAGCCCGGACGATGCCTTTTTCCGTAATAATGGCCGTCACGTACTCGTTCGGCGTAACGTCAAACGCCGGGTTGAACACCTTCACGCCTTGCGGCGCAGTGCGCTTGCCGAACCCTTGCGTAATTTCGTCCTCGTGTCGTTCCTCGATCGGAATATCAGCCCCGGTCGGGGTGTTCAAGTCGATCGTCGACATCGGGCACGCAACGTAGAACGGAATGCCGTGGGCCTTAGCTAGTACGGCGACGCTGTAGGTGCCGATCTTGTTGGCGACGTCGCCATTGGCGGCTACGCGGTCGGTACCGACGATGACCGCCTGTACCCATCCCTTCGCCATAACGGCGCCGGCCATGTTGTCGCAGATCAGCGTCACGTCGACGCCCGCCTGCTGCAGCTCGAACGCTGTCAAGCGCGCTCCCTGCAGCACCGGCCGGGTTTCGTCCGCAAACACTTTAAGCGTGATGCCTTTCTCCAGCGCCAGGTACATCGGCGCCAGCGCTGTCCCATACCTTGCGGTCGCGAGGCCGCCCGCATTGCAGTGCGTGAGGACGCCCATGCCGTCCTCGAACAAAGACAGCGCGTGCTCGCCGATCAAGCGGCACGTTTCCTCGTCCTCGGCTTGGATGGCCCGCGCCTCGTCCAGCAGCGCCTGCTGCGCGCTCTCCACCGTCGTCTCCTCCGATGCCGCTGCGCCGAGCAGCGCCTCGGCCCGTGCCCGCATCCGGTCCAGCGCCCAAAACAAATTCACTGCCGTCGGGCGCGACGTCGCGAGGTAATCACATTGGCGGTTGACTTCCGCCAGCAGTGCATCCCGGCTTCCGGAGAAGCTCCGCACGCCGAGATAGACCCCGAACGCCGCCGCGATGCCGATGGCCGGCGCGCCGCGGACGGCGAGCTGCTTAATCGCATCCCATACTTGCTCGGAGGTCGTCAGCTCCAAATAGACGATTTCGTCCGGCAGGAGCCGCTGATCGAGCAGATCCAAGCGGTCCTCCAACGAATTCCAACGGACGGATTGCAGCCAGTCCGCTTGCTTGGTTTGTTCCGTAGTCAAGGTGTCAACACACTCCTTTATTTATTTCACGGCCTTCTTGGCGAATTCGATCATTTCTTCGATGGAAGACGCCTGCCGGTTAAATTGAATGAGCGACGTGCCGATGGCGAGCGCCAGCCGCTGGGCGCGCTCTTTGGCCGCTTCGTCTTGAATTTGATTGATGTCGGCCACCTGCGCCAGACCGTGCACGCGGCGCACCATCTTGCTGCCGGTGAAGCCGAACGTGTCCCGCAGCACTTCTCTCATGTACCAATCCTGGTAACCCGGCGTTTTGGCGATTCGGTCGGTACTGTGCCGGTTCCACAGCTCCCGGAATTCGCGCTCGAACGTCTCCCATACGTCGCGGATCGTGCCGGTCAAGTAGCTGCGGAAATCTTGGCGCGAAGCCTCGTCCTCGCCCCAGCCTTCCTGCGCGGCGAAGTTCAGCAGCAGATTGGCGAACACCGCGCCGATATCGAAGCCCATCGGGCCGTAATAGGCGAACTCCGGGTCGATGACCTTGGTCGAATCCGGCTTGATGAAGATGCTGCCGGTATGCAGATCGCCGTGCAGCAGCGCCTGGGCATGGGTCAAAAACTTCTCGCGCAGAATCGCCACTTCCAGATGAAGCCCGGTAT
The DNA here is from genome assembly GCF_000722545.1 of Paenibacillus tyrphae. Lineage (GTDB taxonomy): Bacteria > Bacillota > Bacilli > Paenibacillales > NBRC-103111 > Paenibacillus_G > Paenibacillus_G tyrfis. The sequence continues at coordinate 203,582 of NZ_JNVM01000010.1, forward strand.
CCTGCCAGACGGCGGCGACGGCGTCGCGAATGGCCGGTGGCACGTTATTGTTCGGCGAATCCATATACGGATCGTCGAAAATCAAGTCTTCGGTAATTTTGCACAGCTCCGGGTTAATGAACCGTTTGACCCGTTCTTTTTTCTCCTGCTGGTTCATGCCGAGGTCGGACGTGTAAAAAAGAGTACGGGCCAAAAACGTCCCGATATGCTCGGCGAACAGCGGGTATTTGTTACGCTCGATCAAGCCTTTGCGCATAATGATATGGTCGCTCAAATCCTGCATGACCGTAAGTGCCAAGTCCGGCTCATAAGCGTATACGTGCGGGACAAGGTCGGGGCACAGCGATTCCTGAATCATCAACGCTTCGCTCTCGATCCGAGCGCGGTCCAAGGTCAAAGGCCACGATTCGCCTACGACTTTGGCATAGGGGAGCGCTTGCTTTAAAATGATGCTTTTCCCGGTAGAAGGCTCCGAAATATGGAACACCAGATTCAAGTTGCCGTCCCCGATTTCGCGGCTCGCGAGCTCGGAATCGGGTTGAAACAGGTCGGGTAAACTTCTTGCATAATCGATAGCTTCCGATTCCGTCAGCGGATGATATGCGGACATGGGTTGAATTCCTCCTTTTTCCATATGAAAACTGCCATTCTCTCTAGTATAAATCAATTTGGTTTGCGTTGGAATAGAGGAAATGCGTTTTCCTTCCGTGCGCGTTGTCCGGTCTTGGCCGTGTCTTTTACAAAATGTTCATACCCCGATAATATGCGCTTAATGCTGGAAGATACAATAAAGGTAAATACGCGGAGCTGGAGGTTTTTGATATGGAGAAACTGCTCGGTAAATTGCTGTTGGTCGCGGCGTGCTTCGCCATCCTGTGCGTGCTCGGGTGGACCTCGCCGGAAAATCCGTCCGTAGCCCTGAATGCGAATCCTTTAAAAGCAAGTCACGAGCAGTACCAACGAATCTCGGCTTCCAATTATTATGTACAGAACGGAAACTGATCGGACAAACGATTGCATATTGAAAAAGGGGAGGCATGGGCGCCTTCCCTTTTTGTTTGCCGAGCAAAAGCCCGGAGGCTACTGCGTTCTTCTGCGATGCTCCACCAAGTCAATGGTTCCCAGCACGACGTGTGCGAGCCCAAAACCGACGGCCGCCGCGGCCGCCATCGGGAATTTGTTTCGCATAGCGGCACCGGATGCTGCGACAGCCGTACCGAGAACGGTTGGAATCAGACCTTCGCGCATAGCTCTTCACCCTCCTCGCAGCGGATTGAATGATGTAGCGTTTTTAGCATCGATTTTTGCGATCGTTTTTATGCTCTTTCGGAATTGCAATGTTTTGGCTGGAAATCTATAATAGCGTAAACGAATGGGCTAAACTACTAAGGGAGGAAGGTGCAAGAGATGATACCGCAAGGACAGGCGGTCGGACTGAAGGAGTGGGCCGTGGCCGTCGAGGCTTTGAAGCAGGGGCGGCAAATCCTGATTATGCGCAAAGGCGGCATCCGCGAGGAAACCCGGGATTTTCAAGTGGAATCCGACAGCTTTTATTTGTATCCGACCTATGAGCATCAGCGTAAAGAGCTGATCAAGCCGGAGTTCGCGGAGCGGGTGGACGACTGGGCGCCCGAAGGGAACGGCGAGCAAGCGGAAATCGGATGCTGCGCCGAGCTCGCCGAGGATATCCTGATCGAGACCGAGGAACAGCTTGCCAAGCTGAAGCCGTTTCACATTTGGACGGACCGGCTTGCCGAAGAGAGGCTGAAGTGGAAACGAACGAAGCCGCTGCATGTCATGCTGCTTAGGGTGTATGCGCTGGACGAGCCTGTGCGAATCCCGGTGCTTGACGAATATAACGGGTGCAAATCGTGGATCGGGCTCCCCGAATCGCTGAACGGGGCTCCGCGCCGGCCGGTGCTGACGGATGAAGCTTTTGCGATAGAGGCCAACCGGATTCGGGAGGCGCTTGCACAAAAATAGTTCCGGGAAATCCGCGGACGGGACTTTCTTGATTTTGCATATTGAGATATAATATTATTATTGAGAATCATTGATAATCAGTTTGTAATGATTATCATTAAATAATAATTAAAACTCGGAGGCACGAAACTATGGCAAACGTACCGCATTTTACTATAGACGGTTTGAAAGCGACTGTCGAGGGCAAAGAGATTTTGAAAGGCCTTAGCTTGACGATTAAGGGCGGCGAAGTCCATGCGATCATGGGACCGAACGGAACGGGCAAAAGTACGCTGGCGTCCACCCTCATGGGCCACCCGAAATACGAAGTGACGGAAGGAAGCGTGACGCTGAACGGCGAGGACGTGCTTGAGATGGCAACGGACGAGAGAGCGCGTGCCGGCCTGTTTCTTGCCATGCAGTATCCGAGCGAAATTACAGGTGTGACGAATGCGGACTTCCTGCGCAGCGCGATCAATGCCCGCCGCGAGGAAGGCAGCGAAATTTCGCTGATCAAGTTCATCCGCCAGATGGAAGCAAAAATGAAAGAGCTGGAGATCAACCCCGAGTTCATGCACCGCTATTTGAACGAAGGCTTCTCCGGCGGCGAAAAGAAGCGTAACGAAATTCTGCAAATGATGATGCTGGATCCGAGCATCGTTATTCTTGACGAGATCGACTCGGGCCTCGATATCGACGCACTGCGCATCGTGGCGACGGGCGTCAATGCCATGCGTTCCGAAGACCGCGGCTTCCTGATCATCACCCACTACCAACGCCTGCTGAACTACATCACCCCGGACTACGTTCACGTGATGATGCAAGGGCGCATCGTGAAATCCGGCGGACCGGAGCTGGCTCAGCGTCTGGAAAACGAAGGTTATGACTGGGTGAAAGAAGAGCTTGGGATCGTGGACGAGCGGGTAGGCCAGGACGAAGAGGAATTCAAGATTCCGATGAATACGACGGCTCCGAAATACTAAGCTATCGAAAGGGAACAGGAGGATTAACCATGAGTACACAAACCGTTCTTCCGATCGATCGCGCAAGCTTGGTAGAGCTGTCCAAAGCAAGACAAGAGCCGGAGTGGATGACGACTCTGCGCGCGCAAGCGCTGGAGCTTGCCGGATCGCTCGAATTGCCGACATTGGAGAAAACAAGAATCGACCGTTGGAACCTCGCTTCCTTCGGAACTTATAAAGCGGGCGCGAAGCTCGCATTGCTCGAAGAACTGCCGGCCTCGGCCAAGAGCCTGCTGCAGAACGACGGGCAAGGACACCCGGACAATCTGATCGTACAGAAAAACTCGGGCGTCGTGTACAGCAGCGTCTCCGAGACGTTGAAGCAGCAGGGCGTTGTGTTTATGAGCCTCGAAGAAGCGCTCCAAACCCACGGTGAGCTGGTGCAGAAATATTTTATGTCTGTCGTAGGCAAGGACGAAAACCGCCTGACGGCGCTGCATACGGCGCTTTGGAGCGGCGGCGTGTTCCTGTACGTTCCGAAAAACGTGCAGGTGGAAGTACCCGTACAAGCGCTGTTCGTGACGGACGATGCCGAAGCGAGCTTTTCACCGCACGTCTTGATCGTTGCCGAACAGCATGCGTCGGTGACTTACGTCGACAACTTCGTTTCCGAAGGCAGCGTGAACGGCCTGGTGCAAAACGGCATTGTGGAAGTCGTCGTCAAGCCGGGAGCGAAGGTAACCTTTGCCTCGGTGCATAATTTGAACGAATCGATTACCGATCTGACGTATCGCCGCGCGCTGGTGGAGAACGACGGAAGCATCGAGTGGATCGTCGGCGAGATGCATTACGGCAACGCGATGTCGGATACGACGTCGATTTTGAAAGGCAACGGCTCCACCTCCGATGCAAAGGTGATCTGCGTCGGTACCGGCGAGCAGAAGCTGAACGTGTCCACCCGGGCAGTTCATTTCGGCAAAAGCTCCGACAGCCAGATGATCACCCGCGCCGTTATGCGTGACGGGGCAACGGCCATCATCAACGGCATTACCAAAATCGAGAAGGGCGCGACCAAAGCGAACGGCGAGCAAACAGAAAAAGTGCTGATGCTCAGCCCGAAAGCGCGCGGAGACGCCAACCCGATTCTGCTGATCGACGAGGATGACGTTACGGCGGGCCATGCGGCCAGCGTGGGTCAAGTGAACCCAGAACAGGTATACTATATGATGTCGCGCGGCGTTTCGCGTGAAGAAGCCGAACGGCTGATCATTTACGGCTTCCTGGCACCGGTGGTGTCTCAAATTCCACTGGAGCAGATCGCGTCACAGCTGCAGCTTCTCGTGGAAAGGAAGCTGGGACAATGAATACGGCGGACATACGCAGTCAATTTCCCATTCTTCATCAGGATGTGAACGGCCATCCGCTCGTTTACCTGGACTCGGCGGCTACATCGCAAAAGCCGATCTCGGTGATCGAAGCCGTTAAACGTTACTACGAGTTCGACAACGCAAACGTACACCGCGGCGTGCATACGCTCGGTTCCCGCGCGACGGACGCATACGAAGGCGCGCGCGAGAAAGTGCGGCGCTTTATCAACGCTTCGTCTACGGAGGAAATCATCTTTACCCGCGGGGCGACGACGGCGCTCAATTTAGTGGCTTCAAGCTATGCGCGGGCCGTATGCGGCGAAGGGGACGAAATCGTCATTACGCCGATGGAGCACCACGCCAATCTCATTCCATGGCAGCAGGTCGCGAAAGCGACCGGCGCTGTCTTGAAGTATATTCCGCTGCAGCCGGACGGCACGATTCTTCTGGCTGACGTGGAGAGCACCGTTACCGAGCGTACGAAAATCGTATCTGTCGTTTACGTATCCAATGTGCTCGGCGTTGTAAACCCGATAAAGGAAATCGCGGAAATCGCGCATCGCAAGGGCGCCAAAATGGTTGTTGACGGCGCTCAAAGCACGCCGCATCTCAAGGTGGACGTGCAGGCGCTGGGCTGCGATTTTTACGCGTTCTCGGGCCATAAGATGTGTGCGCCGACCGGAATCGGCGTCCTGTACGGCAAAAAAGAGCTGCTGCAGGAGATGGAGCCAATCGAATTCGGCGGCGAAATGATCGATCATGTCGGCTTGTATGACTCGACTTGGAAGGACCTGCCTTGGAAGTTCGAAGGCGGTACGCCGATCATCGCAGGAGCCGTAGGCCTTGCAGCGGCGATCGATTTTCTGGACGGCATCGGCTTGGAGGCGATCGAGAAGCACGAGAAGCAATTGGCCGCCTACGCGATGGAACGCATGCTGCAAATCGAAGGCTTGACGGTGTACGGACCGCAGCACGATCGGGCGGGATTGATCACGTTCAACCTGGACGAGGTGCATCCGCACGATGTGGCCACCGTGCTCGACGCCGACGGGATCGCGGTCCGTGCCGGCCACCATTGCTGCCAACCGCTGATGCGCTGGCTGAATGTCACGGCAACTGCCCGTGCGAGCTTCTATCTGTACAACACCGAAGCCGATGTAGACCGGTTGGTCGCTTCCCTTATTAAAACAAAGGAGTACTTCGGCTATGCAATTGGATGATTTATACCGCAGAGTCATTATGGATCATTACAAAAATCCCCGCAACCGCGGCACTTTCGAGAATCAGTCCGTCAGTATCGATCTGAATAACCCGACCTGTGGCGATAAAATCCAGCTTCAAATGCAGGTCGAGGACGGCAAGGTCAAGGCGGCTAAGTTCGTAGGCGAAGGCTGTTCGATCAGCCTTTCTTCCGCTTCGATGATGACGGAAGCGGTCAAGGGCAAGACGCTCGAAGAAGCGCTGGAGATGGCTGAGAAATTTTCCGGGCTGATGAAAGGCGAGCCTGTGGAATTTGAATACGAAGATTTGGAAGCTTTGTCCGGCGTGAACAAATTCCCTGCACGGATCAAGTGCGCGACACTGGCTTGGAATGCGCTGCGCAAAGGAATCGACCAAGTAAACACCAACAAATAAGGAGGTATGACACCCATGGCAAAGAAAATGCCGGAAATGGAAGAATATAAATATGGGTTTCGCGACGAGCACAAAGCCGTGTTTCAGAGCGGAAAAGGGCTGACCCGCGAAATCGTGACCGAGATTTCCAGAATGAAAGGCGAGCCGGAATGGATGCTGGAGTTCCGCCTGAAGTCGCTGGAGCAGTTTTTGAAAATGCCGATGCCGCGTTGGGGCGGCAATATGGACGATTTGGATTTCAACGACATTCAATACTACGTGAAGCCTTCCGAGAAGCAAGGGAAAACGTGGGAAGAAGTGCCGACGGAGATCAAGGAAACGTTCGACAAGCTCGGTATCCCGGAGGCGGAGCAGAAGTTCCTGGCAGGTGTATCCGCTCAGTACGAGTCCGAGGTCGTCTACCACAGCATGCAGAAGGATCTGGAAGAGCAAGGCGTGCTGTTTATGGACACCGACACGGCGCTTAAAGAGCATCCGGAAATTTTCAAAAAATACTTCGGGACGATCATTCCCCCGAGCGACAATAAATTCGCCGCATTGAACAGTGCGGTATGGTCCGGCGGCAGCTTCATCTACGTGCCGAAAGGCGTGAAGGTGGAAATTCCGCTGCAAGCTTACTTCCGGATCAACTCGGAAAACATGGGGCAGTTCGAGCGTACGCTCATCATCGCCGACGAAGGCAGCTTCGTGCATTACGTCGAAGGTTGTACGGCTCCGGTCTACAGCACGAACTCGCTGCACAGCGCCGTCGTTGAGATCATCTGCCTCAAAGATTCCCGCGTCCGCTACACTACGATCCAAAACTGGGCGCCGAACATTTACAACCTGGTTACAAAGCGTGCGGTTGCGGAAGAAAACGCGACAATGGAATGGGTCGACGGCAACATCGGCTCCAAGCTGACGATGAAATATCCTGCGGTTGTGCTGAAAGGCCGCGGCGCGAAAGGCATGGTGCTTTCCATCGCCGTTGCGGGCAAAGGGCAGCATCAGGATGCCGGTGCGAAAATGACGCACTTGGCGCCGGACACGACATCCACGATCGTATCCAAATCGATCAGTAAGCATGGCGGCAAAGTAACGTACCGCGGTTTGGCTTCGTTTGGACGCAATTCGGAAGGCTCCAAAGCGAACATCAAGTGCGATACGCTCATTATGGATAACGAATCGACGTCCGATACGATTCCGTACAACGAAATCATGAACGACAACATTACGCTGGAGCACGAAGCGACCGTCTCGAAAGTATCCGAGGATCAGCTGTTCTACTTGATGAGCCGCGGCTTGACGGAAGCAGAAGCGACGCAAATGATCGTTATGGGCTTCATCGAGCCGTTCACGAAAGAACTGCCGATGGAATACGCAGTCGAGATGAACCGTCTCATCAAATTCGAGATGGAAGGCTCAATCGGTTAAGTTTTCATTTTCGGGGAAACATGCAAATACGTGTCCGTAGCGACGTTTACGCTTAGGTGTAAAGTCGCCCGGGTACGTATTTTTTTTAAGGACAAATGAGGGAGAGAAATGGACAAAATTCAATACCTGTCACAATTCAATCTGCTGAACTCGCTATCGATGGAAGATTTGGTCGAAATGGATCAACTCACTTCAATAACTACGATTGCGAAAAATCAGTATATCCAAACACCGGACACTTTTGCCGAAGGGCTTTACTTTGTGAAAAAAGGAAAGGTCCGCCTGTACAAGCTTAATGCTGAAGGCAAGCAGTTCACTCTGGATATCCTAAGCGAAGGGAACGTGTTCGGCGAAATGGCCGGAATTTCATTCGGCACACGGGAGCTATACATAGAAACAGTAGAAGAATGTCATATTTGTTTGATGAATAAGGATCGATTCGAGAGTTTTTTAGTTCATCATCCCCGATTTATGATGAACTTAATGAAAGTATTGAGCGAGCGGATGATCGATATGAGCAAGCTGGCTCAAAATTTGGCCCTTGCGAAGCTGCACGATAAAATTTTGTTTATTCTTATTAAGCTTTCCAATCAGTTTGGAGTCACGGAGGATTGCGAGTTTTACCAAATCGATATTCCTCTTTCCCATCAAGAAATCGCCAATTTCGTCGGTGCAACCCGAGAGGCCGTCACGGCAGCCTTGCAGGATCTGGTGAAAGAACAAGTGATTAAGACCGGATTCAAAACAATCTACATTCATCGAGGCAAGCTTTCGGAAAGGAACATCATGTAAGGTTTCCGGCTGCAGTTGTAAACTGGATTACATCTTTCCCTAAAGAAAAAGAAGTATCGTATAGAGGCTAAAACCTATACGATATGGAGAGATGATCTCATGGAAAAGATGCCGTTTCAAAAATTGCAGTCTGAATTGGAAGCAGCGACGGCACAGATGGAGCAGCTACTCCCTCAAGAAGTGCTGGATGCATTCGACATGTCGATCCGGGAGCTTCGGGAATCCGGTGTTGGTACAGGATTGGAGCTTGGAACTCAGGCACCTGACTTTACTTTGATCGATCACACAGGGAGCAAAATCACGTTGTCCGAGGAAACGGCTAAAGGTCCCGTTGTTCTTACCTTTTACCGCGGAGCATGGTGTCCTTTCTGCAACTTGCAACTGCTGGCCTATCAGAGAATATGGAATGACCTTCAAGCAGCCGGCGCTCAGCTCATTGCAGTTAGTCCGCAAACTCCCGATCAATCCATACTTCTAAATGAAAAGCACCGATTCAGCTTTCCGATCTTAAGCGATGTTCATAATCAAACAGCGGAAAAATACAATCTGAAATTTAGAATACCCGATCATTTGCACGACATTTACAGGTCGCTAGGTATTACACTGGATGCCTTTAACGGAGATCATTCATGGGAGTTCCCTGTACCCGCTACTTTTGTTATCGATAAAGCACGGATCATCCGTGCGGCGCAGGTGGATGCTGATTACAAAAACCGCATGGAGCCTGCCGAAATCATGCAGATTTTGAACTCGATTTCGTCGTAGCAGGGGGCAGCGATGGATCTGGAAAAGAAAATCCCCATATCTGCTGAGATTATACAGCGGAAGGGAGCCCGAAAGGCTGCCGATATCCCAGAAGCCGTGATGCAACTGCTGCAAAGGGGGAGACTGCAGACCGCCAATCTTACGGAGTGGCTGGCTATCGATCATCTCAAGCTGCTGCAGCATGTGCTCTGCGAACTCGAATTGCATGAAGAATCGGATGAGATGTTATCCGGTTTGGAACGGTTGAACCAAAAGAAGATCATGAGCACGATCCCCGCCATTGCGAAAAAGTGGCTAAGCTTGTTGGACCGTGTACCGGAAAAGGAAGGCTTCCGAATCTTCCATGCATTAGCTTGTCATCGTTCAGATAGCGTGCGCTGCTGGGCGGCTTATATGATCGGATTGGACGAGCAATTAACTATAACGCAGAAACTTACGGGCATTCGTCCTTTTGCTGCCGATTCCCATTTTGGCGTGCGCGAGATGGCCTGGATGGCGGTCAGGGAATCGATTTCTAACGAATTATTGCAAGCACTCGATATTTTGCACGAGTGGGTGCGTGATGAGGATTCGAATATCCGCAGGTTTGCCGTCGAATCGCTCCGTCCGCAAGGCGTTTGGGCCAAGCACCTTTATGTCTTGAAAGAGCAGCCTCAACTGGCGCTTCCGCTTTTGGAGGAGGTCAAGTCCGACCCGGTCAAATATGTTCAAGATTCGGTGGGAAATTGGCTGAACGATGCTGGTAAGACGAATCCAGACTGGGTGCGTCGGATTTGCGATGCATGGCTGGAAGCTTCGGATACGAAGGAGACGAAACGAATCGTGGCCCGGGCGACAAGAAGCTTATTGAAAGAAAAAATCGAAGGAGCAGCTGCGTTAAGCTGAAGATGAAAAACCTCCATCGCCACCTTAAGGAGCAAAGTGGCTGTGGAGGTTTTCACGTTTAATTATAGCCCAGATAGGCAACGACGGTGAAATCACCCGGCGAGTCTAAGACAAGTCTATACTGTCCGTCGGGCTGATTCGAAGCCAAAGGAATCTTGAGACGCGCATATTGACCGGCCACAATGGCTCCTGTCGAGTTGCTGCCCACCAGCACATCTCCGTTCGGTGTCACCCGGTACAGCTTGAAGTTGACCCCGAGGCTACTCCGACCGTTGTTTATGAAGTTGCCTTCAATATAAATATTGCCATGGACTTGGACCGGCGCCCAAGTATCGTTGCCTGTACCCGGTCCGCTCGAGGCCGCCAAACCAGAGGAAGCAAAACTAAATAGCAGGACAAGTACGAAAGCGATAGACGCGATTTTTCTTTTCATACCATCTCAAGCTCCTTTTTTCATAGAATGAACTCGACAAGCGCTTTCTTTGTACCAGGCGGATAGTCTTCTACATTTTGAATTCGCTTTCAATTTGAATGTTGTCGGTTAGCCGAACACCTCCCAATAGAAGAGTCATTGGGATATTCTGGGTTGTTGCTATAAACATACATTACCTTTTATACCGGCGTCTATAAATTTTCCCTTAATTTTATATGAGTTTTTTATGAATACTCTTGCCCAATTTATGCAGGAGGACTGCACTTATTTGTTTCCAGCCAACCGGATGCATAGCGCCCTGACCCCTGCTTCATCCTATAAAGGGACCGAATTCCGGCGAATTCACGAATTCACGAACGAGAGGAAGATGGTGCGATGATCGGATCATGGCGGCGTCCGGTGGCGGCTTCGTTGGTTGCATGCTTGCTCGCGGCAGGCTGTGGACCGCAATTATCGAAGGAACAACGGCTTTCGAATCAACAGGGCATTCCGAGCAATCAGGGGCAAGCCGCAAACCGGTTAAAAAGCGAAGAAATCAACGGAAAAACGACAACAATCGGCCTGAACGGCGGATTTATTCGCATGCTGCCGCAGGGCCGGGTGGAAATGACGATTCCCACCGTGACTATAGGCGGGACCGCGTATGTGGTCGGTTCCGATTTTGCCAAAATTGTCGGATTCCGGTCTAATTGGGATCAAGCCAGGGGAGTATTTCAGTTGGGGGAGCACGACGCGTCTTACGAGCTGAAGCCGGGCCAAGCATCAGCGCTGAGAGACGATGAGACGGTGGCGCTTAAGGAAGCGCCTATTCTTTTTAATTCCCAGATACATATCCCCGTGTCGGCGTTAAACCCGGTATTTGCGAAAGATTTATCATTCGAAATCAAGGAACAGGCGGCGGTCGTCCAAGCCACCGACTGGGCGGTTAGCGGGGCGATCGACGGCCCGCTGGAGGCGAGCACGGGAGCGGAGCTTGACTTCGGCGACGACCCGAAGGACCCGTTTCAAAGAACAGGAGGGGCTTCGGCGATGAGGCTGGAGCGTGACCCGCTGCTGGAGGCTTCCGATGCTGTCGAGGCCATGAAGGGACTGGACCATTTTTCCGGGGATGATATGGCGGTCCCCGTTCTGAAGCAGGTCGATATGAACGCTTTGCTGACCCGGGCGCAGCGATACGTCGGCGTGAACTATTCGTTCGGCGCCGCACCTTATTCGACCTCGGGCAAGTTCGACTGCTCCACATTTACGCAATATGTGTTTGCCAAATCCGGGATAACGCTGAACCGGACAGCCCGGGCCCAAGCCAAGCAAGGGACCGCCGTCGACCGAAAACAATTGCGGAAGGGCGATCTGTTGTTCTTTTACGTTCCCGGTAAGTTTCGCAGCCAGAAGACGGTCGGTCATGTCGGCATTTATCTAGGGAACCAAAGAATGATTCACTCTGCTCCGGAGCCGAAAGACGGCGTGCAGATTACCCACATCAACAATGCGTATTGGAAGCAGACGTTTTTGGCTGCCACGCGGGTATCCTCTTAAAAAAGTAACAGCCCGGCCGGTTGTCCGTCAGGGCTGTTCTTCGTATGTAAGGCAAACGTGTATTAATCCGCGAAAATGTGCTCAACTTCCAAATCCGTCCGTTCCGACAAATCGATGAACATCCCGTCAAAATTGACGAGCGGCCGGAAAACATCGGACGGATGGGTGAGTACGATCGTACCTGTTTCACCGGAAGCCAACTGAATTTTTTTGCCGATAAAATTCGGGACCATGTGCTGGATAAACAATTGCGTAATATGAGGATCAATTTGTCCGAAGCTGCACCGGTGAAGCTCGCGCAGAACGAACAGCAGATCGCGTTTTTTCTGGTACACCCGGCTTGAAATCATCGCGCTGTAAATGTCCGCGACAGCGACGATCTTGGCCAGCGGATGAATTTCATCTCCGCGCAGGCCGTACGGGTAGCCGGACCCGTCGAGCCGTTCATGGTGCTGCAAGGCAGTCAAGCATATTTCCGCGGGCAGCCCTGAACGCTGCAGCAGCTCGTATCCGTAGATCGAATGCTTTTTCACGCGTTCATATTCTTCCGCCGTCAATTTTCCGGGCTTCTGAAGAATGGCCGGATCGATGAAGCCTTTGCCGATGTCATGTAAATAGCCCGCTTTGCCGGCGAGCTCAGCATCCGCCTCTGATTGTCCGAGCCATTTGGCGATATAATAGGAGATCATGCCTACTTGAACGCTGTGCTGATACGTATAATCGTCCGAACTGTTTAACACGAGCAGGAGCGAAACGACGTCCCTCTCCTGATGAACTTGCTGGACAAGCGGGTTGAAACCGTTGTCAATAAGATCCTTGTGCACAATTCCTTTTTGGATCGCTTGCTCAAATATGCCTTTCATGCCGTCAACTGCTTCATGGTAAGCTGCTACTGCGGCAGCTGAGGCAGCGTGCTCCGTCTGCGTTGGTGGAGATTCGTCTCTTGCTGCGTCGGGCTCTTGGTCATCCGCGCGAAAAGCGATGTCCACTTCGTCGATATGGTGCAGTTTCAGCTTCTCAATGTCATCGACGGAAAGCTCGGTATGTGCGGATAGGACCAGCAGTCCGTACCCGTTAAACGTATCTGAGCCGAGCCGATCGCCAACTTTGACTTGATGGATCGATATGAGCACAACGGGTTCACCTCTGTCCTGGGGTCACGGGACGTTTACCGTAAATAAAAAAGTTGTCCCTTTTGTTCTCATGATAACAGGAAAATGAACCCAAGGCACTCGAATTTTGTCGAATAAAAGGTAAAAATTAATTAATATTTAATCTATTTTGTAACAATTACATTCCGATATAGCGGCTGTACAAGCTTTTGGCCACAGTAGGGTCTTCGGTGCCCTGTACGATCATTCGTCCGTCCGGGAAAAGCACCAATGTTAGCGATTCGTCCAAATGAAGCTTCAGAAGAAACGGGTTTTTCTCGACCCGTCCAAGCGGCTTAAGCCGTTCCGCCCATTCTTCCAAAGAGAGCGCGGTAGGCGCAACGGGCTGGATTTGGACGGAATTCCGGCCGCACAGCGTCTGGATCGTATCTTCCTCCAGCGAAGCATCCAGGTATTCGAATTGACGTTTCGCGCAGCAAGGGCAATCCGCTTTGCGCGCTTTCGACACGTCGATAGCAGCGTATTGGTTGTACCAGAGGTCCCAATGGACCATCTTGCGGTTTAGCTGCTGATGCACCCCCACAAGCAGCTTGAGCGCTTCGGCCGCTTGGTGGGAGGCGACCGTATGAATGATCGACCCGATCACGCCTGCCGTATCGCATGTCTCCGTCGTACCCCGCGCGGGTGGTTGATCGAACAAGCACCGCAGACAAGGCGTTTCACCGGGAATGACGGTATGCGAGACGCCGCGGGAGCTTACGGCGCCGCCGTAAATCCACGGAATTCCGTGCTTGACGCTGACGTCGTTAATTAAAAAGCGCACCGCAAAATTATCCGTTCCGTCCAAGATAAGCTGGACGTCGGCAAGCAATTGCTCGGCATTGGCGAAATTCAAGTCGGCCACGACCGGTTCGATAACCACGCCGGAGTTCGCCGCGCCAAGCCGGGCGGCAGCCGCTTCCGCTTTGGGCGCGGAGCCGGCCGCATCCGCTTCGTCGTAAAGCATCTGCCGCTGCAGATTGCTCCGCTCGACGAAGTCGCGGTCGATCAGGCGCACGAAGCCGATACCGGCGCGCACCATATGATTGGCGAGCACCGTGCCGAGCGCACCCATGCCCACGATGGCGACACGGGCTTGCAGCAGCTTGGCTTGCCCGGCTTCGCCGATGGGGGCGAACAGCATCTGCCGCGAATACCGTTCCCGGTCCGCAACGTGTACGTTATCCTGCTCCGCCATGCTGTCGGATACGCTCATGCTCGCCCTTCTCCTTCCTGCGGAAGACCGGCTGCCGGATTCCAGGGGCCTTGCTGATGTCCCTTCCACTCCGAGCCGTCCTCCCATATTTCCTTCTTCCAGATCGGCACGATTTGCTTCAACCGCTCGATGGCATAGCGGCTGGCCTCATAGGCGAAGTCGCGATGCGGGGAAGATACGGCAATGACGACGCTCGTCTCGCCTACCGGCACTGTACCGAGCCGGTGCGTAATTGCGAGCCGCGTACCGGGCCAGCGGGAGGACAGCTCGTCGCCGATTTGGCGCATCGTTTTCAGCGCCATCGGCTCGTAGGCTTCGTATTCCAGCTTCGTGGTCCTTTTGCCATGGGTAAATTCCCGGGTAGTGCCGACAAACGCCAGCGTTGCGCCATGGTCCGGGTGAAGCACTTTGGCCGTCACCTCATCGGTACGGATCGGATCGCGGGTGATGGCGTAGGGCTCCGGCTCGCCGCCGGAAACCGGCGGGATGAGCGCGACTTCGTCCTGCCCGGTGATGCGGACCGCATCGTCCGCGTACTGCTGATTCACCGCGACGAACGCTTGTTTAAGCACGTCCGATGCCGCGGGGTAGCGGGCGGCCAGCAGCGCTTTAAGCTCCTGCGGCGTTAGCCCGTCTTGTTCTATGTCCAGCTCCAGTACCGGGGAACCGAAATGCTCGGCCAATCCGGCGAAAAGCAGCAGCTTCAGCTTCATGGTTGTCTACTCCTTTGTTCATGCGGCCTTTCCAAGTCCGGCGAATGGGATCTCTGTGCGGCAGATGATTGGTCCGGCCGCGTTAAGCTCGTGATCCACCGGCTTTGCGGGCTGTTCTTTTAAGTTTCAGCATACCATATTTTTAGCGAAAAATGATATAATGGTTGGTGATGTTTCAAGGGAGATGGAGGCGTAGCATGACTATAGAAATCGCAGATGAGTACGTCGGTCGCGTCCAGTATACCGTAAGCGAGTTGGCGGCCATCGCTCCGCGAAGGTTTCCGGTGCAGGAGCGGGTGAGCGGCGTCGCGGGGAACGCGTTCGACTGGCCGGCATGGTACGAAGCTTGGGTTCGAGCGCAGCAGGCGGAGCCGGAACGGACCCCGACCCGTTTGGAGGTCGAAGGGGCGGACGAATTTCAAGCGGGCATTCCTTGGAGCGAATTGAAGCAAGCCTTGGTGCTCTATGAGCAGGAGGACGGCAGCCCGTTGGCCAAAGGGTATCCGATCCGTTTGTACGTTCCGGGCGGAAGCAGCGAATGCCTCAATGTGAAAAGCGTCGTGCGAATCCGGATTCTCTACGATGAAGAGGCCGCGGAAAAATCGGCGACGTACGGGTTTAAAAATACGATAACACCGGAGCAGCTGCTCAAGCCGCGTTCTTGAAAGCACGCCGCTCTGTTCATCTACTCGCTACTTGAAGGAAGGTGCCTTTGTGATCGAACGAATGAGGCTGCGCGTCCTTCATACGAACGATATTCACAGCCACTTTGAACAAATGCCCCGCATCGCCTCCGTCCTGCGGAGGCTGCGCGCGGAAGCCGGGGAAGAGCGGACGCTTACGCTCGATATCGGGGATCATATCGACCGGATGCGCCCGGAAACCGAAGGGACGGACGGCCGGACGAACATCGCGGTGCTGAATGCATCCGGCTATGAAGCGGTCACGCTTGGCAACAACGAGGGATTGTCCTACACGGAGGACGTCCTTGCGGAGCTGTATGGCCGACAGGCGAGCTTCGCCACCGTCATCTGCAACCTGCCGGCATCGGCAACGGGAGCGCTGCCGCTGTGGGCGGTGCCGTATCATATCGTCCACAAAGCGGGAGTGCGCATCGGGCTGATCGGAGTCACCGCCTGCTTTACCGAGTTTTATAACCTGCTCGGATGGGACGTGCGGGAGCCGTTCGACGTCGTGCCGCCTCTTGTCCGGCAGCTTCGTCCCCAAGTGGACGTGCTCATCGTCATGTCCCATCTCGGGCTGCGCAACGACGAGCGCATGGCGGCCGAAGTGCCGGGCATTGATCTGATTTTGGGCGGGCATACGCATCACTTGCTCGAAGAACCGCTGCGCATCGGAGGTACGCTCGTCTGCGCCACAGGCAAATTCGGACAATACGTCGGAGTCGTCGATCTGGAATGGGACCCCGCCGAGCAGAAGCTGGTGCGTGCGGAGGGTTCCGTGCATGCGGTGGCTATCGAGCCGGAGGATGAGGAGATCCGCAGCCTGATCGGGGAGTATGGCCTTCGTGCCGCCGCCGAATTGGACCGTGAGGTCGCCCGCTTGCCTGTCGAGCTGCCGTATGATTGGTATGGCGAATCGCCGCTCGGCAATTTGCTGGCCGGGGGATTGCGCCGGTGGATGGAAGCCGAGATCGGCCTGGTCAACGCCGGACAGCTGCTCGGCGGACTGCCGCAAGGCCCGGTATCGGCCGGCATGCTGCTTCAATTGTGCCCGTCGCCGATCAATCCGTGCCGGATGAAGCTGACCGGAACGCAGCTGCTTCGCGCGCTGGAGGAATCGCTGCTCCCCGAGTTCATGGACAAACCGTTGTACGGCTACGGCTTTCGCGGCAAAGTACTCGGCACGCTTTGCGTAGACGGACTCATCGTAGAGTACGACCCGAAAGGGGCCGATTATGCGAAAATTCGCTCCGTAGACGTCGGCGGGCTGCCGTTGGAAGCGGAGCGGCAATATTTGGTCGGCTCCATCGACATGTTTACGTTCCGGGTCGGCTTCACGTCTCTCGGAGAAGGGACGGAGGCCGAATTCTTCCTGCCGGAATTTTTGCGCGATGTGCTGCTCCGGGAGCTTCGCGACGAAACGTCGCTTCAGCACAGCTTTTCCAGGCGGTGGCGCGCGGTGGGAGAATCACAGCACACGACTTAAAATATGCGCTTCTTTGTGTACAAACCACAGCAAACAAGCTAGAATATAAAAAGCGATATATGATACGAAATGGATCAATTCGAGGGAGAGGGTAGGAGGAGCGCATGCACGATTGGTGGGTAGCGGTGATTATCGGCATCGTGGAAGGCTTGACGGAGTTTTTGCCCGTTTCGTCCACAGGCCACATGATTTTGACGAGCACGCTGCTGGGGATTCCGGATACGGATGAATTGATCAAAACGTTCGAGATCGTCATCCAGCTCGGCGCCATACTGGCCGGGGTCGTCGTATACTGGAAGCGGATTTTGCGGCTGTTCGGTCTCAGCAAGGAAAAGCCCAAAGCGGGCAAAGGGATGAACTTGCTGCACATTATGCTGGCGATCGTACCGACGCTGGCAATCGCTTATTTGACGAAAGGCTTTATTAAGGCCCACCTCTTCTCGCCGTCCACCGTCCTTATAGGCTTGATCCTTGGCGGCGTGCTGCTCATCGTTGGGGAGAAATTCCAGCCGGAGGTAACGGCCCACGATGTCGATGAGCTGACGTATCAGCAAGCGTTTTTTATCGGTCTATGGCAGATCATTTCGATTTGGCCGGGCTTCTCCCGTTCGGGATCGACGATTGCCGGAGGGATGTTGGCCGGTGCGAGCCGTAAGGCCGCCGCCGACTTTACGTTTATTATCGCCATCCCCGTCATGGTGGCGGCTACCGGATACGAGCTGCTAAAAAACCTCGATACGTTCTCTTCCGGAGATGTCGGATTTTTTGCCATCGGCTTTATCGTTTCGTTCGTCGTGGCCCTGCTCGCGGTCGTTACGTTCATCAAGTTCGTCCAAAAGTTCAGCATGTCGTATTTTGCGTATTATCGCTTTGCCGCCGCCGCGTTGTTCTGGATCTTCGTGCTGCGGTAGCTTGTTCGGAATTCGACGATATTTTGCCGGAAATAGGGGATCTTCTCTTGTTTCCGGCTTTTTTCGTCCGATGTTCATATAAATTTTGTCAAAACGTGAAAAAATATATTGCTCTTTTTATTCGAATTCGATACGCTTAAATCATATCGGTATTTTTCTAAATTTTTCTTTAGAAAGAAGACGTGGTTCGTTGATGCGTTTGCTTCCGCTAAGCATGGTCAAACCCGGCATGCGCCTTGGGAAAAAAATATACAACTCGGACGGGTTGACGCTGCTTGGCGAGCGGGTGGAACTGACGCAGGCGCTTATTACCCGCCTGGGCGAGCATGGCGTGGACTTTGTATATATCGACGATCCCCGGACCCGAGATCTGATTGTCCACGATGTCCTTAGCGAGGAAACGCGGCTCCATGCAATTACCGAGATCCGGACCTCCTTCCGCAAAATGATGGAGGATCAGGTCAAACGCAAATTGGTGGGTCAGCTGCAGGTCGGCAAAGCGTTTCGCGGGATGATGAGCATGATTTTGGACGACTTGAGCCAGCACAAGGATGCCATGATCATGCTGACCAATATCAGCCTCATGGACGAATATTTGTTCCAGCATTCGCTCAATGTGTGCATCTATGCGACGATGCTTGGCATGGCGCACGGCTACGAACGGGAAGAGCTGATGACGCTCGGCCTGGGGGCGCTGCTCCACGATGTGGGCAAAACCCAAATCCCGCTGGAGCTGCTGCGCAAAAAAGGAAAGCTGTCGGAAAGCGAGTATGAGCGAGTTAAGCACCATACGGTATTCGGCTTTCAATTTCTGAAGGACGAGCCCAATATTCCGCTGCTCGCCGCGCACTGCGCTTTTCAGCATCACGAAAGACTGGACGGCAGCGGGTACCCGCGCGGACTCAAGGGCTCGGAAATTCACGAATACGCCCGCTGGATCGGCTTGGTCGATTCTTACGACGCCATGACGACCCACCGCGTGTACCGCAGCGCCATGCTGCCGCATCAAGCGATGGAAATTTTGTTTACCGGATCGGGCACCTTGTATGAGCCCCAGCAGATCGAGCTGTTCCGCGATAAAATCGCTATCTATCCGATCGGAGTCACGGTCACTTTAAATACGGGCGAAACGGGAGTAGTCGTCGATTTGAATGCGAACGTACCGCAGCGCCCGGTCGTACGTCTGCTGCTGGATGCGGAGGGACAGGAGCTGAAAGATACGCCCGAAATCGACTTGTCCAAAATGCTGTCGATCATGATTACCGACGTCAACCATAAACCTATATAGTGTCAAGTCGTACAGAGACAGCTTCCCGGAAGCTGTCTTTTTTGGCATTGGCGGCGCTTTGGAGAGCTAGGACCATGGTAAGCTATTGGATTTTAATTTGAAGCATAGCTGATTTTTTAGTATAATGTTAAATTATAAACTAACTTCTCTTTCGTAAGGAGGTGATCGAGTGGACCCAATTTCAAACGAAGAGGAATGCATGGCTTCCGTGGAGGAGGCGCTCCAAATTTTCGGAGGAAAATGGTCGTTCCTGGTCCTCCGACAACTGTTCAAAGGTCCGCAGCGGTTCAATCAATTGCGCCGCAATCTGGACCATATCAGCACCAAATCATTGACCGATATTTTGCGTCATCTGGAGGAGCATGAGATTATCCGTCGTCAAGTGTTTCCTACAGTACCGGTAACCGTCGAATACTCCTTAACGGATAAAGGCAAAGACTTTCAAACCATACTTGTGGAAATGGGAAATTGGGCAAGAAAATGGGGAAAGCCGCGCGGCATCGACCTTTCCGAACAGCGAGAGTAAGGTGCGGCGCGACAGGACGTCGGTTTTCTTTTCAATCGTATTACGATACAATGGGTAATATATTATTGTTAGATTTTACTTTTTAAAGAAGTCAGGTGTGAAAAAACAACATGTCCGATCGCTTAATCGTCAACGATTTGCCCGTATTGCCCCAGATAACGCCCGAATACGATCCGTGGGACCCGCTGCGCTCTTTGCAGACGCATGGCGAACACCGATTGACGAGCGTCGAGCTGACCGTGACGAATTTATGCAACATGCGCTGCGAGCATTGCGCCGTCGGCGAATCGCTCCTGGCATCGGAAGGACCGCGCATCCCGCTGAATGTCATCTTGAAGCGGCTGGACGAAGTCGAGGGATTGGAGACGATCAGCATCACCGGCGGGGAGCCGAGCTATCACGAGCAGACGGTGCGCGAATATATCGTTCCTCTGCTGCGTTACGCCAAGGAACGGGGAGTTCGTTCGCAGATCAATTCCAACGTGACGCTGGACCTTTCACGGTACGAAGCGATGGCTCCTTATCTCGATGTCATGCATATTTCGTTCAACTATTTGAACGCCGACGATTTCTACGAAGTCGGGTTCGTCCGGACAGACCGAAGAGTATCCGCCACGACGGCGGCTAAACTATATGAACGGATGGTCGAGAATGCGAAAGCGCTCGCTAGCGGCGGGATGTTCGTTTCGGCGGAATCGATGATCAATTACCGGACGCACGCGAAGCTGAGCGGAATCCATAAGCTGATTCGTGAAATGGGATGCCGCCGCCACGAGGTGCATCCGATGTATCCAAGCGCTTTTGCCTCCAATTTGCCGGTGCTGACGCTGGATCAGACGCGGGCTGCGGTTCATCGGCTACTCGACGACCGCGACCGTGATCTGTGGATGCTGTTCGGCACGCTGCCCTTTTATGCTTGCAGCCCGCTGGAGGAGGACCGGGAGCTGGTAACTCGTCTTCGCCGCGAGCCGAACGTGACCGTGCGCAACGACCCGGACGGGCGCAACCGCCTCAACGTGAACCTGTTCACGGGCGACGTTTTCGTCACTGATTTTGCGGATGTGCCTGCGCTCGGCAACATTCATGCGGACCGGCTCGATCAAGTATTTGCGCGCTGGAAAGATCATCGCCTGAGTAAGACCGTAAGCTGTCATTGTCCGGCGGCCAACTGCTGCGGACCGAATCTTCTGGTCGTCGATACGTATTATAAAGACGTCGATTTCGCCCAGCGGAAAGCACTTGTGTAATTCAGCCATTATTTCATTTACTTTTGCAAAGGAGACTGATCCTTCTTGGAAAGTCACAGTACAGGGTTCGATTTCGGATTAATTTCGTTTAATCTTCTACTGGTCGTGTTTTTGGTGCTGCTGAACGGTTTTTTTGTCGCAGCGGAGTTTGCATTGGTGAAAGTCCGGGCTACGCGCCTGCAGCAGTTGGAGAGCGAGGGTAACCCGAAAGCCAAGTATGCGCTCGCCGTAACCAAAAAGCTGGACGCTTACCTGTCCTCCACGCAGCTCGGTATTACGCTGGCGTCGCTGGGCTTGGGCTGGGTAGGAGAACCGGCTGTATCGCATCTGATCGTTGAACCGACTCTGGCAGCTCTCGGACTCGGAGGAGCTTGGTATGCCAATGCCTTGTCGTTCGCAATCGGATTCGCCGTGATCACCTTCATGCATATCGTACTCGGCGAGCTCGCGCCCAAATCCATGGCTATTCAGAAATCGGAAGCAACCTCTCTATGGCTGTCGGCTCCTTTAATGCTGTTTTACAAAATCTTTTATCCGGCGATCTGGCTGCTGAATGGCGCCGCGAACAAGCTCTTGAAGCTGGTCGGGATTCAGCCAGCTATGGAGCAAGAAGCGCATACGGAAGAAGAAATTCGGATTTTGATGGACCAGAGCGCCCGCAGCGGTCACATTGACAAAGACGAGCTGGCGCTATTCGACAATATATTTGAGTTCTCCGATCGGGTCGCGAGGGAAATTATGCTGCCGCGGACCGATATGGATTGTTTGTTTACCGAGCTCAGCTATGAGGAAAACTTAAAAATCGTTTATGAAACGAAGCATACGCGCTATCCGGTGGCTACGGACGATAAAGACGAAATCATCGGATTTGTCCATATGTCGGACCTGCTTACTTGCGATCCGGACAAAAAGCACGATATCAAAGAATTCCTGCGTCCGGTGCTCATGGTGCCTGAATCGATGGAAATCAGCCATGTGCTGCGGCTTATGCAGAAGAAGCGCTCCCAGCTCGCCGTCGTGATCGACGAATACGGCGGAACGGCCGGGCTGATTACCACCGAAGACATTCTGGAGGAAATCGTCGGCGAGATTCACGACGAATTCGACGAAACGGAGCGGGCCGAGGTGGAAAAGAGCGGAGATACTTACTCCGTTGACGGACGCGTGCTGCTGGAGGATCTTGACGATATGCTCGGCCTCGGGATCGAGGACGACGAGGTGGATTCGATCGGAGGCTGGCTGTTCAAGCAGTTGGAAGGCTCCGTCTCCAAAGGCAGACGGCTGGAGCAGAACGGCTTCCTGTTCGAAATTACGGAGGTCGAGCGATTGCGTATTTTGCGTGTAAAAATTCAACCCGTTCAGAAACAGCCCGTTTCGGGTCTGCTAGCCGGTCAAGATCATCCTGACGAATAGGGGGTACCCGTTCGATGTCGCTTAGAACGATCGTATTTTGCGTGCTTGGCGCCGTGCTTTTGTACGGAATGTTCACCATTGGCTTCCCGTTTTTGCTCGCCATGTTGATTGCCCTCTTGCTCGAACCGATCGTTCTGCTGCTGACACGAATGTTCCGCGGCGGGCGTGTGGCGGTTTCCGCCGTAGTCTGTACTCTTTTTACCGGCTCGCTGCTTGGTTTCGTTTACCTGATCGGCTTCAAAATCGTCACGGAGCTCATTCAATTCTGGAAGAACGCTTCCGTCTATTTAAGCGACGCCAAGCTGTTTATTGAGGATGCGTCGGTAAGAAACAAATTGTTCTATAAGCTGCTGCCGTACGACGTTGCCGAGCAGGTGCAGCGCTACGTGGAAACGGGAGCCGGGATGCTTACGGAAAATTTAAAAAGTATCGTGGCGGCCATCTCCGGTTATTTTCTCGACGTAGCCAAAACAATTCCGAATTGGTTCGTGTTTTTTTTCGTATTCGTGATCGGTCTTTACTTGATTTCGTTCAGCTTGCCGAAGCTGCATCAGTCGTTTCTGAACCTGTTCGAGAAGCAGTCGAGGCCCAAGGTAGCTGCGGTGCTGAACGATCTGCGCCGTGCTATTTTAGGCTTCCTGTTCGCGCAGGTGCTGATCAGTCTGCTAACGTATGTGGTGACGCTGGTCGGTTTGCTCGTTCTGAAAGTCGATTATCCGCTTGCCGTTGCCCTGCTTATCGTGCTGGTGGATATTTTGCCGGTATTTGGCACAAGTGCCGTGCTTATTCCGTGGGCAGGATACAGCATGCTGGCGGGAGACATGCGGCTCGCAATCGGACTGATCGTCCTGCTGCTTGTCATCATGGTGTTCCGCCGTCTGATCGAACCGAAAATTATCGGCGACGCCGTCGGGATCAATGCTTTGGCGGCGTTGGTCAGCATGTATGTAGGCTTCCAGCTTGCCGGAGTGATCGGCCTCATTCTGGGGCCTGTACTAATTATTGTATACCAGGCGCTTCGCCGGGTCGGTTTGCTTAAAATCAACATCAAATTGGAACAGTAACAATAACTAAAAATCTTGTCGTTTATGAGGTCTTACGGCAATCTAAGGGGGAGAAGCAATGCAGGCGGGTCTCAAAAATGCCAAGCAGCATTCCAAATTATCATTGCCTAAACTGGTAAGACGCGCCGTCTTTATTTTATTGGGGGCGGCGCTCGTCTCGGTCGGACTGGAAAACTTTTTGGTGCCCAACAACATCATTGACGGGGGAATCGTGGGCATCTCGATTATTACCTCGCATTTGTCGGGTATTCCGATCGGCGTATTTCTCTTATTATTCAACCTTCCGTTTCTGTTTATCGGGTACAAGCAAATCGGTAAAACGTTCGCGTTCTCTACCTTATTTGCAGTTTCCCTGATGTCCGTCGGTACATGGCTGCTTCATCCGGTTCCTCCGCTGACCACCGATCCGCTGCTTGCGGCCGTATTCGGGGGCATTATTCTCGGCATCGGCGTCGGCATGGTCATCCGTTCGGGCGGCTCGCTTGACGGCACGGAAATTATGGCGATTCTATTCAGCAAGAAGACGCCGTTCTCGGTCGGCGAAGTGGTCATGTTTTTTAACCTGTTCATCCTGAGCAGCGCCGGCTTCGTGTTCGGATGGGATCACGCGATGTATTCGCTTATCGCTTATTACATAGCCTTCAAGCTGATCGATATTACGATCGAAGGCTTCGACGAATCCAAATCCGTCTGGATCATTAGCGAGAATAGCCGCGAGCTCGGCGACGCCATTTTGCACCGTTTGGGCCGCGGCGTCACGTATTTGCAAGGTGAAGGCGGATTTACGGGCGGCAACAAGCTGGTCATCTTCTGCGTCATCAACCGGCTGGAAGAAGCAAAGCTGAAGTCGATCGTCGAGGAGCTTGATCAATCCGCATTTCTTGCAGTTGGCAATATCCACGACGTGAAGGGCGGACGCTTTAAGAAAAAGGATATTCACTGACGAAAAAACCGTCACGGTCATTCGTTTCCAGGCAGGGGGCGCATCATGCGCGCCTGTCTGGAGCGAGGGCTGCGGACGGTTTTTTTTCGTAAACGGCGATCAATAGTAGCGGCGGGCGCCGAGGTATTTGGGCCCCCAGTAGCTGCTGTCCAGCTTTTGAACGGCGATTCCGGCGGAGCGGGTGGCGGAGATGAACTCGCCGTTGCCCATATAGATGCCAACATGGGAGGCGACGCCGGGCTCGTTCAATCCAAAGAATACCCAGTCGCCGGGCATGAGACGGTCCCGATCAACCGCAAAGCCCATACCGGACATGACGGACGAACTGGTCCGCGGCACGGGAACTCCCTGCTTCGAGAGCAAGTAGTAAATAAAACCGGAGCAATCGAATCCGGCAGGCGTGCTTCCGCCCCACACGTAGGGCGTACCTATGTATCGTTTTGCATCGGCGAGGATGGATTTCTTCACAAGAGCGCGGGACAGCGCGGTCCGCGTCGTTCCGTCAGCGGCACCGGTCATCGGCAAACTGTAGGCTTGCTGAAAGGAGCGGACAGCCTGCACCGTATACTGGCCGTAATATCCGGTAGCATTCGGGTAGGTGAAATACCCAAGCGATTGAAGATTTTGCTGCAATTCCGTCACTGCCGTTCCGGATGTGCCTTGAGACAGGACGACCGTGGTTTGTTCGGCAACGGCGTAAGTCAAATTCGGGAAAACGGAAGGGACCGCGATCAGGCAAGAAGCGGCGGCCGTTAGCAGCAATCTTTTTGGAAACGCTTTCTTTAACAATGCACTTCAGCTCCTTTTTTCCTTCTGCAGGGGGCAGATGAAGTTGTTGTCATTTTATACGCATAATGGACGAGCGGCAATGTATAAATATTGGTAGATTGCTAAAGGAGGCATTTCCGGCCATGGATCTTGAGAAAGAATGGTATCCGTATGTCAGCCCCTTCGACCCTTGTCCGCCGATTACGGTTAAGACCTATGTTATTCCGCCAAATCTGTATATTCAGTTTCAACCGCCGGGGCTTCCTCAATATCCCCCGCTTCAGGCGCTCCGGTGCGGTACGCTCTGGCCTGTGCTGTATAGTCCATATGAATCCAAACATTGCTGAAAGGACAGGAGGTGAACGGCATGAAACAACCGCTGCCCCCCCATTATTACACGCTGCTGGAGGAGCTGCAGGCGATCGATTTCGTCCTGGTGGAGCTGACACTCTATCTGGATACGCACCCCGAGGACGCCCAGGCGTTGGAGCAGTTTAACCAATGTGCGCAGCAGCGCCAGCTACTGGCCGGGCGGTACGAGTCCGAATTCGGTCCGCTTCTGCAGTTTGGTCACAGCTATTCGGGATATCCATGGCAATGGGTGGAGTCGCCGTGGCCGTGGCAGGTCTGATTCAAAGCCGAGCCAGGAGAGGAGACTTGTGCGATGTGGATCTATGAGAAAAAGCTGCAGTACCCGGTCAGGGTCAGCAAGTGTGACCCGCACATGGCAAAGCTGCTGATCGAGCAGTACGGCGGTGCGGACGGCGAGCTGGCGGCGGCGCTGCGGTATTTGAATCAGCGATATACGATACCGGATAAAGTAATCGGGCTTCTAACCGATATCGGGACGGAGGATTTTGCACATCATGTTTGGAGGTGATGAAAAACCCCGTAATTACGGGGTTTTTTGAGGGGATATTCTCGGTATAATTTTCAAATCAAACTGGTCGATAGCGCCACTCCAGCGCCCACCTACCTTTTTGGTATATATTACCGACTCGATCACTTGCTCTAAAAGTGCGTTCTTTTCCGCAGGCGTTTTTGCCATGCGGTATCCATCGATACATTTCTCCAACTTGGGAATAGTTTCGTACTGTGCCTCGACTCTCCTGCGTAAACCGGCCAGTTCTGCCTCGGTCTCATCGAACGCTTTCTTAACCTCCTCATATCTTTCTGCGATGACCTTCGCTCTTTCCTTAAACATCTCAATTGTATAAACTTGTTGTTCCAGCAAATCATAGATATTATTTTGCTGCTTCTTGACTTCCTCAAGCTGTTTTTTTAGTTCCCTTTGAACGCTCAGAAGGGCATTAATTTTAGTATCTTCTTGTCGATTGGATTGCGTTTCTTGGCGAGTATTCAACTGGCTCTTCAGGCCATCCAGCCAAATTCCGAGGGACTGTACTAGTCGTTCTTCTACCAAGTACAGATAGGAACTTACATTTGGACAGCCTTTTTTGGTACAAATAAGGGCATCCGGATTTTTACCACCGTAAGGACGATACAGAATTGGACCGCCACACATTCCGCATCTGACGAGGCCGGCGAGAGGATTGCTGATTTGCGCTTTCGGCCCCTTGGAATTTGAATTCGATTCTCTGATTTTCCAAGCAAGTTCGAAAGTTTCCACATCTATTAATGGTACGTGTAACCCTTTATGTTCGTTGCTATCTTTACGGGACCTACGCGGCCGACTCTTAGTGTTTTTCTTCTTCACCAAAGGCCGGGAACCCCAACGTACATTACCGAGGTATGTAGGGTTTCTTAGAATATCATTTAGTGTCGCTTCGATCCATCGCGCATCCCGAGCCGTGGGAACTTTTAGTTCATCATTCAAATATTCTGCGATTGACGTCGTGCCCATTCGTTTCTCCGGGTCAGGGTCAGTATAGAGCGAGAAGATCAATTGCACGATTGGTGCTTGCTCCGGATGGGGCCTTAAACTGAACCCTTTGCCCACCGGTAATTTGTATTTGATGTATCCATATGGCGCAACGCTGCCAATATATCTTCCTTCCTCGACAGCGCTAATACGACCACCCTGAAGTCGTCTGTTGATGGTTTTAAACTCGCGTCGGCTCATAAATAGGTTGAATTCGAAATATTCTTCGTCATTCGGATCGTTGGGATCAAAGATACGCATCGGTGTGACAATGAGCGTTTGCGAATATTTGAATGCCTGCGCGACCAATCCCTGATCCATTGTATCGCCGCGGGCAAGCCGTTCAACCTCTACCGTAAATACACCATCCCATTTTTCTTCTTCGACATCTTCGAGAATCCGAATCATCTCGGGGCGTTCGGAGATCCGCTCGCCTGAGATCGGTTTTTCACGGTATGTTTCTTTGATAACAACTCCATACCGTTTGGCCAAATCTAGCAAGATCCGATCATGACGTTTGTATGTATCTTCTTCCCCACTCGCTTCCGCTTCGAGATCGGCCCGAGATTTACGCAGATAAGAGCAATAATTGCCTGGAGGTAATTTAATCACGCATCATCATCCTTCGCATAGTCCTTATGAAAAAAGCCCTTATAAAATGGCTACTGACATAACTCAAAAAGAAATAGACCGCCCTTCGCACGGGGAAACGGTCTATTCTTGGCCTAAACCTGATTTGCAGCCGACCGCTCTTACAGCGGATTTCAAAGAGTCGTGTTAGCCGCACGGCTCCCTTGTATTCTTATTCTAACATGGCAATATTATGCTATCAAATGAGAAGTCAAAAAAGCCCATAAGATGGTTCTTTTGTTCGTCCAACTATGGTATAATTTACCTCGCACATATTGGCTTTAAGGGCGGTCGGCTAATCTCCCGGAAGGGAGGTGATGCCTGTGGAGGTTAAAGACGCTTTGACGCTTATGATCAGTTTCGGCTCGATGATTATCACGCTGCTGACTCTGGTTGTGACCATCGTCATCGTGCTTATCCAAAACAAAAAGAAATAGACCGCCCTCGATAAGGTAAACGGTCTATTCCATCGTAAAACCTTTAAGCTGACCGCTCTTACAGCGGATGTGCAGGAGTCGTGTTACCGCACGGCTCCTTTATATTTTTACTGTATCATATCCAAAATATTCTTTCAATTGCAAAATGTAAAAAATAATTTACTAAAAACAGAGCGTACAGTATATTAGTCCTATATGTGGTTTAAAGGGGAAATTGTATGGAGTTTATTCTGTTTATGTTCTTTGGACTCCTTGAAGTCTATGCATTATTTGCTCTTATGTTTAAAACTTTTAGACTGCCTTATTTTGAATACTTCAAGGAAATATCGATAATCGCTGTGGTAGTTGCCCTAACCTCATATTTCATAAGGGTATATTTTGAAATCAATCAGCTCGCTGATATTATTACCCACTTAGTTTTATATATTCTGTTTTTCAGGTATATGATAAAAGTTAAGATCTGGAGAGGAATAATTATTTCCTTAGTTTACTTTGGTTACGGTGTGTTAAATTTAATTATCTATCTTGTTCTGTCAAATTTCGGATTGGTAACTGAAAAACTTGTCAATAATCCAAGTAGTTTAGATGCCTTTATCCTTCAATTTGCCACCGCAACAAGCGCTTTACTTATTTCATACGCGCTACATAAGTTTAATTTGGGATTCAGCTTTATTATACGACCACCACATGACTTCTTTATCAAATCAAAGATTAAGCGAAGCGACTTTGTAATTCTTACCTCAATAATTATTGTGGCGTGTATATTGATGTTCACTTTTTATTTGATTTTTCATCACAAGTCATTTATAAGTATTCCCATGATCATATTGTCTTATGTTGTTTTACTTTACCTAGCTTATCGAAAGGACATGTCACGTGATAACTGATCCAATTGAAAAACTGGCGGAGTTATTAGCAATAAAGGCAAAGTCATGGGATGAAAGTATTGAGTTTGATGTAGATGAGATCAGGTACGGCCTTTCAGTTAGGATCGCATTCGCGCTTGTTATAATAAGTACCTTACTCATTGGATTTCTATCAGAACGTGTTGTCGAGACGACCTTAACTATCTTTTCGTTTTGGCTGCTCCGTAACCTTACTGGTGGGTTCCATTTAAAAAGTCTTACACTTTGCGTTGTTGTTAGTGTTATACTGTTATCAATCATTCCACATATACAAATAAGTCCACTTATTTTACCTTACATTGGATTATTAACGTTAGTAATTGTTATCTTCTTTTCAGAAAATAGGGACTTTAAATCATTGTCTCTTACTTTTATGATAGTTTTCTCAAGTATTTTTTTTAGTAACAGTTCTATCTCTCTATCCTTGTTTTCACAATCGCTTACTTTAATTAAAATAGGGAGGTGGAAGAGTACATGCTGAAGAAATACCTGGCAAAAATCATCTCGTCTTCTGCAAAGGAAGGCAAAGCAGTTAAGCTTCGTAAGGAATTTCTTGGGAGGCCAACTGCACTAAAGAAAAGCAAGTGAGTTGGTGACACGTGATCAGCACTATGCCTTTATTTTGTTTGGACGATAAAGGTAAAAATTGTTGGATTGATGGACTAGATATACTATACATTGATCTGTACAAAAGAAAGAAGCTAAGGTTCCATTTACTGAATGGCGTGTATGTATTTCAGTTCGATGGATCTTTGGAAACTTGCGTTAGAATGTTTAGTCCTTTTGGATTCGAGGAACTTGATTCGAAAAATTTAGTCAATATCAACAAAATTAAGTATATAGACGACAAGCTAAGAATCGCATATTTCGACAATAACTTACACACGACGATATCATTCAGAAATATGTACAAAGTAGAACATCTTCCTAAAAAAGAGTAAAACCCGCGCCAATATTGGGGAAAAGCGGTTTTTACTCTTTTTTTAGCAATTTTTCTCCATATCACAAAATAAAAAAATTGTAAACATACAATTTGGAGGTCATTTTGTCGATTCCATAGCTACCATTTCTTGTGATATATTACTGACAAAGGAGCAAACAATGCGCATAAATTGGGGAGGGGATCGAAGGTGAGCTTGATGTCGTTGCTGTCCATGCTAAATGATGCTGACCCCTCCGAAGAACATGTTAAGATAGCAGTCGATAATTATCGAAAAATGGTAGATGTGATTTCAGAGCTAATCCAAAAAGAAGAAAGATTGAAAGTATTGGTCATTGATTCGAACGACCCTGAAAGCTTAATAAACATCGATTTAACGGATTGCTATTACTGGCGTCTCATAAGCAAGCATCCCAGACGCATACATTACTATCATAAAAGTGGTAACGTTTACGAAGGAGTTGTATTGATGGACGATTTTGATACTTGCTCCAAAATATACAATCTCGATTTGTGGAGACTGGACAACTCTAATTACGTCAATATGAAGCTTATTACCGAATACGATTCGGTAAGAGGGCAGGTCTTTTTTAACCAGGAGAAAATACCGGCTGCAGAAGTTGCAAGAGTACATAAAAAAACAGTAAAGCGATATTTAGAGTCAAAATAATGACATAGAAAACTTTCGCTCACTGTTCTAGTTGTTTAGCATTTTTGGTTGAATGGGAACGTTTGTTCGTATTATAATAAGAACACCAGATATTACTATCTCAAAACATAACAGGCGGTGCGACTTGTGGACAATAAAAAAAATGATAAAAAAGATGTTGATATTATAGAATATCTAAAAAGATATGGACTGTACGAAAATTGGATCAATTTAAGGAACGATTTGCTCTTACAAAAGAAAGAAACCCCTTAGCTTCTTCTTCTGTTAATTGTTTACCATCGACTTTAAGATTGTATTTATTAAGAATGTCTGAAATGTTGTGTAAATCGATGTCATGATTTAATTCTTCAATACTGTCCTTGAATTCAACTGTTTTTCCATAAGATAACCAATCAACAGAAACCTCGAAATATTCTGCGATTTTCCCAGTTATTTCAAAGCTAGGCTCTCTTTCACCTCTCTCATACATTCCTACTGCGCTTTCACTAATTTTAATGATTTTAGCAAGTTGTTTCTGAGTTAATTTTTTTCCAACACGCAGATCGCGTAGTCGTTTACCAAAACCAGTCATATAGAATCACCCATTTCTATTTTAACACAAAACGTGTTGATTAATATCTACCGCACAAAATGTGTTGACCGCACATATCGTGTTATGCTATATTAATTCCAAGAACACAATATGTGCTTTTTAAAGAGAGGTGGTGACGACGCGTGAAAGAGTTAATTGCAAAAAAACTGATTAAATTACGCGGAGACAAGTCAAGAGAAGCAGTCTCAGAATCTGTCGGTATAAGCGTGAGTGCTTTGCAAATGTACGAAAATGGGCAGCGAATTCCAAGGGACGACATAAAAGTTCGCTTAGCCAAATTTTATAACGTTACAGTTCAAGAGGTTTTTTATGACTACGAACAACACGAAACGTGTTCTTCTGTGATTCATAACTCCAAAATTAATTCAGCATAACGGACAGTTTCCATTTTAGCAGATAAGGAAAATTCTTCAATGAAGGCGGTGAAAATTCAATGCCCGTCCCAGCCCAGTCTCTGCATACACATACACATAGGAGGTCGATTCCTATGGAGAAAGCCGCGCAGCTGGGAAATGTGGTTGAAACCTACAAAATCGAGAATACAACAATAAGCATTTATGATGGAGCATTGGCCGAAACGCCTGAGGAAAACGAAAAAAGAATTAACGAGCTCAGGCAAATGATTTGGGTACTATGCAAAAAGCGTATGGCCGAATCCGAAGTCATTCAGGCTTACCATCAGGCGGCAACAGAAGCCGAGCGCGACGCTCTGCTTCCGGCTCTCGAAGCTGAAGGGTTCACCGTTGTTCCGAAATATGCGCCTTGAAATTGCTTAGTTTTATGCCTAATTGTTCGCATATCGTTCTTATATCCATTTTAATCATAAATCCTCCCGATGCATTCGTCAGTATAACTTGATTTTACAACAGACGGATGTCACAAATATATCCATTTTACGTGACAGAAAGGACGTGGGAACATGTCGATCGGTGAAGCCATTGGCACCTATCGCAGCGAGGATAAGATCACTCAACGGGAACTGGCAAGTAAGCTCAATATGGATCGCAGCCTCATTTCAAAAATCGAAACTGGAGAACGCGAATGGCCGGAAGCCCACGACGCTAAACTGGCAAGTTTGAACTACAAACTTGCTATTAAATTGGCGGACGAGCGTACCGGAGGATATTTCTCCAACATACTTGATGATGTTCCTAACCTCGATCTTCATCCAGCAGCGCTCAAAGATGTGCTTTTGAAGGATCTCGACGATCTTGAACATGCATTGGAGGGGCTCACCTTGGCGAAGCATATAGACCCGGTCAAACGACGCGAGAGTGCCGAACGTGTCTGGCATGAAATAAGAGACGTGATCGAAAAAGCCGCTGTATTGCAGGGGGTTCTGGAAGAGGAATTCGGACTGGATCGCCGTAGGCTAGCTAAAAAGCACGAAATGGAGGTGAAGCGCGGTGAACGCTGAAAAACATGTTTTTTTCTTGGACATGCTGCAAGCTGAAGGGATGCAATCAGGGGTTGTTTATGCCAGCGGGCTATTAAAGGCACACGAAGTGGTCCGCATGGCTGCAGAGTGCCGGGCACAGGAAACGATTCGGTCGATGACAGCGCGGATTCTAGCAGAAAACGAAAAAGCCGCCGGCCAGGGCGACTTAGTCGTGAAAATGGAAAATATGTTCCCCTATAGTATACCTGCTTTGGAATCAGTTGACAAGGAGGTATGTGGCAATGTGTGACAGCAAAATGAACAAATTAATTGCAGATATTTGCGTCCTCGCCCGATCGATTTCAAAGAGCACTGACGGTGCCATTCGGATCGATGTTGATTACGCAAGTCATGTGGATCTATTCACAGTCCGAGTATACAAAGGACAAGACACTGTCTCCGCGATTATTTGGGAAGACGTTTATTTGGATGGAGTCAACAAAACTGTTATTTCCGACTTAACTAAAATCAAAAACAAAATTGTTGAGTTCCTAGTCGCAGGAGAAATTGATTTCACTCAATTGTTTGTAGGGAGTAAGGGTTCGAAAGACATGTATTTTTTAATAGATCGACATCACTCCATTCAAAAAGGGAAGAGTGGTCCGAAGTAGGTGTTTACTTAGGGAGGGATGATATCCTGCGATTTTGAGCCGACACTGTCGGCTTTATCGCAGACGGATTAGGTTGCTGATCCGTCTGCGATGCGGCTGACGCAAGGAGGGGTTAGGGATGTTGCTGTTAAAAGGCGATCACATACGGCTAAAAGACGGACGAGCTGTCGAGGTGCTGGATACATGGGGCATTGCTCGTTGTCATGCAAAGGTGAGCTTTGACGATGGCAGCATAGCCTTGATCATATCCGAACGAGATGTTGCAGCTTTAATAAGCCGTCCAGCACTGGAGCGGAAAAAGTGGGGAGGTGGAAAACGTGTCAATTAGCATCGATCAACTGGCAGGCGGCGGTGCGTCAGAGCGTATTCAGCGAGAGCTGAACAAGATTGCGGAGAACGTGCTTGACCCTAACACGAAGCCGGACGCCGTCCGGAAGCTAACCATTGAGGTCTCAATCAAACCGAATGAGGCGCGGCAGCTCGGAGACGCTGAGATAACCGTCAAGTCGTCTCTTGCTCCAGCCAAGGGATTGCCGTCAGCCTTTGTCTTCGACTATGACGGAAAGGGCAACGCCGTCATGAAGGAATTGAAAATGGGTAAGGACCGGGATCAGACCGCCTTTGCCGATAACGGCGAAATCGTCGATGGAACAGGTACGCCTGTAAAGAATGTCGTCAATCTGACGCCGTTCAGGTAATTCTAAAAAAAACTGGGAGGAATTTTCCTTGATTAAAGAAGCGATAGATAAAATTTTGAGCCTGGCCAAGCATACCGCGCCAATCCAGACCGTTGAAATCGACGGTCAGACCTACACGAACGCGGAGCTGACGAAGATCAGAAAGCCGTTGATCGATCATATTGAGGTACATAACCTCAGCGGCATCGTGGAATATTTATTGTCCGACTTTGATCTCCAATTGCCGGTTATCCTTCATGTCATTTCCCCGACGGAGGTCCGGGTACTCACTTCCCTTAATGGCGATTTTAACCGGAGCACATTGATCACCGCAACGGCCTTGCTTCCGCGCATTAGATTTAACGACTACCACGACCTGGAGTCATTCAACATTTTGCTTCAAAGCTGCTTTGTCCCGGCCGTCTCGGAAGATTTACGCAATGATCGGGAAGCGGTGCTGCGATTGGTCGGCAATGTGAAAGACGAGCAGGTAATGTCGTTTGGCGATGATGGCATCAGCCAGTCCGTTGCAGCCAAAACAGGTGTGGCTACCGTCGAAAATGTCCCGGTACCCAACCCTGTCCATCTTAAACCGTTCCGGACATTCGTTGAGATCGAGCAGCCGCTTTCTCCTTTCGTGCTTCGGCTGAAAAAGGGCCCGGAAGCCGCGCTATTCGAAGCAGACGGCGGGGCGTGGAAAGTGATGGCCATTTCTGGGATCAAGGCATATTTGTATGACAAACTCAAAGAGCGCATCTTGAAAAATAATATCGTCATTGTAGGCTAGACGCTCAATATATGCCAGGGGCTTCAACCCCTGGCACAAAGGAGGGAAAGGCATGCCGGTACAAGCAGCGCTTCGGCACATCCAAAAAGAAGTAGGGGACAACGCCAAAGATAAGATGTACGCATATGTCGGAGGCCAACTAATGAAATTTATCCGCGAGAATCCGGATAAAGCTCCGCTTTTCACCGCTCCAGGTAAATCCATCAATGGCAGCTTTGAGGCGATGCGGAAAGTTGCGGAGAAGGTTCGAGTTGGCAACACGGCCGCGCTCGATCCGGACGAGGGCATGGCTATTGTGCTGGAGTATTACGGTATCAAGCAGGAAAAGCCAGCGCCAGCACGGGAGACGGTAGACGTCGGCCTCAGCGTTGATCTGGACGAGCTGCTGCTGTAAGGAGGGAAGGGCATGAAAAAAGAAGAGGCCGCCGCTTTCAAAGCGCATAAAGCTCATTTTGGTCCAATAAGCAAAGGGCTTAAGGATTATGTCGAGAATCACGTTTTGCTTTATAGTCGCTACCTGTTCACAAAATCAGTAATGCGTGTCCAGTATGCATATTGTACGCATTGTCGTAAGCAGCACAGGCCGGAAGAGCCATTGAAACACAACTCTAAGGCGACCTGCCCGGAATGCAAATCGACTTGCGTAGTTAAAAAAAGTCATGTCGGCAGGAAATTCATGAAAGATTCGGTTTATGTCGTCTACTATGAGAAATCTATCATAGATCCATCGGTCATTACGGCGAAAGGATTTTTTGTTCGCAGAGACTACACAGGCGATTATAAGGAAGTTACTACCCTTTATCGACCTTCATGCAGCTATGTCTTTGAAATGGGCGGCAAGAGCACGATGTTCTGTACCGGATACTGGGATGAACACGAATGGTACCCGCGTAAGAATATTGTTTCTGAATACTCATTCTATAAGAATGGAACGCCTTGTTATACATCTATTGACAGTATTAAGGAAGCCGTGGCGGACACTCCTTTTCAATATAGCACCTGGGAACACTATTCAGACGGAAATGACATGACCAAGTTTTTCGGGCTGTACTCGAAGTATCCCTGCATCGAATTTCTGACCAAAATGGGGTATCAGTATTTTGTACATGCCAAGCTGGAGGGCAGAAGGACTTACGATGCTATTAAATGGAGTGGTAAAACAGTTGACGCGGTATTGCGATTAAGCAAGAAGGATTTCAAGCAATTCAAGGAATGGAAGCCTCGTATAACCGAAAGTGACGAAACAGGTGCGCTTACGTTGAGGTTATACCAATTAACCTTAAAGGATAGGAACCGGCCACCCTTGGATGAACTGAAAGCAATAGCTTCCGCTGTAATGGGGATATTCCTTGGCATGAAGCCTATGTTTAAGTATCAAAACGTACGGGCTTGTGCTGCATATATTGAAAGGCAAAAGAGGAAGAACAGTCGTGTTTTTGGGAGTCGCGCTAACGTTGTTTCGATGTGGAAGGATTACATGCAGCAATGCGAGGCTCTGGGGTTGGACTTAACACGCAATGAAGTTGTTTTCCCCCACAATTTGTATACGGCTCATGAAAGCACAACCTCGCAAGTCAAAATCAAGATATCTGAGATCGAGGCGCAGCGGATAGCCAAACGTGTTGCTGAACTGGAACAATATAGGTTTGAAATGGATGGATATATCATCCGACCAGCGCTATCCGGCGACGAGATTATCAAAGAAGGTAAGGCTTTACGTCATTGTGTCGGAGGATACGCAGAACGCCATGCTAAAGGCGAAACGAACATTTTCATGCTTCGGAAAGTAGCGGATCCGGATCAGCCTTATTTTACATTGGAACTGAAGGACGGGAAAATCAAGCAAGCGTATGGATACCAGCATCAACAACCCACCGGTGACTTGAAAGCGTTGATCGAGACGTTCAAAAAGTTAAAAGTGGAGAAGAGATCCGGTCAGAAGATCAATAAACGGAAAGAGGCGGTTGCAGTATGACGACAAAACAGAAGCAGGAACTTGCGCCAGCATTGCCAGTAGTGGAAACAAGCATTGCCTTAAGGACGCCAGAGGTCATTGCCGCTGAAATCCGCAGTATCGACGATCAAGCGCGGCAGTATGTGCTGCGATCGGCTATTGAGATCGGCAATCGACTTCATGAAGCCAAAGCGCTAGTTGCTCACGGAGAATGGGCAAAATGGTTATCGGAAAATGTGAATTACAGCCAGTCGTCCGCAAACAATTTTATGAAGGTAGCTTCCGAGTATGCAAATTCTCAAGCGCTTGCGAGTTTAAGCTACTCCCAAGCTCTTGCGCTACTTTCGGTCCCGGCCGAGGAACGGGAGAAATTTGTGGAAGAGAACAATGCTTCCGAAATGTCCAGCCGGGAACTGGTGGCAGCCATCAAGGAGAAGAAAGAGCTGGAAAAACGGATTGCAGAAGAACAGGAACGCGTCAAGGCTGCAGAGGAGCAGGCTGCGGCGGCAAAAGCTGCCCGTGAGCTGGTGTCTAAAAACTTGGATGAGGCAAACGCGGAAAAACGAGCAATGGACGATCGGCTAGCCGCCATGCAAGCCGAGCTAGAGAAGGCTCAGAAGGCCGGGGACAACAAAGAAATGTCCAAGCTGAAAACCGAGCTTCGGAAGGCCGAAAAGTCCAAGTCCGAGCAGGAGACAAAGGTTGCCGAGCTTCAGCGGCAATTGGAGGCAGCCAAGGCTGAGGCTGAACGTGAAGCTGTTCAACGCTTGCAGCAGCGTGAGCAGGAACTGATAGAGCAGGCAGCCAAGGACAAGCAGTCTATGCAAGAGCAACTGGACAAGCTGAATCAGCAGTTGGCCCGCAGCAACAATGAACAGTTTTTGAAGGCCAAAATCCAAATTGAGCAAATTGTCAAAGACGGGGATTCACTGGTTAAGGCGATCGCCGCCGTGAAAGAGCAATCGGAGCAGGACAAGCTTAAAGCGGCTGCTGCCAAGGTTGTGGATCAGCTCCGCAGCTTGCTATGAGATGTTTTTCTTCTTTTTCTATCCGGAACAAATATTTAAGCCAGGAGTTGTTTGCAGGGTTATGTTAGAACATGCGGAAGGAAAGCAAGTCGTAGTCCACCAAATTACTGACGGTGCGCTTTGGTGCTATGAAAATAAGCCTGTGCGCTATCGTGTCAATAAGCGCGGGGATCGGGTCATTGACTTTGACCCAGCTTGCATACTATCTCCCTATTCACCTGAAAATCTGATTGTCACGGACGACATTCCGCTTCAAGACGGCGGGTGGGGCGCGAAATATAGACATGAAAGGAGACGGTAATTTGAAAGCCATAACAATCATACAGCCATGGGCGACCCTAATTGCCCTTGGTGAAAAAAAATTCGAAACACGGTCTTGGAGGCGAAAGTATCGCGGTCCGTTGGCAATACATGCTGGGTTAAAGGTAGATCGGGAGCTTTGCGAGAAAGAACCATTCCGCTCTGTGCTTGCTAAGCATGGATATACGGCGGACAATCTGCCAACCGGTGCTATCGTGGCAACTTGCGAATTGTCAAATTGTCTGAAAATCGATGTGTTCGAAGGTATCACTTCGCTCTATGCGGGCGATAGCAATCATGAATGGATCGAAATTGATGGAAATGAACTTATGTTTGGTTGGTATGACAATGGTAGGTATGCTTGGGAATTAACGAACGTTCAGCAGCTACCGGAGTCTATCCCGGCGAAAGGGATGCAGGGGATTTGGAATTGGAACAAATAAAAACTCCCCCGCACCTTGGCCGGATCGGGGGAGAGTGAAGACTAACAGTGCTATTATAGCACATTTCGGGAGGATAGACATGCCGAACGAACAAGGACGATATACCAAAGCAGAAGTCGTTGTCAGCGGATTGCCATACTTCATTCCATCGTCCAGTCGTTGGACGAGCAGGCCTTATCCATATGCGATCTTGCTTAGCAAGACACGCTGCGAGCAGTACAATGTACCGACCGCGGAAGGAGAGCAGCCTGCTGCTTTCCTTTATGCAGCCAATGCAGGCAGGGGGACGGATGACCTTAGACATCGATATGTGCCTCTGTACGACCGGACAAGAGAGCTGCAGAACAGGGCAGACGTTCGGCTAATCCCGCGTGAGCTGATGAGATCAACAGATTGAGGGTGGCGCACCATGAATTACCTTGAGCTTATCGTCGGCTTCCACAGATGGAAGGAAGTGAACCCCTTGCCTGCCAGCGCAATTGCATTATGGCATGAACTCGTTGCCGTTTGTAATAAGGCTGGGTGGCCGGAGGAATTCACTGTTCCTAATGCGGTACTCCAGGCGAACGCAGGCTTAAGTCGTAAAGAGTTTGATCGTGCAAGGCAACTCCTTATTGAATTTGGTCTTTTTCAATATCGGAAATCGAACCGCGTGGATATGGCCGGTCGTTATAAAATATCTGGATTGTTCAAAAGGGACAACGATACGGACAACCAAAGGGGAAACGATAGGGACAACGGCAGGGACAACGGCAGGGACAACCAAAGGGGAAACGATAGGGACAACTATAAAGATCTTAAAGATCAAAACCTAAACGTAGACGAAAACAAGAAGCGAAAATACGCCGAATTTGTCTCTATGACCGAAGACGAGTATCACAAGCTGGTAGACGCTCATGGTAGCGACATTGCAGATGCCTGCATTACCGAGTTGGACAATTACAAGGGCGCATCGGGTAAGAAGTACAAAAGCGACTATCGTGCTATCCTGACTTGGGTTGCTGACAAAGTCCTAAGCAAGAAAAAGAGCGGACAACCTGCTTCCGGTGCGGATTTGGCCTTGAAACTGATACAGGAGGCGGAAGAACGTGAAAGAATCGGAAATCAGGAAGCTTTTCGCAGTGATCCAGAGTACGTACAGTGACCGATCATTCGGGCCGGAAAATTCATTCAAAATCGAGCTTTGGCGGGATCTTCTGAAGAATACTCCTTTTGAACTGGCACAAGCCAATTTAAGGCGGTACACACTTGATCCAAACAACAAATTTCCGCCGCATCCGGGTATCCTTGCGGCAGCTGATGAGCAAAGTTCATACCACGATCAGTTGCGAATTGCCGGACAGCTTGCACTCATGCAGCATGATCAAATCAACGCCGTACCGCCGTCTATTGAGCAAAGAAGAAAGGTGCGTGAGACGTTTGCGAGATTACCTTCCTGATGAATGGCTGGCCCCGCATAATCTGGAAGCAGAGCAGGCTTGTATCGGCTCGATCATGCTGGAGAATGATGCATTCGATGTGATTGATGCCATTTTGCCAGAGGACGCATTTTTCAGGAAGTCCAATGCCGTGATTTATCAGGCGATGCGAGATCTTAGAGAAGACGGAGAACCGATCGACGTTGTTACCGTAGCATCGAAGCTGCAGGCGAAGAGTGAGCTTGAAAGCGTAGGCGGAGTCAGTTATTTGTCCAGTATTGCCGGTTCAGTTCCAACCGTCTCCAATGTCGCCTACTACGCGAAGGAAGTGCGGAAGTGCAGTATACAGAGGATGGCATGCAGAATTACCCAGGATATTTATGACCAAGCAAAAGCTCAGGCCGAACCAGAACAGATTGCCGCACTCTTGGATCAGGCCGCTGCTATCATGCTGGATTGCACGGCAAAAGGGGAGGACTTCCGTCCGATGCCGAAGGTCATCATGGAAGCCTATGAACAAATTGAGCATCGGGCGCTGAATCAATCGGAAAACGGCATTACAGGCATTGCTTCGGGATTTACCGATTTGGACAAGATGACGGCCGGCTTTCAGAGAGGTGACTTGATCATCATGGCGGCCCGGCCTTCTGTTGGGAAAACCGCGTTGCTGGGCAACATTATAGAGAACGCTGGCATTGAGGGGAAAGCAAATGTCGCCTTGTTCAGTTTGGAAATGGGTGCGACACAGTTGGGTCAACGATCCATAAGTTCGAGAGGCAATATAGACGCCAGCCGCATAAGAACTGGCCGGTTGGAGTTTGATGATTGGGACCGAGTCGCATCTGCTGCCGGTTTGTTGGCAGATACAAATATTTATATTGATGATACACCTGGAATTTCTGTTTCGGAGATCCGGGCGAAATGCAGGAGGCTCAAGAAGCGCCTTGGCAGGCTGGATCTGATCGGGATAGACTACTTGCAGTTGATCACACTCCGTGGGCGTCATAAAGAAAATCGGCAGCAGGAGGTCTCGGAAATTTCCCGTACGCTCAAGCAGATTGCTCGCGAGCTGGACGTGCCAGTCATCGCTCTATCCCAGCTCAGCCGTGGCGTTGAGCAGCGGCAGGACAAACGACCGATGATGTCCGACCTGCGGGAGTCTGGATCGATCGAGCAGGACGCCGATCTCGTCGCATTCTTGTATCGGGATGATTACTACGATAAGGAATCGGAGAAGAAAAACATTATAGAGATTATTATCGCCAAGCAGCGGAATGGCCCGGTCGGTACTGTCGAGCTGGCCTTCTTGAAGAACTTCAACAAATTCACCGGGCTCGATCGAAGTCATCAGGAGCACGCAACGGGATGAAAATAAAACTTTG
Source organism: Paenibacillus tyrphae (assembly GCF_000722545.1). Lineage (GTDB taxonomy): Bacteria > Bacillota > Bacilli > Paenibacillales > NBRC-103111 > Paenibacillus_G > Paenibacillus_G tyrfis. Next base: position 244,835 of record NZ_JNVM01000010.1, read on the forward strand.
ATACGGTCAGGGTGTTTCAAATATGAAGAAGGACGGTGTAAGAATGGAAAATAAAGCTAAGTGGAAGCGAGAATACTTATTTGTCATGCGAGATGAAAACGGGGTACTGATCAGGTTTTCCGAGATAACCCCGGAGGATTATGTCGATCCAGTCGACGAAGAAATCACTGACGAAACTAGATTTAGAGTAGTCGAAGAATAACAAAGAATACCCCCGCAGCTCTTGGTCGGGTCGGCGGGGGTAGAACGTCAGTTCTCACCCACATTATAGCATAAAGGAAGGGTGAGGAGAATGTCTGTTTTGTGCATGGAAGAATTATTTCCTGAGGCAACGGAAACCGAAATTAAGATTGCAAAATCCCATTTGAAACAATACCAAGAAAAGAAGCAAAAGGTACTGCTATTCGAACGCACCCCACCAAAGACAGAGAAACAAAAGAAATTGCAGACTGACTTGATAAAATTCACAACTCAAATTGAAATAGCAGTTGATCAGATTCTCCAAAAAGATGTGAAAGCAGTAATTGAGTACATGTTTATTAAGGGGAATTCACGCGCCGCAACGATCCTTCGCTTTAAAGGTTGGAATTGCTGCGATAAAACAATAGATCGAAAAGTAATTGAAGGAGCCACGTCGGTTGCAAATACACTTTTATACTTGGACTAAAAAAATGTCCATTCCATGTCCAAACGCTGTCCACTATATGTCCATACCTACAGGGTACAGTAGAACCAGAGAGCCAAACAAGCAAAAGAGGCTCCGGGTAATGTCTACTGTACCCTTATCATTGTAGGCACTCGGCCGTGCTGTGGGTCTCCGACCTTAGCGTCTCCATTCGGAGGAAAATGGCAAGCGCAATGGTGCGGTGCGAGGTGGGGTTAGATGCCCCGAAATTAATTCATTTCTTGTTCAGTGGTCCGGAAATTCCGGTCCGCTGCGGAAGGAATGAAAGTTGGATACGCAAAGGAGTCGCCATGGCGGCTCTTTTTGTGATGGGAAACATCACGCAGAAAAGGCATAGGGGAGGGAACGCCGCGTGAGGCAAAAGAGGATAAAAGACCCGCCGAAACAGCCGAATCAGTGCAAGGGCTGTATTTGGGGCCAGTGGTGTGGTACGAAGCAAGTCTGCAGCAGACAGGTATGCGTGAGGGGTGGTGCGACGAATGAACTTCGTCCAGCCAATCCGTGATCCTGAAATATTGGAAGATATCAAATCTCATTTAAAAGATACAAACCCAAGGAACTATATTTTATTCTTGCTTGGCATTAATACCGGGCTGAGGATCAGTGATTTACTGAGGCTGAGAGTAAGGGATATAGTCGGAACTCACATTTCACTCCGTGAGAGAAAGACTAAGAAGGAAAAGCGAATCCTCATTACTCCTGAGCTCAAGCGCGAGCTGAAGGAATATGTCCAAGGTAAGCAGCCCCATGAATATTTGATCCAAAGCCGCCAAGGTATCAACCGGCCGATAGGAAGAAGCATGGCTTATAAGCTGCTAAGGCAAATTGCCGACGAATTCGATCTTGACGACATAGGTTGTCATACGCTTCGTAAAACGTTCGGCTATTTGTTTTATCACCAGACTAATAAGGATATTGGCATGCTGATGAAATTCTTTAACCACACCTCGGAAAAGGTCACTCTCAGGTACATTGGAATAGAGCAAGACACTATGGATACAGCTCTAAAACGCTTCAAAGCGTAGTCAATTCACCATATTGAGGATAGGTGTAACTCGTTCGGAAGATCATTAGCAAAGTCAGTAATAGCAAGGATTATCCTACCCTTAACCAGTTACCCACAATATAAGATATGGGTAACTCAGACGTTCACAAAGTGTTCGCTTTTTGATGGGAACAAATTTCAAGGATTAACAAAAAGGAGGGCTTCATTTGAAGATCAAACTAAAGCTGAAAGTATTGGACAAGTGGGAAGTCAACGCAGGCAAGAAAGTCGTCTTGAGGTCTGAAACCAACGAGGAGGCAGCCATAATCGTTGATCATGAAACAGCCGCGCAGTTTGCAATAGGCCAATCTTACATTATTGATTTCTACACCGCAGATGAGGCGGCGGAAGGCAACACGGCTACCATCCCAGACAGCAACGTGGCCCCAGCTACGGACAACAGCACGATCAACGCTGCAGATAGCGGCATGACCAACGAGACAAAGGAAGCTTCCGTAAATGACGCTGCGACCTCTCAAACCATGTAGCCGAGCCGGTTGCCCTGAGTTAACCCGGGAACGGTACTGCACGAAGCATAAGCAGGAAGTCGGCCAGCAATATGAGCGGCGGCGCGGATCGGCGCATGCCCGGGGCTATGATAACCGGTGGAGGAAGTACCGGCTGCAATATCTGGCCGAGCATCCGCTTTGTGTAGAGTGCAAGAAACAGAATCGCCTTACTGCGGCAAATGTAGTTGACCACATCGAGCCGCACAAGGGCGATTATTTTCTTTTCTGGAATCCAAAGAACCACCAAGGATTATGCGATAGCTGCCATAGTACTAAGACGGCGCGGGAGGATGGAGGGTTTGGAAACTAAAGAAGGGAGGGGTATAGATGGGGTTGGCGCGAGAGAGTGTAGAGAAATTCTCCGAGCTGGATGTAGAGAAACGAATCATGCTTCTGCTGGAATATATCAAGGTGTTGCGCGGTGGGCTCGTGGAAAATCCGAAGCTTTTGGAAAACACGAACGTGAATGCGGCTCTAATAGAGACTTACAAACGAATTGAAAAAGAGTTTGATAATTAAAACGACGTATGGCGTCTGAAATTCGTTTCTAGGGCCCTTAAGAGGCGCCGGAGGCCGAACCCACCCCCCGGGGGTCAAAAAATACGCCTACGGGCCTTACAGACCGCGTGTCCCTCGTCTGTGAAAAAAAGTCCCCGACGAAAGTTTCTGAGGGGAGGGAGGAGGTAAAAAGTGTGAACCAAGTGATCAAGTTTGACCATATGAGGGTTGGGAAAAAAGGCGGGGGCAAACACTGGACCGAAAAAGAGGTTCAGGCTCGTGAAGCTGCTGCTCAGAAGTTTGAACGAAAAAAGAAACGGAAGTTAAAAATACCCGAATGGTTATCGGACGAAGCCCGCAAAGTTTGGCGGAAGACCGTCAAGGATATGGAAGAGTTCGATGTCCTTGACAAGGTTGACGAGGATGTTCTTGGAACTTACTGCGATGCCGTTGCAAAATACCAGCATGCAAATGAACAAATAGAATTGTTCGGGTATACCGAAGTTAACGCCCAGGGTAATACCGTCGTGAGCGCAAACGTAAAGTTAGCTCAAAGTTACTCCAGAATCATTCTTGCCTATTCGAACAAGCTCGGCCTGAACGCGGAAGCTCGTGCCCGACTCGCAAAGAAGATAGCCGATGGTGGGGAAGATCCAAATGCCGAACTCTTCGACTGATTGGGAAGATGTCCACCCGACGCATCGCTACGCCGCGGAGATCGTCACCGGGCTCCGCCCCAGCTGCAAAATGGAGCGGCTGGCCTGCGCACGGCATTTGAATGACTTGAGACGGCAGGCAACCGACGATTTCCCCTATGTGTTCGATGAAAGTCGAGCGAACCGGATATTCGATTGGTTTGAACGATGTTGCCGTCACGTGCGTGGTCCCTTCTCTGGCGAACTGATCGAGCTGGCACCGTTCCAAAAGTTTGATTTAGGCAGCATATTTGGTTGGGTCCACGTGGAAAGCGGCAAGCGCCGGTTTAAAAAAGCGTTCAACATGAGGGCGCGCGGGAACGTGAAATCGACGGAAATGAGCGGGTTGGCGCTCTATGGCATGTGTGGCGATTGTGTGTATCCTCCGGGAAATCCGTCATATAAACGGTACGAGGATAGCCCAGAGGTAGAGTGTGCCGCCGTAGATAAAGGCCAAGCGAAGCGAGTATGGGGCGATGCACAAGAAATGGGCAAGAAAAGTTTGGAAATTCTCAAGCGCTTGCGAATTAAGCGAACCTATATTGAGCATGCGACGCGAGGCGGATGGCTTCGCCCCTTATCCAAAGATACCAAGAATAAAGACTCCGGCGCCCCTTGTATTGTGATCATAGACGAATATCATGCGCATCCAAGCAGTGAAATCCACGATGTATTGTACTCCGGATTCGGGAAGCGGCTGCAGTCGTTGATGCTGATAATCTCCACGGCCGGGAAAGATGCCGAGAACAGTCCCTGCAAGCAGGAGTATGATGCTCGCTGCAAGATGCTTGCCGGGGATATCCCCATGGATGAAACGTATTTTGTGATGATCCGGGAGCTTGACAAGGGCGACGATCCTCACGACGAAACCGTGTGGGTTAAAGCAAATCCGATCCTTCAGGAAGACAATGAATATGCCCAGGAATTGTTTCGGCAAATCCGTGCGGAACATGATGACGCGTACAACACAGGCGATCACGCAAAAATCCGGGAATGGTTAACGAAAAGGGTGAACCTTTGGCAATCGGACAGTGAGAACAAATACATGTCCGGAATCATGGACCGATGGAAGAAACTCGGCATACCCAGAAAAGAGTTTTTGGAGCTTGTTCGAGGAAGGGAATGCTGGAATGGCGAAGACCTATCCAAAAATACTGACCTGACTGCAGCGGGTTTCGTCTTCAAATTGGACGATGGCCGGTATGCCGTGACAGCTCACGGATTTATGCCTGAGAATACAGCAACTAAACACGAACATTCTGACCGTGTTCCTTACCGAGCATGGGCCGCTGATGGATGGTGTAAACTCACAAAAGGCGATGTAACGGATGATAATTTCATCAAGGACCACATCCACCAGAAAGAACAGGAGGAAGGATGGAAGGTCAAAGAAATCTGTTACGACCCCTACGGTGCTCGGCAGTTTGCAAATGATATGACTTCGAAAGGGTATGTTTGTGTGGAAATCAGGCAGGGGGCTCAGACGCTTTCCGAGCCGACAAAGAAATTTAGAGAGCTGGTGTTACAGGAAAGAATAGTTCATGACGGAAGCCCGTTACTGACTTGGTGCTTATCAAATGCGGTCGAAATTATCGATAGTAACGGAAACATTAAGCTATCGAAAAAGCATAAGGATGACAGCCAAAGGATAGATTTAATTGCCGCAATAATAAACGCCATGGTGAGAGCGGTCCTTAGTCCGGAGGAGCTGGACCTGAACAAACACATTCTATCCGATGACTTTTCATTCTGAGGGAGGTGCAAAGCGATTGAAGCAGTTACGGCGGTTGGCATGGCTGCTGCTTTTTGTTGACGATATTTTCTTTCTGCTCGGGCTGCTTATCATCGTCCGGGCTACCTTCATGTGGAATGAAATAGCCGGTATGTACGCACTTGGTATTATGTTAGGCATTATTGGGTTGATTTTTGGCCGGAAACCTCCTGATTCTGCCAGAAGGAGGTGAAAAACGTCATGTTTTTACGTAATTTGCTGGAATCTCGGTCATTTTTGGAGTCTGATCTTACAAATCCCCAAGATTGGCTGATTAATATCATGGGCGGGGTAGGGACGGCTAGCGGCGAGCGGGTAACAAGTGAAACGGCGCTGCTGAATAGCAACGTGTATACTTGCGCCTCGATCTTGGGCGGGGATATCGGCAAGCTGCCGATCCAGACATTCAAACGGCGTGGGGAAGGCATCGAAAAAGACGGTTCGCATCCGGTTTCCTGCATACTCGGGCTTCGAGCTAACCCGTATATGAGTGCTTACACATTTAAGGAGCTGCTACAGGTTCATTGCACCTTATGGGGGAATGCATACGCCAATATCGAATGGGAGACGAGCGGTCCAAATAACGGCCAGCCTAAAGCGCTTTGGCCGCTTGATCCGTCAAAGACGGATGTTCGGACGGATAAAGTTACCGGTGAGGTTTGGTATGTGACTGTGCTGCCAAGCGGTGAGGTCCGCAAGATACCCCCCGCGGATATCATCCATATCAAGAGCATATCAAAAAACGGCTTGAAGGGTATTTCTCCTATCGCGGTCATTCGGGAGGAGATTGGCGTCCAGCAGGCGCAAAGGAAATTCCTCGGTTCGTTTTATGCAAACGGCACAGCGACACGCGGTATTTTGAGGGTGCCAGGTGCGGCAAAACTGGAACCGGAGGCGAAAGAAAAGGCGCGGGACGAGTGGCAGAAAGCAAACGCTGGGTTATCCAATGCGCACCGAATTGCCATTCTCGATGCGGGCATGGAATACCAAGCCCTCGGCATGCCGTTAAATGATGCTCAATTCATTGAGACAAGCCGGTTCGGGATTATGGAAGTCGCGAAGATTTACAAAGTCCCCGGCTACAAACTCGGCTTAATGGAACAGGCCAAATTCAGCAACATGGAAAACCAATCGCTTGAGTATGTCAAAAACACGCTTCAGCCAATCGTAACGAATTGGGAGCAGGAGATTACTTTTAAACTCTTCACAGAATTGGAGCGGCGGCGTTATTACGTACGCTTCAACCTTGCGAGCGAGTTGCGGGGCGATAGCGCAAGCCGGGCGGCGTTTTACAAAGAAATGATTGCTATGGGCGTCTATAAAATCAATGAGGTACGGGCCCTTGAGGAGCAGGACAACATCGGGGAGCTAGGCGACAAACATTTTGTCAGCCTGAACTATGTCAGCCTCGATAAAATGGACCAATATCAAATGCTCAAGGCCGGGCTCGGTAAAGGAGGTGAAACAGGTGCATAAAGAGACTCGATATCTGAAAGCTGAACAACTCGAAGTCCGCAGCGGGGCAGAAGGCGAAGAAACCCGTACAGTGACCGGCTATGTTGTTCGCTTTAACCAGCGTAGCAGCCTCATATGGGGCGAATTCTACGAGAAAGTAGCGAAGGGTGCTTTTGCTCGAAGCTTGCAGGAAAACACAATTAAAGCACTCTGGGATCATAAATCTAACTTCGTCCTCGGGTCCACAAAAAACCAAACGCTTCGACTTTGGGAGGATACCATAGGGCTGCGGTTCGAATTGGACCTGCCGAATAATACATGGGGCAATGATGCCTATGAATCGATCCGGCGCGGCGACGTGGACGGTGTAAGTTTCGGATTCAACGTTCGAAAGGACGCATGGACGTTTCTGTCCGAAGATGATGTATACGAGCGCACGCTTGTCGACGTGAATCTCTTCGAGGTTTCCCCGACTCCTTTCCCGGCATACCCGGACAGCGAAGTCAACCAACGAAGCATTGAAGCAATGCCAATTGAGTCGCGTGAACAGCGGCGATTGAAAAAAGAAAAATTGTTATTTGAACTCGACTTGTTAGCAATCTGACGAGCCGAGTTTTTTATTTTAAAAAAAAAGCTTGAGAGCGAGGAACTAAACAATGGGTGAAAAAGAACGCGAAATGCGCCAAGCGCTGTCCGCCAAACTACAAGAGGCGCGAACACTAGCAGAGCAGGGGAAAATTGAAGAAGCGCGAGCAGCAGCGGACGCTGCCAAAGAATTGAGAAGGCAGGTTGACATGCTTGAGGAGCTGCGCGGTATCGATACACCTGCGGCACCGCCAATTATTCCTGCAATTATCGAGACGCCGGAGCATCGCGAAGAAAATGCAGATAAGCAAAAGGAATATCGTAATGCATTTTTGAAAGTATTGCGCAACAGGCCACTAACTGGCGATGAACAACGACTTATCGAGGAGGCAATGGCGGAAGTCCGCGCCGGTATGCAGGGTGGTGTAGGCGAGGACGGCGGATTGACTGTGCCGCAGGACATTCAAACTTTGATCCACGAATTGAAGCGGCAGTTTATCAGTTTGGAACAGTATGTAACAGTTGAACCAGTCTCCACAAGGTCCGGTTCTCGGGTTATCGAAAAGAATGCTGATATTACCCCGTTTACTGAAATCACGGAGTTGACGGACTTGGCCGATTTGGACAATCCGAAATTCAAATCCATCACATACGCAATCAAGGATCGTGGCGGTATTCTTCCGCTTTCCAATACGCTTTTAGCAGATACTGATCAGAATCTGCTCGAATATGTTGCAAAATGGATTGCTAAAAAATCTACTGTCACACGGAACAAACTGATTCTTGATTTGCTTAGTACTTTGACCAAAAAAGCATTGGCTGGTGCGGATGATATCAAGAAGGTGCTCAATGTTGATTTGGACCCGGCAATCAGCCAATCTTCTATCATTATTACAAATCAGGATGGATTCAACTTCTTAGATCAACAAAAAGATGGGCAGGGTCGGCCGTTGATGCAACCAGACCCAACGCAACCGACGAGGAATTTACTTTTTGGTAGGGTGGTTGTCGTACTGGCAAATCGTTGGCTTCCTATGACTGGCACAACAACGAAAAAGGCCCCTGTTATCATTGGTGATCTAAAAGAGTTTGCGGTACTTTTCGACCGGCAACAATACTCCATTGCCTCGACAAACGTGGGCGGGAAAGCCTTCGGACGAAACACAACCGATGTCCGGGCTATTCAGCGGGAAGATGTACAAAAATTCGATGAGGCCGCTGTGGTCTTTGGCGAGTTGACGGTCACCTAAAGATAAGGAGGTTCAACGGTGCTTGCTACGCTAGAGCGACTTAAGGGGTTACTGCAAATACCGAAGGAAGAACATGGACAGGAAGACGAGTTATCGCTCCACCTGTTGGCCGCATCGCAGGCCATTGAATCTTTTTGCAAGCGATCCTTCCGGAAGCAGCAATATACGGAGCGCTTGAGCGGGTATATTCGTTCGGATTATATCAACCTTCGTAACTTCCCGGTAGCGAGCGTCGAAAGCTTGACCGGACCGACCGGAGAAATCACAGACTATGAAATCCTTTCAGAAGGAAGGCTTTACCGTTCAAGCGGTTGGCCGATCGGCAAGCACAATATTCAGGTGACTTATACCGGGGGCTACGTGCTCCCCGGTGATGCGACACCTGATAACCCCCGAACATTACCGGAATCTATTGAATTGGCTTGCTTATTTTTAGCCAAAACAACGCTTTCCGGCCAATTAGGGATCGCAGCCGAGCGGCTCGGGGATTATTCCGTCACATACAACGTCAAAACGGATGGAAGCGGCTTTGAGCTGCCGGGGGCCGTGATTTCTCTGATATCGCCGTATATCGGGAGGTGGGTATAATGTTGCGCTCGTTGTTTGACCGCAATTGCACTATCAAGCGGTTGGTTCAGATCGAGGATGAGTATAAAACCCCTAAAGGGGAGGATTGGAAAACAATCGGCACAAGCCGCTGCCGCCTTTCCCGTAAGAATCTACGGGCGACTCAAGAAGCACCGGACCTAAAGACAAATGAGTCCTACATGCTCTACATGCCAATAGGCGCGGATATCAAAGCGGGCGACCGGGTGACGCTTAACGGAGACACAAAAGACTTTACTGCCGGTCCTCCATACAAACCGGGAAACCACCATATTGAAGTTGAGGTGTGGCGGGAGGGAAGCGCATGACGGACTTCCGTATTTCCGGACTGGAAGAACACATCAGACAAATGGAACGTGCCGCAAGGGACCGGAAACGGTACGATGAGCTGCGGTACGAGGTAGGAAAGACGAATCTGGATTTCAATGCAAAGTTTTGCGGCGAGAAGTCCGGCCGTTTGGTTGCCAGTTTCAAGCGCCAGCCGTACAAAGGCAAAAAGGAATGGATACTCTTCGTTAACCCAGTCGATACCGTCGAAGTGGGAACAAAAGTTTTCTATGCGCGGATGGTGGAAACCGGCCACAAACTCAAGGTGCCCTATGGTCGCCCCACACGATTAGTCCGTAGCGGCGTAGACAAAGGGAAGCGACGGCGTCGCGTGAAGACGAAAGGGTTTGTACCGGGAAAGCACTTCATGCGTCGGGCGCTGGAGCAGACAAACGAACGAATTCCCGGTATGGTTGACTCCTTCTTGAAAAAGATCGGCAAGGAGGCGGGTTTCGATGTTACGTGACAGCCTGGACGCCGTACGGTCCGTAATGAAGGAGGTCAGACCGGAGCTTAACATCTACGTCAACGCTGTTCCGGAAGACTTCGTTTCCCCATCTTTCTACGTTTACCCGGAACCAGTCCGGGAAGAGAGGTTGACAAAGCGGATCATGCGGGGCGTAACGGTATGGCACATTCATTACTTCCCTAAGCAATTACCATCCGACATCGTTGATTCTTTTGATCAAATCGAAATGTCGGACCTCGTCCGCCGGGCATTTTCCTCACGCAACTTTTTGCGCAGCCCCACAAGGGAAGTATACACGATTCTTAGCGTAGTGGGGGGGCCGGAGGAAGACCGGTCCCATATTCAAGTTTCGTTAGAGGGGCAATGGTTAGCGACGACAAGCGACCCGTCGGCTAATCCGGAATTGATGAAGGAAGTACACTATAAGGAGGAATTAAGCCGATGAGCGGATTACCTAGCGTGATTATTACTTTTAGGCAGAGAGCAGCCGCTGCGATCCAACAGGGAGCCGCGGGCATCTTGGCGCTCGTCCTCAAGGATAGCAGCGTGACGAACGCGACCGAGCGGAGAGTCCAAGGGGTAGAGGATATCCCCGCTGGACTGAGTGCGGATAACTCCAATTATGTAAAAATGGCTTTGATGGGAGCGCCTAAAGAGATCCGGCTAATTCTGCTTTCAGAAAAAGCAGCTGATTACGTCGAAGCTTTTAACCTGCTGGAGTCGATCAGATTTAACGTCGTTGCGATTCCCGGGATTGCCGCAGCCGACGTGACAGCGGCAGGCACTTGGTCCAAGGGGATGTTCGAAACCAAGGACCGGAAAATTACAGCGGTACTTCCCAACTGCGCCACGGACCATCCGGCAGTCATAAACTTTGCAACCGAAGATATTGAGGTCGGGGCGAAGAAATACACGGCGAGCCAATTCAGCGCACGTATTGCCGGAATTATTGCCGGGCTCCCGTTGACGGTTGCCCCTACGTTTTTTCCGCTGCCGGAAGTAACGAACGTGCCAAAGATGATAAAGGCGCAAGCGGACGCGGCAGTGAATGCCGGGAAACTGATTTTGTATCATGACGGGGAGAAAATAAAAATCGCCCGGGGCGTGACTTCGTTTGTGACGGTGACGGAAAGTATGGGTGAGGACTGGAAGAAGATCAAACTGGTGCGCATCTTGAACAAGACCTATCATGACGTGAAAAGCACAATCGAGGATAGTTACATTGGCAAGGTGCAAAACTCGTATATCAACAAGCTGCTGCTTGTCTCTGCAATCAACGCATATTTTGAACAGTTGGAGCAGGACGGGGTGCTTGATCCGGGGAAAAACCGTGCTGAAATCGATGTGCCGGCACAACGCACATACCTAAAATCTATCCTTGGCGAATCGGTCGTCGCTGGAATGACCGAGCAGCAAATCAAAGAAGCTAACACGCGGGATCAGGTGTTTTTGACGGCCGCAGAAAGACCGCTGGACGCGATTGAGGACGTTAAACTCGTCGTGAATCTGTAGGGGGTAGAGAACATTGACGAACAAAATTAACGGCGACCGCGTTATATCCGGGACATTTGGCGAGCTGTGGCTTGATGGCGATTATGTCGCGGAAGTGGTTGGGGTTCAGGCCAAAGTAGAGCTAATCAAGGAAGACGTTTCGTTGGCCGGGAAATATACAACGGATCAGAAGTTCATGGGGTATAAGGGTACCGGAACGGTCCGCATGCATAAGGTCAACTCGCGTATGATCCGGAAAATGAGTGCGGATGTTCTTCGGGGGATCAATCCTCGGATGCAATTGCTCTCCAGTTTGAATGACCCCGGAGCACTCGGAGCAGAGCGAATCTTAATTAAGGATGCCAGCTTTAACGACCTGACATTGATCGATTGGGAATTGCGAAAGCTTGGCGAAATCGAGGCCCCCTTTACATTCACTGATTGGGAATTGAAAGACACAATTAATAACTAATCGGGCAATCGCCCCAAGGAGGAAAAACTATGTCTACATTGGATCTACTTCTTACTATTGATTCTGAAAAATTGAAACGTCCCACAAAGCAAGTCGAAATTAAAAGACTTAGTGAATTGGTAAGCCAGCCGGTGGTTTTCACGGTACAAGCCATCACATTCGATGAAATGAACGAAATTCAGGACATCACAGCAGGCAAAGGGGCGGATGGCTCTAAAATGGTGCCGCTATTCACGGTTTTGAAAGGCGTCGTTGAACCGAGTCTGAAGGATAGTACTTTGTTGGGGCGATTCAACGTCAGCACTCCAAAGGAATTACTTGATAGCGGGAAACTGCTGCTTCCTGGTGAAGTCATGGAACTGTACGAACAGATTTCCGGCCTATCCGGGTTCGGAGAAGGAAAGGTTATAGAACTAAAAAACGGCTGAGGTCGGGTGATGACGGGCACCTCGAAATGCTGTACTATTATTGGTCCCGCAAAGGCATCCGACCAAGCGTAATCCATAACTTGCCGCCCGGAGAGTACACGCTCATCCGGGCTTTTTACGAATATGAGCATGAGGAGCGGGAGAAGGTTTACGCAAGCGGCAAGGTGTGGCCGTTTATCCCGGTCATGTAGGAGGATGGCGAATTGGCTAACCTAACATCAGTAATCTCGTTGAGGGATAACTATTCGGCGGTACTGCGGCAAGCTTCAAGACATACGGCTTCCTTTCAGAAGGATGTCAACAAGGCCCGCCAAGCCATGGACGCCGCCTATAACCGAGAACGGACCATTAGGACGCGCAATGCTCCGGCTTGGAAGGCTATTAATGACATAACAAAAAAAATGCAAAGCGTACGGGATCGGGCGGTAACGATTACGGCCAGAACCCAACACTTCATGGGCCGGATGCAAGCTGTTTCCTCTACCCTTTGGCGGGTGACGAAATCGCCGTATACCGTGGCGGTCCGTCTTAAGGACGGCGTATCGACCGGATTAGGCAAAATCAGAAGCAGCCTGTCCTTTTTGGAAACGCCTTTGAAGGTTGGCGCTGGGTTTGCTGCTGCCGGTGTTGTTGCTGCGGGTGCGGGTATGGCGGAAGCTCTGAAAGGCGCGGCCGAGCTCGAAAGGTTTCAAATAAGCATGGAGCACTTCATCGGCGTGAACAATAAAAAGATGAGTAAGGAAGAGGTCAAAAAGAAAGCTGATGACTTTATCATTGCCTTGCGGAAAAACGCCGATGAGACCCCATTTGAAACCGGGGAGGTTATCAAAACCGGTACCCGCGCGGTAGGCATAGCAGGAGGCGACACCAAGCAGGCCATGAGCCTTGTGAAGCTCTCGGAAGACATGGCAGCTTTGACGCCGGGAAAAACGCTTGAGGATGCTATCGAGGCTATTGCCGACCTGATGACCGGTGAAACGGAGCGGATGAAGGAATTTGGCTTCAAAATTTCGCAAGAGCAAATCAAGGCTGCGGGCGGCAAGATGGAGAACATCAAGAACGACAAGGGTCTTGCTCTCACCGAAATTTTCAAGGGAGGATCAACCAAGCTTTCGACTTCCGCCAGCGGGCTTTGGAGTACAATTTCAGGGAGTTTCAAGAGCGGGATCACCAACATGGGTATTAAGTCGCTAGAAATCTTGAAGCCGCAGCTACAAAAGTGGGCCGATTTTCTAAGCAGCGGTGGTGCGGATCGCTTCTTTGAAGCTGGGTCTAAACTTATGGCGAAGATGTTTTCGGGCGTGGTTCGTGGCGTGGAAAAAGCGAAGGAATATTTATCGAAACACTTTATCGATAATCCGGAGTTCCAAAAAATCAACACTCTCAGCGGCAAAGTGCAGTTCGCCATTCAAAGCTTTAAGGATACGTTCGACAAATGGTATGCGTCCGGCGGTAAGGAGCAGATTAACAACACTGTCGATGCTCTAGTTGGCTACCTGAGCACCGCTGTTAAAGCGTCTTCTGCCCCGTTCAAACAAATCGGAATAGACATCGGCAAGCCTATCGCTTCCGGTATGCTCCAAGGGATGAAAGACTTTGCCGCAGAAAATCCCGGAGCTTCCGCATTGATGACCTTTCTTATGACGCCCGGACCGATCCAAATCAAGGCTGCGGCTGCGGCGGGCGTCGGCATTGGCGGCGAGATAAACAGTTTTTCGAAGTTCCTTGACGAAAAGCAGCAAAAGGAACAAACCGACCTCGCAACCTTTGTTGACAATATTTCCAACGCGGCAGGAAAGAGCGAATCGTTATATGGTCAAGGCAGTATTTCCGCAGACGACACTACGTTCTTTGGCGGTGTCAAAAACGCAATCAAGGGAAAGTACTACGACATGTTCGGATATCCTGAGGAATATAAGCCAAAAGCAATCGGAATGCCACGTGTGCCGCGTGATAACTATCCGGCGCTGCTTCACCAAAACGAAGCTGTGCTGACCGCGCAAGAAGCTGAACAGTATCGAAGCGGGGAAGGGCGATCCGTGGAGGTTACGATAAACCTGAACAATCCTGTCGTGCGTGATGATAGCGACATCCAAAAGATTATGGCTGCTCTTCGCGCGGAGCTGGAGAATGTCACAATGAACATGGGGTGAGTCGGGACATGATGTTTTTAAACGTACCATATGACGGATACCTAGCATCGCTTCATAAAGGCGATGTTATTTTACCGATTGGTGAAATCGAAAAGTACCGCAAAATCTCTTTCACATCTAAAGAGATATGTATAACACCTCCGAGTGAAAACGATATCCAAGCAATGGCGAGCGCCTTTCTGCAAGCTTTCGAAATAAGGGGGTTCGGCCGTGATAGAGTTTTGGCTTACGTTCAATAGCGGAGAAGAAAAGCTTTGGCTTCCGGTTCCTCCCGAAAGCTTCGAGATGGTTGCCGGAAATCAAAATTCAACGGTCACGATTAACCAGATCGGGGAGATTAACCTTATTGGTCGGCGGAAGCTTAAGACCGTCACGATCAGCTCATACTTCCCGATACAGGATGATGGACTTTGCCAATATAGGAACCCGCCGAAACCGTCTGAATGCTTGGATATGATCGGACGGTGGCGGAACTCCGGCAAGCCGATCCGGTTGCTAATCGTTGGAGAAGGCCTAAAGATCAACGAAGCAATGGCGATTGAAAGTTTCACGGTAGGCCAAAAATTCGGTCCGCAGGACGTGTACTATACGCTGGAGCTGAAGGAATACCGATTCCTTAAGGAACATCTCGAAGCGGACAAAGTCTCCTCCGTTCAGCAGTATGCCGCGCTCTTTGGCGAGTCTAGGCCTACAGATCGGACGCCTTTGCCTGCCTACGCCGTTCGGGAAGGGGATACCCTTATCACCATCGCCAAAAGCCAGTACGGTGATGACACCCGCTGGAAAGAGATCCAGCAGGATAACAATATTCGGGACTTCGGTGCGCTTGTCATGGGATCGACGTTAAGATTGCGGGGCAGGTGAGTATGATTTTCAGGCATATCCAAAATGGGGAAACGAAGGACATCACAAGCCTGATCATCCGGGCCACATGGAGCGGGGATATCCGCGAGGTCGCCCGGAAACTCGAATTGAGCATAGCGGTTTCACCGAGCGACGAGAAGCTGCCAAAGGTCTTTATCGACATAGCCGACATGATTGTGATGTATGACGACCAGGAGCGGGAATTATTCCAAGGCTATGTATTCAAAAAGCAGAAGTCATACAACGGTAATGAATTGTCTGTGACGGCTTACGACGGCCTGATTTACCTCGTCAAATCAAAGCTGTCTAAAACATTTCGGAAGGTTACGCCGGAGGCAATTACCCGCAGCGTATGCGATCAATTAGGCGTGCCGGTTGGCAAGTTGGCCGCAACCGGCATTCCCGTAAGCTTTGTTCATATGGGGAAAACCGGGTATGAGGCTATAATAACCGCGTATACTGAAGCCCATAAGAAAAACGGAAAACAGTACATGCCGCGAATGAATTCGGGAAAACTGGATGTTATTGAAAAGGGCAACATCGTCGGAAAGGTCAAGCTTTCATCGGATCGGAACTTGATAAATGCGACATACGGAGAAGATATCGAATCAATGGTGAATCAAGTCATTATCACGGACGATAAGGGCAACCGCGTCGGCATTCTAACGCGTGATGCATGGGTAAAAAACTATGGCCTTCTGCAAGAAGTTTACCAAAAGGAATCTGATAAAGACGGTTCAAAGCAAAATAACAATTCCAGCCTGACCATAGGTGATTATTAAGGGGAGGCGGGCACGGGGATGAAAGACGCAAGAGCGGAAGCGGAGAAGCTGCTAAAAGATGTGAACCGTGTGGCCGATGTGGAAATCGCCGGTAACGAAGAAATGTACGATCTTATTGCAGGGAATGCCGTTCAACAGGTGGAAAGTTTCACCGGATTGACCGGCCTTTTTTATATCGATTCCGATGCACACACATTCGAGAACGGGCAGCACACCATCCGCTTAAGTTTGAACTTTAAAAACATCATGGATGAACACGACGGCGAAGAGGAAAAGAAAGACAAGAGCAAGGACAAAAGTACATCGTTCTCCCTTCAAATTGGTGACTATTGAGGTGATATAAATGTCCGCTGCATGGATCGTGAATTTCATACAAGAGCAGGGCGCGAAGTTGAATCCTCCATCGATCCAGTTAGGCAAGGTCGTGTCTATACCGCCAAATCTAATTATCCAGACTGGCGGCCAGCCATTGGATCGGGAGCACTTGCTTGTCTCCGAACATTTGCTGCGATCACAAATCAGCGGGACGAGCGAAGGGGTAATCGAAAAGGTGACGCTTGGCATGCCGCTTGGCGTGGGGGACACGGTTGCCATGCTGCCGACTGCGGATCATAAGGTATATATTGTTTTATGCAAGGTGGTGTAACGATGGGGATATTCCCGTTTATGGACGTGCCAGCTCAAAGGCCGTCAAACAAAGAGCTTCCACTTTTCAAGGAATACGCATGGAATTTCGAAACAGGCGAGTACTTGTTACACGATGGAAAAATGATGGTGATCGAAGGCAATGAGGCGCTGAAAGTTTGGATATACAAGGCGTTGCGTACGGACCGGTTTAAGCACCTTGCGTATAGTTGGAATTTCGGGCATGAGTTTGAACGAGTCATAGGCAGCACATTTTCCCCAAGCGCCATACAGAGTGAAATGGAGCGGTACGTCAAGGAGGCATTGACCGTAAATCCATACATCAAGGATGTGTTCGACATCAGAACGAAAATCGATGGCGATACCGTAAACGTGGAATGCACGGTGACTACTGTATACGGGGAGATGACAGTCAATGTTTGAAGAAAATACATGGAAAGCGATCCTTGCCCGGATGCTGGCCTCCGTCAAAAATGATATGGCTAAGCTGGAAGGCTCGATGACGTTCGATCAAGCGTCCGCTGCCTCCCTCGAATTTGCAAATCTTTATACGAGTTTGGAACGGGTTTTGAATCTGGCGTTTGCTCAAACGACATCAGGTAAGTATTTAGAGATGAGGGCGGAGGAGCGTGGAGTGTTCCGAAAGCCCGCAGTAGCAGCAAAAGGAACGCTCAAAATCACTGGAGCGAGCGGGGCCCAAATCGCAAAAGACAGTCTGTTTTCCACGGCATACGGGACCCAGTTCAAAACCACAACCGCCGTAACAATACCGGTTTCGGGAAGTGTGGCCGTCCCGATTATAGCCGTCGATGTGGGAGCTGCGGGCAATGTTCCCGCCAATTCGATCCTTCAAATGCCCGTCACAATTCCGGGGATAACGAAAGTCAGCAATGAGACGGCAACCGAAGGCGGGTATAATACGGAATCCGAAGAATCATTGTTGCAGCGCTATCTTGAGAGGGGCCGGAAGCCGACGACAAGCGGGAACAAGGCGCATTACGTCGAGTGGGCGCTTGAGGTGCCTGGCGTGGGTGGGGCGAAGGTGTTTCCTCTCTGGAACGGCCCTAAAACGGTGAAAGTGGTCATCGTAGACTCCGCCTTTCTACCGGCCCCTGCCCGGCTTGTAGAGAGCGTTCAAGCCTATATTGACCCTGTACAGGGGCGTGGTGAAGGCATGGCCCCAATCGGCGCACATGTTACCGTGGAATCGGCCACGACCAAGCAAATCAACGTCACGGCCAAATTGACGTTGGCCGCTGGCAAATCTCTTGCAGACGTTCGCCCAGGTATCGAAACGGGGCTTGATGGATATTTGAAAACAATTGCCTTCAAAGATACCGTCGTAAGATACGCCCAGATCGGCACAATGCTCTTAAACGCGCCGGGTGTGGTTGACTATCAGAATCTGAAAGTTAACGGCGAAAACGGCAATGTGACTCTGATTGAAACGGAAATACCGCAGCGCGGGACGGTGACGCTGACATGAATATTGAAATTACCTCCCCTTCCGGTCAACGTCTTTTGTCGTATTTGTCCGGGCATTATGAGAATTCGGACATAGCAAAGGAACTGCTGCAAAGCGAAGGGGTGGAGTTTGACAATCTCCACCGGCTTATCGAAGAGACTTTAAACCAGAACTTTGTGGATACTGCAACATGGGCACTTGAGAGATGGGAAAACGAACTCGCTATACCCGTCGATAGAAACAAACCAATCTTGGAGCGCCGTTCCGTCGTCAAGTCGAAAATCCGCGGATCGGGACCGGCAACAATTGAGCTTTTGAAAACCGTCGCCCAGTCCTATGAGCGCGGAGCGATTGATGTTATAGACACGGTAGGGGAGTATTCCTTTGAAATCAGATTCATTGATACGTTGGGTGTTCCGCCAAATCTTCATGACATGAAAGCAGCTATTGAGGAAGTGAAACCGGCGCATTTAGATGTACGGTATGCGTTCCGGTACTTGACTGTAGCCGAGGTTGAGGGCATGACGTTGCAGCAGCTTGAAAATACCACACTCGATAAATTTGCATGGGGGTGAATCTTTTGGCAAATCCCAAAACGCCAAATTTGCAGCTAAACAAAGTGGACCGGAGCAGCCCGTCCACGACATATTTTGATACAAAATCACTGATTGATGAGAATATGGAGCTGATTGACGCGAATGTGGCTTTGAAAAAAGATGTTAATGCAGTCCGAGAAGACCATACAAAACCACTTGTGATCGAGGTCCGAACGTCCGACCCGGTGAACCCGGAGATTGGGCGTATGTGGATTCTTGTCGACAAGACTCTTATCGGCAAATAGGGGGATAACGGATGCCGTATATAGAATCGACCGCATATAAAGATGGTTTTGGAGATTTCTATCAAGGAACTTTCAAAGGTACTGCACCTGACTTGTATGTAGGCCAAAAAGGGACAAACAATTACTTCGCATCAATGGCTTTTAACAATCTCTCCATACCGCAATGGAGCAGGATGGTGAAAGTAGAAATTATGCTCGTAGGAGCAGATTATGTCGATGGAAAAACATCAGGAAATTTGATAGTAGGGGCTTTGAAGGACATATGGAATGAAAATGAAACGAGTTTTAGACCCGGTGCCGTTTACAGGCCGACGCGGATTGACTGGTCTCCGATTGTTCCGGGGGTTACGTATTCGTTTGATGTCACTGAATTAGCTCAAACTGAATTATTTAGGGATTTTTTTGATGGCGGAATATTGATAATGGGCGATGTACTAATTAGTGGTGACTCGCCCGGCCTGCTAAAATTCCGTTCTAGGGAGTCAGGAAGTCCGCCTATCATCCGGTACACGTATGAGTCAGATACCACGCCGCCAACTGTTGGAAGTTTGACGGGCACACAATATCTGAAAATACAGCCGAACAACACATTCAGGGTATGGGCCTACAATGTAACAGACAGTTGGTCCGGGGTTTCTATTGTGAGATTTCCGACAGCCGGTCCCGGATCAGACTTCCAGTGGCGTGATGGTGTGCGAGACGGAAGTAACAACTGGTATTGTGACATTCCCATAAATGCCTACGGAAATAATGAAGGCTTGTATACCACGCACGTTTATACCTATGACAACGCCGGTAACAATGGTTTCGTTGGTGCTATCAGCACGTATGTAGACCGTACCCCTCCAACGGTCGCCAGCGTCCAAGGCTTCAGCTACACGAACCAGACCGGAGGAACGCGGCGCGTATGGATATACGGGGTTGCTGATGCTGTGAGCGGGATCACGTCGGTCGAGGCCCACTATGTCAAAACGGGCATGAACTGGAACGGGCCATACGCCGCCGGACAGTCCGGGGGCGATTTTTATTTCGACGCCCCGGTTTATGCGGGCGATGGGGAATATCTTGTTCACTTCTATTTGTGGGACCGGGCGGGGAATCAGTCTGGGCCGCATGAAGTCAGATTTTTCGTCGACAGCCAACGCGCCAACGATCCTAACGTTTCCGTGACCTATGGGGAAACAGCGGCAAATTTCACATGGCTTCGGTTCTCAGACCCGACGCCGTCCTCTGGATATGCTCGGACCCTCTTCTATCTCGGGGAGTGGACCGGCTCGGCGTGGGTAGGAGGGGCACCGAATCTATTCAATGGGACGGTTGTTTCGACAGATATAAACGTGATCGAAAAGCACGTTAATAATCTCAAGCCCGGTGTGAGATATCGCTATACCGTGACGCACTACGACAAGGCTGGGAACGAAAGTGCGTACACATACCGGGAGTTCGTGACGAAAAAACAAATCTGGGCAATGCAGTACAAGGCCGGACTTGCTCAGCTCTCCTTGGCGATCTATGATCCAAATTCCGGCGTACTTGGCTCGAAGGCATTGCGGATTGCTACTCCCGCAGGTATTGGTTGCTTCGAGCTTGTAGGCACGGACGTTACGATGACAAATTTTAGGGTACAAACTCCACAAGGGGTCCGAACAATAAACTAAAATCTAAATTGAAGGTGGGTGTTAACGATGGCACGTTATTACGACGCCGTGACGCTGAAAGCAGCGAATAAAACAACAGTGGACCAGAATGAAAAGGTGATTGACTGCTCAGGGCTCGGGGGATTTAACCACATCATTCTTGACTGCTCTAAATGCACGTCTGAGGTAATGTTTAGTATTGATATTCCTTTTTCAGACTCGCCGAAAAAAATCCTGTATGTCTCACCGAAATTTGTTTTTGATGAGTATATCCGCGGCTCAAAATTGTACTACAAATGCGCTACCGGATCTAACGAGTTTAATTACGTGCTTTTGTAGGAGGTAGCTATGGGATACATTTATATGTCTGGGTCTGGAAGTGATAGCAGACAATCAGGGAAACTTCAAGCCGTGGCGACACGGGGTAGCCACCTCTGCAATGGGCTATATCCCACCAAACCAGAAGATCCTTTTGTGAAAGAGCAAACCTCTCGAACATATCACGAATTTACTGAGGATATGGCTGAAATCTCTGTTGTTTTCGGGAATTACTATGACCAGGATGTCCCCACGCCAAACCCGATATCTGTGAGGTCAAGTATCGAATACCCAATTGGGAATACCAAGCGAATCCCACTCTTTACCACGAGCGGGAGTAGAGCGTTCGCTCTTGACCCCGGAGCGAAACAAATGTCTGATATGGCTTCGGTGAACGGGAAAAAAGGCACTGGATTCTACATGTATACTGGCATATCGATTCCAGACGGGGGAAAATTCCCGCGCGGCCTTGTCGCGTGGAATTCTCGCGGGGAAGGGATGAAAAATGCGGACATAGTGGATTCTGGGGCACCAGATACACACGGTCAATTTGTATATCATCCCATAGCGATTGTGGGGCCTTCTGCTGTCCCCGGAAACATCATAGTTGCTGATTCCATCGGCCAAGGTGCTGGAGACAATCCCCAGGACCGTGGATTTATCGCTGCGGGACTCGGGGCTGAGTTCCCTTGGATACGTGTTGCGAAAGGCGGGGAAAGCAGCTACGACTTCCGCGCCAACGGAAAAGCCATGTTTCGCGTTGGCCTTCTGAAATACGGCCGTCGAGCGTTCGTTCACTACGGCACGAACGATTTGATGGGAAAGTCATTTGATCAATTCAAATCAGACATCATAGCGACATGGCAGCTCCTTCGAGACTTCGGCATAGAAGAAATCTACCAGTTCACTATACCGCCGCGCACCAATTCGAGCGATGCTTGGGCGACACCTGAGAACCAAACCCCCGTAAGCGCAAAGTTCGCAAAGGGTGCTGATAGAGATCAAGCAAACAGTTGGCTTCTATCGAATCCGGCACCGGGCCTGCTCACTGGTACAATCGATACCGCATCCGCCGTTCAGCATCCAATGGATACCAGCAAATGGGATGCAGGCACGACGAAAGACGGCACCCACCCGAACGAAGTTGGTCATGATAGGATGCGGCTAAAATTCATTGAGTATCTAAAACGATTCAAATAACCCCGAGCCTATTCGGGGTTATTTCATTTTCCCAAGCGCTTAGGAATTTGCAAGAGTAATTGACTCACTGTGGACAGAGAGGGTGATTGATGAATGGATGAAATGCATAAAATTACGGATCAGATCACCAACGTACGGCTAGACTTGCGAGAACTATCTACAAAAGTAGACGGTTTGAAGGACCTGACAAAGAAAGTCGATGACGTGGAAGACATTGCGAAAAAGGCAATGGAAAGCACGAAGTCAGCTCATCACCGATTGGACAAGATCGACAAGCTGACGTTCTGGCTGGCGACGACAGTGATAGGCGCAATCATCCTAGCTATCGTTGGCTTCGCTTTACAGGGTGGATTCTATATACAGGGAAAGGGGGTGAAAACGGGATCACACATAGTTGCAAGTGCGAAATGATGAGAAAAAATTAACTAAGGAGTGACGCAATATGTTCGGAATTGATATGGCGCAATTTAACGATGTCGCAACGCTGGCCGCGCTTGTAGCCGCGTGCGTCGGCGTATTAAAAGGACTCGCATCCGGTACGCAGTATGAGGCGCTGGCTGGGCGGTTGGCTCCGATTGTAGCCGTAGTCGTAGCTGCCGTTTTTGTACTGGTACCAGCAGCCGTACAGGAGAAGATCGTAGTTATCAGTGTCGTTGCGCTGACGGCAAGCGGAGCCTATACGTTTACAAAAAAGCGGACGGGGGACGGTGGCGGTGGCGTAGTTATTCCGAAAGTGGACGAAAAAGAAACGGGAGGTGTGGCGGATGGGAACGGGACCACAAATGACGCGCGCTGAGTTCGTAGAAACAATCGCGCCGTATGCCGTGGCGGATATGCGAAAAAGCGGCGTACTGGCGTCGATCGTACTGGCGCAGGCTGCATTAGAGAGCGCTTGGGGACGTTCGGCGCCTGGAAATAACCTGTTCGGGATTAAAGGCACGGGCCAGACGCAAGCGACAAAAGAGTTCGTGGGCGGCCAGTGGATTACGATTCAAGACGGATTCCGCGTATACGATTCGTGGGAAGGCAGTATTTGCGATCACAGTCGTTTTTTGACCGAGAACGGCCGCTATGAACGCGCTGGTTTCTTCGAGCGGTGTGCGGCCTTGGATTACGCGGGGGCGGCGAGCGCTCTACAGAAGGCCGGGTACGCAACCGATCCGACGTACGCGCAGAAGTTGATCAGCATTATCGAAGCAAACGGACTTATCAAATATGATATGGAGGTAGAAGATATGGCGCTTGACAAAGGTGTGGCGAATACAGTTATCGATACGTGGATGAGTCCATCATGGAAGGAGCTGGACGCAAAGCGTCAAGAGGCGGAGCAGGCCGGAGACGTAACCGCGGCCGCAGCAGTTCAAGAACAGGCCGAATATATTCACTGGCTGGCGAACGAGCTGCGTAAGGCTTCCGGTCAAAAAGCTGAATAGTATAATAACCCCCGCTAGAGTTCTCTGGCGGGGGTTATTACTATTTTCGACTATTGTTATATATTTTTTGCAAAAGATTGATTACTTCGGAAAATCCGACCAAGAGTATCCCCGTTACGGTTCCCGAGATAATATAAACAAAACCCAGTGTTCCATTTTGTTCCATTGAAACCCATAATCCAAAAATTACGCTAAGGATAACGGTTGCCCAACCAATGAAGTTGACAAGTGTTCCTGCGAAGTTTCTGGATTCGTTTTCTTTTGCTATTTCCTCCGCCCATGCAGCTTCTCTCTTTTTGATACGCTCATCCTCTTTAACTTGGGCTTCTTCAATATTCAAGCTAACAACCCTCCTTTACCAAATTAATCCTTCCCCCTAATATTATACAGTTTGGTTTAGACGGTCAAAAATGGCTGGGAACCTGAAGCCCCAAAATGGATTCAAATGGATTGGATTCATCACCTCCAAACATGATGTACAAAAGAATTTGCCCATTTGGAAATGATTGCCACGATGGTCTACAAGCTGACCAAAGATGCCACGACGGAACAACTGAAGGCTGCCGGACTAGACGAGCATTACGTGAATCACAATAGGGCGCTTTATTACAACAACGCGGGGGGCACACCATGGACGGCAACCTATATTCAAGCCAAAGGCGATCCGATCGCCGACTTGTATGAGGACATCGCCGCGGAGGAAAAAGCGCGCGCCACTTATCAATGGCTGATCGACATGACGGACGACACGGATCTGCAGGACAGTCTCAAATTTTTGCGCGAGCGCGAAGTCATTCATTCGCTCCGCTTCCGCGAGGCAGTGGAGATTTTGAAGTCGGAGCAGGGGGCGAAAAAGGTATTTTAGGGGGAAATCCGGGCTCGGCGGGCAGGCAGGGGCATTGGTGTACGGAACGAGCGGTATAATCATTCCGTACGCCATCATTTATTTTGGCGGTTCGAATGCTTAAGCTATCCGCCAGGCCAATCCCCATAGTGGCCCTTGACTATTTGGGGTGATGCACGCTTCGATCGCTTCTGCGACAGCTTCACAGACAACGCCCTCCGGAATGTAGCCAAGGGTCTCGCACCCGTCCCAATCCAATCCGCTGCCTATCACGCGCGGCGCTCCCGAGAAATTTGCAGCAGACAATACCGTTTCCTCCGTGTTGACATTCGTGCTATTGTCCATATTCATTTTGTACTGTGAGGACATCGTTTGACAATCTGTGACAATCATGGTTCTATAAGACGTGATATGTTTATGCGGATGTCAGGAGGAGAAAGGGAATGTCGACGAACAAGAGAGTACCGGAAGCGATGATCTTCGATTTGGACGGGACGCTGTTTCAGACGGAAACGCTGCTGCTGCCGGCTTATCACGCCACATTCGAACAGCTGCGTGCGGAAGGGCTGTTTCAAGGGGAGACGCCGGATGAGAAGTACATATTGAGCGGGCTTGGCATGCTGCTTGAGCATATATGGCAGCTGGTGATGCCGGATGCCGATGTAGCGGTTCACCGCCGTGCGGACGAGCTATTACTGGAGCTGCAAGTAAAGGGGATGGAGCGCGGCGAAGGCAAGCTGTATGACAGCATAGCCGACACGCTGCGGGAGCTGCGCCGGAGGGGCGTGCGGCTGTTCATTGCCAGCAACGGTTTGGAGGCCTACGTCAAAGGCGTTATCCGTCACCAAGGGCTGGAGCCGCTTTTTGAAGCCGGAGGCTTGTACAGTGCAGGGGAGTATGCGACACGCTCCAAGGTGGATCTCGTGCGGCAGCTGCTGGACAAGCACGGCATCGAAAACGCTTGGATGGTTGGTGACCGTTCCTCGGATGTCGAGGCGGGACATGCGAACGGGCTGTTTGTGGTCGGCTGCGATTATGCTGGCTTCCGCAAAGAGGGAGAGCTGGATCAGGCCGACGTCCGCATCGCAGATTTCCGCGACCTTCCGGCATTGCTCGAAGCGTAAAGCTTTTGATTTAAAGGCTCTGACCCGGATTCGCCGGCGAGCACGAAAAACATCGATGACGCATCGGTGTTTTTTTATGAACAAAAACCGGAAATCCGGCCCAAAAAGAAAAGACCGCTGCTTCAAACAGACCGGTCTCAGTCAGATTCGCTTTGTTGGGATGGCGATGCAAAATCCAAATTTTTGGTATCGGTTTTAGGCGCCGCTTTCTTTTGGAGCAGATGGAGAGCGAATTCGATGGGCCGGCGAATCGCCCTGCGGTAGGTTTGCAGATCTCCGGTAAGCCGGAACACGTCGCGCGAAGGCTTCGGATTAACCTCCAGCAGCCAAACATGCCCTGACGGATCGACCGCCAGATCGATGCCGGCTTCGCAGAACGTGCCGAACTTGTCTTCGAGATGCTTCGCGATATGGAGCCCGAGGGTATAAGCCGTTTCTTTGATGCTCTTTACTTTCTCTTCCGTCCCGAAACGGTTTTTGAGCAGCGTTTCCATGGAGATCGCGGTCCCGCCGCCGTGCAGATTGGAAGTGACGGAAAACGGCGGTCCGATACGGCCGGCACATCCGGTTACCTGCCACTTCCCTTGACCGTCTTTTTGTACCAGCATCCGATAGTCGTGCACCCGGCCGTCCTTCAGCTCGAGCGGAATGCCCTGCTGCACGATGTATTTGCTCTGCAGCCCCCAGTCGGCAAGCCGCACCGGAATGTGCGCTGCGGTCACCTTGGCCGCCGGCAAAATGCGGCGCTCCGCATCTCTCCCCTGCATGAGATAGCCACGGCCTCCCCGCAGCCGCTGCAAGCGG
Organism: Paenibacillus tyrphae; assembly: GCF_000722545.1. GTDB lineage: Bacteria > Bacillota > Bacilli > Paenibacillales > NBRC-103111 > Paenibacillus_G > Paenibacillus_G tyrfis. The sequence goes on from NZ_JNVM01000010.1 coordinate 271,231, forward strand.
ATAATACCGCGCCCCCCGGTGCCGCTTTTCGGTTTCATGTACACGATCGGATGCTTCTTCAGAAACTGCTCCAGCTGCTTCCGGCTTTTGTAATGAACGGTGGAGGGCAGGTGCGGAGCGATGTTTTCATCTTCCGAGAGCAGGCGGTAAATAATCCATTTGTTGGCAAGCGGCCGGCTCAGGTAGCGGAGCTTGGTATATTTTTGCCGGAAGCGCGTGATCTTGCGGTAATTGTCCGCCCCGTGATACCGGCACCGGTCATAGACGATCGGCGGAAATCCGACCCATCTGCGGGTCCATGAGCGGGTTGCTTGGTTATAGGCGAGCGCGTGAATCCGCGATCGGTTGTCATCCACATCGTCCGGGGTGAATACAAATACGTCCACCCCGAGTTTTTGTCCGTAAATGCTCAGTTTGCGGTAAAACGAAAGCTCTTCCAGCTTCCGTCCAGGCATATACATAGCCAGCACGCCAAGTTGGATACTCAAGTGCCGCTCACCTGCCTATCTTTCTTAATTATCGTGCTCGGCGTTGGTTTGAGCCTGAAGGGAGAAGGCCTCCGATTTTTTGAGAGGGCGTTTCGGTTTGCGCTTGGCCAAATAGATGGAGTACAGGATCAGATTCTCGAGCGATTTTTTGCGGATCGGCGGCTCGTCGAATTTCATCGGCTTGGAATTTGCCTCGAAAAACCAAATGTGCCCTTCTTGATCGACGCCAAGGTCCATAGACATTTCGCCTAACATATGTCCGCTGGACTTCTCGATCTGCTTCGCGATGGTGAGCGAAGCTTTTTTAGCGCGGGCGATGATGCGTTTGCTGCCGAGCCCGCCGAAGGAATAGGCAAGCAGCTTGGCTGGATCGTCAATCGAGCCGCCCCGTGGAACGTGGGTCGTGATGCTGAGCTTTCCGGCCAATCTGGCGCCGACCCCCGCGACGCTCCACTGGCCTTTGCCGTTCTTTTGCACGAGTACCCGCAGATCGAACGGACGCTGCTTATAGCTGGAGAGGGGAATTCCCTGTTGGATGATATAGTCCTTGCCCCCGATCAGCTCCCGTACTTCAGACCACAGACGGGAGACGCTCGGGTAACGGGAGATATGGCTTTTCGTCTTTTCCTGAATGCTGAGCTCAAATATTTTGGATTTCGTATCGAGAAGGCTGCGGCTTACTTTCATGATGCCCTTGCCGGCTTTGCCGCGAATCGGCTTGAGATACAGAAACGGATACTCAGCAAGCAGCTTATCGAGCTCCTCACCGGAGAGCCGTCTCGTGGCGGGAATGTAGCTCTGTGTCTTCTTGGCATGATTGAGCCATTCGAACAAGGTCCATTTATTAAAGAAGGACGGATTGAAAAAGCGGGTCCTTCTCTGCCGCATGCAGGTTTGAATCACCTGCTGAACCTCGGGGAGCAGCTCGAATTTGCGGTAAGGAATCCGGTTATATATGACGTGGGGGGCAGGAAACACCCCTCTTTTCCACGTTTTGTCGGCCACATTATAGGTATATCCGACGGCTTTGTTTCCGGACAGCTTGAAATCGTTCGTCGTCATGACGTAAACGAGAACGCCGCGCTCTGCACCGGCTCGGATCAGGTCGATAAAATTTTCTTGATTCCCGCGAAAAACTCGCGTTTCATCCGAGTGAGTAAGAATGGCCAGCGTCGGATTTTCACGCTTGGACGGTCCTTTGGTGTTGGTAGCCACTCAGGAATCCCTCCTTGACCGAAATCGGCTCAAGTAGAGGCAGTAGTCGTAGATGTTTTGCAGCGAAGCTTTTCCTTGTTCCTTCAGCGCCGGATGCTTGAAAATGGACCGCCCCGGCTTGGAATTCGCCTCAAACATCCAGAGGCGTTCGCTCTGGTCGATCCCGATATCGAAGCCGAGCTCGCCCAAGGTATGCCGGTAATTCTGCTCGATGTCCTCCGCCAGCTTGACGGCGGTTTCTTTGGCACTCGTCAGCACCGCATCCGCCCGGCTGCCGAAAATTTGCTTGAGCACCTGTTCGGGCGTCATGAGCTGCCCGCCGGTGCGCACATGGGTCGTGACGCTGCCTTTGCCCGCTTTCTTGGCCCCGATGGCGGCAACGACCCATTGGTTGGTGCTGTTCTTGGTCATGTGGAAACGGAAATCGATCGGACAGCTGTCGAGTTCGATCAGACGAATCCCCTGCTGGGCAACGTAGTTGTTCAGTTTTCCGCTCTGCCGGTTAAGCAGCGCCATAAGGGCCTCGAACCGGCTGAACCGGAGCAGTACATTGCGCGCTCCTCGCCGGAAACGGACATAGTAGCCGCGTTTCGGGTTGTACGTCAGGCGGAAAATGCCGATGCCGAGGCTGCCGGCGGTCGGTTTCAAATAGATGAATTTATGCTTTTCCAGCATTTCTTTAATTTGCGAAGGGGTGGGGTTGATCCGGGACTCGGGAACGTAACGGGAAGCTTCGGTGCCTTCCAGCAAATTGTACACATCCCATTTGTCGAAAAAAGTCCAGTTGAACAGCGGAATTCCTCTGCGAATAAACCGCTGCTTGAAAGCGTTCATCGATTCGAGCCGCTCCGCCTTCCGGCTGGGCAGCCGGTTGTAGACGACATCGGGCAGCGGCATCGTCTTGCGTACCCAGCCGCCTTCGCCGCGCGGGAGAACGGCGGTGACGGTCGCTTGAGACCAATTGACGCTTTGGGGGGAAAAGCCGTAGTAGAAAGCTTTGTCGGAACCGGCGCGCATAAATTGCCGGATAAATTCCGTCCGATTGCCGAACGGAGCGCTGTTCCCTCCCGTAACGTTGGTCAAGACCCCGATCAGCGGGCCGATGCGGAGGTCTTTGCCGTTGCTGCACGTGATCATGCTGGTGCCGGCCCGGGGAATGCGAAGCTGTGCGTAAAGAAATGACGGCAAATACAGATGGCTACCGCTCTTTTTCAGCAGCTTCAAACCTGCGTATACGCTTTTGCCGCCGAGGTGCAGATGTATGTTACGTGTTTTGGATACTTTAAGCGCCCGCGCCAATTCGCCGGAGAGGTAGACGACCCGCTCCTGACGCTGGGTGACATGAATCGTGCAAGTTGTCAAGCTCATGTTGAACCTCCTAAGAGTTTTGCCGCAGGCAAAACTTTCTCCGAAAGCGTGGGCTGAGTTTTGCCGCAGGCAAAACTTTCTTCGAAAGCGTAGGTAGAACTTTGCCGGGCATTCGTCAAGGCTGCCTTTGCCTGACGTCCGCCTGCGCACGCGGCTGCCGCAGCAAATACCGCGCGTAGCGCAGCGGGTTGGCCAGGGCGTCCAGTTTGGCTTGATTGTCTTGTAAATAAGTAAAGATGGAGCGGCCGGGTTTGGAATTCACTTCGAGAATCCAACTATTGCCGTCCTTGTCGACACCGAAATCGATGCCGAGCTCGGCGAGCCGCCCGTGACAAGATTCCAGCGCTTCCGGGAGCCCCATAGCGAGCTGCTTTAGCTCATGAAGGAGCTTCTCGGCGCGTGCCGGCCCGAACTCGCGGGCCATGAACGGTCCGATGGGTTCCACGGTGCCCCCGCCGTGCAGATTGGAGGTCAGGCTGCCGTTCTGCCCCCGGCGGACGGCCATGCCGGTCAGCTTCCAGCGGCCGTCGCCGTCCTTTTGCACGAGCGCGCGCACGTCGTACGCGTCGCCGTTTTGCGATTGCAGCGGCAAATACTGCTGCAGCAAATAGCTGCGCTGTGCGACGAAGCGGCGCAGCCAGCGAAGCAGCGCCCCGGCGTCGGCGAAGCCGCACGCGACGGCGCGGTTGCGCGAATCGCGCCCGCGGACGGTGAACGCCGCTTCGGCGGCGTTCGCCGTGCCCGCAGGGGATGCGCCTTCGCGGCGCACGAGCAGCACGCCGCGTCCCTGGGAGCCGCCGCGCGGCTTCAGAATCGCTTCGCCGCGCAGCCGGAGCCAATCCACGAGCGTGCGCATGCTGCGCAGCGGCTGCGTCTCCGGCAGGTGGTGGTCAAACCGGCCGTCCCGCCGAAGCGCTTGCTGAACGTCCCACTTGCCCTTCAAGCCGTGGCCGAGCAATCGGACGGAGGACTGCCGTTTAAGACCGTGCAATGCGTTCCGATAATCGGCGTACTGCTTTCGGGCGGTGAAAAAGCAGCGGTCATATACGATAGCCGGCAGGTCAAAGGTCCGGCTGCCCCACTCCTTGAGTGTCGCATCATAAACATAGCCGGTCACTCGCGGCCGGGACCAATCGATGCTCTGCGGAGTAAATACGAATACCGTCAAGCCGCTGCGGCTTCCGAGAAGGCACAAGCGACGGTAGAAATCGCGGTTGGCAAAAGGCGGATGTTCATCGGTTTGCGTCGTCATGATGCCGACGGTACTTTCATTCGGGCGTTCTGATTTCATCATGCGCTTTACCTCGATCCGTTCAAGCTCCATCGTCGTAGGAGCGCTTTTCGGCTCGCCGATCCGGAAGCTTGGCGAACCGATCAAAACTTCGTCGCGAAGCGGGCGTATTGCACCACCTTCTTGACGGAGGGGCGGATCTTGCGCCCGGCCCCCAGCGGCGTATTGTCCTCCTTCGACGGCTTCGAATTGACTTCAAGCAGCCATACCCGGCCGTTCGTATCGATCGCCAGATCGATCCCGAGCTCGGCATAATGGCCCGGGACCTGCTCCTCGATGCCCCTGGCAATTTGGATGGCCGCCCGCCTCAGCTTGCCTAAGCCGCCCGCCGCCGCGGCAGCCCCTGAGCGTTCCAAAGCGTTCCTGGCCGTCGTCAGCGTGCCGCCCCGCGCCAGATTGGAGACGAAGTGATGCGTGCCGGCTATTCGGGCTACGATGGACGTAATGCCCCATTGTCCGGTTTCGCCGCGCTGCACCAAGGCCCGAAAATCGACGGGCCGGCCGTTCACGGTCAGCAAGTCGAGCCCTTGCTGAATTTGATAGCGCTGGCTTTTCAGTTTGCCCGAGATGGTGCTGAACAGCTTGCCAAGGGTGGAAAAGGACTGCTTACGGGCGCCGCCCAGATTCGTAAAATGGCAAATGTATCCGCCCGGCTGTTTTTTAATCCGAATGATGCCTTTCCCAAGGCTGCCGGTAATCGGTTTGAGAAATACGGTCGGATGCTTGGCGCACATCGATTTGAGAAGCTGGAGGTTCCGCAGCAAATACGACTCCGGCAAGTACGGCTGCAGACCCGTTTCCTTGTGGAGGGCGTCGAATACTTCCGTCTTGTTTAAATACTTCTCATTGAAGAGCACCGCATTATGGCGGCTCTTGGCTTGCGTCGCAAAGTGCTGCACGTTGGGCCGGTTTTCCAGCTTGCGCGAGGTAAGACGGTTATACAGCACGTGCGGCACCGGAAACGTCGTTTTTTCCCAGCCTCCGTTAGCCTTGATGCGCCATCCCCGAACCTGGTCGCTCTGTCCGCGCAAATCCTCAGGCGTGCTGAAAAACACCGATGCGCCATACAGCCTGCATGCTTCGGAGAGCTCACGGCTAAAGGCGGTGTTTGCCCCGAACAGCTTGTCGGCGGAATCGGCGTAAACGCGGCTGACCATGACACCGATCAGCGGGCCGAGATGAATCGTACGGGTTCCGGCTTTGTATTGCAGACAGAGCTCATCCCCGTGGGCAAGCCCACATCTGGAAGCTAACGAACCGCTCAAGCGCAGCACGCCGGCCTTGGACGAAGAGATGACCGAAATTTCCTCCCGAGCAGAGCCGAAACGGAGTTGGAGTGGCTGCTCCAGCGGAATCTTCCATCTTTTCACTACAGATTCACTGAGCGTCAAAACGGAACCGTCCGAGGAATTGCCGGCGCTTTGGATCTGGATCTTCACCTTTGTTCTTTTCATGCGGAACTCCTTCCCAGCACCGGCTTGCCGCAAGACATGCCGCAACATGCTTTGAACATTGAGAAGCGAACTACTTCATCATATGAGGGCGTCTAACCCTTGGTGAAAGAAACCACCTATATCGGGCCAGTGCCCGCAGGCCCGGAGACTCCCGCCAGAACTGGAATATATTTTCCGGAGGAGGGAAAACCTAACAAGCGATATGTATCGCCGGGAGGAGGAAACTTATGTCGGAGCAAGATCCTTTTGAACCTTTGCGTTCTGTTCTGGAGCGGCACGGTCAGCTGCAGACGAGGAGCATCCCGAATGCGCAGGGGACATGGATGCTGCTGTATTACGGAGACTTGGCCGACGCGAAAATTTTACAGACGCAAGTGATTCCTCCCATGCAGGAAAAAGCACCTGGGGGAGTCTCCTTGGAAACGCTCATTCGCCATCTGCCGGTGGACCAGCAGGAGAAGGCAGGCGATATTGACCGGGTGGTGAAACGGTTGATCTCCGGCTGGACATTGCTCCTCTCCAGCGCGGAACGCGGGGGCTACTTGCTCAACACGGCGCTGAAGATCGACCGCAGCGCCACGAGCCCCGAGGTCGAGTCGCAGATCATGGGCCCACAGGTGGCGCTGACCGAGTCGCTGCAAACGAACATCTCCTTGATTCGGCAATATTTGCCGGACACGCGGCTCCGCTATGCGTCGTATCAGATCGGCGAAAGCACGCATACCGAAGTGATGCTGCTTTACATGGAGGGTATTGCTCCGCCCGACGAAATTTCCTTAATGAAAGACAAGCTGGCGAACGTGAAATTCAAAGGCATTACCGACAGCTCGATGCTTTTGCAAAAAATCGATGATAATCCCGAGTCGCTGTTTCCGCAAATGATTTCCAGCGAGCGGCCCGACCGGATCGTATTGAACTTGATCGAAGGCCGTCTGGTAATCCTCGTCGACGGCAGTCCGTTCGCGCTGCTGGGCCCGTCTCGCTTTTTCGACTTTTTCAAATCGGCCGAAGACCGATATTTACGTACAAATATGGCGTTGTTTTTGCGGCTGCTCCGCTTGGTCGCTATTTTCATCTCGGTTTTTTTCACGCCGCTGTATGTGGCCGCCTTGACGTACCATTACCAGCTGATTCCATCCAATATGCTGGTACCGCTGGCGCAATCGCGGTCCAAGGTGCCTTTTCCTCCGCTGATGGAGGCGCTGCTGCTGGAGTTCATCATCGAGCTGCTGCGGGAAGCGGGAGCTCGGCTTCCGACCAAGGTCGGTCAGACGATGGGTATCGTCGGAGGTATCGTGATCGGGCAAGCGGCGGTTCAAGCCGGATTTACCAGCAATATTCTGATCATCATCGTGGCGTTGGCTGCGCTTTCGTCTTTTATTACGCCGGTCTATATTATGGGGGCGGCGATCCGCATATTGCGCTTTCCGATGCTGCTGCTGGCCGGGGCGTGGGGGGCGGTCGGGATCATGACGGGGGTAAGCTTCGTTCTGATTCATCTGCTGCGCGTCAAGACCATCGGCCAATCCTACTTGTACCCGCTCTATCCGTTTCATATCGGCAAAATGCGAGTCAAGCCGCCGATCGGCATCCGGAGCCTGAGTCAGGACATTTACGAAGAACCGGCAGGTGATTCCCGGTGAGGACCAGCAAACGGACGAAGCCGCTCAACGCTTACGTCCTTTTCTTCATCATTTCAGGGACGCAGCTTGGCGATCCTGCGCAAAGCTTTCAACGAAACGTTTACATCGCGGCCGGCCACGACGCCTGGGTGTGCATGATTTTAAACGGTTTGCTGGTCAGTGCGGCCTTGTATGCGATGATCAAGACAATGGAGTATTATCCGGACAACGATTTGTATCAGATCCACCAGGAACTGTTCGGCCGCTGGCTGGGCAAGCTGTTCAATTTCGCGTTCGTGCTGTATTTTTTTGTGCTTTGCTTTACCGTGCTCCATTCATATGCCGAAGTCGTCCATACCTGGCTGTTTCCGGACATGAACAGCTGGCTGTTCAATACGCTGATGAGCCTGCTGTTTCTGTACGGCGTGACTGGGGGTGTGCAGGTAATCGCAGGCTTTGCGGTCGTGTCGTTTATTCTGTGGCTCTGGGTATTCCTGCTGTACTATTTTCCGTGGAAATATGCGCAGGTCGATCAGCTGCTGCCGTGGTTTGAGGCGGGGTCCGGGCAAATTGTAAGAGGCATGCGGGCAGCCACTTATCCGATGCTCGGCTATGAACTGGTGTACTTCTTGTACCCGTTCATACGGGATAAGCAGAACGTGCAGAAATATTCCCAGCTTGCCGTCGCTTTTACGGTGTTCACTTATTGCACGCTGCTGATCAATGCCATTGTATTTTATGCGGGGGAACAGCTTAAGCATACGGTATGGGCCACTTACTCCTGGTACAAAATCGCGCAATTTCCGTTCCTCGAACGGTTTGAGATCGTCGGGGCCGCCTTTTGGATGATTCTGGTGCTGCCGAACAATCTGGTGCTGCTGTGGGCTTCGACGCGCGGCATGCGCTCCGTCTTCAAGCTGAAGCAAAAGTATGCCCTCTATGCCTGCTGTTTGATCTTCGTACTGTCGTCGGAGCTGCTTTTTACGCATGAGGATGTGGAGTGGATATCCAATCTGCTTGGAGAGATCGGGATTTTTCTCGTTTGGCTGTACCCCTTTGTGCTGTTTGCGCTGGTTCGGTGGAAACGCGGCCGCGGGAAGAAGAAAGGAGTGGAGGCATGAAGCTGAAACGAATAGCCATGACGGCGGCCATGCTTCTGTCGGCGGCTTCCGTCGCGGCGGGCTGCTTGCAGACCCGGGTGCTGGAACGGCTGGGGATGGTTATTGCCGCCGGATACGACGAGGCTCCGGGCGACAAAATATTGGGTACCTCGGTACTCTACGAGATGGATCCAGGCGCGAAGGAGCGCTCCAATGTGATTACGTCGACCGCGTTTACGAGCAAGGGGCTCCGGTATAGCAATAACGCCGAATCGCGAAAAAAACTGACCTCGGGCCAGCTTCGGGTTGTCGTCTACCATGAGGACCTTGCGCGCAAAGGACTGACCCAGCTTGTCGATACGATGATGCGCGATCCGGAGATCGGCACGGGCATCTATTTGGCCGTCTCCAAAGGACGGGCTTTCGATCTGATGACGAGGCGCTATCCCGAAATCAGCAATATCGGAGAGTATTTGTTTCAGTCGATCCGCCAAAATGTAGAAAGCGAAGAGATGATTTCGCCGATTCTGCATGAGTTTATCCGTGACCTCTACTCGCCGGGGAAAGACCCGGTGCTGCCGTACATCGTTCAGAAGAATAACGAGATCATTTTATACGGAGCCGCGCTGTTCCGGGGAGACCAGATGGTCGGAACGCTGCCGCTGCGCAAAATTTTTTATCTCCGGCTGCTGCGGGATCGTTTCCGCTCCGGCATGACGGAGATTGGCATATCGCCGGAAGCGCTCGGGTCGATCGGCTCCCCGTCCAAAGGGCAGAAGCAGGTTTATCTCGTGTTCGACTCGGTGAAAAGCGAAAGCCGGATCCGGTTGACCGACGCGAAGCAGCTGGCATTCACGGTACAGGTTCACATGAGCGGGAGGCTGCAGGAGATTTCGTCTCCGGTCAATCTGCGGAACCGGCAGGTGATCGAACTTTTGGAGCGCGAAGCAAGCAAGGCGGTTCAAGCTAACGCGATGGCGTTTATCGAAAAAACGCAAAGGCTGAACGTCGATCCCGTCGGCTTCGGTGAGAAGTACCGGGCGCAGCACCGGGGCACCGGCCTGACTCTGAACAAATGGAAGCAGCTGTATCCGAAAGCCAAGGTAAGCGTCGAGGTGAGCACGAAAATTTTGCGGACCGGTCAGACGGATTAGCTTTTGCCGGCGGCAACCGTCCCGACGTTGTACCCGTCGATCCACCGCACCGCTTCGGAAATATACGGTACGGTGCGAAAAGCGCGGGCTTGCACGTCCGGGTGACTTGAAGCCATGGCGAAGCTGTGCGGCGTTACCGCAAACATGGACAAATCGTTGAAGGCGTCGCCGAAGCAGGCCGTTTCTTCCGGGCGGATATTCAGCTTTTCCAGGAGGGCAAGCAGGCCGCGCCCTTTAGAGCTTCCCCTGGGCATGACATCCAAGCAATCGATATCCGAAATATAGGCATCGACCGCTTCGCCGTATTGCGTCAGAAGCGTTTGCTGAAATTCGCTGAGCTGGCCGACATCGCCCATGAACGAAATTTTACCGCAGACGAGGTCGCGTCCGAGCCGTTCCCGGAGGTCCTCCACCGCCTCGAATGGTGCCATCAGCCGCGAGGCAAGCCGCTGCGCATGCTCGCTCCAACGTTCCGTCATATACCGGTCGGGTCCGGCGAGCAGCGGGAGAAACGGCAGACCTGCCGCCGCCTGCGAGAGCTCGACGATCAAGTCGCGCTCGAACGCGTGGTGGCGGATCAGCTCTCCGCCGGCTTCGTGCACGTATGCGCCGTTTTGCGAGATGCAGTGGGCGGTAATTCCGACCGTTTCCATTACCTTCGCAATTTCCGGACGCATGCGTCCGGAGGCGAATGCGACGGCAACCCCGCGTCCGATCGCGTCGTGCAGCGCCTGTCGGTCCTCGGGACGGATCGTCCGGTGCCCGAGCAGCAGCGTGCCGTCCAAGTCACTGACAATCAATCTAATCATCGTTCGTTCTCCCCTTCGGCGATGAGAATTTCGATATGGTGCCGGCGCAGCGCTTCGCTCATCGGCTCCGCAGGCGGCCGGTCCGTAATGACAATGTCGATGCAATCCAATCCCGCTACCCGGTAAAACTGGCGGAGACCGAACTTCGTATGATCCGCGAGCACGATCACTTGATCGGCGCGGCGAATCATCTCCTTCATGACATAGCCTTCCTCCTCAAAGGGGTTAGTCAGCCCTTCCGGTGTCAGCCCGCTGGTGCCGAGGATGAGCTTGTCGGCCTGATAGTCGCGAAGCATTTCAAGCGTTCTTGCGCCGGAAATAAACCGGTGGTGCGGGTGGACGACTCCACCCAGCAAATGCACGGTGCTGCCTTGCTTGGGGGAAAGGAGACCGGCAATGTCGATCGAGTTGGTCACGATGACGTGGCCGTCGGTTCGTAGCTGCTCCGCCGCATGAAGCACCGTCGTGGAAGCGTCCATGAACAAATAGTCGCCGCTGTGGATCAGCGAAGCGGCGAGCCGGCCGATGTTCCGTTTCACGTCGGATTCCGCCTCCAGCCGGTCGCGGTAGCCCGAGATGTCTTTATTCAGCGAAGGACAGATCGCTCCCCCTCGCGTGCGCAATATTTTTCCCTGCTCCTCCAGCTTGACGATATCCCGGCGGGCCGTATCCCGGGAAACCTGAAACAGCTCGCAGATCTCCTCAACGGAAATGCGTTGATGCGCTTGCATGTGCTGTAAAATGGCGAATAAGCGTTCCTCCTGATACATGACAGACTCCTTCCGATACAGGATGACAATGGCTTTAATCGCATTATAAGTGGAAATGCTTAAATGTTGCAAGCGTTAATAAGTAAATGTAAGTAAAATGCTTACTGGAAATCTTTTGAAACGAACGGATGCATTCCGCGAAGGCGTTATGTTACAATGGCTGAAGCATACATATGCCTATGAACTTACGCAAGAAGGGAAACGAAACGCACGTGACAGAAACGAAACGGAAATCGAAACCGAAGCTGTTGGAGCTGGACATCGTCCGGGCCATCGCCATTCTCGCGGTCGTGCTCATTCACTCGACGTCCGACGCCACGGTTGAGCTGCCGCCGGGCAGCGGCTCCCAGGCGGTGTATTTGGCGCTCAACAAGCTTGCCAATTTTGCCGTGCCGGTGTTTATCCTAGTCAGCGGTCTGGTGCTGTTTTATCGCTACCAGGACGACTTCGGCGGCAAGCAGGCGCTGCAGTTTTATTTGAGGCGGGTCAAGCAGGTGCTGTACCCGTATCTGGTATGGTCGCTCTTTTATTACTTGTACAACCAATGGATTTATTACCGGGCGAATTTGCATTGGAACACGGGCGAATTTTTGGATTTGCTGCCGTGGGCGGATGCTTCGTATCACTTGTACTTTATGGTCATCATCGTCCAGTTTTATTTGCTGTTCCCGCTGCTGATGTGGCTGTGCCGGGCATTTCGCTGGTTCCGCAGCGGCTTGATCTGGGTCGGCCTGCTAATTCAGGCCGGGTTTTATGCGTACCACAACTGGGTGGAGCCGTTCGGCCACATGCCTTCACTCTGCATCAACTATTTCAGCATGTTTACCCTGGGCGGGTGGATCGGTCTCCATTACGAAGCGTTCTCGGCCTGGATTCGCAAGCATTTCGTCTGGGTGCTGCCACTGACGGCGGTACTGGGCTTTGGCTTCATGGGCTTGTTCCAGATGGAATTGCGGCTGAACATCGTTCTGGCCCACCCATGGTATCAGGTCTTGTTTTTCGCATATGCGGCTTTTGCCGCCATGAGCTTGATCCGGTTGGGCCAGCTGCTGCTGGAGCGGGCAAAAGCTGCGGCGCGCGTGCTCATGGCGCTCGGAGCCGCCTCGTTCGGCATTTATTTGGCGCATCCGGCGGTGCTGACCTATTACAAAACGCATGTCCTCCCTTACAGCGGCGCCATGTCGGCTTATTATGCCTATGTATTTGGGGCGTTCGCGCTTAGCCTGACGGTGCCGTGGATCGCTACGTTCCTGTACGGGCAAGCCATGCGGCCGTTCCGGCGTAAGAAGAAGAAGCCGAGCCCCGCAGGGAGCGCTTAGCGAAGTTAAGGAGCCGATAAGTGCTATTTTGGCTGGACCCCTCATACAATGTATCGTACAAGTTGTACGAGGGGAGGCTGGAATTTTGAAGGGGACCCGAAATATCGTGGGGTTGGCCCTGGCGCTGGGCATGATGCTATACGCCGTACCGAGGCTCGATTTCGGCGGGGGCTGGACGCTGGCTTCCGTATTCGGCGCAGGATGGATCGCCTTTGCGCTGCTCGTCACTGCCGCGCATCTGCACGAGCTGCTTGGCGTGGAGGAGGAGACGAAGCGGGAGCTGCTCAAGATCAAACGAATGAAAAAATGGCGGCTGGAGCAATCGCTGCAGGGCAGGCGCAGCCTGTTGCAGATCAAAAAATAGCGAAATAAGTCCGTTTTCCCCCTTTGTGCGGTGGGAAACGGACTTTTTTCTGCCCGGATGCGCATTACGGATTCGGTCCCAGCGTCGGTTGAAAGCTTCCGCGTCACGCGCCGGGCTGATTTTCTGCTCCAGAGTACAGTTTTTTTTGCGCCAAAAAAATGATAAGATGTAGTACAGAGTGATACAGAATTAGAATGGATTGGTGAGACAGATGAGTGAAACCGAATCGACCAACGTGCAGGAAACCGCAACGAAGCACGAACAAATCTTGAAATATATCGAGAGCTTGAAAATCGGCAGCAAAATCTCCGTCCGCAAAATCGCCGAGATGCTGGGGGTCAGCGAAGGGACGGCTTACCGCGCGATCAAGGAGGCGGATGCGATCGGACTTGTGGCGACGAAGGAGCGGGTAGGCACGGTCCGTGTCGAGAAAAAGCTGCGTGACCAGATGGATAAGCTGACGTTCGCGGAGGTCGTGAATATGGTCGACGGCGAAGTGCTCGGCGGTATGGCTGGCTTGGACAAGACTTTGAACAAGTTCGTCATCGGCGCGATGGAGCAGGATGCGATGATGCGCTATATCGATCCGGGCAGCCTGCTGATCGTCGGAAACCGGAGTACGGCGCATTTGGGCGCGCTGGAGCAAGGGGCGGGCGTGCTGATTACGGGCGGCTTCGGGACAAGCGAGGAGGTCAGGGAGCTTGCCGACCGGCTGGAGCTTCCCATCATTTCCAGCAGCTACGATACGTTCACGGTCGCATCCTTGATCAACCGGGCGATTTACGACCGGCTGATCAAGAAGAAAATTTTGCTGATCGAGGACATCGTCCCTCAATCAATGCAGGTATACGTGCTGAAGGCGCACCATACGCTGAAAGACTGGCAGCGGCTGCACGAGGAAACCGGACACAGCCGTTTTCCGGTGGTGGACGAGTGGAACCGCGTCATCGGCATGATTACGTCGAAGGATCTGATCGGCGCCGAGCCGGGCCAGACGATCGACAAGCGGATGACCCGGGGACCGGTGACGGCAAGCGCAAACACGTCGGTGGCTGCGGCGGCCCATCTGATGGTATGGGAGGGCATCGAGCTGCTGCCCATCATCGACATGAGCCGCAAGCTGACCGGCATCATCAGCCGCAAGGACGTGTTGAAGGCGATGCAGCATATACAGCGCCAGCCGCAGCACGGGGAGACGTTCGAGGATTTGATCTGGTCGGGCTTCTGCGAGGAGAAGGACGGGGACGGGCATACCGTCTTCCGAGGGACGATTACCCCGCAGATGACGAACCGGCTCGGCACCGTCTCCGAAGGCGTGCTGACGGTGCTGATGACACAGGCTGCTTATCACGCGGTGCAGGATGTCAAGAAGGGCGATCTGGTGCTGGATAACATGGCTTCGTATTTTATCAAGCCGGTGCAGATTGACAGCGCGGTAGAAATTCGTCCCCGCATCATCGAGGTGAGCCGCAAATTCGGCAAAATCGATGTCGAGATGCATCTCGACGGGGTCTTGGTGGCTAAGGCGATGCTGACGGCGCAAGTATTCGAGCCTTAGAGGGGGAGAGGGCGGCTGCGAAGCCGTTCGGGCCCGCGAAAACACGGCTGAGTTCAAACGGCTTCATGAGTTTCACGGGCTTTGCGGGCGTCCGGTTTATTTCCGGCTGAACAGATTGTGATTGCGGATGCCCGCGAACAGATTGAACAAGCCGAGCAGCAGGCATACGGTCCCGAAGATGCGGCGGGTTGCGGAATCTTCGAAGAAGAACAGTTGGGATACGGCGATGACGACAAGCATAAGCCCCATGAAGATGTTCATCCGGGCCGAGTACAGGCCGCGCTGCTTCGGTTCCGCTTCCCGGCGGTAACGCACGCTGAAATAGAGCGACAATATGAGGAAGATGACGATCAGCACGCTGAGCGTCCATTGAATGGTTTGCATCTTGAGCGGCACATCCTTATGTACGGGTTCTGCTTCCACTTTAGCGATTTCCGCCCGGGAAATCAACCGGCAGCGGGAGAATACGAGAGCGGGATGCGCTTCCACTCTTTGACCGTGACCCATACCTTCAGCTCCGTTTGCGTCAGCACGATCCATTTGACGGCCAGTATAACATAATCCTTATCCAGCACGCCGACGTAAGGCTTTTCCGTCAAAATTTGCTCGTACACGTCGGGCATGGCGGCAAAATCCGATATTTTGCGGCCGACGACGATTTTTTTCAAATCGCCGTGAATGCGGCGCTTCAGCTCGCTTTCCGTCACCTTGTCGAGCGTCGTGTGCTCGCCGGGCTCGATATATATGTTCAGGAGATTGATCGTCGTCTGCTGATTTTTCGTTTTGGTCAAATCGGCGATTTTGACCTCCAGATCCACCTTGGCGGAGAGCAGCTCCCGGTTCTGCTCGATCATCATATTCAAGCGTTGATTGTACACGCTCAGAAACAGGGCGGCGCCGATGACCATCCCGGCCATAAGAAGGCCCGCCGCATGCAAAAAACCGCCGGACGAACCGGAAGCCGGGGCCTTCACCCTTCGCTACCTCCTTTGCAGATCCACTGGATCAGGGTCGAGCCCATATGCGCGCCGACAAAGGCGCAGACGATGTACAAGATTTGCTTGATCGCCGGGGAGATGTGTCCTTCGATAAAATGCGTTTCAATCGCGCGGATCGGATCGATTGTTCCGCCGATGGCGGCGACGATCGCCCAAATTTTGATTTGCTCCGCGACACTCGTCATCCGGTACACCGGCGGTTCGAGCGTCAATACGGCGCCAATGCCGGCCAGCATCGTCCCCCCGAGCACGACTCCGAACGCTACGAAAAAATCAAGAAAGCATCTGGATACAAATGGAGACATCGTTCCTCATCCTTTCCGGACCTGTTGAGCCGTTCCCAGCCGTTCGGGGCTTGGCCGACTTCGCCTTACTAAATATATGGCACACTTGTTCGCATTATGCTAAACTATGGATAAATATTTCAAACGCGGGGAGGCGGCCCGGATGGGCGATTTCGTACATTTGCATGTGCACAGCGAATACAGTCTGCTCGACGGTGCCGCGCGCATCGACGATTTGGTCGGCCGTGCGGCCGAGCTCGGTATGAAGGCGCTGGCGCTGACGGATCACGGGGTGATGTACGGCGCCATTCCTTTTTATAAAGCGTGCAAGCAGCGGGGGATCAAGCCGATTATTGGGTGCGAGGTTTATTTCACTTCGGGCTCCATCCGGCAAAAAGGCAGCCGTCAAGAGCAGCCGATCTATCACCTGATTCTGCTAGCCAAAAATAAAACCGGCTATCAAAATCTGATGAAGCTGTGCTCCATCGGACATTTGGAAGGCTATCACTACAAGCCGCGGATCGATCTGGAGCATCTGGAGCACTATGCGGAAGGGCTGATCTGCACCAGCTCGTGCCTTGGCAGCGAGGTGTCGCAGCATCTGCTGCACGGACGCTACGATGAGGCAAAGGCGGCGGCGCTGCGTTACCGCGCGATCTTCGGAGACGATTTCTTTCTGGAGCTGCAGGATCACGGCCTGACGGAGCAAAAGAAAGTGATGCAGGATATGCTCCGGCTTGCCCGCGACACCGGCATTCCGCTGGTCGCGACCAACGACGTGCATTACGTTCACGAGCCGGACCATGCGGTGCAGGACATCCTCATTTGCATAGGTACGGGCAAAACGATCGAAGACGAAGCGCGGCTTAAGTTTCATACGTCGCAGCTTTATTTGAAAAGCCCGGACGAGATGGCGGAGCTGTTCGCCCATGCGCCGGAAGCGCTCGACAATACGCTGGAAGTAGCTCGGCGGTGCGACCTCGAGCTCGAATTCGGGCAGTCGATTTTACCGGAATTTGCCCCGATTCCGGACGGCATGACGGCTGGGACGTATCTTTCCGGGCTTTGTCGGCAGGGCCTTGAGCAGCGTTACGGCGCGGCTGAGGAATGGAACGACGCGGAGTGGCGGAGCAAGTTGGAAGAACGGCTCCATTACGAGCTGTCCGTCATCGAGCGGATGGGGTATTCGGATTATTTTCTGATCGTATGGGACTTCATTCGCTTCGCCCACGAGCAGGGGATCGCGACCGGACCCGGACGGGGATCGTCGGCGGGGAGCATCGTCGCCTACGTGCTGCGCATCACCGATGTGGACCCGATCCGCTACAACCTGCTGTTCGAACGGTTCCTGAACCCCGAGCGGGTATCGATGCCCGATATCGATATCGACTTCAGCGACCTTCGGCGTGACGAGGTGATCGACTATGTCGTGCGCAAGTACGGCCGGGACCGGGTGGCGCAAATTATTACCTTCGGAACGATGGCCGCCAAAGGAGCGGTGCGCGACGTCGGACGGGTGCTGAACCTACCTTACGGCGAGGTGGACCGCGCCGCCAAGCTGATCCCGCATCAGCTCGGCATGACGCTGGAGGAGGCGCTGCGCACGAGCCCCGACCTGAAGGCGCTTGCCGCCAAGCAGCCGAAGACGGCGGAGCTGCTGGAGCTGGCGATGAAGGTGGAGGGGATGCCGCGCCACGCCTCCACCCACGCCGCGGGCGTTGTCATTTCGCGCGAGCCGCTGACGCAGTACGTGCCGCTGCAGGAAGGAACCGAGCAGACGGCGCTGACGCAGTATACGATGGAGCATCTGGAATCGATCGGCCTGCTGAAGATGGACTTTCTCGGCCTGCGGACGCTGTCCATCATCGAGCGCACGCTGGAATGGATTAGCGAGCAGACGGGAGCGCCCTTCGATTGGACGAAGGTTCCGGCGGACGATCCGGCGACGTACGAGCTCCTCAGTCGGGGCGATACGACAGGCATTTTCCAGCTGGAGTCGGCCGGCATGCGCCGCGTGCTGAAGGAGCTGCGGCCGTCGAACTTCGAAGACATCATCTCGGTGCTCGCGCTCTACCGCCCGGGCCCGATGGAATTCATCCCGAAATATATCGCCTGCAAGCACGGGCAGCAGCCGGTAGAATACCCGCATGAAGCGTTGGAGCCGATTCTTCGGGATACGTGCGGGATCATCATATATCAGGAGCAGATCATGCAGATCGCTTCGAAGATGGCCGGATTCAGCCTCGGCGAAGCGGACTTGCTGCGCCGGGCGGTTAGCAAGAAGAAGCGGGAAGTGCTGGACAAGGAGCGCGACCACTTCGTGAAAGGGAGCCTCAGCCAGGGCTATAGCGAAGCCGAGGCGAACCGGGTATACGACATGATCGTCCGCTTCGCCGACTACGGCTACCCGCGGGCACATGCGACGGCTTACGGCGTGCTCGCGTTCCAGACGGCGTATCTGAAGGCGCATTACCCCGTGCCGTTCATGGCGTCGATGCTGACCGCAGTGACGGGCAGTCATCATAAAATCGCGGAATATGCCGACGAATGCCGCCGCATGGGCATCGCCGTGCTCCCGCCCGATGTGAACGAAAGCGGCTTTCTGTTTACGCCGGTTGCGGCGGAGAACGGCGGCGCGATTCGCTTCGGCCTCGCGGCGATCAAGAACGTCGGGACGCACGCGATCGAATCGATCATCGCAGAACGCCGTACGGGCGCCTATGCCAGCTTGATCGACTTTTGCCGGCGCGTCGATCTGCGCGTATGCAACAAACGCGTGATGGAGTCGCTGATTCAAGGCGGCGCGCTCGATTCGCTGCCGGGCCACCGGTCCCAGCAGCTCGCGATGCTGGAAGACGCCGTCGATGCGGCGGTCAAGTGGCGCAAGGACCGCGAAGATCTGCAGCTTGTGCTCGACGGCTTCACGGAGGAGGTCAGTTGGGAGGTCGAATACCCCGAGATTCCTCCGTTCACGCTGACGCAAAAGCTGGAGCTGGAGCGGGAGCTGCTCGGCCTGTACATTTCCGGCAGCCCGCTCGACGACTTCGATGCGGTGCTGCAGAAGCTGGAAATGGACCTGCTGTCCCGGCTTCAGGAGTACCCGGACGGCAGCGACGTCATGGTCGCCGGTCTGGTCATCTCGAACAAGACGATCGTCACGAAAAAAGGCCAGGCGATGGCGTTCATGGAGCTGGAGGACCGCGTTGGCAAGGCAGAGGTCGTGCTATTCCCGGAAACGTGGAAAAAGTACGCCCCGCTGGTGCAGAAGGGCAAGCCCGTGCTGGTCGTCGCCAAGCTTCAGCTCGGGGACGAAGACTACAAGCTGCTGGCCGATCAGCTTATCGCGTTGGATGATCCGCACCTGGAGCAGAAGGCGATCAAGCCGGCCCCGCTCCCGGCGGGCTCCTCGCGAAGCGGTCAGCGGCGCGCTTCGGGCTCTACGCCCCGCGGCACAGCTTCGGCGGAGGCAGCGCGCGAGTCGAGAAGCCGGTACGCGGCGGCTTCTCCGGCGGCGGATCAAGCGTCTAAGCCCTCAGCGGGCGGGGCGGAGCGCAAGGCTGCGGACCCGCCTGCACGGGCCGCTGAAGCCACCGCCCGCGGTCCCCGCGCCGCAGCGGCGGGGCAGCGCGTCTACATGCGCATCTCCCCGCAGCGCGAGCAGCCGGCGGTGCTGGAATCGCTCAAGCGGCTGATCGCCGGACATGGCGGTCCGTTGCCGGTTGTGCTATACTACGAGCGGACCCAGAAAACGCTTGGCTTAAGCGACCAATACAAGGTAAAGCCGTCTCCCGAGCTGTTCGCCCGCATTGAGGAGCTGCTCGGCAAAGAGAGTGTTAAAGTGAAATAAATCGCGCCTCCCCCGCATACATTTAGTAACCCGCACCCATTCGGCGAGACGTGAGACTCGCCGGTTTGCACGAGTTACGAATGGAACCGGAGGAGGCGTTGTTATTATGTCCTGCCAACCTATTGTCGAATATTTGAAGAAGCGTGGCGTAACCGTGGAGCGCATAGCGGACATTGTGCGCGAGCTGCAGCTTCCCTATAATCCCGCACTTTCCGCGGAGGCGTGCATCGAGAGCGTGATGACGGTTCTCCAAAAACGCGAGGTCCAATACGTGCTGTATACCGGAATCGCGCTGGACGAGCTGGCTGAACGGAAGGGGCTGCCCGAGCCGCTGCAGGGACTGATGGAGACGGACGCACCCTTGTACGGCGTGGACGAGACTTTGGCGCTCGGCATCGTTCACGTATATGGCATGGTCGGGCTGACCAGCTTCGGTTATTTGGACAAGAAGAAGCCGGGCATCATCCGCGAGCTGAACGACCATCCGAAGCGCATTCACGTTTTTTTGGACGACCTGGTGGCGGGGCTGGCCGCCGCGGCTTCGGCCCGGATCGCGCACAAGCATCAGGACGAGGCGGACGGTCTCTCGCCACAAAGCTGATGTCGAGATTTGCCGAATTGCCGAAACGACGCACATTTTAAGACTAAAGACCTCCCTTCCGGCATACCGGGCTTCGGTTGCGGGAAAAAGTGCACTTATGATATCATTATTGCATTATGTTCGGGAGGTCTTTTTTCATGTGGACGGTTATCTATATCGCTCCGACCGCTAAAATCGCTGAGAGAATCAAGCAAAGACTGACGGAGGAAGGCTTCCTTGTTCAAGTCCGCGCCATCAACATGACCAAAAACCAATTTGAGATCGTCGTTCCCGAAGGCGAATTGGAAGAGGTTCAGGAAGTGCTGAACTCCATTTTGCATAGATCCTAAACAAGTCCCAAATACCGCAAGCGAGGTGTAATTGTGCAATTTAAAGACTTGTTTCAGAAGAAAAGAAAATATGCCACGGTTCCTTCCGTGGACAGGACGGCTCCGAACCGGGTGATGGACGGAGCTATCGACGTTCCCGAAGAGCGTCCAAAGCGTGAAATCCCGGAAGGCCTGATGAACAAGTGTCCTAAATGCGGAACGATCCAGTACAACAAAGAGCTTGATAAAAACTTAAAGGTATGTACCGCTTGTGAGTACCATTACAAGCTGAATGCCGTAGAGCGCATCCAGATGACGATGGATGAAGGCCGCTTTGTGGAATTTGACAGCGAGATGGCATCCCAGGACCCGCTGGAATTCCCCGCTTACACAGCCAAGTACAACAAAGCGGTTGAAGCTACCGGCATGCAGGACGCCGTTATTACCGGCGAAGGAACGATCGGAGGGTATCCGGTTGTCGTAGCGGTGATGAGCTTCGACTTTATGGGCGGAACGCTCGGATCGGTTGTTGGCGAAAAGGTGACGAACGCGATCGAGTATGCGACCCGGACGAACCGACCGGTTATCATTTTCTCCACATCGGGCGGCGCGCGGATGCAGGAAAGTATTCTCAGCCTGATGCAGATGGCGAAAACGAGCGCGGCGCTCGCCAAGCTGAACGAGCAGGGCGGCCTGTACATTTCCGTCATTACCGACCCGACCTTCGGCGGCGTCAGCGCGAGCTTCGCGATGCTCGGAGACTACATTATTGCCGAGCCGGGCGTGGCGTTCGGCTTTACCGGCGGACGCGTCATCGAACAGACGATGAGAATCAAGCTGCCGCCAGGCTTCCAGACGGCGGAATTCAACCTGAAGCATGGACAAGTGGACCTGGTCTCGCACCGCAAAGAAATGCGCAGTATGCTGACCCGTCTTCTTAGCATGCACGCGGTAAAGGAGGAAACCGTTAATGGCTAGTGAAATGCCTTTTGAGCAGCCGCTAGTCGAGCTTCGCGCCAAAATCGACGAGCTGCGCAAGTTCGGAGCGGACAAGCAGATCGATTTCTCCGAGGAGATCAAGCGCTTGGAGCAGCGGCTGGAGCAGCTCGAAACGGAATTGTACGCCGGCATGTCGACCCGGCAAAAAATGCAGGTTGCCCGTCATCCGCAGCGCCCGACGACGCTGGACTACATTCAGCATTTGTTCACCGATTTCATCGAGCTGCACGGGGACCGTTTATTTGGCGACGACCTGGCCATTGTGGGGGGCATCGCACGGTTTAACGGCATTCCGGTGACGGTGGTCGGCCATCAGAAAGGGAAAGATACGAAGGACAATATTGCGCGTCACTTCGGCAGCCCGCATCCGGAAGGCTTCCGCAAAGCGCTGCGCTTTATGAAGCAGGCGGACAAGTTCAAGCGGCCGATCATCACGTTCATCGATACGAAGGGCGCTTACCCCGGCAATGCGGCGGAAGAGAGAGGGCAAGGGGAAGCCATCGCCCGGAACCTGATGGAAATGACGTCCTTGCGGGTGCCCGTCTTGTGTGTCGTCATTGGCGAAGGCGGCAGCGGCGGCGCTCTGGCGCTTGGCGTAGGCAACCGCGTATTTATGCTTGAAAATGCGATTTATTCGGTCATCAGTCCGGAAGGCGCAGCCTCGATTTTATATAAAGACGCTTCAAAATCGATGGAAGCAGCCGAAGCGATGAAGATAACGGCGGACGAAATTTTGAAGCTCGGCGTTATCGATGCGATCATTCCCGAACCGAAGGGCGGTGCCCATCGGGATGTTGCCCTGCAGGCGGAATCGATTAAGCAAATGTTGTGGACCCACTTGCAGGAATTGCTCAAGATGACGGAGAATGAATTAAGAGAAGACCGCTATAATAAATTTAGACAAATCGGTCGGTTCACCACCATCCAGGAGGGAAATCATGCGTAAAACAAAAATTGTGTGTACCATCGGACCGGTCAGCGAATCGCTGGACATGTTCAAGAAGCTCATTAATGCAGGGATGAATGTTGCTCGGCTGAACTTCTCCCACGGCGATTTCGAAGAGCATGGCAACAGAATCAAGAACGTGCGTCAAGCTTGTCAGGAGCTCGACAAAAGCGTAGCCATTCTGCTTGATACCAAAGGACCGGAAATCCGGACCGGCAAGCTGAAGGACGATCAAAAAGTCGAACTGCTCCAAGACAATCTGATTACTTTAACGACGGAGGAAGTACTCGGCGACGCCGAGCGCGTTTCCATCACATACAACGACCTGTATAAGGACGTCAAGATCGGCTCCACCATCCTGATCGATGATGGCTTGATCGGACTGACGGTCGAGGATATCCGCGGAACGGATATCGTGTGCCGGATTAAAAACGGCGGACTGCTCGGAGGCAAGAAAGGCGTGAACGTGCCGGGGGTGAAAATCAACCTGCCGGGCATCACGGAAAAAGACGCGAACGATATCATTTTCGGCATTCAGCAGGGAGTGGATTTTATCGCTGCTTCTTTCGTGCGCAAAGCGAGCGATGTCCTTGAAATCCGCGAAATTCTGGACCGCCATAACGCAACGCATATTCAAATCATCTCCAAAATCGAAAACCAGGAAGGCGTGGAAAACCTCGACGAAATTTTGGAGGTATCCGACGGTCTCATGGTAGCGCGCGGCGATCTCGGCGTGGAAATTCCGGCCGAAGACGTGCCGATCGTGCAAAAAGCGATGATCAAAAAATGTAACCAGGTCGGCAAACCGGTTATTACGGCTACGATGATGCTGGATTCCATGCAGCGCAACCCGCGCCCAACGCGTGCGGAAGCGAGCGACGTGGCGAATGCGATCTTCGACGGCACGGATGCCGTGATGCTGTCGGGCGAAACGGCGGCAGGGAAATACCCGGTAGAGTCCGTCCAGACGATGGCCCGCATCGCCGAGCGTGCGGAATCGGCGCTGGAATACCGTGAAATCTTTATCCGTCAAAGCAATGCACAGCAGACGACCGTAACCGAGGCGATCAGCCAAGCGGTAGCGAACTCGGCGCTTGATCTGGACGCCAAAGCGATTCTGACTTCCACGGAAAGCGGCTATACGGCGCGTATGGTGTCCAAGTACCGTCCGAAAGCGCCAATTATCGCGGTAACGCCGAACGATCGCGTGCTGCGCCGTCTGTCGCTCGTATGGGGCGTTATTCCGGTGAAAGGCGAGACATGCACCTCGACGGACCAATTGTTCGAGCATGCCGTAGACGCGAGTGTAAAGGCGGGCCTCGTCAGCTTGGGCGATCTCGTCGTCATCACTGCAGGCGTACCGGTCGGCCGCTCCGGAACGACCAACTTGATCAAAGTTCATCAAATCGGTGAAATGATTGCCAAAGGCCAAGGGATCGGCACGCAAATCGCTACAGGCCACGTCGTGACGGCCCGTTCCGCCGAAGAAGCGAATGCGAAGACGACCGAGGGCTGCATTCTGGTTACCGTGACGACCGATAAAGACTACATGCCGGCCTTCGAGAAAGCGGCGGCAGTGGTTACCGAAACGGGCGGTATTACGTCCCATGCGGCGGTTGTCGGCATCAGCTTGGGCAAACCGGTCATCGTCGGTGTAGACAACGCGCTTGGCATCTTGAAAGACAACGACGAAGTATCCATCTATCCGGAAGTTGGCGTCATCTATTCCGGCCGCGCCCGCGTGCTGTAATAGAACGTCGTCGAAAGCCTTACGATAGCAGAACAATCGGAGCGAAATCGAACAGCGGTTTCGCTCCTTTGCTTTACAACTATCTTCCATGGCGATTCAGGAGGTTTGTATGCAGCATACTTTACGCGTCCGCTATCAGGAGACGGACCAGATGGGCGTCGTGTATCACGCCAACTATTTGAACTGGTTTGAAGTCGGCCGGACCGAGATGATCCGCGAACTGGGCCTACCTTATCAAGCGCTGGAGACCCGCGGCCTGCTGCTGCCGGTGATCGAAGCGGACCTGAAATTCCGCTCGCCCGCCCGTTACGACGATCTGGTGACGATTGACACCAAAGTTGTCGAGTTGACGAGTCTTCGGATCCGGTTCGCTTATGAAATTAAACGCGGCGAAGAAATGCTGGTCACCGGGGGAACCCAGCACGTCTGGCTGAACCAGGATTGGAAGCCGGTGCGGATCGATAGAGAAGTGCCGGATTTATATGCTCTCCTCTCCAAAGCCATGGGCTAAAGTGCACCACAATTCCGCTAACCTAAAAACAATGAAGGACTTGGCCATTTTTGGTCAGGTCCTATTCCTTTTTATGCTATATTTTCCAAAATGATTCGTCCCTATTGTATAATTTATGTAAACCCAAGAATTGAACGAACAAAGGGGAGAGGCACGATGGAACTGCGTCATTTGCGATACTTCGTTACCGTTGCGGAGGAGCTGCATTTCGGTCGCGCGGCTGCACGCCTCAACATGGCGCAGCCCCCGTTAAGCCAGCAAATCCGCAAGCTGGAGGAAGAGCTTGGCTTTGCGTTGTTTTCCCGAAGCAAGCAGCATGTCGAATTAACCGAGGCGGGGAAAGTGTTCCTGGAGGAGTCGCGGTCGGCGTTAGCGCGTGTGGAGCAAGCGCGCGAGGCGGCGGAGAAAGCGAGCCGGGGGCAAACAGGCAGACTGGTGATCGGCTTTGTCGGTTCCGCGACCTATCACATCGTTCCGCTGCTGCAGCAGTATCGGCTTCGTTTTCCTTCGGTGGAATTGAAGCTCCATCAAATGAAGAGCGGGAGCCAGCTGCAAGCGCTGCACGAAAAAAGCATCCATCTCGGAATTGTGCGCAGCTCGATTCACAGTCCGCATTTGAATTCGGAGCTGTTTATGCGCGAGCCGTTTATGGCCGTACTCCCCGAAGCGCATCCACTGGCCGGCCAGCCAGAGCTTAGCGTCCGTGACCTTGAGCACGAGCCGTTTATTTTGTCGCCTAGGCAAAACGGTTCTACTTATCACGATGCCGTCATCCATTTATGCTATAAGGCCGGATTCTCGCCTAAGATTGCGCTGGAAGCGCCTGAAATTTTGACCGTTGTCGCCTTTGTAGCCGAAGGGATGGGGGTCGCCTTGGTTCCCGCGTCATTTCGGCATCAGCAAAATCAAGGGGTCGTGTACCGGGATATTCGGGAAGCCGCCGTTCTGGAAACGGCGTTTATTTGGCGGAAAGACGAGAAGTCGCCGGCGCTGCATGAATTTTTAAAGCTCGGTCAAGCGTTCGGCGGTTGAATGAGCGTCCTTTTGCCCGCTTGATACGTTCTGCATATCAGGAAGGACTTAACGGATATTGGACGTCGTTTCCAGAAGGTCGATATACTGAAGGGGCAAAGTCAAACCATCGGGAGGAGCGAAAGAACGATGAGCGGATCATTCCAGCCCGGCCTTGAAAACGTTATCGCAAGCGAGACCGAAATTTCTTATTTGGATGTCGAAAAAGAACAAATTGTGCTGCGGGGTTACGATCTTATCGAATTGGCCAAAACCGTTACTTATTTGGATGTCGTTTCGTTAATGCTTGACGGCAGTCTGCCTACGCACGAATGGCGGAATGCTCTCGAACTGAGCCTCAAGACGGAGTACGGATTGCCAGAGGATGCGCTGACGATCCTGCGCCTGCTTCCGCAGCAGACGCATCTGATGGATGCTCTAAGAACGGGCATTTCCGCCATTGCCGGCTATGACCAGGATATCGAGGACCGGTCGCGGGAAGCGAATTACCGCAAATCGATCCGGCTGCTGGCCAAAGTCCCCCAGATCGTGGCGAGCAGCTATCATGCCTCCATGCGGCAGCCTCTGGTGGAGCCGCGCCAAGATCTTTCGTACAGCGCCAACTTTTTGTACATGATTACCGGGAAGGTTCCTTCCGAAATGGAAGAGAAGACGTTCGATCAGTCGTTGATCGTATACAGCGAGCATGAAATGCCTAACTCGACCTTTGCCGCGCGCGTCATTGCGTCCACACAGGCCGATCTGTACGGGGCGCTGACCGGCGCCGTCGCTTCGCTGAAAGGAACGCTGCATGGCGGAGCGAACGAAGCGGTGATGAAGATGCTGCTGGAAGCGGGAGATGAGGAAGGAATGGAGCCGCTGATCCTCGGCAAATTGACCCGCAAGGAACGCATTATGGGGTTCGGCCACCGCGTGTACATGAAGAAGCCGGACCCGCGCGCGATGCTGATGAAAGAGGCGCTGGCCGCGCTGGCCGCCGCCAAAAACGAAGAGAAGCTGTACCGCATGTGCGTCATCGGCGAAGAGGTCATGAACCGCGAAAAAGGATTGTATCCGAACCTCGATTACTACGCAGCGCCGGTTTATTATTTGTTGGGTATTCCGATCGACCTGTTCACCCCGGTCTTTCTCGCCGCCCGGACGGTCGGTGTCTGCGCGCATGTGATGGAGCAGCATGCGAACAACAGGCTTTTCCGGCCCCGCGTCCTGTACAAGGGACCGCGCGATCTGCATCCCAATTCGGCCTCGGTCGGCTCTTAGCTGGTAATGGGAGGAGACATTAATATGGCAGCAAACCCATCCATAGCCTATGAACAAGGACGAACCGCATCCGCTGCGGATCAATTGTTAGTGGACATCGCGGATTACGCGCTGGAATACGAAGTCCAAAGTCCGGAAGCGCGGCGCATTGCACAGCACGTCGTCTTGGACTCGCTCGGCACCGCCATTTTGGCGCTGCGCTTTCCGGAATGCGTGAAGCATCTCGGACCCGTCGTGCCAGGTGTCACCGTGCCTCACGGCTGCCGGGTGCCGGGAACCCGCTATGAGCTAGATCCCGTACACGGGGCGTTCAATATTGGGTGTATGATCCGCTGGCTCGATTACAACGATACGTGGCTGGCTGCCGAATGGGGCCACCCATCGGACAATCTGGGCGGTTTACTGGCCGTAGCCGATTATCTCAGCCGCGTCCGGATCGCGGAAGGCAAAGCCCCATTGCGGATGCGGGACGTGCTGGACGCCGCTGTGAAGGCACATGAAATTCAAGGCGTGCTAGCACTCGAAAACAGCTTCAACCGCGTCGGCTTGGATCACGTGCTGCTGGTGAAGATCGCTTCAACGGCCGTCGTTACGGCGATGCTGGGCGGCAGCCGGAACGAGGTGGTCAATGCGCTTTCCAACGCGTGGCTGGACGGCGGCAGCTTGCGTACGTACCGGCACGCGCCGAATACGGGATCACGCAAATCGTGGGCAGCTGGAGACGCGACCAGCCGCGCAGTCCGTTTGGCCCTCATGGCCGTCAACGGCGAAATGGGGTACGCCACCGCGCTTTCGGCCAAAACCTGGGGCTTTCAGGACGTTTTGTTCCAAGGCAAGCCGTTGAAGCTTGCACGCTCGCTCGACTCTTACGTGATGGAGAACGTGCTGTTTAAAATTTCCTTCCCGGCCGAGTTCCACGCCCAGACCGCCGTCGAATGCGCTTTTGCTCTGCACCCGCAGATCAAGGACCGGCTGGACGAGATCGATCGGATTGTGATAACGACGCATGAATCGGCTATCCGCATCATCGATAAGAAAGGCCCGCTGCATAACCCGGCGGACCGGGACCACTGCCTCCAATACATGGTGGCGGTAGGGTTGCTGCATGGCGAGCTGACGGCAGAGCATTATGAGGATGAGGCGGCCGGCGATCCGCGAATCGATGCGCTTCGGGAGAAGATGGTCGTCACGGAGAATCCGCAGTACAGCCGGGATTACCTCGATCCAGACAAACGGTCGATTGCCAGTGCCATCCAAGTCCGGTTCACGGACGGAACGGAGACGGCGAACGTAGAGTGCGAATACCCGATCGGTCACCGCAGACGGCGGGCCGAAGGGCTGCCGAAGGTGATCGACAAATTCGAAGCCAATCTGCTTACCAGGTTCCCAAGGCAAAAGACGGCGCAGATCCTCGAGCTGTCGCTTGACTTGGAGCGGTTGGAGCAGATGCCGGTCAACGAGTACATGAACCTGTACGTCATTTAGTTTAACGGTAAGGTTACGGAATACGGTTTCCCGGGAGGAGTAACGATGGCTTGGTTGATGGAGCAAGAGAAGGACCAACGGGAGCTGGCTGCCTTTTTTCGGAAACGGATGGAAACCGGCCCGATTCTCAAAATTCCAGGTACGCACGACGGGATGGCGGCCAGAATAGCCGTGCAGTTCGGCTTCGAGGCGCTTTATTTGTCCGGTGCCGCCTATACGGCCAGCCGGGGCTTGCCGGATCTCGGCCTGATTTATTCGAACGAGGTCGCGGACCGGGCCCGCGAGCTCGTCCGCGCCTCGATGCTTCCGCTGCTGGTCGATATCGATACCGGCTACGGCGGCATCTTGAACGCGGCCCGAACGGCCAAGGAAATGGTTGAAGCCAAAGTGGCCGCCGTCCAGCTCGAGGACCAGGAAATGCCGAAGAAATGCGGCCACTTGAACGGCAAAAAGCTTGTTTCAACCGAAGAAATGATGCAAAAAATCAAGACGATCAAGGAAATCAGCCCAACGCTCGTCGTCATTGCCCGCACGGACGCCATAAGCGTAGAAGGCTTCGAAGCGGCGGTTGACCGGGCCAAGCATTATTTGGCGGCGGGAGCGGACGGGATTTTTCCCGAGGCACTGGAGAGCGAGGAAGAGTTCAAGCGGTTCCGCGCCGCGATTGACGCACCGCTGCTGGCGAACATGACGGAGTTCGGAAAAACGCCGTATTATACCGCGGAGCAATTCGAGGCTTGGGGCTACGATATAGTCATTTATCCGGTAACCTCGCTGCGGGTAGCGGCCAAAGCCTATGAGCGCGTTTTTTCGGAAATTAGCCGTACCGGGACGCAAGCGGGGTCGCTTCAAGACATGCAAACCCGCAAGGAGTTGTACGATACGATCCGATATTACGATTACGAAGCCTTGGACGGAAAAATCGCTAAAACCGTCCTGCCGCCAGCCGAATAGATCCCTTTCATTTCCATCAATTGTCACGTAAAGAGTTCCTGAAGAGGCTAGTTCCTTCGGGAGCTCTTTTCGTTGTATAATGATAAAGCTCTTTTTGAATCGGCCCTGAAGAAAATTTAGGTGTATTTTCCCTTGCGTTTACATAAAATTAACAAAAAGAGCACGCTCGCTTAACATTGTCGAATTACGATGAAAGAAGCAGAAAAATAAAGCTAAACGGTGAATGGCCATGGAGGGTTTACTACCTTATGAAGGACACTGCCGCACGTGAGACGGCCAACCATTATCTAAACCGCGATTTAAGCTGGGTCGAATTCAACTGGCGCGTGCTGGAGGAGGCGCAGGACCCCGAGACGCCGCTGCTCGAACGGGTCAAATTTTTATCGATCGTTTCTTCCAATTTAGACGAGTTTATGAGCGTCCGTGTAGCCGGCATTAAGGATCAGATCAAAGCGGGCCATACGAAGAAAGATTTCACCGGCTACACGCCCGCCGGACTGTTCAAGCGCGTCATGAAGCGCTCCTCCAAAATGGTAACGGAGCAATATAAGACGTACCGGGACATGATCCGGCAGCTTGGCAAAGAAGGCATTATTTTTACCGAATACGACGATTTAAACGTGACCCAGCGCAAAGCGATGGACGAATATTACCACGACATCGTATTCCCCGTGCTGACGCCGATGGCGGTCGATCAAGCGCGGCCTTTTCCGCTGGTGCGGACACAGGCTTTATATTTGGCGGTCGTGCTGATGAAGGAAGGGGACGATCCGGAGGACGAACCGTATTTTGCCATCCTTCAGGTGCCGTCCAATTTAAGCCGTTACCTGGCGGTGCCCGGACGAACCAACAGCAAGAAGCGCGAATTCATTCTCATGGAAGATCTTATCGAAAAGCATATACATACGCTGTTCAGCGGCTATATTTCAATCTCGGTCCATGCGTTCCGGCTAACGCGCAACGCGGATTTGACGCTGAACGAGGAAGGCGCCGAGGATTTGCTGGAAGAGATCGAAATCCAGCTCCGCAAGCGGCGTTGGGGGACGCCGGTCCGGCTTGAGGTGCAGAAGGGCATTCACCCGTATGCGCTCGAGCAGCTGACGGAGGAGTTCGAGATTGTCGAGAATATTTTCGAAATCGACGGTCCGCTCGACCTGACGTATTTTATGAAAATGGCGTCGGCGCTTCAAGGCTTCGACCATTTGCGCTACAGCCCGATCCAACCGGTATATCCTTCCGAGCTCGACGATGTCGAGGATCTGTTCGCCAAGCTGAGGCAGCAGGATGTGCTGGTGTATCACCCTTACGAGTCGTTCGATGCCGTCACCGATTTTGTGCTTCAAGCGGCATACGATCCGCATGTGCTCGCCATCAAAATGACGCTGTACCGGGTCAGCGGCAATTCCCCGCTCATCCAAGGGCTTGCCCGAGCGGCGGAGTCCGGCAAGCAGGTGACGGTCGTGGTGGAGCTGAAGGCGCGGTTTGACGAAGAGCGCAACATCGCTTGGGCGCGCAAGCTGGAGCAGGCGGGCTGCCACGTCGTTTACGGGCTCGTGGGGTTGAAGACGCATGCCAAAATTACGCTGGTCGTCCGGCAGGAAGCGGATGGGCTGCGGCGGTACGTGCACGTGGGCACGGGGAATTACAATGACAATACGGCAAGATTGTACACCGATGTCGGCTTGTTTACTGCGCATAAGGAGATTGGGGAGGACGCCTCCGCGCTGTTCAACGAGGTGACCGGATATTCGGCGCCGCACAATTGGAAAGCGTTCGGCGTGGCGCCAACGGACATGATGGATAAGCTGTTCGAGAAAATCCGCCGCGAAGCAAAGCATGCCGCCGAAGGCAAGCCGGCGCGGATCATCGCCAAGTTCAACTCGCTCTCGAACCAGCAGATGGTCGACGAACTGTATGCAGCCTCCCAGGCGGGGGTCGAGATCGATCTGATCGTGCGCGGCGTATGCTGCCTGCGGCCCGGTGTTCCGGGACTGAGCGAGCGGATCACGGTGCGCAGCATCGTGGACCGGTTTCTGGAGCACTCGCGCATTTTTTATTTCGAGAACGGCGGGGAGCCGGAAGTGTATATCGCCAGCGCGGACTGGATGACTCGGAACCTGACGCGGCGCGTCGAGCTGATGTGTCCCGTATTCGACAAAAGCATCCAGCAGTCGCTGATCAATATATTGCGGCTTAACCTGAAGGATAACGTGAAGGCGCGGCAGCTCCAACCGAACGGCATGTACGAGCATGTCCACTCGGAAGGAAGCGAGCCGCAGCTGCGCAGTCAATTTGCAGCCATGCGCATCAGTTCGTGGAAAACGACGACTCGTGAACTTTGAGCTGCTGTCCCCACGTATTTTTAAATTCTTTTTGCAGTCCGAGGACCTCTCTGTATTCCGCAGAGGGGTCATGCTTTGCTTTCAGCCGCAAATGCAGCGCCTTGCTCTCCGAGAACGCGGCCGTCACTTCAATCGCTTGCGTCTCGCTAATATCGAGCGCGACGGCGAGCTTAAGCAGCGTGCCGAGCTGGGCGATCAGGTCGATATCGGTTTTTTTCAAAATATCCTTATGATGCTGCACGGCCTGCTGGGTCCGTGCTTTTGTTTTGTACGAAGCGGTCAAGGCGCAAATCAGAATTTCGCGGTGGGTCAGACCGTCGATGCGCGTGTGTGCAATCATATGGAAGGAATGCTTCGGATACTGGTAATAGCTAAGCGAAGCGCCGATCCGGTACAGCTTGGCCGCTATGATCAGGCACAGACGAACGCGCGGCTCGAAGCGGTGCTTTCCCGCCTCCGTCAAGGCATCGAACAGCCTCAAGGCCGTCCGGCTCACCTGCGAGAGATGTGCCCGGGGGGCCGTCGAGTGAAGGGCGAGCAGGTTGTCCGCGCTTCGCTCGGCCATATGCTTTAGCTCCGTGTCGGCAGGGTAAAAGCTTTCAAAGAACAGGCCGTCCCGCAGGCCCGCGCCGCTGACGACATAGTGCGAAGCGCCGGCTGCCTGAAAGATCGTCTGAAGAATCAGCAGCCCCGGGACGATAATATCGTAGCGATCTTTGGAGAGGCCGTCGATTTTTTTGCGCTTTTCTCCGGGCAGGAGCGGGAGCCAGGCGGCGAGCTCGTCCACTTCGGCGGCTGAGATCGTATAATTATGCGTAAGCGGCAAGGAATATTTGAGCTTGCGCTGATTGATTTTGCATAGCGTCCTGACGCCGCCTCCAAGCCCGACGAGCGGCAGACCGGGAGTCTGTCGAATCCAGGGCTCGCGAGCAATCGCATCCTCGACCATCTGGCGGATGCCCCGCAGCTGTTCTTCGTGAAATTCGCCGTTTGGCGCAAATTTGCGCGTCGTATTGACCGCCCCGAAAGGAAACGATACGCTGCGGATCAAGGTGCGGTCGCGGAAGAGCGAAATTTCGGTGCTTCCCCCGCCGATGTCGACAAGAAAGCCGTCCGAAATATCCATCGTTTGGATCATGCCCAAGAAGCCGAGTCGGGCTTCGTCCTCCCCGGACAGCAGCTCGACGTGAAATCCGCTTTCGCGCCGCAGCGTGTCCAGAATCTCCTGAGAATTTGCTGCATTCCGAATGGCCGCCGTGGCGGCTACCCGGTATTCGGTCACCTCGTGAGCTTGACATATCCTTTTAAAATGCGACAGGATCTGCACGATCACCTGAATATCCGCAGGAGCCAATGTCCCGTCGGTGCCAATCCGCTGGCTCAAGCGAGCGGACTCCTTGAATTCGCCGATCACGCGGTATGCTCCGCCCGTCGTTTGTTCGTTTACGGCCAACCGGATCGAGTTGGAGCCGATGTCAATGATGCCGATTCGCCGGCTGTTGTTCATGGTTGGTCCTCCTGCTAACGGTATAAAGTTAGTTTTATTTTACCGTTACGGCGGAGGGAATGTCCATGGAGGGATTAGGATTTTGTTGGAACCTCCGCATCTGGCCGGAATACACTATCGATATGACGTAAATGCGGAGGGGGGAGAGCTTTGGCGGTAACTGTGACATTCGTAGCCATTAATGTCAATACATTGAACAGGGGAGCGACCGTATCCGTTGGCGAGAATGCGCAATCAGGCTGGGCACAACACGGAAAAAATAATTTCGGCAACGGGAACATGTTCGGCATCAGCTTCGAAGGGGGCGTAATCAACACTATTATCGATAACGATATCGTCGATACGCCGGTTGCCGACATCCAGAATGTTCCGACAGTTCAGTCCCAAGTGTTATGAAGGGGGATTACTCATGAACCTCGCGCAACCGAAAGCAAGCATTGTGTTTAACAAGCTGCTCGTGAATGCGATTGAAAATAATTCGGGGATATTTATCGGAACGAATCAAGCGTTCGGGTGGAGTCATTACACCAAAAGCAACCAGATATTCGGCAGCGTGAAAGATTCCTGTATTTCTCATATGGTGAACGCTTTGTACGATCCGGATGTCATCGATTCGTCCGTGGAGGATGTAAAATGCGTTGACTTGGCGGTGAACGACAGCCTGCAGCCGCAATGCGACATTTCTCTGCATTCGATCCATGCCGTTTCCCTGAACAATCAATCCGTGATCGCCGTAGGCGAAAACGAACAAAACGGCTGGAGCGGCGTACATAAAAACAATTATGGTACCGGAAAATGCTACGGTCTCAATCGGATTCAACAGGTCTCGAATACGATCCTGGATAACGACTATATCGATTCGCCGGCCCGTATAGAAACCAACGTCGCGGAAACGCTGGTTGGTTAAAAGCTATTCGGGAATCTTGTCGATGACAGGAGGGCCGTTTGCCGGCCCCTTCCCCGCATTCTCTCCCGCGGATTGGATGATCTGCCGCAGCCATTCCGGCACTTCGGCGTCGGAGATGTTGAGCATATCCAAAAAATCGGAGTCGTTCAACAGCGAGCGAATGCCGGAGACGATGTTGCGGTCGCCGCTGACCGAACCGAAGCCTTGCGTCAGCTTTTGATGGCTTTCGAAGCCGGAAGGCCAGTTATTGCCCATATTGATGCACGAGGCATTTTCGACGGAACCGATCCGAATCGAACCGATAACAAATTGAGGGGATAAAAAAGACGACAAAGGACGTCACCTCCGGGAATGAATTTAAGATCTTCTCAGGCGAAACCCGGAGGCGGTACGCTCCAAATCCGGATCGCCGCCGACGGAGTGCTGTTCCGATGTGCGGGTATGGCTTTCCGTGCAGCCGGCCGAAGAGCCTTGGTTCGACGATGGCGAAACGCCGGATTTCACCGGCGGTTTCGGATTCGTTTTGACACCGAAATTGTTTCCGAGATTCAAAGAACCGCTCAGATGTTCGATATCCAGCTCATCCAAACGAAATTCAAGCCGCTCCAGCACAGGCTGGTGTATATGGACCTGCTCGACGGTGACGTGAGTCGATGGGGCGTTCTCTGCGATTCGTTCCGAAAGACGCACTAGGGAATCTTCAATCCGGCGAAACCGGGAATCAATATCCCGCAGCAATTGATCCGGCGGATCGGTCGCTCTTCTCCAAAAGAAGAAGCTCACGGTTCGCACCGCTTTCCGGTCGAAAAAGTATCGCAGTGGTCGTGATCGTCCAGCAGGGTTCGAAGATCCAAGACATTGCACTGCATCCCGGTTACCCGTGCCGAAGGCTTGGTTTTGTTTTGCGGTATGTTTATAGCGTCATTGCCGATTATCTCCATAAAAAACACCCGACGTGCCGCGTACCGTTCCGACCTGCAGATTTTGATAAAGGATACGTACCATGTTTCTCACCTCCTGCCTTACCGCGGATAGGGCCATATTCATGAAAGGCGAGCCTGCGGGGGACAGGCAGCTGCGGGAAGGAGATCACGTAAATTCGACCGGGATGAAGGCTTGGGAATCGCCCTCTTCGATCGGGAGCTCGGCCACGAGAAGGCCTGCGGTATACGTCGCTTTGCGCAATCCGATTCTCCGAAACCGGGTAGCTGCGCGGAATGTCCCCTTCTATAATCAGCGTCTGGCCCTCGACATAGATGCGGATTTGATCCGGAGATTGAAGCCCGGGGAGTTCCGTAAGAACCACTACCGTTGTTTGGGTATAATAAATATCGATGCGGGGCCCGGAATTCGGAATGAGCCCAGCGATCTCCTGCCAAAAGTCTTCTCCCAATACATCGCCTGCTTGACTATGCAGCTTGCCCCAACCCATATTGGGAAGATGATTTTCTTTCCCTTGCATCTGGTATCCCTGCTCTCCCCAAAAATTGCTACTTTATATACTATGTAGCATCGGTTTCGGTTTTGCCTTGAAGGAAAAGGATCTGACAGGAAATATTTCGATGCCTTCGATATCGTTTAAATACTGGTTTTTATGGAATTATTTTATTTTTTTCAGAGGAGCGTGACATATTATAGGGATCGAACAATGCGCCTTAACATGTTTTTTTATCCATCGTTATGAGTATACTGAAAATGGACAAATCCTTTAAGCGGCAGGCATTTGAGTCCTATGAATACATATGGCCGAACCTGCAGATAGCATCTGTTTATGGTGCTGATAATGAACTTTTATGTCTGAATTTGTTCACTTTAGTTTCTAAATACTTTATATTAGAATTATGTGAATTTGAACGCAAAAGGAGAGATTATCTTGACTGCTACCAAAGGTTTGGAAGGAATTGTAGCCACAACGTCCTCCATCAGCTCCATTATAGACGGTGTGCTCACCTATCGCGGCATCAATATCGACGACCTTGCAGAGAACGCCACGTTCGAAGAGGTTATATACTTGTTATGGTACGGCAAGCTTCCTAATCGCTCCGAACTGGATCAATTAACCAAAGATCTGAGCGACAACGCTTCGGTTTCTGCCGAAGTGATCGAGCAAATTAAGCTGTACCCGAAAGACGTCAATTCCATGGCTGCGCTTCGCACCGCCGTTTCCAGCTTGGCGCTGTACGATGCCGAGGCAAACGATATGACTCCGGAATCCAACCTCCGCAAAGCGATCAAGCTGCAGGCGCAGCTGCCGACGATTATAGCGGCATTCGCTCGCATTCGCCAAGGCCAAGAGCCGATCGCGCCGAAATCCTGTGCTTCCGTTGCCGAGAACTTCTTGTACATGCTCACGGGCAAACAACCGGAAGCCATCGCCATCCAGGCTTTGGACAAAGCTTTGGTGCTTCATGCCGACCACGAGCTGAACGCTTCAACGTTCGCTGCGCGCGTAACCGTTGCGACGCTGTCCGATATTTATTCGGGCGTAACGTCCGCGATCGGCGCGCTCAAAGGACCGCTGCACGGCGGCGCCAACGAAGCGGTTATGGCGATGCTCGAAGAAATCGGCACGGCAGCCAACGTGACCAGCTATATTAACGATAAGCTGGCCAACAAGGAAAAAATTATGGGCTTCGGCCACCGCGTTTACAAAAACGGCGACCCGCGCGCGAAGCATCTCCAAAAAATGTCCCATGAGCTCGGTAAAATTACCGGCAACATGAATTGGTACGACATGTCCATTCAAATCGAAGAAATCGTGACCGGCCAAAAAGGGTTGAAACCGAACGTAGACTTCTACTCCGCTTCCGTCTACACGTCGCTCGAAATTCCGCGCGACTTGTTCACGCCGATCTTCGCGATCAGCCGTACGTCCGGATGGACGGCGCACATTCTCGAGCAATTCGATAACAACCGTCTCATTCGTCCGCGTGCCGAATATACGGGACCGTCGAATCAAGCGTTCGTTCCGATCGAGCAGCGCTAATCCGGCTTGGGATGCCCGCGCCTGCGGGAAGCAATAAAAAAGCAGCTATCCTACGGGCGGCTGCGGCGTTATCGGTCTTCTGAGAAGGGGACGGGCGCCGCTGCTCCCGTATCTTTTTGACATTATTATCCCTATTCTACGGAGTTCGTGTTGCAGCGGCTCCAAACCATTCCAAGGAGGCTTACCTATTCATGGCACAATTCGAACAATATGCACTTCCGACTGAAGGCGAACGCATCACTATCACAAACGGCAAACTGAACGTTCCGAACAATCCGATCATTCCTTTCATCGAAGGCGACGGCACAGGTCCGGACATTTGGGCGGCTTCCAAGCGCGTATTGGATGCAGCGGTAGAGAAAGCATACAAAGGCGAGAAAAAAATCGCATGGTACGAAGTTTTTGCAGGCGAGAAAGCCTTCAACAAATACAATAACTGGCTTCCGAGCGATACGCTGACGGCGATCCGCGAATATATCGTAGCGATTAAAGGACCTCTGACGACGCCAATCGGCGGCGGTATCCGTTCCTTGAACGTTGCGCTTCGCCAAGAGCTGGATCTGTATGTGTGCTCCCGTCCGGTTCGCTACTTCAAAGGCGTGCCTTCCCCGGTTAAACGTCCGGAGCTGGTAGACATGGTTATTTTCCGTGAAAATACCGAGGACATCTATGCCGGTATCGAATGGGCCGCAGGTTCCGATGAAGTGAAAAAAGTGCTTGCTTTCCTGCAAAACGAAATGGGTGTGAAAAATATCCGCTTCCCGGAAACGTCCGGTATCGGAATCAAGCCGGTATCCTCCGAAGGCTCGAAGCGTCTGATCCGCGCCGCGATCGAGTATGCTATCCAGCATAGCCGCAAGAGCGTGACCCTGGTACATAAAGGGAACATCATGAAGTTCACCGAGGGCGCGTTCAAAAACTGGGGCTACGAGCTCGCCGAGCAAGAGTTTGGCGACAAAACATTTACTTGGGCTCAATACGACAAAATTAAAGAAGAGCAAGGCGTTGACGCGGCGAACAAAGCGCAAAAAGACGCAGAAGCAGCCGGCAAAATCATCGTAAAAGACGCGATTGCCGACATCGCTCTGCAGCAAGTGCTTACTCGTCCGACAGACTTCGACGTCATCGCTACGCTCAACCTGAACGGCGACTACTTGTCCGACGCTCTGGCTGCTCAAGTCGGTGGTATCGGTATCGCTCCAGGTGCAAATATTAACTACGTAACCGGTCATGCGATCTTCGAAGCAACGCATGGTACGGCTCCGAAATACGCAGGTCTCGACGTTGTTAACCCGGGCTCCGTTATTTTGTCTGGTGTTATGATGCTGGAGCACCTGGGCTGGCTGGAAGCTGCTAGCCTGATCTACAAAGGAATGGAAACGGCGATCAACCATAAAACGGTAACTTACGACTTCGCCCGTCTGATGGAAGGCGCAACCGAAGTGAAGTGCTCCGCGTTTGCCGACGAGATCATTAAGAATTTCTAAGATCCAACCCTCCAAACCTCCCTTGGTAAGGGAGAGCTTACGAAGCAGTTTTGCTTCGCAAAACTCGGAGGCTTCGGCCCCTGGACGACGAAAGCTGTCGGCATGTACGACACAGAATCACCCATGAGGCGTTTGAGAATGGAACGCGTTTGTCTGCGGGCGGCCCGGCTGAAGCCAGGCGCCCGCAGACACGCTTTCATGCGTGCCGGGGCGTTTGAACGGAAGGTTGGTGTAGGAACGCGTTCGTCCTTGTGCGCACGAGCTAAAGCCGTGCTGCACAAGAACACGCTTCCATGCGTTACAAATAATGCTAATTCCCGAAATTGAAACATAAAATTAATGTGCGATAGAGCACAAACCAATGGGAGGAATTGATTATGGCAATCCAACGTAAAAAAATTACGGTTGTCGGCGCAGGTTTCACAGGTGCGACAACAGCGCTGATGCTGGCGCAAAAAGAACTCGGCGACGTCGTATTGCTGGACATCCCTCAGCTGGAGAACCCGACCAAAGGGAAAGCACTAGATATGCTTGAAGCTTCTCCGGTGCAAGGGTTCGACGCGAACATTGTCGGCACGTCCAACTATGACGAGACCAGCGGTTCCGACATCGTGATTATCACGGCAGGGATTGCCCGCAAACCGGGCATGAGCCGCGACGACCTCGTGAACACGAACGCAGGCATCGTGAAATCCGTTTGCGAAAACATCAAGAGAACGAGCCCACAATCGATCGTCATCATCTTGAGCAACCCGGTAGACGCCATGACGTATGTCGCTTACCAAGCGCTCGGCTTCCCGAAAAACCGCGTCATCGGCCAATCCGGCGTATTGGATACGGCCCGTTACTGCACGTTCATCGCGCAAGAGCTGAACGTTTCCGTAGAAGACGTGCGCGGCTTTGTACTCGGCGGCCATGGCGACGATATGGTTCCGCTCGTTCGTTACTCCAATGTTGGCGGGATTCCGATCGAGAAGCTCATTCCGGCTGACCGCATCGAAGCGATCGTGAAGCGTACGCGTACCGGCGGCGGCGAGATCGTGAACCTGCTGGGCAACGGTTCCGCTTACTACGCACCGGCTGCTTCCCTCGTGCAAATGACGGAAGCAATCTTGAAAGACAAGAAACGCGTTCTGCCTTCCATCGCTTTGCTCCAAGGCGAATACGGCTATGACAACCTGTTCATGGGCGTACCGACGCTGCTTGGCGGCGACGGCATCGAGAAAGTATTCGAGCTGGAGCTGCTTCCGGAAGAAAAAGCGGCACTCGACAAATCCGCAGAATCCGTACGTAACGTTATCAAAGTCGTTACGGGCTAATCGCATATTATCTGTTCAAAGAAAGACCAGCTTTCGCTGAAAAGGCCGAAGCTGGTCTTTTTTTTATTTTCAGGAAAGAACATGAAACGAAATAAGAGCAGTCCCTTTTCTTTTGCGGAGCCGGTGAAAAAACTGCCGATCGAGGGATTGAAAGCCATGATAATCCATGGTACGATACAAAATGACTGACGAATCAGTCATAACGTCGGGACCTGCCGTGAGGAGAGTCCTAGGGAGGAGAATTCGCCATTGGCCGTAGAGAAGAGAGACAAAATCGTCGAGTCGGCGCTGAAGCTTTTTGAGCAGAAAGGGTACCACAGCACCAAAGTGTCGGACATTGTGAAGGATGCCGGTATGGCGCAGGGCACGTTTTATCTTTATTTCAAAAGCAAGGAAGACTTGTTCCGCAGCGTGGCGGAGGAATGCTTGAAGGAAATCGTCGTCGCGCTCGAACCGGAATCGCTGGACCCTCGTGAATTGCACAACGACAAGATGCACGACCGTTTGATTCGGCAAACGCTGACTATTTATTACCAGAACCGGACCATACTTAACATCTTGAAGCGGCATGGCGCCGCCTCACCGGAAATAGCGGACATCTCGAAGCAGTTTTACGGCAATGTTTGCGAGGTTGTCAAGGGCATGTTCAAGCACTTCAACGTTTATCCCGGGTATACGGAGGAGCAATTGGAAATGACCGCTTACGCGGAAATCGGGATGCTGGAGATGGTCGCTTACCAGTGGTTCATCGAAAGAGGATACGGTCTGGAAAAGCTTGACCCGCTTGCCGAGGTGCTCGTCGGGATCAACGTCAACTGCCTGTCGGAAACGGATGTGAGCGGAGAATGATCGCGAAGCTGCTGAAATACCGCAAGGTGACGCTGCTGTTTTTCGTCATGGCGGTCGTGCTCGGGGTGTTCAATATTTTCACCTTGAAGCAGCGGGAGAATCCTGAGATTGAGATCACGTACGCGTTGGTGAAAACCGTCTATCCGGGGGCTTCGCCGGAAAAAGTAGAACAGTTCGTCACCCGTCCGCTGGAAGATAAAATTAAAGAAATCAGCGGAATCAAGGTTCTCAGCTCCACTTCGGCCGCCAACATGTCGGTCATACAAGTCGAGCTGAAGTCGGATACGGATATCCGCAGGGCGTGGGACTCGCTGCGCCAGAAGGTGCAGTCCGCACAAGGAGACTTGCCCGCAGACGCGCACCAGCCGGAAGTGAACGACGACTTAAGCAAAATTGCGGCGCAAATTTTGCATTTTGTCGTGGACAC
The DNA here is from genome assembly GCF_000722545.1 of Paenibacillus tyrphae. GTDB lineage: Bacteria > Bacillota > Bacilli > Paenibacillales > NBRC-103111 > Paenibacillus_G > Paenibacillus_G tyrfis. The sequence continues at coordinate 312,542 of NZ_JNVM01000010.1, forward strand.
GCCGGAGGAGCTGGAATCGCTGCGGACGACGATGGACTACTGGAAAAAGCAGCTCGCAACCGTCCCCGGCGTGAGCAACGTCGAGGTCGTCGGACTGCCCGAGCAGGAAGTAGCGATTACGCTCGATACTGACAAGCTCGATACGCTTAGGCTGCCATGGGGAATCGTGGCGCAATCGCTGAAAAGCAAGCATGACCGGGTGCCGCTCGGTACGGTGGATAAGGGCGCCAAGCAGTATTACGTCAATATGGGTGGAGAATGGAAATCCGCCGAGGATATCGCGAACACGGAGCTTTTGGGCCTGCCCCCGGGCAGTGCGCTGAAGATCAAGGACGTCGCCGACGTCAAGCTGCGTTCTAAGAAAAAAGAAGTATCCATCTTACATAACGGAAAGCCCGCCCTTGATCTGGTTATCAATGCGGAGAAAGGAACGGATGTCCCGTCGCTGCAGAAGCGCATCGACAAGAAGGTCGCAGAGCTGGGGCCGAAACTGCCGGCCAATGTGAGGATCGAGTCGCTGTTTACGCAAAAGGAAAGTCTCGACCATCTGTTCAACGAGCTGGGCAGAGAGCTGCTGATGGGGATTCTTTCGGTCATCGTCGTCTGCTCTCTCGGACTGACGTTCGGCACCTCGCTGATCGTAGCCTTGGCCATTCCGGTGTCCATTACGATCGGTTTTATTCCCGTCGAAACGATGGGGATCGATTTGAATCAGATTACGATCGTTGCGCTCGTCATCGTGCTCGGAATTCTAGTCGACGACGCCATTGTTGTGAACGACAATATCCAGCGCCGCCTGCAACTGGGTGACGATCCGGCCACGGCCTCGCTGGAGGGAAGCCGCGATGTTGCCATTTCGATCCTGACGGCGACGATTGCGACGGCTGCTGCGTTTTTGCCGCTGTTTTTCCTGCAGGGCAACATCGGGAGCTTCATTCGCCCGCTTCCTGTCGTCATTTCTTTATCGCTTGCGGCTTCCATGGCGATGTCGCTGACGATTATTCCGATTTTCCGACAATGGGTGGGCGAGCGACTGCTTCGCCGCAAAGGCTCCAAGGCCGAGCCAACCAAAGGCGCCGGAAGCGAAGGGACGGAAACTCCGGGTCTGCTCGGCAAGCTGATCGCAAGGCTGAGCGCCTTTTACGGCAAACAGATTCACCGCTTCTTGCGGCGTCCGCTGCTGACCGGGCTCGCTGCACTGCTGCTGGGCACCTCCGCCTTCGGATTGATGCCGTTGCTTGGGGTGCAGTATTTCCCGCCTGCGGAGAAGGAAGAGATGCTCATCGACTTCAAGCTTCCGTCCGGCCGTCAGTTTGCGGAAACGGAGTTTACGATCCGCAAAGCCGCGGCATGGATGGGAGAGCAGCCGGGCGTGCGTTTCGTGTCGGCTTATGCCGGGCGGACGGCTCCGCATTTTTACTACTCGGAAGCGGATCAGACGGGCATCTCGATCGGGCAGTTGTTCGTTAAGGTCGATGTGAAGCAGCTGAATACGAAAGCCGCCGTCGTGCAATGGCGGGAGCAGTTGAAGGCCATGTTCCCCTCCGATGTGGAGATTACTCCGCGTGAGCTGGAACAAGGACCGCCTGTCGGTGCGCCGATCGCCCTTCGCATCAGCGGCAGCGAGCTGTCGGAGCTTCGCCAGATTTCGGCGGATGTTCAATCGATGCTGAAAGAAATCCCGGGTACGATCAGCGTAAGCGACGATGTCGGAGAGGTTATGAACACCTATGAGGTGGAACCGAACCCGGCGAAGCTGAGTCTATTCGGCGTGAATGAGAAGGATCTTTCCACGACGCTCAGAATTGCAACCGAAGGGCTGGAAGTGTCGGAGATGCAGAAAGGCGAAGATCTGATCGACGTGACTCTGTACGCCAAGCTGCGTTCCGCCGACCCGTTGGAGACGATGAAGAAAATGTACGTCTCGACGCAAAAAGGCGGCACGGTTCAGATGCGCGAGTTGGGAGATATCCGCACCAGCCAAATGATCAAGTCGATTCATCACCGCGACCAGACCCGGACGATTACCGTGCGCAGCTATACGCAGGACCGGCTGGCGGACGATATCGTGAAGGATCTGCAGGCCAAGCTGGGAAGCTACAATGTTCCTGCAGGCTATTCGATTCAGTTCGGCGGCGAAAACGAGGAGCGTAACGAAGCGTTCGCTTCGATCGGAAAGCTGTCGGCTATCGTTCTTTTGCTGATTTACATCATTATGGTCATGCAGTTTTACTCGTTGTCGATTCCGCTGCTCATTCTTTCGACCGTCTATTTGGCGGCAGGCGGCGCGATCATCGGTCTGTTTCTTTCCGGTTCGCCGATCGGCTTCATGGCGCTCATGGGGCTCGTCAGCTTGGCGGGCATCGTGGTGCGGAACGGGATCATCCTGATCGAATTTATCGAGCAGGCGCGCGAACGCGGACTGCCTCTGTACGAAGCGGTAGCGGAAGCGGGGAAAGCGCGGCTCCGACCGATTCTGCTGACGACGGCCACGGCGATCGGCGGCTTGCTGCCGATGACGATTATGGGCGGGAATCTGTGGCGCCCGATGGGAATTACGATTATTTCCGGCCTGCTGTATTCGACCATGCTGACGCTGATCGTCGTGCCGTCGCTATTCGTCATTTTACAAAAGTGGCGCGACAAACGCTCGGCGAAAGCAGGTAAAGCGGTTCATTCGTAAGCCTAGGTTGCATTTGCTTAGGAAGCTCGTAGTCTTGTATACTAGGAGAGAGAGAAAACGAGGTTGAATAGGGAGGGTCCCGGGATTATGCAGCAAGTGTTTTTGTATTTACATGTGCTCGGCGCCATTTTGATGGGCTTTTATCTCATGCTGCCGTTTTTGGCGATGCGAGTGGAGGCACTGCAATCGGGAACGGCGCAGTTCGGTTTCTTGAATGTGTTGTTTGCCGCCAACCGTGCGGGGCAGCTGGCGCTCGTGATCGCATTTTTGTCCGGAGGTTATCTGGTCAGCAAGGCGCACTATTCGGTGCTTTGGATGGTGCTGGCAGTCGTTCTGTTCCTCGCCATCGGGGCGCTGACAGGCATTCTTGGCAGCAAAATACGCAAGGCGCTGCAAGATCCGTCTGGCGGCAACATCAAGGCTCACATCGGTTCCATCAAGTCGCTTAGCGTGATCAACGGCATTATCTTCTTTCTTGTCGTTACGCTGATGAAATTCCCATTTTAGTTCAGGTTAGAGTATAAAAAGGCCGGGATAACAATCCCGGCCTTTTTTGCATATCTTTATTCGCTGGAAGTGACGGACAGAGGGAGCAGCCGCTCCAAGCCGTTCATGTATCGACGTAGCGCCGCTGGAATGCGGATCGAGCCGTCCTCGGCCTGATGATTTTCCAGCAGCGGGATTAATATTCTAGGCGATGCGACGGCCGTATTGTTGAGCGTATGGCAGTAGCGCAGCTTACCGCCCGAATCGCGATACCGTATGTTCGAACGGCGTGCCTGGAAGTCGAGCAGGTGGGACGACGAATGGGTTTCGCCGTAGGCTTGGCGGCTCGGCATCCAAGTTTCAATGTCGTACTGTTTATACGTTTTTTGCGACATATCTCCGGTGCAGACAGCCATGACCCGGTAGGGCAGCTCCAGAAGCTGCAAAAGCTCTTCCGCGTTGCTCGTAATGGCTTCCAGCAGCGGCTCGGAGCGGTCAATCTCGGCTTCGCACACGATAACCTGCTCCACCTTGGAAAATTGATGCACGCGGTATAAGCCATGAACATCTTTGCCTGCCGAGCCGACCTCGCTTCGAAAACACGGCGAGACGGCGGCAAGCATGAGCGGTTCGCGGACATCGACCACCTCATGGCTGTAATACGAAACAAGCGGTACTTCCGAGGTGCCGACCAGCCACTTGTCCTCGTCCGCGATCCGGTACACCTGGTCTTGGCCGAAGGGGAAGTAGCCCGTATGGGTCAAGGCATCCGCGCGTACGAGCAGCGGAACCTCCATAAGCGTAAAGCCCCGGGTTAGCAGCATATCCACCGCAAGCTGCTGTACGGCGCGGTGCAGCAGCGCTCCGGGGCCCCGCAGGAAATAGTTCCGGGTTCCGGCCGTCTTAACGCCGCGCGGGATGTCGATCATCCGATGAAGCTCGCCAAGGGCTACGTGGTCTTTGGGCTCGAAAGCGAACACGGGCAGCGTTCCGGTACGCCGAATTTCAATATTATCGGCATCCGAACGTCCGACAGGCGTGTCAGGAGATACGACGTTGGGGATGCGCAGCATCAGTTGATCGAACTGACGCTGCACCTCGGCCAACTCTGGTTCCGTCTCCGCCAAGCGGCTGCCCAGCTCCTTCACGTTACGTTTCAACGGCTCAGCTTCTTTATGGCCTCCCGAACGAACGAGTGTGCCGATCTCCTCCGACAGCTTGTTTCGGGCATGGCGCAGCTTCTCGGTCTCTTGAAGCAGATTTCGCTTCTTCTCGTCCCAGGCAAGCAGCTCGGCGACGGAAACGGCGATTCCTTTTTGCTCGGCGATCGTTTGTACCCTTTCGTGATTTTGGCGAATCCAGTGAATGTCCAGCATGTGATACCGCTCCTTTTTTTGGAAAATGACAAAAAGCGCCCTCTATCCTTTTGGGACGAGGAGCGCTTGTCTCGCGGTGCCACCCAACTTGACCGGACAGCATGGCGGTCCGATCCGCTTTGGTTCCGCGTTAACGGGCGGGCCCGGTTCACTTGAGGGACGGTATCGGTCCCTTTAACGAGAACGCCTCCGAGTTGGATGCTCTTCATAGGCAAATGGTCGGTCATTCAATTTGTTGTAGTATAGCTTATTCGGGCAAAGGATTCAAGTGCAGGGCAGCGAGGCGATGGAGTCGCGGGGGGCTTCCGGCCTGTTTTGGATTGACCGGTCACTGCCATTCTTGTACAATCAGGGTAGAGATGCAGGAAAGGGGAATTTTTTCCGATGGCAGGTACTTTGTAATGGTAGACGAACCGGATAGCGCACGATCCCGATCGGTTTAACGGGAGAGGTGTGCCTGTCTGTCACCATTACAGGGACGCTATGGGAACGAGCCCGACACCCGGCAAGCGGATACCTTATGGTATCCGCTTTTTTAGTCAGCCGGGAATGATTGCATCTCCGGCAGTTCACACCGCCGCGTCTCCATCTACAGGAGGAGATCGTATGAACGAGAAAAGACTGCAAGGCAAAATCGCCATTGTGACGGGAGTGAGCCGCCGTAGGGGCATCGGGAGCGCCATTGCCCGCGCGCTGGCGGAAGAAGGCGCCGATCTGTTTTTTACCCATTGGCGCAAATATGACGAAGCTCAGCCTTACGGAAGCGAGTGGGAGTGGCCGAAGCAGATGACGGAGGAGCTTGTCGCGCTCGGCGTAAGGACAGGGTCAATGGAGTTGGATTTATCTGACCAAGATTCGGCGATTCGGCTGTTGGATGAAGTGCAGCACCGGCTGGGCACCCCGTTTATATTGATCAATAACGCAACGCATTGCGAAGAAGTCGGTTTCGAGGCGCTGAACGCAGATATTCTCGATGCGCATCACGCCGTCAATGTTCGCGGCACTTGCATGCTTTCGGTGGAATTTGCCCGCAGGTTAAAAGGGGGGAGCGGCGGACGGATCATCAATCTGGTATCGGGACAAGACAAAGGTCCGATGCCGGGAAATCTGGCATATGTTGCGACCAAAGGGGCCATCTCGGCGTTTACCGTCTCGCTCGCGGCGGAACTGGCCCCGCACCGGATCACGGTCAATGCGGTCGATCCCGGACCGACCGATTCGGGCTGGATGGACGAAGCGCTGAAGCGGATGCTGCTTCCCAAATTTCCGATGGAACGCATCGGACAGCCGGAAGATGCCGCAAGGTTGATCCGGTTTCTGGCCGGCGATGACGCTCAGTGGGTGACAGGACAAATCATTCACTCGGACGGCGGATTTTGGGATTGAGGCTTTCCCGCCAACGATCCTGAAGGTCTGAAGCCAATTCGTCATGCGACAAAGTTGATGCCGCGGCAGATGTTGGATAAACTTAGGGAGTAATGAAGCAAGCCCTGAGAGAGGAGCAATGGACGCACATGAAGTTAAGCCTGCTGGATCTTGTTCCTTTGCTTGAAGGGGCGGATGCCGCAACCGCATTGGCGCAAGCGCGCAGACTTGCGCAGACGGCGGAGAGGCTGGGGTATTCACGCTACTGGGCCGCAGAGCATCATGATATGCCGGGGCTGGCCTGTCCTGCGCCGGAGGTGCTGCTGTCGCATATCGGGGCGCACACGGAGGGGATACGGCTCGGCTCCGGGGCGCTGCTGCTGCCGCATTACAAGCCGATCAAGGTGGCCGAGACGTTTCGGCTGCTCGCGGCTTTGTATCCCGGGCGGATCGATCTCGGAATTGGCCGAGCCCCGGGAGGGTCGGCGCATATGAGCATGGCGCTGAGCGGCAATTTTTTGGAAAATGTCCGGCAGCTGCCCGAATCGCTTCGTTCTTTGTCTGCCTTGCTTGCCGACGAATTTCGCGTGGAAGATGTGCCGGTTCGGGCCATGCCCGTTCCTCCTGCCGATCCGGAGGTGTGGCTGCTCGGGACGAATCAGAAGAGCGCCTCGTATGCCGCGGAGTTCGGGACCGGATACGTCTTCGGCCAATTCATGAGCGATCGGGACGGGGCGGAAGTGTTTTCCGCCTATGCTCGGGAGTTCCGGCCGACGTCCTTGGGAGCCGCTCCGCGTGCCATCGTGGCCGTGAGCGTCCTCTGTGCGGATACGGAAGAGGAGGCGCACAGGCTCGCGTCCGAGTCGAAGCGGCTACTTCAGCCGGAAGGCGACAGCGGAGCGGACCGGCCCAAGCCGATGATCGGAACTCCGAGACAAGTGAAGGCGGCATTGGAGCAGCTGCAGAGGGATTGCGGTGTCGACGAATTTATGATCGTGACGCTGGGGCCCGATTACGAAAGCCGTCTTCGTTCGTATGAGCTGCTGGCGGATGCCGTATGGGGAGCTGCGGGAGGCATCAGCACAGCTTGAACCGTTCGATGTGCTCCCCAAGCCCTTCCTTCTGCAAAATTTCGATCTGCTTCGGTCCGATCAGGTCGTAGTGCGGGAAGCTTTCGCGGTCGTGGATATACCGGGGATTCAGTCTGTTGGCTTCGCACCATGCGATAAGCCGCTTCATATCCGAGCATCCGACCTTGGTGACCGAATGAAACTGCGGGAAGTGCGGGTCGAACCAAAAATGGGTTAAAAAAGCGATCTCCCCGCGTGTGACCGCTTCTTTCCACTGAATGAGCTCTTTTCTTTTAATACCGAATGCCATAAGCCGGTCATCCTTATCGATGATTTTATTATTGTTTTATTATGACGGATGGAACGGTCTACTTCAAATGTAAAGGAGAAAGCGGAAATGAAAGAGAGAAAAAGAAGAGATCAGGTCGAGCCGCAATCCACTTGGAATTTGGCCGATTTATATGCAGGAGACGAAGCTTGGGAGGCCGAGATGACCGGCATCGCCGAAGCTCTCCCGTCCATGGAGCGATTTCAAGGAAAGCTGCACGAAGGGGCCGGCCTGCTTCTGGAATGTCTGGAAGCCCAGGAGGCGCTGCACGTCCGGCTTTTACGCGCCGCTACATATGCTCGCTTGCAGCTATCCGGCGACGGAACGAACCCGGCGTACCAAGCGAATTCTGCCCGGGTCGGAGATGTCGCTGCGCAAGCGGGAGCCGCGCTTTCGTTCATTCGCTCGGAGCTGCTGGAGCTGCTGGAGCTGCCGGACGGGTGGCTGGAGCGTTACATAGGAGAGGAAGCGAAATTGGAATCGTTCCGCAAAAGCTTGACGGATCTGCTGGAAACGAAGCCGCATCGGCTTCAGGCGGAAACGGAAGCGGTCCTGGCGTCGCTCGGGGAAGTGCTGGGCGCCCCCTATACGATCTACCAGCGAAGCAAGCTGTCGGACATGTCCTTCGCTTCCGTAGAGGACGGCGAGGGCGTGACGCGTCCGGTTTCGTTCGCGCTGTACGAAACCGACTACGAGCTGTCGCCGGATACCGTGCAGCGGCGGAATGCTTATCAGTCGTTTACCGGGACGCTGGAATCTTACCAGAATACGTTTGCCGCCGTATATGCCGCCGAAGTGAAGAAACAGACGGTCATTTCCCGGCTGCGCGGCTACGAATCCGTGACGCAAATGCTGCTTCAGCCGCAGCAGGTTACGATTCCGATGTATCATAACATCCTTGATATTATCCGCACGGAGTTGGCGCCGCACATGCGGCGATTGGCTCGGTTGAAGCAGCGGGTGCTCGGATTGGATCGCATCCGGTTCTGCGACTTGAAAACTCCGCTTGATCCGGATTTCAGTCCTTCGGTCACGTTCGAAGAGGCGGGCCAGACGATTTTGGACGCTCTGCGGGTGCTGGGGCCCGAATATACGGAGCTTATGGAGCAGGCGCTGACCGGGCGTTGGATCGATTACGCCGATAATATCGGCAAGTCGACTGGAGCTTTCTGTTCGAGTCCATACAGCACGCATTCCTACATCCTGATCACGTGGGCGGGTAACATGCGCAGCGCCTTTACGCTGGCGCACGAGCTGGGGCATGCGGGCCATCTGATGTTGGCTGCGCGCAATCAACGGTATACGAACTACAGGCCGTCTACCTATTTTATCGAAGCGCCTTCGACGATGAACGAGCTGCTTCTCGCCCGGCATCTGATGGAGCAGTCCGACGATCCGCGTCTAAAACGCTGGGTGATTCTTCAGCTTCTGAACACCTACTATCACAATTTTGTCACGCACCTGCTGGAAGGCGACATGCAGAGAAGGGTGTACGAGGCGGCGGAAGCGGGCAAGGCGCTGACGGCGAAAAAGCTCCGTGAGCTGAAGGGAAGTGTGCTGTCGGAGTTCTGGGGCGATGCGGTCGACATCGACGCGGGAGCGGAATTAACCTGGATGCGCCAGCCGCATTATTATATGGGGCTATATCCGTATACGTATGCCGCGGGGTTAACGGCTTCGACAGCCGTAGCCGAGCTCATCCGCGAGGAAGGGCAGCCGGCCGTGGACCGCTGGCTTGATGTACTCAAGGCCGGAGGCACGATGCGGCCGCTTGAGCTGATGAAGCTCGCCGGCGTCGATATGTCCGAGCCGCAGCCGATTCGCAGCGCGGTCGCCTATGTCGGCTCCTTGATCGACGAACTGGAGGAGTTATTCCAATAAGCGATGCCTGTTAAAAAATTTAATATTATCGTCACTCTCTGTATTTTACTCCTATGGTCATCATGGGTTCCGTTTCCTTCCATAGCGGCGGCCGAGGAAGCGAGGGATGTGCAGATCTCGGCTTACCCGACCGACCCGTTGGTGGAAAAGCAAGCCTATTTACAGCAAATTCATATGAGCGAGGCTTGGGACGTCGCGACCGGAAACGACTCGATCGTGATTGCGATCGTGGATACGGGCGTCGATTTGAATCATCCGGATCTTATGCCGAATTTGGTGAAAGGAATCAATCTGATCGAGCCCGGCCAGCCGCCGCGCGACGACAACGGACACGGCACGAACGTCGCCGGAATCATCGGCGCTGCGGCCAACAACGATAAAGGAATCGCCGGTATTTTATGGAAGGCCAAGCTGATGCCCGTGAAGGCGGTAGAGAACGACGGCACGGGCAGCGAAGCCAAATTGGGCGAGGGCATCCGCTACGCCGTTGATCACGGAGCCAAAATCGTCGTACTGTCGCTCGGTTTAAATAAGTATTCGGACTACATGAGCGAAATCGTGCGCTATGCCGAGACGAAGGGGGTACTGCTCGTCGCCGCCACCGGCAACGAGGGAAACAGCGTCAAATACCCGGCGGCGTATCCGACCGTTCTGGCCGTCGGCGGAATGGCGGCGGACAAGAAGGCGCATAAGCTGTCCAACAGCGGCCCCGAGGTCGATCTGGTGGCGCCGTGGGATGTTTTTACGACGGCGATCGGCGGGAGATACGAACACAAGGACGGCACCTCCATGGCGGCGCCTCAGGTTGCGGCGGTTTGCGCTTTGGCCTGGGCTAAGTATCCTTGGATGAAGCCGTATCAAATTCGCAGCCTGCTCCGACAAACGGCTGAAGACCTTAGCGGGAACGGCTGGAGCCCCGGAACCGGCTACGGTTTGCTGCGCGCCGACCGCGTTCTGAAAGACCCTTATTCGGAGCATATGTATAAGCGGAACGACCGAAAGGAGCAGGCCACCCCCATCTCGGTAAGCAAAACGGTCAGCGGTTCGTTTGAGAACGGGAGCGATCCGAACTGGTTTACCTTCGAGGCGCCTTACGACGGCAGCGTCAAGCTGGAGCTGGAGTTGGACCCGAAGGAGGAGATAGCCGTTACGCATACGGATGCCGGAGGAGGCGTAAAAGATTATTCCTTAAGCGCAGCGGGGCCGGTCACGATGCCGGTGAAGAAAGGTAAAAGCTACTTGAAGCTGCAGCTCAAAAACGCCGCCGCCAAGCGCAAGCTTGAATTCAAGCTTACGACCTCCTTTGAAATTTATAAGGATGCCTATGCCGATAACGGCAAGCAGTTTAAGGCCTACGTGCTTCCGGCGCAAAGTCAGACCTTGAAAGGGACGTTTCACCGGAACAACGATCAGGACTGGTACATGCTCCCGATTACGCAAACGGGCAAGCTGAGCGTCCGGTTATCCGTCGATACGAACCGGATGGACCCGGTGTTGTTCGTTCAAAAGAGAGGGGAAAAGGGCAAGACGATCGATGAAGGCGGTGAAGGGGAGTCCGAATATTTTCCGGTGACGGACGTCTATCCGGGCGACTATTACATTCGAGTCAGCAATGCCGAGGGCTACATCCCTCCCATTACGGGCGAATACACGCTAGCGATCCAATACAAGCCCAAGCTGCTCGATCCGAACGGTCCGCACGATAAGCCATACTCGGCTACGGTCATGCAGCCCGGAACGAAATATCAAGGGCTACTGGACAAGAGCGGCGGCGCAAACTGGTTTTCGGTGAACATCAACGAGGAAAGCCTGGTCGAGCTTCGTTTATCCGGCATTCCGCAGAACATACGGATGACGATGTCCGCTTATAACGGCACGCTCAAGCCGATCGACTCCGTCACGAATCCGGACGGCACGTCGGAGGCACGGCTCAGTCAGCTTTGGCAGCCGGGCGTTTATTACATCCGCTTAACGGCGGATACGGCATTCGATGACCGGTTCTATGAGCTTAAAGCCGAGGTAAAGCCGCTGGTTGGCGGATATGCCGACATCAAAGGGCATTGGGCCGAGGCGGTGATCAAGCAGGCGTCCGAGCGGAAAATCATCGACGGGTATGATCAATACCGCTTCATGCCGGATCGACCGATCACACGGGCGGAGGCTGCGGCGGTGCTGGTCCGGGGGTTAAAGCTAACGAAGCAAAAAGAAGTCCGCTATACGGATTTTGGACCCGATCATTGGGCTTACCCGTTCATCGCCAAAGCGGCCCAGGCGGAGATCATCGACGGTTACCCCGATGGATCGCTAGCCCCGGACCGGTACCTTACCCGTATGGAAATGGCCGCCATGCTGGCAAGAAGCATGAAGATGAGCGGGAAACAAAGAGGAACGTCGCCTTTTGCAGATGTGAAAGAGACGGATTGGGGAGTAAGCATTTTGAAGCAGCTGAAAGCGGAAGGTTGGATTACCGGCTTCCCGGACGGAACGTTCCGTCCGGAAAACCAGGCGACGCGGGCTGAGTTTGTGACCCTGCTGACGCGAACGATGAATTGATCAAAAAGCGTACACAGACAACAGAACAATCGCGCCTACGATCCAGCAATAATAAGCAAAGGGCCTCATGGCTTTGATTTCATGGGTTTTGAACCACCGCATCAGCAGCCAGACGGCGAGCAAGGCAAAAATCCCGGACAATACGCCGCCTACGATCGACATGCCCAGCAGTCCGTTCATCCCGGACTTCAGCTTGGGAATTTCCAGGATGCTTGCGCCTACAATAATCGGTGTGGCCAAAAGCATGGAAAAGCGTGCGGAGGCTTCATGCTTAAGCCCCATCCAAAAACCTGCGGTCATGCTTGAGCCGGATCTCGAAAAACCGGGGACCAAGGCCAACGATTGGAACAAGCCGATAATAAACGCTTGCCCGTAGCCTAGCTCTTCCACTTCTTTAGTGCCACGGCCGGAAGCTTTTTCTCCGAGGAACAATAACAGTCCGTTGATGATAAGAAAAATGGCGGCGCTGGTCACGCTGCTGAACAGGTGTCGGAGCGTTTTTTCGAAAACGACTCCGATCACGGCCGCCGGTATGGTTCCCGCGATGACAAGAAGCAGGATCTTTCTGGATTTCGACTGCCCGCCTGAAAATAGAGAGCGGAGCATATTGACCCAATCCCGGCTGAAAAAGAGAAGCAGGGCAACGGCTGTCCCCAAGTGAAGCATGACGACGTAAGGCAAAAAGTGCTCTTTGAGGAATTCGGGGTCCAGATTCCAATGAAAGACATAAGGAGTTAAAACTCCATGTGCCACGCTGCTTACCGGGAACAGCTCGGTGATTCCTTGGATAATGGCAAAAATGACGGTTTGAATAAAATCCATGCCACAAGTTCCTCCAATAGTTTAGGAAGTATAAGACTTTTCCTAAAGTATAGCATGATATATGTTAAAAATTGTTAATGTTTTGTAAAGATGAATTTCGGGACAATTTATTCGTCACTGTGATCCATCTTCTTTTTGCGACCGACAAAAAAATGAGGAAAACGGTGCGGCAAAATCATAATGATATAGGCCAATAAGGTTCCAAAAAAACCGGAAAGCAGATGACCGGAACCGATCGTCAGTCCGATCGAAGCGCTTACCCAAATTCCTGCCGCTGTCGGCAAGCCGCGAATGATTCCTTTGCGGTCTCTTAATATGGTTCCGGCCCCCAGAAATCCGACGCCGCTGACCACTTGGGCGGAGATTCTATCGGAAATGTTATTGGGCAGGGAAAAGCCAAATAAACCCGCAATGGTAAACAGGCAGGACCCGAAGCAAACGAGCGCGTATAATCGGAAAATGGAGCCCCGGTGCGAGACGGGCAAATCGATATACGTTTCTCTTTCCCATCCTATAAATCCGCCCGCGATGAAAGCGGCGATCAGCCGCAGTGCAATAACGGGAAAATTATGGATTTCTACTAAAAAAGTTTCCATCCCGGACTCCTTTGTTTCGGCTTGTATTCTTTTAAAGATTCCCAGGCCTTCGCCTTTTTATAAAAAAGGGTTGACAATTGAACTGCGCGAGCATATGATGAGCTATGTAATTTCACATGACCTCGTTAGGTGAGGCTCCTATACAAACATAGGCCACTGCCCGGAAATATCGAAAGATGCCAATGGGTAGAACAGGAACTGCCGGATTAAGGCTTTTCTTAACGTGGCTAAGAGCAAGTGCGTTCTTTACGTTGTATAGTGCCAAAACTCGACCAGGGGGTTAGCGATGGTGTATTTTGTGCGCTTATCGAACCCCTCAAGTCAACTGAGGGGTTTTTCATTTTGAGAGGGGGGAAACATACACATGGACAGTAGCAGTAGTAGTCGATTTAGACGGTTATTTTCTACAAGTCCATATGTTGTAACGAGGAAGAGCCGCGCAGCTGTGGCCCTCCCATGTTTCCCATGCCTCTTTTCCCCTGCTCTTGATCTGGCGGACGGGTATAGTTAGGTATGCTTATTTGACATGGGTTCAGGCGCCATGAGTTTCGCGTTCGTAAGCTACGGGCTCTTTCCTCCAAGGAAAGAGCTTTTTTGCGTTCAAATTTTTACGTAGTGGAGGAACCGAACATGAAAATGAAAATGAACAAAGCGAATGGCGAAGCTTGGAAGCACGAAATCTCCGAGCGCCTGTTGAAATCCTCCGAATGTACGGTTGAAGAAATGATGGAAGAATTGTCCACGTCCCCGCAAGGACTTCCCCAAAGGGTAGCCCAAGAGCGGATGGAGCAGTACGGAAGCAACCGGATCGCTTACGAAAAACCGCCGGTATGGTTCGTGCAGCTGCTGCTTTGCTTTAAAAATCCGTTCATTCTGATTTTGCTGGGACTTGCACTATTTTCGTATTTTACCGACGACATGGAGGCCGTCATTATTATCAGCACCATGGTATCGATCAGCGTGCTGATTACGTTCACGCAGGAATACCGCTCGATCCGGACGGCGGAAAAGCTGAAGGCGATGGTCAAAACGACCGCAACCGTGACCCGACAATCGCTCAAGCAGGAGATCGATATGGAGGATCTCGTTCCCGGGGACATCATTCACCTGTCGGCAGGGGACTTGGTACCGGCGGACGTCCGGCTGCTTCAATCCAAGGACTTGTTCGTCAGCGAATCGGCGCTCACGGGGGAAGCGCTGCCTGTGGAGAAGCAGGATACGTCGCCGCGGGGAGCGGCCCGTTCACCAGTGCAACATGTCAAGTCTCGCAACGCTTTGGAGCTTTCCAATATGTGCTACATGGGCACGAACGTCATTAGCGGAACGGCAACGGGAATCGTGGCCTCCACGGGCGATTCCACCTACTTCGGTTCGATGGCCAAAACGTTGACGGGCAAGCGGCCGCCGACCAGCTTCGATAAAGGAGTCAATAACGTTACCTTCGTCCTGATCCGATTTATTCTCATCATGGTGCCGATTATTTTCTTCATCAACGGCTTCACCAAAGGAGACTGGTGGGAGGCATTCTTCTTCGGTCTGTCCGTTGCCGTCGGGCTTACGCCGGAAATGCTGCCGGTGATCGTCACCGCCAATCTGGCCAAAGGCGCCTCCGTCATGGCCCGCAACAAAGTCGTCGTGAAAAAGCTGAACGCGATTCAAAATTTTGGCGCGATGAACATTTTGTGCACCGATAAAACGGGGACGCTCACGCAGGATAAAATCATTCTTGAGACGTATTCGGACATTCACGGCAACCAAGACCTGACGGTTCTGGAATACGCCTATTTAAACAGCTATCATCAAACGGGTCTGAAAAATTTGCTGGATGTCGCCGTCCTGGAGCATGCGGAATTGACGGACGTTCTGGTAACAAGAGGGAATTATACGAAAATCGATGAGGTTCCGTTCGACTTTAACCGCCGCCGGATGTCGGTTGTGCTGGAAAAAGGAGGAAACGGCCATCTCCTGATTTGCAAGGGAGCGATTGAGGAAATTCTCAGCGTGTGCACGCATGTATCCGATCAAGGCGAAGTCGTGCCGCTGACGCCGCAATTCACGGTCAAAGCAAAGCAGCATGTGCGCAAATGGAATAACGATGGGCTGCGCGTCATTGCCGTGGCCGTGAAAACGACGGAGCGGAATGACGAGCCGTACGGCTTGAAAGATGAGAAGGACCTCGTGCTGGTCGGGTATATCGGCTTCCTGGACCCGCCGAAAGAAACGGCGGCCTCGGCGATTCGGGCGCTGCAAGAAAGCGGCGTGGAGGTCAAGGTATTAACGGGAGACAACGGGGCTGTCGCGAGGAAAGTGTGCCGGGACGTCGGCTTGGAAGTCGACCGGGTTGTGCTGGGGAACGACATTGATCGGCTGAACGAGGCGCAGTTGGCCGATTTGGCGGAGCGTACGACGGTATTTGCCAAGCTGAACCCGCTCCAGAAAGCGAGAATCGTTAGAGCGCTGCAAACGAAAGGGCATACTGTGGGCTTCATGGGCGACGGCATCAACGACGCGGCGTCGCTGCGGGATGCGGATGTCGGCATTTCCGTGGATACGGCGGTCGATAT
Source organism: Paenibacillus tyrphae (assembly GCF_000722545.1). Classification (GTDB taxonomy): domain Bacteria; phylum Bacillota; class Bacilli; order Paenibacillales; family NBRC-103111; genus Paenibacillus_G; species Paenibacillus_G tyrfis. The sequence goes on from NZ_JNVM01000010.1 coordinate 328,266, forward strand.
CGCCAAGGAGTCCGCAGATATCATCCTGCTGGAAAAAAGCTTAATGGTTCTGGAAGCCGGAGTCATTGAAGGGCGCCAGACGTTCGGCAACATCGTCAAATATATCAAAATGACGGCCAGCTCCAACTTCGGCAACGTGTTCAGCGTACTGGGCGCCAGCGCATTCCTGCCTTTTCTGCCTATGCTGCCGATCCATCTGCTGATTCAAAATTTGTTTTACGACATTTCGCAGCTTTCGATTCCGTGGGACCGGATGGATAAGGAGTTTTTGCGCAAGCCGAGAAAATGGGACGCCAAATCGGTCGGCCGATTTATGCTGTTTATCGGCCCGATCAGTTCCATATTCGATTACGCCACGTATTTCCTGATGTATTACGTTTTTGCGGCCAATACAGGCGAGGCGCAATCGCTGTTTCAATCCGGTTGGTTTATCGAAGGGCTCTTGTCGCAAACCTTGATCGTGCATATGATCCGTACGGAGAAAATTCCGTTTTTCCAAAGCCGGGCGAGCTTCCCCGTCATTCTGCTGACCAGCCTCATCATCATGGCGGGCATCTATATTCCGTTCTCCGCTTTCGGGGCCAGCATCGGGCTGCAGCCGCTGCCGCTCAGCTATTTCCCTTGGCTGGTCGGAATCTTGTTAAGCTACTGCGTGCTGACGCAGCTGGTGAAAACATGGTATATCCGCAAATTCAACGAGTGGCTGTAGGATCAAGTACGAACGAGGCTTACGGTTCGATTTTATCCGCCGATTGGGAAAGCCGGCCGGTAACAATCTGAACGGCGATGGCATCGTCCAGATACCCCAAGGGAAAGACGTAATCGGGGATAATATCCGCCGACAAAATAAAGTAAAGCAGAGCGCTGCCGGCGATCGCGCGCCTCTCCGGCGTCGTGTCCTCCCGGCAGTACAGCTCATACAATTGCCTCAGCTCGTCGATAAAAGGCCCGGCGCCATTGACGCTTTCCACCTTCGTGCGGAAATCGTCGACGATGATCCGCTGTCCTTCTTCGGTCATCGCATATTGCTCGTATTTGCTCAATTCCTTGCTGACAAGCTCGGTTGTAAACTGCCGATCGAATAAGTTGGACGAGAGAAGAACATCCTTGATGCTTTCGACGGAGGCGTAAATATCCGAGCTTTGTTCCGACTGGCGGGAACCGACGTCGAACCCGGCCGCTTGAAACAGCTGCTCCGTCGGAACGCCGAGATGGACGGCGAACTGCTGCAGGTGGTCGGGCTTTGCCTGCTGCTTGCCGTTGACGATACGCGAGATCGTCGCCGTATCGATTCCGGTAAGTAGGCTCAGCTTGCGCATGGATAAAGAGCGGCCTTTGAGCAGTGATTTTAAGGTTGAGCCCAGCTCCGGTTCTTTTTTCTTGTCGGTCATCGCCATTCCTCCCGATTGCTTATATTGAGCCAGCATGTTGAAAAATTCTCAACAGTGTTGAGACGGATAGGCACATTTTTACCGAATCCTCAATATGATGCCAATATAAAGTAAAAAGGAGTGAAACAACATGACTTGGTTGCTTATCGTAGGCTTTGCCGTCTCGTCGAGTCTGGATAATTTGGGTGCAGGTTTATCCTATGGGATCCGGCGAATCCGCGTCGGCGTATTATCGAATTTGATCATCGCCATGATTTGTTTTATGTTCAGTGAAACGGGGATTTTATTCGGACAGTGGCTTTCGGAGGTGCTTCCGGGAATTCTTCCTGTATTGATCAGTGCCTTCATCATGACGGTCATCGGGTTGCGCATCGTTTTGTTGGCCATCCCGCGAAAACAATCGACGTCTCCCGAGGTAAAAGAGGACCAGTCCGACGGTTCATCGTTAAAAGATATCCTGCAGCATCCCGAAAAGGCCGACAAGGATAAATCCGGCTCCATCGGGATCGGCGAATCGGTTGTTCTGGGCATCGCGCTTTCGGCGAATGCCGTCACGAACGGTCTCAGCGCAGGGCTGATGGGCTTGTCGCCGCTTGCTATCTCGCTCACGGCCGCGCAAGGAAGCTTCATTACGATCTGGATCGGCGTCGTGATCGGCCGGAAAGTGGCGGGGGTCCGCATCGGGTCCTTCTCCTTGGGACAATTCGGGACGTTGATCAGCGGGGTGATTCTTCTCTTGATTGCATGCAACTCCCTGTTTGACTAAGGAAGCTGTTCTCGGCTACTTGTCTTTACTATACTACGGGCTGCGGCTGCTTGTTATGACAGGAAAGAAACGAAAGATAGGAGAAAAGCAGTCTGGCGCGGGTTTGCGTCGGACTGCTTTTTTCGTTAGGGCTATAGTTCGTCGAGCGTCTTCTCCAGGCTCGGGGCCAGATGCTGCAAGAAATAGTCCAGCTCGGGCATGTTCAGCGCTTCAATCGATTGCTCGATCTGCTTCTTCGCCGTGGCGAATTCGCGATTGCCGGCGGACAGCTCGGACACGCATTTGAGATAGGCGTCCAGAAGATCGGCGCCCTTGACGTATTTTTTCAGCTCGGGATCGGCATCCTTCTTCGCAACGATCAGCGGGTCGTACACGTGTCGCAGCGGCTCCGGAACCATGTCCAGCAGACGCTCGGCGGCAAGCTGCTCGATCTCGCGGAAGTTGGAAAGAATCTTCGGATTGTGGTGCTTCACCGGCGTCGGAATGTCTCCCGTAAAAACTTCCGTCGCGTCGTGGAACAGCGCCATGCTGACGGCACGCTCCGTCGGCACCTCCTTGCCGTACACCTCGTTGGCAATCGTGCAAAGCACATGGGTCAGAATCGAGACGTGAAATGAGTGCTCAGCGACATTTTCCTTCAGCACGTTCCGCATGAGGCTCCAGCGCTCAATATACCGCAGTCGGTACAAATAAGCCAAAAAATGACTTTCCATCCATCATCATCCTAAGTTAAGAATTCAGCTTCGGCTTCATGCGCGCATCCGGTCAAGGCTTCGTATCGATCGTTTGGCGTAAGGCGAAGCTTTGTACATTTGGATTATACACGATTTGTCCCCCGATCGCCTGCTCTAAATCTTTCAGAGTGATGAAGATTTTATTGTTTTTCCATGTCAGCGGTTTATGAAGCGCCAGCGTCCGGCCGTCCGGCGCGGTCAGCTTCGTGCCGCCGGCTGCGCCGCTCCAGGTATGCGTTCCGAATCCGATCTGCACGGTGCCGTCACGGGACTGCGCGACCTTGCCGCCGAATGCACTGACCGTCTCGGCCAGCGGCACTTCGCTCGTTGGCGGCATCGGAGCGACGACGCGCCGCTGGATCGCTTGATGTAGCCGCTCCGGCGATACCCCGCTGTTGCCGGCGTCGATCCGCGGAATTTGCATCCGGTCCACCTCGCGGGTAGCCACCTCCGGGACAACGGTGAACGCGTATTTGATGCCGCCCTGCCGGATATGCTCCATCGCCGGCTTGTCGTATATGCCGAAGGGGTAAGCGTACGAATCGACCGGCTCCGTATACAGCTCGCTTAGCGCTCCGACGCAGGCTTTCGTATCGCCGACGACCCGCTGCTTGTACTGCTCCTCCGTTTCCTTGACGCCGTCTTTCACGAGCCGGCTGACCAATGCGGCGCCGCCGCTTGGCAGCTTATAATGAAAATGATGGCTGTGGCACTGAAAATCGGTGAAGTTGGTATCGCTCGTCATTTCCATAATATCGTCCCGCGACATAGACGGAATATAGCTGGCGAGCGGATTTTCCAAATCGCCCGTGATGACGAAATTGACCGCGGGGACGCGCATTTGCTTCAAGAGGGGATAGGCGTTGACGTAGAAGCTTTCGTATCCGTCGTCGAACGTTACCAGCACCGCGTTGTTCGGAACCGGCGCTCCTTCCATGTACGCCTTGAATTGCTTGAGCGTGATGAACTGGTACCCTTTGCTTTTGAGATAGGTCAGCTGATCCTTGAGGAGCTGGGCGGTGATCGTCCCGCCGCTCTTGGCGTCGTCGTCGATGTGGTGGTAGATGATCACGGCCACCTGGTCTTTATAAAGGATAGCGCTTTTGGCCGCACTCAGCGGCTGGAAGATGAGGCCGAGGCCAAGGAAGGCCAGAAGGACCGTTTGGAGGACCAGCTTTCTCATGGTAGTTCTTAACTCCTTCGGACGTGGTTAAATGGACCTATTCGCTTTTTTCTACATCATTCGACAAATCTGCTTTCATTTCCTTCAAGAAAGCGCTTTTATCAAAAAATAATGTTTTGTAAAGCCGATCCCCTTGAACCGGGCTTTCCTCCCTTCGGAATCGCGCAAAAACGCGGTGTTGGTCCCCGTCCGAATATGCTATTATAGATTTATGCGTTTCCATGTTATCAAGTAACGTTTTTGCGAAAAACGAAAGGAGTCTTTTGCCATCATGCAGCATTTTCAAGAGAGCATCTACCAATTGATCGTCGAAACGTCCACGAACCTTCCGGCCGACGTCCGGGAAGCGATTCAAGCCGCCCGTGCCCGGGAGGATGCAGGAACGCGTTCCGCGCTTTCGCTGTCTACGATTGCAGACAACATTCGGATGGCGGAGTGCAACGTATCGCCGATCTGTCAGGATACGGGAATGCCGACGTTTATCGTTCATTGTCCGGTCGGCGCCAACCAGATCGAGATGAAGAAACAGATTATCGCCGCCGTTGCCCAAGCGACGAAGGACAGCAAGCTGCGGACGAACTCCGTCGATTCGCTGACCGGCGCGAACAGCGGGGACAACATCGGTCCGGGCACCCCGGTCATCCACTTCGAACAGTGGGAACGGAATGAAATCGAAGCGAAGCTGATCCTCAAGGGCGGCGGCTGTGAAAATAAGAACATTCAATACAGCCTGCCGACCGAGCTCGAAGGCCTCGGCAAAGCGGGCCGCGATCTCGACGGCATCCGCAAATGCATCCTGCATGCGGTCTATCAAGCGCAAGGCCAAGGCTGTAGCGCCGGGTTCATCGGCGTAGGCATCGGCGGCGACCGGACGACCGGCTACGAGCTGGCGAAGCACCAGCTGTTCCGGGCGGCGGACGACGTCAATCCGAACGATGAGCTCCGCAAGCTGGAAGAATACATTATGGACAACGCCAACAAGCTCGGCATCGGAACGATGGGCTTCGGCGGTCAAGTGACGCTGCTCGGCTGCAAGGTCGGCGTCATGAACCGGCTGCCGGCAAGCTTCTTCGTCTCCGTCGCATATAACTGCTGGGCGTTCCGCAGACAAGGCGTGCTGCTTGATCCGGCAACAGGCGCGATCACGAAGTGGGCATACCGCAAGGGTGAAGAGCTGCCGATGCAGAAGGACGAGCCGGCTGCCGCATCCGAGTCGGGCGAACGCCGTGAAGTCGTGCTGCAGACGCCGATCTCCGAGGAGCAGATCCGCCAGCTCCGCGTCGGCGACGTCGTAATTATCAACGGACCGATGCACACGGGCCGCGATGCGCTGCACAAATATTTGATGGATCACGATTCTCCGGTGGATCTGAACGGCGCGGTGATTTATCACTGCGGACCGGTTATGGCCAAGGATGCGGAAGGAAACTGGGTCGTGAAAGCGGCAGGCCCGACGACCAGCATCCGCGAGGAGCCTTACCAAGGCGACATTATTAAGAAGTTCGGCATCCGCGCGGTCATCGGCAAAGGCGGCATGGGCGCCAAAACGCTCAAAGCGCTGCAGGAGCACGGCGCGGTGTACCTGAATGCGATCGGCGGCGCAGCCCAATACTATGCGGAATGCTTTAAGAAAGTGGAAGGCGTCGACTTCATGGAATTCGGCATTCCGGAAGCGATGTGGCATCTCCAAACGGAAGGCTTTGCAGCCATCGTCACGATGGATTCCCACGGCAACAGCCTGCATGCCGACGTCGAGCAGGAGTCGCGCGAGAAGCTGGCCCAGTTCAAAGAACCGGTGTTCGTATAAGGCCCGGCCATGGGATCATTCGGCATCAGGCTGAACGCCTGGATAGAAAAATATTTGTCCGTCATTGTCCCGGTATCGTTGATACTGGGGTTTCTTTTGTCTCATTATATGAATAGCTGGACGGCGGCCGTGCCGCTGCTGTTCGCCTATTTGACCTTCGTCATGGCGACCGGCTGCAGCTTCGGCCAAATCCGCGAGGCGTTTCGGATGCCGGTGCCGATGGCGCTGACGTTCGTGCTATCGCATATCGTGGCGCCGGCGCTCGGTTATGCGATCGGCCGTACCGCCTTCGGCGCGGAATCGCCTTATGTGGTCGGGTTCGTCCTGTTCGCGATCATCCCGCTCGGGGTATCGTCCGTTATCTGGGTCGGATTGTCCAAAGGGCATGTGCCGCTGGCCCTGGCCATGATCGTGATCGATTCGGCCCTTAGCCCGTTTGTCATTCCGGCCGCGGTGGAACTGATCTTCGGCGAAGCTATCGCGTTTGACCATACGAAGGTGATGCTGGATTTGGTCGAAATCATCGTGGTGCCGACGATTCTCGGCGTGCTCGTGAACGAGGTGTCCAAGCAGCGCTTCAAGAGTTGGTCGGCTCCCGTCTGCGGCCCGACCTCCAAGCTGGCGCTGGCCGTCGTGGTCATGATCAATGCGGCTGCGATTGAGCCGTATGTGGCGCAGATGAAGAGCGATATGATCGTCGTTATTCCGTTGGTCGTGCTACTGGTGCTTTTGTCATACTTGATCGGCTTCGCAGGCTCGGTTTGGCTGCGCAAGCCCGATTTGGTCATTACCATTACGTATTCGTCCGGCATGCGCAACATTTCGCTCGGGCTGGTGCTGGCGCTCGCTTATTTCGAGCCGTTGACCGCGGTGCCCGTCGTTCTGTCGATTTTGATCCAGCAGCCGATGGCGACGCTCAATCATTGGTTGATGAAAAAGTATTTGCGCTCGTCCCTTTACACAAAATTAACTGGCGCTTCGCCGGACGAACAAGTACGATATTGAGTAAAAACGTTTGTCGGGACCTTGGCGCCCGCGCAGCTCGCTTGGAGGGAAAACGCACCTTATGAAGATGTTCCGCGCCCGATTGACCTTGATTTTTATCGCTTTGATCGGCGCTTCCGTGCTGATGGCCGGTTTGTTCATGGCCCAAATGCTGCAGCAATCGTATATCGACTCGCTGAAAACGAATATGGAGCGGGAGCTGCGAATTATTCTCGCGACGATGGATTGGAGCCACCGGGGATCGGAGCCGGAGCTGATGAAGGAGTTCTCGGAACGGGCCGCCCGGTTGAAACAGTTTGCCGACGCCCGGGTCACGTATATCCGCGGAGACGGCAAAGTATTGGCCGATTCGGATTCCAATCCGGCGGAGATGGAGAATCACCTTCACCGCGAAGAGATTGAAGCTGCGGCAAGCTCGGGGAAAGTCGGCTACGCGAAGCGCTACAGCAGCACGATCGGTCAAAATATGCTCTACGTCGCCATTCCGGTGCAGATAGGAGACAAGACCGAAGGCTATCTGCGGCTCGCGATGAGTCTGGCGGAGGTCGAGCAGTCCATCCGCAAAGTATGGTACGTTCTGCTCGGCGGGCTGCTGGCGGTGTTCCTGCTGGCCGGTCTAATCAGCTATCGCGTGGCCTACGGCATTACGCGGCCGATCGAGCTGATCACAAGCGTCGCGCAGCAGATTACGGATATGAATTACAAGTACCGTGTCCGGCTCAACAAAAAAGACGAGATCGGGCAGCTGGGCCATGCAATCAACCGGATGGCGGATAGTCTGCAGCTGCAGATGAATCGCATTCTGGAGGACGAGAACCGGCTCAAGAGCGTGCTGGAGAACATGATCAGCGGCGTCATGATGATCGACCGGGAAGGCAAGATCGTGCTTCTGAACCGTTCGGCCGAAGACATTCTCGGCTTTTCCGCGCAAGAGCTTCTAGGGAAAAAATTCGATCAGGCGAAGCAGCAGTTCGAATTCACCCAGTTGATCCAGGAATGTATCGATGTGCGCGAGCATATGCGGGACGAAATGATTTTCTACTACCCAAGCGAGCGCATATTGGAAATTAACCTGAGTCCGATCTCGGATTCGAGCCAGGAATGGACGGGGCTTCTCATCGTGCTGCACGATATCACCGCCGTCCGGAGGCTGGAGCGGATGCGCAGCGAATTCGTCGCCAACGTGTCCCACGAGCTGAAGACGCCGATCGCCGCGGTCAAAGGCTTCGCCGAAACGCTGCTGGCCGGGGCGCTGAACGACAAGGAAACGGCGCGGTCGTTTCTCCAGATCATTTTCGACGAGAGCGAGCGGCTCAACCGGTTGATCGGGGACATTCTGGAGCTGTCCAAAATCGAATCGAAGCGCATTCCGCTCCAGTTCTCGCCGGTGCATCTGGAAACGTTCGTCGGTCATTGCGTCAACGTGATGCGGACGGAGGCGGCGAAGAAATCGATCGAGCTGGACATGCAGGTGCCCGAGGACATTTATATGGAAGCGGACGAGGACCGGCTGCGGCAGATTTTGATCAACCTGCTGTCCAACGGGATCAACTATACGCCGGAGGGCGGCAAAGTGAAAGTGAAGGTCGAGCAGCTGCTCGGCGGAACGTCGGAGGCGGCGGACGACAAGGTCCGGTTTACGATTGCGGATACGGGGATCGGCATTCCGAAGAAGGACCTGCCGCGCATCTTCGAGCGGTTTTACCGGGTGGACAAGGCGCGTTCCCGCAGCTCCGGGGGCACGGGACTCGGACTGTCGATCGTCAAGCATCTGGTGGAGCTTCACAAGGGTACGATCCGGGTGGAAAGCGAAGTCGGCGTGGGAACGAAGTTCGAGATCGATATGCCGATGATTCACTGAGCTCAGGCTGTTTTAGCCAAAAAAGCATTTACCGTTTGTCAATAAATATAGGCTATGTTAAGCTTTAGATATAGAATAAATGCCCGGGGGAGTAACATGCCGCAAAAAATTTTGGTTATTGAGGACGAGCCTACGCTGGCGAGGCTGTTGTCTTATAATCTTACGCAAGAAGGCTACGAAACCAAAGTGGTCGATCACGGAAGCGACGGATTGCAGGCAGCGCTGCAGCATCAGTTCGATCTCATCGTCCTGGACATCATGCTTCCCGGGATGAACGGTTTTGAGATTTTATCCAAGCTCCGGCAAAAAGGAAACAAAACGCCGGTGATCATCCTGACCGCCCGCAATGCCGAGGAAGAAGTCGTGCAGGGGCTCAAATACGGAGCCGACGACTATATTACGAAGCCTTTCGGCGTGGCGGAGCTGTTGGCACGGGTATCCGCCGTGCTGCGACGGACGACGGCTGATGACGGCCTGCTGGATAAGCCCGGAAGCGGGGAGAAGGTCATCACTGCGGGCGACCTGTATATTTATCCGGAAAAATACGAGGTGCTGCTCGGCGGCGAATCGATTCCGCTTCGTCCGAAGGAGTTCGAAGTGCTGCTGTATCTTGTGCAGCGGCCGGGCGTCGTCGTGACGCGGGATGACCTGATGAACATCGTCTGGGGCTTCGACTATATCGGCGGTCAGCGGACGGTGGACGTGCACGTCAGTTCCCTCCGCAAAAAGCTGGAAATGAACCAGCAATCGGTGCAGATCGAATCGATTCGCGGCGTCGGCTACAAGCTGGTCAGTTCGGCAGGAAAAAAAGGATAGCTTACGCAGCAGGGAGGAGGCAGCAGATATCGCGGCCTCCTTTTCTTTTTGCATAAGCGGAATTCTTTGGGTCGAATCGTGGCGATCAGTATCCATTTCCCGGGAAATAGGTCGAAAGGCGGGTGAATTGATGTCGGATCGAATCAAATGGGGAGTTCTAGGGACGGGACGCATTATAGGCAAAGCCGGTATGGCGATAAAAGAAGCGGCAAACGGAATGTGGCATGGAGTAGCCGGAAGGACGGAAGAGAACGGGCATTCTGCTGCCGAACGCTTCGGTGTGCCTCATTCTTATGAGAACTATGAGGCCTTATTGCGCGATCCCGAGATTGATGCGGTGTATATCGCTTTACTTAATCATCTGCATAAAGAATGGGCGGTGAAAGCGTGCGAAGCTGGAAAGCACGTGCTGCTGGAAAAGCCGCTTGCTTTGAGCGGGAGCGAGGCTAATGCGATTGCCGATGCGGCCCAAAAGCATAACGTGCTGGTCCGGGAAGCATTTGTGTGGAAATATTACCCCGGATTCGAGCAGATACGCGATTGGATCGGGGAAGGCGCGATTGGGCAATGGGCCCGTTTTTACGGGCGCTTTTCGTTCCTGGCCGACGAGGCCAGCAGCCGCTGGCGCAAAGACTGGGGCGGTGGCGCGCTGTACGACATCGGCTGTTATCCGGTCGCTTGGGCGCGGTACTTCACCCGGGAGGAGCCGATAGCCGCAGATGCGGCTCTGGACCTGCATCCCCTGCATGGCGTAGACCGGCGGTTCACGGGTACACTCTACTTTGGCGAGGGGCGTACGGCCCAATTGGATGCGGCTCTGGATCTGCCTCATGGAGCCAGCTTCGAGCTATGGGGCACGAAGGGGAAGCTGCAGGTTGAGCTCGACGTGACCGCGGAGGAGCTGCGGATTCGCTGTCGGCTCGATAGCCGGTGGAAGGAATGGGTCACCGACCGGCTCACGCCGTTTCGCTTGCAGGCGGAGAGCTTCGCGGATGCGGTGCTGCTTCGGAAGCAGGGGCGTTCAGAAGACAGCGACGGAGCCGAAGAAGCGCTCCGACAAGCGCGGGTTATGGATGCGCTGCTGGAGGCAGCCCGTACAGAGCGCAGGGTGAGCGTACAGGCGTCTGCCGAATGAGAAGCCGATATATGACGAACGCAGCGGTGCTCTATTACGGAACCGGAAGCTATGATGACACAATCGCATATAACGAACGCCAATTCCGAAATATCTTTTTGCCCGCAACTTGTCTATACTAAGGCTTGGGATTACGAATCAAACCGCGAATGACGAAGGAGGCGCCGTCTTCATGTCTAAAGTATACCGAATTGGAATTATCGGCTGCGGGGGGATTGCCAACGGCAAGCACATGCCTGCGCTGAAAAATCAACCTAACGCTGAAATGGTCGCATTTTGCGATATTGTCGAAGAGCGGGCGCATGAGGCCGCAAGCAAGTTCGGCGCGCCGGGAGCGAAAGTGTATTCGGATTATAAGCAGCTGCTGGCCGATACGACGCTCGATCTCGTTCATATTTGTACGCCGAACGATTCCCACGCCGACATTACGATCGACGCTCTGGAATCCGGTAAGCACGTGATGTGCGAGAAGCCGATGGCGAAAACCGCAGCGGATGCGAGACGTATGGTGGAAGCCGCGAAGCGGACCGGCAAAAAGCTGACGGTCGGCTATCAAAACCGTTTCCGCGCGGACAGCCAATATTTGAAAAAGGTTTGCGAGGAAGGCGAGCTCGGCGACGTTTACTACGCTAAAGCGCACGCGATCCGCCGCCGCGCCGTGCCGACCTGGGGCGTCTTTCTGGATGAAGAGAAGCAAGGCGGAGGCCCGCTGATCGATATCGGGACGCACGCGCTTGATTTGACGCTGTGGATGATGGACAATTACAAGCCGAAGGCCGTTCTCGGGACCGCGTTTCATAAGCTGTCGAAGAAAGCAAACGCTGCCAACGCTTGGGGCTCTTGGGACCCGGAGAAATTCACGGTCGAGGATTCCGCGTTCGGCATGATTACGATGCAGAACGGAGCGACGATCGTGCTCGAATCGAGCTGGGCGATTAACCTGCTGCAAACCGGCGAAGCCAAAACGACGCTGTGCGGCACCGAGGGCGGCGCCGACATGTGGGACGGCTTGCGCATCAACGGCGAGAAGCACAGCCGCTTGTTCATGAACGAAATTCAGCTGGATGCTAAAGGCGTCGATTTTTACGAAGGCAACGGCGAAAACCCGGCCGATCTTGAAGCCCGCTTGTGGCTGGAAGCGATCGACAAGGATATCGATCCGGTCGTTACGCCGGAGCAGGCCTGCGTCGTATCGGAAATTCTCGAAGCGATCTACGAATCTTCCCGTACGGGTAAAGCCATCTATTTCGAATAAACGTAGGGAGCCCCGGCCTCGCATTGGATGCGAAAACCGGGGCTTTTCGTATGCCTGCCGACTTCTTGGCATCAAACCGGCTGCAGCTTCTTTTCCTCTTCTTCCCGGCGGGCGGCATCGTAATCCTTGCATTCCGCCTGCTCTTGAGGCGCTGCTTGCGTCCCGGTGTCAGTCGACGCTGCAGGTGCCGATGGTGCAGCTACGACCTCGGCCACGGCTTGCCCCGCACTCTTGACCGCGGGGCTTACCTCGCGATCCTCTTCCTTCTGGACCCGGCTTTCGTCCATCTCCGGCGATACGGGAATCTCGGCTTTCCCAGCTTCCTCCGCTTCGATATCATCCATCTTGAACTTGTCGATTTCCTCGAACAGCCGCCGCGATAGCGAAAGCATATCGTCCGCCTGCGAAGCAATGTGCCGAATGGCCGTATCCTGCTGGTGCGATGAGGAATTGACCTCTTCCACACCCGCCGCGGATTCCTGGGCAATGGCGGCAACGTGCTGTACGGCATCGACGAGCTGGCCGTTTTTCTCCTGCGCATCGGTGATCAGCTCGTGAATTTGGCCGATGTGGCCGGAAAGCTCGTCCATCGAGGAACGAATCGAGCTGAATGCTTCCATGCTCTCGTCCATCTTCCCGTTCTGCTCGTCAAACGAGCGGCGGGCTTCCTCAAACGAGGCTTCCATCTCGCTCATTTGGATCTGCAGCGACTTGACGATCAGCCCGATCCTCTTGGACGATTCGGCCGTCTGCGAAGAGAGCTGGCGGACCTCCTCCGCGATGACGGAGAAGCCTTTGCCGTGTTCTCCGGCCCGCGCCGCTTCGATGGACGCATTGAGCGCCAGCACGTTGGTCTGCGTGGCGATTTCCGCAATCGTGCCGACAATTTTGCCGATTTGCGCCGAGCTTTGCGACAAGGTCTCCATCGCGACGGTCACTTGCCGGAGAACGTCTCCCGACCGGTCGGCCGACTGTCTGAGCGCTTCCATCGACCGGGAACCGGTGTGGGTATTGAATGCGGCTTCGCGGCTTTTTCGCTGCATCGTATCCGTATATTCGTTGATTTTACGAATTTCCTCGGCCAAGCCAGTGATGAGGTAGGCGCTGTGCTCCGAGTAATGGGCTTGCTGCTCCGCTCCGGCAGAAATGTCTTGGATCGCACGCAGAATGTCTTGATTGGCGGCCGCCGTCGACCCCGAGAATTCGCGGAACGAAAGCGAATGTCCGGCTAACGAAGAAGCGATCTGCTTCGTGCTGTGCAGCATGCCCCGCACTTGATCGACCATATGATCGAAGCTTTGGCTGAGCAGCCCGAGCTCGTCGCGGGAGCGGCTTCCGATTTTGTGCCGCAGGTCTCCGTCCGCGATTCGCCCTACGGCATGCTGCAGCCGGCGGATCTGTCCGGTGAACGAGCGAATCACAAGGACGCCGATCGCGGTTACGCATACCGCCACCAGGGCGAACGCGGTGATCATGACGGCAACGGTTCGATCCAACCCATCCTGCGTCGCCGTTACGGCAGCGGCGGCATCGCTCGCATACGAGACGTAGAAATGATCGACATACGTGAAAATTTCGCTCATAATCCGCTGCGACTCGTTATACAGGTACTCCATATTTTTATCGACGTCCGTTTTCGTCAACGACTTGTCCTGAATGACCTTGGCCGCCACGTCGAACGTATTCGTATATTCTCCGGTGAGCAGAATCAGCTTGCTCCGCCACACGGATTTCTCATCCGTATCGGCCGTTTCGCCGATGCGCTGGACCATTTGATCGTACAGCTTTCTTTTTTCGTTATATTTGGGGATATAGTCCGGGTTCTTCGAGATTTCCAAGCCGGAGGCGATAATATTGAGCTCCTGGACCATTTCCTTCAATTCAAGCGCCATCAGCTTGAGCTCCACCTTCTCGTTTTGAACGCCCAATTGGCTTTTGATCCGATGCATCTGGTTTACGTTAAATAACGCAACGCACATAAACAAGACCACCATAGCCGACAAACCGGCGATCAGCTTCTGTCTAAGCGTCATAGCGCCTGTTAGTTTCATAGAAACCCTCCACTCTTTCTTTCTAGTTAATCCCGATTCTGATGCCAGTGTAGGACTAAAGTATTAATAGAAGAACGGAAGTTTGTAAAACGATTGTTAACTTTTAGCAGCTTTAAACTTTTACATTCCGTTTACGTTCCGATGGTTTTCACTTAACAATTGGTTGGTACGATGTCCTAGTAAACAAAAAACAAAGGGAGGACATGCTGAAATGTTGAAGCAGCTGTCAAAAAAAGGTTTAAGCTTGGCCATGGTTTCGATCTTAATGTTGGGGGTTCTTTCCGCTTGCGGTACGAAGACAGATCCGGCACCGAATAATTCGGCAGCAGGTGGAGACAAAACGGCAACAACGGGGGACAAAAAACCGGCAGACCAACCGGCTAAAACAGAAGAGATCACCGGTACGGTAACGGCTTCCGGCTCCAGCGCCCTGCTTCCGCTCGTTAAAGCGGCTGCGGACGAGTTCATGAAGAAAAACCCGAAAGTAACGATCAACCCGACCGCCGGCGGTTCCGGTACAGGTCTTAAAAACGTAGCGGACGGCACGTCCGATATCGGAAACTCCGACATCGAAGCCGGCCCGGAATATAAAGACAAAGGTCTTGTCGACCACATCGTAGCAGTTGCGTCTTTTGCCATCATCGTTAATAAAGATGTTACGATCGACAATTTGACCAAAGCTCAAGCAGCAGACATTTTCTCCGGTAAAATCACGAACTGGAAAGAAGTTGGCGGCAAAGATCAAAAAATTACGATCGTTCACCGTCCGGACAGCTCCGGTTCCCGTGCGCTCGTGAAGAAAATCGTTCTGGACGGCAAAGACTTCACGAAAGACGGCGTAACGCAAGAATCCAGCGGCGCTATGGCTACAACCGTTGGTCAAACGACCGGCGCGATCGGTTATGTAGACACGCCTTATATTAACGATACTTTGAAAGCTCTGAAATTCGAAGGCGTAGCTTTCAGCAAAGACGCGATCAAAGACGGCAAATATCCGTTGTACGGCATCGAGCATATGTACACGAAAGGCGAAGCCAAAGGCGCAGCCAAAGCATTCATCGACTACCTGATGAGCCCGGAATTCCAAGACAAAAAAGTCGAGGAGCTCAAATTCCTTCCGGCCAACCTGTTGAAAAAATAATCGTCTAGTCATCTACGAGAGCAGCGGCATCATGTCGCTGCTCTTTTTATGTCCAGCTATGCCGATTTGTCGAAACCCGCGCAATTTTTACATTACCTTAACAATTCTCATGTTCTGTTATTACATTCGTACTCTATGATGGTTTTGAGCTAAGGAACACGTGTGGAACTATTCGAACCAGGGGGTAATAGCTGATGAATTCATTTGCCGATCAGCTGACGGAAAGTGTGAAGGAAGAGCGGGAGGAGCATCGGATGAACCGCTGGACGAGAGCGCAGAACAGAAACGACCAAGTGATGAGATGGATATTTATAGGAAGCGCGTCGCTCGTCACGTTCATCATCTTTTCCGTGATCGTCTTCGTCGGTTGGCAAGGAGTCAAAACCTTTTCGGGCGTAACGCCGGTAGAGTTCTTTTTCTCGACCGACTGGACCCCGTCGGAAAATAAATTCGGCGCGTTCTCGTTTCTGTACAGCACGCTGCTGCTGACCTTCTTGTCGGTGCTGCTGTCGGTGCCTCTCGCGCTGTCGGGTGCGGTCTTTATGGCTAAAATCGCGCCAAAGTGGGTGCGTGAAATTCTTCGTCCGGCGACCGACTTGTTCGTTGGGATTCCGTCGGTCGTCTACGGCTTGATCGGTCTTACGGTGATCGTTCCGTTCCTCGCCAAGTTTAATGAGGGCTTCGGGTACGGGATTTTGCCGGCGGCCATCATCCTGGCGATCATGATTCTGCCGACGATTCTGTCCATCTCCGAGGACGCGATCCGCGCGTTGCCCGGCCGCCTGGAAGAGGCTTCGCTCGCGCTTGGTGCGACGCGCTGGCAGACGATTTGGCGCGTGCTTATTCCTGCGGCCCGGCCCGGCATTCTGACCGGGATCATTCTCGGGATGGGACGAGCAATCGGAGAAACGATGGCTGTGTTCATGGTTATCGGCAACTCGCCGCAAATGCCGGATTCGCTGCTCAGCTCGGCTACGGTGCTGACGACGGCGATCGTCAAGGACATAGGGAACACCCATTACGGCAGCACGTGGAACAACGCTTTGTTCCTGATGGCACTTGTGCTGCTTCTGATCTCGCTGGCCATGATCCTGATCATCCGCATTGTCGCAAAGAGGAGTGAAGTGAAATGACAAGCAAAACGACCGACCGGATCGCCACGCTCTATTTTTGGGCAACGGGCGCTGTTATTATATTGATTCTGGCCTGGTTTCTATTCCGGATCTTGGGCGACGGGCTGCCGATGCTGAGCTGGAATTTCATCACCGGCAAGCCTTCGGAGATTATGGCCGGCGGCGGCGTAGGCCCACAGTTGTTCAACTCCTTCTATATTTTGTTCCTCTCGCTGTTGATCTCGCTGCCGATCGGTATCGGCGCCGGCGTGTATCTGGCCATTTATGCGAAGAAGAACCGGTTTACGGACATCGTGCGCGTCTCGGTCGAAGCTTTGTCTTCCGTGCCGTCGATCGTCTTCGGTTTGTTCGGCTTCCTGTTGTTCGTCAACTGGATGGGTCTGAAATTTTCGATCATCGGCGGGGCGATCACCTTGTCGCTGCTTAATCTGCCTGTGCTTGTGCGGGTAACGGAAGAAGCAATCAAATCCGTTCCGGAATCGTACTGGGAAGCGTCGCTCGCCCTCGGCTCGACCCGCTGGCAGGCGATCCGCAAGGTGCTGCTCCCGGCTTCGCTGCCGAGCTTAATTACGGGGATCACGCTTGTCGCGGGCCGCGCCCTCGGGGAATCGGCCATTCTGATCTATACCGCAGGGCTGTCGGTATCGCGTTTCTTCCCGGACTTCAATCCGCTCAGCATGGGCGAGACGCTGTCCGTTCATCTCTGGTACGTCCAATCCGAAGCGATCGTGCCGGATGCCAAGAACATTGCTAAAGGCTCCGCCGCGCTGCTGTTGATCGTCGTGCTGATCTTTAACCTGTTAATCGGTATTCCAAGCCGTATGCTGCAGAAAAAATTGTCCGGAGGGAAATGACTATGGCGACAGCGAGTGCAATCGCGAACCCAAAGGTTGCGAATAAAATCAAAGTAGAGCAATTAAATTTATATTACGGTGAAAATCATGCACTGCATAACATTGGGCTGACGATCGAGCAAAATTCCATCGTCGCGTTGATCGGCCCTTCCGGCTGCGGGAAATCGACTTTTCTGCGCACCCTGAACCGGATGAACGATCTGATCGACAACGTGCGCATTACCGGCGACATCTATGTGGACGGCCAAAATATTTACGGCCCGGAAACGGACGTCGTGTCCCTGCGCAAGAAGGTCGGCATGGTGTTCCAGCGTCCGAACCCGTTTCCGATGAGCATTTACGACAATATCGCTTACGGCCCGCGGATTCACGGCACGAAGAAAAAAGCCGTGCTCGACGAAATCGTCGAACGCAGCCTGGTGCAGGCCGCCCTGTGGGATGAGGTCAAGGACCGCTTGAACAAGTCGGCGCTCGGTCTCTCCGGCGGTCAGCAGCAGCGCTTGTGCATTGCGCGTCTGCTTGCCGTCGAGCCGGATGTGCTGCTGATGGATGAGCCGACGTCTGCGCTCGACCCGATCTCGACGCTGAAGGTCGAAGAGCTGACGCAGGTATTGAAGGAGAAATATACGATCATCATCGTTACACATAACATGCAGCAAGCTGCGCGGATTTCCGACTACACCTCGTTCTTCTTGAACGGCGTGCTTGTTGAGTCCGACAAAACGGACAAAATCTTTACCACGCCTTCCGACCAACGGACGGAAGATTACATTACCGGACGGTTCGGATAAGTTCTCGGCCGTTCGGACAAAGGAGCGCTTTATTCGTGGATAACCGGTTCAATTTCCATCAATCGCTGGATCTGCTTCAAAAAGACCTGCTTGACATGGGCAACAATGTGGCAAGGCTCATCCGCCAAGCCGTCGAATCGCTAGCGCGGCTGGATGAGAGCTTGGCCCGGCAAACGATCGAAGAGGACGATCAGATCGACGAGATGACCGCTAGAATCGAAGAGGATTCACTGCGGCTGATCGCATTGCAGCAGCCGATGGCTAGCGATCTGCGGATTATCAGCATGGCGCTGAAGATCGCCACTGATCTGGAACGCATTGCAGATCATGCCGTCGATATCGCCAAAATTTGCATCCGGTTGAACGGTCAAGAGCTGGTGAAGCCGCTCGAAGACATTCCGCGCATGGCGGAGCTGACCCAGAATATGCTGCAGGAAAGTCTGCTGGCTTATACCGAACGCGACGTTCACCGGGCTGCGGCGCTGGCCGAGAAGGACGACGAAGTCGACAAGCTGTACAGCGTCATCATGAACGATATCATCATGCTGATGGGCACGGATTTTGCCAAAAACAGACAATTGTCCCAGCTCATGCTGGCTGCTCATTTCCTTGAACGCGTCGCCGATCATTCGACGAATATCGGAGAAGGCGTGATCTTTATGGTCACAGGCAAACGGAAAGATTTGAACGTATAGCGGATACCGAACGGCTCCGGCCGGAGTCCCGCCGCGCGCTTACACCAAGGCGCGGGTGGGACTTTTTGCTTTTTTTGCCATCGTAAAAAAACACAGCTTCCGTGCAACTTTCTCCATTTGAAACGAATCCCCCTCATAGTAAGATCGAACCATAAAGGAGGAATGCAGCATGGAAGCCAAGCTGGAGAGGGCGGTACGTTCCGCAGTTAAACCGTCGCGGGCCCGGGAAACGTGGAGGCTGATGAAGAAGTACAAGGCCATTTATATCCTTTCGCTGCCCAGCATTTTATATTTCGTGATATTCAAATACGTTCCTTTGATGGGCTCGGTCATGGCGTTTCAAAACTACAACATTTTTAAAGGAATTGCGGGGAGTCCGTGGATCGGGCTTGAAAATTTTCAGCGGATGTTCGCCTATGACGAGTTTTTGCGTATTTTAAAAAACACGATTCTGATCGGATTTTACGATTTGATCTTCGCTTTTCCGTTTCCGATCGTGCTGGCGCTGCTCCTGAATGAAATGCGGCTGCTGATGTTCAAGCGGATTATTCAGACGGTGGTGTATATGCCGCACTTCTTGTCGTGGGTCATTGTCGGCGGGATTGCGATCGGCATTTTGTCTCCGACGACGGGGGTCGTCAATCATTTGCTGGGCTGGTTCGGGATCGAGCCGATTTATTTTTTGGGCGAAGATTCGTACATCCGCACCATCCTGGTCAGCTCGGGCATCTGGAAAGACAGCGGTTGGGGGACGATCGTCTATTTGGCGGCGCTGGCCGGGGTCAATCCGGAAATGTACGAGGCGGCCGTCATGGACGGCGCGAACCGCTGGCGGCAGACGATATCGATCACGATTCCGACAATTATGCCGACCATCGTCATCTTGTTCCTGCTGCATATCGGCCATTTCCTCGATTTCGGATTCGAGCGGGTCTATGTGTTCCTCAATTCGCTCAACGAAGGGTCGGGGGATATTATGGACACTTATATTTACCGGGTCGGCTTGGTGGGGCGTCAATACAGCTTCACGACCGCCGTCGGGCTGTTCAAATCGGTCGTCGGGCTGGCGCTGATCATGCTTGGCAACGCGCTAAGCCGCAAAGCGACCGGACAAGGACTATATTAGGCGGGTGAATGCAGATGAATCATATAACTCCGGCGGGACGGGTATTCTCGGTATTGAACTATGTTGTGCTTACGATTCTTGCGGCGACGATGATCCTGCCGCTGCTTCACGTGGTCGCCCAATCGCTCAGCGCCGACGCCGCGATCAACAGCGGGAAGGTGACGCTGTGGCCGGTACAATTTACGCTTGAAAATTATCAGTTGATCTTAAAAGACGCCTCTGTCTGGCGCTCCTTCTCGGTCAGCCTGTTCATCACCGTCGTCGGAACGGTCATCAATCTGATCGCCACCGCGGCGCTCGCTTACCCGCTATCGCGGCCGGAATATGCGGGCCGTACGTACGTGCTGCTTATGGTGCTCGTCACGTTGATTTTCCAGGCGCCGCTGATTCCGAACTATTTGCTGGTCAAGAACTTGCACCTGCTCGATACGGTGTGGGCGTTAATTATCCCGAGCGCCATCAGCGCGTACAATCTGTTCGTCATGCGTTCCTTCTTCGTCAACCTGCCGAACGAGCTGATCGATGGCGGCCGGATGGACGGCTGCGGCGAAATGCGTATCGTGTGGAGCATCGTGCTTCCGTTGTCCAAGCCGGCGATGGCGACCATGGGCCTGTTCTATGCGGTATCGCACTGGAATACGTACTCCAATGCCTTGTATTATATTAATAACCGGGCGCTCTACCCGCTGCAGGTCCGCTTGCGCGAAATCGTCATTACCGACTTCTTCGGCTCGTCCGACCAGCTGTCGCAGTTTACGAACACGTCGCCGGAAGGCATCAAAATGGCGATTATTACGGTGGCGACGATTCCGATCATGATGATTTATCCGTTTCTTCAGCGCTATTTTGTCAAAGGGATGCTGATCGGCTCGATCAAATCGTAACCGTTCATCAGACGACAGAACAGGCCCCATCGTAAAAAAACACATTGTGATAATAAGTTAGCCAATTCTATGATTGATTTGAAATCGCTATCATTTGAATGGGGCAGCATGCACATCCACATACTTTTTAAGCGAAAGAAGGGGTTCGACTTGAAAAAGCTCATCAGTACGGTGCTGGTCGGTTCGCTGGCAGTAACGGCAGCCGGATGCGGCGGCGGCAAGAATGAAAGCGAAGCGCCGGGTGCCGACGGGAAGCAGGGGCCGACAAAATTTACGATTTCGCTGAACACGAGCGGCAATGCATATGCGGAAAGCTCGCCGAATATTAACGAAGACAAATGGGTTAAAAAGCTGGAGAAGCTGGCAAATGTGGACATGGATATCCGCTTTCTCCCGCTCAAGGAATTCGACCAGAAAATGGCCGTCATGTTCGCCGGTAACGACATCCCCGACGTTGTTCAGGGCAGCAGCGTGAACAGCAAGGCGATGTCCGGCTCGGTGGAGGCCGGGCTGTTCATGCCGCTGGACGATCTGCTGAAAGAATATGCGCCGAATCTGATGAAGCAGGTGCCGAAGCAGGCTTGGGACGAGGTCAGCTACCAGGGCAAAATTTACGCCGTTCCGGCATGGCTGTCCAATCCGTCGCGGCGTGCGCTCTTCATCCGGACGGACCTGCTGGAGAAAACGGGCCTGCCCACGCCCAAGACGGTCGAGGACATGCTGAACGTGATGCGCGCGATGAAAAAGCTCGGCGTCGAGAATCCGTACCAGATCCGGGAAAAATTCAAGTATGCCGATACGATTTTCGGCTCCTACGACGTCATCGGTTCCCAATTCGAGCTGCAGGATGGGCAGGTTGTTCCGAAATTTTTTGACGTGGAAAATATGACGAAAGCGCTCCAAGCCTACAAAACGATGTTCGACGAAGGCTTGATTCCGAAAGATTTTGCGACGGTTACGTCGACCGACTACGGTAAAAATATCGAGGCCGGTAAAGTCGGCATGTGGTCCGCCAATGCGGAAGGGATGGCCAACTACCGTACCAAGGTGAAGAAGGTCGTGCCCGAGGCCAAAATCGATATTATTCCGTCGCCGAAAGGCCCGGAAGGATACGGCGGTCATCTCTTGTACGGCTCCTTATCCACCGCTTTGTATATCAACAAAAACGTAAAGAAGGAAACGGCGATCAGCATCGTCAAATTTTTGGACTGGATGCTGACCGACGAAGCGGAGAAGTTTTTCAGCATCGGGGTGGAAGGCGAGAACTACACCGTAGAGAACGGGCAGATCAAGTACAAATTCCCGCAAACGAAAGAAGAAGTGGACGAAGAGGGCTTCCGCAACAATCTGTGGTGGGCGCATGACATTACCATCAACAAGCTCCGCTCCTCCTTGTCCCAGGACGGCAAGGACTTGGCGAAAGCGTTCGATACGGTGCTGGCCAAAGAAGGGCTCGGTACGATCGAATTCACGCCGACGCTGAATGCGTTCGCCAAATACCCGGATCTGATGCCGACGACCGATACGGCCCCGAAGCTGATCATCGACCATATGGTCAAAATGATCTACGGCAAGGAGCCGATCTCCGATTGGCCGAAGGTCATCGAAGAATACAAAGCCAAAGGCGGCAACGAAGTCATTAAGGAAGCGACGGACCGCTACAACAAGAAGGAAGGCGTCATTGTCCGCAACAATGTGAAGTAACGGTCTGCGACCGGAAAGCCGCTGTCCGTCAAGGCCAACTATCTCATTGCCCTGCATCCCGAAGGCATAGTAAAATCATCATACAGATCACGGTGAAGTATCCGTTCCCGGCTTTGTCCGGAGCGGATACTTTTCCCTTAGGCGGACCTTACAGGAGGGGTGTTCCATGCATTTGCTCATCGTGGACGACGAGCCGGTCATCCGCAGAGGCTTGGTCAAAATGGCGGAGCAGTACAGTCCCGCGTTCGACGGCATCACTACTGCGGAGAACGGAGCGAAAGCGCTGGAGCTGATCCGCGCGCACGAGCCCGACATCGTGCTGACCGATATCCGGATGCCCAAGATGGACGGACTGGAGCTGTGCCGCAGCATTCACGAAGAATTCCCCGATATTCAAACGGTCGTCATCTCCGGGTTCAACGATTTCGAGTACGCGCAAAAATGTCTGGCTTACGGCGTGAAGCAATATTTGCTCAAGCCCGCGACGAAGCCCGAGCTGCATGAAGCGCTGGATACGGTGCTCAAACGGAAAATGAAAGGCTACGTGCCGGTATCCAAATACGTCGAATGGGTAGGGAAGCTGGAGCAGTGCATTTGGGCCAACCAAACGGACGAGCTTGCCCGGTATTTGGAGCAGTGGCGGGGCTACTATCTCGACTCCGGCTTGTCCGCCGCGAAGCTTCGGGAGCTGCTCGGCGATTGTATCCGCCTGCTTGTTCAGCGGCTGCAGGAGCGGAACGCTTTTTCGGTGTCCCCGGAGACGAAGGAGGCGATTGCCGGTCATACGAAGACCGAGCTGCTGGACGATTTCGAGCAGACGCTGCAGGCGATATACCGGAAGTTGATCTCGGCACGCCGCGGGCAATTCAAGGACCCGATGGAAGAAGCGAAGGCCTACATCGATCAGCACTTGTCCAAGGAAGTCACTCTGGAGGAAGTGGCCGAGCTTGTCGGGCTGACCCCGACTTATTTCAGCTCGCTGTTCAAAAAAATGACCTCCGAAACGTTTGTCCAATACCGGATCAAGCGCCGGATGGAGAAAGCGCTTCAATTGATGGCCCAGTCCCATATTCGTATTGTGGACGTGGCTTTGGAGGTCGGGTACGACGACTATCCGCATTTTACGAAAACGTTTAAAAAGATCGTCGGCATTTCGCCTTCGGAATACCGCAGCCAACTGGGGATCAAATGAAAAAGGCGAGCCTGTACCGGAAGCTGTTCCTCTATTTCTTGATCGTCATTATCGTCTCGCTGACGACGGTCGGTATCGTCACGTATTACGCCTCGTCTCAGGAACTGGACCGGATGGTGGAGGGCCAGCTGTCCCAGATGGTCGGCAATGCGGCTTACCATACGGATCTGTATCTGAAATCGTATGAGCGATCCATGGTTTCGCTGCTGACCAACAAGGAGGTCAAACGTTTTATCGACCTGCCGGCAGGGCTGGAGGGATACGAATTCTATGAGATTCAGAAGCAGATCAAGGAATATGTGATCGACCCGATCTTTATACGGAATCCCGAGATTACGGCCGTTTATTCGATCAGCTTCAACGGGAACGCCGTGTATTACTATAACGAAGTCACGGGAACGTCGTTTACACCGGAGCAAATCAAGGAGCAGCTGGCCTTCTTTAAAACGAATACGTCGCCATACGGCAGCCTCAGCGTGCTGAACCGCAGCATTATCGAAAGCCAGAACAACCGGACGATCACGCTCGTGCGCCAAATTCGCGGCTTAACGTCTTCGGAGCCGCAAGGCATCCTCGCGATCGAGCTACGTTCGGCCGAGCTTTCGGAGCTGTGGAAAGGCATTGAGCTCACCAGCACCGGCTTCTTCTTCATCGTCGACGAGAGAGGACGGATCGTGTATCACCCCCAAAGGGAGCGGATTGGGGAAACCGTACAGCCCGAGCTGAAGCGCAGCATCGTCGAATCGGGCCTGCAGTCCTTCGTGGCGGAGGAAAACGGAGAGCGGCGCTTGTACCAGAGCCGGAAGTCCGCGTATTCGGGCTGGCATCTCGTCGTGTCCATGCCGATGGCCGAGCTGCGGAAGCCGGTGGATACGATTCGCGTCACTTCGATCGTCGTCGGTCTGTTTACGCTCGTGTTCGCGTTATGGCTGGCCTTCCGTTTCGGCAAGTCGATTACCGGGCCGATCCGGATGCTCAAGGAAGGCATGCGGGAGACCGAGAAGGGTAACTGGGCGACTATTCCGCTTCCCGAGCAGCGGCAGCGGGACGAAATCATGGAGCTGATGATCCGCTACAATCTGATGGTCAACCGGTTGTCGGAACTCGTGGACAAGGTGTATCAGGCGGAGCTGAAAAACCATGAAATCCAGATGGAGCGGCAAAAGGCGGAGTTCCAATCGCTGCAGCTTCAGATCAATCCGCATTTTTTATACAATACGCTGGAGACGATTGTGTGTTATGCCTTCGTTGAGGATTCGGACGAAATTTCGGAGATTGTGCGGGCGCTGGCTTACATGCTGCGTTATTCCGTACAGACGAATCTGGAGGAAATCACGGTAGCCAACGAGCTGAAGCATGTGCTTAACTTTATGATCGTGCTGAAACACCGGGTCGGGCGGGAGTTTGAGATCGACGTCGCCGTGAAGCCGGAGCTGCTGCTTCACAAGATGGTTCGGCTGACGCTGCAGCCGCTCGTCGAAAACGTATTTCAGCATGCGTTCGAAGGCGGCGTGGAGGATTATCACTGCATCCGGATCGATGCGGGCGAAGGGGACGGGACGTTCTGGGTCAGCGTCGAGGACAACGGGAACGGCATCCCGGAAGACCGTCTGGCGGAGCTGCGGGAGAAGCTGGAAGCGAACCGTCTTGTCGACGGAGGGGACGATGCGGCCGGCAAGAAGGGCGGAATTGGCATTGTTAACGTGCACAGGCGCATTCAGATGGTGTTCGGCGAGCAATACGGTTTGCACATCGAGAGCCGGCTTGACGAGGGAACGAAAGTCACGATGATCATGCCTTCCTCAGGAAGGCCGTCATGAGCGCCGACGGTTGCGGTTGAGCGAAGGGGGGATTGGGATGCATGTTGTCGTCGTCGAAGACGAGCCGATGATCCGGCTCGGGCTTGCCCGCATGGTCGAACGGTATGGGACGGGAGGGATTCGCGTTACCGTCTTGGCCAATGGCGAGGAGGCTGCCGCTTTGATTCGGGAGACGCCGCCCGATCTGGTTCTCACGGATATTCGGATGCCCCGTATGGACGGGCTTGAGCTGTGCAGAATCATCTCGGAAACCCGGCCTTCCGTCAAAACCGTCGTCATCTCCGGTTACGGAGAATTTGCGTATGCGCAAAAATGCCTGACATACGGGGTCAAGGAATACCTGCTCAAGCCGGTCACGCCTGGCGAGCTGTATTCGGTGCTGGACCGCGTTCTGAAACCGGCTCAGGCCGATGCGCCGTCCATTTCGGAATACGAGCAGTGGCTCGATTCGTTGGAGGAAGCGATCTGGAGCGCCGACCCGGACGCGGCTGCCGCCTGCTGGACGGAAGGGAAGGACCGGTATTTCGAAGCGCATGCTTTGCCTGAGCGGATGAACGCAGCCGTCAACGACGTGCTCCGCTTGCTGGTGAAGCGGCTGAACGCCAGAGACATCTTCCTCTTTCCCGAGCCTCTCGAGCGGCGAAGTTTTCGTGCCCGTCAGGAAGCCCTGGCCTTTCTGGAGGAAGAGATTTTCAAGCTGTCCGGACTGCTGCAAACCTACCGCGGCGGCAACCTGAAGAACGTCTGGGAAGAAGCGAGAGCGTATATCGACGAACATCTTGCGACGGACATCAGCCTGGAGGAGGTCGCCGGGAAAATGGGCCTCGCGCCGACTTACTTCAGCCACCTGTTCAAAAAATCGACGAACGAGACGTTCGTGCAGTACCGCATCCGCAAACGGATGGAAATGGCCAAGCGGCTGCTGGAAATTCCCCACTATAAAGTAATCGACGTCTCCATGGCCGTCGGCTACCAGAGCTATCCGCACTTCTCCATCCTGTTTAAAAAGGCGGTCGGCTGTTCCCCTTCCGAGTACCGCCAATCGATCGGCATCAAATAAGACGGCCTCCCCGCAAATATTTACAATCGTTTAACAAACCGGGACGTTCCGTGTTAACACTGGGATAAAATTCCCATGGTATAGTAGATCCAAAGACACGGAAAGTCAGGGATGGTCATGACGATAGAACAAATGACGGAGCAACCGATCGACGGTTCGACGCTTCATAGCGAGCTGCAGCACATCTTACATCAACAAGCCGTAACGTCCGTTTATCAGCCGATTATTTCGCTGAAGGACGGCACCGTTTTCGGCTACGAGGCGTTAACCCGGGGACCGGAGGGCAGCCCGCTGCATTCTCCGCTCAAGCTGTTCGCGGCGGCGGAGTCCGAAGGCTTGCTGTATCCGCTGGACCGGCTTGCGAGGGCCAAGGCGATTCAGGGCGCGTTGACCCGGACGGAGGAGGAGATGCTGTTTCTGAATCTGTCCGCCGAAATTTTGAACGATCCGCAGTTCGAGCCGGGCCGGACGCTGGAGCTGTTGGAGCAGCGGGGGCTGACGCCGGGGAATGTCGTGTTCGAGATTACGGAGCGCAGCTCCATCGAAGATTTCGACGCGGCCAAAACGATTCTGGACCATTACCGCCAGCAAGGATACCGGATCGCGATCGACGATGCCGGGGCGGGGTATTCCTCGCTGCAAGCCATTGCCGAGCTGCAGCCCGATTTTATCAAAATCGACCGCTCGCTCATCAAGGACATTCACCGCCACAAAACGAAGGAGTACATCCTCGAAACGCTGCTGTCGTTCGCCGAGAAGTTGGGCGTTCACCTGATTGCAGAGGGCATCGAATCGGCCGAGGAACTGATGAAGCTTACGCGCATGGGCGTGCATTTCGGACAAGGCTTTTTGCTTGGCCGTCCCGGAACGGAGCAAGCCCTGCTGCAGCCGGAGCTGAAAAATTATATTCTGCTGCACCGCAAATTTGTTGAAACCGCGGGCAGCTTCTGGGCCATCGGCGATCTGTCGATTCCGTATCAGTCCTTTGAAAACTCGACGCCCATCTCGACGGTCGCCGGGTATTTTAAGAAAAATGCGAACGCGCTTGGCGCGGCGGTCGTTTCGGGCGGGGTGCCCATCGGCCTCATTATGCGGGACCGCTTGTTCCAGCAGCTTGCGGGACAGTACGGCTATTCGCTGTTCTGGAACCGTCCGATCGATCAGGTGATGGACCCTTCGCCCCTGATCGTGGACGAGCAGATGTCGGTCGAGGAGGTGTCCCAGCTCGCGACATCGCGGGACATTCAAAATTTGTACGATCTCGTGATCATCACCTCCAAAGGGCGAATGCTGGGGATGTCTTCCATAAGGTCGATTCTCGAATGTATCACGAATGCCCGCATGGAAAGCGCCAAGGTCGCCAATCCGCTCACGGGACTGCCGGGCAATCTGCAAATCTACCGGGAGCTGAGCAAGCGGCTGACGGACAAGAAGCCGTTCTCGGTCATCTATGCCGATCTGGATTATTTCAAATGGTTTAACGACCGGTACGGCTTTCAAAAAGGCGATCAGCTCATTCAATTTACCGCCGACTGCATTCAGCAGGCGATGGGTGTGCTGGGGCGGCCGTTCGATTTCGTCGGCCATATCGGCGGGGATGATTTTATTGCGATTACGGCGAGCGAGGAACCGGAGAAGCTGTGCGGCGAAATTTTACGGCGGTTCGATGCGGGGGTCAGAGCGTTCTACGACGAGGACGATTGGACGTATGTCGAAGACCGGCAGGGCAACCGGATCGATAGCGACGGCGTCACACTGTCGCTGTCCCTTGTGGTCTGCAAGGCGGCCGCCGCCGTAACGCCGGAGCAAATTTCCGAAACGGCGGCCAAGCTGAAGAAGCAGTCGAAAGCGCACCGCGGGAGCGCCTTTAGCAGCGATGCGGTCGGCGTTCCGGAGGACGACGGGCCGATTGAACTTTAACCGAAGAGCTGGGGAAGCTGATCCAGCTGCTTGATCAAATACACCTTACGCTTTCCCAGCCGCTGCTGGGAAATTTTTTTGTCTCCCGATTCGGCGGACGGCCCGGCTGCTCCGGGATGGAGCCATACGGCATCCAAGCCTGCCTTGACGGCGCCGCATACGTCATGCTTCCACGAGTTCCCTACCATGAGTGCCTGCCTAGGCGCAAGCTGCATCGTTTGGAGCGCCGTCTTGAAGAGATAAGGCGCAGGCTTCTTGTCCGCCGGCTTCTGCGCCGTAAAGACGCGTTCTTCGGGAAAATACGATTCCAGCCCGAACCGCTGCAGCATCATCAGCACTTCGCTGCGGGGGCTGTTGCTGATGATGGCGAGGCGGTATGTACGGGACAATTCCTCCAGCGTTTTGGCCGTCAGCGGCGCCATGGACTTCGCCGATACCTGCAGGCGGCGGATATCCTGCATGAAGCTTCGTAGAGCGCCGGAGGAAGCGGGAATCTTCAGCACCTCGAAGGCTTCCCGCAGACATTGCTGCTGCAGCTCGTCGAGCTGCTTGAACGTCGTCCGGCCTTTTTTGCGCTGCTGCCAACGGGTGATATACTGCTCCCAGAGCAAATCCGCCTTCGGGCGGTCCTCCGCCGCCCATCTGGCCGAATAATCGTCCCACACCTCTGCGAAGCATTGCTCGAAGCTGAGTCCCTGCTGCACCAGCGTCTGATTGACATCGAAAAAAATCGCGCGTTTTCCGTTCAAACGAACCGTCTCTTTCATGAACCCAGCCTCCGATCTCCTTTCCGCTCGAAAGGCGCCGTCAAGGATCAAAAGTTAGTTCATTTTATGCGGCAAAAACGGCGTACACCCCTTTTTCGAGAAAGCTTTCCAAAGGTTTTTTTCTTATGCTGTCCTATGCTATCATGTATAGAGTAGGAAACTGCCTGAATGGGGTGTATCCATGTCCAAGCTTATTTTGATCGACGGGAACAGCATTGCTTACCGCGCTTTTTTTGCGCTGCCGCTGCTGAGCAATTCCAAGGGGCTGCACACGAACGCCGTCTATGGGTT
This sequence comes from Paenibacillus tyrphae, assembly GCF_000722545.1. Taxonomy (GTDB): domain Bacteria; phylum Bacillota; class Bacilli; order Paenibacillales; family NBRC-103111; genus Paenibacillus_G; species Paenibacillus_G tyrfis. The sequence continues at coordinate 357,648 of NZ_JNVM01000010.1, forward strand.
CACCACCATGCTGCTCAAGCTGCTGGAGGAGCAGAAGCCGACGCACTTTCTGGTTGCATTCGACGCAGGGAAAGCGACGTTTCGACATAAAGATTACGCAGAATACAAAGGCGGCCGTGAAAAAACGCCGCCAGAGCTGTCCGAGCAGTTTCCGCTGCTTCGGGATCTGCTCGGATCGTTCGGCATCCGCCAGTTCGAGCTGGACGGCTACGAGGCCGACGACATCATCGGCACGCTGACGCGCATTGCAGACGAGAAAGGCGGCACCGAGGTCGTCGTCGTCACCGGGGACAAGGACATGCTGCAGCTTGCGAGCGGGCAGGTGACCATTGCGCTGACGCGTAAAGGCATCAGCGAGGTCGAGCTGTTCGATCCGGCGCACATCGAAGAGACGTACGGGCTTAAGCCGCATCAGATTATCGACCTGAAAGGGTTGATGGGCGATACGTCCGACAACATTCCGGGCATCCCGGGCGTTGGAGAGAAGACGGCGCTTAAGCTGCTGCACGAATACGGCTCGGTCGAGAACGTGCTGGAGAACGCCTCGCAGATTAAAGGCAAGCTAGGAGAGAAGGTCGCTGAGAATGCCGACAGCGCCCGGATGAGCAAGGGGCTTGCGACGATTTTCCGGGAGGTGCCAGTCGATTTTTCGTGGGACGAGCTGGCTTATCGCGGATATGAGGAATTGGAGCTTGCCGAGATGTTCCGCAAGCTGGAGTTTAAGTCGTTAATGGAGCGGCTGCAGCTGCCCGCTTCCGGCGCTGGAGCTGCCGGGGCAGCGGAGACGGAGGAGGCCGGTACGGAGCCGCCGGCGGTGCTGGTCACGGACGACAAGCTGGCCGAGCTGATCGCGGCGCTGCCGCATGTCCATGCGCTGCATGTGGAGGCTGCGGGCGACAATCCGCATAACGCCGAGGTGATCGGCGTGTCCTTTTACTGCGAAGAAGAGGGCGCGGAGGCCGTGTGCTACTATGTACCGGTGGAACGGCTTAAGCAGGATAACGCCTCTGCGATACGGGAGTGGCTCGCTTCGGAAGACAAGCGGGAGGTATCCGTCTACGATCTGCACCGCGCCATCATCGTGCTGTCCTGGCGCGGGATCGAGCTGGGGGGCATCGGCTTCGATGCGCTGCTCGCCGGCTATTTGCTCGATCCGACGGAGTCGTCGCTGACGCTGGACGGTCTAACGTCCCGCTACGGACTGCGTCCGCTTCCGGCCGACGAGGAAGTATTCGGCAAGGGCGCGAAATTCAAGGTGCCCGAGGAAGACGTGCTGACCGCCTATTTGTGCCGCAAAGCCGCCGCGGTCCATCGGCTGACGCCGAAGCTGAAGGAAGCGCTCGAAGCGAGCGAAATGCACCCGTTGTTTTACGAGCTGGAGCTTCCGCTGGCGCTCGTCCTGGCTTCGATGGAGCGCAAAGGAATCAAGGTGGACGCGGAGGAGCTCAAAGCCTACGGCGCGGAGCTTGGAAGCCAGCTTGAAGGCATCATGCAATCGATCTACGACGCGGCTGGAATCGAATTTAACCTCAACTCGCCGAAGCAGTTAGGGGAAATTTTGTTCGAGAAGCTTGGTCTGCCGGTGATCAAGAAAACGAAAACCGGCTATTCGACCGATGCCGAAGTGCTGGAGAAGCTGGAGCCGTACCATCCGATGGTCGGTCATATTCTTCATTACCGGACGCTGGCGAAGCTGCAGTCGACTTACGTGGAAGGCCTGCTTAAGGAAGTGCGTCCTTCTACCGGGAAGGTGCATACGTACTATAAGCAGACGATCGCGGCGACCGGACGGCTCAGCAGCCAGTATCCGAACCTGCAGAACATTCCGATCCGGCTGGAGGAAGGCCGCAAAATCCGCAAGGTGTTTTTCCCTTCCGAGCCCGGGTGGAAAATTCTGACTGCCGACTACTCGCAGATCGAGCTGCGCGTGCTGGCGCACATTTCGCAGGACGAGAAGCTGATCAAAGCGTTCCGCGAAAACATGGACGTTCATACGAAAACGGCCATGGACGTATTCGGCGTATCCGAAGCGGAAGTCGATTCGAATATGCGGCGTCAGGCCAAAGCGGTCAACTTCGGCATCGTATACGGCATCAGCGATTACGGGTTGTCGCAGAACTTGAACATTACCCGTAAGGACGCGGCGAAGTTTATCGAGCAATATTTTGCCGTGTTCCAAGGGGTTCGCCAATATATGGACGATATCGTCAAAAAAGCCCGTCAGGACGGCTACGTAACGACGCTGCTGCAGCGCCGCCGCTACCTGCCGGAAATTACCGCCTCGAATTTCAACCTGCGTTCGTTCGCCGAGCGTACCGCGATGAATACGCCGATTCAAGGAACGGCCGCGGATATCATCAAGCTGGCGATGGTCCAATTGGACAAGCGGATGAAGGAAGAAGGCGTGCGCAGCCGCATGCTGCTGCAGGTGCATGACGAACTGGTGTTCGAAGTGCCGGAGGAAGAGATTGACTTGATGAAACGAATGGTCGCCGAAGTGATGGAATCGGCCCTGAAGCTCGACGTGCCGCTGAAGGTCGACGTCGATGCCGGGGAGAACTGGTATGAGGCGAAGTAATCCGCCGGGTTTCGTTCGGGCGGAATGGAGGAGGGGGAAGACATCATGCCGGAATTGCCGGAGGTCGAAACGGTGCGCCGTACGCTCAATGAACTGGTGATCAACAAGAAGATCGAGCGCGTGTCCGTCCTGCTGCCCCGGATTATTCAGCATCCGGACGACATACAGGCGTTTGCCGTTATGCTTGAGGGAGAAACGATTCGCTCGGTTGAGCGGCGTGGAAAATTTTTGCGGTTCATGCTTGACCATTATACGCTTGTCTCACATCTACGGATGGAGGGACGCTATGGGGTATACCGCTCGGATGAACCGATGGAGAAGCATACGCATGTCGTGTTTCATTTTACGGATGGCACGGAGCTGAGGTACAAGGACGTGCGGCAGTTCGGAACGATGCACGTCTATCCGAAGGATACGGATTTGCTGGAGGCGCCGCTCAAGAAGCTAGGCCTTGAGCCGCTGGACGAGGCGTTTACGCCGGAAGCTTTCCGCGGGAAGATCGGAAAGCGCAAGACGAAGATCAAGCCGCTGCTGCTGAATCAGGAATACATTGTCGGCATCGGGAATATTTATGTGGATGAAGCGTTATTTCTGGCCGGAATCCATCCGGAGCGGGAAGCCCATACGCTGAGTGCAGCGGAAACGGCCAAGCTTCACGAAGCGATTGTGGAGACGCTGAAAGACGCTGTGGCCGCAGGCGGGTCGTCCATCAAGTCGTACGTTAACGGTCAAGGCGAGATCGGGATGTTCCAGCATCAGCTGAAAATGTACGGACGCAAGGACGAGGCTTGCCTGACTTGCGGCACGGCGATTGTCAAGACGGTGCTAGCGGGGCGCGGCACCCATTTTTGTCCGGTCTGCCAGCCGCTGAAGAGTAAACGCGGGAAACGGGAAACGCTCAAAAGCTAACGGGTCCTTCCAGAACAGCAAATACGCACCCTCCGCCCAGAACAGCCATATAGTATGGTGTGCAGTTACAGGTGAGGAGGGAACGTCATGTTGTCTGTCGTCTCGTTGCTTCTGCTTGCGTTTGCCGTCAGCCTGGACGGATTCGGGGTAGGCGTCACGTACGGTCTCCGCAAAATACGGATTTCGCTCACTTCGATTGCGATCATCGCGGCTTGGTCGGGCGTTATCATTTACGTTTCGATGCAGATTGGCGTCTGGATGAGTCGGTTTGTCGACCCGGCCGTGGCGAAAGATATCGGCGCCGTCATTTTGATGGGGATCGGCTTGTGGGCGCTGCATCAGTTGATCCAGCAGAGGCGGCAGGAATCGCAAGCGGGGCAGGCGAACGAGCCGCAGCCGCCAGTCCCCGCGCCGGGGCCGGCGACGGCCAAAGAAGTGTTTTATCTTGAACTGAAACGGTTCGGTCTGGTCATTCAAATTCTGCGCACGCCGTCCATGGCGGATGTGGACCGTTCCGGGAACATATCGGCCTACGAAGCGACGCTGCTGGGCTTGGCGCTCTCGTTGGACGCCTTCGGGGCAGGGATCGGCGCCGCCTTGCTCGGCTTCACGCCGTGGCTGACGGCAGCGGTCATTGCGCTGGGTTGCGGTACGTTTCTGGGAATCGGTCTGCAGATCGGATTACGCTATGCGGAGCTGAAATGGATTCGCAAGCTGTCCGCTTTGCCCGGATTTGTCTTGATCCTGATGGGCATCATGAAACTGTTCTGACCATACAACAACATCATCTTGGATATAATAGGGGAATGACCATGAACATCGGATTAACCGGGGGAATTGCGTGCGGCAAAAGCACGGTGGCCGAGATGCTCGTCCGGCGCGGTGCGCTGCTGATCGATGCGGACCGGATTGCGAGAGAGGTCGTGGAGCCGGGAACCCCCGTTCTGGCTGAAGTGATCCGGCGGTTCGGAGACGATCTGCTGCTGCCGGACGGCTCTCTTCATCGCAAAAAGCTGGGCGAGCGGGTCTTCGGCAATCGCGAGGCGCTTCGCGATCTGGAAAATCTGCTGCATCCGCCCATTCGCGCATTAATACGCGAGAGAATGCAGGCCTACGCGGCGGAGCAGCCGGACAAGCTGGTCGTCGTCGACGTGCCGCTCTTATATGAATCGGGGCAGCAGGCCATGTACGAGCAGGTGATGGTCGTCTATGTGCCGCGCGAAGTGCAGCTTCAGCGTCTGATGGCCAGGGACGGAATCACGTCGGAGCAGGCGGAGAAACGGCTGTTGTCCCAGATGCCGATCGAAGAGAAGAAAGGGCTCGCCGATTGGGTCATCGATAATTCGGGCACCCTAGAGGCAACGGAAAAGCAGGTTGAAGCTTTCTGGAATGAAAGGGGGCTATCATGAGCTTTTGGCGGAAAAAGCGGGTGTTCGCCTTGCTGCTGCTGACGTTTGTTATCTTTTTGTTCTTAAGCAGCACTTATGTGGGGCGCATGCTGTATCCGATCCATTACGAACAGGAAATACGCCAAAACGCCGCAAAATACGATCTCGATCCTTTTCTTGTGGCCGCCGTCATTCGGGTGGAATCCAACTATTTGACGGAAACGGAATCCAAGAAGGGCGCATATGGAATGATGCAGCTTATGCCGGATACGGCGAATTGGATTATCGACAAGGCGCGTTTTAATGAAGAATTCAGAAACAGGCTTAACGATCCGGCGGTCAGTATCGAGCTGGGCTCATGGTATCTTAATTGGTTGAATAAGCAGTTTAACGGAAATCGCATAGCGGTTCTTGCAGGCTATAATGCGGGGCACGGCAAAGTCAGCCGCTGGCTCCAGGAGAACGAATGGGACGGAACGCTTCAAAATGCGGACCGCATTCCTTACGGGGAAACGAGACATTACATACAGCGTGTAATGTATTATTATAACAAGTATGTTAAATTGTATGGGGAAGAGTGGGGAGAGCGCGCCGCTTAACCTTACAAGCAAAAGAAGTATCGGACAAGCACCTTGGACGGGAGCTTAAGCCCGATACTTCTTGCGTATTCTTCAAAACATGTTATTATTTGAATTGACCGGCAAGAGACTGCTCGGCGATTTGCACCAGGCGACGAGTGATGTTACCACCGATCGCACCAGTATCACGAGTAGCCATGTGACCGAAGTAACCGTCCTGAGGAATCACGATACCCAGTTCCTGCGCTACTTCGTATTTCAGTTGATCCAACGCTGCATTCGCTTGAGGCACTACCAATTGATTGCTGCTGCGGGATTGACCTGCACCCATGTCTGTTCACCTCCTTGTCGTTGGTAGTCCTATTATGTGCGATTGCCCGGACTTCATGACAGGGAGCTATTGGGAAATAGGGGGAGGAAGAAACGATCGATGAAATGCCCATATTGCGATTATTCCGGCACGAAGGTATTGGATTCGCGTGCCGCTAATGAGAATAAATCGATCCGGCGCCGCCGCGAATGCGAGAAGTGTCAGAAGCGGTTCACGACCTTTGAGATGGTCGAGGAGACGCCGCTCATTGTTATTAAGAAGGATGGAAGCCGGGAGGAATTCAACCGGGAAAAAATGCTGCGGGGCTTGATCCGCGCCTGTGAGAAACGTCCGGTATCCGTTGAACGGCTGGAGATGATCGTTTCCGAGGTAGAGAAGCAAATCCGCACGACGGCCCATGCTGAAGTGGACAGCCGCGAGATCGGGGAGATTGTCATGAGCGAGCTGTATCCCGTAGACGAGGTCGCTTATATCCGGTTCGCCTCGGTTTACCGTCAATTTAAAGACATCGATATGTTTATGAAGGAATTGACCGAGCTGCTGTCGAAGCATCAGACCGGCGGGGAAGCGAATAAGCTGTAGTGGATTATTTTTTTCAGAAAAATGCAACTTTAATTCATTTGATTGACAAGCCCCCAAGGGCTATGCTATTATCAATTTTGTCGCCGCTGAAATAATAAAGAGAAGAGCGACAAAAGAACCGAATAGCGAGGGGCCTTAGCTCAGCTGGGAGAGCGCATCGCTGGCAGCGATGAGGTCAGGGGTTCGATCCCCCTAGGCTCCACCATAAAAAAGACGTTGAGACGCTTGGCTTTTCGAGCGTTTTTTTGTTTTTTGGCTGGCGATTCTTATGTTTTGATTATCACACTTCTTCGTTTTTTCGTCTTTTTTTAGGCAGTATTCTTCAGAGTATAATAATTCTCGACAATAAAAAACTCGCTTAGTCGTAAGGGGTGGACTGAGCGAGTTTTCATTTCTCTAAACAACATATCACCATATTGTTTAGCGGTTTCTTTATGAATGATTGAAATAACATAGGAATAGATATCTAGGGTTACTTGGATACCGCTATGCCTAAGAATTTCAGACATATGCCTTTTAGACTCCTAGCGCGTTACTATCAAGAAGGCAGCCCCAAACATCATCGCACCTGCTGAGCGATCAATGAGTCCCTTGGAATTCGACAAAGAGAACAGTTTTCTTGCGACCTCTGCCATTAGGCCATAGCCGACCACAATCGCAATCATTACACAAATAATAATTGAACACAAAATAACGTAGCTGTACAGTGTTAAACCTGAGACATCAATCGTACCTGGAAGAAGTGCCATGTAGAAGATGATAGCAATTGGATTAGATAGAGTCATTGCTAGGCCCAGTCCGATTTCAACAACGAAGTTGACGGGTTTTGTTTTCTCGTTTGACGCAAGCACACGCCCCGCATTTTTCCATTTCTTAATACCCAACCAGACAAGATACGCAGCACCGCAAAACTTCAGCGCTACGAATATTGGGCCTAGTACTTTAACAAGGGCTGTAAGTCCTACAACCGCAGCTGTGAACATAAGCAATTTGCCAAGAATCATACCTATGGCGAGAGGCAGACTGGCGAACATCCCACCAGAAAGAGTTCGGGATAGAAGTCCGGCAATTTCTGGCCCAGGTGAAGCTGCAGATACAGCAAAGGCCAACAAAAAAATGAAGTAATCAGTCATGTAGATTCTCCAGAAATGTATTTTTGCTTTTTAGTCTTTATTAGCGTGCAGACAGTAGCGGCGCATCAGTTCAATCGTTTCAGCGTCCTGCGGAAGACCGCGTTCTGCAAGTCCTTCGATGATCCCGTTTCTGACTGGCTCCTTCAAGTTCTGTCCGAATTTGAACTTCCCGCTTGTATGATCGGCATCGATGCGGACGAGCCCTACTCCTTTCAGTCGAGGGCTGTAATCGGGATCATCGGCGTCAATCGTCTTGTAGCCGCCCTCGGGCTGCAGCTTGCGCATGAACGCTTCCAAGGCATCCGCCTTTTCGCGTAGATCACTGACGGCAACTGCCCGTCCGTTTATCCGCACGGATTTGTAGTAGGCGGTTGCCGGACAAGCCAGTAGTGGGTCTTCAAAGTAAGATGGGATAATTGCGTATTCTTTGGCGATGACAAATGTAACTTCTTCGTTGAGGGATAGATTGTTCATTTTCTCTCCAATTCTACTTCCGTGGAAATAGATTGATCCATGATGGTATACATAATTGAGCGGAGTTACGGAGGGCTTTCCGTCCGCTCCGATCGTTCCGAGAAACCCGAAGCTCATTTCGTTTAAGAACGTCTCCAATTCCATCTTGTTTTCTGCTTCCGTCATTGCAAATTCCTTTCTACGCATAGGGTTTCCTCCAGTTGAGTTTCACAAGTTTGTTATAATCAAATTAAGTATACGTAGAGTACCACCCATACAGTCAAACACTAACCCTAACACTTAAGGCGGGAAATATATGAAATGGGAACTGAACCGTGCATCAGAAATACCTCTAACCAAGCAAATTTATCAGGCGATTGCAGACAAAATTTTATCCAATTTAATCGCCCCGGGGGCGTTATTACCGTCTGTTCGCAACCTGTCAAAAGAATTAAAAGTTAGTACCGATACGGTTATTCAAGCCTATCGTGATTTGGAAAAAGATAATTTCATTACTCGAATACAAGGAAAAGGGACTTTCGTGAATCAACGAAAACAAAAGGCATTACCCAAAAGCCCAAACACATTACCTTATGCATGGCAGTTATCCGTCCAAGATTATTTGCCAAGAGCACAATTCCCCAACCATGCCCAGTCTCATGAAAAAATTAATCTCTCCATTTCTAGGATAGACCCTGGTTTATTCCCTAATCGGTTCATAGAGAAACTAATATCGGACGATTTGCTACAAAATTCGAAATCAATTTCAACGTACGGAGAAATTCAAGGAGATAAAGAACTTCGAGAAGTTTATGCTCGTTATCTGAAGAAAGAACATAAACTGAAGACGAGTCCCCAGGATTTACTCATTACATGTGGTTCGCAACAAGGAATTGAATTGGTTGCTAAAAGTTTTGTAGGACCTGGCGACTTCATCATGGTAGAAGCCCCCACCTATCCCGCAGCAATTGATATATTTAGGGCCAGAGGAGCAACGATCATTCAGATTCCTGTTGATAAGCAAGGCTTACGGGTTGATCTGCTAGATCCACTCGTCGAAAAATATAAGCCGCGCTTGATATACACGATACCAAACTTTCAAAATCCAACTGGCGCAGTATTAAGCTTTCCTCGAAGACTAGAACTTTTACATATTGCACAACGAACAAATACTCTGATTGTAGAAGATGATCCATGGAGTGAAATATACTTTGATGGATGTCCCCCATTGCCGCTGAAAAGCCTTGATACATATGGCCATGTGATCTATTTGAAAGGGAGTAAGATCATTGGTCCAGGTTGCAGAATCGGGGTTTTGGCAGCCAATGGAACACTATTAAGCCGACTTATTGCAGCGAAAGGCTTATCCGATTTAGGGACGCCTCTGCTAAATCAAAAGGTGGTATCGTTGTTGCTGGAATCCAAACGAATCAGTGCACACACTGAAAAGCTTAGGACGGCATTAGAAGTAAGACGAGACATGATAACGGAAATGCTGAAGAAATTGCCGGATGTGGTTACGGTGAACGTTCCAACGGGAGGACTCAATTATTGGATTACACTTCCTGCATGTGTAAATACCGACAATCTATTATATGAGGCGAAAAAAGAAGGAGTTTCTTTCATGCCAGGTTCAGCATTTTATGCACATGCTCCCGAATGCCATCATCTCCGCATTTGTTTCTCATCTGTTGATGATTATAGCTTGCAAGATGGCTTGAATAAGTTATTCAAGGTAATGAACAGAGCAGTAAAGGGAAGAAAGAATGATAAAACGAGAGCCGTAATTTACTGCTGAGAAGACGGTTTTTGAAGGATACTCCCCTTGGTTCAACCATATATAATCATGGGCAGTTAAACTAACCAATGCGGTAGAGCGAATCGCTGGCAGCGATGAGGTCAGGGGTTCGATCCCCCTAGGCTCCATAAATAAAACGAAGCAGCAGCCGATAGGCTGCTTTTTTTATTTGTTGGGGTCCGGGGTAGGGAAGCCCTTCATCCTCTCTAGGCTCCACCATACACAAGCGCAATCGGCAGACATGCCATTTACTTGTTTGGCAAATGATCCAAAAGCAGCCGACACGGCTGCTTTCATTGGTTAGTCTTTATTAACCCTTTAGCCTGCTGTTTGCCTGATTCCAGGAGGCTGTCGCTAAAGTTGGGATCATTAACCGATCGCGCTAGTACAAGCGTTCCGACCATCATGCTAAGCACTGCACTCCCAATGGATTTATTGATTTCCGCCAGATCGGCAATAAAATCAATCATCCGTTGCAAATCGCGGGTGAAGACCTGACGTACCTCTTCGGATAATCGGGATATTTCACTGGAAAGGGCGGGGAGAATGCAACCCATCTCAGTATGATCTCGATGATACGGACTTAAATAAAAATCGATAACCGCATCGATCTTAGGTTCTCCCGCCTCCTTCTCGGCCGCTTTCTGCAAAAGTGATATCGTATCGCTTATGGCATAGCGGCAAGTTTCCGAGACTAGTTGTTCTTTATTGTCAAAGTGTGAATAGAATCCCCCATGTGTCAGACCGGCTCCTTTCATAATGAATGGAACGCTGATGTCGCGTATTCCATTCGTACGAAACGCTTTGGCAGCACTTTCGATTATACGGCCCCGAACTTTGATTTTATGACCTTCAGGATATGGCATCGCATTCACCTCTTTGCACATAAACTCATCCCTGAAAATATTATAGTCGTCATAATTAAATGCGTCAATTTTACGGAACTGTTGACTGATTTAAAATATGATGATAATAATATATTATGAACATCATATTTTAGAAAGGGAGGTGCAAGGGAGATGAGTCAGCTTAAACGGATAGACACTTTGGTCATTGGCTCAGGTCCGGGAGGTTATGCGGCCGCGGTGCGATCAGCGCAGCTTGGAATGAAGACGATCGTTGTCGAACGCGGCCAAATTGGCGGAGTGTGCACGAATGTAGGCTGTATACCTTCCAAATCGTTGATAGCGGAAGCGCACCGCTACAATTTGCACAGGCAATGGAATCATGCGGTCGCCTCGGCTTCCTTTGAGGAGGCTCAGGCGTTCAAACAAGCGGTCGTAAACAAGCAGGCCGGCGGAGTGCATTACCTGTTAAGAAGTGCTGGAGTAACGATTCTCGAAGGTGAGGCAAGCTTGATTGACCAACATACAGTTGTGGTTAAAGGGTCGGAAACGGAACAATTGATTTCTTTTAAATACGCAATTTTGGCAACGGGTTCTCGTCCGATAGAGCTGCAGGCTTTGCCATTCGGCGATCGTATTTTGTCTTCCACAGAAGCGCTGTCGCTTTCTCAGCTTCCTACCAGTCTGGTCGTTATCGGCGGCGGATATATTGGCGTAGAGCTGGGACAAATGTTTGCCAAATTCGGCACCAAGGTGACGATTTTCGAGGGAGGAGAACAAGTGCTGCCCGGATTTGAGGCGGACCTTACAGCCCCTGTAGTTAGGCAGTTGAACGCAGACGGCGTCACCATCATAACGGGGGCGAAAGCCGTTAAAGCTGAACAGGATATGGACGGGCTAACCCTCCACTATTTAAAAAACGATGAACAGCATCTTGTTCGAGCGGAGTATGCATTAGTGACTGTTGGAAGAAAACCGAATACGGACGGGAGCTTGAGGCTGGACCGCATCGGATTACCGACAACGAGCAGAGGATTGATAGAAACAGACGAACAATGCAGAACGGCGATTCCGCATATTTTCGCAATTGGCGATATTTCAAACGGACCGGCGCTTGCCCATAAGGCTTCTTATGAAGCCAAGGTTGCGGCGGAAGCCATTGCGGGCGAGCCTTCTGCCGTCGAATACAAAGCGATTCCGCTTGTCGTTTTTTCCGAGCCGGAGCTGGCGAGCGTCGGGTTAACCGAAACCGAGTGCAAGGCAAGAGCGATTCCGGCTGTCATTGGGAAATCTTCATTTACGATAAACGGCAGAGCATTGGCGCTGAAAGCGGCGGAAGGGTTTGTCAAAGTGGTCGCCGATCCGGCGTCAGGCATCGTCATAGGCGGGCAAATCGTTGGGGCAGAGGCGTCAACCCTCATTTCAGAACTTGCATTGGCGATCGAGATGGGAGCAGCCGTAGAGGATTTGGCGATGACAATCCATCCCCATCCCACCATGGGAGAAGTGATCATGGAGGCTGCCGGCAACGCCGCAAAAAAACACGATGAAATAAACAAAATGCAGGCTATTTAGGAACAATCAAGAGAGGGAGAACACAATGAAGCTGAAAATGGGTTTATATTTTGGCATCGCAATCTTACTTGTCGCAGGAGGTTTGCTTCTTGCTGTAAAAGGGAAAGATGCCGTCAGCCAGGCGGAGTACAGAAAACAAGCCGTGCTTGAAGCGGAGCAGAAAACCGTCGTCTATGACAAGGGTCCGGGGACAGTTCTCTATATGAACGTTGCTGTTGGCGGTTCCGTCAAAAAGGGCAATCCTTTATTTAAAGTTCAATTCGCCGAAGGGGGCGAAGCGGATATGTTGGCGCCGGATGACGGAGCGGTTAGCCAAATTGCCGTAAAGCCGGGAGATCGTCTCGCACAAGGGAAGCCGGTCGCCATTTTGCAAAAAAACGCCTTCTATGCGGACTTTTATATACAAGAAGGCCAGATTCAAAAGCTCAAGGTTGGTCAAAGCGTTAACGTTCGAATTCCGTACTTGAATCGCCCCGTGAATGTTGACGGAGTTGTCGCTACAATCGCATCCGCTCCTCAATTTGCAAGCTTACGCATGACGCGCGAAAAAGGACAAGCTGATTTAAGCATGTATGCCGTCAGAATATCTATAGACGCAAATGCCGATCTCCTTCCGGGCATGACTGCAGAGGTGAACCTCGATGAAATCGCTGATTGAGGAGTGGGAATACGTAGCAGGAAGCAAATATATTATTGCGATCTTTATAGCTCCACTCATTGCGGCTTTGTTTTTCGGGTTAATGTTCTCCAACAACCAGATTAATAAATCGCCGGTTGTTGTCATTGACGAGGACCATAGTGCGTATTCGCGGGAAATGACTGCCAAAATTAATGCATCCCAATATATGAAGGTGACAAACGTATTCCCAAGCCCCATGGATCCGGGAACACTGCTGGCGAACGAAAAAGCCGTTGCCGTTATTGTGCTTCCCACCCAGCTGGAGCTACGCAAGCTACAAGGGCTATCCTCCAATATCGGAATTTTAATGGACAATTCAATGCCTTCGGGGCTAACCGGAATTCGAACAGCCATTCAGGAGATCATAACGACGGAAAATATGACGCTTTCCATGACCCGCCTCGCCCTGCAAGGGGTTGACTCCGAAACGTCAAAAGGGCTCATTGCTCCGTTATCGCTTCAACAGCGAATGCTATTTAATCCCACAACTGACTTTATCGGCACGATGGTAATTGGTTTTGTGAACATCGTCGCGTTAATGCTTACAACCGGTGCTGCCGGCTCTATCGCTCCTCGTCTTCGAAAGGAGGAGAAGCTGCTGGATAGCGGTTCTTCGCCTCTGCAGCTTTTGGCCCGCAGTGTGCCTTATGCCATTCTGACCGCAATCTCATTGCTTCTAAGCTATGGATTATTAAAGCAAGTTGGGACCTTGCGATTCGAAGCGGCGCCTTATCTATTTATCGTACCTTTGTTGCTTTACTCTTTGGCTTTGTCCCTGTTGGCGATGTTCATCGGCTATTCGGCCAAAGATTCTTCTAAAGTAAGCTCGCGGATGAGCATTATTTTGTATCCGTCGTTCCTTGTGACCGGAATTCAGCTCACCCCACTTGCGTTACCGACTTTTTTTCAAGTCACCGCTTGGCCGTTGCCAATGAACTGGCTTAACAGGTTCATACGCGGAATGGGGTATCGGGACGGTGCACTAACGGCATACGGCTTGGAGATCGGGGCATTGCTGGTCATTATAGGGGCTGCATCCTTGTTCATCGGTTTGTTGATGCTTCGGGAAGTGCGTAAAGTGAATTCCATCGCGAAATAAAATGCGGATTTGAGAGGTTAGGTTATTAACATTAAGGGGCAGTACGGGAGTAGGCAGATGACCAAACCTCTGCTGAACGGAAGGGGAACGACCTCGTGGACAAACACTTGAATGTGTACCGAACAACTGTCACGTTACTGCGGTAAGAACGGATGGACCGGGTATGATGAAACGTGGGCGATAGACTTGAATCAGGTATTGAAGCTAAAATGGCACAGTATTTATGGGCAAATTCTGTTTGAACGAATACTTCATGAAGCGTGGTTGCAGGTAAAGGAAAACAAAGGGGCCGGCGAAATCGACTGTGAGACCTTGGAGAGAAACAGGCAGAAAGCAAAACATGCCCAGAAGTTGTGTAAAGAAAAGGAAAGAGGACAAGAGTATTATACTCCTGCCCTCGTCCGACATATTGATTTCAAGGTGAATCACGTTGGTGAGCTGTATGCCTTAGTAGGGCACGTGCGGTTCGATAAGGGGGGAGCCATGAGAGTGGTTCCTCTACTTTATTTGGGCAAAGCCCAGAGGAGCGATCATCCCTCTTGATTACGGACGTTCGCCATTATTCGGCTCAAGAACGTCCAATCGTCAACTGATCAATAAACGTTCCGCATAATCCGGGTCCTCTAAGAGAGGGCGGCCGATGGCGATACCATCCGCTAATTGATCCTCTAATATACGATTGGCGAGACTGCGGGTATAAATTTTGCCGACGGCTATGACGGGAATCTTAAAATGTTGTTTAATGGCAGCCGCATGAGGCAGTTGATAAGCGGTATATACGTCACTAGGTTGTATGGGGAGAAGCCCGCCTGAAGAGACATGGATCGCATCCAATTCAGATTCAAGCGGCTTAAGCATTCTCGCCCACTCTTCAGGGGTTAGCCCTCCTTCGCAATAGTCTGTGGCGGAAATCCGGACGATCACCGGATAGTCGCTGCCGACTTCTTCTCTGATCGCCATGAGAACCTCTTTCAAGAACCTTGCCCTGTTTTCGGAGCTGCCTCCGTAAGCATCCGACCGCGTGTTGGACAATGGCGATAAAAATTGGTGAATCAAGAAGCCATGCGCCGCATGAATCTCAATTCCGTCAAACCCTGCTTCTATACTCCGTTTTGCCGCAAGACGATATTCCTCAATGATACGTTCAATACCCGCAAGAGATAGCGGCTCCGGAATGCCATAATAATCGTCGAATGCAATCGCGCTGGGAGCGACTAATGAATTCGTAACGTCGGGCGAAGATTTCCTGCCGCCATGCGACAACTGGATGAACACGGGAGTTTGATGCGCGTGGATGGTAGCCGTTATTTTCATCAAAGGTTTCACGTGCTGATCCGTAAAAATCCCGATATCGTTTTTCCATAGTCTTCCGTTTGCGGAGACTGCGGTGGATTCCAAGATGACGAGCCCTACATGTCTTGCCCTTCGGCCGTAGTGTTCAATGTGGTGGTCAACGGCAAACGCGTCGGGAGTACCCATGTACTGTTGCAACGGCGCCATGATGAGCCGGTTTTTTAAGTTTAAGTTGCCTATAGATAGGGAATCATTTACGGTTAAGGTCATATTGTATTCTCCTTTGCGATTTATTAATTGATATTTTATTATGGATAACCTATAAATTACATAGTATTATTGAGGTATAATATATAAAATAACTAAAATATTTCGTTATTTTAATTAAAATACCTTTAATAATGAGGTGGTTTTGCTTATGGATCAAATTGATTTGAAAATTTTATCTTTGATGCACGAAAATGCCCGGATCCCTATGTCCGAGATGAGCAGAACGATTGCGATGTCGCAACCGGCTGTAACGGAAAGACTTCGGAAGCTAGAGGAGCAAGGAATTATTACCGCTTATCGAGCGCAGCTTTCTCCGCAAAAACTGGGCAAGCATACAACAGCATTTGTTTTGTTTAGAACGAGTAATTGTAAGGATTTCGTTGCTTTCAGCGAAGCGTGCCCTGAGATTGTTGACCTTTACAGAATCAGCGGAGAGTATAACTTTTTAATGAAGGTGTTAACCGAGACAACGGAATCGTTGGGTAGCTTTCTTGATAAGTGCAGCCCTTTGGGATTTTCAACGACCTTAATTGTTCTCTCGACGGCATTCGAGGATAAAAGTCTTGTTCCAAGCCATGAGGCGGAATAAGGTAGTTGAAAGCTGTTCATAATTTAGGTAGTGAAACTAACCAACGTGGGAGAGCGCAATGCTGGTAATGATGAGGTCAGGGGGGGCGATTCCCTTAGGCTCCATATAGCTATTTAAAGAGGTCAACCCATTCGGTTTTACCGACGGCCTGATGTAGATTCGGGAGACTACAAAAGAACCTTCATTCCACTTGTAGCGTGGGTTGAAGGTTTTTGTAATTGCAGCCTCTTTTTCGGTATTTATTTTACAGAACCCGGTCCGAAGACCGGCGCTAGTTTTGAAGCAGACAGTTGCTCGCTAAGTCCGAAATATTCGCAGAAATTCATAATCATCGGACTCCATTTCGAAGGATCGATATAGTTTGAGTTTGCATCCATTAGAAGATCTTCTTCGATATGAATTTTTTCGATGCGGACTTCAATAGCGACAAGGGAACTTGGTTCTTCGAACGGATGTAGTTTCACCAGCTTGGCTTCCAGATGGACGGGGCATTCTTTGACGCGCGGTGGTTGAACAAGTTGTGCCGGAAGCGGGGTTAGCTCTGCAATACCGAACTTATCCGCTTTATGTTTATAGCCCCTCATTACTTTGGATTCGGGCACCGGATTTCGACCCGTTAACAAGGTCAGCCGATCAATCGCGGGAATCAAGTCGATGGACGGGAGATTAAGTACACACTCGCGTTCACGGATCAAATTCTGAACGGTCTGAGACTTGCTGCTTAAACCGAGCATACACGATTGATTGAGCCACCAGGCGGAGGACATGGGAGCTAAATTGGGCGTGCCGTCTTCGTTGATCGTACTTATAAGCACGACAGAGGTGCCGAAATAAAGAATTTTGGGTTCGATTACCTTATGCATAACCAATCCACATCTCCTTAGTGATCGATTTTTCATGAATATATCACAAGTTTATTAGGGGAGATATGGATATGGAGTAAGACAGCAAGATGTCAAAAGCTTTGGAATTGTGATTGACAATATGATCCTTCCTTAGGTACACTTTATTTATTCTGTCTGGTCAGTATAAAAAAGAATAAGGTGAATTCATGCCCAAATTAGGAATGGAACCCAAGCGCCGAGCCGACGTCATAAACGCTACGTTAACCTGTATCAGCCTTCACGGGATGGATGGCATGACGCTGGATAAGGTGGCCGAATATGCCGGATGCTCCAAGGGAGTTGTCGCTTATTATTATAAAAATAAGGATCATCTGACGATCGAGGCCTTCAAGTCGTTCTTGGCCTATTACAGTCTTAAGATAGAATCCGAGATTGAAAGCACGATGACAGCCGGCGAAATGATTGACGTTACGTTGAAACATATTCTGCCGCCATACGGTAATGACACGGAGAAGAGGATTAACGTTTCGCAGCTGGATGGAATTGAAAAGATGTTTATCCCGTACGAAGATCAAGCAAGGCTCTTTCTGCAGTTTTTCTCAAAAGCCGTACTGGATCGCAACTTGCAGGAAGTCGTATCCAAGAGCTATTTGGCTGATCTTCATGGCATAGCCAAGATTTTTGATTACGGCAACACGAAGGGACAAATGTCTGTAGAAGATTCCCAAAGCGCCGCCTATGGGCTGTTAGCGATGGTAATAGGTCTAAGCTTTTTTAGAGTAGCGAATATTCCGCCAGCCAATGGTGAAGATAACCGGTACATTTGCGAAGATTACGTGAAAAAGTTTATCGGCGGATGATGAACATGAACGGAGGCAGGCAGGTGTTAAACGAACGGCGTAGTTATGTGGAGTATCCAATGGTGAAAATTCCAGCAGGTGAAGTTGAATTAAGGGACGATCGGATAAAAACGGCATGGACGGCACAGGTGAATTCTTTTTTGCTTGCACCGGTTCCTGTTACGAAGGCGTTATACTCCTCAATCGTGCATAAGACAGTCGGACCTCATGACGAACCGCAGGCTCCGGTTGTGGATGTCTCGTGGAACGATGCGATTTTATTTTGTAATTTGCTATCCCGGCACTCGGGTCTACAGGAATGTTACTCGATAAGCGATGATGGTGAAAGTGTCGTCTGGAACCCGGAGGCGGTTGGTTATCGTCTTCCTACGGAAGCGGAATGGCAGTATGCGTGTAAAGCAGGGACGGGCGGTTACCGGTACGGTGAGCTTGATGAAATCGCCTGGTATGATGAAAACTCTGGGGGCACGGTACATGAGGTAGGTCAAAAGCGGTCGAATGCGTGGGGACTCCATGATATGTTAGGAAACGTTTGGGAGTGGTGCTGGGATGTATACGATGAGAAAGTATACGGTTCCTATCGAATTTTCCGCGGCGGCAGTTGGGCGGAAGAGGCTAGAGGCTGTGGGGCAACGTGCCGCCGCCGCAGTCACCCTACGTTTCGAATCGACGATCTCGGCTTTCGTCTTGCCAGGTCCCTATAAGGCGGCGGAAAAGCAAGAGCAGGATAACGTTCTTATGCCCTGTAAGAGCGTTGTCCTGCTTTATTTTTTGTCGCTAATCGGTTTCTTTCTTAAAGAAGTCGATCAGCCAATTCGTTAGTTGCTGTTGAGAGCTGCTAATAAATCGATCGGCACAGTACATTAGCTCCAGATGACGTACAGGTGTTGGTCCTGCAATCGGTATAGCTACGAGATCCGGTCGTTCCGGGTTTTGTCTAAGCAATCCTTTAGGCTGTATCGCAGCGCCTACGCCAGCAGACACTAATTGCAGCAGCGAAATGGCTGAACTGGTCTCCATAACGGTAGTTAATTCAAATCCTTCATTTCTACACGCCTCATCAACCAAATCGCGACCCAAATAGCCTTTGGGATACATCACTAATGAATGATGCTGCAGTTCTTGCAGCGTGATCTCCTTCCTGTTGGCGAGCTCACTTGCCGAATGCACGATCAAATGATAGGGCTCACATCCGAGCGGAATTTGAATTAATCTTTTATCCGCCGGACCTTGTAATCCAATCCCGATATCGACTTTATGGTTCAGCACTTCTTCTTGTATGTATATAGTGGAGAAAGCTTGCAGCTGGATGCCGGGATACTTCGACTTAAATTGGACGAACAGCGGAACGAGCTGAAAATCCAAATCGGAGGGCAATACGGCTAGCTGAACCGTACCTCGCTCTCCGGACAGAAGTTCTTTAATGGCGTTTTTGGCATCCAGCTCTGCTTGCAGCATCTTCGTTCCATATTGCCGCAGGAGTTTGCCGGCTTCGGTCGCAACCACCTTTTTACCGATGCGGTCAAAAAGCGGTGTGCCAAACTCCGCTTCAAGTATGCGAATTTGCTGACTTAATGTTGGCTGTGAGATTCCAAGCTCCTCGGCGGCTTTCGTAAAATGAAGATGGTCGAATACGGCCATAAAGTACTGTATATTTCGAGTGTCCATGCAACGACTCCTGCTTAAATGATAGTATTTTACTATCATAATAATATAGATTATAGGATTGATCAATGAAATTTAAATCCATATACTTAAATGTGTGTTACACAGATAAGAATGAAGGAGGCTATACAGATGAAAAAGCTTTATTTACTGCTAGCTATTTTTGTTGCAGCTTTAAACCTAAGACCGATTATTACATCTGTCGCCCCTTTGCTGGGTACCCTGCAAGGTGATCTCGGAATGAGCGGGCTAACAGCAAGTCTGCTCACGACATTTCCTGTATTATGCATGGGGATTTTTGCTCCTGCGGCAACAGCATTACGTGATCGATGGGGTCTGGAGCGCACCATTTTTTTTGCATTAATCCTAATTACGGGGGCAACCGCTTTGCGGGGGATCGTTAGCTCAGTCTTTATATTGGTTGTTAGCGCCTTGATCGGCGGGATCGGGATCAGCTTGGCGGGTCCTCTGCTGTCCGGATTTATTAAAAAGTATTTCCCTACGAAGCCAAGTATTATAAGTATATATTCCGCATCGATGACCATAGGGGCGGCAATTGCTTCCGCATATTCTATTCCTATTTACAATCGAAGCCATCACAGCTTAACGTTGACCTTGTCATGCTGGGCAATTTTAGGCGTTATTGCATTACTCGTTTGGTCGGTTTTTCTTCGAAACCGAGCCGGCCAAAAAAGTTTGGTACGTTCCAAGCTGCCCATCCACAATAAAAGAGCGATGCTTTTAACGTTATTTTTTGGACTCATGGCAAGTATGTTTTATTCGGTTACGGCATGGATTTCGCCAATTGCACATAGCTTTGGGTACAGCCCGGCAAGCTCGGCTATGCTCCTTACCATCTTTACCATTATTCAAATTCCCGTATCATTAACGGTTCCCGGTCTTGTAGCCCGATTCGGCAAACGAAGATTTTTCCTAATCCTCTGCAGTGTGTCCGAGCTTATAGGAATTGTTATGTTATTGCTCCATCTGCCCATGCTGCCGGCTGTCATATGTCTAGGATTGGGCGCAGGAGGATTGTTTCCATTGGCACTTATGCTGCCGATTGTTGAGACGAATACATCAGAGGAAGCTGGGGCGTGGTCGGCGATGTCTCAGTGTGGAGGTTATATTATAGGTGCGATGGGGCCATTGTTAATTGGAGCAATTTATGATTATAGTGGAAGCTTTAATGCTGCGCTTCTCTCCATGCTTGTTATTACTGTGGCAATGATCGGAGTACAGCTGCTCATTACAAGGCGTAAGACTGAAGGTCAAGAAAGCTACTAACTTGGTTGACTAAATAGAATGCTTCAAACTGCTAGCTTGGAATGAAACGATTCACTGGAGGCATTATCAGCGGGCGAACCCTTACGGGACAGGCTCATGGTAATGCCTTTGCTCTTCCCTGCATCCTGGTGCGCTCAGATGTGTACACACGGTCTGGCATTCGATGTCCGGCAGAAGCTTTTGCATCGGTGCATGAGCATGGGCTTTTCGACCCCGGCTTAGAAACCCCAGCACACGTATGATCTTCCCGCAGATGGAACACATTATGATAACGGTTGTTTAGGTTTGACAACGGATGCCGAAGAGTGCAATAATATCTCTGGGAGAGATATTATTGTTGCAAAAGGCTGGTGATTGGCATTGCATATCAAGGATGATGACAGCAAGGAAATGAATTCGAATCCGGCACGGCCTGCTGGGGACCATTTGGAACTTACCCCGACGGCTTGGACTATTCTAGGCTTTGTTTCTTTGCAGCCCCGAAGCGGCTATGAAATTCGCGAGGCGGCGAAACGATCGGTTGGTTTTTTTTGGGGAATTAGTGACGGACAGTTATATCCCCAATTGAAGGTGCTTGAGGCGTTACAACTCATTGAAGCGCCGAACGGCATCGAAGGACCGAGGTCGCGTCAGCGGTGGCAGCTTACGGACATGGGCCGGGAAGCTTTGCGCAACTGGCTTTCTGCCCCGTCCGCTCCGATACAAATTCGGGACGAGAATCTTGTTAAATTTTTATTTGCCAGTCAGGAGGGACCGGAGCTGCTAATGCATCTGATAAGGGAGCGACGGACCAGCTTCGAATGGTTCTTGGGTGCAATTCAAGAAGTCCAGCCAGGCAGTTCGTGGGATCGTCCGGGGGACGATTCGTCTCTTCAAGGTCCGTCGATGCTAAAGCGCTACGGAGTAGAGTTCGCAGAAATGGTATTGCACTGGTGCAATCAAGCTGAAGCGGCGCTGCTCTCCTCGACCCTCCAACAAAAGCAAATGAAAAAGGAGTAGCCCCTACGCCGCAGCTATGTTAACCTCCCGATCATTGTTATATGGATATTAAACAACTCGGAAGCGAAAGCCTGGTTTCGTTAAGAGATGATTTCGACCGCATTCATCGCGGATAAGGCAGGAGAAGGATGATATGAAAACCATCAAGAGACTATTGCTGATTGTCCTTGGTATTCTGATGATTGTCTTCACGAGTATTGTAACTTATGCCGCAACTCCGCTTTCATCCTGCCGATTTTCTGACAACGTGGTTTCTGACGTATCGTCGGAAGGTGTTGGCCCTGCCGATGCGGGCACCGGGAATCGGCTGGCAACCGATCATGTTCAATATGTGGAGTCGAACGATCATATTCGATTGGCTTACCGAAGTTACGTTCCCGCCAATCCGAAAGCAATTGTCATATTTTATCACGGCTCAGGCGCTAACAGCGGGGCAGGCTACCAACCGATAGGGGAACAGTTAAGTCAAAATTATGGAATCGCAACGTACCTGCCGGATATTAGAGGCCATGGATTGTCTGCCGGAGATCGAGGAGATGCGCCAAGTGTAGAACAAGTGTACGATGATATAACAAGCATGATAAGTGCCGCGCATCGTCAGTTTCCTTCCGTGCCTGTATTTTTAGGCGGTCATTCTGCCGGAGCCGGACTAGTGGTCAATTATATTAATTCCCCGCATCACGAATTCGTAAATGGCTATTTGTTCGTAGCACCGGATTTTGGTCCGAAATCGTACACAATGAATGAAGGCAACGGCAATTTCGCTACGGTGTGTGTCAAAGCTTTCGTTGCCCACGAGCTTACTGGCGGATTGCTGAAAGGACACGCAGCAGGAGTCCGGTATAATTATTCGGAAGAACAGATGAATTCGGGTATAGGGCTTGTCCAGTACAACAGTGTCAATATGGCGCTTGCGCTCAACCCTACGCGGCCGTCGCAGGAAGTTGCCGGAATTGACAGGCCATTCGGTCTGTGGGTAGGGGCCGAGGATGAAATTATGAATCCGCAGAAAGTTGTGGCATTCGCCGGTCTGGCGACGCAGGTGAGCCATGAATCATTCACCGAGATTGTGCCCGGCGAGAAACATTTAACCATCCTGAATAATGCGGCGAAATTAATTGGACCCTGGATATTACAAGCTGTAAGTCGTCAATAACGCTGGCAGCGATGAAGCAGGGGAGAAACGCGATAGAGTATCGATGATGAAATGGCCCCGAGCTTGATGAAGCCCGGGGCCACGCAGCCCGATAAGGGCTGCTTTTTTTTATGGACGAAGATCGGAGCTGCCAAGTTTCATTGGATCGTTTTAAGCTGGCTTGTTATCGTGCCAAGGTGAATGGCTTCGTGAATCAGCGCGAAGTTGAATAATTCCCCGGCGGTGTTGAATTGGAACGGCCCCATCACAAACGGTGCTTCAAGCGCATTATCCAGCATTTCAGGCGTCAGCTCCGTGAAGCGGGAAAGCTGCGCCGTTAACCCTTGGATCAGCTCATCCTTAGATGGAGGTGTCATGTTCCAATCCGAAGGCTTGGTTCCCGAGCCAAACAGCGTCTCGTAATGTCCAGGAATAGCGGACGGTGAGCCGAAGCTAAGGGTAGAGTACTTATCCAGCCAATAGATTATGTGACCGACATTCCAGCGGATGGTATTATTGAAGCCTGCCGGTTGAACGTCGAATTGCGCCTCCGAAATTCCTTGAACCTGCCCGATGACGACTTGACGCAGAACTTGACTTGTGTGAATAATCGATTGAGTCATGATTTAAGTGCCTCCTCAATGTATGGTTAATGTGGTTCGCTTTCATAATCCAAGTGTAGCTTCTCATACATGGCGCAACAATCACGTAATTCCGATGAAAATGATCACTTTAACTAATGACCGGTCTGGACGATGTTTTTGATGCTCAAACGATGATTTTTACAAAGGAGTTGCGGAAGAATGGAACTCAGACAGCTTCAATACTTTGCTGCTATATGTAAGGAGATGCATTTCTCCAAAGCAGCCGAAACTCTCTGCACCACACAGTCGAATCTCAGCCAGCAGATTAAGTTTTTGGAAAACGAGCTGGGGCTTCCTCTATTCGACCGCATCGGCAAACGAATCGCGTTAACCGAAGCAGGCCAAATCCTTTTGGAGCAAAGTCAGCTTATCTTTGAACGGATGGATTATGTTCAAAGGGCGATCTCGGATCTGAAAAAGATGGAAGGCGGCAAGCTGGATATCGGGATACTTCCCGGCGATGGGGATTTGCTGTTTGACGCTTTGTTGGTCGATTTCCATCGGTCCTACCCCAAGCTTTCGCTTACCGTGACGGAATCGACGGAAGTGTATAAAGAGGTTGTCGCAGGCACGCGGGATCTTGGTGTAACAACGGTACCTGAAAATCCCGACGAACGTATTGTCATCGAACCGCTTTTTCACGAGGAATTTGCTTTGGCCATCCGATCGGATCACCCTCTGGCGAAGTCGAAGGCGATCCCGTTCGAACAAATCCAGCAATTGAAGCTGGTCATGTTCGGTCCTGAACACCAGATTACGAAGTTAATTCATTATCATTGTCAGGAGAAAGGCGTAGTGCTGGACAATTCCATCGTGACCTCGACGTTATCTTCGCTGCTGTTGCTGGTGGAGCAGGGGATTGGGGCCTGCATTTTACCCCGAATGCTATTAGATTCTCTGAATCGTGAAAACATTACAGCCATTAAACTGCTGCATCCTACCCCGAGTCAAGACATCTGTATCATTTATCGTAAGGACAAATTTTTGGGGCAGGCGGCAAGATTGTTCATGGAAGTACTGCAATCTTTTATTCAAAATGTAGTGGATCGCACTAGCCGCTCGTTAGGGTGAAGCTAATTTTAGAATCCGGATGTGGAGGTGATGTATATGCGCCCAATCAACTTTTTTGAGCCGTATATGATCATTACAATTAATAAACCAAAAACAATGAATGACCTAAAAAGAATGTTGCTGGCATTAAAAAGGTGTGCAGAAGAAGATTCCAATTTTATGGTTTATTTAAATGAAACCAGTAAGCAAACGATCGTTGCAGGTAACGGGGAACAACATCTCCATAGCATTGTTGACCGTTTATCAAGCGAGTTTCATTTAGATATCGATGTTCTAAAGCCACAGGCATTATACAAGGAAACCATAAGGAAAACCGTGAGATCTGAAGGCAGATTTGTAAGGCAGTCATCAAGTTTATGCAGATACGGTCACTGTTGGATTGAACTTGAACCCAAATTGCGTGATACCGGTAATGAATTTGTAAATAACATTGTTGGCGAAAATGTAATACCAAGCGAGTATATTCCGTCTGTTCACGAAGGCATTCAGCGGGCTATGACTTGTGGGGTATTAGGTAATTTTCCGGTTGTGGATGTGAAAGTAACGCTATATAACGGGTCATTTCATGAATATGATTCATGTCAAATGTCTTACAGGATTGCAGGATCATTGGCATTAAAGAATGGGATGAAACAAGCATACCCCGTGATTTTAGAACCCATAATGAAATTAACGGTTGAAGCTGCAGAATGCAATTTACCTGATGTTATAAAAGAAATACCCTCGATGTGGGGAAGAAAAGAAGAAATTGAATCGAAAGACGGAATGTCGATCTGGACTGCAGATGTTCCGTTAAGGGAATTAACGAAATTTACTGAAACATTGAGTTTTAAAATCGGAGGAAAAGGGAACTGTTCTGCGGTATTTGGATATTACGATGCAGTTCCGGAAAATATGAAAGAAACTATAATCCATGAATCAAGTTTTCGAGATGCTAATTATGAAGATTTATTTTACTGGAGTAAATGGGGAAAGGAAGAAGAGGAATATCATTTAAACAACTTTATCGAATCGTTTTGGGAGTAGTACATGCGATCGACGGAGAAAGATCATGGAGTCGTGGTAACGAATCCGTATGTGCCGGATCGCGGCGACTTGGTGTTCACCAGATATTTTGCCTTCCGAGGGGTTCTTCGGAAGGCATTTTGGCTTGATCAATACTTGGGATATGCACAGAGGGATTAAATGGACCGGAAAAGCTTTATCCGCTCTTAACCATCTCAATGAACTTCCGGTGAGCTTTAGACAACCATTTGTTTTTATGATACATAATTTGTGCGTAAAACATTAGAGTTTCACAAGCGGACTCTATAACTTTCATTTTTTTGTCGCGCAGCAGCGCTTCCACACTGATGGAAGGCATTAAGCTAATCCCTAACCCGCTTACAACACACTCCTTCATGGCCTCCATGCTGTTAAATTCCAAGTAATTACACGTATCTATACCTTTCTGAATTAAGTACTCCTCAAAAAATCGCCTTAACGCACAATTTTTCTCGCTAAAAATGATACACTCGCCATTGGATTCTTCGATAGTCTTTATGGAATGATTACTTTCTCCTACAAAGACTAACGGTTCCTCCAAGTAAATTTCGGTTATGAGCTGCGGATCGCATACCCACGGTTCTAAGGTGATCGCAATGTCTAGCTCTCCGGAGTGGAGTCTCTGTCGTAAGGCGGAACAATGATCGTTGATAAGAGAGATTGTAACCTCAGGGTAATTCTTTTTATACTTTGATAGCACGGGCCCTAGTTTGTATGCGGTTAGGGTTCCTGATGCGCCAATGCGGAGCTGGCCTTTGACCGTAGAGTCATCGGAAGAAATATGTTTTATTTTTGAATATGCGGATAGCAATTCTACTACATAATGGTACAGTTCCTGTCCAACCATGGTGAGTTTAATTTGTTTTCCTAATCGATCAAACAAGGGGACCCCGATTTCATGCTCGATTTGCTGAATATGAGAAGTAATCGTGGCCTGTGAGTACTGAAGAGCGTGAGCTGCTTTTGTGAAGCTATTCAATTCCACAACGGCTTTAAAGGATTGAAATTGACGAATGTCGATTTTTATCCCCCCCATAGATGTGTATTGTTATCAGAAATTCTAAATATAAAGATTAGTTATTTCAATTTTACTAATAAGTAATTGTATCATATGATTCTTACAAAAGGAGATGAACGATATGAAAAAAGTATGTTTACTTTTACCGAATGGCTTTGAAGCCGTGGAAGCAAGCGTGTTTACAGATGTGATCGGATGGAACAAGGATGAGGGGGATGGATCAACGCAGCTCGTTACCGTCGGAACTCGAAATGAATTAAAATGTACCTGGAATTTTACAGTCATTCCCGAAAAGGTAATTTCAGAGGTGACCGTCCAAGAATTCGATGCATTGGCGCTGCCTGGCGGTTTTGAAGAGGCCGGATTTTATGAGGATGCTTATCGCCCCGATGTCCTTGAATTTATACGTGAATTCGACAGGCAGGGGAAGATCATTGCCTCGATTTGTGTCGGGGCTTTACCGCTTGGCCAAAGTGGCATTCTGCAAGGAAGACAGGCGACGACCTACAATCTGAACAACCGCAAGCGGCAGCTGCAGTTGGAAGCGATGGGAGCCCACGTGATTCCGGACCAGCCTGTTGTAAGAGACGGGAATATCATTACTTCTTTTAACCCGTCGACCGCATTCGCTGTAGCCTTCGACCTTCTTGAATCTCTTACTTCTACGGAAAATGCCAACAACGTCAAAAGGCTCATGGGATTCCTCGTATAAACTCAGACCGCACGACACAAGAAAAGACCCCGAGCTTAGTTAAAGTTCGGGGTCGTGATATTTTTATTTAATGGAGGCTTCGTAAATATCTTGAATGGTTTTGGACAGCAGTGCGTTGAATTCCTCGTCGGATTGCCCGGCGGTGAGGTCCTGCGATAAAGCACGCGAGAAGCTCGCGATCAATCCGTGATTTTGTGCCAGCTTTTCGTTGGCTTCCGCTTGCGAATAGCCGCCTGACAAAGCGACAATTCGTACGACGTGCGGGTCCTTCATCAGATCGCTGTAGAAATTGTTTTCCGTCGGTATGGAAAGTTTAAGCATGATCTTTGCATCTTTGTCGAGGGCGGATAATTGAGCGGAAATTTCGTCCTTCAACAGTTTTTCCGATGCTGCTTTATCCGTGCTGTAAATATCCACTTCTGGCTCGATGATCGGAACGAGTCCCATCTCCACGATTTGTTTCCCGATGGCAAACTGCTGCTCAACGACTTTTTTGATTCCGGCCGGATTGGCTTCTTTAATCAGCGAGCGCATTTTTGTCCCGAAAATGTTTCGTTCCACCGCCCGTTTCAGCAGGTCGTTTAAATCAGGCATGGGTTTCATGAGCTGAACCCCGTCTTCCAGATCGGCAAGCCCTTTGTCGACTTTCAGAAAAGGCACGATCCCTTTCTTCTCCCAAAGATAATCGGCTGTCAATTGGCCGTCAATAGAGCGGTCCATCGTGTTCTCAAATAAGATCGCGCCCAAAATGTACTGGGAATCAAACGCAGGACTTTTAATAATGCGCGTTCTCATCTCATGTACTAGTGCATACATCTCTTCTTCGTTAGAGTAGCTTGATTCTTGAACGCCGTACTGGGCCAGCGCTTTAGGGGTGCTGCCGCCGCTTTGGTCCAAGGCCGCGATAAAGCCTTTTCCGGTATGGATTCTCTCTAATTGTTTTGTATTCATGAATGCTTCTCCTCCCTTATTGTGGAACTGAATAACATCTTGAATTCTTTTATTATAGCACTTTTAGTTGCAAACATACATTGATGAAGATCACCGGGATGCTGGGTAGGGGTGCAAAAGGGAAATCCGGTTAAACTGTCGAACATAATTAGGAAAATGTATCCGCCACAATGGACTTCGGAGAAACGGTGATAATGATGTCTATCCCAATTGTGTCCACCAAGCTGTATATCCCTCCTCCCCGGTCAAAAGCTGTCCTTCGTCCCCGCCTGATCGAGCGTCTGCACGAGGGGATGCACCGCAAATTAACCCTCATCTCCGCTTCGGCAGGGTGTGGTAAAACCACGCTTGTCAGCGAATGGCTCGCCGGTTGCCCGGAACGTGCCGCTTGGCTGTCACTGGAAGAGGCGGATAGCAATCCGGCGCGCTTTCTGACTTATCTCTTCGCTGCTTTGCAGACGATCGGAATCCACAGTGGAGAGGGCATGGTTGGTATGCTCCAAGCCCCGGGCCCTCTGCCGATGGAAACGATTTTGACAGCGCTGCTCAATAAAATCACCGCCATTCCGGACCGTTTCATTCTCGTTCTTGACGATTACCACATGATAGATTCCAAGCCGATTGACGATGCCCTCGGCTTTCTGCTGGAACGCATGCCGACACAGATGCATCTGCTCATCACCACCCGCGAGGACCCCAATCTGCCCTTGGCCCGTCTGCGCGTGCGGGATCAATTGACTGAAATCCGCAACGCAGACTTGCGGTTTACATCTCACGAAGCGGCTGAATTTCTAGGCGGGGTCATGGGTCTCAGCCTTTCGGAGGAAGAGGTCGCCCTGCTTGAATCCCGCACGGAAGGCTGGATTGCCGGCCTGCAATTGGCCGCGCTTTCCATGCAGGGACATAAAGACGCTGACAGCTTGATCCGATCCTTTACCGGCAGCCATCATTTTGTACTGGACTATTTGGTTGAAGAAGTGCTGCAGCAGCAATCCGCAAGCATTCAGGCTTTTTTGCTTCGCACGTCCATCCTTGACAGGTTGTGTGGCCCGCTGTGCGATGCCGTTCTCCGTGGGGGAACCGATGAGTTTCTTTCCGGACAAGAAACCTTGCAATATCTCGAACGCGCCAACCTGTTCATTGTTCCCTTGGACAATGAGAGGCGTTGGTACCGTTATCACCATCTCTTTGCGGATTTGCTGCGGCAGCGGTTGTACCAAACCACCGTCGGTTCGTCCAAGCGGGGCGCAGCGGAACTGCATCTGCGTGCCAGCGAGTGGTACGAAGACCATGGCCTGGAGCTTGAAGCTTTTCGCCATGCGACAGCCGCCCATGATGTTGAACGCGCCGTACGCCTGATCGAGGGGGAAGGGATGCCTTTGCTCTTCCGCGGTGCGGTAGCCCCTGTCCTGAATTGGCTGGATTCGATGCCGAAGGAAGAGTTGGACGCGAGGCCCGTGTTGAGCGTCATGCATGCCTCTGCCTTGCTGATGGCCGGTCAACCGGCTGGCGTTGAACAGAAGCTGCAAGCTGCGGAAAAAGGGCTTCAATGTACCGCGCAAGACGCTAAGACCCGGGATCTAATAGGGCATATCGCCGCTATACGTGCCACGCTGGCTGTCAACACGCACCAGGAAGACGCCATCATTGCTGAGTCGCGGCGCGCCTTGGAATATTTGCACCCGGACAACCTGCCTGTCCGTACGGCCACGACGTGGACGCTGGGCTATGCTTACCAGCTCCGGGGGGATCGTGCGGCGGCAAGCCAAGCCTATACCGAAGCTTTATCGATCAGCCGGACGATCGGGCATTTGATGATCACGATGATGGCTACACTCGGTCTGGGGTACATCCAGGAAGCGGACAATCAGCTGTATACCGCGGCTGAGACCTACTGGCACGCTCTGCAATTGGCCGGCGATCCGCCTCTCCCGGTTGCATGCGAAGCGCATCTGGGCTTGGCCCGTATTTTTTACGAATGGAACGATCTGGAGACCGCGATGCACCACGGGCAGCAAGCTGTCCAACTGGCGCAGCAGCTGCAGCATACGGACAGAGTCGTTGCAGTCGAGGTAGTTCTCGCCCGGCTGAAGCTTGCACGGGGAGAGGTGACCGAAGCGGCTGCTAGTTTAGCGAAGGCCGATCATATCGCCCGCCGGCAAAATTTCGTGAAGCAGACGCCTCATATCGCTGCCGCACAGGTGCTTGTTTTGCTTCAACAAGGCCATGTGGAGGCCGCGGCTCGTCTGGCGCAAAAGCACGAGCTTTCCGCTAGCCAGGCACGGGTTCATCTGGCACAAGGCGACGTGTCCGCAGCGCTGGCGCTGCTTGAGCCATTGCGAGAGCAGGCAGAAGCCAAGGGGTGGGAGGATGAGCGGCTCAAAATCACGATTCTGCAAGCCGTCGCTCTCCATAAGCACGGCGAAAAGCTCAAAGCCGTGCAGCTACTGGCGGAAGCTCTGACATTAGCCCAGCCCACCGGTTGTATTCGGACCTTCGTCGATGAAGGCATTCCGATGAGAAGGCTGCTGCGCGAAGCGGTTACTCATGAGAGGATGCCGGAGTATGCGGGTAAGCTGCTTGGTGAATTTGAAGCGGAGGGATTGAACGGCGGAAGCAAATCCGGTCCGTACCAAGTCCGGACAGCCAAGTCCCTAATCGAGCCTCTGAGCGTGCGAGAGTTGGAGATTTTGCAGCTCGTCGCCCAAGGACTCTCAAATCATGAGATTAGCGAGCAGCTTTTCCTTGCGTTAAGCACGGTGAAAGGGTATAACCGGAACATCTTCGACAAGCTGCAGGTAAAGCGGCGTACTGAAGCGGTGGCGCGTGCCCGCGAGTTGGGGCTGTTGTAAGTCGGCGCACAGCCATGGCCAAAACCATACTTAAGTAGCTATATATTCATACTGCGCTCCAGGTATACTAATTGCAAAATGTGGTCTGGAGGAACCCCATGAAAGCGATCGTATACACCAAATACGGACCGGCGGATGTTTTGGAGCTGAGAGAGGTCGAAAAACCGGCTCCCAAGGAAAATGAAGTTCTGATAAAAATTCATGCGACGACCGTAAATTCAGGGGACTGCAGAGTCCGGGGGTTGAACGGTCCTTTCTTGTATCGGATCCCTATGCGTATCATGATGGGTTTCCGAAAGCCTAGAAAACCGATACTCGGAGTCGAGCTAGCCGGAGAAATTGAAGCGGTGGGAAAAAATGTAACCCGATATAAGGTGGGCGAAAAGGTTTTTGCGTTCACGGGAATGCGTTTTGGCGCTTATGCCGAATATAGTTGCTTGTGCGAAGATGGATTGCTGGCCTTAATCCCGGGCAATGTGACCTATGAGGAAGCGGCTGCCGTTTCTTTTGGGGGAACGACGGCATTGCATTTTCTAAGAAAAGGAAATATTCAGAGCGCACGAAAAGTTCTTGTCTATGGAGCTTCGGGAGCGGTAGGAACCGCTGCGGTACAGCTTGCCAAGTATTTTGGTGCTGAGGTTACCGGGGTATGCAGTACAGCCAATTTGGAACTGGTGAAATCTCTCGGAGCCGACAAGGTCATCGATTACACGAAAGAGGATTTAGCGAAAAGAGGAGAGCTCTACGACATCGTCTTCGATGCGGTAGGGAAACGTTCGAGATCGAAGTGCAAGCAAGCGCTGGCACCGAACGGGCAATACGTCTCTGTCGTAGGGCAGGGAATAGCGAAGGTCCGTACGGAAGATTTATTGCTCCTCAAAGAGCTGATGGAGAAGGGGGCGCTAAAACCGATCATAGATCGGCGCTACTCGTTCGAACAAATGTCCGACGCTCACAGGTATGTCGAAAAAGGGCATAAGACGGGATGCGTAGCCATCACGGTGGGGCATGATCGTAAATTGTGATGAGGCGACATTCGTTATAATTGATTTTGCAATTGCGGCTAAAGCCGATTTCTTTTATAATGGCGGATGAATGGAGGCGGTAAAGATGGCAAAGTATTTTGCCGGAACAAGAAGCAGCTCATGCAAAGCCTAACATTAGGGCGATACTTTGCATGGGCCGGATGGTGATTTCGTTAACCTTGTCGCCCGAGAAGGCTTGGATCGTTTCTAATTGATGGGCTTTGCACCTATTTTTGTATTCATCAAAAATAAGGGGCTGAGAGCCATGGTCAAACCAGTACCATTCATTAGAAACCATCAATATAACTTCATTAAAAAGCAGGTCGATCTGCTGGAGCGGGCCTGCCATTCCGTTACCGATCCGAAAGTGGTGGAATCGGTAAGATATAACGCTCACTTCAATATTATGGAAGCCTTCCCGGATGCCGCCGACCTTCAAAAGCAGATGTTGGAAAGTGTTTCCGCTTTGCGTACGGAGAGAGAATTCCAGCATTATTTGCATTCGTTGGAGCCTTATTTGACGGAATTTCCGGAAGTGACGGGAAAGCAGCTTGCCAAGCTGTTCCCCAAAAACAAAAAATTGAAGCTTCCCGATTTAACCGCGATCGATTACCGCTATGTCACTTATTTTGGCTGGGTGGACATCGCGACAAATAAATTGTTCATCGTGTACCGTCTGAACGGGCAGCTCGTCGGCATGGAAGGAAGATTTATCCCGGCGAATAAAAGCGTATGCTTTTTGTGCAACCGGCATGCGGAAGTTGCGTTGTTTTCGGCAGTCACCAAATCGAAGCCGGCGAACGCTTCGCCTGATTATTACAAGGCGATCGGCAACTATTTGTGTGTGGACAGCGAGGTCTGCAACAAGCACATCACGG
Source organism: Paenibacillus tyrphae (assembly GCF_000722545.1). Taxonomy (GTDB): domain Bacteria; phylum Bacillota; class Bacilli; order Paenibacillales; family NBRC-103111; genus Paenibacillus_G; species Paenibacillus_G tyrfis. The sequence goes on from NZ_JNVM01000010.1 coordinate 390,734, forward strand.
ATGTCACCGCGCTTGAAAAGTTCGTACGAGAGGTGGTGGGAACCCATGAATCGTAATTAAGGTTCTCGTATCCATTCTCATCGTCATGTTCTTGAGCGCGATGGAAGCGACGATCGTCACCACGGCGATGAAATCCATCGTCGATGATTTGAAGGGCATGGAACTGATGAACATGACGTTCTCCGTTTACCTGCTCATCACGGCCGTCACCACGCCGATTTACGGCAAGCTCGCGGATCTGTACGGCCGCAAGCGCATTCTCATGATCGCCATCGCCGTTTTTTTGCTCGGCTCCGTCCTCTGCGGGGCGGCGGCAACGATGCTGCAGCTTGTCATTTTCCGAGCTGTGCAGGCACTAGGTGCCGGGGCGATCTTTCCGATCACGATGACCATCATCGGCGACATCTATACGCCGGAGGAACAGACCCGACTGCAGGGGATTTTCAGCAGCGTGTGGGCTCTGTCCAGCATCGTCGGACCGCTGATCGGAGGGCTGATCGTCCAATTCGCCGACTGGCGATGGATTTTCTTCCTCAACCTGCCGCTCGGTCTGGCGTCGCTGCTGCTGCTATCGTTCGCGTTCAGGGAGACGTTCCGGCCGGCGGGCAGATCCATAGATTGGATCGGAGCGGTCTCGTTTCTGGCGAGTATTTCGTCGCTGCTCATTGTGCTGCTGTTCGGGGGAGAGAGCGGCTTCCTTTCGCCGGTCAATCTGATATTCGCAGCTATGTTCGTGCTGTTTGGCATTGCTTTTGTGGCGGTCGAGCGGCGCGTATCCGAGCCTTTCATGCCGCTGGAGCTATTTCGGAACAGGGCTATCCTCATTCCGAACCTGTTCAGCTTTCTGGCGTACGCCTTTCCTATCGCGACGACGGTCTATTTCCCGCTTTGGCTGCAATCGCTCAAGCATCAATCACCGATCGTGTCGGGCTTCGCGGTCGCCATCGCGACGGTCGGATGGCCGCTCGGCGCGACAGCCGCAGGCAAGCTCATGCGACGGTTTCCGCCCAAGCGGGTCGCCGTCCTCGGAGCAGGTCTGCTCATGCTCAGTGGGGGGATGCTAGCAGTGATCACGACGGCCACACCGGTGCCGGTGTTCTTCGTCATCATGCTTTTGGCGGGTTTCGGCCTCGGTGTTAGCCGAACCGTGCTCATGATTCTGATGCAGAACGCGGTTGAAAACCGCCAGCGCGGCATCGCCATGTCGACGAGTGCACTCATGAACACGCTTGGTCAGACGGTGTTTATCGCGATTTTCGGCGTCGTGTTCAATGCATTCGCGTCCACTGGCGAAGCCGCGGATCTGGCACACGGCATTCACGTGGTCTTCATCTGCGTCTCCGCCGTTACGGTGCTGGCCTTTCTAGTCTCGCTGGGGCTTCCGGGCATTTCCAATCGGGAGCTGTTCGGTGACGAAAAGGGCGCTGCGGCACAAAAGAAGACGTAAGCAGATAAGAAAAAGGCAGCTTCAGGTGATGTCACCTCGAAGCTGCTTTTTTGCTTTTAGATGTATCGCGGGTAAAGATGCTCACCGAAAGCACCCAATGAAAAAGTAACCATTTTTCCGATTGACACTCCCAACTACGCAAATTATAATGGTCATAGCAACTATAATCATGTCGACTATGGTGGAGGCTGCCATTGGAATTAGAAAAGTATATCGGCGTTATCGTACACCGCGCGGATTTGAAGCTTAACAATTATTATCAAAAGGTCGTTAACCCTTTCGATATTACCGTGGACCAATGGGAGATATTGGTCATTCTCTGGGAGAAGGAGGGGATCACCCAAAAAGAGCTTGCGGAAAGGCTGTATAAAGATCAGACGAACATTGCCCGGATGCTGTTCAAGCTGGAAAAGAAGGGCTTCGTTTATCGTGTAACCCACGAGACGGACCGCAGATCGCTGCGGGTATATTTAACGCCGAAGGGCAGAGATATCAAGGAGGACATCCTTGCTCCGTCGATCGAAGCTTATAAGAAAACGGTCGAAGGCTTGTCCGAGGAAGAAGTCGAGACTTTTAGAAGAATACTTGCCGTTATGTACAATAACGTGAAGGATTTGTAGAGATTTGTCCGTTTTACTGCTTTGCGTTTTTTTAATCATATAATTGCTATAGCAACTATAGACAAGACTATTTTTTAGTTTCTTTAATGCAGCTTAGGTGTTAACAGCTATAATTTTTTTATAACTTATACTTGCTAAAGCAACTAATGTTCTAGCAAGTAAATAGGGGATGAGAGAATGGAAAAAGGTGAAAGCAAGGCAGCCATTTTTGACGCTCGTTATCGGGCATTGACCATCGGTATCATTTTGGCTGTAACTACCGTAGCGTTCGAGGGCTTGGCAATTACGACCATCGCGCCGGATTTGGCACAGCATTTGAACGGCATCTCGTTATACGGCTGGATCTTCAGCGCATTTCTGTTGACGCAAATATTAGGCACGATGGTTATCGGCCAGCAAATCGGCAAAATCGGCGTGCATCGCTCTTTTTCTTTGTCTATCGTTATTTTTGTAGCCGGTATTTTGGTTGCCGCCACCTCCGTGAATATGCCGATGTTAATCGCGGGGAGAGCGTTTCAAGGCTTTGGCGCAGGCGCTATTGTCACATGCGTGTACTACAGCATTACGTTAAGCTATCCCGATGCGCTCCGGACGAAAATTTTGGCCGCGTTTTCCAGCGCTTATATTTTGCCGGCGTTGATCGGTCCGTATATTGCCGGGCTGCTGGCCGAATATGTCTCGTGGAGATTCGTATTTTGGCTTGTATTGCCCTTGATCGCCTTGGCCGTATTGCTGACGCTTCCTTCCTTTCGCAAGCTTCAAACGGCTAGCGCTCCAGTTCAAAAAAGCGGACGCAAGGAAGGATACGCTGTATTGCTGACGGCAGGTACAAGTCTGCTGCTGAGCGGGCTGGGCTTTGTTTCCGATTGGAAGGGCATTGCACTTGCGCTTATCGGGTTGATCATCATGGTCCGGCCACTGCAGCAACTGCTCCCTGCGGGAACGTTTACCGTCAAAAAAGGGCTGCCGGCCACCATTGTTTCAAGGGGGCTGTATGTTGCGTGCTATGTTGCTACCGAGAGCTATGTCGTCTTGGCTCTGACGGAGGTCAAAGGCTTGCCCGCAGACCTTGCCGGGCTGATCGTCGCCGCAGGTGCATTAAGCTGGTCCACCGCAGCTTGGCTGCAATCCAAACTGGACGAAAAGGATAGCGGCCGCGGCAGAAAAAAGCGGGTTACAGCCGGTATTGGCTTAATGATCGTCGGCGTATCGCTGGTCATCACTGCTGTAGGGTTGGAGAGTGGGGGAATCGGGTTTGCCGTCATATCGCAAATTTTTACCGGCTTCGGCATTGGGTTGGCCAATCCGACGACAGGAGCCATTGCGCTGCAGCATGCCCGCTCGGGGGAGGAAGGCGAGATTTCCGCGTATCTTCAATTCGTCGACGCTTTTTGCCCGGGAGTGAGCATCGGAATCGGCGGCGCTTTAATCGCTGTAAGCGAGCATTCTAGCCAAGGTATCTTTACGGGAATCATGCTGGCCTTATTGACTCAGCTGCTCTTCATCGTCCTGAGCTTTCTCGTATCATTCCGTATTGCCAAGAGAGCGGACTAACTTTCCATGAACAGCTTCTTTGTCCTTTCGGGGCGACGTTTATAGTGGAGACAAACTAAAAGCATCTCACTTATAAATCGGAGAATATGGTGGTAATTTGCTAAAGCCTTGATTTGTAGCGATATCGTAGTACAATGGTTTTATGACTACTCAAATAATGGTTAATGATGAGCAAAGGGTCAAAATATTTAAGGCATTAGCTGATGAAACAAGACTGGATATCATTCGAACTCTGTACACCAACAAGAAGGAGATGAATTGCGGAGAAGTAATGGACATTCGCGATACTTCGAAATCGAATACTTCGTATCATTTGCGTACATTAAGGGAGGCGAAATTGATCAAGGTACGAAAAGAAGCTCAAACGAAGTATATGAGTATCGATATAGAGACTTTTCAAACTTGCTTGCCTGGATTTCTGGATACGCTGTAGAAAGAAATCTATTTTTTTGTTTATTAGTTCAATAGTTATTTAACTACGAAACTAATTACGATAGGAGAAGGTAAATAGCATGAAAAAATTAACAGCATTATTTTTCCTCATCATGTTTGTGATCGGTACCGATACATTTTTGATTTCTCCGCTCATCCCCACTCTTCAGAGCTTGTTTCATATCTCGACCGAGTATTCCGGTTGGATGGTGGGAGCCTATGCTTTAGGTTATGCCGTATTTGCATTGATTGCCGGACCGCTTTCCGATGGGTGGGATCGAAAAAAAGTGATGCTTTCCGGCATGGTTTGCTTCTCGGTTTCAACAATTTTATGTGGCTTTGCCACAGGCTTTTGGTCGATGTTTTTATTCCGTTTTTTAGCCGGAGTCAGCGCAGCATTTACAGCGCCTCAAGTCTGGGCCTCGATTCCTGCTCTGTTTCCTGCGCCAAAGATCGCCAAAGTATCGGGAATCGTAATGGCAGGTTTGGCTGCTTCCCAGGCGTTCGGCATACCTATTGGAAGCCTGCTTGCTACAACCCATTGGTCTTATCCTTTTTTTACAATCGGAGTATGTTCGTTGTTGGTGGCGATATTTATTTTTTATGCTTTGCCCGAAATGAAACCGAAGCATGACCAAAGATCCAAGATTCCAATATTTAAAAGATACGTCCCACTATTGACAAGCCGAATAGCGAGAAGATCTTTCCTGGCTCATTTCTTATTTCAATGCGGATTCTTTGCTGCCTTTTCTTTCATTGGAAAATGGATGACGGACCGCTTTCACCTTTCGATTGATCAAGTGGGGTACGTGATGTTTTTTCTTGGTCTTGGAAATATGGTCGGGAGCATTAGCGGTGCTTATGTGATCAAAAGGTTAAACCGTTTCAATACGATGGTTGTGGGTTTTCTTGTCTCTATTGCATGTTTTATTGCTTTGCCTCACCTTCCATCGGTTTCGGTTTTCGAAGGTGTATGCTTTTTAATTTTTGTTAATATGGGAATCGCATTTCCGCTGATTTTGGGACTGCTGAATTCGTTAAATCCGACAATCCGTGGCACGATCTCAAGCTTGGCCAATTCGATCATGTACGCTGCGACAACACTCGGCTCTTGGATCGCAGGCTTGATTTATGCGACTTTTAACGGTTTTTCCGCCGTAGGCATATTTGCGGCTATTTGCTTTGCCGGTTCATTGTTATCTTTTATGTTTAGCGGTATTTTGACTACTCACTCGAAAACGAAAAAGGAACATGCATCGTAAATGCACAGAAGAAATTCAAATGGATATTCTAAATCTTCCAAAATTCAACATACTAAGTATTCTTGAGAATCAGTTTGATTTTCTAATAAAAGTGGTGACGAACTCTCCACCTTCAGCTTGCCCTCATTGTGGATGCAATGCGAACCTCTATAAGCACGATAATAGGGGACAGGTTTGTATGGACTTGCCTATCCACGGAAAGTGTGTAGGGCTTCTTATAAAGCGTCAGAGGTATCGTTGTCGTGAATGTTCTCAAACCTTCTGGGAACGTTTAGACCACACCATTGACGAAAGACGGAACTGCACCAAGCGATTGTTGACTTACATTGAGAAGCAAAGTCTTAAACGAACATTCGTCAGTATTTCAGAGGACGTAGGGCTTAACGAAAAGACGATACGCAATATTTTTCGGGATTATAGTAACCGTCTGAAAGAAACGTTACGATTTGAAACCCCTAATTGGCTTGGTATAGACCAAATTCACATGATTAAACCAAGATGCATTTTGACCAACATCGAGGAACGTACTTTGTTAGACGTTCTGCCCAATCGGAGCAAGGAAAAGGTTGTAGGCTACCTCTCACGCCTTCCAAACAGAGGACGAATACAGTACGTTGCTATGAATATGTGGCAACCGTACAAGGACGCTGTAAAGACTGTATTGCCCAAGGCGACTATCATTATTGATAAGTTTCATGTTGTCCGTATGGCGAACCAAGCGTTAGAAACCATTCGCAAACAGCTTCGAGAGGGCTTAACACCGAAGGAACGTCGGGGGCTTATGCACGACCGTTTTATCCTTCCGAAACGCCACAAAGAGCTCACGGAGATGGAAAAGATAACGCTTGACCTGTGGATTGAGAATTACCCCTCTCTCGGTATTGCGTATGAATTAAAGGAGTCCTTTTTCGATATTTGGGAAAGCGATACAAGACAAAAGGCATTCCTCCAATACTACCTTTGGAAATCTAAAATACCCAAGGAACTCCAATCCGCTTTTGAGCCTCTTACAAAGGCTGTGGCAAACTGGGAAAAAGAGATATTCGCCTACTTCGACCATCGCATCACAAACGCCTATACGGAGTCTCTGAACAGCCTTGTCCGTGTCATTCACCGTTTAGGCAGGGGCTATTCATTTGAAGCCTTACGAGCCAAAATATTCTTTACAGAAGGACTTACAAAGGAGCGTAGAGAACTTTTTGGTATCGACATTTCAACCATGATTGAGAAATTGGAGAAGGGCGAATTATAAGCCCTTTTCCACTATAAAATCCGTATACTCATTTTTTATAATTTCCCGGTGATCGACCGAAACCGCCTAATTTCGTTTTTGAATTTTTTCCATCTTTTAGATATACTGAAATCCTGTAAAGGGGAGGAAACGATTGGAAGGATCGATGTAAGTGAACGACAAGGAGAATCCCATAAATGATAAATAAAGTGATCGCGAGATCAATAGGGAGCGCAATCCTCGCCCTCGTCATCGTTTCGATGATCGGATGCGGCGTTAATCCTCCATCTTCGGCGTTAAACGATAACGTTCAGCATGCGCCTTCGGGAAACAAACCGGAAGAAGTGAAACCGACCATAGCCTCTTCACCAATGGAATCGTGGGTCGGGGAGTATGAATTTTCGGAATACGCCCCTCCGGATCAAAATAGGTTTTATCGAATTTCGATATATAAAGAGGATAAAAGCTACTACGCGACAATAGATATTGATGGCTTTCAAACGATGGAAAGACTTCAAGCACAAGTGGAGGGGGACGGCAAAGGGATAAAAATCATTTTTGAAAAGTATTTACCCGATAACTTATGGGAGCCATATAGTCCCGGAGACGTCTTATTGCGACTGGAAAAAACAGATTCGGCTTTGAACACGTTTTGGGGGAAAATTCACCCCATGCTCAAGGATCATGCCGAATCCGGCAAGACTTACTTTGAGAAGGCGGCTGGCTCAAGCTGAGCTCGGTCTATTGTGCCGCATCCTCTCCGGATTGACGAATAATCCGTACGAGATTTGCAGCAGCGGCGGACAAAGGCTCGTTTTTGCGGGTACAGATGGCAATTGTATTTTGCAGCCGGACGCCCTCGACGTAAACCCGGCATAATTCGCCGCGCTGTACATACTCCCGTACGACCAACGAAGAAACGAAGTTGGCGCCATATCCGGCGATAACGGCCATGATCGCTTCATGCAATCCGTTAAACTGCAGCGTGATTCGGGGTTTGGATACGCTGTAGGTTCGGCATAAAGCCAGCAATCTTTCCCGTGTCGAGCTTCCCTCCTCACGCATGACGAAAGGCTCCTTCATCATTTCGCCCAGCGAAACTTGCTGATTCGCATATTTGTGATTCGGCGCTACCACGAACCACAGCTCATCGCGAAACAACTCTTCCGTTTGAATCGCATCCGGGTATTCCTCCGCCAGTCCTCCATAAACCGCAAGGTCCACTTCCATCTGTAAAAGCTGCTTGAGCGCATCGCTTGAATTGGTCGTTGTAATCGTCATTTCTACCTGTTCGTACTGCTGTTTAAACTTCGCGATCCAAGCGGGAATCAGAAACTGGGCCGGCAAATAGGTCGCAGCCAATCGAATATGTCCGTTCGTGCCGTCGCGGTATTCGTGACAAAATTGATCGATCTGCTGTTCTACCGCGAACAGCCTTTTTGCGAGCAGCGCTATTTTTTCTCCGGCATCCGTCAGAGCAATTCCTCTTCCACTAGGCTTCAATAGAGAAATGGAAAGCTCCTTTTCAAATTTTTTGATCTGGGCCGTAATGGCCGGTTGGCTAATATTCAACAGTTCGGAGGCGCGGGTTACATTTCCTGTGGAAGCGATCGTATGAAATAGTCGCAGGGCATGAAGATTCATGACAAGTCTCCTTAGTTCTATATATAAAATATATGAAATAGTAAAAACAATATATTATATTTATGGTTTCGAATCAATTAAAATCAATGCGGAAGTCAAAATCAAAACAAGGGAGCTGGGGTAACATGGATGCAATGGAAATGTGGAGCCGGGTCGATCAGTATATAACGGAGAAACTTATTCCTCACGACACCGTGCTGGAGCAGGTTTTGTCCGCAAACCGGCAAGCGGGCTTGCCGCCGTACGACGTATCTGCAGCCCAAGGAAAGCTGCTGCAATTATTTGTCCGGATGCAAAACGCCAAACGTATTCTTGAAATCGGAACTTTGGGAGGCTACAGCACCATTTGGATGGCGAGGGCGCTGCCGGCGGACGGGCGTCTCGTTACCCTGGAGCTCGATCCGCGGCATGCGGAGGTAGCGCAGGCGAATGTATCCCTTGCTCAGGTGGAGGGCGTCGTGGAGCTCCGGGTAGGGAACGCGCTTGAGCAGTTGGCTAGGCTGGAAGAAGAAGGAACCGCACCTTTTGATCTCATATTCATTGACGCGGATAAGCCGAATAACCCCGGATATTTGAAATGGGCGCTTCGCTTTTCCCGCCCCGGGACGATCATTATCGGGGACAATGTCATCCGCGGCGGCGAGATTATTGACGAAGCCAGCACAGACCCCCGTGTCAATGGAGTCAGGGAGTTTTATGACCTGCTGGCGCAAGAAGACCGGATATCCGCTACGGCGATTCAGACTGTTGGCAGTAAGGGATACGATGGGTTCGTCTTAGGAGTCGTTAACGGATAATTCGGCGAAAGCCATGCGCGAGGCAGAACAGCAATCCGCAAGAAGCCGCGTCCCTTTTTGTATGCTAAGATGGAGTTGTAAGGTCAGGCGAGAGGACATTCATTCCAATCGAATGCAAAAGGAGCGAATGCGTATGCAAAAAATTACCCCTTTCTTGTGGTTTGACGGCAAAGCGGAAGAAGCGATGAATTTTTATACCTCCATCTTTGCAGATTCGAAGATCGAAAGCGTTACACGCTACGGAGAAGGCGGACGAGGTCCGAAGGGAACGGTCATATCGGGAACGTTCCAGCTCAACGGGCAAACATTTATGGCCTTAAACGGCGGTCCGCAGTTCACCTTTTCCCCGGCCGTCTCGTTCTTCGTGAACTGCGAGACACAGCAGGAGATCGACGAGCTGTGGGAGAAACTCTCCGAAGGCGGGGAGAAAGGAAGATGCGGCTGGCTCACGGACAAGTACGGGCTGTCGTGGCAGATCGTTCCCAAGATTTTGGGCGAGCTGCTGCAGGACAAAGATGCCAGGAAATCGGCGAGCGTGATGCAGGCCATGCTTCAAATGGATAAACTGGACATCGAAGCTTTAAAGCGGGCTTATGAGGGATAGCTCGGGCTACGCGCCATCCCGGGCCGTACTCTCTTTTGAAGAGGGTACGGCCTTCTTTTTATCTTCACCGTTAAGCGGGCTTGACCGCAACCTTCTTCCCTCTCGTGAAACTGACCAAGGCGGCCGCCAGTCCGATCACCAGCATGAAACTCGCGGTCCAAGGGTTATACTGGAGGGTGGAAGCGGCGTTGATCATAAGTCCTCCCGTTCCAGCTCCCGCGGCCAATCCCAAATGCACGATCGATGTATTCAGGCTAAGCACAAGATTCGACGACTCCGGCGCTTGTTGAATAAAATAGCTTTGGATCGCCGGGCCGTTTGCAAACATGGAAAAGACGATGACGGCCAGCAGCGCCAACCCGATTCCAGGTATGTCGGAAACGAATGGCAGCGCGACCAGTGCGGTGATATGAACGGCAATACTGAACGTAATGACTCGGGCCGCTCCCCATCGATCGACGCCGTAGCCGCCCAGCCGGGAGCCGATGGCGCCGAAAATGCCGAAAGCCAGCATAATGAAGCTTATGTTCGAGGCTTTGACATGAAGGCTGCCTTGAAGATACGGCGTCAAATAAGTAAACAAGATCGAATTTCCCGACTCCCGGAAAAACGTGAGCAGCAGGCCGCTTACGACAACGACGCTTCCCAGCACTTTGAACTGCTGCCGGAATGAAACCGGCGCATCCCCTTCGATATCCGGGAGAAGACGCCAGATGACGATGGTAATCCCTAAGCTGAACAAGCCCAGAATCAGGAAGATGGATTGCCAATTCAGCCAATTCGTGATCGCGATCCCGATCGGAACGCCCAAGATCATGGCGCTGCTAAAGCCTAGAATGATGGTGCCGATGGCGCTGCCCAATTTCTCGCGGGGGACCAATTTGGCGGCCACGCCCATTGCTACGACAAGATAAACGCCCGCGCTTACTCCCAATATGACGCGGGAGGCCATCAGGATGACGATGTTCGAGCTACCGAACGATACCAAGCAGCCCACAATAAAAAGCGCCAGTGAGCCTAGCAATACTTGTCTGCGTCCCAAGCGGGCAGTGACGGACACGACGACCGGGGTGCCAATGGCGAAGGCAAGGGAGTAAGCGGTAATCAATTGCCCGGCAAGGGCAAGGGAAATGTTTAAGCTTTCGGCAATGACATTAAGAATGCCGGATACGACAAGCTCGGAGGTTGCCGTTACAAACACGCCAAGCGCAAGAGTATAAATAGACATGCGATGCATTTGAATCATTCCTTTCCGCTGTCCGGGACAGCAGCCGAAATCGGGTCATGGCCGGCGCATGCCGATTCGGCGGTTGGGATTGCGAGATCTCTTGGTTGTATTATAATAAGGGTACGTATTTTACGTAAGGAGGCAAAATGTTTGGATATTATCCAAATGTTTTGACTAACTAAATAAAAGTAAGTTGGTGAAGGGCATGGAGCCTGCAAAGGAAGAGGAGAAAGGGTTCTCGAGCATCTGCTCGGTGCTGCAAATTTTGGGAGCGAAATGGGCTTTCCTAGTCATTGCCGAGCTGTCCAAGGGGCCCAAACGGTTCAAGCAGCTTCATCGGGATGTGGCGGTCGTCAGGACGCAATCTTTGACGGACGTACTGCGGCATTTGGAGAACAGCGGGATTGTCCGCCGCGAAGTTTTTCCTACGGTCCCCGTAACCGTACAATATTCGTTGACGGAAAAGGGTTTGGATTTTCAGGCTGCGCTCAAGGAAATGGAGAAATGGGCCGCCAAGTGGGGGAAGTCGGAGGCCGGGAACCCGCCGGAGGAACAAAGGCAAGTCTGATAAAAAGAAAGAACCGCGGTCCCATCGCTGGGATTCGCGGTTCTTTCACGTTTGCCGGAGCGCACGGCTTTTAAGATTCCCCGAACAAGTCTCGTGCGGTCTGGATAAACAACTTTACAGCAATGGAAGCTTCTTGCAGGGAAGGAGCCGCCAGGTTAATTTCTCTGTAAGGGTGAGGCGTTAGAGCATGCATTCGAACGTTGGGAGGCAAGGTTGACAGGGCAACCGAGATGTTCGACATGATCGCCACACCGAGACCTTCTTGGATCATGTTCAACGAGGTATTCACGTTATGGACGATATATTTGACCTGGAGACGGGCCCCGGCTTCCCGGAATCGCTCAAAGATCGGGATTTCATAGCCTCCGTTGCAGATGATCATCGCCTCGTCGCTCAATTCTTGTAAATGAATGGTCGAACGGTCTGCCAGAGGATGGTCGTCCCGGATGAACAGAAACATCTCTTCTTTCAGCAAGGGAGTAATTTCAAATTCATCGTGCGGGGGAATGAGAAAAGCGACGTCGATCATTCTGGAGGCCAGCCGTTCTCTGAGGTCATCGATGGTGCCTTCGTACAGATCGAATTGAATGCGGGGATATTTTTCCCCGATGACTCTGAAAATTTTGGGCAGAAAATAAGCGGAAGCCGAGGGGAAAGAGCCGATCCGAATCGTCCCGACTTCGAAGCCTTTTTCGGCCATCACTTCTTGCTCCACCTTCTCGAAGCCCTGCAAAATATCCCGGAACACAATCAAGAGGCGTTCGCCGATGTCCGTCAAAATAATCCCGTTCCGGCGGTCGCGGATCAGGAGAGTCACGCCGAGCTCAGCTTCCAGCGTGGAGACGGCGCGGCTAACGGCAGGCTGTGTCATATTCAGTTCATGACCGGCTTTGGTAAAGCTCCCGGTTTCGGCGATTTTGACGAACAGTTGAATTTGGGAATGGGTCATAACACTTATGGTATGCTCCTTATAATAAACATTCATTTTATTTATTTCGATAGTTATTGTATCATGAGTAAACATTGACAACAAGGAGTGTTCATCGTGTTGCAGCTCTCACGCTCGCGGGCGGCTTTGTATCTCACTTTTCTCGTTATCGTCTGGGGAATCAACTGGCCGCTGTCCAAATATACGCTTTCCTTTTCGCCGCCTTTGTTATTTGCAGGCTTGAGGACGTGCATCGGGGGATTGATTCTCATCTGCGTCGCCTTGCCCGGCTACAAGAAGCTCAATTGGAAGCAGACGTGGCCCGTTTATGTGATTTCGTCCGTACTGAACATCATTCTTTTTTACGGCCTTCAAACGATAGGACTGAACTATTTGCCGGCCGGTCTCTTCTCGGCTATCGTTTTCTTACAGCCCGTATTGCTCGGGATTTTATCTTGGCTGTGGCTGGGAGAAGAGATGTTCGGCTTGAAATGGATCGGGCTTGTGCTCGGATTCCTTGGCGTATTCGAGATCAGCGCAAGCAGTCTGGCCGGACATCTGTCCGTTACCGGGATCGTGCTCGCTCTCGGCTGTGCAGTGAGCTGGGCTTTGGGTACCATGTATACGAAGAAAATGTCGGCGCGGGTCGATATGGTCTGGGCCGTGGCGCTTCAATTGATGATCGGCGGCATTTTGCTGCTGGGTTCGGGTTCTGTCCTGGAAAAATGGACGGATATCGTCTGGAACGTTCCGTTCGTATCGAGTCTGCTGTTTATTTCGGTTTTCGTTATTGCGCTAGGCTGGCTCGCTTACTTCAAGCTTGTCGGCTCCGGCGAAGCCGGTAAGGTCGGAGCGTTTACGTTTCTGATCCCGCTGATTGCGATTACTTGCAGCGTCCTGTTTCTGGGCGAGCGGATATCGGTCAATTTGGTGGCGGGACTCGTGCTCATCGTCGGCAGCATTCTGCTGGTCAATGCAAGATCGATACGCTTGGTGAAAAAGCCGACAGGATTACAGAGGTAAACGGATCGGAACAGCGCCAATTGGCGAAAAAAAAGATAACCCCCGACGTGAGCTTGCGTTTGGCCGGCGGGCTTGATGCGGGCGCGATAAAAGTCGGGGTTGTTTTTTGTTTTAAAGTGTGCTAAATTAAGCACATTAAAAGCAGTGGCCGGAGGAGGCTGTTCAGGGCAACATGGCACAAATCAAGCGGTTCGGCTTCGGGCTGCAAGCTTTAATCGTACTCGCCTTATCTTCGGAGCAGCGTTCCAGTGCCGAAATGGCGGAAGAGATCCGCTGCGAGCCGACAGCGCTTCGCAAAATTTTAGCTCAACTGGCGGAAGCCGGCATTGTGGAAGTGAAGCAGGGCAGAGCAGGGGGCTATCAGTTGACCCGAAAGCCCGGAGAGATTACGCTGTCCGAGATCTATAACGCTTTGCACGAAGAAGAGCCCTTATGGAACCAGATGCTGGATACGACAGGAAATCATTTGTTTGGAAAAAAGGTCAACGAATCGTTTCAGAAACTCATGACCGACATTATTGTGCAGGTAGACCATGTGCTGGGCACCTATACGATTGCCGACCTGCTCGAATGATCTCTTTTTTTTACTCTAATATGTGCATAAAAATGCACATATTATTCAAAATAACGATAGAAAGATAGGGAGGGAGAGTAATGGATAAACGAAAAACCCCGATCCGCTTCACCGGGATCGCCTACTCTCTGATTGCGGCTGTCATCGGCGGCATCGCGTTCAAGCTGCTGCATCTGCCGATCCCCTGGCTGCTGGGTCCGATGTTCGCCGTTTTGATCGGATCGAATGTGTTCAAGGGACGTTTCGCATGGCCCGGGCAGTTCAGAAACGCAGGCATGATCGTCGTCGGGTACACGATCGGGCTGGCCATGACGGCGGCGGCGCTGAAGGAAATGTCGTATCAGCTGCCGTCAATGCTGCTCATGACGCTGCTGCTGCTTCTTTGGTGCGCGGGCATCGCCTATCCCGTCTCCAGGCTGGCGGAGATCGATTACAAATCCTCGCTGCTGGGAAGCATACCCGGAGGGCTGACGCAGGTTCTTGTGTTGGCGGAGGAAACCGACGGGGTCGATCTCACAGTCGTCACCGTCACGCAGGTGATCCGGCTGATCCTGATCATCACGTGCGTGCCCTTGCTGGTAACGAGTCCGCTCTTCGGGCAAGCGCACGAAGGTTCGGGGTCCGGCGCTCCGTTGTCCGCCGTTTCGGCGGGTTGGGACAGCGGGATGATTCTGAACCTGCTCGTTTATGCGCTGGTCAGCGTGGGATGCGCCATTTTGGGGAACAAGATCAAATTCCCGACCGCGTTTTTGCTGGGTCCGGCTATCGGAACGGCGGTTCTTCAATGGACCGGCTTTCAGGGACCGCCGCTTCCGTCCTTTGTCCTTAACGCGGCGCAGCTCTTGATTGGCGTTCACGTAGGGCTGATGCTGAAGCCGGGCCGGTTGACGCATAAGGTGCGGACGATCTCGCTGGCGGTTGGCAGCGGACTGCTGCTGATGCTGGGGGCCTTGGGCTTGAGCGTGCTGCTGACCAAGCTCCAGTCCGTCTCCGCCGCCACCGGGCTGTTAAGTCTCGCTCCCGGGGGGATGGATCAAATGGGCATTATCGCCCATGAGATTCATGCGGATTTGTCAATGGTGGCCGGCTATCAGTTGTTTCGTACCTTTTTTATCTTTTTCGCGGTACCGCCTTTGTTGAAGGCGATGTTCCGATATAATCGCAAAGAAACCAAACGGAGGGAAACTCAATGATGCCATTACAAGTGAATTTTCAAAAAACAGCTTTGGTCCTTATCGATTTGCAGAAGGGAATCGTGGCAACCTCGAACGGACAAGACGTGGTCGAGAAGGCTGTCCCGCTTGTCCGGTTGTTCCGTGAGAAAGGCGGGTTTATCGCCTTCGTCAATGTCGATTTCCACGACGGGCAGGACAGATTAATGCCGGCAACGGATCAGCCGGTTCAGGCCGTTCAGCCTCCTCAAGGCTGGGCCGAGTTCGTCCCGGAGCTGGGCGTTCGCCCGGACGATTACGTGGTCACGAAACGGCAGTGGGGCGCATTTTTCGGTACGGATCTGGATCTTCAGCTTCGCCGGAGAGGGATCGATACGATCGTCTTGTGCGGAATCGCCACCAATATCGGGGTGGAAAGCACGGCGAGGGAAGCATTTCAGTTCGGCTATCACCAAATCTTCATCACGGATGCCATGAAGACCTTCAGCAAGGAGGAGCACGAAGCTTCCTGCAACTACATTTTCCCGCGAATCGGCAAGGTCAGAAGCGCCGAGCAATTTCTGGCGGAAGCAGGCGGTGCAGAATAGGTTTGACAAGTCGATCGGATTACCCTATAATAACCAATAATTCAATATTCAAATGTGAAGATTAGAAATAGTAGAAGTGCAATGACCTTTCAGAGAGCCGTTGGTTGGTGCGAAACGGTAACGTCGTTCATTTCGAACTCGTCTATGAACAGCTGCCTGACATGTAGGGTAAGCCGGAGTTCCACCGTTACAGGGATAGATGGTGATGGCCATCGAATTGAGCTCATTTCTTAGGAAATGAATTAGAGTGGTACCGCGGGTTCAACCTCGTCTCTATACATAGAGACGGGGTTTTTTTGTTGGTTAAATTCCGGGTTTAATCAACCCCGCTTCACATATAGATATAGAAAAATGCGATTACGGGAGGAACAGAGGATGAAACGTAAAATTATAGTGTTCGATACTACGCTGCGTGACGGTGAACAAGTTCCAGGCGCGAAATTGAATCTTCATCAAAAAATAGAGATTGCCCAGCAGTTACAGCGGCTTAATGTAGATATTATCGAAGCAGGCTTTCCTGCCTCGTCCGCGGGAGATTTTCAAGCGGTCCAAGAAATTGCCCGCAGCGTAGGCAACAGCGTCTCGATCACAGCCTTGGCCCGGGCGGTCAAAAGCGATATCGACGCGGTCTATGAAAGCATTAAGCTGGCGCAGAATCCGCTTATTCATATTGTGCTCGGCACCTCGAACATCCACGTGGAGAAGAAGTTCAGCCGCTCCAAGGAAGCCGTCCTGCAAATGGGTGTTGACGCGGTCAAGTATGCCAAGACGCTGCTTCCGCAAGTGCAGTATTCCACGGAGGACGCATCAAGGTCGGATTTCGAATACTTGTGGAAGACGATCGAGGCCGTCGTGAAAGCGGGAGCGACTATGATTAACGTGCCGGATACGGTAGGTTATGCCGTTCCGGAGGAATTCGGCGAGTTGATCCGCAAAATCAACGAACGGCTCAAAAATTTGGACGACCGCGTGATTCTTAGCGTGCACTGTCACAACGACCTCGGTCTGGCAACGGCCAATACGCTGAGCGCGATCAAGAACGGGGCGGAAAAGGTCGAATGCACCATCAACGGCTTAGGCGAGCGGGCAGGCAACGCTTCGTTGGAGGAAGTCGTGATGGGGCTTAAGGTCAGAGAGAACCATTTTAACGCCTTTACCGATATCAATACGACGGAGCTGCACCGAACGTCCAGGCTGGTCAGCCATTTGACGGGGCTCGATGTGCAGGTCAACAAAGCGATTACCGGCGAGAACGCCTTCGCGCACTCCTCCGGCATCCATCAGGACGGCTTGTTGAAAGACAAACAGGTATACGAAATCATGTCGCCTGAAGAGGTCGGTGCGGATAGCATGGAGCTGATCCTGACCGCCCGTTCCGGACGGCACGCCTTCAAGAATAGCGTCGCGAGAATGGGCTTCGATACGAGCGATGCCGACGATTTCGAGCAATTGTTCGCGAAGTTCCTTGCCTTGGCCGATGCGAAGAAAGAAGTTTACGATCACGACGTATTCTATCTCGTCACGAATCACCGGACCGTCGAGCAGAGCAGCAAGCAATTATACGAGCTGGAGTCCTTCCAGGTGGTGAGCAACGATCAGAACCCGACGGCTGCTGTCAAATTGAACAAGGGCTCGGAGTCGATGAAAGGCAGCGCCGTGGGCGACGGTCCGATTGATGCCTTGTACAGCGCGATCAAAACGTTGGTTGGTCTGGATATCCAGCTCAAGGACTATAAAATCAACAGCTTGTCCCGAGGCATGGAGGCTGTCGGCCGGGTCAACATTCGTATTGAGCATCAAGGCAAAATCTACTCCGGACGGGCGATGGACACGGACATTATCAAGGCCAGTGCGAATGCTTTCCTGAACGGGATTAACGGTATCTTGCTGGACCTTGTGAAGGACGAAAAATAGGCCGGATCGACAGTCCGGACCTATCGGAGGGAAACGTTTTGAGCAGTCAGTTAAAGGAAAGCGCGCAGCGCGTGCAGGACAAATTAACGGAGTTGGGATATCCGAACCGGGTAGTAGAACTGCCGGACAGTGCTCGAACCGCCCAAGAAGCCGCGGACGCCATAGGCTGTGAGGTGGCGCAAATCGCAAAATCGATCATTTTCCGGCTCAAGCCGTCGAATAAGCCGCTTCTGGTTGTCGCGAGCGGCGTGAACCGGGTGGATGAGAAGCTCATCTCCAGTCGCATTGACGATAAGCTTGTCAAGGCCGATGCGGATTTCGTGCGGGAGCATACGGGCTTTGTCATCGGGGGCGTTACGCCGATCGGACATCCGGAGCCGATTTTGACGATGATCGACGAAGACCTGTTTCAATACCCGACCTTATGGGCGGCGGCGGGACATCCGAAAGCCGTATTCAAGCTGACGCCCGATGAGCTGGCCGCTATGACGCACGGGCAAGTAACGTCCGTCAAAAAGGAATAAAACGCTAGACGCTTGGGCTTCCAGGCGTTTTTTCTTTTGGGTTGACATTAAAAAGGAGGAATGTTATAAAAAATAAAGGATGGCACTCGAAGATAGAGAGTGCTAACAGCGTGGGCGTTTGCAGCCATTGTTACCCTTTATTGTCCAAAAAGGAGAGATTTCGTAATGGAAAAGAAAGAGTTTCAAGCCGAGTCCAAGCGATTATTGGAAATGATGATCAATTCGATTTATACGCAAAAAGAAATCTTTCTTCGCGAATTGATATCGAATGCCAGCGATGCCATCGACAAAATTTACTACAAGGCGTTAACTGACGATACGCTGGTTTTCGACAAAGACAGCTACTATATCACAGTGATTCCGGACAAGGACAGCAGAACGTTGACAATCCTCGATACCGGGATCGGGATGACCAAGGAAGAGTTGGAGACGAACCTCGGTGTGATCGCCAAGAGCGGTTCACTCGCTTTCAAGAAGGAAAACGAACTCAAGGACGGCCACGATATCATCGGCCAATTCGGCGTCGGATTTTATTCGGCCTTTATGGTCGCCGACGTGGTAGCGGTGATCAGCAAAGCCTTGGGCAGCGATAGCGCGTACAAGTGGGAATCCGCAGGCGCGGAAGGCTATACGATTGAGCCTTGCAATAAAGAAACGATCGGTACGGAAATTATTCTGAAGATCAAAGAGAACACCGAGGACGAGAGCTACGAGGAGTATTTGGAAGTATACCGTCTGAAGGGAATCATTAAGAAATATTCGGATTTTATCCGCTATCCGATTAAGATGGACGTTACCTCCAAGCGGTTGAAGGAAGGCAGCGACAACGAATTTGAGGATTACACGGAAGAGCAGCGCATTAACAGCATGGTCCCGATCTGGAGAAAAAACAAAAGCGAGCTGACGGCCGAGGATTACGAGAAATTCTATGTGGAGAAGCATTACGGCTTCGACAAGCCGATCAAGCATATTCATATCAGCGCCGACGGGGCCGTGGTATATCAGGCGATCCTGTTTATCCCGGAAAATATTCCTTTCGACTACTACACGAAGGAATTCGAGAAGGGGCTGGAGCTGTATTCCAACGGCGTGCTGATCATGAACAAATGCTCCGATCTGCTGCCGGACTATTTCAGCTTCGTCAAAGGGATGGTCGATTCGGAGAGCCTATCGCTCAACATTTCCAGAGAAATGCTGCAGCACGACCGCCAATTGAAGCTGATCGCCAAAAATATCGAAAGCAAAATCAAAGGCCAGCTACTAAGCCTTCTTAAGGATGAAAGAGAGAAATACGAGCAGTTCTACAAATCGTTCGGCAGACAGCTGAAATTCGGAGTTTACAGCGATTACGGCAGCCATAAAGAGGTGCTGCAGGATCTGGTCATGTTCTACTCCTCCAAGGAGAAGAAGCTGGTCACGCTGGAGGATTACGTATCGAGAATGCCGGAGGACCAAAAGTATATTTACTATGCTTCCGGACCGTCGAACGAACGAATCGAGAAGCTTCCGCAAACCGAACTTGTCGCCGAGAAGGGCTACGAAATCTTGTACTTTACCGACGATATCGACGAGTTCGCCGTCAAGATGCTGATGAAATACAAGGACAAAGAATTCAAGTCCGTCTCCAGCGGCGATCTGGGCTTTGAAGCGGAAGACAACAAGGACAACGACGATGCCGACAAAAACGATCACAAAGAGCTGTTCGACTACATGAAAGGTCTGCTGGAAGGCAAAGTAACCAGTGTCAGAGCCTCGAAGCGGTTGAAGTCTCACCCCGTATGTCTGTCTACGGAGGGTGACGTCAGTATCGAGATGGAGAAAATATTGAACGCCATGCCGAACAATCCTAGTGTTAAGGCGGAAAAGGTTCTGGAAATCAATATCCATCATGAGGTATTCCAATCGCTGGAGACGTCATACGAGCAGGATAAAGAGAAGCTGAATCTGTATACGGCACTCTTGTACAACCAAGCTCTGTTGATCGAAGGGCTGCCGATAGAAGATCCGGTCGAATTTACGAACGATATTTGTAAAATTATGGTGTAAAATACAGGCTCACGCACATAAAAACCGGCCCTAGAGGGGGGCGGTCCGAGTGTTAAGAACGTGGCTAATTAAGATAATAGAGGTTACGAGGGGGGGGGTATCCACTTCCGACCGCTGCCCCACCCCGCAAAGTGAAGCTGAATCTGGGAGGCTTAATCCTAGTACTTTGCGGGGACCCCGGGTCCTCGGGAAATTTGATTGGAAGCCGCTTGTTAGCGGACATTTCCCGAAGACAAAGGTGGCCGCTATCGCTTCTCCAGTGGATACCCCACCTCCGTATGTATCTCTATCTTAGTCAAAACCTCTTTCTCAACACTCTAGCCGACCCTCGCAGGGGTCGGTTTTTTTGTCGTTCGTCCTGCAGGGTGGGGGGAGTAGCTAAAAAAACATCTTCAATATTCCTTGACGGGAATATTCCTAATCGGGTATATTTAGAACATGAATTCGACCTTTCGAACTCTTTCCGAGCCGAATCGGCTGCGCATGGTTGAGCTCTTGCGGGAAGGCCCCTTAACCGTGGGGGAAATTGCCGATCGGCTTGGGCTCAGTCAGCCGCAAACTTCCAAGCATCTTCGTGCGCTTAGCGCCGCAGGGTTTGTCGAGGTGCAGGCGATCGCTAACCGGCGGATCTGCAAGCTTAGACCTCAGCCGCTGCTGGAGCTGGGGGCATGGCTAGAATCGTTTAGCCACAGCTGGGATGAGAAGCTCGACCGCTTGGGTAATTACATGCAGGAGCTGCAAAGGAAGTGAGCGTCTCGAAGAGCAGTTGGCAAAGCTTAAGTAAATCGGGATGAGACTAACACGACTCCGAATGAAGGAAGAGGGATGGGAATGAAGAAGATCGTAACTGTTTACTGGATTTTTACAGGATTGCTGGCGGCGTTGATGACGTTAGGTTCGATTCCGGATATTTTATCGGTTCCCGAAGCTGTGGTATTATTCGATCATCTGGGGTATCCCACTTATCTCCTACCGTTTATCGGCACGGCGAAATTATTAGGGGTTATCGCGCTCCTGGTTCCGGGATTTCCCAAAATTAAGGAATGGGCTTATGCGGGGTTTGTCATTGATTTGGCAGGGGCAATGTATTCGAGCATTGCAGTAGGTGACCCGGCAAGCGGCTGGCTTGTTTTCTTCATCGGCTTCGGATTAATTGCCGGCTCATATATTTTTCATCACCGCAAGCTGCAAGGGCAAGCAACGAAAAGTCAGCCAGCAAGATTGTCATAGAACGGCGTTAAGGGCTGTCGGGGGAATCATCCCGACGGCCCTTTTCGCTTAGGATTGCAAGCTTGCCGGGAAGCCTTCGCGCCAAGTCGGATAAAGCGGCTTCCAGCCATAGTCTTTTCGCGCCTTGGCATTGGCTGCCCCGCGTTCGCCGCGATTGCTGCCTTCCTGGATATCCGGCACGGGTGCGCCGATTGCTGCGGCATAGAAGGGCAGCCACTCCGTTCCCGGAGCGGGTTCGTCGTCCACGACGTTCACCGGCCCGTTCGGCCATTTCAGCGCATCAGCCGCTGCTCGCGCCGCATCTTCGACATGCAGAAAGGAAGTTACTCCTTCCGTCGCCTTTAGCTCCTTGCGCCGCACCTTCTCGGCCATCAGTCCGTTGCGGTCGTACCACGTTCCGGGACCGTAGAGCAGACCGTATCGAAGAATGACGTATTCCGGCATTTCGGCGACCGCCTGCTCCAGAGCCAGCACTGCGTCAACGGTCCTTTTTCGCGGCTGCGGCGCTTTCGAATCCAGAGGAACCTCTTCCGTGGCAGGATGATTTCCCGGCTCGTAGGTCCACGATATGCTTTGTGCGATCATACGTTTCACCCCGACCGCATGCGAGGCGTCGACCAGATTTCGGGTTCCGATTATTCGGATTCGGGCATTGTCCTCCAAGTTGTAATTGCTTAAAGAAGTGAGCTGATGGATGACGACTTCCGGACGCGCTTCCCGAAGTGCGTCGATCACGGACTCCTGGTCTAAAGCATCTGCAACCAGTGGGGATGCCCCCATTTCCATAATGATGCTTTTCGAGGCTTCATTCCGCGTCATGCCAATCACATCATGGCCTTCCCGTACCAGAATAGGCAGCAGCGAACGTCCGATGACACCGGTTGCTCCGGCAACCAATATTTTCATACACCTTGCCTCCCGTTGAACGGCATTCTAAATATGCCTTGTATTTTTGATTCATTATACAAGACAGTGACGGGCGCAATTTTGTGACAATGAAGGCATTATCGATCCTTTTTATGCTCCATGATAACGTTCGGCTGAATGCCGAAATGCGTACAAATCTTATCGATGATCTCCAGCGAGACATATTCGTCCTTCCCTCATTTGGCGAGAGTTGCAGAAGGGTTGAAGGAATAAGTAATTATCCTGCTCTGTCTGTTGTTAGTATGTACACGGTCTTAGGCAATTATTAAAGCGGTCCCCATCTGGATGCACGAAGCGAAGGTCATATTGCCTTGACTGCGGACTGTTAGTCTGATTCGCCGGGAGACGCCTCAAGATGGGACAAATCTCCCGGAGCGACGAATGCGGGGATGTGGAGAACCGGAATGCCCCCGTCCTTGGGAAACGGCAATCTGGCTGGTGGGGAAAGTTTTTGTGGGGAATGACCTTAATCAAATTTCGGAAGACGGACGCAGAGAATCTTCAAAATAATCCGCCGTCCCGTTCCCGTTCATGGCTATTTCATGGGTTTCTGTGTTCATATGTTTAAGTTGTTCTTTTTTCCACGCTTCGAATTTTTCCAGCGGGATCTCTAATTGTTCGATGAGAAGTTGACAATCTATCGGTTGCTTCATTTAGGATACCCCCTAGTTAGAAAAAAATGATTGAAAAACAAAAACCACCCTTCCTAGCGACGGCTAAGAAAGATGGTCCGGTTGCACTACTAGCTCCTTCGAATCCAAGTGCCCATATACAGATTCGAGTTCATTGCCTACCTGACTTCATGATACCAGTAAACAATTGAATATGTCTGTATCGTTTCATACGGAATTTTCTAAAAAAAATTTTAGAAATGCCTATTTTTCAAAAAAAACAAAATCGATCCCCAGTAAGGGGACCGATCCGATATCTGTATGAGATTTGCTATTAGTTCGCGATAAACTCTTGAACCCATTCGCCGTTGTAGTAAGCAACGCCGATTTTCGTAAAGTTCGGGCTCAAAATATTTTGACGGTGACCTTGGCTGTTCATCCATGCATTCATTACCTCTTGCGGAGAACGCTGGCCTTTTGCGATATTTTCACCGGCATACGAAAAACGAATGCCGAAAGATTTCATCATATCGAATGGAGACCCGTACGTCGGAGACGTGTGATCGAAGTAATTGTTATTATACATGTCTTTCGCTTTGGCCAATGCCACAGAGGTCAAGGCGCTGTCGGAAGCAAGCGGCTGAAGGCCGGCTTTCGCGCGTTCTTGGTTCACGAGATTCACCACTTGGCTGGCAAAAGCGGATTGATTTGTCCCTTGCTGGGAACCGGAATCCGGTTGTTGTGCCGGAGTCGTCGGCTGCGGCTTGGCTGGCGTTGTCGGCTGAGTGTTCACCGGCGCCGTCGGTTGTGGCTTAGCAGGAACCGGCTGCGGTTTCACCGGAGTCGTTGGCTGCCATCCGTTATCGCATCCCGGAAGGTTGATGATCATTCCTTTCCAAATCACATTCGGATTGGAAAGCTGCGGGTTCGACTTAAGCAGCGAGGACAGATCAATGCCGTATTTTTGAGAAATCGTCGACAACGTATTGTTATCGGTAACGGGGCATGGTGCTGCGGAAGCAGATGCCATACCGGCTCCGAACACCGAAGTAAGGGCCAAAACACTCACCAAAGCAGTTTTTTTCATGCGATTCAAAAAAGATCCTCTCCTTTTTTCGGCCTGCGAGGTTAGCTGACGGGTTCGGGTCAAAGAGCAATCACCCGGCCATAGAGTTATGGCTTCACCCCAAAAGATGGGTTCCCCCGCGCTTCGAAAGAAGCTTCGGCCTTGAATGTAGTTGTCCTCTCGACAGAACCGGTGAAGCCGAACGTCTCGTCCCACCCGGTCTCTCAAGGGCCCTTACAGTCTATCACGAGGATCGCTAGATTTCACCCCACAAAGTCTTCCAGACGCAGCGCTGCTTACTTCCACTTCATCAGTATAAACCCGCCAATGATAATGAGAAGCCCGACCCAAGTTTTCCACGTCGGCATCTCCTGCATGAACATATATCCCATAAGCAGACATACCAGAAGCTCGATGATTTTGGCTGATACGAGAGCCGTTGTTAGTTGACCGAAGCTTTGCTGTACCCAGCGAACACCGTACCCGATTAACAGATTCGCGGGAAGAAACAAAGGGAGCATCTTCAATTGAAAAAGAAACGTTGATCCGAAGGCGGGATCGATGTGTTTGCTTTGATACGAGTAGACGGCATTGACGATCACCAGGCCGATAAAAAGACACGTAAAGCCGAGAACAGCGGACATGATTTGAAGGACCTCCTCCATAGTAAAAGCCGAGTGAAGAGCCATCGGGCTCTCTTGAATGTTTCCCTGAAATAACAAATTTTATTGACTATAAGAAAATTTCCTTATAGAATAAATTTTGCATTAGGTAAAAATATTTGTACATAGACAAATGTTTCTTTTGCCGCCGCAGCCGAATAGCTTGGTAAGCGGGCGTATCTCGAAATCATAAGGAGGATTCCTGTTGTTCAAGCGTCGGCATCTTTTGTTTTCCTCCCCGTTTTTTGTTTTTGGACTGCTTTTCGTGCTTCTCCTAGCCAGTATCGTAATGGCCGCCGGTTTCGGACCCGTGTATGTTCCGTTCAAACAAACATTTACGCTGCTGCTGGAAAAGTTGGCCTTTCCGGTGGACAGCACGGCGGGGGAACGCGAGCGGCTGGTAATAGAGCAGGTACGTCTGCCGCGCGTGCTGGTCGGCGCGCTTGTAGGCGCGGCGCTTGGCATCTCGGGCGCTTCGATGCAAGGTTTGTTTCGCAATCCGCTCGTTGAGCCGGGCTATGTCGGCGTATCCAGCGGAGCCGCTGCCGGGGCCGTGTGCGCTTTGTATTTCGGCTTGACGCATCTGGGGGTATGGCTTCTGCCGGCTGCTGCTTTTACCGGAGCGCTGCTTGCCGTGTGCGTTATTCTTGCGGTTTGGCGGTGGAGCAGCGGTTCTACGGTCACGACGCTTCTGCTGCTTGGGATCGGCCTGAACGCCTTGCTGTCCGCCGTTATCAACATCTTGGTCGCCAGCTCGCGGAACGAGCAGGAGCTGCGGAGCATTATTTTCTGGCTCCAAGGCGGGCTGGAAGCCCGGACTTGGGGGCACGTGCAGTTGATTGCCTTGCCGATTCTTATCTCTTGCGTACTGCTCTGCACCTTCGCGCGGGATTTGAACTTGCTGCTGCTTGGCGACGAGCATGCCCAAAGCAGCGGTATGAAGGTGCGCGCGGTGCGTTATCTGATACTGGGCCTCGCTTCGCTCATGACCGGCTCGGCCGTTGCGGTAAGCGGGATCATCGGGTTCGTCGGCTTGGTCGTTCCGCATATGATCCGTTTATGGACCGGACCGGAT
This sequence comes from Paenibacillus tyrphae, assembly GCF_000722545.1. GTDB lineage: Bacteria > Bacillota > Bacilli > Paenibacillales > NBRC-103111 > Paenibacillus_G > Paenibacillus_G tyrfis. Next base: position 416,460 of record NZ_JNVM01000010.1, read on the forward strand.
CACCGGGTGCTGCTGCCGGCCAGCGCGCTTGGAGGAGCTATATTTTTAGTTGTTGCGGATCTGATATCCCGGATGGTTCTCCAGCCGGTGACGCTGCAGGTCGGCGTTGTCTGTGCTTTGATTGGGGCGCCGTTATTCTTGGGAATGGTATTGAAATCCGGAAAAGGGGCGGTGGCATGAGTACGGTTATTGCGGTACGGCAGCTGTGGCAGCGAGCCGAATCGAAGACGATCCTGCATGACGTCAATTTGCAGATGAGGCCCGGACGCTTCATCGGCTTGATCGGACCGAACGGCAGCGGCAAATCGACGCTGCTTCGCGCCTTGGGCGGCTTGCGCCGGCCCGCTGCCGGAGAAGTGCTGTTGGATGGGGCCAGCTTGCACCGGATGAAGCCCAAAGCGGTTGCCCGCCATATTGCGTATGTGCCGCAGGATTTGAGCGCGGAGCTTGATTTTACGGTGGAAGAGATCGTGATGCTGGGGCGCTATGCCCATCGGGGGCGGTTTGCTTCCGCCTCTGCGGCTGACCGCGAAGCGGTGCGGGAGGCGATGGGCACAACCGGGATTGACCCGTTGGCGGCCCGGAGGGTGACGGAGCTGTCCGGCGGACAGCGGCAGATGGTGTTCATCGCTAAGGCGCTTGCCCAGCAGCCGCGGATTTTGCTGCTCGACGAACCGATTTCGGCGCTGGATATCCGGCATCAGCTGCGTGTCATGAAGCTGCTGCAGGAAAGAACGAATGCCGGGCTGCTCGTCGTTGCCGCTTTGCACGATTTGAATTTGGCGGCGCGGTTTTGCGACGAGTTGATCCTGCTTCGGCACGGGCATGTGCTGGCTTCCGGGGCGCCGGAGTGCGTTGTGACTTCCGAACGGCTCCGACAGGCGTACGGGGTGGAAGCCTCGATCCGCCGTGACGAACGTACCGGCAAGCCTGCGGTGACCGCCTTGGACGAAGTCCGGATGCAGGCGGCTTATTAACGATAAAGAAAAAATGGAAAAGGTGAGAGTCATGCTGCATCGGGATCAAATGAAAAATAAAAGATCGGGCTTCAAGCCTTGGCGGCTCGGAGGAACGATCGCGCTGCTGCTGCTCGCGACGGCGTGCGGTTCCCAAGCGGCGCCTACCGCCGGACCTGTCAACGGACAGGAGGGGAAGGCTCCGGCCGGAGCCTATCCGAGAACGATTGTGACAGGCGGCAAGCACGAGGTGGTCGTTCCGGCCAAGCCCGAGCGCATCGCCGCGCTGTCGCTGGATACGGCCGAGATGGCGCTGGAGCTGGCCGATCCTTCCCGCTTCGTCGTTGCGCCCCGCAGCTTGGACAACGAGCAGTTGTCCGTTCATGCCGAGCAAGGCAAGCTGATCGGAACCAAAATAACGGGCGCGACGAAGCTCGATCCGGAGCAGGTGCTGTCCTACAAGCCCGATCTGGTGCTGATGACGACGATACATGACGGGGAGAGGGATGCCGATCCGATTTTGAAGCAGGCGGGCATTCCCGTGTTGACCTTTAAGGAATGGGGCACCGTTCGGCAAATCATGGACCAACTGAACCTGATCGGGCAGGCGCTTGGCGAAGAGGAGAAGGCCAAGGCGGTGACCGATCGGATGAAGGGCAAGCTGGATGCCGCCCGGAACAAAGTGGAGGAGCGTAAAGCGGTCTCCAAACCGACGGTGCTCGTGCTTTCGCCGGTAGGACCGAATACGGGACCGTATATGATGGGACCGGATAATATATCCAGCGATCTGGTACGGCTGGCAGGCGGCATGCCTGCTGCCGAAGCGATGGGGCTGCCCCGCACGACGAAAGCGACGATCGAGCAGATTATTCAGGCGGACCCGGATTGCATCCTGCTTTCCGACTGGGAAGGGAAGAAGGAGCAGGCGTTCCGGGAGCTGACCGGGAATCCGGGCTGGAGCACTCTGAAGGCGGTGAAAGAAGGCCGGGTCCGGGTCATGGCGGCCAAGCAGCTTGTGAACGCCAATCCGGCCGTCGTTGATTCGATCGCAGAGATTGCAGATGTATTGGAGTCGGCTTCCGGCGTGAAAAAGGAGGCCGGAGCATGATCGGGATACTGCTGCCGATGTACGGGCTGGTCCGGTCCATCGACGAGATTGAGCCGTTCTATACCCATATCTTTCACGGGCAGCCTCCGGGTGAAGAGCGGCTGAAGGATGCGATCTGGCGCTACCGGCAGCTTGGTACCTGCGATCCGCTCGCCTCCGTCACGCTAAGACAAGCGGAAGCGCTGGAGCGAAGGATCGGAGCGCTGCTTTTGGACGAAGTTAGAGTCTACGTCGGCTGCAAGCATACGCCGCCTTTCGTTCCCGATGCGGTGGAACAAATGATCCGGGACGGCGTGCGTCGTGTGGCGACGCTTCCGGTAACGCCGCTGTATACGCGGTCCGGCACGGGAGCGTACCGTAAGCAGGTTCGGGACGCACTTCAGCGATTCGGCGTGGACCTCCCGGTTGTCGATATCGAGGGCTGGTGGGCCGAGCCGCGGTTCGTCGACCTGTTGGGGCGGCGTCTCCGTTCGGCGGTGAACTGGATGTCCGCAGAAGGGCGGAGCGATTTCGTCGTGCTTTTCACCGCGCACAGCCAGCCGGGGCTGCCGCAGGCTAACGAGCGGTTTTGCACGGAATTTGAAGCTTTGGCGGCAAGCGTCGCCAGGGCGGCGGGCGGCTGTCCATGGAGGCTGGCGTACCGTAGCGGGGGACCGGCGCCGCAAGTTTGGCTGGGCCCGGATGTACGGGAGGTCATCGAGGCGGAGGCCGCGGCCGGACGCAAAGCCGTTGTCGTATGCGAGCTGATGTCGATGACCGAGAATGTGGAGGTGCTGTACGACGCAGGCATTGACTGTTGGGAGACGGCCACGAGGCACGGGATGGAGTTCGCGCGCACGGAGTTTCTGAACGATGCGTACGAGTTTATGGATATGCTGAGCCGTTACGCGGCCCGCCGCATCAGATGCAAGGACGATGCATACGGCACGGCTGGCGTGCTTGGAACTAAAAATGAATAAAGCGAGGACCTGCTTCCGGCTATCGTTGATGCCGGGCTGCGGGTCTTTTTTTGTATAAAAACAACGAGCGTCAGTTGCTCCGACAAAGGCGGGTACATGCTGCGGACTGAAATTTGTTCGTTGACAAACGATGGGCGCCTCAGTACAATGAATTTTATTAGTAATAATTACGTTTAAGAAAGGTTTGCTGACAATGGAACACAATACGACGAAAATACCGGTAACGGTGCTGAGCGGTTATTTGGGCGCCGGGAAGACGACCATTTTAAATTATGTACTGAATCACCGACATGGCTTGAAGGTGGCGGTCATCGTCAACGATCTCAGCGAGGTGAATGTCGATGCGGCGCTGGTTCAAAACGGAGGCGGATTGTCCCGCACGGAGGAAAAGCTTGTGGAAATGTCGAACGGCTGTATCTGCTGCACGCTGAGGGAAGACCTGCTGCGCGAGGTGGAGCGGCTGGCGCTCGAAGGCCGGTTCGATTACATCCTGATCGAATCGACCGGGGTGGGCGAGCCGGTACCGGTGGCGCAGACGTTCACCTATATCGACGAAGAACACGGCATCGATCTGTCCCGGTGGTGCCGATTGGATTGTATGGTGACGGTGGTGGACGCCTACCGGTTCTGGCACGACTATTCCTCCGGCGAATCGCTGCTGGAGAGGCAGCAGGCCGTAGGCGCGGACGATACGCGCGATGTGGTCGACCTGCTGATTAGCCAGATCGAGTTCTGCGACGTGCTTATTTTGAACAAGTGCGATCTGGTCGAAGAGGAGGAGCTGAACGAGCTGGAGGGTGTGCTGAGAAAGCTTCAGCCGCGGGCGAAGCTGCTGCGCACCGAGCGAGGACAGGTGAACCCGGAGGAGATTTTGAACACCGGCTTGTTCGATTTCGAAGCCGCAAGCACCTCGGCGGGCTGGATGCAGGAGCTGATGAACGACCATCATACGCCGGAGACGGAAGAGTACGGCATCTCCTCGTTCGTGTATGAGCGCCGCCGTCCGTTCCATCCCGAACGGCTAACGGCGTGGATGTCCGACTGGCCGGAGGACATCGTCCGCGCGAAGGGGACGGTGTGGCTGGCAAGCCGCAACGCGCTTGCGCAAAGCTTGAGCCAGGCCGGCCCTTCGATTCAATTCGGCCCTGCCGGCTACTGGGTGGCCGCGCTCCCGGAAGCGGAGCGTCAGGCCATACTGGCCGAGGAACCGGAGCTGGCGCAGCATTGGGACCCCGTCTTCGGGGACCGAACGACGAAGCTGGTCCTGATTGGGATCGCCCCGGACAGGCGGCGGATCACGGCCGAGCTGGACGCGTGCCTGCTCACGGATGAGGAAATGGCCGGGGACTGGAGCCTGCTGTCCGATAGGCTGCCGAACGTATCGACGGAGCAACTGGAAGCGTCGTTGCTGCAATAAATTTGCCATTTGGCCGGAAAGGAGGAGTCCCTTATGCGTGTCATCGTTACTTTAGCCTGCACGGAATGCGGCGATCGGAATTATACGACAACCAAGAACAAGAAAACTCATCCGGGACGGCTCGAGCTTCGCAAATACTGCCCCCGGCTCAAGAAGGTAACCCTGCACCGGGAAACGCGGTAGGACGCAATAGTTACGCGGCAGGATCATATTGACAATGCCTCCTTCCCTCGGGTATCGTTAGGTTCATAACAACCGAATACCGGGAATATTAGGTGCTTCGGACCTCGTCCGAAGCTTAAAAGGGAAGACGGTGCAAATCCGTCGCGGTCCCGCCACTGTGAAGGGTGCTTGATTCAAGCTATCGCTCGGCAGCACGCCACTGAAGACATGTCTTCGGGAAGGCGCCGAGCGGGATGCCCTAAGCCAGGATACCTGCCTGATCCGATAACACGGCTGACCCTACGGAGCATAGGGGGGTGTTAGGATACGAAGAACGGATATGCCGATGCACGGAGCTGCTGTCTTACAGACAGAGCATTCGGGCATGCAGATACGGGTCTGAAAGGAGTATTTCTAACCGACAGGGTTGGAATGCTCCTTTTCTTTTTTTCGAAAAGGAGGAGGCGGGAATAATGACAACATGGAATTTGTCCGGTACGCGCCACCATGTGCTGATCTGTAACGGCGGGAGCTGTATGAGGCAGCAAGGCGAGGAGGTAACCAAGGCGATCCGGGAGGAGATTGCCCTGCAGCAGGCGGATGCGGTCGTTCACACGACAAGAACGCGGTGCAACGGACGGTGCGAAGACGCTTGTATCGTCATCGTCTATCCGGAGGGCGTCTGGTACAAAGAAATGACCCCCGAGCTGGGCCGGGAGCTGGTGAAGGAGCATTTGCTCGGCGGACGTCCGATGCGGGAGCAGGTCCTCTATACGTATCAGGAAGGATTCGTCGGGACGACCCGCGGGGCTGAAGGAACTCCGAAACCGCAGCCTTCGGTCGAGCGTTAAGCATCGGCTTTGCATCCCTCCGGATTCCGTGCTATAATGATTAAATGTTATTTTTTTGAGCGTGGTGATGGTTATGATTTTGCGTAGGATTGATTTTCGTCATAAAAAAGCTTTTCCAACCCTTGGCCGGACGGCCAGGGGTTTTTTGTTTCCTATGGGAAAAAGTTCTGACGGGGGTCATAAATGATGAGTAAGGGGAACAATGCTTCCATCGTGGCAGTGTGGATCAGTCTGATCAGCAATATCGTTCTGACACTGCTCAAGCTGATTGTCGGCTCTCTATCCGGCAGCCAAGTGCTGCTTGCGGACGGCGTGCACAATGCCGGCGATGTCATTGCGACGGCCGCGGCATTAAGCTCGATGCGGATTTCCAAGCGTCCGGCGGACGAGGATCACCCGTACGGACACGGCAAAGCCGAGGTGCTCGGCTCCGCCTTCGTAGCCATTGTGCTGGCGCTCGCCGCCTTGTTCATCGGCTATCATGCCGCTGCCGCGCTGTTCGAGGAACCGGCGGAAGCCAGCGTACTGGCGCTGGCCGCGGCCTTGGTTTCTTTGGCCTGGAAGCAGGCCTTGTATATGTACACGATTCGGATCGGCAGACGGACGAACAGCAAAGGGCTGATCGCCACGGCTTACGACCATCTGGCCGACGTGTACGCGTCGCTTGCGGCCGTCGTAGGCATCGCGCTTGCGATGCTCGGCGAGGCTTGGAGCATTCCGTACTTGGCCTACGGCGACCCGCTCGCCGGGATTATCGTTTCGATTCTCGTTCTGAAGCTGGCTTACTCGATGGGACAGGAAGCGTTCGACGTACTGATGGAAAAAGCGGTGAAGCCGGAGAAGCTGGGCGAATACGCGGCTCTTATCGTAACGATTCCACAGGTGAAACGGATCGACCGGCTTCGGGCGAGAGAGCATGGGCATTATATTTTGGTCGATCTGCGGGTTAGCATTCCAGGTGAGCTTACGGTTCAGGAAGGACACGATATTTCCCGGCAGATCAAGCGGTCGATTATGGAGCGGCATGCCGATGTCGATGAGGTGCTCATCCACTTGAATCCATGGTACGAATAAGCTTTTTGCAAAAGGGGGCGCTCGCGATTGGCATCGGTATTATCGATGGAAAAGCTTGCGAAATACCGGCAGCGGGACGGTGAGGGAAGTGCTGCGTTATTCAGCGGCGTTACAGCCGAGCTGGAGGAAGGCGGGAGGGTCGCGCTGCTAGGCGCTTCCGGCCAGGGCAAAAGCACGCTACTGCGCATCCTCGCGTGGCTGGACGCCGCAGATGAGGGAGAGCTGCGGCTGGGCGGCAAGCCGGCTTCCGCATGGAAGCCGCAGGAGTGGCGGACGAAGGTAGCTTACGTCGCTCAGCAGGCCGTCATGCTGCCGGGAACCGTCGAGGACAATCTGAGCGCGGTCAGCCGCCTGCACCGCCGCCCGTTCGACCGCCCGCTCGCCACCCGCTGCATGGAAGCGCTCGGCCTCGGCGGGATGGCTTGGAGCAAGCCGGCGGGCGAGCTGTCCGGCGGCGAAAAGCAGCGGCTCGCCTTGGTCCGCTCGCTGCTGCTTCGGCCGGATGTTCTGCTGCTCGACGAAGTTACCGCATCCCTGGACCCGCACAGCCGGACGGCGGCCGAGCGGCTGCTGCGGGAATGGAACGAGCGGGAAGGAACCGCGCAGCTGTGGGTCACGCACGATCTGGAGCAGGCCCGCAGCGTCAGCCGACGCGTATGGTTTATGGCCGAGGGAACGCTGCTGGAGAACCGGGAGACGCAGGCCTTTTTTCTTGCCCCGGACACGGAGTCCGGGCGCCGGTTCGCGGCAGCGTTATCTGTTGCGGCCCCCTCCGGAAAGGAGGAGGCGGAATGTCCAACCTGGCGTTAATCAGCACGCTGGTGTTCGTCGTCGTGACCATGCTCGTCTCCGTCTGGCAGAAGCTCGGCCTGGAGAAAGACATAGCGATCGGCACCATCCGATCCGCGGTGCAGCTGCTGCTTGTCGGGTATGTGCTCCAGTTCGTCTTCCATACGGACGATCCCTTGTTTATAGTGCTGATCGTCGGCGTGATGATTGCTGTCGCATCATGGAACGCCGGGCAGCGTGCCAAAGGCATCGCCGGCATCCGGCTGCGCATTGCCGTAGCGATTACGGCCACGGAAGCGATCACGATGACGCTGCTGCTCGGCCTCGGCATCATTCAGCCGACGCCGCAATACATCATCCCGATTAGCGGCATTACGATCGGCAGCGCGATGATCGTTTCGGGCTTGCTGCTGAACCAGATGAAGCGGGAGCTGGAATCCTCCCGCGGCGAGATCGAAGCTTTGCTGGCGCTCGGCGCGACGCTGCGGCAGGCGATTCAGGAGTCGCTCAAGCGCTCGATCAAGTCCAGCATGATCCCGACGATCGACGGGATGAAGACGGTCGGCCTCGTTCAGCTTCCGGGGATGATGACCGGGATGATCGTAGCGGGGGCGAATCCGGTCGAAGCGGTGCGGTATCAGATTTTGATCATGTTTGTGCTTTCCTCCTCGGCGGCGATTACGGGAATGCTGCTGGGATTGATCAGCTATAAGCTGTGGTTTACCCGTGACGGCCGCTTGCGGCCGGGCGGATAGGATGCGCTAAAATACCCTTCAAATCCGCCTGTAAAGTGGAGATGAAGGGTATTTTAATGCGTGGAATCGAGAATTTTAGGACAGCCTCTTGGACTTGTCAAGATTCTTGTTTTTGAATTTTGGACGGATTGTTGATTTTGTACGGTACGGGGTGCCGCGTAAGCTTCTTGGCTATAATCTTTGCCTCAAAGGTAATCGTGTCGCCGATTTCAAGTTCCAGCTTCTTTATCGTGGCGCTGTTGCTGGACCAGGCTTCGCCGATTTCGGTCGCCGGCTCGACGATGGAAACCGCCTCGTAAATAATCACTTCGTCGTCATTGTCGGAGAAATTGTTCGGTACGGTTGTAAATTGTTTTACCGTGGCGGTCATTTTAACTTTTTCTTCCGGAAGCTGCAGCTTCAGCGGTTTTTCTTTCTTGGTCTTCCCCTTTGGCGGCTGTTCTGCGGCCTCTGGCTCTTCGGCCTGAGGCTTCTTAGCCTCGGGGGCTTCAAGCTCCGGGGTTTCCTTTGCAGGAGACACGCTTGATGTTTCGGTTGCCGTAACCGCTGAAACGGCGCTCTCCGGTTCCGCCGATTCTTCTGCACCGACGGCAGACTTTTGCCCATAAGTTGAAGCCTGCATCTCCTTCAGGTAAGACGGGTGGATGCAGTGCAGCCGCTTGTCTTCCAATTCGATGACAGCCGTCATTTTATCGACATAGCCGATCAACCGGCAGGCCAGTACTAGCCCATTTCTTTTGTAGAAAAAGCTTTTGGCTTTGGTCGCTTTCTCCGAAAGCAAATTCCATTCTTTGCATTGCTCAATGAGTGCCGCCTCGTCACTAAAAGCGGTATAAGCCGCAGGCTCGATAAGGAATGGTTGCACCTGATCTTCTCTCCATTTCGTTTATACTGCCGCGTTTGTCGTTCCAACTAGAGTATACAGCATCTGCAAGGGAATATAAATGTATGCCTAAACTGCTTGTTTTTCAGCGGAACCGAGTTAACCCCTTGTTCATTATGCGCGGCTTTGTCGGATCTTGATCTATACATTTCAAAAACGTTGCGTTAAAATGGGAATCAATTTAGCGAATGTTTCACGACTAAGAATAGAAGCGGAGGTTCGTCAGCCTATGAAAGCGCTATTGGCGGGTTTGGGAGTCGCCGGATTCGGCATGTACAAGAAGCTAAGGGAGCACGAGGGGATGGAAGTGGCGGTCGTCGAACCCAATCCGGCGTTGAAAGAGAAGCTCGGCGTGGACGATACGCCTTTTTATACCTCGCTAGAGGAAGCGCTTGCAGCCGAAAAACCGGATATTTTCGTCAATGTGACACCGCCTCATGTGCATACCGCCATCAACAACCGGGTGTTCGATCTCGGGCTGCCGGTGCTGTGCGAGAAGCCCATCGCTTTTGATTACAACGAATCGATTCAGATCGTGGAGCGGTCCGTGAAGGAGCAGATTCCGTTCATGATCGCGGAAAACTACCGCCGCTTCCCGTATATGCGGAAGCTGAAATCGCTGCTCGACGCCGGAACGATCGGCACGGTGTCGACCATCGATGTTCAGTTTTACCGGTACCATCACACGCAGCGCAACTATACCGTCAGCCTGTTGGACGATATCGCGGTGCACCATTTCGATCTGATGCGCTATTTGACCGGGAAGGAGGGCGTCCGGATTTTTGCCCGGAATTTCAATCCAGTCGGCAGCTGGAGCGCGGAGCAGGCGAACATTAACCTGTACGCATTACTGGAGATGGAGGACGGGATCGCGGTAAGCTATACCGGCTCGATTACGTCCCGGGGCGAACAAACCGAATGGGGCGGGAATTGGCGTATCGAAGGGACGACGGGCGTCATCGAAGTGAAAGATAAGGAGCTGCTTGTGTTCAAGGACGGTGCCGTCACCCGCTTCGACGATTACAGCGACGTCGTGGCAACGGATACGCTCACCGAGTTTCTGGATTCGCTGCGCGAAGGCCGGGAAAGCGAGACAAGCGGACGCGATTACCTTCGGACGCAGGGGCTGGTATATTATGCGGCCGAATCGAACGGCGAAGGCCGGGCTCTGAATATTCAGCTGCACGACATATAAAATAGGAGCGAAAATGAGCATAATTCTCTGCAGAGATAGCGGCATGCATAAGGAGGAACTAAGGTGAGAGTCGATGCGCACCAGCATTACTGGAAGCTGGAACGAGGAGATTATAGCTGGATTACGCCGGAGATGAGCGTATTATACCGGGACTACGAGCCGCACGATTTGGAAGCTCCTCTGACGGCGAACCGGATCGACCGGACGATTGTCGTTCAAGCGGCGTCTACGCTGTCGGACACGGACTCTATGCTGGAGCTGGCCGGGCGCTCCGAACGCATTGCTGGGGTCGTCGGCTGGATCGATCTGGAGCGCCCGGATTACCGGGAGCAGTACCGGAATTTCAAGCGGCATCCGGCGTTTGTCGGATTTCGGACCATGATTCAAGAGATGGAGCGGGCGGAAGATATGCTCCGGCCGCACATCGTCGAGGCAATGCGATTTTTTGCTGAGGAAGACTTTCCGGTGGATCTGCTGCTCAAATCGCATCAGCTGCCGGCGGTGCTCAAGCTGCTGGAACAGACGCCGAACCTGCGGGCGGTGATCGACCATATTGCGAAGCCGCAAATCGCCGCAGGCGAATGGGACCCATGGAGAGCTCAATTGGCGGAGGCTGCCGCGTCCAACCCGCGGCTGTACTGCAAACTGTCGGGGATGGTCACGGAAGCCGATCACCGGAATTGGAAGCCGGAGCAGATCGTCCGGTATGTGAGGCATGTGGTGTCCGTTTTTGGCACGGACCGGGTCATGTTCGGCAGCGATTGGCCCGTCTGCCTGCTGGCGGCAAGCTACGATCAGGTCGTGGATCTGCTGGACAGCGCACTTCCCGACGGGCTCGGGGAATCGGAGAGGGAAGCCGTCTTCGGCGGCAACGCCCTTCGATTTTACAAGCTGGAGCATCTATCGGTAAGCGGATCGTAAAAACGCAGGTATAGCATAGAAGAGACACGCGTCCTATGGCGCGGTCTCTTTTTTTCACAAACGGTCCGTTATTCCCCGGCAGCGGGGGATCGCGTTCTTGACGAAAGCTTCGGCGTGGGCTATGCTTCCTTGAAGATGTTTTGATGCGGGAGGACTGCTCGGATGGCACAGTCTTACGAGAACAAGTTGTATATCGGCACGATTTTGCTGGAACGGAACCGGTGGGCGGCGGAGCGCAAGCCGTCCTATGCAGTCAGCGATTGGCAGGAACGGTTTCGCGAAGACGGCTTCGACGGTCTGGAGCTGTGGGAAAATCATGCGATTCTTGCGGACGAACGGGAGCAAGCAGCGTTGGAGGCTTCGGATCGCATAGCGATCGTCAATTCGTATATTGGATTCGAGGATGGCGATGAGGCGGAGAGGAAGCGTGAGGAGGCTGCGGCTCTGGTGAACCGGCTGCGTGCGCCGGCGGTGAAATTCAATCTCGGTGCCGATCCGGCCCAGCTTCCGGTTTACATCGCCAACGTCAAGCGCTGGGTGGAGCTGCTGCCTGCAGATTGCCGAATATTATGCGAGTGTCACCCGGGAACCATCGCGGAGCATCCCGATGCCGCGGCGGAAATGCTGCACCAGTTAGGGAACGGGCCATTCCAAGCGATCGTGCATCCGTTCTACTGCATGGGAGAACTCGAAGATTGGTTCAAAAGGCTGGGGTCCGCGATTACTCATGCACACGTGCAGCTTCGTGACGGGGGCAACCATTTCATCCGCTTAAGCCGTCGGCCGGAGCTCATTAAAGACCGGCTGGCATTGATGAGACGCATGGGCTTTCGCGGCTCGTTTACGCTGGAATTTACCGAGGGAGTCCGCGTGAATGAAGACCGGGAAGCATTGTATGAAGCGGCGCTCGAAGATTTGCAAATTTTGCGTAACATTTGGAGCGGAAATCCGTCTTAAAGATGGAGGGAGAGGCTGGATGCAGATAGCCGGCCCTCGTAAATCCCGACCGCCGTCGGAAGGAAGGAGTGATCTGCAGCTATTTTGCACACGAAGATCAAAGACATAAAGGATAGCGGGGAGGAGAGTACATGGAATTTGCCATTTCCATAGCGCTTTCCACATTAGAGACGGTTACCATATTTGTATTGATATTCGTGCTGTTCCGATATAGGAAATCGTATCGTTTTTGGGCCGTTGCCGGTCTAGGCATTGGTCTTGCCGGCTGGTCTTTATTTATACGGATGGTTTTGTTCCTGCCGACGCTGGATTTGATAGTTCAATTGATTGCCATGTACATATTTTTAAAATTCGTTTACCGCATTCGCTGGTTTTACGCAATGATCATGTTGTTTTTTGCTTACGGGCTTTACCTGCTGCTTCAAGGCATGATTTTGCTGCTAATCATCTATGGTACCGATTACGGGATAAACGATTACAACGATATCACGACGAACCCAATATTAATACTACAGCTGGTATCGTTTCTGCTCGGGCTCGGCATAGCATGGATGGTGAAAAAGAAAAACTGGGGCTTCACCTTCATCTCCTCTCACCGGCTGCGGAAGGAAAGTTGGACCGGGGTCAATCGGAGCATTCTCGGAAGTCTGATCGGTATCGGCATGCTTATTCCTGTCGGGGTGTTCGCCGCAGTGTATGGGTATAATAACGCATATTCCATGATTATGTTTTGTATTTTCTTTTTCTGGATTTATTTGCTTTTGCTTTTTTTTCAAAAAGATTATTCCGAATAAATCGGTTTTATGGATGCGCACCTTATCGTATTTGCGGTAAGGTGCGCTTGTCGATCCCCTCTACATTTGCAGCTGCTCCGAAAGAAACTTGACCAATCCATGCTCCGCATCCTGGGAATATTCCCACACCATGGCGCCGGCCAAATCCTTTTGTTGAATGTATGCAATTTTGGCCTTCAAAGCTTCCTTGTCCTCGTACGAAATGAACGTCTTACCGTCGTACAGATAAGCGGCTTTGGCGTGATCATCGTAGTAACGCTTGAAGCCGTTCTTGCCGATGTACTTCGCTTCAATCGTTTTGTAGCTCAGGTCCACCTTGTCGATGTCGATCGGCTTGCCCTCCGCATATAATCCGTCGCTGTCGCTCTTGACCTCTTCCCAGCCGTAGGAATAAGCCGGAATGCCCATCAGGAGCTTCCGCGGATCGATCCCGCGCTCCAGATACATCGTGATCACGGAGTCTACGCTATGTGTCGTTTTGCTCCCCGCATCGGCGTACAGATTGGAGTTATAGCCCGTCGTTTGCGACCAACGTCCGGTTAAGTCATAGCTCATCACATTGATGAAATCGACATATTTCTCGACCTTCTTGACTTCGACATTATGGAAATACCAATCCTGGGTCCCCGAAGCGAAAGTCAGCAAATATTTTTTTTGTTTCTTATGCGGCAGCCGATTCAGCTTCTCCCGGAGCTCCTTCATGAGATAAGTGAAGTTTTGCGTATCTTCGGGCCGGGACTTCTGCGTGTTCCATGCATCCGAAGCCGGGTACTCCCAGTCGATGTCGATGCCGTCCAAGTCCAGCTCTTTCACCATAGCCACGATATTGTCCGTAAATGGTCCCCGGTTCTCCGCCAGACTCGCGTCCGAGAAGCCGTCGGCCCCATAGCCGCCTACGCCCAGCACAAGATTCGTTTGGCGGTTATTCGCTCGGAGTGTCTTGATATTGTCTTTGATTTCGGCATCGGCGGTAGGGTTCGTGTGGAAATAAAGCCGGTTTTTATCGATCTTCGCAAAAGCGATAAAGCCGATATCGACGCGCGGATTCGACAGGTTGATCCGATCGATGCCACCGCCGCTCGGAACGATATAGACCGAAGTGATTTTATGATCGCTTGTTTGCTGCTGGACATAGAAGTATATCCCCATTCCTGCGAGCAGCAGGGCGATAAAGAGCTTGGTGTAGATGCTGATTTTCATGTGCATTAGCCTCTTCCGCCGAATAGTAAGCGCGTCACGAATTTATTGAGATTCAGTAGTTTTACGACGATGTAGCTGATGACGAACACCATGCCCAGATTGAGCAGCAGCGTGAAGACGGTTTCCGGGGCGGAGCCTTCGCTTTCCACCCTGCGCGAAATGGTCAGCTCGACTAAAAGATGGATCAAATAAATGCTGAAGCTCGCCTTCGCTATGGAACCGATCAGCCTCTGAATTTTGTAATTCAGCTTTTCGCCCAAAACAGAATTCTTCTCTTGAAAGTAGAGAAACAGCCCGACCGCCATGAAAAAGGTCGTTATCGAATAATTGCCGTAGAACATTTCGTCCAGGACCCCGCTATAGAAGGAGGCAAAATAAGTCGCAACCGGCGTCACGAAAAAAGATAGGACTCCGATGTTAAACAGCAGCGACTTCACCTTCGCAGGCAGCTCGTAATGGAAGAGATAGTAGCCGAGGATGAAATAACCGAGATATCCCATAAACAAAGGGATGTTCAGGATCGGGATATAGATGCTTTCGGAGGCGACCCGGAACACCAAGTCCGTAATGAAACGGTAGACGATGCTTATCGCGAACCATAGGGTTAAATAATACCGCAGTTCCTTTTCCGAGCAAGCTTTGACGAGCCGGCTAACCAAGGGCACCGTGACATAGATGGCGATGATCGCATACAGGAACCACAGGTGTATGTAATTGCGGTCGACGATGAGCCGATAGACGAAATCGGTAAAAAACTGAAGGATCGCCAAGTTGCTCTTGAGAATAAAGTATTGGTTGTAGGCATCGTAGATGAGCGACCAGCTTACAAGCGGGATGGCCAGCGGTAAGATGCGCTTTTTATAAAATTCCCTGTACGAGGTGACCTTGGTACGCAAAATCATGGCCCCGCTAATCATGAAAAAGACGGGAACCGCGAATCGGGCGACCGAATTCAGCACATTGCTGATCCACCAGGATATCGTATTGAAATCATTCGTCCGGGTCAGCAAATCCGCAGTGATATGCAGGATGATTACGGCGAGAATGGAGATGATCCGCAGCATGTCGATGTAGATGATGCGGTTGTTTTTCATTAGATTGTCCATAACATCCTCCTACCGAGTCCGTCGTCAATGAATTGCAGGGGGTCAGCTAATGGAAGCGACGCCTTTCCGCTCCACGTATCCCCAGCCTTCGTCGTTATCGAAATATTTGAGCGTTCCGATAATATTGATATACAGCAGGACGTTCCTATACGTCAGCAGTTCCGCCTGACTGAACAGGAACATGCGGATGTAATCTTTCATCGTGTAGGTGCTTCCGAATTTTTTGCATAGGTAAAAGGCGATGATCATCTGCACCGCATTAACTGCGACCGTAATGGCGAAAAGGATCAGCGCATGCCCCAAGTTTTGACGGCTTATCAGCAATTGAACGATATAGATCAAACTGGTGAACGCCGTAATCGTGCCGAGAACAAATCCGTCGATGGCGAAAAACAGACTGACGCCCTGGCTAAAGCGATGCGAGAGCTTGGACCAATAAAGGAGGATGCAGTCGATGAACGCTTTTTGCCAACGAATCCGCTGCTTGTAGAAATTGGCCATATTTTCCGGACATTCGGTATAGCAGACCGCTTCCGGCGCGTAGACGAGCTTTTTGGCCAACCGGTTGGCTTTCATATATTCGTGAATCTTTAAGGTAATATCGATATCTTCGCCGACCGTGCTGCGAAAGCCATTCACCTTGACTAGAATATCCTTGTAAAACGCGCCGAACGCGCCGGAGATGACGACGATGGAATTAAAGACGGATTGCGTCAGCTTCCGGACGTAGAAGCCGTGGATATAGTTGATGGTTTGGCTCTTGATGATTCCTTTTCCCGTAAATTTCTCAACGATGACGCCGTCCTTTTTCTCCGCGCCCTGAACGATCTTCACCGTGCCGCCCAAGGCGATCACTTCAGGATCATGGAAATATTGACTCACGTACCGAAGGGAACGGGCTTCAAGCATGCTGTCGGCATCGAGCGTAATCACGATGTCGGACACGGCGTAATCAATGCCCGCGTTCAGCGAATCGGCTTTGCCGCCGTTATGCTTGTCGATAACGAAAATATGAGGGTACCTCGCCGATTGATAGAAGCCTTTGACCGGCTTGTAGATAAGCTGTCCGCCGGGCTCCCGGTACCGGGACTCCAGAACTAACAGCTCATGCAGCTTCGACAGCGTATCGTCCTTGGAGCCGTCGTTGACGATAATCACCTCGTGATTGCGGTAGCTCAAGCCATTCATCGCATCGATGCAATTTTTGATCGTAAGCTCTTCGTTGTAGGCGGGAACCAACACCGAAATGGACTTCTCGGGCAGGCTTTCGTCGAGCTTCTTCACCCTGCCGAACAGCAAGGGAATAACCGTGTACAACAGCTGAAAGACAAGGAACACGACCGTTGTGACATATAAAACGTACTGCATCTCCTACTCCCTCTACTTTCTTCTTTATCTCTGTTTTGCGGTGAAACGGCTGCCTGCGCGGCTTAGGACCGGGTTTATCCTGTAAAACTTAGTCCTTTTTAACTATCATAGTAGACGAACCAATTCGTGTAAAACTGCTACAAATTTCAATAAAACGAATACATTGCTATTTTTCTGCGGGAATCTCCTAATACATCCATTTTCTTCATGGTTCATACTCACAAGATTTGTTAGGTTTGGGTTGTTTTTTCCTGAGCTTTTGGGGGAGTTTGCTTGGAAATCTTGTTGCAGGAGGCACAGAACATGACTGGTGGGAAACGAACGAGCGAGCTGCTGCCGTAAAAGGGAGAGAGCGGATGCGAAACTGAAGCGGTCAGCACCGGAGAGGTCGAGTTGTGCTATGTGGACGGCTTCTGCATGCGTCTTTGTTTGGCCCATCATGCATAGCCGCCATCCTTCAGAAGGATACTTTACCTATCGCTGCCTGAAGCGAAGGAGGTGTGGCATGAAAAAGTTGCTGCTTTCGTTATGGATCGTTCTTCTATGCGCGTTGTCCGCCCCGGCGAGCGCGCAGGAGGGGAGTCTGCCGGTTCCTTATAGCCAGGAAGATATCGATATGCTTGGCGGTCCCCAGGGCCGTTACCAAACGGAGGCTTACCGCTCGGGACGAGGAGGCTATTCCAGCGGCCGAAGGGGATATACGCCGTCGCCCGGCGTAAGGACGCCCGTAGGCAACGTCCGGACAACCCCCGCGACTCCGGCACCGGGAATGGCCCCACCTCCTGCCCGGGGCGGATTGGGCGGCATCTTCGGAGGCTTTGCGGCCGGCGCGCTTCTCGGCAGCATCCTGAACCCGTTCGGCTTGTTCGGAGGAGGGGGCGCGCCGGTACATGGGGGGTTCTCGATTCTCGGTATCCTTATTTGGGGCGTGGTCTTGTTCTTGTTGTACCGCTTGTGGAAAGGGTTCCGAAAGTCCTCATAGATCGAGCGCAAAAGCGAGCTGCACCGGCTTATCGTCTTCGGGGCTTTCCGCTTGAGTCGGCTTGGTTCCGATCTCAGGCAGGTATGCGGGAATGCCAACCCGTTCAAGAAGCCGGGCAAGCTGCGAGCGGATCTGCTCCCGGTACGCTTTGGGGGCGGCCGGGGAATGTCCGTACCAATCGGCATACGAGCCGACCAAGTGGGGATACGCTTCCCGGAGCGTCCCGAAAAACCACGATTTCACTTCGGCCGTGTTCAAGCGGAGTACCGATCCCATGACGAAGCACGCTTTGGCTTCGGCGGCTTGCTCTGCGACCTGCTCCATTTCTTCCTGCCGGTCGGTCAGGAAGGGGAGAATCGGAGCCATAAAAATTCCGGCTTCGATGCCTTCCTGCCTTAGCCCTTGAAGCGCTTTGATCCGCTGGGCCGGAGCGGGAGACATCGGCTCAAAGCTGCGCCAAATGCGCTTATCGAGCGTATTCAGGCTGATGTTGACCGAGCTTCCAGGCAGCTTGCGGAGCAGATCGATATCGCGCAAAATCAAGGGAGAGCGCGTCGTTATGCTGACCGGCAGCCGGTAGGCGGCCAGCACTTCGAGACATTGGCGTGTGAGCTTCAAGCGGCCCTCGAGCGGCTGATAAGGGTCCGTAGCGGTGCCGATCGCGATTCGGCCCAGCCTGCTTCGTCCGCCCTTGGCGCGCAGCATGCGTTCGACTTGCGCTTGCAGCGCTTCCGGCGCATTGTCTTTGTACAGGATATGATGCTGAAACGTATCATCGGCTTCCATTCCGAGAAAGGCATGGGTCGAACGGGCATAGCAGAAGCTGCAGCCGTGCTGGCAGCCGCGGTACGGATTGATCGACCAATCGAACGGCATGGACGGGGCTTTAACGGGATTCAGCAGTTGCTTGGCACGAACAGGCTCGTACCGGGTATGCAGCGGCAAGGCGAACACCTCCATAATTAACAATTACACGAATGTATGTTCTGTTTATTAGGTTAAAGTATACACGGGAACAAATGTTCCTGCAACTGGGAAACAAAGGAGGAACTGCGATGGCAAGAAGACGCAGTCGCACGCCGGTCGTGCCCGGAGCGAATCAGGCGCTGGACCGGCTGAAGTCGGAGGTTATGCGCCGGGAAGGCTATGCCGTCGATCCGAACCGCCCGGATCTGGTGAAATACGAGGTGGCCAAGACGCTCGGTATTCCGCTGAGCCCCGGAAATAACGGCCAGCTCTCGACCGAACAAGCGGGCAAGATCGGCGGGCCAATCGGCGGAAGCATGGTGCGCGAGATGATTCGGCTCGCCCAAGAACAGTTGGCTAAACGCTGACCCGCAGAACAACCTCATGAAAACCAAGCTCCATCCGAAAGGGCCGGTCTGCAGACCGAGCTCTTTTTTGTCGTTCTGAAAATTAGGCGGATTTCGGAGAAGAGGTCCGGTGCGGTAACGTATCTTCAATTTTCACAAGATTGTCGAATGATATCGAAATATATTGAAACGAGTAAAAAGGAATTTGCAGAAACAAGCGGAATTTGCCGTATTTATCGGATTTCAACAACGAAATTAACCCGGGTTCATGTCGGATTTTGTTGTCGGATTATGTCCCTTTTGTGACTAGTGATTTTTTTCACAGTGTATTTCTTCCATCGCGGTTACAATGAAGGCAATCCCAATACGAGGAGGATTGTTTCAATGAGTACGATAACGGAAGCCAGCGTTCAAAGCGCGCGTCCGACCCGGTTTATGGACGCGGTGGACCGTCTCAAGGAAGAGCACGACGCCTTAAAAGTCCGGCTGTCCGCGGTGCAAGCCAAGGCTCAATCTGTCGGAAAGATGAAAACTGTTCCGGAAGCGATGGCGCTTCTCCAGCAGCTGCGGGAGGAAATTACGGATTTCCGCACCGAATTGGACCGGCATGCGACCTGGGAGGAGCGGGAGCTGTTCCCTTTACTTTGCAGTTATTTCAATAAATATTCCGGTCCGTCCATGATGCCGTCCTTCTGGGTGATGGAAAAAGATCATGAGCTTGCGGAAACGTTCATCGATTCTTTTATCGAATCGGTGGATCGGCTGTCCTTGCCGAGCCGGGAAGCCATCCGGGAAACGAGCTCGCATCTGATTCAGGCTTGCCTCATTCTGAACGAGCACTTGAATCTGGAGGAAGACGTCGTCTATCCGATGGCGGAACAGATTCTTGACGATATCGATAGTTTATTTTCTTAATATAAAGCTTTGAGTCAGGCCAAAGGAAGGAGGATGCCGATGAATCTTATCACCTGTGAGCAATGCGGCAAGACGAAGGGCGATGGCCCGAAAGGCACTTCATGGATTTGCAACGACTGCCGCGTTGTTCCACAACCAAATTCTGGACGAATAAGCCCGGAACCATCTATACTATTGTTAGACGACACGAATGGAGGAAACATCAATGGCCGTTAAAGAAGTGAAAGCTGACGCAAAAGCAGCCGCGCTCGAGGAAGTGAATAAGCTCGTAGCCCGGGCAAGAAAAGCGCAAGAAGCATATCTGAAGCTGGATCAATCCCAAGTGGACGACATTGTGCAGCATATGGCGCTTGCCGGGCTCGACCGGCATATGGTTCTGGCGAAGATGGCGGTGGAAGAAACCGGTCGCGGGGTATATGAAGACAAAATCACCAAAAACATCTTCGCTACCGAGTACATCTACCACAGCATCAAGCATAACAAGACGGTCGGCGTGATCGATAACAATCCGTACGAGCATTACAAGACGGTGGCTGAGCCGGTTGGGATCATCGCCGGGGTTACGCCGGTCACGAACCCGACTTCAACGACGATGTTCAAGTCGCTGATCGCCGCCAAAACGCGCAACCCGATCATCTTCGCGTTCCATCCGTCGGCGCAGCGCTCCAGCGTAGCGGCTGCCTCTACGCTGCTGGAAGCGGCTGTGAAGCACGGAGCTCCAGAGTACGCCATTCAGTGGGTAGAGAATCCGTCCGTCGAGGCGACCCAGCTTCTGATGAATCACCCGGACGTAGCGCTGGTACTCGCAACAGGCGGTTCCTCCATGGTGAAATCGGCATACAGCACCGGCAAGCCGGCGCTTGGCGTAGGGCCGGGCAACGTTCCTTGCTTCATCGAGAAGACAGCTGATCTGCCGCAGGCGGTAACAGACCTAATTCTGTCCAAAACATTCGACAACGGGATGATTTGCGCTTCCGAGCAAGCGGTCATTCTGGAAGAACCGATTTACGAGCAAGCCAAAAAGCTGATGAAGGAGCTGGGCTGCTACTTCCTGAACGCCGAAGAAACCGAAGCGGTGTCGAAGCTGGTCATTAACCCCGAGAAATGTGCGGTCAATGCGGTCATCGTCGGACAACCGGCCGTTAAGATTGCAGCCATGGCTGGCCTTACGGTACCAAGCGATACGAAGGTGCTCGTAGCCGAGCTGAAGGGCGTGGGCGACGCCTACCCGCTGTCTGCGGAGAAGCTGAGCCCGGTGCTCGCTTGCTATAAAGTGAAGAATGCGGCACAAGGCATCGAGCGCGCAGCAGAAGTCGTCGCCTTCGGCGGCATGGGGCATTCCTCGGTCATCCATTCCAAGAACGAGGATGTCATTCAGGCATTCGCGGCTCGACTGCAAACCGGACGCGTCATCGTCAATGCGCCGTCGACTCACGGGGCGATCGGAGATCTCTACAACACGAACTTGCCTTCGCTGACGCTCGGCTGCGGCTCCTACGGGCATAACTCGACGACTGCCAACGTTTCCGCCGTCAACCTGCTCAACCTGAAGCGTGTCGCCGAAAGGACGGTCAATATGCAGTGGTTCAAGGTGCCGCCGAAAGTATATTTTGAAAAAGGCTCGACGCAATATTTGGAGAAAATGCCCGATATTACACGAGTGATGATCGTCACCGACGCGATGATGGTGAAGCTCGGCTACGTGGAGCGCTTGGAGTACTATCTGCGCAAGCGGAAGCAGCCCGTTGCTATCGAAGTGTTCTCCGAGGTTGAGCCGGATCCTTCCGTCGATACGGTAGACCGCGGAACAGCCCGTATGGCTGCATTCAATCCGGACTGCATTATCGCGCTGGGCGGCGGATCGCCGATGGACGCAGCCAAAGCGATGTGGCTGTTCTACGAATATCCGGATACGAGCTTCGATTCGCTCAAGCAGAAGTTTCTCGACATCCGCAAACGGGTGTACAAATATCCGCGCCTTGGTCAGAAAGCGAAGTTCGTCGCGATTCCGACGACATCGGGCACCGGGTCGGAAGTAACTTCCTTTGCAGTCATTACCGATAATCATAAAGGCAACACCAAGTACCCGCTTGCCGATTACGAGCTGACGCCGGACGTGGCAATTATCGATCCGGAATTCGTCTACAGCTTGCCGAAAACGGCCGTTGCGGATACGGGGATGGACGTGCTTACGCATGCGATTGAAGCGTATGTCTCGGTGATGGCGAACGATTATACGGACGGACTCGCGATGAAAGCCATTCAGCTCGTATTCGAGCATCTGGAAAATTCGTTCCACACCGGCGACCCGCTGGCACGGGAAAAAATGCATAACGCTTCGACGATTGCCGGTATGGCCTTCGCCAATGCCTTCTTAGGCATCAACCACAGCTTGGCGCACAAATGGGGCGGCGAATACCATACGGCGCACGGACGTACGAACGCGATTCTGATGCCGCACGTCATCCGGTACAATGCGCAGAAGCCGACCAAGTTCGCATCGTTCCCGAAATACAATCATTTCATCGCGGACAAACGGTACGCCGAAATTGCTAGAGTGCTGGGCCTGCCGGCGAAGACGACGGAAGAAGGCGTCAACAGCCTGATCGCAGCGGTGCGCAAGCTGAATCAATCGCTTGGCATTCCGGAGAGATTCCAGGATCTCGGCTTCGATCCGGCAGACTTCGAAGCGAAGGTCGATGGGCTCGCGGACCGCGCGTTCGAGGACCAATGTACGACCGCGAATCCGCGACTGCCGCTCGTGACGGAGCTGGCGGACGTTTACCGCAATGCGTTCTACGGGAAATTCGAGTAAAAAGAGACGACATCTTGGAGAGGAGACCCAACTATGAGCTTGAAAGAAACGGAATTGAACCGGAATCCCGAACAATCGGAGGCTTGGCGTCAGTTCGTGTCGGGCAAGTGGCAGCATCGAATCGACGTGAAAGATTTCATCGATCGGAACATTTCACCCTATACGGGAGACTCAGAATTCCTGGCCGGACCGACGGAAGCGACGACGGATCTATGGCAGCAGCTTAGCGTATTGATGCGCAAGGAACGGGAAAACGGAGGGGTGCTGGACATCGACCTCCACACCGTCTCCACCATTACTTCGCATGCGCCGGGGTACATTGATAAAGCGAAAGAGCGGATTGTCGGTCTCCAGACCGACGCCCCGCTCAAGCGTTCCGTCCAGCCGTTCGGCGGCGTTCGCATGGTGGTCGACGCCTGCAAAGCTTACGGTTTCGAACTACCGCAAGAATTGGTACAGCTGTTCACCGACATCCGGAAAACGCACAACCAGGGCGTATTCGACGCTTACACGACCGAGATGAAGACTGCGCGGAAGGCCGGGATCATCACCGGGCTGCCGGACGCCTACGGCCGCGGTCGCATCATCGGCGACTACCGCCGCGTAGCGCTTTACGGCACGGACCGGCTGATCGCAGACAAGAAGAACGATTTGCTCCAGCTCGAAACCGATTCGATCACGGAAGACATTATCCGCGCCCGGGAAGAACTGTCCGAGCAAATCCGCAGCTTGGACGAACTGAAGCGCATGGCGCAATCGTACGGCTACGACATCTCGGTCCCGGCCACGAATGCGCAGGAAGCGGTACAGTGGCTGTATTTTGCTTACCTCGGCGCAATTAAGGAACAAAACGGCGCCGCAATGAGCTTGGGTCGGGTCTCCAGCTTCCTTGACATCTACATCGAACGGGATTTGCAGAACGGCACGCTGACGGAGGAAGAAGCGCAGGAGCTGATCGACCAGTTCGTCATGAAGCTGCGGATCGTGAAATTTTTGCGCACGCCGGATTACAACGAGCTGTTCAGCGGCGACCCGACTTGGGTGACCGAATCGGTCGGCGGCATGGGAATGAACGGCGTGACGCGGGTAACGAAGAACTCCTTCCGCTTCCTGCACACGCTCTATAACCTCGGCCCGGCGCCGGAGCCGAACTTGACCGTACTGTGGTCGGCCGAGCTGCCGGATGCCTTTAAGCAATATTGCGCCAAAGTGTCGATCGAAACGAGCTCGATTCAATACGAGAACGATGACTTGATGCGTCTGCAGTTCGGCGACGACTACGGGATCGCCTGCTGCGTATCCGCCATGCGGATCGGCAAGCAGATGCAGTTCTTCGGGGCGCGAGCGAACCTGGCAAAAGCGCTGCTGTACGCGATCAACGGAGGCGTCGACGAGAAGCTTGGCATTCAGGTCGGGCCGGAATCGGTGCCGATTACGTCGGATGAGCTCTCGTACGACGAGGTCATGAGCAAATACGACAAAATGCTGGATTGGCTCGCGAAGCTTTATATGAACACACTGAACGTGATTCATTATATGCACGACAAGTACTCCTACGAGCGGCTGGAGATGGCGCTGCACGACCGGGAAATTTTGCGGACGATGGCTTGCGGCATCGCGGGCTTGTCCGTCGTGGCGGACAGCTTGAGCGCCATCCGTTACGCCAAGGTGCGGCCGATCCGCAACGAAAAAGGAATCGCCGTCGATTTCGAGATTACCGGCGAGTATCCGCAGTACGGCAACAACGACGAACGGGTCGACCTGATGGCCGTGGAGCTGGCCGAGTCCTTTATGAACAAGCTTCGCAAGCATAAGACATACCGCGGCGCGCTGCCTACGATGTCCGTGCTGACGATCACGTCGAACGTCGTCTACGGCAAGAAGACCGGCAGCACGCCGGACGGCCGCAAAGCCGGCGAACCGTTCGCACCAGGTGCGAACCCGATGCACGGCCGCGACCGCAAAGGCGCGCTCGCTTCGCTGGCATCGGTAGCCAAGCTGCCTTACGAGCATTGCCTCGACGGCATCTCGAACACGTTCTCCATCGTGCCGAAGGCACTCGGCCGGGAGACTGACGTGAGAGCGCAAAATCTCGTCGCGATGCTGGACGGCTATGCGACAAGCGGCGGCCACCACTTGAACGTGAACGTGTTCAATCGCGAGCAGCTGCTCGATGCTATGGAGCATCCTGAGGAATATCCGCAGCTGACGATCCGCGTATCGGGCTATGCCGTCAACTTCATCAAGCTGACCCGGGAGCAGCAGCTTGACGTCATCAACCGGACGTTCCACGGCTCGATCGGATGAGAGGACGCATCCATTCGCTCGATACGTTCGGCACGGTAGACGGGCCGGGCATCCGCTTCGTGCTCTTCATGCAGGGCTGCGCCCTGCAGTGCGGGTTCTGCCATAATCCCGACACGTGGGAGACGGCCACAGGCCGTGTGGTAGAGGTCGCGTCCGTGCTGGACGAGATCGAGCCGTTTCTTCCGTATTACCGCAGCTCGAACGGCGGATTGACCGTGACCGGCGGCGAACCTACGCTTCAGGCTCCCTTTGTGGCCGCGCTGTTTCGGGAAGCGAAGAAACGATGGAATTTGCATACCGCGCTGGACTCGTCAGGCTTCTGTGAGCCGGATCATGCAGGGGAACTGATGGACGTGACGGATCTCGTCCTGCTGGACCTTAAGCATATCCGCAGCGACAAGCATCAGGCGCTGACAAGCCAGCCGAACGAACGAATACTCCGGTTTGCCCGTTGGTTATCGGACCGCGGACAGCCGGTCTGGATCCGCCATGTGCTCATCCCGGGCATTACTGACGACGCGGCGGACCTGATGGAGCTAGGCCGCTTCATCGGTTCGCTGGGCAACGTGCATAAATTGGAGGTGCTGCCTTACCACCGGATGGGTGTCTACAAGTGGGAGCAGCTCGGAAAAGCCTATCCGCTGGAGCATGTGCCGACACCAAGCGACCGGGAGCTTGAGCGGGCGAAACGTTTGATTGAACAAGGAAGAGAGCAAGCCTAGAAGGAAGACCCCGCGGACATGCCGTCCGCGGGGTTTTTCGCGTTTTTAGCGGCCTGACTGCTGCGCGTCGTACTCGTCCGAATACGCAGCCAAGGACTTGATTTTACCGTGCGGCTGCTGGCTTTGCTTGCGGATTTTCCATTGGTTTTCCTTGCGGCGTTTCGAATGGCTCATCGCAATTCAGCTCCTTTAGGGCATGGTAAAAATCGGCCTTGCCTCCTTAGGATGGCGGCAGAAAGGTTATTTCATGTATTGGAATAATATAGTATTTTTGTTAATATATTAATAGTTTCGCTTGTGCAGAGAGGAGGGTGGCGCGATCATCGTTTCATGCGCTTTCTAAGGCTGAAAGGCCGAGTATACGATAAGGAGGAATATTAGGGATGAAGAAGAGTCGAATTTTTTTGTTAGCTGCCATGATGCTTGCAGGTGCGGCCACGTCGGTCTTTGCCGATGCTTCCGCTCAAGCAGCCGCCTTTCCCATCGAGAGAACGCAAGGCGGCACGGTGACGTCCAACGGCCAAAGCCCGGCAGAGGAGGAGAAGGAGAACGCGTTCGATAATCTCTTAAAGACCAAGTGGCTGACCTTTCAAAGCACGGGATGGCTCCAGTATGCTTTTCCGAACCAAAGCTCTTATGTGATTGCTTCCTACTCGATTTCCGCCGCAAACGATTTCCCCGAGCGCGACCCGAAGGATTGGACTTTGAAGGGCTCCAACAACGGAACGGACTGGACGGTGCTGGATACCCGCCAGAATGAAAGTTTCGATTGGCGATACCAGACGAAGACGTACAACATCCCGAACCAAACGGCGTATAAGTATTATCGGCTGGAATTAAGCAACCATAGCGGATCGATTCTTCAGCTCGCCGAGGTGAAGCTTTACGATGCGCAGCAGTGGCCCGAACCGGCCAAGGCACAGATTACGGCAAGCGGTGAAAACCTGCCGGATGAAGGCAAGGACAAGCTGAACGACGGGTCCAGTCTGACCAAATGGCTGACCTTCCAGAAGTCCGGTTGGGTCACTTATCGTTTCGATCGGCCGATTGCCATCGACGGTTATGCTTTGACTTCGGCTAACGACTTCCAGGAACGCGATCCGGCCGAATGGACGCTTCAAGCGTCAAACGACGGGAAGCAGTGGGTCACGTTGGATACCCGCAAGGGAGAGCAGTTCCGATACCGCTATCAGCGTACCGGCTACAGCGTCCGTTCCGACGCGAAATACAGCTATTATAAGCTAGATATGAAAGCCAACGGAGGCAACGAGCTGCAGCTTGCGGAAATCGAGTTCATCCCTAAAGACAGCCCGTTACAAAGCATCGTGCCCAGCATTGAAATCCGCAATATGGATGCCCAAGGAAACGGCAAGCTGTTCGATCAAGCTCTTCCGGATGCGCAGGAGCAAATCAAGCTGATTATTTTGAAACTAAATGAAATTTTGTACGGACACCCGAACCGGATGGACGTGGGCCCGAAAAAGGTCGTCATTTTCATCAAAGACGAGGATGGGGTCGCTTGGGCCGGTGGGGGGCAGGTCACCATCAGCTCGCGGCATCTGAAAAACGTCAGCAATTCCAACACGCCTCTGCGGCACGAGATTTTGGGCATTTTGTATCATGAGCTGACGCATCTTTATCAATTGGATGACGACCGCTACGGTGAGATTGGGTATATGATCGAAGGCATGGCCGATGCGATCCGCTTCAAAGTCGGTTACCACGACCGTCTTGCAGTGAGAAAAGGAGGCACCTGGAAGGACAGCTACGGGGTGACGGGCAATTTCTTCGTTTGGATCGACGAGCATAAGCGCCCCGGATTTTTGCAGGAGCTGAACCAGAGCCTGTCGCCATTCGACGGCGTGGAATGGAACGAGAGTGTATTCCAAAAGCTGACGGGTTCTGATGTCCTCTCACTGTGGAACGAGTACCAGCGCTCTTTGCCGAATCCGTAAGCGGTTGATCCGGCCGCCGTCGTATTCTTTCGTCCTGTTTCTGAGACTTTCGTCGCGGAACTGTCGTTGACAAGGCCCATCCCGGGGTGTACGCTTAGGGTGATGTAGGTCGAATTACCCGGTTCTGCCAATCCATACTACGGGAGGGGAACGACAGTGAAGATGAAATGGATCAAATCCGGATCCGAGATGGAGGCCATGGAGTCCGAAGAGCTATGGCATACGGGGATTCGGATCGGCGGCAATACGTATTTTTGTCCGGTATCGCTGGGAAGGAAAATCAGCTACGGGCTGTGGCTGGTCATGTTCGTCAGCCTGCTCGCCGCGGTCTGGATCAATACGAATGTCCAATCGCCGGCGCTGCTCGGGTTATATGCGGTTCCCGTGCTTATATTTGCTTTATTCGTGTTTAATGTTTATTTGGTCGGCGCATTTTCGACGGGGGTTACGGCGTTGTGGGTGTATTTTACAGGGGCCGGATGGCCCGGTTTGGCCGGAGCGGGAGGATTGCTGCTGCTCGCTTTGCTCGTGCAGCGGGTCGTTATCGTGTCCCGGCGCAACTTCCGGCAGCGCGAAGAGTACGAGGAGCTGTTCATGAACACGATTCTCTCGTTCTCCAAAAGCATCGACGCGCGCGATCCGTATACGGCGTTCCATTCGAAGAATGTGGCCGATTACGCTAGGGATATCGCCGTAGAGCTGGGTTTGTCCGAGCGGGAGACGGAAGCTGTTCATCTGGCCGGACTCATTCACGATATCGGCAAAATCGGCACGCCGGAGTCAATTCTCAAGAAGGAGAGCCGGCTCACCGAAGAGGAATACGACATTATGAAGCGACATGCGGAGGATGGCTACCAAATCGTCAAAGGCATCAAACGGTTGCAGGAGCTCGGCGTCACCGAGATGGTCCGGCATCATCATGAACGGATGGACGGCAAAGGCTATCCGATGGGCTTAAAAGGTGAAGAAATCCCGCTGGGGGCGCGCATCCTCGCGGCCAGCGACTCCTTCGACGCGATGACGACGAACCGTTCCTACCGAGCGAAGCTGTCGACGGAGACGGCGGCTGAAGAGCTGCGGCGGCACAGCGGGACGCAGTTCGACCCGGAGGTTGCCAATGCGCTGCTAAGGGTTCTTAGCCGTCAAGGCAAGCTGCCGGCGGCGGAGCCGCAAAGCGTAGGGCAAGTGCAGCCGGCTTGACCGGGATGAATATACGGCGTTCTCGCCCGATACCGATCGTTCCCGATCGATCGTATCGGGCTTTTTTTGGTGCTTGCACATGAAAAAAACGCGAGAAGTCCTCCCAGGACTTCCCGCGTTTTGACGTACCACTCAGCGATTCCCCTCGGCAGCGTCCGCTTCCTTCGAATCTGATGCGGCCACGTACCCGTATTTCCCGGCCTTCAATCCGGCTAACAGCAGCCCGACTGCGGCGATGAGAAGCAGGACCAGGGGAAGGGTCCAGCCGCCTGTGGCGTCGTGAATGAAGCCGAAGAGCGTCGGGCCAACCGCGGCCAGCAAGTACCCGAACGATTGAGCCATGCCGGACATCTCTGCCGATTGCCGAACCGACTTCGTGCGCAGGGCGAAGAACATGACGGCCAGGCCGAAGCCGGACCCTGCACCGACGCCGACGAGAACGACCCAGAGCGGAACGAGCCAATCCGTATCGGTGAGCAGCAGACCGAGATAGCCGACTAAAAATAGGGAAGCGACGCCGACGGCCAAGCCCCGCTGATCGGAACGCCGCCCGGCAAGGATCGGCATAAAGAACGTCGCCGGTAGGCTGGCGAACTGCATGATCGAGATCATCCAACCGGCGGATACCGCGCTCATGCCGCGATCCTGCAATATGGCAGGGAACCAGGAAATGTTGACGTAGAAGAACAGCGATTGCAGTCCCATGAACAGCGTAATTTGCCAAGCGAGCGGGGAACGCCAGAGTGAATCGCTTTTTTTGGCGTCGGCACTCGTCTGTACTGCTTGCGGACGCTGGCGCGAACGAAGCATCGGCAGCCAAGCGGCGAGGGAGACGATGGACAGAAGCGCCCAACTGCCGAGCGCCCCCCGCCATCCCAAGCCCAGCCCCTGCGAAATCGGGATGCTGACCCCCGAAGCGATGGCGGCGCACAGGTTCATAGAGACGGAATAAATGCCGGTCATCGTTCCGACGTTGTTCGGGAACTCCCGCTTGATCAAGGCAGGCACTAGCACGTTGCTGACGGCAATGGCGACACCGATGAGCGCCGTGCCTGCAAACAACGTCGTGACCGAAGACACCGAGCGCAGCAAAATGCCTGTCAGCAGGACGATCAGTCCGGCGAACAGCGTATGCTCCATGCCCAGCCGCCGGGCGATCCGCGGCGAGAGCGGCGAGAGGAGCGCGAAAGCAAGCAGCGGCAAGGTGGTCATCATGCCCGCCCACGTATTGGAAATACCCGTTTCCCCGCGAATTTCTCCGATAATCGGCCCGACGGCCGTTAACGGAGCCCGCAGGTTGGCGGCGATCAGGACGATGCCGATAATAAGCAGACTTAGACCGGTACGGGTCTGTACTCGGGAGCTGACGGCATCTTGAGCCGGAATCATAGGGAGCCCTCCTTGTGCACATCTTCTTGCAGCAGGTTCAGCGATTCCCGGATATAGCGGCGCACGGCTTCGGCGGCCGAATCCGGGTCTTGGGCTGCGATGGCGTCGACCATTTGGCAGTGCGAGCGAGAAGCTCCGTCTACGATGATCGAGAGGTCGAGGGTCTGGTCGATGGACGATTCCAAGGCATCGGTCATATGCTCGTACAAGTCGATCAATACGCTGTTGCGGGTCGCCCGGACGATCGCGTGATGCAGCTTCAGGTCCGCTTCGATATAGCCTTCGATGTCCTGCGCGGCCGCGGCGGCATCACATGCCGACAACAGGGAGCGGAACGTCTCGATCTCCCCCGGCGTACGCCGCATGGCGGCCAGCCTTGCCGCCTCCTGTTCGAGCGCGCAGCGTACCTCCAGCGTCTCTGTGGCGTTCGAGCGCCGCAGCCGGCGCACGAGAGCGGGGCCGAGGCTGCTCGAAGAGCGCACGTAAGTGCCGTCGCCTTGGCGTGCCGTCAGTAGTCCGGCATGGATCAGGGCCCGCACTCCCTCGCGAACGGTATTCCGGCTGACGCCCAACTGCTTGACCAGCTCGGGCTCGACCGGGATGCGCGATCCGACCGGCCATTGGCCGGATTCGATCAGCGATTCCATCTGGGAAACGACCTGTTCCACCAGGGTGGAGCGCGTTGTTTGTTTCAGTTCCATCATGTAAACCTCCAAACATCCGATGATTGGGATATTGGATAATATAGCACGTATCCGTTCCTCAGGCAAGACATGTGCGACGTAGGAAATCGTGTCGCTTTTTCCGCCGCGAAAAAAGCGTGATATAAATGACGAGAGCTCCCGAGCGATATCGACGCCCGGGAGCCTCCTATACTTTCATAAAAATAAGCAAATGTCTGATGCCGGTCATTTTTCTTCCTTCCGTCCGTCCAGATGCAAATCCTCCAGCGTGTACTTATGATTCCATAAAAATTCCATATCGTAATCCGTCGTATCGTGCAGAATGAACTCCATTAGCGCAGCCATAAAAGCGACAATGATCATGCCAAGCAGCATCAGGCACATGAGAAACGAGATCGTATGGACCAAGTTGATCGCATCCTTTCCTGCCGTATGCTACCAGTTTATGAACGTTTCGCGAAAAAATGATAGAAAAGCAAAACGAAGGCTTCCCGACCGGGTTGCCTTCGCCGCTTATACGTTTACTTCTTGCGTTTCAGTCAATATCGCTTTGCAGATGCGGGTCATATGTTTAATGTCCTCATCGGGCAGCTTTCCGAAATATTCCTCGACCACTCGCTGGCGGTGCAGGTGAAGCTCCTCGATAATTTCTCTTCCCTTATCGGTAATCTCCATATAGACCACTCTCCGGTCTTCCTCAGAGCGGGTTCTTTCGGCAAATCCGCCGGAAATCAGCTTATCGGAAAGCGATGTCACCGCGCCCGACGTGATCCAGAGCGCGTCGGCGATTTGTGAGACCTTCAGCGGACCTTCGTTTTGCAATTTTTCCAGAATAACCGCTTGCGAGGCGGAGACGCCGTGCGCTTCAAAGCGGGTCCAACTGGCTTTCACTTTGCGAAACATTAAGCGGAACGCTTCCTCCAGCTCATATAAATCTTGTCGGTGTACCATAATAGCCCCCTTAAATTGTTACCGGTAAAGATAGAGTTCGACAAAATATTAAGTAATACGTAAGTTGCCCCCTTTGGTTTCAAAAAGTTTTCCGCGCCTTGGTTTGTCATGAAAAATTTTGATTGACGTTAAAAATTTTCCGTGTTAATTTATTTAATGTTAAATCATTGTACTGTAAAACTATTTTAATCTAAAAATATAAGAGGAGGGAAGTCTTGAGTAATTTGGAGCAAAAGCTGACGGAGCTGGAAGGACTGATTGCCGTCGCCGTACGTCACGCCCGCCGCTGGTCGCCGCCCGATGCAGACTTGTCGAGGCAGCAAATCCAGTTGCTGCATGCCTTGTGCGGCAAGCAGCGGGTGACTGTGACCGAGCTGGCGGAGGAACTGCAGCTATCGGCAAGCGCGACGACGATCGCGTTGAACCGGCTGGAGCAAGCCGGCTTTGTGAAGCGGACCCGGGACGAAGCGGACCGCCGCGTCGTTTGGCTTGAGCCGTCCGATGAAGCGGCCAGTCACATGAAGGAATTTCGGCTATTCAAGCAAAAGCTGCTGATGCAAATGTTCGGCGGCTTGACAGAGGAAGAGACGGAGCAGTTTATCGCATTGGTCCGCAAAATGATCTCCACGCTGGCTATGCATGCAGACACCGACACGGGACCTTAGGAAAGGAGCTTCATCCGAATGAAGAAAAAGATCATTATATTGACCGTACTGGCTTTGGTGCTGGTGGGGGGAGGGACCGCCGGTGCGTACTACTACAATATCGCGAGCAAGTACATAACGACGGAGGATGCGAAAGTGCAGGGCGATCTGCGCGCCATCGGCTCGCTGGCCGCCGGGAAACTGATCGAGTGGCGCTATAAGGAAGGCGACTCGTTCGGCAAAGGCGACGTGCTCGGCATCGTGGAAACGTCGCCGGCCAAAGGAACGACCCCGGCCACGACGACGGAAATCATGGCGGCAGACTCCGGAACGATCATCCAATCGAACGCGGTGAAGGATCAGACGGTTGCGCCGGGCGGGACGCTTGCTTTGAGCGCCGACCTGAATCAGCTGTACGTTACGGCCAATTTACAGGAAACGGAAATCACGAGCGTCCAAGTGGGCAACAAAGTGACGATCCGGATCGACGCGTTCAAGGACACGGAGTTTACGGGACGGGTTGAGCGGATCGGCCTCGGGACTAATTCTTCTTTTTCCCTGCTTCCTTCCTCTAACGCCAGCGGCAATTATACGAAGGTGGTTCAACGGATTCCGGTCAAAATCGCACTGGACGATACCCACGGGAAACGGCTCATTCCGGGCTTGAATGCAACCGTCAAAATCGAGAAATAGGGGCATCCGGGAACGGAAGGAGGAACACTCGGAATGAACGACCAAGCCACAGATCAGGCTAAAGCCTCTTCCAAAGGGTCCGGACTCGCCATGCTGGCCATTATTCTCGGCGTCTTTATGGCTATTCTCGATACGAGCATCGTCAACGTGGCGATCCCTAAAATGATGAACGTCTTCGGCGTCAGCCAATCGCAGATCGAGTGGGTCGTCACGGCTTATTCGCTAGTCAGCGGGGCGCTCGTGCCGGCGACGGGATATCTGGGCGACCGCTTCGGCTATAAGCGGATGTATGTCATTTCGCTGATCATTTTTACGATCGGCTCCGGACTGTGCGGCATCGCATGGAGCAACGAAAGCATGATTGTGTTCCGGATTATTCAGGCGATCGGCGGCGGCGCGATGATGCCGATCAGCATGTCGATGATTTTCCGCATGTTCCCCGTCGAGAAGCGGGGCATGGCGATGGGCTTGTTCGGGATTGCGATCATGTTCGCCCCGGCTACCGGCCCGACGCTGAGCGGCTATATCGTCGAATATTTGGACTGGCGGCTTATTTTTACGATCAACGTGCCGATCGGGATTGTAGACATTTTCCTGTCCATGGCCGTGCTTAAGGAATTTAAGATGGAGGCCAAGAAGCGGTTCGACGTCTGGGGATTTATCACGTCCAGCACCGGGCTGGCCACGCTGCTTTACGGCATCGGCAAAGTGTCGGAGAAGGGCTGGGGCGACAGCGAAGTCGTCGTATTTGTTACCATAGGGATCGTGTTCCTGGTGACCTTCGTCATTTTGGAGCTGACCGTGAAGGACCCGATGCTCGATTTAAGCCTGCTAAAAAACGGCATGTATACATTGTCGCTGCTCGTTTCGAGTCTCGTGACCGTCATCATGATGG
Source organism: Paenibacillus tyrphae (assembly GCF_000722545.1). Lineage (GTDB taxonomy): Bacteria > Bacillota > Bacilli > Paenibacillales > NBRC-103111 > Paenibacillus_G > Paenibacillus_G tyrfis. The sequence goes on from NZ_JNVM01000010.1 coordinate 450,419, forward strand.
GGATGCTGTTTTTGCTCCCGATTTTCCTGCAGAACATTTCGGGCTTGTCTGCGGTCGAGACCGGCTTGATTTTGCTGCCGCAAGCGATCGCTTCCGGCATTATGATGCCGATCGCCGGCGGGTTGTTCGATAAATTCGGGGCGCGTCCCTTGGCGGTTATCGGACTGCTGATTACGGCGGCGGCGCTGTTTCTGACCTCGAATCTGAGCATGGAAACCTCGCGCGCGACCATCATTTTCTGGCTGACGCTTCGTGCGGTCGGCATGGGGCTTATGATGATGCCGGTACAGACCGTAGGCATGAATACCGTGCCAATGGAGAAGGTCGGCCAAGGGACCGCGCTTTCCAATACGATCCGGCAGGTGAGCGGCGCGTTCGGCATCGCCTGGCTGTCGCTGCTATTCGGGGACCGGAAAGATTTTCATACGGCTTATCTGTCCGATCAGCTGAATATGGTATCGACCACGGTGATCGACCAGGTGACGAAAATTCAAAATCAATTTATTGCAATGGGGCAGTCGGCCGCGCAGGCCAAAATAAGCGCCCTGAACTATATCGGAGGACAGGTGCAGATTCAATCGACGATCATTGCGCTGGACGACGTCTTTTATTTGACCGCCGGACTTTCGCTGCTTGCCGTTGTTCTCAGCTTGTTTCTCAAAGGCGCAAAAGCCAAAGGCGGGGCCGGCGGCGTGCATATGATGGGCGAATAAACATAACAGGACGAACGGACGGCCGAACGTTCGGCAAAGCAAAGGAGCGGGGAATTCCATGACCTATAATACTAAAGAAACCGCCGGCTGGAAGCGGAGCGCGCTGGCTGGGCTGGCCATTCTGCTGACCGCCGCCACAGCCGCGGGCTGCTCGACCGCGAACGCGGGGGAGAGCGGGCCCAAGCCCGTGAAGGTGGCTGCCGTCTCAAAGATGCAGCTGGACGGTTCGTCGGAGCAGGACGCCGATGCGGTTTCGTCCTCGCAGGCGAATGTCGTCGTCAAAGCGAACGGCGACGTGGCGGAGCTGCTCAAAAAACGCGGGGACGCGGTCGCGACGGGCGAAGTGCTGTTCCGGCTCGATTCCACGGATGCCGTCCGCAACAAGGAGAAAAACCGGTTGTCCCGGCAAAATCTCGAATCGCAATTGGACAAAACAAGCAAGGATATTGCCACCAATAAAGGCGTCCTGAACAATACGATCGAGAAGCTGGAACTGCAAATCGCGGATCTCGAAAAAGCGTACAATAACGCGCGCAACGACTACGATGCGGGCACGGCCCCGAAATCGCAGGTGGATAAGGCAGAGACCCAGCTGAAAACGGCCCGTCTCGATCTGGATACGTCGAAGAAGCAGCTTGCGAATCTGGAAGCGACCGATCCGCTCGCTCCGCTGCAAATCCAGATCGAAAGCACGGATCTGGCGCTGCAGGATATCGAGAAAAACTTGTCGGACTTCGACGTGAAGGCGCCGATTGGCGGGCTGTTGACGGATCTGTATCCCGAGCAAGGCGTGACGGTCGCCCCCGGGTATGTCGCGGGTGTCATTCAGCAGATCGATCCGATCAAGCTGCATGCCGACGTGACCGAGACGACGGCGAAGCTGGTCCGCGGTAAAAAGGATATTCCGTTCGTCATCCAAGACACGGGCGAGAAAATGACGGGGACCGTCGCCTATATGGCCGATGTGATGAGCCCGCAAAGCAAAACCTATGTGCTGGAGCTGACCGCGTCTAACCCGGACCGGAAGCTGAAGCCGGGTATGCGGGTGAAGCTGCAGCTTAGCGGCGATGCGAAGCAGGAGGCGCTGACCGTGCCGACTTCGGGCATCGTGAAGGAAGGGAACAATAGCTTCGTTTTCGTCCTGGCTGGCGATCACGCGGAGAAGCGTCAAGTAACGCTCGGGCGCGAGAGCGGACCGAACCGGGAGGTGCTCAGCGGGGTGAAGGAAGGCGAGCAGGTAATCGTATCCGGGCAGCGGGAGCTGAAGGATCAAGACAAGGCGGTTGTCCGCAACTGAGGCTTCGCCGCCGACAGACGAACGACTTACGAATAATGGAGGACATCCTATGAATACATGGAAAAGAGTAGTTTCAACGGCGCTGATTGTGTCCTTGGCCTTGTCTTTTCAAGGGGCCGTACGGGCGGAAAATCCGCAGCCGGCCATCGATGTGCGGTATCCGGCCGTGCTGTCCGGTCCGGTGCAGGTGAAGGTGAAGAGCCTGCTCAGCGAACGGGCGAACGGCGGCGCGCGCATCGCAGTCGTCGTGAAGATGTATAACGTCTGGGGGAGTGCGGCTCGCGTGCCGGATTACGAGCTGCGCGTCGTCACGTCGGCGGGTACCAGCTATGTGCTTAAGCCAAGCGCAGACAATCCTAGCTCCGTACCCGCGTCCTCTTCGGTCGAGCTTAGCTATATGGCACAAATCGACCGTACCGATGCCGTGCAGCCGACTGATCTCGTATGGGTGGACGTGAACAAAGATGTCTATCCGAAAGTGGAGACTTCTATGCTGAAGCTGCCGGTAAGCAGCTTGGTCTGGTACGGGGACGCGGCGGATAACGGTTCGATTCCCGTCAAAGCATGGGGGACGCCGTTTACCATCCCGGGAATCGAATCTTCCTTGGAGTATACGCCGGTCGGCATGACCAAACAATTCAAGGACGGAGCACCCGTCGAGCTGCTTCAGTTGCTGGTAACCAATACCGGTACACAGACGGAGACGGTTCCGGCGTTTACGGTGGACGGCAAGGCGGCAGGTCAAATTTACAAAGGGTCCCGCCAGGAGCAGGCGGCCGTCAGCGTCGATCCGAAAGAGAAAAAGTACTTATACATCTCGATTCCTTACGAAGCCGACAAGCCGCTCGAAAGCTTGACCGTGCAGACGCCGGAAAGCTACAAAATTCCGAACCGGACAGATGCGGCGGCAGCCGTAAGCTATTCCGTCGGCCGGCTGCGCATTGCGCTTCCCGAGACGCAGCCCGGCAGCCCAAGCGGGCTTCCTACGGTAGAAGGCTTCGGCACGCGGCTCGCGTTCGATCCGCTGAACAGCGCGGTGCATCCCGATCTGGCCGTATCGGTAGTCGACTTTCGGCTGTACGAAAACAAAGGGCAGAGCTATCAGACCGGCGTCATGAAGCTGAAGCTGGATAACCGCAGCGACAAGCCGCTGCCGGTGCCTCAACTGGCGGCGGAGCTAATCGGCGCGAGCGGCTCCTCGTACACGGGCAGCCAGCAAAAGACGGCGGCGCAAGAGGTGCTGCCCGGAACGGCGTACGTGATGAATTACACCTTCATGCTGCCGCTTGCCGGCGACGGGGATCATTTTACACTGAAGTTCAGCGATAGCAAAACCGCCGCACCGTACAAAACGGCAATCGGGCAGGTTGGTTTGAACGTGAATCAGACGAAGAACGACGATGCGACATTTTCTTTCTATCCTTATGGCCTTAACGTGAAAGACTGGTCGCTGACTTATACGACCGGTACGAACCCGACGACAAAATCTTACACCTATACGTACAAGCTGAAGTGGAACGTCGATCTGAAGACGACCGAACCGGTCATCGTGGACGCCGGCTATTCCAAGCTGCAGTTGGTGATCGAGGGCAGCGATACCCGCGAAGTGGCCAGACAGACGCTCAGCTTGACGGGAGAGGGACGCGTGGAGAACGGCGAGCAGTCGATTTACTTTACCGACACGCCGTCGGATCAATTCGATCATCCGCTGACGCTGCGGGTATATGAAACGGTCGACACGCCGTACGGTCCGGCTCGCCGACTCATCGGTACGATGCAGCAGCCGTAACTGTAAACTTTTTTAGGCTTGACATAAAGTTCCGCTTGCAAGGTCTTGAGAAGACTTTGCGGGCGGGACTTTTTTCGTTGAAGGATGAAGCGGAGAACGGGGGCGGATTCAATTTACGCCTCGCGGAAAAAGCGGTATGATGGAGATAATTGGGTCAAGCTTCGTCCTGTCGGAAGAGTAGGTGGAACGGGACTTTAGGTGCTGACATGGAGGGCTGGAATGGAGCAGATTGTCGTACTTGACGGCTATACGCTGAATCCCGGCGACCTGAGCTGGGAAGGGCTGGAACGATTGGGGACGGTTGCTCTGTATGACCGGACGCCGGTCGAGGAGATTGTAGATCGGGCAAGGGATGCCGGCATCGTGCTGACGAACAAAACGCCGCTGTCGGCGGATACGATCGCACGGCTGCCGAACCTTCGTTACATCGGGGTGCTGGCGACAGGATACAACATTATCGATACGGAAGCGGCGGCGGCACGCGGCATTGTCGTGGCCAACGTGCCGGCTTACGGCACGCATGGGGTGGCGCAGTTCGTGTTCGCCCTGCTGCTGGAGCTGTGCCAGCACGTCGGGCGGCACGCCGAAGCGGTGAAATCCGGGGAATGGAGCGCTTCCCCGGATTTCAGCTTCACGAAGACGCCGCTCGTGGAGCTGGCGGGGAAAACGATGGGCCTGATCGGGCTCGGCCGCATCGGGCGGCAAACCGCGCGCATCGCCGAAGCGTTCGGCATGCGCGTCATCGCCGTCGGCAGCGGACGCACCCATTCCACCCCCGTGGAGGGGGTGGAATGGGTGACGCTGCCGGAGCTGCTGCAGCAGGCTGACGTCATCAGCCTGCACTGCCCGCTCACGCCCGCGACGCACGGGCTGATCAACCAAGACCGCATCGCCCTCATGAAGCCTTCGGCGATGCTGATCAACACCGCCCGCGGCCCGCTCGTCGTCGAGAGCGACCTAGCCGCGGCGCTGCGCGAAGGCCGCCTTGCGGGCGCGGGTCTGGACGTGCTGTCGGCGGAGCCGCCGCACCCGGACAACCCGCTGCTCGCGGCCCCGAACTGCATCGTCACCCCGCATATCGCTTGGGCGACGAAGGAAGCGCGGTCCCGCCTGATGGACACGGCGTGCGCGAATGTCCGGGCTTTCCTCGAAGGAAAGCCCGTCAATACGGTGCCGGAATAATCGGCCCGTCAGTATAATACAGAAACGAGGATGATGGGCAATGAAGCATTTCGTTGTGTTTTTGCCGATGCTGGATGAAGCGAAGAGCGCGGCTTACCGTCCCGAGCATTTGGCTTATTTGGAGGCGCAGCGCGGGCAAGGGCGCATTTTCGCCAGTGGACGGTTTACGGACGGCGCCGGCGGCATGGTCATTTACAAGGCCGAGTCGCTGGAAGAGGCGACCGCCTGGGCGGAGAACGATCCGTACGTGCTCCACGGCGCCCGCCGCTATGAGATTCACGAGTGGGACATGGTGCAGTAAGCTCGTTTCAACTCGCTCTGCCGCTCCTTGGAACAGCTTGGAAGCGTTCGCTCCCAAAGAAACGCCCCCTTCTTCCCGTTTGATTGAAATTGATTGATATCGTCAAAAAAATGCTTTATTATTTCATTAGATTGTCAAACGGATGGGAACGACAGGAGGGGACGCCATGAGCGGAAAGATGCTCAGCAAAGGCGACCGGCGGCGCGAGCAAATTATGAACCTGCTGAAACGCCAAGGAAAAATTACGATTCAAGACATTATTGACAAGTTCGCATGCTCGGAAGCGACCGCCCGGCGCGACTTGGACCTGCTGGAGAAGCAGGGCGGGCTGATCCGCAGCCTGGGCGGTGCGCAACTGGATACGCCGTCTCCGTCTACCGGCAGGGAAGTTCCCTTCAACGAGAAGAAGGAGCTGCTGTGGCTGGAAAAGGAAGCCATTGCAGCCAAGGCCGCTTCGCTGGTGGAGGAAGGCGACGTCATCGGGCTTAGCGGGGGGACCACAACGTTTCTAATCGCCCGGGAGCTCAAGCTGCGCAGAGGCATCACCGTCGTGACCAACGCGGTGAACATCGCCATGGAGCTGTCCGAGAGCGACGGCATTCAAGTGGTGCTGACCGGCGGAGTGATGCGAAGCAACAGCTTCGAGCTGTGCGGCCCGCTTGCGGAGAAAATTGTGGACAGCGTCAACATCGGTATTATGTTTCTCGGCGTGGACGGCGTTACGGAGGAGCAAGGCTTAACCACCTTCTCCGAGCAGGAAGCCGATATCGCCCGGTTGATGCTGAAGCGGTCGCGCCGGACGGTGGCCGTCTTCGACCATACGAAGGTCGGCCGGACTTCGCTGTTCAGCATCGCGCCGCTGACAGCCGTGGAGGGCTGCATTACGAACCAGCCGGTCGACGGGAAGCTGAAGCGGTATTTGGAAGAGCAGGGGATCGCGCTGTACTTGGCGGAGCTGGCGGCTCCCGTCCTCTGATGGGGAGATTACTAGAGCGAAACGCATAGAAAAGAGGAGATCCGGTGAAACATTACGTAGGAATCGATATCGGCGGTACCAATATGGTTTGCGGTTTGACGGACGAGACGGGACGGACGCTGCGCATGACGAAGGTGGCGACCGAGGCGCAGCGGGGAAGCGAGAACGTGATCGAGCGGCTGGGGAAGGCCGTGAGCGGATTAATCGCGGAATCCGGCGTATCGCCGGAGGCGGTCGGCATCGGGATTCCCGGGTTCGTCGACCATGTGAACGGAGTGTCGGTGCTCGCCGTCAACCTCGGCTGGAAAAACGTCCCGATAACGTCGGAGCTAAGCAAGCATCTCGGCGGACTGCCGGTTTACCTCAACCACGATGTGCGGATGTATGTATACGGTGAGGCGGTCGCCGGGGCCGGACAAGGCTACAAGCACGTATTCGGCCTTACGGTCGGGACGGGCCTCGCGGCGGCGATGGTGAACGAAGGCAGGCTGTATTACGGCAGCGGTGGACGCGCCGGCGAATTTGGACATATTCCCGTTCCGGATCTGGACTACCATTGCAATTGCGGGATGATCGGGTGCCTGGAGACGGCTGTTTCGGCAACGGGCATTGCCCGTCAAGCGAGGGAAGCGGTACAGCGGGGCGAATCGACGATATTGGCCGAGCGTTTCTCCGGAGACAACCTCCAGAAATTGACGGCCGCGGACGTATCCCGCGCGTACGACGAAGGAGACCCTGCGGCGATTGCTATAATGGAGCGTACGGGGACGCTGCTTGGCCGGGGCTTGGCGGCGGCGATTCCGCTGTTCAGCCCGGAGGCGATCGTGATCGGCGGCGGCGGGTCGCTGGCAGGCGAGAGATTGTTCGCGCCGATGCGCAAAGAAATCGAGCGGTCCACGCTTTCGTTCTACCTGGACAATCTCGTCATCAAGCCTGCGGAACGGATTGAGGATGCGGGCATCGTCGGCAGCGCACTGTATGCGAAGCAGCGTCTGAACGGAACCGATATTGTATAATAATAAAAAATGGAACCGTCACTGTCCGGGGGCAGCGTGCGGTTCCATTTCTTTTTGTGCTTATCCATTAAACGTCTCTGTTTCTCATGCAGCGTCGGGGTCGTACGTTCGACAGGAACGACGCCATGCCAGCTTCCTCGGCTCAGCTCGGGATTGTGAGAGCCTTCACGCTCCAGCTTCCGCCGTTGTTTCCATGCTTGACTTTTGGCCATCTCGGCACCTCCTGAATGGGTAATCCATTCTATTATACGCTTCTTGAAGGAAGATGACCAGACGGCGGGAGTTTGACAGTTTTGCGGCGAACTAATCAACCGGTTGTACCGCTTCTTCTTTCATGGTAACCTTGGAAGGGATAAACATGCGACGGAACAGGAGTGGGACTTGCCTTGACATACGATGCGATTTATTGGCTCATGTTGGGAGCCGGATTTGTAGTAACGGGACTCGTTGGAATTATGATGATGTGGAAGACGGAAAAGCTGCTGCTCTCGTTTCTGGCGGGGACGGCGGTCAACATTGTGCTGACGGCGGGTGCGGTCTGGTGGTGGTCGTCGGCTTTTGCGGGCTCCGAACAGCAGTTTTCTCGGATGTTCGGCCTGTTCGGATTGGGCGTTTCGTTTGCGAATAATGAGGTGCTGCTGTTTTTCGCTCAACTGATCATGAAAAAAAAGATCGGCGGCGACCCGGCCTCAGAAGCAGACGCCTAGTTACAGCAATCATTCAAATGTAACAAAACTGTAATCTGAATTTCATCCTGCGTTAACGTTCCTTGCCTATAATAACAATCGACCCCCTTTTTTAATATATAAATTCCTTGACAGCCTGCAATCTTCCCGATTGCAGGCTCTTTGTTTTTGGCGTTTACATCCCTTGATACATGCTTTCGTCGTAGCCTCTTCCGGCCGTCAGCGGGTTGGAGGTCAGCTCCGGATTGTGGAAGCTTCTCGACGGGTATCTTCGGCGCACCTCGTTTGCGGAGATCGCGATCATTTTCGGCGTAAGCAGCGCAGTCTTCGTATCCAGTCTTCGCTTGCCCTGCGGGTGGATGACGTACAGCAGCCACCGTAAGTACAGCTTGGAGCAGAATAAAAAGATGCCCTTGGGCAGATCGGAGACGGTAAATCCGAGCTGGGAAGCGCCGCGATGGATGATTGAGACGCCGTATAAGCCTTTCACGTCCCGAAGCGTCGGATCGCTTGCCAGCCGTTCAGATACGAGCGGCAAGGAGCGCTCCATCGCGCGGATCAATTGCACGGCCAACTGTATCGTTGATCTGGCTTGCATCCCCAAGCCAAGCAGCGTCGCATTGTCGAGGTGAAGCTCCATGACGCAGTCGCCCGGTTCGATGAATTGTCCGTCATTCAGCGGAATCCGTTTACCTTGATACCGGCACAGCCGAAACTGGAGCAGCGCGTTAAACGGATCGATCGGCCGCACATGAAGCAGTCCTTGAAAGAGCCGCTCCCACTGCAGCCAGACCGCAGCAATCCATCGTTTTCGCTTCGACCGGTCTGAAGGCAGGCGATCCTCCGGCTCGTTCAGCGGAAACCGTTCGTCGATGCGGACGAACGTAAAGCCGCGGCGCGCCGTTTCCGTCAAAAATTCATCGAGCGCGGCGATCATAAGCTCCGGCGCATCCGGGTCCGCCCCAAGCGTATCGCCGCTGTCATGAAGCACGATCACCGAACCGCTCTGAAGCTGAGTGAACAACCGCTGCTTGATTTTGTCCTTGCCCGTCCGGTTGAGCCAATCTCTGACAATCAGCGACCAGAGCACGATGCGGAAACGACGGGACAGGAAAAAGTCAAAGATGTTCACAACCCCCCAGGGCGGACGATAAAATTGAGGGGACTTGCCGGTAATCTTCTCGATCACCTTGGCGGTCCGGTTAATTTGCTTTCTGACCTTCCAAGGCATCATCAAGGCGTTGGTACGGTGAACATAGTTATGAACCCCGATCAGGTGACCCTCATTGTGCATGCGCAGAATCAATTCAGGGAAACGCTCAGCCTTGGAACCGAGCACGAAAAAGGTCGCTTTGACGCCGTGCCGCGCCAGCAGGTCGAGCAGAATCGGCGTATATTTCGGGTCGGGACCGTCATCGAAGGTGAGCGCAATGCCGTGCTCGGTGTTTTCTTTCGGGTACGCGCCTAGCGAGAAGACGCGCATGAGAAATGTAGGGATCAGCGTATATAAAGTTAGGACGATAACGAGAATCGTGATCGATTCAGCCATGTTCCATCACTCTTTCTACGGGAACGAAACAATAAAACAAAGCAATCCCCCCTAACAGAGCTGCACTTGTCAATACGGCGACCGGTTCATGAAACGCGGCGGCCAGCCATCCGCCGATTGCCGGACCGATAGCGACACCGATCCCTTCCACACTCGAAAACAATCCCCAACCGAGGCCCTGCTGGTTTTTCGGCACATAGTCCGCCAGAAGGGCGTTCCACGCGGGAAGGACGGCGGAGTAGGCAAAGCCGAGGACCGCGGCGATCAAGACGGCGGTAGGCAGCGACGTAACCCGGGTCAGAAGGAAGAGAGCGGCGGCCATCGCCCCGAATCCGAAGATAAGAAACCATTTGCGTCCCCGGCGGTCGGACCATTTTCCCATCGGGATCAGGAATAGGACCGTTAAAGCGCCGCCGGCCATCAGGATGAGCGAGTAGCCGCTGTGACTGACGCCCAGCGTATTCGCGGCAAAGCTGGGCAGGATCGGCACGAGCATGCCGGCGGCCGCCGTTTGCAGAATCATGCCCGGAAGCAGCGGCTTCATCGTTTTCATTCGTTCCCACAGCAGCTCGGCCTGGCGTTTTAGCGGGATGTAGGTCTGTTTGGAGGAGACTTCGTTTTTCATCCGCAGCGCAAGCACCCATCCGAGAGCCCACAAGCCGACCATCAGCCAAAAGGACAGCCGGTATCCTTTATCGATCAAAAAGTTGATAACGACCGGTCCGGACCCTAAGCCGATCAGCCATATCGTATAAAGGATGCCCATTTGGGACGCCCGATTTTCCTCCTTAATTTTACTAAGGCAGACAAGCCATACCGGAGAGACGCCGATGCCGAATACGGCGGCCGCTGCAATAAGCACCCATGCCTGATGGAAGTAGTACATGGCGAGCAGGCCGAGCAGCGAAACGAACAACCCGGAATGAAGAATAAGCCGCAGCGAAAAGCGGTCGAGCAAATAACCTGCCAAGCATTTGATCGCCGTATCCGAGACGTAATGGACGGACACGGCGGCGCCGACAACGGCCACGGAAAGACCGAGGATACCCGTAGCATAGGTCGGCAAAAAGGAGACCAGATAGGCGCCCCGAACGAATTCGACTAAAAACAAAATGAGCGCAAGCGGTAGTACGTCTTTGTCCATTGCGATTTTTCGCAGCACCTGATCCATACACCTCCTGAATGACAAAGCAAAAGCCGGGCTCCCGCTCTAGCCGAAAAGTCCGGTCTTGGTCGGGGAGAGATCTGCGAGCATATCCGAGACGATCGCCTTCGCCGCATCTCCGCGGTACAATTCCTCCATGGCTGCCTTCATTCGTTCCGCTTGTCCGGGGAGAGAGACGATCCGCTTCACGAGCGAAGTCAACTCCTCCGGGCGCTGCGCAATTTCGACTGCTCCTTGCTGCGCCAAAAAGCGGGCATTTTCTTTCTCCTGGCCGGGGAGGGGGCGGAAGACGATAACTGGCAGACGCATGGCCAAGGCTTCTGAGAGTGTAATGCCTCCGGCTTTCGTAATTAAGCACGACGAGATCGCCATAAGCTCGTGAATGTGCTCCACGTATCCGAGAATGCGGACGCGGGGATGCCTGTCAAACGACGCTTCGATCTGCTCCTTGAGCGGTTTGTTTCTGCCGCATACAAAAACAAGCTCGATTTCGTCCAACTGGAGCAGCGCCCGTCCCATCCCGCTGATGTGCTTCAAGACGCCGTAGGCTCCGGCCATCAGGCAAACGACGGGCTTGGAAGGCTCAAGGCCGTACTTCCGGCAGACGTGCTGCCGCCGGATCGGCTCGCTGAACGCGCTGCGGAGCGGGATGCCGCTCACGTCGATACGGTGCTCCGGCACGCCGGAAGCGGCGATCTGCCGCTTTAGCTGCTCCGTGGCTGCGTAATATTTATCAATGTCCGGATGAATCCAGCGTTGGTGAAGGACAAAGTCGGTTAATATGGTATACGTCCGGACGGTGCTGCCTGTGCTGGATATCAGTCCGGAGACGACCGGCAGCGGAAACGTATAAATAATCGCATCGGGCCGTTCGGCCTGCAGCATTTGCTTGAATTTACGCGTACCGAACCGGTTCAGCATTTTGGTAAACGCCGTATCGTGCTTTAAATGCTGGGTCAAATAAAAGCTCCAGCCGTATAAATCCGGCCCCAGGGTAGAGCTCTTCAGATAAACGTAACGGGTAATGGCGTTCATGAAGGGGTGGGCCTCCGCAAGCAGGTCCACAAGTTTGACCCGGTCGATTCCCAAGCGGGCAAAACGCTGCTGCAGCGCCTTGGCGACCTGAAGATGTCCGTCGCCATAGCTGGCATATAAAATCAAAATATTGGGGTTGGCTTCAGTCATAGTTTTTCACGCACCTTAGTTCTCATTCAGATTCGCGAAACAATGGTGAAGTTGGGGAAGGAGGGCAATGAAAGGCCCCTTCATTATCATATACGAGTTTGCGAAAAGGTACAAAAAATTGAGTAAATTTTCTGATTTGTCCCATAGGACATCCTATTCGCCCGGAGCGCAACTTAGGCTCAAAGCCAAAAAAATCGGCCCCTTGAGCAGGGGCCGACGGTGTATGGCAGTTGTGAAATTAGAATGTGGATGCGGCTTGCGCGGCTTGGCGAAGACCGGCTTCCACGATTTCTGCGTTACGATCCGGGAATTGGTTATGGCCTTCGACAACGACCGTAGTCAGGTCCGTTACGCCGATGAAGCCCATGATCGTTTTAACATAATTCAGCGACATTTCAATGGACGCCATCGGTCCTTCGGAATAAACGCTGCCGCGCGCGTTCAGCAGAGCGACCTTTTTATCGGTAACGAGACCTTGCGGCCCTTGCTCCGTATATTTAAATGTTTTGCCGGCTTGGCAGAGGTAGTACAGGTACGTCGTCAATTGAGCCGGAATCGTGAAGTTCCAGAGAGGGAACGCGAAGACAACTTTGTCCGCAGCCAGGAATTGATCCAGATAAGCGTTGGCGACATCGGCCGCTGCTTTTTCTTCCGCTGTCAGCTCCATGCCTTTACCTTGCTTGAACAGGCCGGTCATCATGACGGAATTGTAATAAGGCGGGTTGGCTGCAAACAGGTCGAGCTCGGTAATTTGGTCTTGCGGATGCGTTCCGCGGTACGATTTCAGGAATTCGTCATACAGTTTTACGCTTACTGCCTGATCGGCCGGGCGGTCGTTTGCTTTAATAAAAAGTACGTTGGACATAAAAATAAAGCCTCCTTTTAATTTGGCGAAAAAGGTTTAGGGTCAATCAAAATTAATAACTTACTTTATGTAAGTATAATAAAACATGTAACTTACTAAAGTCAAGTGTTATTTTAAATTTAAAATAAAAAGGTATGGCCGGTTTCCGGGAGTGGGAAGCTAATCGCAGCGAAGCGACGGAAAGGAAAGGGCGGGACAACCATCTGGTGGTGTTGTTTGCGGAGTCGCAGGATAACGATTGCAATATGGCGATGGTGCTGGAAAGCTGGAAAAGACGCGGACCGCGATATCGACTTGGTACGACAACGATTTGCATGCCGCCTACGGAGCAGATCCGGCTGCAGCTAGGGGAAGCGCGGCTGCAGAAGGTGTAAGCTGTACGGCGCGGAAACAAAAAACAGACGTCTGCGCCTTGAGGCGGGCCGTCTGTTTCTTATAATGATAGAATGTATAAGTTTTCAGCGGAGCTGAACCATTCTATCATTTCAAGAAAAGCTTCCGCTAAGACACGAATGTATCTTCTTCGAGAAGGCTTCGATAAGAAGCTTTTCTTATTTTGCGCAGTTCAGCGTTTCTTGCTCGGCGGGCGCGGCGCATATTTGCGCTCGTTGCCGTCCCATCGGAAGTTCGCGACAAGAAAGCCGATAATCCCGAATACGATGATGCGGATTGTAAACCAGGACGGCGTAAGCGTTTGCTGCGTCAGCCATTCGATTGCCGTAAACAGCACCGCCAGCGAGATTCCCCACATGGCAACGCCGTAGTACATGACATATTTCGCTTTGCCCAACTGCCGCGTTTTTTGCCACTTGGCGGCTTTGTCTTCATTTGCTGTACTCATGGACTGATTGTTCCCCCCGATTGCTTCATGGACAAACCATTCGTGAAGCAGCCGGTAAATTCCTGCTTGTTCGGGAAACGTTCACAACTGATTTTTTGCCTGACCGGTTATGGCAATTTGTGGTATAATCGGTGGGAGAACAAGCGAAAGGCAGGTCGCCAGGCGTGAGCAAAATCTTCATCTTTTCTTTATTATGGTGGGTCACCGGAAATCCGTTTGTGGCCTTTCTCGTGTTGCTGATCATCCTGTATATGGTTGACCGCCGTTTTGTCGGCTTGACCCCTAGCATTTTCCAGCCGCTGAAGCGGGCGCGGCGTTTATCCCGCCTGAAAGATGAGCTTCGGCTCAATCCGCATCATACGTCGACCAAGCTGGAAATCGCCCGAATTTATATGGAGCAAAAAAAATACGGCGCGGCGCTCGAACTGTTGGTTGAGGTGGCGAAAGTGATGGACGATTCCGCGGACGTGCTCAGCGAGCAGGGCATCTGTGAGTTGAAGCTGGGACGGACGGAGGAGGGCGAGTGTCTCCTGCTGCGTGGGCTGGAGCTGAACCCGCGGGTCAAATACGGCGAGCCTTATTTGCGGCTCGGCGAAGTATTCGCAGGAAGCGATCCGGAGAAGGCGATCCGGTATCTGGAACGGTTCAGGGAGGTCAACTCTTCGTCCTGTGAAGCGTACTACAGGCTCGGTTTGCTGTACCGGGGGCTCGGGCGAAACGAAGAAGCCCGCCGGGCGTTCCGCGAAGCGATGGAACTATACCGGGGGCTTCCCAAATACAAGCGGCGCCACGAACGGCGCTGGGCGCTTCTCGCCCGTATGAAATCATAAAACGGCGGCTGTATCTGCAGCAGCCCGGGCGGGCGTGAACGGCGCCAAATCCGCCGAAGTCGGCCGGCCCTGCGCCAGCTCGGCGACAATCCGCGCGGTGGCCGGCGCGAGCAGAATGCCGTTGCGGTAATGGCCCGTAGCGAAAATTAGACCTGGCGCAGCGTCCCACGTTCCGAGGAACGGCAGGGCGTCCCGCGTGCCGGGCCGCAGCCCTGCCCAAGTGGAGACGAATTCGGCATCGGCCAGCCGCGGCAGCAGCGCTGCCGCTTTGGCGTGTAATTCGCCGATGACCCTGGCGATCGGCCGCTTGTCGAAGCCGGCTTCCGTTTGCGTTGCGCCGACTATGTAGCTGCCATCCCGTTTCGGCACGACATAGCAGCCCTTGGTGAAGACGGTGGAGCGGATGAGCGGCGCTTCGGTTTTAAGCGAGATGCACTGGCCTTTGACCGGGAACATGGGCAGGCTCAGCCCGAGCGACTCGGTCAACGCCGGGCTCCAAGCGCCTGTAGCGAGCACGACGAGGTCTGCATACAGCGGGCCTTCCGACGTCTGTACGCCGCGAATTCGGCCGCTTCCGGGCTCCGTCAGCAGCCGGATGACCGGCGTCCACTCGCGGATCGTGCAGCCCTGTCTGGCAATCGCGGCTTGCAGCGTCTTGGCGAGCCATACCGGATGCACATGATGATCGGCAGGCAAATACAGCCCGCCGTGCACGGCAGCGGTCAGCTCGGGCTCCAGCTTCAGCATCTCTGCAGGCTGTACCCACTCGGCGTCCTGAATCCACGACAAGCGGCCGCGCAACTCGGCCTCATCTTCTTCCGTAAGGGCCGCGCGGATGATTCCCTCGGCGACATACTGCGCTGTAAGGCCGCTGACTTGCTCCAGCTCGTCCGTCCAAGCGCGGTATAGCTGCTGGCTCAGTCGGCACAGCTCGTAGTAAGGGCCGGGCCGGTGCGTTTCGGATTGCGCCCCCAGCATCCCTGCGGCGGCGATGGACGCCTCCTGATTCAGCGCTCCTTTCTCGATCAGCGTGCAGGCAAAGCCGGCCTTGCTGAGCTCGTAGGCCGCGCTGCAGCCGATTATGCCGCCGCCGACGATGATAACGGTCGGCTTGGTACCGCTATGACTTGAATCCGTACTCATGACAATCCTCTCCTTGGGGTATGCTTCGTCCGATCGAGAGCTTCCCGGAATGCGGCAATTTGTCCCGCCGGGTCCGCGTGCTGCAGCACTGAGGACAGCACGGCAATGCCGGCCGCTCCGGTGGACAAGACGTCGTCCACAAGATGCGGCTCGATGCCCCCGATCGCCAGGACAGGCACGTCCGACGCTTCCACGGCTTCCGCCAGTCCGGCCAAGCCGCGTGGCTTCAAACCGGGCTTCGAGCCGGTTGCGTACACATGGCCGAAGAGCGCGTAATCGGCTCCTTGCCGGCCGGCCTCAGCCGCTTCCTCGGCGGAATGGACGGAGCAGCCGAGCGTCATGCCGCGCGGAGCGATGGCCCGCGCTTCGGCCGGCGACAAGCTGCCGCCGGTAAGCTGTACGCCATCCGCTTCAGCGGCCAGCGCGGCATCCAGGCGGTCGTTCAGCAGGACCGCCGTGTGCGGCAGCAGCGGCTTCAGCCGCGCATGCCAACGCACCAACTCGCTGGCGCTGCGGTGCTTTTCGCGGATGTGCAGCGCGTCGACCAGCTCGAACGGACAGCGGGACACAATGGCGGCTACCTCTTCCAGCTCCTGCCTGCCGGTCGTAATGACGTGCAGCGCATGGGTTCTCCGGGACATACGGGATCGGACCTTCCTTTTCTCCATTAAAATGTAGTTTCATCATAACGCTTTCGCTTCCGCGGCGTCAAAGCGTTTGTCCCACTTGTCATAAAATGATCACGAACCCGGGGCCGCGACCCTGACGGGCTTCTTGACGGTCGGGAAGGAGAAGACTAAACTTATGGAAGGTATAGCGACTCGGGAGGCAGGTGCAGCATGACGATCTTCAAAGCATTGACCATCGCAGGCTCGGACAGCGGAGGCGGAGCGGGGATTCAAGCGGATTTGAAAACGTTCCAAATGCTCGACGTGTACGGGATGTCCGCGATCACGGCGATCACCGCGCAGAACACGCTGGGCGTTCACGGCATTTACGATATCCCGCTGGAGGGGATCGAGAAGCAGATCGACGCCGTGCTGTCCGATCTCGGAGCAGACGCGGCTAAAACCGGCATGCTGTCGCAGCCGGAAATTATCGAGCTGGTCGCGGGATGCATCCGCAAGCACGGGCTGAAGCGGCTTGTCGTCGACCCGGTGATGGTCGCCAAGGGTGGAGCCAGCCTGCTTGCCGGCAATGCGCAGAACGCGCTGCGCGAGAAGCTGCTGCCGTTGGCTGCGCTTGTGACGCCCAATATCCCGGAGGCGGAGGTTATTACTGGCCTTTCGGTTACGACGATAGAGGACATGAAGGAAGCCGCGCGGCGCATCGTCAAGGAATTCGGGGCGGGTGCGGCGATCGTCAAAGGCGGCCACCGAAGCGGCGATCCGACAGACGTGCTGTACGACGGCGAGGCGTTCCACCTGCTGACGGCTGAGCGGTACGAAACCCGTCATACGCATGGGACAGGCTGCACCTTTTCTGCGGCTATCTGCGCGGAGCTTGCCAAAGGGAAGACGCTGCTGGAGGCCACCCATACGGCCAAGCAATTTATTACGCTTGCCATCCGGCATACGCTCGGCATCGGCGCCGGTCACGGTCCGACAAACCATTGGGCGTACGTGCGCGAGCGCACCACGGCCGAATAGCAGACGAAGGAGCATCCGATATCATGAGCTATGAATACTTGATGCAGGCGGTTTTGCTCATCGTCCTGCTCATCGCCTTTTTCCCCGCCATCGTGCTGTGGTCCAAGTGGAAAAAGAAGAAACGGAGATAAGCGATATGTACTATGTCAATCAAGAACAAATCGATGCCCGGCTGGCCTTCGTGCCGGATTTACTGAAAGCTTGCGCTGCCTTGGAGTCCGCTTGGGGGACCCCGGAAGCGGATTCGGAGCTGCTGCTGCATTTGGCGCAGGAGCGGACGCTGCATCTGGCGATTGAGACGGTGACCGACGTCGGCAGCTTGTTGATCGACGCGTTCATGATGCGGGACGCCAGCAGCTATGAGGACATCGTCGAGATCCTCGCCGGCGAAGGCGTGTTCGGGGCCGACGTCGCGCTCGTGCTGACGGAGCTTGTGAAGCTGCGCCGTCCGCTAACGCAGGAATATAACACGCTGCCGCGCAGCGGGCTGCATCCGATGATCGCGAAGCTGCCCGGGGCGCTGAGTGCTTTTGCCGAAGCCGTACCGGCATTTATCCGCAAAGAAATGCTGTAGCGCCGCTGCTGCAGATCAGGGACCGTCCGCATCAGGACAGGTCCCTTTGTTCTACCGGGAAGCGCAGAATCGTTTTCCAGCCGGAGGGCGGAGTTTTTCGGGGATCGGTCAAATAAATTTCATGATGCAATCCGTTTTGAACCAGTCCCCGCGCTTCCATGTAAGCGTGCATGCGCTCCACCGTTTCCGGCTCCGTCTCATAAGGGCCGACGTGAAGCATCTGCACGGACAACCCTTCGGCCATTGCCTCGTAGGCCACGTGAGCGATGTCGTCGGCAAGCTCTTTTTTCTTCAGGGTCGTCTTCTCCTTGGCCTCGGCCGCCAGGGCCCGGGTAACGAAGTCGGGCATACGGATCAGCAGCTTCCAGTGCCATTCCTGCCGCGGGACTTCCAGTGCGGGCTTGCCGGAATCCATCCACCACAGCCCTTCCAGCTTCGGTACCGTAAAATCGGTCCCCTGCGCTTTGCCAAGTGCCTTGGCACCGTAAGCGGCTGCGTACAGCGCCGCGGCAGCCTGGGCGAACCGCTCGCCGTTCGGGTCGCCTTGCCCGGCAATCGTCAAGTATCGCGCTTCGCCGAAGCCTACAAGCTCCGGCTCCGTGCCGGCTTTGTAATAGGTTTTGTACGTTTTGGCAAGATCGAGCTTGTCCATTCGTGCACGTCCTCTCTTCGTTTCGAATAGGATATAGCCCCAGCATAACGGGTTATCCCTGACAACCTATTGTCAGGGTAACGGAGCAGCTTCGAATTTTGCTCTATTTTATTCTCCGCCAGCCTTTTCCTCGGTTAGTATTTTACATACATAGTAGTATATTAATTTACTTATCGTCTCATTTCGTATACAATATTTTTATTCATACGGTACAGCATAGCTTCGCCAGAATGAAACAGGCGGCCTGCATACAAGAAGGACGGTGAGACCGCATGAACCAGGAAACGGACGTATCGACGCGGCGCGTGATCCTCACGATGCTCAAGACCAAAGGGGCACTCAGCGTCGGGGACATGTCGAAGCAGCTAGGCATCACGGAAATGGCGGTGCGGCGGCACCTGAACACGCTGGAGCGGGATAATTTGATCGAATCGAAGCTGGTGCGGCAGGCGATGGGACGACCTTCGAATCTGTATTCGCTGACATCGAATGCCGACGACTTATTTCCTAAAAAGTATCAGCATCTCGCGTTGGATCTGTTGGAAGAGCTGGAAGCTTCCTTGGGGGAAAGCAACGTGAACCTGCTGTTCGAGCGGCGCAAGGAGAGGCTGATCGGCCGCTATGGGGAGCGCATGAAAGACAAGCCGTTCGACGGACGCGTTCAAGAGCTTGCCGAGATTCAGAATGCGAATGGCTACATGGTCGAATTGGAGCCGACAGAGGGTGGCGGGTATTTGCTGAAGGAGTACAATTGCCCGATCTCTCAGGTAGCCAATCAATATAACCACGCTTGCCAATGCGAGCTCGCGATGTTTCAGCGTCTGCTCGGTCCGGAAGCCGAAGTGGAACGGACGGAATGTCTCGCCAAAGGCGGCGGCAAATGTACGTATGCCATTCGGCCAAACCAATAAAAAAACCATCTCTTCTGCCGGATCTTCCGCAAGAGATGGTTTTTTGCCGTTTCAGGAAGGGGGAGCCGCGTCGTTTTCGGACTTGGGTCGTTGGTTTTGGACCGTTCGAAGGTTCGTCGTATAAGTAATGCCGGCAGACAGCAGTCCGAACAGGAAAAACGCGATAACCTTATCCAACGCCGGACTCCCGGACAGATCGAACAGTATCGTTTTGACAGCGAGGCAGATCAGCGTCAGGGAGCCCAGGGCCTGAAGCGGCCTTCGCCCCCGGTAAGCGCCCCACAACAGCAGCAATAGCGCGTACAAGCCCCAGACGGCCGATAGAGTAAGCTGCAGGTTAAGCCGTGGGGATAGCCCGTAATAGGCGAAGAAGTTGTGCGTTCCGCAAGCAAGTCCTCCGCCGACGGCCAGATGGCTGAGGAAGGCGAATCCATTGGACAACATCCGGTTGTCGTCTTCCCGCAATCGTTCGAAGCGGCCTTTGGCCGACAAATAAAACCCTACGGCGGCCAGCAGCGCCCAAGCCGGCATATTCCCGTGGACGAACGGGGAGGGGTTGCCGAACGGGTCTCTCGCCTCTGCCGCATTCCATGCGCTAAAAAGCCAGTAGCCGAAGACGCCCAGCCAGACGACGGCCGCTCCCCCTCGGAGCGCGTCCCATCGTTTTACGGTGCCGAGTCCCAGCATGGCGATAGCGGTGGGAAGCCACAGAAATACATGGGTGACCGGTTCCAGGGTCTGTTCCTTGAGAAAGTGGAGCGATGCGAGGAGGATGAGCATCATCCCGCCGAACAGCTTCATCAGGACGATCGTGGATAATTCGGCTAACCAGCGTCGGATCAGGCAGGCCAGGATGACGTACAGCATCCCCATGAACAGCATCGGGTAGGCGATCGGTACGACCCGCTCCCCTAAGACGAATGCCCAGAAGCCGAAGACGGCGGCGTTCGCGATACCCAGAAACAGGTCGGTGCCTTCGTCTGCCCGTTTCTTCCATATCGAGACGGACAAGGCGCCAATGTAAAAAATATAAATCAGAAGCGCATAACGGTACGCAAGGCTCCAACCTTCGGCGTCTGGCTGGAGCTTCAAGTAAAGTACGAAATACAACAGCCAGGTGCCTGCGAATGCGGTGAATTTTAACTCGTTCCAATCGAGCCGGAGACTGAGTGTAAAATAGACGATATTCAATGCCAATAAGCCGGCCCAGAGCATCCAGCCTTCATCCGGGCCCGGGCCTACAATCAGGAGCGCCGGCCATCCTCCGAGCAGCGATACGTTCAAGAGGAGTCTTGACCGCCATTTGAAGGCGACCCAGCCGGCTCCTGCCGCAGTGGCCAGCATGCCTGTACCCGACGGAGGCCCTTGCCCTAGCGTAAGACAGAGCCCGTATAAAAAGACTCCCAGAATTACCACGGCTCCGGGCCAAAATGACGGCAACCTGTGCAGCCGTTCTTTCATGCCTAACGTTCCTCCCCCGATATCGTGTTCCGTACTGAGTTACAATAATTGTAAGGGAACGGGGGAGGAGGGGATAAGTACTAATTTCATCTAGTACTGGAACGCATGTTCTGATTTCGCCGGTTACTTGTTCAACGGAACGCTTTCCGAACCGAGCTGCTGACGGGGAGCGGCGGAAAGCTCGTTCAAATGGACTGCCGCAAGTTCGAAGGCGGGGCGTTCATCGGCGACGATCGCCGACGGCTCCGACTGCTTGTGCCGCTTCTCGGACGACGGTTTCAGCAGAACGCATATCGAAATCCCCGCAAAGCAGATGACCAGTACATTCAGTATCATGGAATGGACCTCCCTCCGGCTGGCTATCATCTTTAGATAAAAAAAACAGCAGGTCTGCCGCGGTTAGCGGGACCTGCTGTTCTTGATCATCGTGCCGGTTTCCTTTTCCTTAATTTTTACAGGAGTGGGGTCGATTCCGAAGCGCTTGCTGTACAAGCTGTAGGTCGAACCGGTTACGGTAGTCCCCGGGATTTCGGCCGGAAGGCCCCGCTGCGTCCGCAAAGAGGCGATCGCTGCGGTAAGCTCGTCTTCTTTTACAACAATGAAAGGGCTGTCCCATCGTCCGTCCAAATGGATGAATTCGATATGGTCGGGCTTCAGCTTCTGGAAGGAAAGCACAAACCGGCGAAGCTCATCAGAAGGAATATCCGTTTTTACGCTTTCTCCGGCGATTTTCAGCAATCCGCTCCATTGGGTAATCCCGCTGAACGACGTCATCTTTTGCAGGAGCTTATCGAGTACTTCCTGCTGGCGCTGGTTGCGGGCGAGGTCCGAGGACTCTTCGGTGCCCCGGTTGGATTTGCGGTAGCGTAAGAAATCAAGCATTTGCTTGCCATTTAGCGTCTGAAACCCTTTTTTCAGATTGATATCCGTACCGTCTTCATCGTCGACGTAGCGCATATCCATATCGACGTTCATTTCGATTCCGCCGAGCTCGTCGACGACATTGCGGAAGCCGTCGAAGTTGATCGCCGCCATATAATCGATCGGTACGTTGAACATGTTGCCGTACAGCTCTTTCGTCTTCTGAATCGCGGTGTCCTTATCCTGTATGTAATAGTATGCGTAATAGTAGTTCGCTTTTTGGCTGGAAAGACCGAACTCCTTCGGCTTCATCTCCAGATCGCGGGGGATGGAAACGACTGTGGCGGAGCGGGTCTCCGGATTCAGCGAGACAAGCATCAGCACATCGGTGTTCAGTGAGCCGCCGCTGCCTTCGCGGTTGTCGATCCCTGTCAGCAAAAAGGTCATCGGCTTGAAGTTCTCCGTAGAACCAACCAGACCGTTAAATCCTTGCTGGGTCGTCTTTACCGGCGGGGCCACGGACATATTTTCCAGCGCTTTGTCGGCTTGATGCAGCAAATATCCGGCGTAAGCGACGGCGCCTACGCCAAGCAGGGCAAGACCTATAATAACATTCCGCAAGGTTTTGCGGGGTTTGATCGTCAGATTTTGTCGGGAAGGAACCATCATTCAACCTCCTGTCAAGGCTCTTTCGAAACACTGTCTACCATAATAACGCAAAACATGGAGCAAAAGGTTACAAAAATATTAAAAATTCGCCAAATCTTTTGTCATCGTTTTGTTACCTTCTTCTTTTGACAAACGATTACAATGGAATAGAGGTGCTCTTTTTCATCCTAAAAAATGAGCCGGATCACACGCCTCCCGGCCTCGTCGATTGATTTTTGCAAGAGGAAAGGCTATCATGTGAAAAAAACGAAACCCGGACGTTCGGACCACCGCTTGGGGAGTGACATATGACGATGAAGAGAAAAGCGGCGGCGGCTTGGCTGGCGCTGGTTTTAGGCTGTACGGGCTGCGGCTTCATGGAGCAGCCGGGGGCATATATGCGGCTGCCGAAGCTCCCGGCCGAGCAGGAGGCGCTGAAGCTAACGATCGAACGGTCGCTGCCGGAAGGCGCGGCGTTGATCCGCCCCCGTAAGGCGGAGCAGAAGGGAGCGTTCTCGCTGATCGATTTGGACGGTGACGGCAGCGAGGAAGCGGTGTTCTTTTATAAGATCAAAAACAAGGAACAGCTGAATGGCGAAATATGGAGAATGAAGGATGGCTCGTGGCAGCGTCTTGACCGGTTCGAGGGCGCCGGCTTCGAGCTGGATTCGCTGACGTTTGACGATGTGGTGCAAAAGGGGCGGAAGGACGTTATCGCGGGCTATTCGACGGGAGCGGAATCGGCCAAAGGCTTGGCGGTCTATTCCTTGGAGGCCGGACGGATGGTGAAGAAGCTGGAGCTGCCGTATACGGACTATGTCATTGACGATCTGAACGGAGACGGAAAGAAAGATCTAACGGTCATTGTACACGACAGGGGAGTGTCGTCCAACGCAACCCTCTATCAATATGATAACGAGCTGCGCAAGCTGGGAAGCGTCCGTTTGGATTCGACCGTAAACGATTATTATAACGTGCTCGGAGGGCGCGTGTCGGCGGACAAGCGGGGTGTCGTGCTCGATGCTTCGGTAGGCGCTCATTCCTCGAATACCGAGCTGCTTGTGTACGAGGGAGGGAAGCTCAAACGGGCGCTAAATCCTCAAACGACCTACAAAGCTTACTCGGGCAAAAGCGAAGACGCCGACGGCGACGGCATCATCGAAATATCCGGCATGTACGATCCGCCAGGCTACGAGAACGAGGCGATGGTCAACATCCCTTGGATCGAGACGTTTGCCAAATGGGACGGCGTACGGGGACTTACGACGGTGCTGGAACGTTATTTTAACGGTGAATACGGATATACCTTTGACATTCCGCCGGAGTGGAAAGGCCGGTTTACGGTGAAGAAGACAGAGGGGGCCGTCCGTTTCGTGAATACCGGGGACGGGAAGCTGCTGGCCGAGATTCGGATATTTCCGCAGGCGGAATGGACGGAGGACAATAAGTCATGGACCGTATTGAGTCGGACGATGGATCAAGTGTATGCCATCGATGCGAACGGGGCGGCTTATCGAAGCTTTTTCCGCTTGCTATCGGAAGCAAGAGCCGAAGGGGGGAACCAGACGCATGGGTAAAATACTTATTCTGGAAGACGAAGATTCGATCCGCAGCTTTGTCGTCGTCAACCTGAAGCGGCAGGGGTACGACATTACGGAGGCGGTTACCGGAGACGAGGCGCTGGCACTGCTGAAGCAGGACGATAGCTTCGATATTGCGCTGCTCGACGTCATGGTGCCGGGAATCGACGGCTTCGAGGTATGCCGGCGGGTGCGGGAATTTAATGAGCGGATCGGCATCATCTTTCTGACCGCCAAAGTACAGGAGCAGGACAAAGTGATGGGGCTGTCGCTCGGAGCGGACGATCATATCGGCAAGCCGTTCAGTCCGGGGGAGCTGATGGCGCGCATCGGGTCGCTGCTGCGCCGTGTCCGTAGGCAGCCGGCCGGCGGGGAGGACAGCGGCACGCTGCGCTCCGGTCCGTTCGAAATTCATCCGGAGAAAGTCGAGTTCCGCAAAAACGGAGAACGGATCGATCTGACCCCAACCGAGTTTGCTTTGATCCAGCGCCTGATCGAAAAAGAAGGCTCCCCGCTGAGCCGAAACGATCTGCTCGATGAGATCTGGGGCGTCCAATACATCGGAGATCCGAAAATCGTCGATGTCAACATCCGCAGGCTCCGTCAAAAAGTAGAGGAGGACCCGTCCGCTCCGAAATTCATCGAGACGGTATGGGGCTTCGGCTACCGCTGGCAAGGGCGGGACGCCTCGACATGAAGCTGCGGAGAAGTCTGAGGCGGCAGGTCGTCATGCGCTTTTTGGGGATCGTTCTGCTAACGCTTATTCTGATGGAAGGCGTCTTTTTCTTTGCCGTCCGCCAGTTTTATTATAACGGCATCGCCAATGTGCTGACCAACCATGCCGTCGTTTCGGCGAACTTTTACGCCAATTTTGCGGGGGATTTGTTTTACAATAATTTGAGCCAGCATTTGAACCGCATGGTGCAGTATTTCGCTTACGAAACGGCGGAGCTGGAAATTGTGGACCGTAACGGCACGGTGCTGGCGGCATCCAGCGGTTTTGCCGTCCAGGAGAGTATTCGGACTAGCGATGTGAAGGAGGCTTGGTCGGGCCGGACGGGGGTGTGGACCGGCAATCAAGCGGTAACCAACGAGCGCGTGATGGCGGTCTCCAATCCGCTCGTCTATCAAGGGCAGACGCTGGCGGTGATCCGGTATGTCACTTCCTTGACGGAGGTAGACCGGGTGCTGCGCACGATCTACGCCGTATCGGCGGGTGTCGGCGTCGTCGTGCTGCTGCTGGTGCTGCTCGTCAGCCTTCCCTTCGCCAATTCGATCGTCCGACCGATCAAACGGATGACGGCTGCATCCGCCGAGATGGCCAAAGGCCGCTTCGATGTACGGGTCAACGAATCGTATGACAACGAGATCGGCGAGCTGGCGGGGACGTTGAATTATATGGCCCGCGAGATCGTGCGCAGCGAAGCGCTGAAGAACGATTTTATTTCTTCCATTTCTCACGAGATTCGGACGCCGCTAAGCAGCATTAAGGGCTGGAGCGAAACGATTCTGACCGGCGGCATGGACGACAAGGAAGAGACGCGGCTCGGGCTCGGCATTATTACGAAGGAAACCGACCGCTTGATCGGTCTCGTCGAGGAGCTGCTTGACTTCTCCAGGCTGCACGAGAAAAGCATTACCCTTGATCTCGCCCGGGTGCCGATGAACGAGCTGCTGGGGGAGGCGGTGCTGCAAATGCGTTCCAAGGCGGAGCAAAAGCGGATCGACCTTCAATTGAGCGTACCTTCCGAACCTGTGACGGTCATCGGGGATACGAATCGGCTGAAGCAGGTTTGTTTGAATTTGATCGATAACGCGCTCAAATTTACCGGGCCGGATGGACACATTGCTATTTCTCTGGAGCGGGAGGACCGGGACGCCGTCGTGCGCGTTGCGGATAACGGTATTGGGATATCGCGCGAGCATTTAGGAAACGTCCAAACGAAGTTTTATCAGGCGGACCCGAAAGCGGAAGGAACCGGCATCGGACTCGCCATTTGCCGGGAAATCGTCGACCTGCATCAAGGCGCGATTCGGCTAGATTCGGCAGAAGGGGAAGGAACGACCGTAACGGTCCGTCTGCCGTTGGAAGAGGCTGAGGCTCAGGGGGCGGAAGTCTCCGGCACGTCATTTGACAAGCCTGATTCCAATGGGGGATAATGGAAAAGATCGAGGCGAATCCGCATCCATTCGCACGTTCGACTTTTTCACTTTCTGGAAAGGGAGGATGAATGATGTCTTACGATGTAGCGATTATCGGAGCAGGACCTGCAGGAGCAAGCGCTGCCCTCTTCACGGCGAAGGCGGGCAAGAAGACGCTGGTGATTGATAGCGATCAGAGCATTACGAAACGCGCTTGGGTGGAGAACCACTACGGCGTAGCGGAGATTACCGGGCCGGACCTGGTGGAGATCGGGAAGAAGCAGGCGGCCAAGTTCGGAGCCGAGCTGGTACAAGGCAAAGTCGTCACCGTTGCGAAGGAAGGCGAAGGATTCCGCTTGGAGACGGAAAACGGAAGCTACGAAGCGAAGCATGTCGTGCTCGCCACGGGGCTTAACGCCGAGCTGGCGCAGCAGATCGGCGTAAATACGAAGCCGGGAACCGAGCCGAGGATCAAGACCGTAGTCGACGCTACCCCGGAGGGCAAGACGAACGTGCCGGGCATCTGGGCGGCCGGGACCGCAGCGGGCGTGAGCGTGCATACGATCATTACCGCGGGCGACGGGGTCAAGGTTGCGATCAATTTGATCAGCGAACTGAACGGCGAACGGTATGTCGACCATGACGTGTTGAAAGCGTAAATGTGCAAAAAGGCGGCCTCCAGCTATGGAGGGCCGCCGTTTTTTTAGAGTTTATACTTCATTTTCGGCTTCCTGCGGGCCATCGGATTGATTTCCTTTTCGCGACAGGCTACATTTGTAGCTGTCCAAATGCGCAATCTGAGAGGGTAGCAAGGGGGCTGGTCGATAGGGCTTAAAAATAGAGGAACCCGGATGCGTTATTAGAATGCTTTGGGCTGTTGACGAGTACATAGCGGAACTCAAAGTGCTTTAACCTTGTCGAAAAATGTTCAAGCTGCCGAGAACGAAGGCATTAAGGTATTTCCGGTTCCGCTATTGAGGATATGCCGGCGAAGTTCAATCGAATAACGCACGGTATTTCCTCTATTTTGTCATGGACCCAAGTTACAAACGCCTGCGTTCGACAACCCGTCTCTCCGCCGATAACTTTCTCGGGTCGTAACTCGCCATTCGTAGATCGTCACTTGTAACTATCCTCTGTGATACCCATCGCTTATATCTCTTCAATTTGTAACTCCCCACTCACGACTTGTAAAGTCCAGTGCTGCTTATAACTCTCCAACTCGCCACTTGTAACTTTCGTCGCTAAGGAACCCTTTACACTTGCGCCGAAAGTGCGGGTCAGGCCGATTCAAGGGTTGCTTTAAAAGCAGCAGGAGCAGGGCTCCTCCGACGTGATTCATTCTCTGGATCGCTCTACGAGCCGGGCCGCTTTATCCCGCACCCAATCAAAGTTGCCGGCGGCAATTTCCTTCAGGTTCACGAGCGAGCCGCCGATGCCAACCCCGTAGCAGCCGATCTTCATAAACTCGGCGATGTTATCCTCGTTTACGCCGCCGACCGCCATCATTGGGATGTGATTCAGCGGGCCCATCAATTCCTTGATATAGCCGATTCCGAGGCTGGCGCCCGGAAATATTTTCACCGCCGTCGCTCCGGCTTTCCATGCTTTCACAACTTCCGTCGGCGTCATCGCTCCCGGGAAAATCGGAGCGCCGCGCTCCGCAGCGTAACGGATCACCTGCTCGTCCGTGTTCGGAGTAACCAAGTACGACGCCCCGGCGTCCAGCGCTTTCTGTGCGTCGTCCACGTCCACGACGGTCCCCGCGCCGATGTACATCCGTTCCCCGAACCGGGCTTGAAGCCGTTCGATCATGCCAAGCGCTCCCGGCGTGTTCAGCGTCACTTCCATGACCGGCACTCCGCCGCTGACCAGCGCATCCGCTAATCCCTCGATATGCTGTTCCTCCACGCCGCGCACAATGGCGACGATCTTTACTTTCTCGATCAACTGCAGTCCTTGTTCCCGATTCATCCGCTGTATCCTCCCGTTATGACCTGTTTTTATCCTGTTATCGCAGAGATAGGCCGCCATTTCATTGACTTCATTATACCTGCTTTTTTTTAAATGCCAACTGTGCTAACCTGTACTTTATGGAAATCATGTTTAGGAGCTGATCTGAAAGATGAGCGTTAACGAACCGATCAAATTAACCTCTTATTCTACAAAAGGCGGGTGCGGCTGCAAAATCGGTCCCGCGGATCTGCAGCAGGTGATCCGGACCCTTCCGCCGGCGACGCCCGACCCGAACCTGCTCGTCGGTCTCGATACGAGCGACGATGCCGGGGTGTACAAGCTGACAGACGAGCTGGCGCTGGTCCAAACCGTCGACTTCTTTACGCCCATCGTCGACGATCCTTACGCTTTCGGTCAGGTTGCGGCGGCTAACGCGCTCAGTGACATTTATGCGATGGGCGGGAAGCCGCTAACGGTGCTGAACATCGTGGCCTTTCCGATCAAAAAGCTGGATAAACAAGTACTGGCCGACATCTTGCGCGGCGCGGGCGATAAGGTCAAAGAAGCCGGAGCGACGCTCGTAGGAGGCCACTCCATTGACGATAACGAGCCGAAGTTCGGTCTTGCCGTCACCGGACTGGTGCATCCGGCCAAAGCGAAGACGAATGCGGGGGCCCAGCCGGGGGACAAGCTGATCCTGACCAAGCCGATTGGCGTCGGCATCCTGACGACCTCAATCAAGAAAGACGCCCTTAGTCCGGAAGAAATCGAACGGGTCACCAAGGTAATGACCACGTTGAACAAGACGGCTGCGGAAACGATGGAGCCGTACGACGTGCACGGCTGTACCGACGTGACCGGCTTCGGACTTCTCGGCCATGCGGCCGAGCTGGCCAAAGGCAGCGGCGTAGGCGTGCGCATCGGGAAGGCTCAAGTGCCGGTGCTGCCGCGCGTCCGCGAGCTGGCCGAGGCGGGCTTTGTCCCGGGCGGTACCAAGAACAATTATGCGCACCTCGAAGGCACCGTCGCCTTCGCCGAATCCATCGATCAGTTTGATCAATGGATCCTCTGCGACGCGGTGACCTCTGGCGGGCTGCTGATCGCCGTCGCCGCGGACAAGGCCGACGCCCTGCTGGGCGACTTGCGCCGCGCAAGCGTCGAGGCTGCGATCATCGGCGAGACGACTGCCGACCATCCGGGCGAAATCCGCGTTCTGGAATCGCTGTAAGCAGCCGCCTAGGACGTGCAGCTATGCTGCAGCACGTCCCATATGAAGTAAAGGAGCGAGGACGCGTTGCAACAAGACATTACCGTGCAGGAGCTGCTGCGCCTGCATCAGGAACGGGAGCTGACGCTCGTCGACGTCCGCTCTCCGGGAGAGTTCAAAGAATTTACGATCCCCGGCAGCTTGAACATACCGCTTTTCGATGATCGGGAGCGGGCGGAGATCGGCACAACCTATAAGCAGATTAGCATTGAAGAAGCCAAGCAGCGCGGGCTTGAGATCGTGTCCGCCAAGCTTCCGGCCTTCATCCGGGAATTTCAGGCGCTTGGTCCGAACAAAGCCGTTTTCTGCTGGCGGGGCGGCATGCGAAGCCGGACGTCGGCCACGCTGCTGTCGCTTATGGGCATCCGGGCCTACCGGTTAGCCGGAGGCATCCGGGCCTACCGTCAGTGGGTCGTACAGACGCTTGAGTCGTTCGAGCTCAAGCCCAAGGTCGTCGTCATCGCCGGTCATACCGGCACCGGCAAGTCGCTGATTCTCCACAAGCTGGCCGAGCGGGGCTACCCTGTGCTCGATCTTGAACGGATGGCCGGACATCGCGGCTCCATCTTTGGGCAGATCGGACTTGTGCCGAACAACCAAAAGACGTTCGAATCGCTGCTTGTCCACGAGCTGCTGCGCTATCAGGACCGACCTTTCGTGCTGATGGAGGCTGAAAGCCGCCGAATCGGCCGGGTGGTGATGCCCGGCTTTTTGGCAGAAGCCAAAACAAGCGGCATCCCGATCCGGATCGAGGTACCATTGGAAGAACGGATACGGCACATCGTACAGGAATATCGGCCGGAGGAGCACGCGGAAGCCTGTCTCGCCGCATTTCGGCAAATTCACCGCCGGCTTCATACGCCAATTGCTGCGCAAATCGAGCGGCATCTGCTGGATCATGAATTCGAGGAAGCCACGAGGCTGCTGCTCGAATATTACTACGATCCGCGCTACGAGCATGCGGAAGAAAGTTACACCACGGAGCCGATCCGACTCCGCGTCCGTCATGCGGATGAAGCCGTGCAGCGAATCGAGCAAGAGCTGAAGCGGCTGTTCTAAGCCAAACTTTAAAGCCCGGGCAGCCGGGCTTTTTTTGCTGCCTTTTTTGGCAAGCTCCTCGTCCTTTTTTCCGGAAGTTGTGTCAAAATGGGCGCCTCCGTCTTATACTGTACTATCTCATAGGCATTCGTCTAGAAGCGGATGGGATGACGGAGGTGAAGGCCATGTGGTGGCAATGGGGAGTGGCGGCCTGCATTTTTGCATTTCTGGTGCTCATCGGGCTGGCTATACGCTTCGCGTATTTGGCGATTCTTGCGCTGAGGCGTGCGGAGACCGCGCTTGACACGATGCAGCAGCAAGTACGGCAAACCGCGGAGAGCACGGAAAGCTTACTTCTTGTGTCAACCGAGGTTATGCGGGACCTGCAAGGCAAAATGCAAGCGGTCGATGCTTGGTTTGCGGCAGCGGAGGAGACGGGAGAAGCGGTACAGCGTGTATCCCGAATCGTGAAGTCCGTATCGCAGTCCATAGAAAGCACGGCACTTGAGGCGCGCAAAGCGTTACATAGCCATCGGGATACCGCAAACGACCTGATGGAGCTGACAGCCTCTGGCCTGCAGCTCTGGCATCGCCTGCAAGCTTCCAGACCCATGAAATCAAAGGAGTGAAGAACGATGGCAGCGGAAAAAAGAAATAAGGATTTGCTCGTCGGAGCCGTAATCGGCGGTGTGCTTGGTGCGGTGACGGCACTGCTGTTTGCGCCTAAATCCGGACGCGAGCTACGCGCCGACTTGAAAGAGGGCTATCATCAGGTGAGCGAGAAGACGCAGCAAATCGCAGGTGACGTTGCGGAAAAATCGAAGCGGATCGTCTCCGTCGTATCGGATAAAGCGCAGGCTGCGGCGGAAAGCATCGGACGCACAACGTCGGAGGTGACGGGAAAAGCGAAGCAGGCGACGGTTCAAGTGAGTCAGGAAGTGAAATCGTGGCGCAGCAGTAAACCGGAAAACGGTACAGACGATGTAGCTGCAGCCGAAGCGTCTATCGCAGCCACGACGGTGGAACGAGAGGAGCACTAAAGCTTGACTTGCAAAAAAAAGGGATCTTCGGCGTTATGCCCAAGATCCCGTTTGATTTTGGCGTATTTTTACCATTTGGACGGATCGATCTTGTTTGGGTCGAGTCCTTCCCAAATGTTTTTAATATTGGCTTTGGCCGGGTCTTCGAACACCAGCCAGGCGGTAGGCAAATACCGCTCGCCGTATTCGCTGGATGGCTTGTTCAAGATCTGGTTGTCCTTGACTAGTACGGTTGAGGAGCCGCCGTCCAGATTGGCCGCTGTCACCGCGCCATGCTCCAGAAAAATGTTCTGGATATCGTACAACGTCGCCCCGATGCTGTATCCCGGCTGGCGTCCGTCGATGATGGCGAACATGATGGTGCCGTCGGCTTTTTGCGCCATCGAGGTGCGGGGAGCGATCCCCCAGCCGTCGGCCTGATTTTTGATCATGCCCACGCCGTTAACGATAAACTTGGGAGCAAAGGTGACTGCTTCCTGAACGCCCATCTTGATCAGCTCGTTCGGTGTATATTTGCCCGCAATCAGCTTGCCTTCCTTATCGATGGCAACGATGTGATTGCGCGTGTTCATGCCGCCGTCGTTATAGAAGATCTTTCCTCCCGACATGACGAGGCCGGTCGGCTGAAAGCCGTTGCCTTTCCATTCCGGATCGACGAACCCGCCCGCATTGACGCCGGCAATGGCCCCCAATCGTTTAACCATCGAGGAAACCTTTTCTCCCTTGCTGCGTGTGCCCGGAACGGCGATGCGCAGCGTTTTCGGATCGTTCACGATCAGCAGCTTGCCTTTAAAATTTTTCCCCTCAATGTCTTCTACTTCAACCGGAGGCTTTTTTTCGACAGCCGCTGTCGCTGGTTTATGGTCTACACGAACAAGGTCCTTATCCTTGATTTCGGAATACGTGTCGAACTGCGCCCAGTACCGGTCAACCCGTTTTTTGAGCTCTTCCTCGCCGATGAGGTATTTCGCCCAATCGCGATGCTGTGTCGAAATGATCGTATCAGCCATCATCAAGCGCAGATTCGTGCCGGTTTCCGTTAGAAAAAACCACAAGCTGAACACACTTCCGAACAAAAACATGAAAAAGAACGTATAAAGTGTAATTGAGGCCAAGGTGGACGAACGCCGTTTCTTCTTTTTAACCGGCTTCTTTTTTTTCTTTGCGGCAGCGGCAGAGGTCGTTTGAGTACGAGGACTGCCGGGCATCGGTACGGACATAATTCAAATCCTTTCCATGGTGGTTAGACTCCATCCTCCTTTATAAACGAAATACAGCGAAAAAAGTTGCATGAAGAAAACTTAAAATGTGAATCTTGTCGCAGCCTTGGGAAGAACGGAATTCGAGCTGCTTCTTAGCGGAGAAGCTGGTAATCGTCCGTTTCTTTGTCGATGTGTGTAATAAGCCCTTCGGAAAATTTAGAGGCGTTATTGGAGGAAGAGGGAGGGTGGCTCAAAAGGCGAGAGATAATCGACCTTCGCGGGGCGTCGACGGGCATGGATAAGGCTGGCAGATCTACGGACTACCAGCCCAGAAAGCCAAGGCGTTATTTCTTAAGAAGTTCTTCCGGTGTTTCTGGGCGGTTCATAGTTAATGAATTTGTTCCTACAAAAAAAGCGGCCAGAGCCATTAGCAGTGAGTTTGCAATAATAGCTAATTTTTTTTTCAATGCGGTTGCCTCCTCTCAAAATAATTAATAATTTTGTAGGAAAATCGTGTTGTTAAAACTGCTTGTATCATGAAGGCGGCAGTAAAAACTGTAGATTTGATAAAAAAGTTACTGAATATAATTAGTAATGTAATTATTTTCAGTAAAGGGTAAAATTTTTGAGGAATTCGGCTGACATCTTTAATATTGTTAGGGGCTGTAAACAGCAAGATCATAAAGGAAATAGTATTAAGATACATGGATATTTCTGTATACTCAGATGGTACATTGGCGATAGTTGTAAAAATAAAAATTGAAATAATACAGCAAGCCAGCGAAGAAGATAAATGAACTCCTCCGCTAACATAGCGAATCAACAAAAATATACTTATACCAATAAGCGTTTCGTCGAAACGATTTGTAAAAACGGATATCAACAAGGAAAAGATTATAGCAAGACTCGTATTGATTGTTAAACTCAACGCATATTTTAAAGCTATTTCTGATCCGGCATGTTCATTATGCTTTCGTATAACTTTTGCCAAGTACGTTGCCATTGAATCGATAGGATTCATCTCTTGGATAGCCTTTCTCTTCTTGCTTTCCATAGTTTTTGATTATGTTTATACGAAAGCACGATACCAATAAGAAAAATGATTGCCAATATGATTGGAATTGCAACATGGTATTTTAATTCTCCGAATATTAAAGTTTGCACCTGAAGTGCGAATACGCTTATGATAAGTATAGCTGACAACCAAAAATTGTATTTTTTCATCGAATCATTTATTGTGAAGTGAAAGCCTATTTTATAGCGTTGTAAAAAAAGGATTAGCAACACTTGAAGGGCTGTAACAACTAATTGCCAAGTAACAAAGTGAACTAGATTGGTCTGTATTAATTGCACTGACGTTAAATTCATCTGCATACCTATAGCAGTGACAACACCTTCGAAAATGGCTGTTGCAATATTGGCAATGATGCACATGAAAAATGAAAAAAGAATAGGAAGTCTAAAAAATAAGGTTAGCAGCACGATTTCGATTACAAATATAGACAAAAAAGCATAGTTAAATTGTCCCAGAAAATCACGTACATAAAACGAAACTAAAGATAGAATTAAAGCGATAAAAAATACTTTATGTAGTGCATATCGAAAATATATACGGAAAGCGGATAAAACCAACAACACCATTGCGAAAAATTCAATAGTCGTAGACACCATTTTTACAAGAAAAGTAACCATGAGGAATCCCCTTTGAAAAACTATTAGTTAGATGGCTATTACAATTCATGTGGTAAAAAAGTCCTATCATAATACTAAATTGTTTTTGGAAAACTTTAGAATCGTTTACTTCAAGATAAGTTTAATATACACATAATAAGTACACAAGAAAATTTTTGTCGAAAATTAGCGAATTTTAACTGTTGTATATTATCCGTTTAATGTTCTTACTAAAATGGAAATATAGTTTAATGAGGCATGAGCTAGCATCGCCGGGAATAGATTGCCTGCCTTTTTGTAAACGAAGCAAAGAACCATTCCAACTAAAAAGTAAGCGAGGAAACGATCTAGATTTAAATGACCGATTGAAAATATAAATGATGAACCGATTGACCCTATCCAAAAGTTATACTGTTTATTTAAAAATCCAAATATAATTTTCCTATATACCGTCTCTTCTACAATAGGCGCAATAATAACGGAATTCACAGATACGATTAGATAGGAGTTTATTAAATCGTCAGTGACAATAGCACTAAACCCAAATATCAAAGTTGATAGGGCATGTGAAAAAATACAATATTTTAAACCATTAAAAGCTAAGCTATAATTTTGTATATTTCTTATAATTTGATTGAAATTGATTAAGAGTATTTCATTTTTTAATAAGCAAAGGATTACGCTTAGAGTAACGATTGGCAAGAAAGAAACAGTAAATTTATTCAAGAAAAATAATATTGGGCCAGGTCCGGAAAATAAATAGAATACTATTAAGATATATGCATATCGTCTATTCATTTTTGTTACTCCTGTTAATGTTGATGATATGGACACCTCTCTAATTCCACAACTAATCTTCTTTCGAATCTTTTATATATAGATAGAAAATAATCAGCAGAAAAACGAAAAAAACTGCAAGCAGACTAAGAGAAATCCATTTTTCAAAATGAAAAAGCGTAATACTGAGCATTGAAATACCGTGGACCAAAATATGACGCATAAAGCAGAAAACAGACCGATGTGCTCCATGATACACTTCCTCCGAAATTAATATTTGTTTCATCTCTCCCCTTATGTATCCGACAGTTCTTTGACGTACAAGTAATGTATGAGGCCTATTAATAGAATCGTACCCATCCCGTAAGCTAACAAGGTCTGGGTCTCCCATAAATATAAAGAAGAAATGATGAGCATCATTGTAATAAGCCCGCTAGCCAATATAACAAATAGACTTATAGCGAAACGAATGTTTACCTTATGTTTTCGATTAAAGGAGATAAAAGTAAAGCCGACTCGTAATTTTAATAAAATGACAGTCACTACAAAATTTAAAATACTTAAGACACCAGCCGGGAGTAACGCACTTTTCTGAGCTAATAAAATGAAAGTTTCAATATGAAAACGACTAACAACCGCATGCAACAACATTTCGGAGATAATTACAAACAGATAAACAACTAAACTTACAAGAAATGCATGAATCAGACGAAGTCTGAAAAACGACAAAAGCATAGAACGGTAAAAACAGGTTGTAGTACGACTAATCCGAGAATTAAAAACTTTGTCTGAGTAATGATAGAAATTTGAGTCATGATGAGGGAACTGATAATTATGCTTTTAAGATGAGGTTTGATGTTTTGCCTGAACAGCGCCAGAGTCATGGTAAATAACGATAACCAGAATGCCACCGACAAAACCGCCAACAAACCAAGCTGCTCCATAGTACACATCCTTACGCCGTATTATCCTGCTTTTCGACAAACTCTCTAATCTATCACTACGTTTGGTTTAAGCAATCATGGCAAAGAAGCCCGGACTTTGGTAGTGTTAGAGATAGTGGACTGCACGTAACCAAAGCAGGCTTTTTTTGCTCCAAAGCTACAGTGTACAAGAGTCCGTGTTGAACTTCAAGCGACCTTATGCCATGTTTTGGCATAGGAACGGCTCGGTCCGAAGAGGGATGGAGCGATCGTCTGCAGACAAAGAGAGGATACGCCTAATGACGGTTGACGTTTATAGCGGAGCATGGTGGGACGAATTTAGCGCCTTCTTTTCGAATGAAGACTTGTGGGATAACGGCAGCCGAAGCTTGCTGCTAAAATATTTTGCGAAATTTGCGGTCCGGGATGGAGGGCGGCGCGTGCTTGACGTCGGCTGCGGGCCGGGGACCGGTACGAAGCGCTTGAACGAGATGGGCTTTCTCGCGACGGGCATCGATATTTCTCCGGCCATGGTCGAAAGTGCCAAGGCAAGGCAGGTCAAGGCGTATTTATCGGATTGCGACCCGATTCCCGAGGAAGACGGGACTTTCGACTATGTCTTCTGCTGTACGGTGGTGGAATGGGTGCGGAATCCGTACGGAATGATTCGTGAAATGGCCAGGGTGATCAAGCCGGGAGGCGGAATGGTCGTCGCTTGCCTTGGTCCCGGTAATTTGCCGCACGAAGATGCGCTGAAGCGTCTACGGGGCGAGCCGACCAATTACAATATGCTGATGCCGGTCGAGCTGCATCGGCTGCTTTTGGACTGCGGGCTGAAGATCCGATCCATGACCGGCGCGCGAAGCCGTCATATCTCTCAAGAGACGTATGCCAAGCTTGATTGGATCACCAAATCGTACTGCAGCAATCTATGGATGATCGGAGCGGATAAGGAGGGAAGCTTGCTATGAACCTGGATCATTTCGGACAGCTCGTTCGCTCCAGGCGCGAAGCCGTCCCGATGCTGCAAAAGGAGCTTTCCGAGGGCATTTGTACCCGCAGTATGATTTCACGGATTGAAAATGAGGACTACTTTCCGCACATCACGATCGTCGAAAAGCTGCTGGACCGGCTTGGAATGCCGATTCTCGATTGGCTGGAACGGATGAGTCGGAAGGACCCCGACCAGAAAGCGCTGGGGCTTATTCTCGATTATCTCCAGGAGAGATACGAGAAAGAAAGAGATTACGAGACGATCCGGAAGTGGATGGAACAGTTGAAGGGGATACGGTTCGAGGTAAAACCGGTGTACCGGGCCGACCTGCATGCACTACAGGCATTTGTCGAAGACGTTCGGCAAAATTTCAAGGAAGCCGAGATCGAATACAAGCAATGGATTGATTTGGCCCGAGAGCTGCAGGACATTCCCATGCTCGCCGCCGGCTTAAACCGGCTTTCGTTCATGTATGTGAACATCGATCCGGGCCATGCCTCCGCATGGATTGAAGAAGCTTACGCTCTTGTGCAGCGGCACAGCGTTCCGCAGGAGCTTGCGATTTCGGTTCAGCTGACAATGTCTGCCTATCGCTATGGAATCGGAGAATACCATACCGCCATTTCGCTCCTTCAGGCTGTCAAAAGCAGGAAGAGGCTTTCCCCGATCTCCCGGTTCCGCTCGCATAATCTGCTGGGCAAAAGCTACCAGGCCGTTGGGAAGTATACGGATGCGGAGGAAGAATACAAGCAGACTGCCGCTTATTTTGCGTATCATCCGTCGTTTGAGCTGATCTTTAACAATAATATCGGGGATTTGTATGCTGATATGGGAGAGTACAAGCTGGCCTTCAAGCATCAGCGCCGTTCTTTGGAAATCGGAGAGGCGACCAAGCAGCCTTATTTTGTCGAGATCGCGCGGCTGCGGCTGGCGAAGCTGCATAACCGATGCGGAGAATACGAGGAAGCGGAGACGATCTGCCGCCAGATTATCGAGCAAAGCTGGAATAGCCGTAACATCCATATAGCCAAGCTGATTTTATCGGAAACACGCTTCGCTCTGGGGGACGAGAGCTGTACCGGAATGCTGCTGGAGGTCGTTCAGTTTTTTCAAGAGCAGCCGGGAACGGATTCCGTCGAATACTTGAAGGAAGCGTATAAGCTGCTGGCCAAAGTCAACATGGCGCCTGAGGATACGGAGAAGCTGTTTCGTACCCAGGTGCGAATTTATTAAGGGAGGTTACACTTTTAAGGGGGTGACAAATTTCGTAACGTGGATTAATTTGGAGTATGGTAGCAATAAAGAAGGACAAGCTCCAGGGCGAGCGGCTAAAAAACTATGAACACTCTCAGCGAATCCATTCTAAACGGGAGCCAGAAGCATAGAATAATACAAACCGCTATTTACTCGCGCTCTTACTGGCAGGATCGGATACAAAAATAGCCCGCGGCAGTCGTTCGCGCTCGCGGGCGGTGATAGGCACACTGGTGTAGGATGAAACTAGACGTTCTTCTCCGCTGTGGAGAAAGCTGCCGATTTGCCGCTTTTACTGAAGGAAAATTCCAGGCTTTTTTTGGTGTTGATCGCCACTTTGCGCAGAAGTTGTTCGTGGTATTTCCGTTGGCGGATTGCTGAGATGGTGACGTGCGGTCCCTCGCCGTTTTCATTAAAATAAAGCCGGCCGTGCCGTTCGTCATATTTGCGGATGTGATTGAAATTGACGTAAAGATCGGTGTCCATCTTCTTGAAATCGTTCTCTTCCAACCGGTCCAAAAAGCTGCTGAAATCAAGCAGCGACTCAATGCTCCTCGTAATTGTCGCTCCTTTCTGGTAATACGTAATTTCTTTCATGCCGATCTCGATGAAGTAAACGTTCGACAGGTCCATATCCTCGTTTTGCTTGGGGGCGAATGACGATGCAACATGACTGCTCATCAGATGCCCTGCCTTAATCATCAAGTCGGTATAGGGGTAGCCGTATGCAGCCGACAGCTTCTGAAGCGTGTCAGGCGACGGGGTTATTTTGTCATTGGTCGAACGATTTCGCTCAAGCTCAAGATCCCGAATGTAGGCATGGGAAAGACCGCTTTTGCGAGCCGCTTCTCGCAAAGACATCGAACCTCGAAGACCCTCAAGAAATTTTCCGAAATCGGGAATTGGTTGTCCCAAACCTGGTCACTCCTCTCTGAAACTATTGTAATGGACAAACGTATGAAAAGAAATAGCAATTTCTAAAAAAGCGTTTATCTGATGATCTGCCTCTTGACTCTATGTAATACGAATACTACATTAGAAGTAGCACACTTTTTTAGCTTTACAAAAGGGGGTGGGATTGTAATGAGAGACAAAGTTATGAACCGTTGGAGCACCTACGAACCCTACTATATTGAATTTAATGGTTATAAAGTAGCAGATATCGTCATTACCAGCCATGCGCTCAGCCGATGGTCGGAGCGTGTGGAGAACGAGCAGGGCGGAATTGAACATATTTGCTCCTTTTTGTGGGAAAGACTGAAGAACTGTAAAGTCCAACCTTATTATGCAAATGAAAAAGATGTTTACCTGATTGACGATGACCTTGTGATGGTCGCCGAGTTTGTTGAATTGAAGGATGAAACCGATATCGCAGGCAATCCTCTGCATAAAATGATTGTCGTGACGTTCTTGGGCCGCGTGTCTCAGGATATACAACTTCGTGATTTGAAAGCCTATTACTCCTGGCTGCGCCACACCCGTCGCATGACCTTAGTGAAACACGGAAGAAAACGCAAATAAGCGGCACTTGCCCATAACCATATTCATACGAAGGCTGGCCTCTACAGGTCGGCCTTTTCTTAACGATATAGAATTTATAAATTTTCAGCGAAGCTGAACAAATTCTATATCACAAGAAAAACTTCCGCTAAACCGCGGTCGCTCATCCATGAATAGACTTCGATAAAAGTTTTTCTTACATTTACTTTTAGTATACCATAATATACCAAAGGATGCGACGGGTTTTTATGTCGAATGCATAAATTCCTTCCACTCATGGGGAAAATTAGGGTGAGCAGGAAGGGGATGAAGCGTTATGGCCCGTGATTTGCCTATAGGCAACGGCAACGTGCTTATGAATTTTGACGTCCATTACAATGTTCGGGATATTTATTTCCCTTATGTCGGTCAGGAGAATCAAGCGCTGGATCATTTATCGCATTTTGGCGTATGGACGGCGGAAGATTTTTTCTGGATCGATCACCCGGAGCTGAAGAAGCAGTCCGGCTATTTGAACGATACCCTGATTACGAACGTCGACTGCACGCACGAGCGGCTCGGCCTCAGGCTACAGCTCCGCGATGGCGTGGACGTACAGGAGAATGTATTCATCCGTAAGGTGATCGTGGAAAACGACTGGGACCGGGAACGCGAGGTGAAACTGTATTTCCATCTGGACCTGCATTTGTACGGCAACGGCATGGGCGATACGGTCTACTACGATCCGGAATTAAGATCGCTTGTATTTTACAAGGGGCACCGGTACTTGTCGTTGTCGGGCCGGGGGCAGGATCAGAAGGAAGCGGGAATTACTTCGTATGCGACCGGGCAAAAGGAAATGAACCGGCTCGAAGGGACATGGCGGGATGCGGAAGACGGACGGCTCGGCGGCAATCCGATTGCGCAAGGGTCGGTTGACGGAACGGTCGAGCTGCTCTTGCGGGTACCGGCCAAGGGGGCGAAGGAAGCCTGGTTCTGGATTTGCTTCGCCCGGGAAGATCAGGAACTCCGCAAGCTGGAACGCACGGTCCGTTCGGCTACGCCGCAAGCGCTGCTGCAGCGCACGTACAACTACTGGGGGCAGTGGCTCGGACACGACCGGCACGATTTGAAGCTGCTTGAGCCGGACATCGCTTCCTTTTACAAACGCAGCCTGCTCGTGGTCCGCACGAATACGGACAACCGGGGGGCCATTCTGGCTGCTAACGATTCGGATATTTTGAAGTTTGCACGAGACACGTATTCGTACATGTGGCCGCGGGACGGCGCGCTGATCGCGCATGCGCTTGACCGAAGCGGCTACCATGCGCTGACGAAACGATTTTTCCAGTTTTGCAAGGGGGGATTGTCGGAGGACGGCTACTTGCTCCACAAGTACAACCCGGACGGGTCCGTCGGTTCAAGCTGGCACCCGTGGGTCAATGCCCGCGGCGAGAAGCAGCTTGCCATCCAGGAGGACGAGACGGCGCTTGTGCTGTTCGCGCTGTGGCATCATCACCGGCAGGCTCGGACACTGGACGAAGCGCGCGACGATTACGACAACCTCGTCCTGCCTTCGGCCGATTTTATAGCGCGGTATACCGATGCTTCGGGATTGCCGCTGCCTTCGCACGACCTGTGGGAGGAACGTTACGGCGTGCATTTGTTCACGGTTGCGAGCGTCTATGCGGGGCTGCTTGCCGCCGCGGGCTTCGCCGAGCATTTCGGGGACAAGCTGAGGGCGATGCACTACCGGGATAAGGCGGGCAGCGTGAAGCAGGCGGTCGAGCACTCGCTTTATTCCGAGGAGGAGCTGCGGTTTATCCGTTCGCTCTATTGGAATGACGAGAAGCAGGCGTACGAGCCGGATTTAACGCTAGATGCGAGCATGTACGCGATATTCGACTTCGGGATGTTTGAGCCGGACGACCCGCGGGTTGTTTCCACCATGAAAGCAATCCGTAAGCAGCTCTGGGTACAGACGGAAGTGGGAGGGCTCGCCCGGTATTCCAACGATTATTATCATCAGGTGACGAAGGATGTTTCCAAGGTGCCGGGCAACCCGTGGTTTATTTGCACGCTCTGGTATGCGGAATACGTGATTGCCGCGGCGAAGAGCGAAGCGGAGCTGAAGGAGGCGGAGGATCTGCTGCGATGGACGATGAGCCATGCGCTGCCTTCGGGGATTTTGGCCGAACAGGTGCATCCGTTCAGCGGCGAGCCGATGTCCGTTTCGCCGCTGACCTGGTCCCACGCGACGTTCGTCAAGGTGGTGCAGGAATATTTGGCGAAGCTGAAGCTGTTCCGGCACCAGGAACGGGGCCGCGAGGATCGAAGCGACGCGAAGCTGCTCCATGCGGCGGGGGAGAAGCGATGAAGGCGGTGCGCGTAACCGGCCTTGCACCCGCAGGTGGAGCGGGTGCCGGGGCAGCTTCGCCGAAGCTGGAGCTGGTCGAGGTCGAGCGTCTCGGGCGGCAGACGAAGACGGACGTGCTCGTCCGCGTGCTCTGCATCGGGCTTGACGGGACGGACCGCGAGATTATGAGCGAAAAGTACGGCGTGCCGCCGGCGGGCGAAACGTCGCTGACGATCGGGCACGAATCGCTTGGCGTCGTGGAAGAGGCGGACCCGGCCACGGGGTTCGCGCCGGGAGACGCGGTCTGCGCCTTGGTGCGCAGGCCGTGCGCGGAACCGGAATGCGTCAACTGCCGCAACGGGCAGCAGGACTTTTGTGAAACGGGGAAGTATACGGAACGCGGCATTCGGGGCGCCCATGGGTATTTATCCGACTATTATGTCGAGGATGCGAGATATTTGGTCAAGGTGCCCGCGGGAAGTCTCGCCTACGGGATCTTGGCCGAGCCGCAGAGCATTGTCGAGAAAGTATGGAACGAAGTGCAGCGCATTCAGCAGCGGCTCGTCTGGCAGCCGAGGACGGCGGTGGTGCTCGGCTCGGGGCCGCTTGGGCTGCTCGCTGCGCTGACGTGCCGGTGTCTGGGCCTGGATACCGTGGTATGGTCCAAGTCGCCGGACGATTCGATCGGGGCCGAGCTGGTGCGGGCCTGCGGAGCGACGTACGCGCGGGCGGAAGACGAAGCGGCCGCCCCGGCGGGCTCCGGGGCAGCTCCCGCCGTATCCGCGCTGGGAACGTTCCTGCAGCGAAACGGCCGGCGCGCGGACCTCATCTTCGAATGCACGGGCTACAGCCCGCTCGCGTTCGACGCGATGGCCGCCTTGGGGCCGAACGGCGTGCTGGCGCTCCTCGGGGTAACCCCAGGCAACCGGAGCATCCGGATTTCCTCCGATCAGATTAACCAGGAGCTGGTGCTGGAGAATAAATGCGTGCTCGGCTCGGTGAACGCGTCGCGCAAGGATTTTGAAACCGGGCTGTACCGGTTGAAGCAGATGGAAGCCCGTTTTCCCGGCCTGCTGGGCAGACTGATGACCGACCGGCTGACGCTTCAGCAGGTGCCACAGCTGGATTTCGGCCGGATCGCCGTCAAAGCCGTGGTCGATCTTGTACCGAGGGAGCAATGGTCCGGACTGGTCCGGCACGAAGCGGACGAGGTGGCGTACAGCTTCTCGGTGTAAGGCACTGTTTTTCTAACATGCGTAGAAAATAAGCGGACAGCGCCTTCTGGCAAAGGACTGTCCGCTTATCTTATTTGGGATCACGGCGAGCAACGATGAAGCTCGTCAGCATAACCAAACATACGAGTGCCGCGATCGCTCCTGCAACCGTCAAGCTCCAAGGTGCTGCCGGGGGTTTTTTTAACGTAGCCGATGTCGGGGGAAATGACGCCGTATCTGCGAGTCCCTGCTCCCACAGCGCAGTTCGGCCACAGAGGTGCGCGGTCAGCACCCCGTTTTTCTGGGCGGCGTAGACGAGATACGCCTCGCCTTGCTGCACCGGCATCCACATGGTACTTACCCGCACGTCGATTTTGCCGGAAGCGACGCCTTTCCAGGCTTCTGTCACCTCGAACGTGGTTGCTCCGTTTTTTCTCTCGCCAACGGCTTTGCCGTGAAATACGACCGTGCTGCGGGCGAATTCTTCATTGACGGACGGTTGTCTGGCGCAGGATAGCGCGTTTGCCTCTCCCACAGGCCATATCA
This sequence comes from Paenibacillus tyrphae, assembly GCF_000722545.1. Classification (GTDB taxonomy): domain Bacteria; phylum Bacillota; class Bacilli; order Paenibacillales; family NBRC-103111; genus Paenibacillus_G; species Paenibacillus_G tyrfis. Next base: position 494,152 of record NZ_JNVM01000010.1, read on the forward strand.
GCCCAAGGACCCAGATCAGAAGCAAGGCTGCCGGGAAATAGCGTCTCATCGGGAACATAGTTCTCCTTTCCGCTCGGGTGTTGGAGTCTTCCTCCCCTCAAGACGCGCCAGTCCGCTCAAAGGTTGCTAGCCTTCGCAGTCGTACGGATGGACCTGATGGCTGAGACGGTATTCGGAGGGCGAGCGCCCGCAATATTTTTTGAACTGCTTGGAAAAGTACAGCGCATCGCCGAAGCCGACGGAGGAAGCGACCTGCTCAATCGTCAGTGGCCCCTGAAGCAGCAGCTTCGCCCGTTCCATGCGAATTTTCAACAAAAACTGCATGGGCGATAGGCCGGTGTGCTGCTTGAACATTTTGGACAGGTGCGTCCGGTGGTATCCGAGCGTTCGGCCCATCTGCTCGATGGAGATCGGCTGGTAATACTGCAACGTCAACCACCGAATCGCCTGTTCCACCTGCTGCTGAATAACGGAGCCTTCCTCTTTCGGCACCTCCTCGCGCATCCGGTCCTGTGCGTATTCGCCGAACATGAGGCGCAAGTAGCCGCCTGCTTGCATATCGCAGCCGGGTTTGGCGAGCTGCAGCGTCTTTTCCAATTGATAATAAAGCGCTGTCAATCGGCGCAGCCGGTCGGAGGAAATCACCGGTTTATCCGGGGAGATGCCGGCCTTGCTCAAAAACTCGGCCGCCCGTTCGCCCTTGAAGCCGACCCAGCGGTACGCCCACGGCTCCGAAGAATCCGAAACGTAGGTGACCAGCTCGCCGGGAAAAATAAAGAAGCTGCTCCCTCGTTCCAGACGGTAATCCCGATGCAGGCAGCGAAAATTGCCCCGGCCCGAAACGACCGTATGCACCAGATAATAGTCCAGCACCTGCGGTCCGACCTTGTGCTGCACCGCGGTCTGGGCGTGGCCAGCGAACAGCGCGGTCAGCTCGCCTTTGCCGGGGTGAGGGTTAAACGCCGCCTCGTGATAGACGTGAGCTATGATGGTACACCTCCGTCAGTTCTGATATGATGTAGACAAGAAAGAAGGGAGAGATCGTCGAATGAAATGGAGACAGACCATCCGGGAGAACGGGCACCATCTGTCATGGGTTGTGGCGCTCACGGCTACGCTGGGGAGCCTGTATTTTTCGGAGATTATGCAGTTTACCCCATGCAAGCTGTGCTGGTACCAGCGCATCCTGATGTATCCACTCGTGATTATACTGGGCATCGCAGCCGTGCGCAAGGAACGACATATGTACCTGTATGTTCTGCCGATGTCCATTTGGGGCGGAGGCATTTCGCTATACCATTACCTCATGCAGAAGACCGACTGGTTCAAGACCGGAGCAGCGGCGTGCGGCCCGGTTCCATGCGACTTGGACTATATCGATTGGTTCGGGTTCGTCACGATTCCGTTCCTGGCGCTGGTCGCATTCGTGCTGATTACGGTTCTGCAAATTTTGATGTGGGTTGCTGAAAAGAAATAAGGCGAACTACATTTCTCCATACGAAAGTGGTTTGTGTCCATATGCATTCCCGGCGAAGCGGAGTATAGTCAAAGCAGCAAGACAATGACGTTTCCACAAGCGGGGAGGCAAAAAAAGATGGCAAAGATTACTTTTCTTGGGGCAGGCAGTACCGTATTCGCCAAAAACGTGCTCGGCGACGTCATGCTCACGCCGGCGCTGCAGGAGTTCGAGCTGGCATTGTTCGACATCGACTTGGAGCGATTGAAGGATTCCGAGAACATGCTGAACAATCTGAAAAGCTCGCTCGGCAGCGGCTGCACGGTGAAAGCGTATACGAACCGGAAGGAAGCGCTGCGCGGCGCGAAATATGTCGTGAACGCCATCCAGGTCGGCGGGTACGATCCTTGCACGATTACGGATTTTGAAATTCCTAAGAAGTACGGCCTTCGTCAAACGATTGCCGATACGATAGGGATCGGCGGCGTTTTTCGGAACCTGCGCACCATACCGGTCATGCTGGATTTTGCTAAGGACATCCAAGAGGTTTGTCCGGACGCTTGGTTCTTCAATTACACGAACCCGATGGCGGTCTTGACCAATGCGATGATTACATACGGCGGTGTCAAGACGGTGGGGCTGTGCCACAGCGTACAGGCCTGCGTGCCGCATCTGTTCCACTGCTTGGGGCTGGACAGCGATGGGGTGCAGGCGAAGATCGCAGGCATCAACCATATGGCTTGGCTGCTGGAGGCGACGAAGGACGGCGTAGACCTGTATCCCGAGATCAAGCGCCGCGCTTCGGAGAAGCAGAAGGAGAAGCATGGGGATATGGTGCGCTACGAGCTGATGTTCCGATTTGGCTATTATGTCACGGAATCCTCGGAGCATAACGCCGAATATCACCCTTACTTTATCAAGAAGAAGTATCCCGAGCTGATCGAGCAGTTCAACATTCCGCTGGACGAATACCCGCGCCGCTGCATCCACCAGATCGAGAAATGGAAGACGATGCGCGAGGAACTGGTCAACGACAAGAGCCTGACACACAGCCGTTCGCATGAGTACGCATCGTATATGCTCGAAGCGATGGAGACGGATAAGCCGTTCAAGATCGGCGGCAACGTGATGAATACCGGACTTATCACGAATTTGCCGAAGGAAGCGTGCGTCGAGGTACCGTGCCTTGTTGATGCGAGCGGCGTGACGCCAACGTATGTCGGGGATCTGCCGCCGCAGCTTGCCGCGCTCAACCGCACGAACATCAACACTCAGCTGCTGACGCTGGAAGCGGCCATCACCGGCAAAAAAGAGCACATCTACCATGCCGCGCTGCTGGACCCGCACACGTCGGCAGAGCTGTCGATCGACGACATCGTGGCGCTGTGCGACGATCTGATCGAGGCTCATGGCGATTGGCTGCCGAAATATCGGTGAATAAGCTGTCGAAAGTATGGTAAATAAGATACATTGAAAATTTTCAAGCGCGCGAAGGGGCCGGACTATCGATCTCTTGGGCGCTTTTTTGTAGTGCTTGCATACCATTTTTTTATTTTATTGTATAAATTTACATAATTGTTCTTGTACATCTTATTTTACAATATTATACTATCATCATTATCAACTACTCTATTAAAATCTCATAGGGATATGCTTTGACAAACGAATTCCCTTGCTCCGTCCCTGCTTGGAGGTGATTGTCCGCAAACTCTCATTCCGGTAAGGCATGACTTGAAAGCAACCAGAATCCGCAGATGTTCTCTGGAGGCTGCCACGAATTTGCTGAAACCAAGTCAAAGGAGCGGATGAATATTGTTGAAGCACAAAAAGTTAAGCAAGCATCTTTCCCTGGGGATGGCCATTCTTCTTTCCCTCACCTTCAGTTATCCGGCCAGTGCCGATAACACAAGCGTCTCTCAAAAGACCGATCTCAAATCCAGCTCTCCCCGCATCGCCATCGATAAAATTTCTTCGAAGCTCAGCAAGCAGTTTGCCGATGACGAATACGTCACTTACCTCGTTAAAATGAAAGAGCAGGCGGATACGACAGCCGCTTCCAAAAATGCCCTGCAAAAGTTGACTCTCGAAAAGGCCACACCGGCCGCAATCAAGCTCGCCAGACGGAGCTCCGTTGTCAGCTCGCTCCGCGAAACGGCTTCCCGCTCGCAGCAATCTTTGGAACACTATCTGAAGAAAGAGCTTGAGCAGGGGGGAGTCAAGGACTATAAGAGCTTCTATATTGTCAATGCCATGGCGGTAACGAGCAGCAAATCCGTCATGGACAATATCGCCCAGCTCCCGGAAGTCGACAAAATTTTGCCGAATGAAGAGCGATTCCTGGATAAAGTGGAAATCGACAAAGAGGCCGCGGCAAAAACAGATGCAGTCAAACAGGACCATGTGAAACCGGATGCCATCAAGCCGGACAATGTGGAGTGGAACATCTCGCAGGTCAATGCTCCCGAGGTTTGGGCGAAGGGCATTGACGGCACCGGCATCGTTGTGGCCAACCTCGATTCGGGCGTGGAGTACACGCATCCCGCGCTGCAGCGCAAGTGGCGGGGACTGGACGCTTCCGGGAATGTCGTGAATCCGGAGCTGAGCTGGTACGACCCCCACAGCAGATCGCCGCTGCCTGCGGACGGAGACGGCCACGGCACCCATACGATGGGAACGATGGTCGGTTCGGAAGTGAACGGTTCGAACCAAATCGGCGTCGCCCCCGGGGCCAAATGGATCGCGGTGCGGATTTTCAATCCGAGCACGACCGACGCCATTATTCTTGACGGCGCCCAATGGCTGCTGGCTCCCAAAGATGCGCAAGGCAATCTTCACCCCGAGCTGGCGCCGGATGTCGTGAACAACTCTTGGAGCGGCGGCGCGGGACTCGACGAATGGTTCCGGCCTATGGTTCGAGCTTGGCGGGACGCGCAAATTTTCCCCGAATTTTCAGCAGGGAACAAGAAAGCGACGAATCCCGGCGGACCCGGCTCTGTAGCCAATCCGGCCAACTATCCGGAAGCGTTCGCCACCGGAGCGACCGACATCAACAAGAATTTGGCCGATTTCTCACTCCTCGGTCCTTCTCCTTACGGCGAGATTAAACCGGAGGTTTCGGCTCCCGGGGTCAACATCCGTTCTTCCGTTCCGGGCGGAAAATATGAGGGCGGCTGGAACGGTACCTCCATGGCCGGTCCGCATACGACCGCGATTGCCGGGCTTCTGCTGCAAGCCAACCATTCCCTGACGGTGGATCAACTCGAGCAAATCCTTATGGATACGGCAACCAAGCGAACGGATAGCCAATATCCTGCGACCCCGAACAACGGATACGGTCACGGCATCGTCAACGCGCTTGATGCGGTCGGGTCCGTCCTGCAGGGAGTCGGCACCGTATCCGGCAAGGTCGTAGTCGCCGGGGACGATGACGAACCTCCCGTACTGGAGCATACGCCTTTGACTCTCGTTTTCAAAGGGCTGGATGCCCGGGTGTCTGCCCATGTTACCGATAATGTGGCTGTGAACGCCGTCGAATTGTTTGCCAAAGTTTCCGGAACGGACCATTATACGTACATTCCGATGGAGCGCAAGTCGGGCGACAGCAAGGACGGTATCTATGAAGCGACGATCCCAGCGTTTCTGCTTGATACGAAAGGGCTGGAATATTATATCCGCGTAAACGATTACGGCAACAACGGCTTTAACAGCAACGTTTATAAAATCCCGGTATCCAGCGGCGTCAAGCCGGGATATTTTCAGGATTTCGAGAAAGATTTTATGGGCTTTACCACGGGAGGCGAAGGGAATACTTGGGCTTGGGGCGTTCCGACCAGCGGTCCGGGACGCGCTTATTCCGGACAAAAGGTGGTCGCCACCAATCTGACAGGCACTTATCCGGCCAACGCCAATTCCTATTTGCTAGCCCCACCGATCGATCTTACGACAAGTCCGGAAGGAGCGCTGCTTTCCTTCAAGCATTGGTACGACTTGGAAAATAATATCGACTTCGGCAAGGTGTACATCGCCTCCAAGTCCAGCGACGATGCCTTCGTGCCGCTGTTAACCTTCACGGGCAGCAGCGGAGGCTGGAAAACGCAGTATGTGGATTTGAAGCCTTACGCGGGCCAAGAAATTTCCCTGATGTTCAATCTGACCAGCGACGCCTCGATGCAGAAGGCGGGATGGTATATCGACGATCTTTCCATCCAGCCGCCGGATCGTACCGCCCCGGCAGCCCCTGGCAGTTTGAGCGCTTCGGCGGACCCTGTCGGCAATGTCACGCTGACTTGGACTCCACCCGCCGATGAAGATCTGAAGGAGTATAAGGTGTACCGTTCCACACGCTCCGGTTCGGGTTATGAAGCCATCAGCACGGTGACGTCGGCAACGTATACCGATACGAATACGGTGGAGAATACCACCTACTATTATGCCGTGACCGCCAAGGATTACAGCGGTAACGAAAGCGTCAAGTCGAACGAAGTCTCGCTGACCGTTCGTCGTCCCGCTGTCCTGTTCAGCGACTCTTTCGATTCGGATACGGATAACGGCTGGACTCACAGTGGAGCCAAAGACGAATGGGAACGGGGAGTACCTTCTGCTCCCGGACCGGCTGAAGCCGTATCCAAGCCTAACGTATGGGGAACCGATCTGGACGGGACTTACGAGAACAATGCGGATGCTTCGCTGGTCTCCCCGAGCATCAATCTGACGAATGTGACGAATGCGACGCTGGCGTTCCAGCACTGGTATGAAATCGAAAGCGGCTACGATTACGGATATGTGGAAATATCCACAAACGGGGGAGACACCTGGTCCGAGCTGGGCAAATTTTCGCATAGCACGAACGGAAAGCAATGGAGCCCCGTTTATTACAATCTAGACAAATACACCGGGAACGAAGTGAAAATCCGCTTCAGGCTGAAGAGCGACGGCACCGTAACGAAAGCCGGATGGTACATTGACAATTTCCAAGTACTAAATGTGACGACCGCCGTGCAGACGCAGAATACGGCTCCCGAGCTGAATCTGCAAAAGCCGAAGCCCGTTTATGACAATCCGCTTTACAAAATCTCGAGAACCGAGAAGAGCGAGTTCAAGCCTGTCGTGAACAACGGCAGCATCGGAACGGAAAGCTTGCCTGCGAGCGCAACCGTCACCGTGCTTGAGACCGGCCGTTCCGTCAAAACGGATGCCTCTACCGGACGCTACAGCTTGAATCATGTGGCAGGCAGCTACACTTTGAAAGCGGAAGCTTACGGGTATTATCCGCGGACACAGTCGGTCACGATTACCGACAGGACCAACGTCAAAGCCAACTTTAATCTGGAAGCCATTCCTCACGGCCAGATTAACGGCACCGTGAAGGATGAGCGTACCGGTCAGCCGATTGCAGGCGCAGTCGTGCTTCTCCTGGAAGATCCCAGAGTCGCCCCTGTGACGACGAATGCCTATGGCGGGTTCAATCTGGATGTGATGGAAGGCACCTATACGCTCTCCATTTCGGCACAGGATTACTATAGCAAAACCGCGAAGGTCACCGTTACGCCGAAAGGCACCGTGGAGCTTCCGGTCACTCTGAAACCGTTCATCGGCTTCCCCGGTGAAATCGCCTACGACGACGGCACGCCCGAAAATGCCAGAGCTTTCAATGCGGCCGACAATGCTTGGGCCGTTCGGATGACGCCGGAGTCCGGTTCCGCGCAAGTGACGGGCGTATCGCTCCGCTTCTGGAACACGGAATGGCCGCAGCCAGGCGGGACGGCGTTCAAATACGCCATTTATGACGCTTCCGGCGCCGGTGGGGCTCCCGGACGTCAGCTTGCCGGTCCGTTCGACGGCACCGCGCTTCGCAACAATCAATGGACGACGCTGGATTTGGCCGACCCCGTGACCGTACAGGGCGACTTCTACGTCGTCTATATCCAGACTGTTGCCAATCCGAATTCGCCTGGGCTCGCAACCGACGAGAACGGGAAGAATGCACTGCGCAGCTGGCAGCGCGTCAGCGGCGTGTGGAGCGCTTCTCCCAAAGAAGAGGGCAACTACATGATCCGCGCGATCGTTCGCTATTCGGTGAACGCTCCCGTCATTACGGCGCCTGCCGATGACCTCTACACGAAGCAGCCGACCGTTGCCGTCACGGGAACTTCGCCGGCAAACGGAGCGACCGTCCAGTTGTATAACGGGACGGAATTGGCAGGAACCGCGACCGTGCAGAACGGACAGTTCAGCTTGACCGTGCAGCTTAAGCCCGGGGCGAACCTGCTGAGCGCCGAAGCGGTCGTAGGCGGCAAAGCGACGGACCGTTCGGAGCCCGTCACGGTCACGCTGGACCAAACACCGCCGGAACTGGTCGTTCTCTCTCCGGTGGAGGGAGCAAGAACCAATAGTGAGGTGCTTCATGTTACGGGGACGGCAACCGACCAGTTCCTCAGCACGCTGACGGTGAACGGGCAGCGGGCCGAGATTGGCAACGACGGCACCTTCGCTCACCGCATTTTGATCAATCCAGGCCAGAACCTTGTTACGGTAACGGCGAAAGACCTTGCCGACAATGAAACGACGGTCACCCGTTCCGTGTACGTCGATCTGTCCCTGCCGAAAATCAATAATCTTTCGCCTGCGGCCGATGTTCGTCTTAAGGCAGGAGAGCCGCTTCATGTCTCCTTCGACAGCGCGCCCGGCCTGAATGCCTCTTTCCGCGTCGAAGTGCCGCTTCTGCTGAGCAGCAAGGCGCGAAACGAGATTCCGTTGACGGAAACGAGACCGGGACACTACGAGGGCACTTATCAGACCCCATCGTCCTTAGTGCTTAACGGCGGAGTCGTCGTTGTCCGCGTCTGGGATCGGGCAGGCAACCAAGCGGAATTCGAAGCGCCCGGCAAAGTGTACGTAACCAGCACCCAGCCTCCGGCCAATGTGCCACCGGTTGCGGCCATTTCTGCGCCGGATACGGCAAAGAAGAAGCAGCAGGTTACGTTTGACGGCTCTGCCTCCCGCGATCCGGACGGAAAAATCGTCCGTTACGAATGGAAGTTCGGCGACGGCGGAACGTCCACCGGCGTCAAAGCGAAGCACCGTTTTACAACGGCTGGAACTTATACGGTGCAGCTGACCGTCACCGACGATAAAGGGGCTCAAAATACGGCGGTGCACAAAATTACGATCAAGTAAGCGAAGGCTACTTCATTTCGGCTTATGCGATGCGTACCAGTTGAAAGACCTCTGCGGTTAGCCGCAGGGGTCTTAGCTTGTCGAGAAACCCGCTTCGCGTAGAAATTCTCTGCATACGCGGTGGGGTATATCCCTCCAGCCGCTCTTGAAACCCGTGAACTTGATTAGAATTAGCGGTATTTTCACGGATTTCAAAGTATTCCTGTAAGTC
>NZ_JNVM01000011.1 GCF_000722545.1 Paenibacillus tyrphae
TTGATAGGTTCGGGGTGGAAGCACGGCAACGTGTGCAGCTGACGAATACTAATCGGTCGAGGGCTTATCCAATACGATTCATTTACGCTTTGTTTCGATCCAGTTTTCAGGGTGCAAGTCGCCTTGAGTTAAGTAAAGATGTTTCGTGGCAGAAACATCGACATCCGTTTGGTGATGATGGCGGAAGGGAACCACGCGTACCCATCCCGAACACGACCGTTAAGCCTTCCAGCGCCGATGGTACTTGGACCGCAGGGTCCTGGGAGAGTAGGACGTCGCCAAGCACAAGAGCTTCTTCGGATTTTATCCGGAGAGGCTCTTTTTCTTATAGAAATTGGCATACTAAATAATAAATTGCCATGGAAACTTCATGACTTTTTGCTTGACACTAAAAATGGGCTTTTGATAAGATTGCTATTAATATCTTGCGGCATGTACAGCATGTAATAAAATAAGGAGGATTATTTTTGTGTGGGAGACTAAGTTTGCCAAAGAAGGTTTGACATTTGACGATGTATTGCTGGTACCGAGAAAATCGGATGTGTTCGGTAAGGAAATCGACATATCGACAAAACTGACAAACCACATCAATCTGAACATTCCTTTTGTAAGCTCGGCTATGGATACGGTAACGGAATCGGCTTTGGCAATCGCTATCGCTCGAGAAGGCGGAATCGGGGTCATCCACAAGAATATGACGATTGCGCAGCAAGCGGAGGAAGTGGATCGCGTAAAGCGTTCGGAAAGCGGCGTAATCACCAATCCGTTCTCCCTTACTCCGGAGCATCATGTCTACGATGCCGAAGCGTTGATGGCTAAATATCGGATTTCCGGCGTGCCGATTTGCGATGAGAACAATAAGCTTGTCGGTATTTTAACAAACCGGGATCTGCGCTTCGTTCATGATTATTCGATCAAAATTAAAGAAGTCATGACGAAAGAAAATCTCGTCACGGCTCCTGTCGGTACGACGCTTCAACAAGCAGAGGGCATTCTGCAGCGGCATAAGATCGAGAAGCTTCCTCTGGTCGACGAGAACGGGATTCTTAAGGGCCTGATTACGATCAAGGATATCGAGAAAGCCATTCAGTTCCCGAACTCGGCAAAAGACAAACAAGGCCGTCTGCTGGCAGGCGCCGCGGTAGGCGTATCCAAGGATGTTATGGAGCGTACGGCGGCTCTGGTTGAAGCCGGTGCGGATCTGATCGTCGTTGACTCGGCGCATGGACACCATATCAATATTATTAATACCGTTCGTAAAATTCGCGAGCAGTATCCTGACCTGCCAATTTGCGCGGGCAATGTGGCGACTGGCGAAGCGACGAAAGATCTGATCGAGGCCGGAGCAAGTATGGTGAAGGTCGGAATCGGACCAGGCTCCATTTGTACGACACGGGTAATTGCAGGTATTGGCGTACCGCAAATTACGGCGATTTACGATTGTGCGACGGCTGCGCGGCAGTACAATGTACCGATCATTGCCGACGGTGGTATTAAATATTCGGGCGATGTGGTTAAAGCGATCGCAGCCGGCGCGAGCGCCGTTATGATGGGCAGTTTATTCGCCGGTACGGAAGAGAGCCCGGGCGAATCGGAAATTTTCCAAGGCCGCCGCTATAAGGTTTATCGGGGAATGGGGTCGATTGGTGCTATGAAAGAAGGCAGCAAAGACCGCTATTTCCAAGAGAACGAAAGCAAGCTTGTACCGGAAGGTATCGAGGGTCGAGTTGCTTATAAAGGACCGTTGGCCGACACGCTTTACCAGCTGGTTGGCGGCCTGCGTTCCGGGATGGGCTACTGCGGGGCTAAAAATATCTCGGCGCTCATCAACGATACGTCCTTTATCCGCATTACGGGGGCGGGCCTTCGGGAAAGCCATCCGCATGACGTTCAAATAACAAAAGAAGCGCCGAACTATTCGTTGTAGTTCCACGAACGGGTCGTGCAAAAAAGAACGGAAGCCTGGGGCTTCCGTTTTGCTTTTGTAAAGCGAAAGAGGCTTGTGGTACAATTAAACGTACGTTATTTTTATAAAATTTTTTTTAGGAGTGAGTTGGTTGTTTTTTAAAGTAAAACGCATTTGTTCGATCGTAGCTGCCACTCTTTTGCTGAACGCCACTCTTGTTCTGGTACAATCCGCTTCTGTATTTGCGGCGGACGCCCCGGTAGATTTGAAGCTCAATGTCAGATCTGCGATTCTCATGGAAGCGAGTACCGGGCAAGTCTTATATGAAATGAATGCGGACGAAGCTTACCCTCCCGCCAGTATGTCGAAGATGATGACTGAATATTTGGTGATGGAAGCTATTAAAAGCGGAAAGCTTAGTGAAACGGAAACAGTGAACACAAGCCCGTATGCCGCTAGTGTTATCGGCTCTGGCGGATTGCTCGCTCCAAACGAACAATCCACGGTAGATAATCTTTTTGCAGCGATGTCCATTTATTCGGCTAATGATGCTTCCGTCACGTTGGCAGAAAGAATCGCCGGCACGGAAGAAGATTTTGCAAAAATGATGAACGATAAAGCTAAAGAGATGAAATTATCCGATAAGGCTCATTTTATTAATGCAACCGGCTTGCCTAGAGCGGATATGGGGAAATATGCGCCTACCGGAATTCAAGGCGAGACGATGCTGACGGCGAGAGATGCCGCAATTATCGCATATAATATCATCAAGGATCATAAGGAAGTATTAAAATATACGGCGACCCCGTCCAGGAAGTTCCGCGAGAAGGACAAGGCGCCGATGATCAACTGGAACTGGATGCTCGAAGGAAACAAGGACAACGTTAACTTCAAGAAGTACGCTTATCAAGGGCTGGATGGACTAAAGACAGGGAGTACGAAAGAGGCGCTGTATTGCTTTACGGGTACGGCTGAACGCAACGGAATGCGGTTAATTAGCGTCGTTATGGGGGCGCCGAAGGAACCGGACCGTTTTATCGAAACGCGGAAAGTGCTGGATTATGGTTTCAACAATTTCGAATTCGTACCGGTGTTGAATGCGAAGCAGGAAATAAAAGAGCTGAAAACAGTGAATATTAAAAAAGGTGTGGCTACGGAAGTTCCGGTCGTTACGCAATCGGAGCTTAAAATTATCGCGAAAAAAGGCACACCGAAAGAGCAATTTCAACCCACGGCGGAGCCGCTATCGGATGAAAGCAAGCTCGTTGCGCCAATCGCCCAAGGACAAGTGCTTGGAACGGTGAAAATAACATATGGCGGCAAAGATTATACGACCAACCTCGTCGCCTCGGAGCAAGTGGAAAAGGGCAGTTGGTTCCGGCTATTTTTCCGGGCCGTTAAAGACTTCTTCGTCGATCTGTTCAGCGGCGCCAAAAAGGGATAAAATCAAGGCAAACGGGTTGTTAATTTGAAGCGCTTGCTGTAAAATAATTGTTTAGTAGTTTGTCCTAATTTCAAGTGGATGGAAGTAATATTAACGATATGTTCCCAGGAGGAATCGGATATGGAAACAGGTACATCCCGCGTTAAAAAAGGTATGGCTGAAATGCAAAAAGGCGGCGTCATTATGGACGTCATGAGCGCAGAGCAAGCGCGCATTGCTGAAGCTGCGGGCGCTTCTGCCGTTATGGCTTTGGAAAGAGTTCCTTCGGATATTCGCGCGGCTGGCGGCGTTGCCCGGATGGCCGACCCTACCATCGTGGAAGAAGTCATGAAGGTTGTTTCCATTCCGGTTATGGCCAAGGCACGTATCGGACATTTTGTTGAAGCAAAAGTACTCGAATCGATGGGCGTGGATTACATCGACGAGAGCGAAGTATTGACTCCTGCTGATGAAGTGTTCCACATCAATAAAAGGGAATTTACGGTTCCTTTCGTGTGCGGCGCAAGAGACCTCGGCGAGGCGCTTCGCCGGATCGGAGAAGGTGCTTCGATGATCCGTACAAAAGGCGAACCGGGAACAGGCAATATTGTCGAGGCTGTTCGTCATATGCGTATGATCACCGGCCAAATCCGCAAAATCCAAAGCTTGTCTAAGGACGAGCTGATGGCGGAAGCCAAAAACTTGGGCGCTCCTTACGAGCTGCTGCTGCAAGTGCACGAAACCGGAAAATTGCCGGTCGTCAACTTTGCGGCCGGCGGTGTAGCGACTCCTGCGGATGCCGCGCTCATGATGCATTTGGGCTCCGATGGCGTATTTGTAGGCTCGGGTATTTTCAAATCGGAAAATCCGGAGAAGTTCGCAAAAGCGATCGTTGAGGCTACGACACATTATACGGATTATGAGCTGATTGCCAATATTTCGAAAAATCTCGGCACGCCGATGAAGGGGATCGAAATTTCCAAGCTGCATGTATCCGAACGGATGCAGGAGCGCGGCTGGTAAGCCGGCTGGAGCTTGTTTCTCGGGAAGAAGGTATAAAGGGATGAACATAGGTGTTTTGGCGCTGCAGGGCGCCGTAGCCGAGCATATCCGCATGATCGAAAAAGCCGGCGGCACCGGCGTCGAGGTGAAGCGGACGGAGCAGCTGGCGGAGGTCGACGGAATCATTATTCCGGGCGGCGAGAGCACGACGATCGGCAAACTGATGCGAACCTATCAATTCATAGATGCCCTACGCGAATTTTCGCGGCAGGGCAAGCCGCTTTTCGGCACATGCGCAGGACTGATTGTGCTGGCAAAGCATATTGCAGGGCAGGAAGAGGCTCACCTTGGGCTGATGGATATTCAAGTCGCGCGCAATGCTTTTGGCCGTCAGCGGGAAAGCTTTGAGACGGATTTGGATATTAAGGGCATCAATCACGATGTGCGTGCGGTATTCATCCGTGCGCCGCTGATCGAACAGGTGGGCGAAGGCGTGGAAGTGTTAGCGACGTACCGTGACCAGATCGTTGCGGCCCGTCAAGGGCATCTGCTGGCTGCATCGTTTCATCCGGAGCTGACCGACGATGAACGAATGCACGCTTATTTTTTGGACATGGTACGTGAGACGAAGCAGGAGGGATCTCCTTGTTAGATATAAAATTGCTGCGAGCGGATTTGGACAAGGTGAAACAAGGGATGGCCAACCGGGGCAAAAACCTGGAGGAGCTGGACCGTTTTACAAGTCTGGATTTGAAGCGCAGAGAGCTTTTGCAAGAAACGGAGCAATTGAAAAACCGCAGAAACGTCGTTTCGCAAGAAGTGGCGCAGCTGAAAAAGGCGAAAGAAAACGCCGATCACTTGATCGAAGAGATGAAGGTTGTCGGCGATCGTATCAAGTGGCTGGATGAGGAAATCCGCGGCCTGGAAGCCGAGCTGGATGCCATCCTTCTGGCGATTCCGAATATGCCGCAAGCGGACGTGCCGGTAGGCGGTTCGGAAGAGAATAACGTGGAGATTCGCCGGGTTGGCGAGGTGCCATCCTTTTCGTTCGAGCCGAAGGCTCACTGGGAAACGGCGCAAGAGCTGGATATTTTGGATTTTGAATCGGCCGCGAAGGTTACGGGTTCCCGGTTTGTGTTCTATAAAGGGCTTGGGGCGCGCCTGGAGCGGGCTCTGATGAATTTTATGATGGATCTGCATGCGGACGAGCACGGGTATATGGAAATGCTTCCTCCGTATCTCGTAAACCGTGATAGCCTCACGGGGACCGGGCAGCTGCCGAAGTTCGAAGAAGATGTGTTCAAGATCGAAGGATCGGACTATTTCATGATTCCGACCGCCGAGGTGCCGGTGACGAATTACCATCGGGACGATATTTTGGCTCTGGAGGATCTGCCGAAATATTTCGTGGCGTTCAGCGCTTGTTTCCGTTCCGAAGCCGGTTCGGCCGGGCGCGACACTCGCGGACTCATTCGTCAGCACCAGTTCAACAAGGTAGAGCTCGTGAAGATGGTTCTGCCGGAGCAATCGAACGAGGAGCTCGAGAAGCTGGCTGGCGAGGCGGAAAAGGTGCTGCAGCTCCTGAAGCTCCCTTACCGCGTTATGGCGCTTTGTACGGGCGATTTGGGCTTCTCCTCGTCGAAGACGTACGATCTGGAGGTATGGCTGCCTAGCAGTAATACGTACCGTGAAATCTCGTCGTGCAGCAACTTCGAAGATTTCCAGGCACGCCGTGCGAACATCCGCTTCCGTCGCGATGCGAAAGCTAAGCCGGAATTCGTTCATACGCTGAACGGATCGGGTCTGGCGCTGGGCCGGACGGTCGCGGCGATTCTCGAAAATTATCAGCAGGAAGACGGCAGCGTGCTGATTCCGGAAGTGTTGCAGCCTTATATGGGGAATGTTACACGGATCAGCAAGAAATAGAGCTTGATAAAGCTTTTTGATTTATGATACAATGCTTGGTGTCACCCGGAGAGGTGGTCGAGTGGTTTAAGGCAGCGGTCTTGAAAACCGCCGTGTTCGTGAGGGCACCGTGGGTTCGAATCCCACCCTCTCCGCCATACATACAAGTATACGACCCCAAATAAGGGGTCGTTTTTTGTATGGGGGAGCAGACAGGTGGGGTGAGAACCGGAGGTTCGTCGGAGCATAAGCTTCGATAGGGATACATCGCAGTCGGCCGCGTAGCGGACGCATCCCACCCTCTCCGGTGTTATGAATGAATTCCTTTAAATTGTTATTTTAGCTTCACATAAGAGATGCACTGACTGTTGACAAATGGTTTAGTGCGTTTTTTTTTACCCCTTTGGACTAAAATCCAACTGAATCAATGCCTAATGAGTGAAAATGAAGTTAAACAGCCCGTAAACGTGGGCAAAGAAGAACAATTTGGACATTTCATAGCGACTTATAAACCGCCTAACTCCTTATGTCTTAGAAACGACTCTCTACTAGTGCTAAGGAAGCCGAGAAGCCGTCAGATGTGATAGGAACCTTGATAAGTTATTTTAAACACTAGACAAGCGACTAAAGTCGCTGAACGTATTTAGAAAACAGAAGATGCGGGAATTGGGAATAGGCGATACGTATATCTCTATGGACAAACAATCGGGAAGGATTTAAACAACTTTAGATATCGACTTGTTATTAGAGAAGGCAACATCATGATTCGCTCGATTATGTAGAATGGGATAATGACCATGTTATAGCTGAATGGAGCTACCTATCGAGAGAAGTCAATGCCGATATTGTTGTGCTTGAAAATGAGTCATTAATTTATAGCCATAAATTTAAGAGCAATGGGTGAAAGCTATTGGAGTATGCTGTACGTAAGCAGAGCAAGAACAGAACAAGACGAAGTAACGGCAAGCGGAGAGGATTTGAAGAGCTCAAAAGAAAAATTGGTCAGAGATAACAAAAGAGTTCATTACAGTTCATGATAATTGGTAAAAAGGTTTAATTGCAGCGGTTAAAGCAATGCAGAAAGTAGAAATGAAGCCTAATACATTTTATTGTAGGTTTCTAAATATGAGAATCAAGAGAGCTAATTAAGCGAGGGTATTTATTTTAAATATTGTCGAAATTTAAATGGGATATATGGTATAATATTGCTAATTTGGTTAGAGAGTTATAGTAAGTTTGCAATTTGAATAAAAAACTAGAGAGTAGGGTGGAGCATTGTCCTCAAAAAAGTTCTATGCTGTTAGAAAAGGCAGAGCACCTGGAATTTATGAAAGTTGGGATGAATGCAAAAAACAAATACAAGGATTTAGTGGTGCAGAGTATAAAAGTTTTTTATCTCTTTCTGATGCAGGTGCTTACATAAAATCATCCACAGAAATTACGTCTGATATGCTTAGTAATGATAACTCAGTAACAGTTTATATTGATGGAAGTTATTCAGACGAACTAAAGCTATTTTCGTATGCCTGTGTTTTTTTGGATGAGAGTGGAACTACATTATCTGGAGTTAGTTCCGATTCAAATGTTATCGGCATGAGAAATGTCGCTGGAGAACTACTCGGCTCAATGGAAGCAATAAAATGGGCGATTAACAATCACTTTTCTGAAATCCTAATATGTT
Source organism: Paenibacillus tyrphae (assembly GCF_000722545.1). Taxonomy (GTDB): domain Bacteria; phylum Bacillota; class Bacilli; order Paenibacillales; family NBRC-103111; genus Paenibacillus_G; species Paenibacillus_G tyrfis. The sequence goes on from NZ_JNVM01000011.1 coordinate 7,918, forward strand.
TTGATTACGAAGGAATTGAAAAATGGGCAACTGGTAGTTGGGATACTAATAGGGAAGGAACAAAAGAGTATGTCAGATTTATAAACGAACACAAAGAGGATATTAAAATATTGTTCAAAAAGATAAAAGCTCATTCTGGAGATAAGTATAATGAAATAGCTGATGCACTGGCAAAAAAGGCTATCAAAAACTATACAAATGCTCCCAATAAAGCAGAGGAGAATAAAAAAGATCAAAATTTAGAAATATTTAAGCAAATAATGACTAAAAGAGAGAAAGCAACAAAAAACTCATTTACCTTTAGAATTGCAGACATAGAGATTACCGAAGGTAAACTAAAGAAGCTGTCAAAAGCATTGTGGAAAGCTGACAAAAAAGATATAAAACAAATTGATTTTATTAATGCCATGGTTGACTCCTCAAAAAGAATTGTGTCATTAGAAATAGGCAATGCTCAAGGAGAGTTTACTAAATACTTTATTCAATTCTAGACGTTATATAAGGGGATACGGTTTTGAAAAACCTAAATTTAAATAGAGACAACCTAATTCAATCAATACAACAGTATTATTCCTTGAATGGAAAGGAGGCTACAATATCCGATTTCCTGCATAAGGGGGGAACTAGACAGAGAGTAGATATAGTCACAGAAGATGGTTCTGTGTATATAGATTTTCATTTTAACAAAAATGGAAGCACAACTATTGATATATCTGGTGGAGGTCACCATAAAATAAAAGAAGAAATATCTCGTTATATTATTGAAGACCCTTCTTGTGCAATTGGGGATGTACATTCAAAATCCAAATGTTTTGTGGCACCTAATATTGAATTAGATGACTTTAGGGGAATAGTTGAATTATTGAAGGAAAGTACTTATTATCAAAGTGAAAGCCACTCAGAAGATATTCGAGGGAATCACGAATTGCACAAAATGCGTGGTAGTTACATGGAAGAGATAACTGCCCACTATTACTACACAACTAAGAAGGTTATGATTCAAGGTAGACCATTGATGTTATTTAGTGAGGCAGTTTCTTATATAACTGAGTTGCTTGAATTGAACGAAATACCTTCTGTGTTTAATAACTACTATAATGTTGAGATCAAGAAAGAAAACATTGAGCAAGTTTATGTAGGATGGTTTCCTAATAGCCATGACAAGCACAGTCCCAAGCTTAAGAAAGTGTTACATCAAGCGATTTACAATCTTCAGTTAGAAGGAGACATGTTTGACTATACTTACCTTGCCTTCCCTGCCTTGAGAGCCTTAGAAGGGCATTTGAAAACAATAATGACTAACCACAGAATTATTTTGGAAAACAATCGTTTTTCAATGTATACTAAAGTACCTTCAACGGGTAAATATATATTAGAAGCTAATTTTATCACTACATTTAACAGTCAAGCTAAAGTTCAGTATGTCGAAAGAGCATACAACTTTTATAACTCAAACAGGCATTCGTTGTTTCACTGGGGAGACCCAAGTCATCCTGTTGATCTAACCCAAATTATTGAGAATATTGGTGACGTAAAAGGCATAATAAAAAGCACTTTTCAAATTATAGATGAATATTATACAATATAAACATTGCGTTTGTTGAAGGGAGTGAAGGAAATGAAAACATACGATTTAGTACAGATTGAAAATAAGGAGTACCCTTATTTTGTCATATCCACATCGTATGAAACACCCTTAACTCAATTATCCCAACTTACGCAAGAATTATCTGCATATCAGAATGCATTTAAAATTGTTTTTGACTTTTTGTTATGTTCTGGTAACTCTTCTGATCGATTTTATGAAGCTTTCTTTGATGGTAAAGAATTAATAAAAACTTCATTTAAAAATTTGAATCTTGATAAGAAGAATGAACTAAGAAAGTTTTCTTGTGATTACTTTAGAAATCACAAGGACTACCTAGAAAATTCAGTGTTGAATACGTATCAAAAAAAAATGCTTGAAAAGGGAATAGTTATTTGAATAGTATTTTGAGGGTGTTCGATCAAGAACACTCTTTTTTGTTGCGGTTATGGACGTGGTAAAAGTAAATATTGTCTTTATGATCTAGAGTGTTATCAAGATAGACATTCCGGTCAAGCTCATATTAAACGCTATGACTAAGACTACCAAAATGTGAAAGCGACCTTGAGAGAGGTCGTTTTTTTGATGGCTTTTTTTGCTGCTTCGTCCTTGGTATAAGAAGGTCGCGGACTTCGCATGTTAACAACCATGGAGGTGTGACTCATGAGCAAAAAGGACAGCTTGCAAGTGGACAACCAACGTTTGGTGAAAGCTTGGGCGAGAACGCTGCCGACCGTCCTGAACGCCTCGGACCGTGCGGAAGTGAAGGCGGATGAAGCGGAGGCGAACGTCATTCGGATTCATATCGCAACAGCCGGACGAAGCAATTACAGTTTCGATTTTAAATGCACATATGTCGATTCGCGGGAAGTGCAGGTGGAGTTGGTCGACGTTGAGAGGGAAGGGACGACTGTCGACGAGCGGACCGACGTCATTCAAACGCTTGTGGACGATTATGTAAGGCATATCCACGAATGTGCTCAGCAGCTTCATGCTTTTACGCATAGCTAAATGGAGGAAGGTCAAGTCATGACTCAAAATAAAAGCAGTGTCGATAAAAATTTGCAAAATGTCGTGAAGGATTTGGACAAAACGACGGTAACCAGCCATCAAGCTCAACAAGTACAGCAGCAAACAAACGATCATCGGCACCAAGATGCCCTGAACCACGATAAACCGCCTCATGAGCCGATGTCCGATATCGACTGAAGGGAGAAGGTCTAACGATGCCTAAAGATATTCCACAAGCAGTCAACCCTCCAAGCGGCCGACATAACCGGGAAGAGAGCCGTCAGCCGAATGTCCCCTTGTCCGGTTCGAAAAAAGTAAAAAATCAAAACCACAGCCGTCAAAAAAACGGCGAAGGGTAACACAAATAAGCCTCTTACTTTTTGTAAGAGGCTGTTGTTTTTATACTACATGGTTATAGATTGTTTTTTTCTCTCTCCACCCTAAGAAAGCATTCGTTCAATAACAAGTGAGCCATCTCTTCGTTATCCGCATATCCGTATAACGAAGACCCGCCTGCTATCGCATCACATACATCGTCCAACATGGTACAAATGGAAATGGAGTATTCATCATAAATGATGTAATAGCAGCTGTTTGCCGGCATCATGTCCACCTCGATTTTGTGATTGAAACCTTATTTTACCATAGGGCGCAACAAAAGAGAATGCATTTTTTGCGTGATATTAATCACTTTTTGCGTCATAATGCACAAGGCGTTGCATGAATTTGTAAACGAACAAGAGCTTATCTCGACCTGAGTGGCAGGACAAGGGGAATCGTCGTAAAATAGTTAGAAACCGACTGTTGCCTGCCGTGCATCGGGTTTCCTCCACGTCGCACGCAATCAAGATTGTCGGAGGGAGGAGTGGTCTGATGATTCATTTGAAAACGCCGCAAGAAATTGCTTTAATGGCCAAAGCCGGAGCCGTTTTGGCGAAGTGCCATCAAGAAATCGCCAAGATGGTTCGTCCCGGGCTGACGACACTTGAAATCAATGATTTTGCCGAACGATTCATAAACGAACAAGGGGCAAAACAAGTGACCAAAGGCTACAAAGGATATCCGTTCGCCACCTGCGCTTCCGTGAACGATGTCATTGCCCACGGCTTTCCTAGCGAAGAGCCGCTGCAGGAGGGGGATATCTTAAAGATGGATATTGTCTGCAGCTACGATGGGTGGATGGCCGACTCTTGCCGTACGTATGCCGTCGGAAAAATATCGGAGGAAGCGGAGCGGTTGGTTCGCGTTACGAAGGAGTGTCTGGATTTGTCCATCCCCAAAGCCATTGTCGGCAATCGAATCGGGGACGTCATGCATGTGGTGCAGCAGCACGCTCAGCAAGCGGGCTTTTCCATCGTTCGCGATTTAGTCGGACACGGCATCGGCCGCGAAATGCACGAGGAACCTTCCTTTGCGCATGTCGGCAAGCCGGGGCGCGGATTTCTGCTGCAGGAAGGCATGGTGATCACGATCGAGCCGATGATCAACGCGGGAAAGCATGAGATGTTTATCGACTTCGACGGCTGGACCGCCAGAACGTATGACGGCAGCCTGTCGGCGCAATTCGAGCATACGGTTGCCATTACCCGCGACGGTCCGCTCATTTTAACCGAATGAAGAACAAGAGCCTGCGGCACGAAACGAAATCGTACTGCGGGCTCTTGGCCGTTGTCAAACTTGCTCGTTTGGTTCGTTTTTTGGCGTTTCAGAGACATCCGTCTGTTTCGAAGAGCCCAGTTCGCCGGTGGCGTCCGGCTTGACATCGTTGATCGCTTCGTTGTTGAAAATGTAAATCTCTTCGTCCGAATCGTTCCTGCTGACCATCGGCGTCACCTCAACGCTAGTATGGCTTGAGGGACGTTTTTTAATGCACAAATTGCGCGGTCAGAAAAGCAAAAAGAGGCCCTCTTCGGCCTCTTTTTCTAATGTTATCGGATCTTACATAAGTATATACGTCCCCGAGAGGACTCGAACCTCTATCGGTCCTTTAGGAGAGGACTGCTCTATCCTGTTGAGCTACGGGGACTCAATTCAAGTAATACTCATTATACCATACCGTGCAAAGGGAATAAAGTCGATCTCCGTTGACGGGCTGCAGAGCGAAACACAAAAATATACAGGCAGAGCATAAATTAGCACATTTTCTGTACAAGGAAAAGTTTGGTATGTTCTTCTTACAAGCGTTTTCCAAAAATTCGATGAAATCGGAGGGATGCATGATGGCTTGGCGCAAGTGGATAGGTCTCCCCCTTTCTTTTATCCTGGCCGTAACGCTTGGAATGCCGGCTATAAAAACGGAGGCGGCAGAACAGCCTGTCAATCTGGTAAGGAATAAGCCGGTCCAAACAAGCTCGCAAGCAAGCTCCACCGGACCGGGGACAGCCGCCGTCGACGGCGATGCCTCGACATTCTGGCAGCCCCTGGCGAAAGACCGGGAGGATATGAACGTGTGGATCTCGGCGGATCTGGGTAAGGCGGAGACGTTCAATACATTTACGATATCGTTTCGGAGTGTGGACATGGTGTCGGCCGTAAGCGCACTTGTGTCGTCGGACGGTACGACTTGGGAAGAGGTTGCGTCCAAGAAGAGCGATTTGATCGCACAGGATAAAATCCGGTTTAAGGATATCTCCGCACGGTACGTGAAGCTGGATATTACGCTCAGCAGGAACAGCAATGTCAATTTGTTCGAATGGGGCGTTTACCGGGAGAATGGGGACGGTCCGGGACCGAATCCGGAGGAACCGGCCGTTCCGGCGGACTTGGCAAGCGTTTATTTCGTTAAGGAGAACGGTCAGCCTTATGCGGTAAACGAAGCCATTGAGCTGAAGAAGGGCGAGTCGAGGACACTGTCGCTGAAATTGAAAGGAAAGCGAAAGAACGGCGATATCGTCGACTTGTCCAAATATAATAAAACGTTAAAAACGAATACGAAGTTCATCACGGTGGAGCAGAACGGAACCGTTACGGCGCTTCAAGTCGGAGTGAGCACGGTGTATACGGAAGTGAAGGTGAACAAAGACCTGATGCTGACTACCCCGGATCTTTGGATCTTGGTCAAAGATCCGAACGAGTTTTTGGCGGAAGCTGTGATTGCGAATACTTCGCTCACTCATCCCCGTATGAAAACGGAGACCGGCCAACCTGCGGTACTTCAGCCCGGTGACGATTTTCCGGCCGTATCGGTGCAGGCGAACGTGAAGTTGGACGTGAGCGGGAGCGTGGTCCGGAACGGTCAGTCTATTGCGGTTATTCCGAAAGTAGCTGTGAACAAGTCGGAGACGAAGAACGTGAAGCTTCCGCTCAAAGCCGATCAACCCGGAAGCTACGAGATCCGGCTGACGCTGCAAAGAGAAGGCTTGCCTCCGGCCTATGACGTGTTTTATTTTACGGCAATGGATTCGGCTGCGATTCCGGGCGGGCAGAGCAGCATTGCGTATATGGGGCCTGACGGCAAGCTTGGGTATGTCCCGGACTATAAAGGCAACCGGGTGATCGATTTCTCGGGCTCCGGGTATATGGGCGGCGGGGTCCAACTTCCGGATGTGCAGGCCCGGGTAGCTGTCGAGCCGGGAGAAGGCGACGCTACGGCGCGAATCCAGCAAGCGATCGATCAGGTATCTCAAATGCCGGTCGGGTCCGACGGATTTCGCGGAGCGGTACTGCTGAAAAAGGGGCGCTACGAGATCGAAGGCACGCTGTACGTACGAACGAGCGGCGTCGTGTTGCGTGGGGAAGGGCAGTACGAGGGAGGTACGCTCCTGTTCGGCTCGGGGAACAAACCGCGCAATCTGATCGAAATCGGCTCATCCAAAGGGCCGGTTATCGACAACGGTTCCATGACGGACGTTACGGACTTGTATGTCCCTTCTGGAGCGAAAACGTTCCATGTGAAAGACGCAAGCGCCTATAGAGTAGGTGATAAAGTCATCGTGCGCCGGATCGGCAATGCCCGTTTTATTACCGAAATCGGCATGGATTATATTTATAAACGGCCGGGAGGCACCGTCAGTCAATGGGGACCGTTCAACCTCGATTTTGACCGCGTCATTACCGGCATTAACGGCAATGAGATTACGGTGGACGCGCCGCTAGCGAACAGCATCGAGCTTCGTTGGGGCGGCGGACAGCTCTATAAATACAATGACGACGAGCGGATCGAAAAGGTAGGCGTGGAGAAGATGCGGGCGGATTCGGCTTTTGACCCGTCCGTCATCGATACGGCCATGGATAATGGCAAGACCGATCCGTATTATGCCGATGAGAAGCATACCGAGCGCTTTGTCATGATGAACAGTGTGAAAAATGCTTGGGTCCGGGACGTGACCGGATATCACTTGGCCTATGCCTTGGTGCAAATGGGACGCAACGCGAAATGGGTAACCGTACAGGACTCCAAAGTGTTCGATATGGTCAGCATTATTACAGGCGGACGACGTTACGCCTACTACATTCAAGGGCAGCAAAATTTAGTGCAGCGTACGTATGCGGAGACGGCAAGGCACGGTTATGTGGTGGACAGCCGCGTGCAGGGGCCAAACGTATTTCTCGAAGGCGAGAGCCGGATCGACTACAACACAAGCGAGCCGCATCACCGCTGGTCGGTCGGCGGGCTGTTCGACAATATCAAGTCCCCGATCATGATCCGGGATCGGGCTTGGCTGGGAAGCGGCCACGGCTGGGCGGGAGCGAACTATGTCACATGGAATACCGAAGGAAAGCTGACGAGCCAGCAGCCGCCGACGGCCCAAAACTATGCGATCGGTCACGTAGGAGAGAAGGTTCCCGGATTTTTGCCGGATACGGATTACGACACAAGGCCGCGTAAGGATGCTTACTGGGAGTCGCATGGGCAGCATGTGACTCCGGTCAGCCTATATAAGCAGCAATTGAAAGAGCGCTTGGGCGAGCAAGCGCTGCAAAATATCGCTTACCATCCGGTAGGGGGAGGTTCGCTGGATACGCCGATCCCTCAGCAATCATCTCAAGGCAATTAGGACGAATGGGGCCGAGGAGCGTCTTGAGGCCGCATTTATGAATTCATAGTAGGTCACAGGAGCCGGGCGTTGTCCGGCTCTTGTTTTGTTTTCCATTGTCCCCGTCCGGGATGATCGTTACAATAAAGAGATCTTTTTTTTAAAGTTTTAAAAAATCATGCAGGGTTTGGTTTCACCGGGTTCGTCTATTCGCAGAGAAGGGAGGGGGAGAACGATTACAGAAGAAGCATGGATTGCGCGCATCGTATCGGGCGACGCGGATGCGTTCCGTGAACTCGTGGACAAATATGGAAGTTATTTGTTCCAAGCGGTCTACGGGGTATTGCGTTCGACGAAAGATGCAGAAGACGTCACGCAGGAAGCGCTGCTGAAAATATATGCGTCTCTCCCCCAGTACCGGTACCAAGGTCTTAAAACCTGGCTCACGCGAATCGCCGTCAATAAAGCGATCGATTTCAAACGGTCGCAGGACCGCAAGAAAGAAGACTTAACGGATGACTGGGAGGGACGCACGCCTCCCGAACCGCTCCAGAGCAGTCCCGTAGAGACGCAGGTCATCCGGCGCGAGAGAAGCACATATGTTCGCGAGCGTCTGGATCGTCTGCCGGAAAATTACCGGGATGTCGTGGTCGCCTTTTATATCGAGGAAAAAAGCTATCAACAGATCGCCGAAGAGCAGCAGGTGGCGATCAAAACGGTGGAATCGAAGCTGTACCGGGCAAAGCAATATATGCGGAAGGTTTGGAAGGAGGAGGAGTGGGAATGAATCAACACAGGCCGCTGAACATCTGGATGCAGTATGTGAACGATGAGTTGCCGCCGGAGGAGAGGGAGCGCTGCGAGGCGCATCTGGACGACTGTGACGCCTGCCTGGAGCTGTACATGGAGTGTATCGGGCAACTGGCGGACCGGCTGCCGGCACTACCGGATACGGACGCTTTTGCCGCTGCGGTCATGCAGCGTTGGACGGAAAAGCAGGCGCTGGCTCCTGGGGCCGAAAATCATCCGGCGAACCAATCGGCAGAACGCAAACAGCGTATTCCCTGGACGCAGAGTCCCTTCTTCCATTATGCTGTTGCTGCGGCCATCACGCTGCTCTTAATGAGTACCGGCGTGTTCCGCTCGCTCATGGGCCATCCGGAGCCCGGCCGTATGTCCTATTCCGCTTCCGATCGGACGGAAGCCTATGTTCCGTTCTCCGAAATCTTGCTGGAGAAAACGATCGGCTTACTTGATTCCATCCAACCGAAACATGAAAGAGGAGGTACCCGATGAACACATATAAAAGTCCGGTGGCGGCGTTCCTGCTGTCGTTCATTCCCGGACTAGGCCATTTGTATATGGGGCGCGCATTCCGGGGGTTAGTATACGGATTCGGATTTTTTGGCCTGGCGCTGCTGACGTTCTTTGTCGCTATACATTCAAGGGGAAACGACGCGTTCTACATTCTGTTAGTTGCCCTTGCTATTGCCGTCATAAACGTCTTCGATATGGTGTTCTTCCTACTCACCCGGGGCGGCCGTCCCCCTGCCCGCTGGCAGCCTACGAGCGGAGAAGGCCAGCCGTATGGACCTGCAGAGGGAAGCTACCGGTCTTGGCCGCATGATGCCGCGGCTCCGATGAACGACCGGTTTCGCACCATTGCGCTTTCTTTCGTTCCTGGGCTCGGTCATCTCTACCTGGGGCTGATGCAGCGCGGGCTTGGCTTTATGGTCTTGTTCTTCGGTCTGACGGTGATGATCTTCTTCCTCAGCGTCATTACGCACCGCGACGTATTCTTCGTATTCCTCGGCGCGCTGCCGGTCATTTGGCTGTACTGCATGTTCGACTGTGTACAGCAGTATGGACGGAAGGAGCGGGGAGAGGTCCTGACGGACCGGACGATCTTTGATGAATTTCAAGAAAGCCGGGAGTCGGGCAAGAAGAATAAAACGCTCGCTACGCTGCTCTCGATTTTCCCCGGGGCGGGGCATATGTATCTGGGCCTGCAAAAGCGCGGCCTGCAGCTCATGGCGGCCTTTCTGTTCTGCATCTATATCATGGATGTGATGCGGCTGTCGCTGTTCATGTTTCTGATTCCGATCCTGTGGTTTTTCAGCTTCTTCGACGCGTTGCAGATGGTGTCCAAGGTCGGCCGTGAGGAATTAAGGGATGTACCGGTCATTGGCTGGCTGCTGCACCATCAGCGGTGGGTCGGGTACGGATTGCTAGCACTCGGGGTGTACTATTTACTCGATCGCGTGCTGCTGAGCACGCTGGATATCTGGCTTCCGGAAGAACTGCAGCGGCAGGTCATGCGATGGTTCGACCAGTATTTCCAGACGTTCGTCATCTCGGTGCTGCTGATTGGCGGGGGCATCCGGCTTCTGCTCGGGAATAAAAAGGGCAGGGGGAAGCGCTCATGAAACCATGGCGCGTAGGAACGCTGTCGATGGGACTGTCGCTTATCTTTCTCGGGGTCGTGCTGGTAGCGGCCTAACTGAGAGGGTTTGCCGCATACGATACGCTTATGGCTTGGTGGCCGCTTCTGTTCGTCCTGCTCGGGCTTGAAATCGTCGTCTATTTGTTCGTCGCGCGCAAGGAGAACAGCGGGGTGCGCTACGATTTTCTCAGCGTGTTTTTCGTCGGCGTGCTGTTCTTTGGCTGCCTGGGCTTCACCTTATTGTCCGGCCTTGGCGTCATTGGCGAAGTCCGGCAGTTGCTTAGCGAAGTGGAGCGGACGGTCGAGCTGCCGGAAGCGAAAGAGGCCGTAGCGGCCGAGGTGAAGCGGATCGTCGTGCAGACGGCGGGCCAACAGGTGAAGGTGGACAAAACGTCCGGGCGGACAATGCATCTGTTCGGCAGCTACCGTGAGCGAATCGCGAAAGACAGAGGGGATTCCGTCACGCAGGACAAAGCGTATTCCATTCATACGATCGGCGATACGATGTACGTTCAGCTTCAGCAGCCGCCTGTGCGACGGGGGTTCCATTCCAACTATCCGGATATGAGCGTGACCGTGGTGCTGCCGCAGGATATCCAAGCGGAGCTGCTAGACAGGCATCACAACCCGATCGAGATCAACGGGTAATTGAAAATGGACCGTATATTCACGGTCCATGACATTTGACCAGCGGCTATCTCTCCAAAATGCTGAAAAGGAGAAGGCCGCTGTTTTTTATGGGAGCGACCGAAAGGTTTGAATGGGGCCTTCCCAATCGTTTCTCGTCATCTCTTGATAGCTGCCCTTCGTATATTCGTCAATGATCCGTCTCCAGAACGTCTGGGCCGGCTCGTTCTCCTCCATTTGCGCCACTTCCCATTGACCCGGAAACCGGTTAAACAAATCAAAAGCCAGCTTCCGCCCGACCCCGTGCCGGCGGTATTTTTTCATGACGAAAAATTCAGCGATCGAATACACCCGTTCATCCGATCCCAATTCCCGAATCAAGGCAAACCCGGCCAGCTTCCCGTTCACATGAACGAGGAAAGGATGTCTTCCTTCCTCCGTCCAATAATGATCCAGGTACGGATATTCGAATAAGCCGTGCTCGTTCACATCTTCCGGATCGAATTCGGTAAAATCGTATTTATACAGCTCCAGCAAATTTCGCACGACGGATTTTTGCTCCGCCGCGGCTTTTGAAACGATAATATCCATTTCGGCTCTCCTTTTCCATGATCATGAAGCTCTCGTTTTTATTATAAATGAAACGGTACGGAAAGTACGAGTATAGCGATTTTCTCTTGCCGCCGATGCCCGCGTTAACAATATCTTTAGACCGGGTTAAACTTGCTCTAACATACAAGAGGTATGCTGTAACCGAACAAGTAAATAAATCCGATAGGTTGGAGTCACATGGAGAAACCTTAATTAGATTTTTTCCCGAAGCTGCAGGGTTGAAAAAGTCTATTTAAGGTTTTTTTGTGTCGGAAAGGCGGGCTGAGGGTATGCAGGATCTCGATTTTTTGGAAAGGCTGCGTCAAAGCCGGATGATTGCATCGGTTAAGGAGCATAAGACGCTGGAGAAGGCTGCGAAGGCTCAGGTCGGCGCGGTGGTGCTTTCGATCGGCAACATCGGCAATATTAAAAGCTTTGTAGACTTGTACAAAAAGAACAGGATTCCCGTATTTCTTCACGTTGAACGGCTCGGGGGACTAAGTCAGGATAGCGAAGGGATGGCTTTTCTGGCCACCTGCGTCAAGCCTGACGGCATTGTGACGACGAGGAATCAGCTGATCAAGCTCGCCAAGAAGGAGGGCTTGCTTACGATTCAGCGGGTGTTTTTATTCGATAGCGATTCGGTCAAATCGGGTCTCAAATCGGTGCAGGAAACCCAGCCGAATGCAATTGAGATCATGCCTGCGCTGCTGCCGGAATATATTCGCGTGTACCGGCAGGAGACGAATATCCCGATTATTGCGGGCGGCTTGATCCAAACCCGGGAGCAAATCAAGGAGGCGCTGCAAAGCGGGGCGGTAGCCGTGTCGATGGGGACGCATGAATTATGGAGGGAACCCATCGGAGAAGTGCTGCCGGACGGCGGCCCGGGAGGGGAGGAATCTCGATGAATCCGGACGCTTCTTACGCTTCCAAGCCAACGTATAAAGAAGCCGCCCGCAAGCAGACCGGCAGCAAAATCGGCCGGATGCTGAAGCCCTATTTGTTTATTTTGCCCTGCATCGTATTGGTGCTTCTCTTCAATTATTACCCTTTTGTCAAAACGATGGTTTTGGGTTTTACGCTGGTGGACATGCTCGGCAATCCAGTGGAATTTGTGGGATTGGAAAACTTCGTCGAAGCCTTCCAGGATGAGCGGCTGCTCCGGGCATTGCTGAATACGCTGCAATTCACCATTCTAACGGTACCCGCTACGCTGTTAATCACGCTGATTTTAGCGCTGCTGGCGGAGAAGGCTAGGAAAGGCAGCCGCATCTACCAAGTGATGTTCGCCTTGCCGATGGCCGTCTCCATGTCGTCGGCGGTCATGATCTTCCAACTGCTCATGAACCCGACAATCGGGATGTTCAACTATATTACCGGACTGGGCTTGAACTGGTTCGGCGATGAAAAATATGCGCTCACGGGAATTGCGATCATCTCGGTGTGGATGAGCATCGGGTTCAGCTTCTTGTTTTTGCTGGCTGCCCTTAGGAACGTTCCGCAGGAGCTGCTGGAATCGGCTGAAATGGAAGGAAGCAGCTACATACAGAAGCTCATTCGAATCAAGCTGCCGCTTATCTCGCCGACGTTGTTTTTTCTGCTGTGCACCGATTTGATCGGCTCCTTGCTGGTGTTCGGTCCCGTATCGATTCTGACCAAAGGCGGGCCGCTGGGCGCTACGGAGACGATGGTGTACTGGATGTACACGGAAGCTTTCGAGAAGGGCAAGTACGGCTACGGAAGCGCCATTGCCGTCATCATTTTCTTCATCGTCATGATCTTTACGCTGATCACCTTCGCGTACGAGAAGAAAGGGGTGCATTACACATGATGGCAGCGAAGCGGCTGTACGACTGGGGAGTGATCGCGATCTCCATGCTGGCGGGCCTGGTCGTCATTTTCCCGCTCATTTATTGCATCGGAGTCAGCCTGATGAGTCCTTCCGATCTCGGCTCTTATCCGCCCAGGCTGTTTCCCAGCACGTTATTTTTGGATAATTACAAAACGGTTTTCTCCTCGACGCCAATTTTCACGTTTATGTGGAACTCGTTCCTGATCGCGGTTATCGGCACCATCGGGCGGTTGATTACGAGCAGTTTGGCGGCGTACGCCTTCGCGTTTATGGAGTTCCGGTGGAAGAAAGGATGGTTCCTGCTGATCCTCGGGACAATGATGATCCCGGGGGACATGCTCATCATTACCAACTATATTACGGTCGCCCAGATGGGGCTGATCAATACGTACGGCGGCGTCATGATCGTCATGCTTGTGGCTGCGGTGTTCATGTTTATGCTGCGGCAGCACTTTATGACCGTGCCAAGGGATTACAGAGATGCGGCGTTTGTGGACGGCTGCGGCGATTTGCGGTTTTTTGCGCAAATTTTGCTGCCGATGTCCGTGCCTGTCTTATCTTCGATTACGATCACATCGTTTATCGGTCTTTGGAATACATACCTGTGGCCGCTGCTGGTGACGAACTCGGAACAAATGAGAACCGTGCAGGTCGGCATTACGATGCTGCAATTCCCCGAAGGGATGGTGTACGGACCGATTATGGCCGGCGTGACCGTGATCCTCATTCCGTCCGTCCTGGTCTTCATCTTCTTCCAAAAGCAGCTTGTCTTCGGCGTGACGTCGGGCGGCTTAAAAGGATAAGGATGCCCTACTGCACCCGACCGTGATCCTATTTTATCCCGATTCGCAATCTAGCCTACTACTCAAGGAGGATAACCAAATGAAAAAGCCCATGATCACCCTAGTCAGCGTATTGACAGCTCTTAACGTATTGACCGCATGCGGAGGCGGCACGAATCCGAGCGCCAAGGCGACACCTGACAGCGGCGCTGCACCGTCGACGGCGAGTACAGGGCCCGTGAACCTGACCTTTTGGCACGCGATGGGCGGCGCCAACGAAGAGGTCGTCAAGAAAGTGGCGCAGACCTTCAATGATACGGTCGGCAAGGAGAAAGGCATCGTCATTACGCCTGTCTTTCAAGGCAGCTACGGCGATTTGATGAAAAAAGTAAGAGCTGCGGTACAGGCCAAGGATGTCAAAAACTTGCCGGATATCGTGCAGTCTCCTGCTTCGGAAACGGCTTATATGAAGGATATCCCTTACGTTGTTCCGGCGCAGACGTTGGCCGACCAAGATTCTTCTTTTCGCATAGCGGATCTGGAGCCGAACGTTGTCGCCTCCTTCAGCTACAATGGCAAGCTCATCGGTGTGCCGTTTGCCAACTCTACCATTCTGCTGTACTATAATAAAAATTTGTTTAAGGAAGCGGGCTTGAATCCCGAACAGCCTCCGGCGACCATCGACGAGCTGGGGCAGTTTGCCGCCAAGCTGACGAAGAAGAACGGTACGCAAGCAAGCCAGTGGGGCTTTTCCGGAACGCCGGAATTGTACCATCTATCCAGCTGGATCGGCATGCAGGGCGGCTATATCGGGAATAACAAAAACGGCCGCACCAATACGATGACCGCCGTGGAGTTCGACTCGAACGGGACGATGAAGAAATTGATGACGGAGTGGAAAAAAGCGGTCGGATACGGCGGAATCCAGACGGGAGCGGACACGAATCAGAACGAAGAGTTCGCGGCAGGCAAGCTCGCCATGTTCATGAATTCGACGGCCGGGCTCAAAGGCGTGCTGAATGCCGTCGGCGGGAAATTTGAAGTCGGAACGGCGTTCCTTCCGAAAGTGGATGCCGGTGATAAGGGCGGCGTTGCTGTCGGAGGCTCCGCATTATACACGATGGACCGCGGCGACAAAGCCAAGATTGATGCGGCCCGAGAATACATGAAATACAGTACGTCTGCGGAAACCCAGTTCGTATGGCACTCCGGGACGGGCTATTTTCCGGTCAATTTGAAGACGTACGACCTCCCGGATATGAAAGCGCATCTGGACAAAAATCCGCTGTTTAAGACGGCCATCAACCAACTGCACGCTTCCTCGCCGGATACACAAGAGCCGATGAATGCGGTATCCAGCGAAATCAGTACCGCGATGAAAGAAGAAATTTTGGCCTACGTCACCGACAAGAAGGACATCGACAAGGCCATCACCAGCATGGCTACCCGGATCAACAAGGCATTGGCGGATTATAACCGGGCGAATGGGAAGAATTAAGGATTAGCACCAAAGAGCTTTGAAGCCGGACGGAATGCCGGTGCAAAGCTCTTTTTTATTCAGTCTGAGAAAATGGCTTGCCAAGTTGGAACAAAGTGGAATATAATATAGGAACATAAGTTCGTTATTTGCGATTCGAGGTGAAACGATTGACCCCTATACTGCTAACCAAATCGCAAGCCAGAAGGTTTTTGTTACATTATCACGGACTGCACGGCGATTTTCAATTTGCCGGTCCGGAGGGAATCGTTCCTTATATCCGTCGCGTAGGATGCATCCAGTTTGACCCTCTCAATGTGGTTGGGATGAATCCGGAGCTCGTGCTTCAGAGCCGGATCAAGGATTTCGATCGCAGCATGCTTCGGGACCTGTTATATAACGAACGTAAGCTGATTGATCACTGGGATAAAAACATGGCCATCTTCCCCGTAGAGGATTGGCCCTATTTCTCGAAATTTCGAAAAAAATATCAGGCTTGGTGCGCCGCCCGACAAAGTACGGTGGATAAAATATACGAAGACATCAAGAAACGGGGAGCTCTCTGCTCCGGAGATCTTCATTTTGACGAAAAAATCGACTGGGGATGGGGACCGACCAGACTAGCCCGGGCCGCGTTGGAAGGGATGAATTATGCGGGACTTCTTGTGATCCATCATAAGGTCAATACCCGCAAATATTATGATTTGGCGGAGAGACATATTGCCGAAGAAATCTATTGCGAACAGGAACCGTTCCAGTCTGACGAGCAGTACTATGATTGGAATGTGCTTCGCCGTATCGGAAGTATAGGCATGCTGTGGAACCGGCCCAGCGACGGCTGGCTTGGCGTTAGCGGAATGAAGAGCCTGCAGCGAAACGAAGCTTTTAAGAGACTGTTGAGCGGGAACAGAATCGTTGAAATTCATGTGGAAGATCTGGAGCATCCTCTGTATATCCGAAGTACGGACTTGGAACTTCTGAACAAAGCTTTATCGGAAAGTCCGGCGAAGGAACGCTCTAGTATTCTTGCTCCTCTGGATAATATGCTATGGGATCGCAATCTGATCCAAGCGTTATTTGATTTCGAATACCGGTGGGAAGTTTATAAGCCGGCCGAGGAACGGAAATTCGGATACTATGTGCTGCCAGTCCTTTATGGCGATCGAATCGTAGCCCGATTCGAGCCTCAGCAGCATAAAAACGGCGCCCCGTTGACCATAAAAAATTGGTGGTGGGAAGATCCCATTTCCGTAACGACTTCGATGAAAGAGAGTGTGCTCGATTGTCTTGAACAGTTTGCCGCGTATCTTGGAACGTCTTTTCATAAAAACGACGCAGCGCATATTTTCCGTAAAAGAAAATAAAAAAATTGCGGTCTAATTGACCGCAATTCTTGTCTTAAAGGTATCGAGACGACAGGATTTGAACCTGCGACCTCTTGGTCCCGAACCAAGCGCTCTACCAAGCTGAGCCACGTCTCGTCGGTGTGCCTAAGCACGAAGCTTTTTTATTCTATCATTGTCCTAAGAAAATGTAAAGAGGACGGCCTCTTTTTTTGCCGCCACAAATTGTGGCAGTGTGATGTAGAAGCCGGCGTCTACTCTTTTCCCCGCAGCTTGCGGAAAAACTGCGTCAGCATCGTTCCGCATTCCTGCTGCATAACCCCGCCGATCACATCGACCCGATGATTGAACCGGTCTTCTTGAAGCAGGTTCATCAGCGTGCCTGCGCAGCCGGCCTTGGGGTCCGGGGTACCGAAGACGACTTGACTGATTCGGGCTTGCACGATCGCACCCGCGCACATCGGACAAGGCTCCAATGTAACATAGAGCCGGCAGTTCAGCAGACGCCAGGCATCCAGATGCTCGCTCGCCTGCTTAATCGCGATCAGCTCGGCATGCGCCAGCGGGTCCCGTGTCGTTTCGCGGACATTATGGCCGCGGCCGATGATCTCGTTGCCGAGTACGACGACCGCCCCGATCGGCACTTCGCGTATCGCTTCCGCCTTTTGCGCTTCTTCGATCGCGGCTTTCATAAAAGGCAAATGTTCTTCCCATAATGCTGCTGACAAGCTGGACACCTCGATTATCATATGTGCATGCACAGTGCGTTCTCGAACAAATATTCGTTGTTAACACGCTGTGGATAAGATTGTGGATAAAAAGCACTATTTTCAATTCATTTTAGATAAAACGAGTCAAAATAGCAAGAAATAAAACGAATTTTGTAGTTATCCACAAGTTGTTGAAGATGTGAATAGCAAAGTTATCCCCATTGTGAATTATTAATAAAAAATGAAATTATGGCGATACCATTGAACGACGATAGGGGGGATCGGTATACTAAATAAAGTATCGATTAGGTAAATTGTCCTATAATTGATTGATTTGACATATACGATAATGATAATAAAGTATTGCAACTATTCGTTCATGGCAAACCTGCCGAAAGGCAGCGACGCAAAGCTTAGGGTCTAAGGTCTACAGACGGACTACGACAGCCTGGCCGCCGAAAAAACGCGGAATCAGCCGGCTGTTTCTTTCGTTACGGGGGAGACGGCCTTTTTGCGCCAAGGACATCACTTAAAACCAAGGATGGTGACGTAGCGGATGAACACACCGGCTGTTTCCCGCAAGCATTTTGACAATTCCAAAGAAAAATACCGCAGCTCCGGCACGGTTATGATGAACAGCCGAATCGTAGTGGAGAAGGAGAAATTCGTGTCCACCGGGATCTTGACGTACGTCGAAGGGGATATTCTCGAAATCGAAATGTCGGAGTACAAAGCGTTCGAACTGGGCGATGCGGTCAAGCTGACGATTTATTCGCCAGGCGGCTTTTACCCGTTCGAGTCGACGGTCGTTGCCAAGGATCAGGGCGCGGTTATGGTCATCATTCCGCCCCAGCATCTAAGCCGATTCGCGGAAAAGCGCGAACATCCCCGGGTCGAGGTGAATCAAAAGGGCGCTCTCGTATCGTACCGCAACGAGGACGGTTCCTGGCAGGTGCCGGAGGGGCAGATTCCGCTTACCGTTAAAAACATCAGTCTCAGCGGGATCGGTTTCATCATAGAAGAGCCCGTCGAGCTGGACCGGGACGCGCTGGTGCAGCTGCATCTCGACCTTGGCTTCTCTATGCACTGCCGTGCGGAAATTATACGGACGGAGCCGGTGGAGTTCGGCTGCTATTACGGGGCCCATTTCGACGAGCTGGCCGCAGATAAGGCCAATTCGCTGCGCGCATTTATCCTGAAAAAACAGGTGGAGACGCATTTTGCGCTGAAGCGGGAAGAGTAAAAAAAGGCGCAGCCTTCATCGGCAAACGCGCCGGACTGGTTGGCAACTTGAAGCATATCTTAAAGATAAAAGCTTCGAGGTGGTGAACAGCATGGCGTTTACGATGAAATACGAGATCGTTTCCCGGTATTTGACGGGGCCGAGCCAACGCCGCCCGGTTCTTGCTCTGGACCCGTGCCGCTTCATGGTGGCGCACGATACGGGTAATCCCGGTGCGACGGCTGTATCCAACGTAGCGTATTACGAACGGACCCGAAACGACATGTCGGCTTCGGCGCATTTATTTGTGGACGACCGGGAGATTATCGAGTGCATCCCGTTTTTGACGGGGGCTCCGGAGAAGGCGTATCACGTTGTGTATAACGTAACGACGGACAACGACCGTTACGGTGCGGATGCCAACGATGCAGCCGGTGCGGTCGAGCTTTGTTACGGCGGAAGTATCAATCTGGCAGAAGCGTATAAACGATACGTTTGGGTATTGGCGTATGCCTGCTACCGATATGGCTTGAACCCGGAGACGGATATTGCCGGCCACTACATGCTTGATCCGACACGGCGCACGGACCCCAAGGAGCCGCTAAGACTGCTTGGCAAGACGTTTGACGATTTTCTGCAGGACGTGGCGGACGAGTATGCTTCCAGCGTTACGCCGGACCCGCCGGATGCTCTTCTTAGCGTGGAGGATGCGAATAACTTGATCCGTTTTTTGTCTGCGGCGTATTTGGCGATTGATGATACGGAAGGCCAGGCGGAATTTCACCGGCTGGCGAACGAGCTTAGAAAGGCTTCCGGCCAACCGGAAGAGTAGGCTGCAAACGAGAGAACGGAGCGAGTGTACGAATAGAGCCGGCCTTGCGGAACGCGAAGCCGGTATTTTTTGCTGTGCGGGCATGAGGTGACACAAAGGCCGGTTTTGTAGTATAATTTTAAGTTAGGAATTTGCTTAGAAATACACTGAAGGAGTTGTCCTTTTCATGGCATTGAAAGCAGGGATCGTCGGACTGCCGAACGTTGGCAAATCTACGTTGTTTAACGCGATTACGCAAGCCGGAGCGGAGTCGGCGAACTACCCGTTTTGTACTATAGATCCGAACGTCGGTGTCGTCGAGGTGCCGGACGAGCGTCTTGACCGGTTGGCCGAGATCGTGAATCCGAACCGCATCGTCCCGACGGCATTCGAATTCGTCGATATTGCGGGCCTGGTCAAAGGCGCCAGCAAAGGCGAAGGACTGGGCAATAAATTTTTGGCACACATCCGCGAGGTGGATGCGATCGTACACGTCGTGCGCTGCTTCCAGGATGAGAACATCACGCACGTTTCCGGCACGGTCGATCCGATCAGCGACATCGAGACGATTAACCTCGAACTGATTTTGGCGGACGTGGATTCCGTCGATAAGCGCATTGATCGCTCCCGCAAAAACATGAAGGGCGGCGACAAAAAATACGCGCAAGAGGTCGAAACGCTCGAACGGATCAAAGAAGCGCTCTATAACGATAAACCGGCGCGCAGCGTGGAACTCAGCGATGAAGAGAAGCTGCTGATCCGCGATTTGCATCTGCTGACGATGAAGCCGGTGCTGTACGCGGCCAACGTGAGCGAATCGGAAGTTGCTGACGCCGAGGGCAATCCGTACGTGCAGAAGGTGCGCGAATACGCGGCGCAGGAAGGCGCGGAAGTTGTACCGATCAGCGCGAAGGTCGAATCGGAGATCGCGGAGCTGGAAGGCGAAGACAAGGCGATGTTCCTTGAGGAGCTGGGGCTGCAGGAATCCGGCTTGAACCGGCTGATTAAAGCGGCTTACAAGCTGCTTGGCTTGTACACGTATTTTACGGCCGGCGTACAGGAAGTGCGCGCATGGACGATCCGCATGGGTACGAAAGCCCCGCAAGCGGCGGCGGTGATTCATACGGACTTCGAGCGCGGGTTTATCCGGGCGGAAGTCGTTGGCTACGAAGATTTGGTTGGGTCCGGCTCGATGAATGCGGCGAAGGAAAAAGGACAGCTGCGTCTGGAAGGCAAAGAATATGTCGTTCAGGACGGCGACGTCATGCACTTCCGTTTCAACGTATAGCGAGGCTGGGCTGAGGGACTTGGGGGACCGTCTCTTGCTTCGGCCGCGCGATTCGCGGTGAAACGGAGAGAGGGGCAGCAGTCGGGAGACGGCTGTGGGCTCCACGGGAGCCGCAAAGGAACCGGAACGGGCAAACTTACGAAAAACGGAACAAAAGAAAGGGTGAATGACGATGCTGGACCGGCTTCAAGCATTGGCCGACCGTTATGAAAAGTTGAGTGAGCTGCTGTGCGACCCGGATGTTGCGGGGGACGCGAAAAAGCTGCGGGAATATTCTAAAGAGCAGTCCGATCTGCAAGAGACGTATGACGCTTATATGGAGTATAAAAGCGTCTCCGAGCAATACGAAGCGGCGCGGGCGATGCAGAACGAAAAGCTTGACGACGAAATGAAGGAGCTCGTTAAAATGGAGCTTGACGAGCTGTCGGAGCGCAAAACGGAGCTTGAGGAGCGCATTAAGGTTCTCATGATGCCGAAGGACCCGAACGACGACAAGAACGTCATCGTGGAAATCCGCGGCGCGGCCGGCGGGGACGAGGCGGCTCTGTTTGCGGCCGACCTGTACCGGATGTACTCCAAGTTTGCTGATGCGCAGGGCTGGCGTACGGAAGTGATGGACATCAACATGAACGATCTCGGCGGCTTCAAAGAGATTATTTTCATGGTGAACGGCAAGGGTGCTTACAGCAAGCTGAAGTTCGAGAGCGGGGCGCACCGCGTGCAGCGCATTCCGACGACGGAGTCGGGCGGGCGCATTCATACGTCGACGTCGACCGTTGCGGTTATGCCAGAGATGGAAGATTTTGACATCGAAATCAATGATTCGGACATCCGTGTCGACACGTTTTGTTCGAGCGGTGCAGGCGGACAGTCCGTCAATACGACGAAATCGGCCGTTCGGGTAACGCACATCCCTACCGGGATCGTGGCGACCTGTCAGGACGGCAAGTCGCAGAACTCGAACAAAGAGAAGGCGCTGCAGGTGCTGCGTGCGCGCATTTACGACAAGATGCAGCAGGAAGAGATGGAGAAGTATGGCGCCGAACGGAAGAGCAAGGTCGGTACAGGCGACCGCTCAGAGCGGATTCGCACGTACAACTTCCCGCAAAGCCGGGTGACCGATCACCGCATCGGCCTGACGCTGCACCGGTTGGATGCTGTGCTGAACGGCGATATGGACGAGATCGTTTCAGCGCTGACGATCGCCTCTCAAACCGAGCAGATGGAAAAAGGAGAATACGCCGGTGCGTAACGAACGGCGGATAACGATACGTGAAGCCTATGCCGAGGCTTCTTCTTTTTTGCGGCAGCGCGGGGTGCGGGAGCCGGAGGCCAACGCCGGCCGGCTGCTGGAGCACCTGCTGGGCGAGAGCCGCAGCGGGCTTCTGCTGCGCTGGCCGGAGCCGTTCCCGCGAGAGCGGGAGGTGGACTGGCAGCGGCTGCTCGAGCGTAAGGCGAGCGGCGAGCCGGTGCAGTATATCATCGGGGAGCAGGAGTTCTACGGGCTCCCCTTTACGGTGACGCCGGCGGTGCTCATCCCGCGGCCGGAGACGGAGCTGCTGGTCGAGCAGGTGGTCCGGCTCGGGCAGCAGCTCTTCGGCGGGGCCGCGGGCGGGCCGGGCGCCGGGGTTGGGGCTTCGCCGACGGTCGCAGACGTCGGCACAGGCAGCGGCGCGATCGCGGTGAGCCTCGCGGTGCAGTGCCCTTCATGGCGCGTGACGGCGTCGGACATCGCGCCGGACGCGCTGGCGGTGGCGCGAGCGAACGCCGAGCGCAACGGGGTAGCCGAGCGGGTCGCCTTCGTGGAAGGGGACCTGCTCGGCCCATGGATCGAGCGCGGCGAGCGGCTCGATCTGGTGGTATCTAATCCGCCGTACATTCCGGAGGCGGATGAGGCGGGGCTGCAGCCCGAGGTGCGGCTGTTCGAGCCGCGGACGGCATTGTACGGCGGAGCTGACGGGCTGGAGCCGTACCGCCGCCTGACGGCGCAGCTGGGCGAGCTGCCGGCGATGCCCGCGCTGGTCGGCTTCGAGGTCGGCCAAGGGCAGGCGGACGAGGTGCGCCGTTTATTGGAGCGGGCGGCCGATTGGGACGAGGTGCAGATTGTACCGGATTTGGCCGGGATCGACCGGCATGTGATCGCTTATCGAAGCAAGAATCACGCTTGAAGACAGGCAGGTTAGGCCTGCACCCGCCTTACAAGCACAGCATGCAGAACTTTATTTTTCGCCCGAGTATAAACTCTCTCAAACCCGAGCATACTGACAACTAGAAATGCTAGAGTTCGAGAGGGGCTGTTCGGAGATGGTCAAACGGTTTGCGTGGAAACGATATGCGTACTTGGCATTTGCGCTTATGGTGATGCTGGCCTGCTGGGAAACGAACCGTTCCAATGCGATGCTGGCTACGGCGGAACGCGAAATGGAAACGGGAAGCTCGATTCCGAAGGAAGCGATCCGTCTGCGCATTCTGGCCAACTCCGACGCTCCGGCCGATCAATGGGTAAAGCGCGAGGTGCGTGACGCCGTCATGGAGCAGATGAAAAGCTGGGTGACCGAGCCTCAAGGCATCGAAGCGGCCCGCCGAACCTTGCGTAGTCATCTGCCCGAGCTCGATAAGCTTGTCGGCGAAACGCTGCGCAAGAACGGCTTTGACTATACGTATCGTGTGGAACTGGGCATGGTCCCGTTCCCGGTTAAAGTATATAACAACGAAGTGTATCCCGCAGGAGATTACGAAGCGCTGCGCATCGCCATCGGCGCCGCCGAAGGGCAGAACTGGTGGTGCGTGCTGTTCCCGCCTCTATGCTTTGCAGACACAGGTGTCGTGAAAAAGAACAACACGGCGTATGCTGCCGCCGCGGAAGAGTCTGCGGAAAATGGCGGATCGGCGCAAAGCGAACATGCTCCGGCTTCGAAACAGGGTGCTGCCGAAACCGGAAAGAAAAGTAAGCCGGAGAGTAAAAGCGGAAACGCCGGAGGCGACGCCAAGGTCCGGAACGGAAAAGCGGCGGACAGCGACAAAGTTTCCGTTCCATCGAAAGCTCAACCCGAGGCCCCGGCGGAAGCCCCGCAGCCGGAAGTGCGCTTCCTCTTATGGGACCTCATGAACAAAGTCGGCTCGTGGTTTGCCTGATGCGGCGGCCCGTCCGGGCCGGTCTGTCAGGAAAGGAAGATAACGAACATGACGACGGAAACAAAGGTGTGGAAAGTGAGCGCGGAAGCCCCTTCTAGAGAAGCATTAATTGAAGCGGCCGCGCTGCTGCGGGACGGACAAACGGTCGCGTTTCCGACCGAGACGGTGTATGGCCTCGGGGCGGACGCCCGGAACACGGAGGCCGTTGCGGACATTTTCGCAGCCAAGGGCAGGCCGTCGGATAACCCGCTGATCGTTCATATCGCGGACAGGTCTCAGCTGGAGGAGCTCGTCGCTCCGCCGGAGGAGGCCGTTTTGCGTTTACTGGACGCCTTCTGGCCAGGACCACTGACCGTCGTGCTGCCGGTAAAGTCGGGCGCACTGTCCCCGCTCGTCACGGCGGGACTTTCCACGGTCGGGCTGCGCATGCCGGGCCATCCTGTCGCGCTCGCGCTGATCGCAGCCTCCGGCTGTCCGATCGCCGCTCCGAGCGCGAACCGTTCCGGCCGGCCGAGCCCGACAACCGCCGCGCACGTGTTGGGCGATCTTGCGGGCCGCATTGCGGGAATCGTCGACGGAGGAGAGGCCGGGGTCGGCCTGGAGTCGACCGTGGTGGAATTTGCGGGCGATGCGCTTTATATTTTGCGGCCCGGTGGGGTGACGGCGGGTCAGCTTCGCGAAGCGCTGCCGGGCATTCCCGTGATCGAGCCGCAGGCGGAGCACCGCGAGCCCGACGCTCCGCGCGCACCGGGTATGAAATATGCGCATTACGCGCCACGGGGGACGATGGTGCTTGTGCAGGGCGAATCGGACGAGCTGGTGCATGCCTGCATGCAGCGCGAGCTGGACGAAGCCCGTGCGCGGGGCGAGCGCACCGGCGTATTGACCTACGCGGAGCACGCGGACCGCTTCCGCGCGGACTATGTCGTGCCGTGCGGCCGCATGGACGCCCTGGAAACGGTCGCCCATGGGCTATACGCGGCACTGCGCGAGTTCGACGAAGCCGGGATCGGCTTCATCGCGGCCGAAGCTTGCCCCGAAGAAGGCCTCGGGGCCGCCATTATGAACCGGCTGCGCAAAGCTGCCGGGGGCCGCATTTTAACGGTGTAATCATTTCTCCAGCTTAGTTCTTCTGGCCCGTGTACCCTACAAAGAGATTCGCTCACCTTCTACGCATTCCTCCGCTCATGGCATATTATGGCATTCATGATTACCCTCTTGTCCGCATATGTTGGTTAAGAAGAGGACAGGGGGTAGGGGAAGCATGGATCTAGCATCGCCGCTGCTATGGGGACAATTCATTTCCATCGGGCTTATGGCGCTGGCCCTTGGGTTGGATGCGTTGTCACTGGGGCTCGGGATCGGCATGAGGGGCATCCGCAAGCTCGATATTGCCAAAATTAGCATCGTAACCGCCCTGTTCCATATCTTGATGCCGCTGGCGGGAATGTGGACGGGCGGCTATATCAGCGCGCTGATCGGCAAAGTCGCCACGATCTGCGGAGGCGTCCTGTTGCTGCTGCTCGGAGCGCATATGGTTTACAGCTCCTTACGTGCGGAAGCGTCCCCGACGTACGATCACCGATCTTTTTGGGGTCTCATGCTGTTTTCGCTAAGCGTCAGTATCGATTCGTTCTCGGTTGGCGTTTCGCTCGGCATGTTCGCAGGGGATGTCCTCATGACCGTTCTCATGTTCGGCGCGGCAGGCGGACTCATGTCGGTCGTCGGGCTGGTGCTCGGCCGAAGGGTTGGTGAATGGGTCGGAGAGTATGGCGAAGCGCTGGGCGGCGTCATCCTGCTTGCGTTCGGCATTCGATTTTTGTTGTGACCGATCCGCATCTTCCCTAGGGCGATTTAGAGGTAAATCCGATGGTTTTGAGGTAATATATAGGGGAGAACCATTTTAGATATGAAAGAGGGGAGAAAGCGATGAACCGGATCTTGTTCGTTTGTACCGGCAATACTTGCCGCAGTCCGATGGCGGAAGGATTGATGCGAAAAATACTGGCGGACGAGGGGCTGGCGGGGATCGAGGTGCGATCCGCCGGGGTAGCCGCCCATGACGGGACTCCGATCTCCGAGCACGCAGCGACCGTGTTAAAATCAAACGGCGGCACAGGGCCTCAGCGTTCCTCTGCTCTTTCGCAATTGACGGTCGAGTGGGCGGATTTGATCCTGACGATGACCTCCGCGCACAAAAGATATACGATTCAACGGTTTCCGGACGCCGTGGATAAGATTCATACCTTGAGGGAATACGTAGAAGCCGATTCGGCAGCCGCGGCGAAAATCGCCGAAGTCGAAAGACTGATGACCGATATCCAGCTGAAACAAGCGTTGGCGAAGCCGGTGACGGACGAAGAGCGGTCCCGTATTGTAATGTTGCAGAGGGAACTGCCCACTCCGGACATCGCCGATCCGTTCGGCGGCTCGCTGCAGCAGTACGAGAGCTGTGCAGTCGAAATTCACGCCTGTCTAATTAAACTCGCGGCTAAGCTGAAAGAAGCTAATTGAAGCTTCTTGCGTTACCGCGCAAGCGGTAAGATAGGCTTTACACCGGATGCAGAATCGGATATGATGGACGTATACATGAAGGAATCCCGGTGTAACTGGCGACGAGTGGGGGCAACCACAGTGGAGCATCGGGACATACGGCCGGTCGCCTGGGCAAAGAGCATCGCAAGCGGACACGCATGCGTCATGCTCTTTTTTCGTTTTTGTCGCGGTTTTAGGTTATAATGAAATCGACATTAGCGAGGAGGCGAATTCACGAAAATGAAAATTGCAATGGGTGCGGATCATGCGGGGTACCGGCTGAAGGACGAGCTGAAGCCTTTGATCGAATCATTGGGACACGAGGTTCAAGATTATGGCTGCAGTGGCGCCGATTCCGTCGATTATCCGGATTATGCGCTGGCTGTGTGCGAGAAAGTGGCGACGGGTGATGCGGACAAAGGCATTCTCATCTGCGGGACAGGCATCGGCATGACCATCGCGGCCAACAAAGTGCCGGGTATCCGCTGCGCGCTCGTGCACGATTTGTTTTCCGCCAAAGCGACGCGGGAGCACAACGATTCGAACGTGCTCGCGTTGGGCGAGCGGGTCATCGGCCCGGGGGTTGCGCAGGAAATCGTTAAGATCTGGCTCGAAACCGAATTTTCGGAAGGCGAACGCCACCGGAATCGGGTGAACAAGGTCAAGGCGCTCGAAGACAAGTACGCCGTACATCCTTAAATTTGCCGCACGGCAGGAAAAGAGGGTGCAATCGATGACCGAACAGCCGAACGTTAACAACGGGAAGAAAGCGGATTCGCTAGTCTCCGCCGTTCGTACGCAAGTCGAAACGATCGTCCGGGAGCTCGTTCAGGCCGGGAAAATCGAGCCGGGCCAGCTCATCGTGATCGGGACGAGCACGAGCGAAGTGCTTGGCCGCCATATCGGCACCGGGGGCAGCGAAGCGGTCGCCAGGGAGATCTATGAAGCGGTGGAAGCCGTGAGGGTAGAAACCGGTTTCTTTCCGGTGTATCAATGCTGCGAGCATTTGAACCGGGCGCTTGTGATGGAGCGGGAAGCGATGCGGCGGTACGGCTTGGAGCAGGTAAGCGTCATCCCGGTACCGAAAGCCGGCGGCTCCATGGCCTCTTATGCCTACCGGAAGCTGGCTGACGCCGTCGTCGTAGAGACCGTGGCGGCACATGCCGGCATCGATATCGGAGGCACGTTGATCGGGATGCACTTGAAGCGCGTAGCCGTACCGGTCCGGCCGTCGATCCGGCAGATCGGCGAGGCGCCCGTGCTGATGGCGGTTACCCGTCCGAAGCTGATCGGCGGAGCCCGCGCCGTTTATACGGCAGAGCCGCCTCGTGGAGAAGAAAGCTGCGATGAACAGTCATAATAACCATAAATTATTTTAACTATGAGGAGGACTTATTCATTATGGAACAATTGCGCAAACAGGACCCGAAAATCGTTGAGGCGATGAACTTGGAGCTCGGCCGTCAACGCGACAAAATCGAGCTGATCGCTTCCGAAAACTTTGTCAGCCAAGCCGTGCTTGAAGCGATGGGTACGGTGCTGACCAACAAATACGCCGAAGGCTATCCGCACAAACGCTACTATGGCGGCTGCGAATACGTCGATATCGTAGAGGATATCGCCCGCGACCGCGCGAAAGAATTGTTCGGCGCCGAGCATGCGAATGTACAGCCGCACTCCGGTGCGCAAGCGAACCTGGCCGTCTATCTTGCGGCGGTGAAGCCTGGCGATACGATTCTCGGCATGAACTTGTCCCACGGCGGTCACTTGACGCACGGCAGCCCGGTGAATGCGTCCGGCATTCTGTACAATTTCGTCGAGTACGGCGTATCCGAGAAAGATGCCCGCATCGATTACGACGATGTCCGCAAAGCGGCGTTCAAGCATAGACCTCGCCTGATCGTAGCCGGCGCAAGCGCGTACTCGCGTACGATCGACTTTGAAGCGCTCGGCAAAATCGCCGAAGACGTCGGCGCGCTCTTCATGGTGGACATGGCGCATATCGCAGGTCTGGTCGCAGCCGGTCTGCATCCGAATCCGGTACCGTATGCGCACTTCGTCACGACAACGACGCACAAAACGCTTCGTGGTCCGCGCGGCGGGTTGATTTTGTGCCGCAAGCCTTGGGCGGCGGCGATCGATAAAGCGGTCTTCCCGGGCACGCAAGGCGGTCCGCTGATGCACATCATCGCAGCGAAAGCCGTAGCGTTCGGCGAAGCGCTCCAGCCGGAGTTCAAGACGTACGCGCAAAACGTCATCAACAACGCCAAAGCATTGGCCGAAGCTTTGTCGGCCGAAGGCATCAACATCGTGTCCGGCGGTACGGACAACCACTTGATGCTCATCGACCTGCGCAGCTTGAACATTACCGGTAAAGAAGCCGAGCATCTGCTCGATGAAATCGGCGTCACCGTCAACAAAAACGCGATCCCGTACGATCCGACCAGCCCGTTCGTGACAAGCGGCATCCGTCTGGGCACACCGGCGGCAACGTCCCGCGGCATGAACGAAGAAGCGATGAAAACGATCGCGAAGATCATCGCTCTTACCCTGAAAAATCCGTCCGACGCGGCGGTCCATGACAAGGTGCGCGGGATGGTCAAAGACTTGACGGCACAGTTCCCGCTTTATTCGGGGCTTCAATACTAATTCGCTTTTGGCAAAAGAATCGGTCCTTCCTTTCGAAGGGACCGGTTCTTTTGTGTTGTGCTCGGAGCCGGGCTAACAACAGGCCTGCTGCCCTTACCGCGTGCCGATTTTATTTGTTCCACGTGGATCATTTTTGTCGAAGCTGCATATTTTTCACGCGATTTGGGATTACTTCTTATAGTTGTGGTATAATAGACGAGGTTTGGCTTCATAGCGTTAGTAGGGGGAGCAAGGCATGGGAAAAGTATTTGTTTGCGATCATCCGCTGATCCAACATAAGTTAACGTACATACGGGACGAAAATACGACAACGAAAGATTTTCGCGAGCTTGTCGACGAGGTGGCCACGCTGATGGCCTATGAAATCACAAGAGATATTCCGCTGGAGAAGGTGGAGGTGCGCACGCCCGTCACGACGGCGGAAGGCCGGGTAATTTCCGGGCGGATGCTCGGGCTTATTCCGATTCTGAGAGCGGGGCTCGGCATGGTGGACGGCGTTCTGAAGCTCGTCCCGGCGGCTAAAGTGGGTCACATCGGATTGTACCGGGACCCGGAAACGCTGGAACCGGTTGAATACTACGCCAAGCTACCGACGGACGTTACGGAGCGCGAGCTGATCGTGATCGATCCGATGCTGGCCACGGGAGGCTCGGCGAATGCGGCGATTGAGGCGCTCAAGAAGCGCAGCTGCACCCAGATCAAGCTGATGTGTCTGATCGCCGCTCCCGAAGGTGTACAAGCCGTACAGCAGGCCCATCCGGACGTCGATATTTACGTAGCGGCCATCGACGATTATTTGGACGACCACGGCTATATCGTGCCGGGGCTCGGAGACGCGGGCGATCGGTTATTCGGAACGAAATAAAGTCTTCGGGAAGGGGAAACCGCAAAGCATGAAAAAAACTAAAGTCATTACGATTTTCGGGACAAGACCGGAAGCGATCAAGATGGCTCCGCTAGTGAAAGAGCTGGAGAAGCACCCGGAGCAGATCGAGTCGCTCGTATGCGTGACGGCGCAGCATCGCCAGATGCTTGATCAAGTGCTCGAAATTTTCAAAATCAAGCCCGATTACGATCTGGACGTCATGAAGGACCGCCAGACGCTGAACGAAATCACCATTCGCGTGCTGCAGGGACTCGATCCCGTGTTCAAGGAAGAGAAGCCGGACATCATTCTCGTTCACGGCGATACGCTGACGACGTTCCTAGCTAGCTATGCGGCTTTCTTGCAGCAGATTCAAGTGGGGCACGTGGAAGCCGGATTGCGCACATGGAACAAGCTTTCGCCGTATCCGGAAGAGATGAACCGCCAGCTTACGGGTGTGCTGGCCGACATGCATTTTGCGCCGACGAATTGGTCTGCCGGCAACCTGCGCAAAGAAAATAAGCCCGAGAACGCGATCTATGTCACTGGCAACAGCGTGACGGATGTGTTTCAATATACGGTACAGGAGCAGTTCACCCATCCGGTGTTGGACTGGGCCAAGGGCAAGCGCCTCGTGCTGATGACCGCTCACCGCCGGGAGTCGCAGGGCGAACCGCATCGGCAAATTTTCCGCGCCGTGCGCAGGCTGGTTGACGAGTTTGAAGATATTGTCATCGTGTATCCGGTGCATCCGAGTCCGGCCGTTAAGGAACCTGCACACGAGATGCTCGGTGGGCACGACCGGATCAAACTGGTCGAGCCGTTCGACGTGCTGGAATTCCACAATTTTTATCGGCACGCGCATCTGATTCTGACCGATTCGGGCGGGATGCAGGAGGAAGCTCCTTCGTTCGGCGTGCCGGTGCTCGTGCTGCGCGAAACGACCGAGCGGCCGGAAGGCATTGACGCCGGGACGCTCGAGCTGGTGGGGACGGACGAGCAGCATGTGTATGAGCGGGCAAAAACGCTGCTCAGCGATGAGGCGCTGTATGAGAAAATGAGCCGCTCAGCCAATCCATACGGTGACGGAAAGGCGTCCGAACGGATCGTTCAGGCCATCCTTTACCATTTTGGACATACGCCGGACAGGCCGGAACCGTTCCAACCGTGACAATATATTGACAAACGCTACAGCGTACAGTTGCACTGTTTGGTTTGAGGGCCAAAAAAACCTTGATATATCAACGTTTTTGTGAGTTTTGTCATAGAAATTTTGCCAAGTTGCACAATTGACAAAATTGACTTTGCTTCGATAAAATATACTAGGATTGTAGGGTGGCATTCCATGAATGAAAAGGATCCGTACAATCAGCCTTGGCGCGCGGCCGCACTGGTCAGCGCTTTGGGTATCGACATTGTCGTATGCACAACGGTTGGGTATTTCATAGGGAGCTTGGCCGACAAACATTGGGGTGGCGGTACAAAGACTTGGTTGGTCGTCGGGGTATTGATTGGTTTTGCAATCGGTATCTTTACGGTCATACTGGTACTAAAACGGTTTCTGGAGGACAAACGGGAATAAATGAAGAACCAGTTAAAGTCTGTTGTTCGTGTTACGCTGTATTTTTTGTCTGCTCTGCTGCTGGTATGGGCCTTCTTGCCGGCTTACCGGACATACGTGTGCGGATTGATGCTCGGTCTGACGGTTAGCCTGATCAACGCCTGGCTTTTGGCCATGAAAATTGAATCGGTTTCCCGGAACGCAAACGAATACATGGGCAAGCGAGTCAATTTGGGAACGGTCTCCAGGATGTGCATGGCGCTAATCGCGGTGATGATCGCCGTGAAGCTGCCGCAATTCAACCTTGTTTTTACCATTATTGGATTATTCTTTGTCCAATTGGTAACACTCCTGATGGGTATATTTTTTAGAAGCAATCAATCGTAGTGCATGGAAAGGAGGGAAATGTTAAAATGCATAAATTTCCGGTATGGCAGCTCGGTGGATTGAACATCGATATCTCCACGTTTTTGGCGATTATCATCACTTGCATCATCGTGTTCACTCTGGCCAGGTTGTCCGTAAGAAACCTGTCCGTCACCAATCCTTCCAAAATGCAAAATTTTCTGGAATGGGTTGTCGAGTTCGTACATGGCATCGTTGCCAGCACCATGCCTTTAAACAGAGTGAAGCCTTATGTTTCGCTAGGTATGACCTTGATTATGTTTATTTTCGTAGCCAACCTGTTGGGTCTTCCCTTCGGTATCGTGACAACGCATG
This sequence comes from Paenibacillus tyrphae, assembly GCF_000722545.1. Lineage (GTDB taxonomy): Bacteria > Bacillota > Bacilli > Paenibacillales > NBRC-103111 > Paenibacillus_G > Paenibacillus_G tyrfis. The sequence continues at coordinate 40,104 of NZ_JNVM01000011.1, forward strand.
ACCAACCGCTATCGCTGTTCGGCTATACGATCGTTTCCGAAGAGATGATCAAAACCGCCCACGGCGGTCACGGAGTCGAGGTCGCTTGGTGGAAATCGCCGACGGCCGACGTTTCCGTAACCTTTGGCTTGGCTGTCATCGTATTCGTACTGACGCATTATTTGGGACTTAAGCAGAATACGAAGCATTATTTGAAGCATTATTTCGAACCGTTTTGGTTCTTCTTCCCTCTGAATGTGATGAAGGAGCTTTCCAAGCCTCTAACGCTCGGTCTGCGTTTGTACGCGAACATTTTTGCGGGTGAGGTGCTAATCGCCACAATTCTTATGGCGGGCATTTTTGGAACTCCGCTGCTTGCAGCATGGCAAGGCTTCAGTCTTTTCGTCGGCGGCATTCAGGCGTTCTTGTTCACCATTCTTACCATGGTTTATATCTCGCAAGCTACCGTGCATGAGGAGCATTAATTTAGATACTCGCCTTCGTGTCGGTCTGCGAATTTAAGGAAATCAAACAAAAAAAATTAGTTATCAGTTGAGGAGGATTTTAACAATGGGATTTTTGGCAGCAGCTTTAGCAATCGGTTTGGGCGCACTTGGCGCAGGTATCGGTAACGGTTTGATCGTCAGCAAAACAGTCGAAGGTATCGCTCGTCAGCCTGAGCTCCGCGGTACACTGCAAACGACCATGTTTATCGGTGTTGGTATCGTCGAGGTTGTTCCGATCATCGGTGTCGTACTCGGATTCCTGATCTTCTTCGGTGCTTAATTGAATGAAATCGGTTTGGCGCGGAAGGCAAGAGCCATCCACGCCTTCGTTTTGCCTGAAATGACTGAAAGGAGTGGCATAGATGGGTGGTATGGGTTGGCACTGGGAATCTTTTGTATTCGCAATAATAGCCTTTCTGATCCTGTATTGGCTATTGAATAAATACGCTTTCGGACCTTTGATGGGAATCATGGAAGCGCGCAAGCGCATGCTTGCCGAGCAAATCGAATCTACGGACAAAAATCGCCGTGAAGCGGAGCAACTTCTGGCCGAACAAAAGCAAGCGATGCAGGATGTTCGCAAGGAAGCTCACGAGATTATCGAGCAAGCCCGCAAATTAGGCGGCAAACAAGGCGAAGAAATCGTGGAGCAAGCGAAATCGGAGGCAGCTCGTTTGAAAAACGAAGCGCTTCAGGATATCGAGAGCGAGAAAAACAAAGCGATTGCGGCCGTTCGAGGTCAAGTCAGCGCTTTGTCCGTCATGATCGCTTCCAAAATTATCGAGAAGCAAGTTGACGAGAAGTCCCAGGAAGAGTTGGTTGAACACTACTTGAAAGAAGTAGGGGGCAACCGATGAGCCAGGATCTGATCGCAGCCAAAAGGTACGCCAAGGCATTATTCGATGTTGCTAGGGATTCCGACCGGGTTGCTCAATTCGAGCAAGAGCTCGGAAAGGTCATTGCGGTCTTAAACGAGAATCCGGACCTGTTCAAGCTCATCAAGCATCCGGGCATCGAGGCTGATGTAAAGATCGGGTTGATCAAGCAAATCTTCGATGCGGACGTATCCGAAGTCGTTATTAACACGCTAAAGCTGCTCATCCAGCGCCGCCGGGAAGAGACTTTGGAAGCTTTCGCGAAAGCTTACAGCAAAATCGCCAGCGATGCGCTCGGTCAAGCAAGCGCCACCGTATACACGCCGGTGGAACTCAGCGAAGCGGAGCTCGGCACGATAGCCGAAACGTTCGGCAAATTAACCGGCAAACAAATCCGTGTGGAATCGGTTCTCGATAAAGGATTGCTCGGCGGCATTCAAGTCCGCATCGGCGACCGTCTGTACGACGGAAGCTTGGCGGGCAAGCTCGAGCGTCTGCACAAAACGTTGAATCAATCTCAAGCACTGTAGATAGGGGTGAGGGAATTTGAGTATCAGACCGGAAGAAATCAGCACGCTGATTAAGCAGCAGATTGAACAATATAAATCCGAGATTCAAGTGGTTGACGTAGGTACGGTTATTCAGGTCGGTGACGGTATCGCCCGTGCTCACGGCTTGGAGAACGTCATGGCAGGCGAACTGCTCGAGTTTCCCAACGGCGTATTGGGACATGCGTTTAACCTTGATGAAAGCAACGTAGGTATTGTTATTTTGGGACCTTACACCGACATCCGCGAAGGCGACCAAGTGAAACGTACTGGCCGCATCATGGAAGTTCCCGTAGGCGAGGAACTGCTGGGCCGCGTCGTGAATCCGCTCGGTCAACCGGTTGACGGCAAAGGTCCGATCAACACGACGAATTTCCGTGCAATCGAGTCTCCGGCTCCGGGCGTTATGGCCCGTAAATCGGTTCATGAACCGATGCAAACCGGGATTAAAGCAATCGACGCGATGATCCCTGTCGGCCGCGGTCAGCGCGAGCTTATCATCGGCGACCGTCAAACGGGTAAAACCGCCATCGCGATCGATACGATCATCAACCAAAAAGGTAACGGCGTAAAATGTATTTACGTTGCTATCGGACAAAAGCAATCCACGGTTGTCGGCGTAGTAGAGCAGCTGCGTAAAGCAGGTGCGCTCGAATACACGATCGTGGTTACCGCTTCGGCTTCCGAGCCGTCCCCGATGCTGTGGCTTGCTCCTTACGCAGGCTGCGCGATGGGCGAGTACTTCATGTACAAAGGCGAGCACGTCCTGATCGTTTATGACGACTTGTCCAAACAAGCGGCCGCGTACCGCGAGCTGTCCTTGCTGCTTCGCCGTCCTCCGGGCCGGGAAGCTTATCCGGGCGACGTCTTCTATCTGCATTCCCGTTTGCTGGAGCGCGCTGCAAAATTGAACGACGAGCTGGGTGGAGGTTCGATCACCGCGCTGCCGTTTATCGAAACGCAAGCAGGCGACGTATCCGCATATATCCCAACCAACGTAATCTCGATTACGGACGGACAGATCTTCTTGGAGTCCGACTTGTTCTACTCCGGCCAACGTCCGGCGGTTAACGTCGGTATCTCGGTATCCCGGGTAGGCGGCTCCGCACAAACGAAAGCGATGAAAAAAGTTGCCGGCACGCTCCGCGTCGACTTGGCTCAATACCGCGAGCTTGCCGCATTCGCACAGTTCGGTTCCGACCTGGATAAAGCGACGCAAAGCCGTTTGAACCGCGGTGAGCGCACGCTTGAAATTTTGAAGCAAGGCGTTAACCAGCCGATGGGTCTGGACCGTCAAGTGGCTTCCCTCTTTACGGTTGTCAGAGGACATCTGGACGATATTCCGGTAAAAGACGTGCTTCGTTTCGAATTCGAATTCCTGGCATACTTGGACTCCAGCCGTCCGGAAATTCTCCAAAGCATCCGCGACACGAAAGACTTAACCGCGGACAACGAGAAAGCATTGACGGACGCGATCGCACAGTTCAAAAGAAGTTTCTCGGTTTCCGAATAATATATAATTAACCCGGGAATCTGGTGAAGAAACCCGGTGCTCTACGATAAGCCTGAAACAAGCGTTTCGATGAAGGTTCTTCCTTGCGGAAGCTTCTGGCCGTTCAGGGCCTGCGGAAGCAAGCGGAGAAGCCTCGAAAGAGAGGTGAGCAGGTATGGCAAAAGGGATGCGCGAGATTAAGCGCGCGATCAGATCCAAGCAAAACATGAAACAAATAACCAAAGCCATGGAAATGGTTTCGGCTTCCAAGCTTAGAAGAGCCCAAATAGCGGCGGAATCCGCCCGTCCTTACGCGGATAAGCTGAAGGAAGTGGTCGGCAGCATCGCTGCGGGAACGAAGGGTGTGAAGCACCCGATGCTCGAAACCCGCGAGGTGAAGAAGACCGGTTATTTGGTCATCACGTCCGACCGCGGTCTGGCCGGCGGTTACAACGCGAACGTGTTGCGGAAGGTGATGGCGGAAATTCGGGAAAAGCACAACTCTCCTGCCGAATATTCGATCTTCGTGATCGGACGCAAAGGCAGAGACTTTTTCAAGAAGCAGAACGTTCCGCTTCTGGAGGAAGTCACCGGGCTTTCCGATTCGCCGACGTTCGCGGATATTAAGTCGATTGCCGCTGCGGCGGTAGCTAATTTCGAAAACGGGTCGTATGACCAATTATTTTTGGTCTACAACCAGTTTAAAAATGCGATGACCCAAATCCCGACCATCAAACGCCTTCTCCCGATGGAAGACGTATCTGTCGAAACAACAGCAGCCTACGAGTATGAGCCGTCTGCCGAAGGCGTATTGGAAGTGCTCCTTCCCAAGTATGCCGAGACGCTCATATACAGTGCGGTACTGGACGGAAAGGCCAGCGAGTTCGGTGCAAGAATGACGGCAATGAGCAGCGCGACGAAGAACGCGACGAAGATGATCAACGAATTGACGTTGTCCTACAACCGCGCGCGTCAGGCTGCAATTACCCAGGAAATTTCCGAGATCGTCGCCGGTGCGAACGCTCACGCCTAGATCGAATTAGGGTATGTTAATGGCTTTGCCTCCGGCAAGGCTCGGATAAATGCTTACGATGCAGTTTTGCCTACGGCAAAACTTAAGCGAATGCTTACGAAGACAGTTTTGCCATAGGCAAAACTTTGAGGAGGGAAAACATGAGCAAAGGGCGCGTTGTGAATATCACAGGGCCGGTCGTTGACATTGAGTTTGAACGTGGACACCTCCCTGAGATTTTGAATGCCATTAAGATTGAAAAGAAAGCCGAAAAACAAGGCGAGCACGACATCAGCCTGACGGTTGAAGCTGCGGTACACCTCGGCGACAACCTGGTTCGTTGTGTCGCTATGTCTTCCACGGACGGTTTGGTACGCGGTGTTGAAGCCGTCGATACCGGAGCTCCGATTTCCGTACCAGTAGGACCGGCTACGCTGGGCCGCGTATTTAACGTGCTTGGCGATCCGATCGACGGAACGACAGAAGTCGACCGTACCAACGTCAGCCCGATTCATAAAGCCGCTCCTGCGTTCGACAACTTGTCGACGAAGGCGGAAATCCTTGAAACGGGAATTAAAGTTATCGACTTGATGGCTCCTTATGCGAAGGGCGGTAAGATCGGTCTCTTCGGCGGTGCGGGCGTAGGTAAAACCGTTACGATGCAGGAGCTTATCCACAACATCGCTCAAGAGCACGGCGGTATCTCCGTATTCGCGGGCGTAGGCGAAAGAACGCGTGAAGGTAACGACCTTTACCACGAGATGAAAGACTCCGGCGTTATCTCGAAAACCGCGATGGTTTTCGGACAGATGAACGAACCGCCGGGTGCGCGTCTTCGCGTGGCATTGTCCGGTTTGACGATGGCGGAATATTTCCGTGACGAAGAAGGCCGCGACGTGCTTCTGTTTATCGACAACATCTTCCGCTTTACCCAAGCGGGTTCCGAGGTTTCCGCATTGCTCGGCCGTATGCCTTCCGCGGTAGGTTACCAGCCGACGCTGGCTACCGAGATGGGTCAGCTGCAAGAGCGGATCACTTCGACGAAAAAAGGTTCCGTTACTTCCATCCAAGCGATCTACGTTCCGGCGGACGACTACACCGACCCGGCTCCGGCAACGGCATTTGCTCACTTGGACGCAACGACGAACCTTGAGCGCAGCATCGCTGCCGCCGGTATTTTCCCTGCGGTAGACCCGCTCGCTTCGTCTTCCCGGATTTTGACGCCGGAAATTCTCGGCGAAGAGCACTACAATACCGCTCAAGGCGTGAAGCGGATTCTTCAGCGCTATAAAGAGCTGCTCGATATTATCGCGATCTTGGGTATGGACGAGTTGTCCGACGAGGACAAATTGGTCGTACACCGCGCTCGCCGTCTCCGTTTGTTCCTGTCCCAGCCGCTTCACGTGGCTGAGGCGTTCAACGGGATCCCTGGCTTGTACGTACCGGTTAAAGAAACCGTCCGCAGCTTCAAAGAAATCCTCGAAGGCAAGCACGACAACCTTCCGGAGCCTGCGTTCCACAACGTGGGTACGATTGAAGACGCGATCGAAAAAGCAAAAACGCTGTAATGAAATAGAACGTGGCTGAAGCACCGATTCAAGAATCGGGCTTCGGCGGCAAGACTAATGCTTACGATGTGGCTTTCTTACGAAAGCCCAGCTTATGCTTACGAAGTAGTTTGCCCCTAGGCAAACTCTTAGGAGGGGAATCCAAGTGAGCACATTCCTGTTGGAAATCGTCACCCCCGAGCGTAAAGTGTACGCCGAACAGGCGAACATGATTGTCGTAAAGGGCGTTGAAGGGGAGCTTGGAATTCTGCCGAATCACATTCCGCTGGTCACTCCATTACGAATCGCTCCGATTACTGTGAAACTGAAAGGGTCGAAAGACACGGTTATCGCAGTGAACGGCGGTTTTATGGAAGTGCGCAAGGATAAGGTGGTTATACTGGCGGAAAGCGCCGAGCTGCCGGAACAGATCGATGTCGATCGTGCACAGAAAGCGAAAGAACGGGCGCAAAGTCGGTTGTCTCAAGCTAAAAAAGACCATATCGACTTCAAGCGGGCGGAACTCTCTTTGCAGCGTGCAGTGAATCGAATTGACGTCTCTGGGAAAAAGTAATAGTTGAACCAAAAAGACGGGGGAACACGGTTCCTCCGTCTTTTTTTTCTAGTTCTTCCGGTACGTTGAACGAATCGTATGGGATTAGGCTTCCCGACTTATGAAGGCATTGTGAAAGTGGATGAAAATGTTAGACACCCCAAATGGCTTTTGTTATAATTGGGAAGGCATAACATTAACAACTGTCCTGCAAAACAAGACGCAGGCGGGACCTAATATAATAAGGGAGGCGGTTCGTTCGCGATGTACATGAACAATTACGTGGTCGTAACGATTTTTCTCTTCTTAGCGGTATTGCTTCCAATTGCAGCGCTTACAATCGGTCGCTGGCTCCGTCCCTACAGACCGGTGGAGGAAAAGTATACGACTTATGAAAGCGGTAACGAGCCGGTAGGTACGGGTCATGTCCGTTTCAACATCCGGTATTACCTCTTTGCGCTGATGTTTGTCATCTTCGATGTGGAAACCGTTTTTTTGTACCCATGGGCCGTTGCTTATAAGCAATTAGGCTTGTTTGCGCTTGTAGAGATGTGCATATTTGTTGGCCTGCTGATCATAGGCTTACTCTACGCTTGGAAGAAGAAGGTGCTGCAATGGACTTCAATTTAGAGAGCATTTCGCCGGAGGAACGGCAGGAGCTGGAACGCAACGTATTCATGACGACGTTGGAGCAGGTGAAAGCGTGGGCCCGCAGTAACTCGCTGTGGCCATTGACTTTCGGACTTGCTTGCTGTGCGATTGAAATGATGGGCACGGGCGCGTCCCATTACGATTTGGACCGTTTCGGCGTTATTTTCCGGACGTCCCCGCGCCAGTCGGACGTGATGATCGTCGCCGGCACGGTGACGAAGAAGATGGCCCCCCTTTTGAGGCGCTTGTACGAGCAGATGCCGGAGCCAAAATGGGTCATTGCGATGGGCTCCTGTGCCACGGCAGGCGGCCCGTATGTGAAGTCGTACGCGGTAGTGAAGGGCGTTGACCAAGTCGTTCCGGTCGATGTATATATTCCCGGCTGTCCGCCGAATCCGGCCGCCCTGATCTACGGCATCAACAAGCTGCAGGAAAAAATCCGCTATGAAGCAAAAACCGGTAAGCAGGTGACCAATCGATGAGCGAGGAGCAAAAGCGAGAAAAAGCTGATGCGGCCGCTGCCGAAGAGCAGAAGCAAGCGAAAGCGGACGCCAGCGCAAAGCCGTTGGGCGATCAAGCGGAAGCCGCTTCCAGCGAGCAGCCGACGGCGGGCGAGAATACGAAAGCGAACGCAGGCGAGCCGTCTGCGAGCGATAGAGTGAAAGCGGGTACAGCCGGCGAGCAGGCGAGCGATACGGCGAAAGCCAGCGTAAGCCAAGCGTCCGCCGGGGAAGCGGTCGCAAGCGAAGAGGCTCCCGCGAAGCGAGGCGCAGAGGCAGACAGCGGCGGCGCGAAAGCCGCTGGCGGCGAAGCGCCCGAGGCGAAGCCCGCCCCCGCGGCGGCGCCGATGAGCGGCGAGCCGACGGCAGCGCCGGGCGCCGACGTCGCCAAAGCGGGCGGCGCAGGCGAGCCGCCGGGCGGGTACGCCGCGGCGAAGCCGGCAGCGCCGCAGGCAGGCGCCGAAGGCGCCCAGCCGCGCGAAGCGGACGCCGGCGGCAGCGAGCCTGGCGCAGAGGCGCCGAAGCCGCGGGCCGCGAAGGCTGCCGCAGGCGAGCCCGGCGACGCGCCGGAGGCGGAGCGCGCAGCGCCGAGCGACGCCGAGAAGGAGGCGAAAGCGAAAGCCGCCGCCGAGGCGAGAGCCGCGCGGGCGAACGCGCGCGCCGCGAAAACGGAAGGGGCGGAGCCCGAGGCGCCGAAGGAGCCGTCGCCGAACCAGCCGCTGCTGGACCGGCTTGTGGCGATATTGAAAGCTTTTCGCGCCGATGCGGTCGAGGAAGCTTTTATTAATGAAAAAGACGGACATATTCCCTATGTTACAGTTAAAGCCGAGGCTTGGCCGGACGTGGCGGATTTGCTGCGGACGCATGAGGAGCTGAAGCTGAACTACTTGCGCAATTTGTCCGGGATCGATATGGAGACCCATATGGAAGTGGCCTACCATATCATTTCGCTGGAAACGAAGCGCAATTATTGTGTGAAAGTGAAGACGGACCGGGAATCGCCGTCCATTCCTTCCGTGACTCCGATTTGGCCAACGGCCAATTGGAACGAACGAGAAGTCTACGATTTGTTTGGAATCGATTTTCCGGGACATCCCGACCTGCGCCGGATTATGATGTCTGACGATTGGATCGGTCACCCGCTGCGCAAAGATTATGAGCCGCTCGACCCGGAGGTGTGATGAAGTTTGGCCATTAGAACGGAAGAACTGCTGCTGAACGTAGGCCCGCAGCATCCGAGTACGCATGGAGTGTTTCGGATCGTCGTCAAGCTCGACGGCGAAATCATCACGGAAGCGATCCCGGTCATGGGATATCTGCACCGGGGAACGGAGAAGCTGGCCGAAAATTTAACCTACACCCAAATTATTCCTTATACCGATCGGCTGGATTATGTATCGGCAATGACGAACAATTACGTGCTTGTTAATGCCGTGGAGAAGCTCATGCAGCTGGAAATCCCGGAGCGCGCAGAGTTTTTGCGACTGATCGTAATGGAGCTCCAGCGGGTTGCCAGCCATATGGTTTGGTGGGGCACGTATTTGCTTGATATCGGGGCGATGAGCCCGTTCTTGTTCGCGTTTCGCGACCGGGAGATTATTATCGACCTGTTCAACGAGCTATGCGGCGCCCGGCTGACGTACAACTATATGCGGGTCGGCGGAGTCAAGTGGGATGCGCCGGAAGGTTGGATTCAGAAGGTGCGCGAGTTTATCCCTTACATGAGGGGCAAGCTGGACCAATATAACGATTTGGTGAGTGGAAACGAAATTTTTCTGGCCCGAATCAAGGGCGTCGGCAAATATGACGCGGAGACGGCTATTGCCTACGGGCTGAGCGGCGCGAATCTGCGCTGTACGGGAGTAAACTGGGACCTGCGGAAGGACCAGCCTTACAGCATTTACAATCGTTTCGATTTCGACGTCCCGGTAAGCACGGGCGGCGATTGCTACGCCAGATATTTGCTGCGGCTGGAGGAAATCCACCAATCGCTGCGCATTCTGGAGCAGGCGGTCGAGCAGTTCCCGGCGGAAGGCGAGATCATGGGCAAGGTGCCTCGTGTGCTTCGTCCCGCCGAAGGGGAGGTCTATGCCGGTATCGAATCGCCGCGCGGCGAAATCGGCTGCCATATTATTTCCAAAGGAAAAGATAAGCCGTACCGCCTGAAATTCCGCAGACCGTCATTCGTCAATCTGCAGATCCTGCCGAAGCTGCTGGTCGGCGAAACGATGACGAACCTGATCACCATTCTCGGAGGCATCGATATCGTTGTCGGGGAGGTAGATAGCTGATGCCGGATTTATTGCAAGAGCCGTTAACATGGACGAATACGGCCATTTTTTTCGCATGGGGCGTCGTGCTGCTTTTGATCGTGCTTGGCTTTGTGACGTATGCGATCTACTTCGAGCGCAAGGTCATCGGCTGGATGCAGCTGAGGATCGGTCCGAACCGCGTCGGCCCCCTCGGACTGCTGCAATCCGTCGCGGACGTATTCAAACTCTTGATCAAAGAAGACACGATTCCGAAAAAAGCCGAGCGTGAGCTCTTCATCCTCGCTCCGGTGATTACGTTTATTCCTGCGTTTACGGTCATTGCCGCCATTCCGTTCACGGACCGGCTGATCAGCAGCGACCTGAACGTCGGAGTGCTGTACTATGTCGCACTTTCCGGAATCTCGACCATCGGCATCGTGCTCGGCGGCTGGGCTTCCAATAACAAATACGCTCTGCTCGGCGGAATGCGATCCGCTGCGCAGATGATCAGCTACGAAATTCCGCTGGTCATCTCCATCGTAGGCGTCGTGATGATGTCCGGCAGCATGAACCTTCGCACGATCGTGGAAGGACAGGCGGGCGGGTTCTGGCACTGGAACTTTTTGCCGCAAATTATCGGCTTTGCCGTGTTTATCGTTGCTGCCATTTCAGAGCTGAACCGGACGCCTTTCGACTTGCCTGAGGCCGAGTCGGAGCTGGTTGCAGGCTACCACGTCGAGTACAGCGGCTTCCGCTTTGCGTTTTTCATGCTTGCCGAATACGTCTATGTGTTCGCCATTGCAGGCTTGACGACGACCGTGTTTTTGGGAGGGTGGCAGGCGCCGCTTCCGTTCCTCGATTTTATCCCGGGGATCATCTGGTTTTTGCTGAAGTTTGCGTTCATCGTATTCTTCCTGTTCTGGCTGCGCGCAACGATGCCCCGGATTCGGGTGGACCAGCTGATGGGACTCGGCTGGAAAGTACTGCTGCCGCTGGCGCTGGTTAATATTTTTGTAACGGCCATCTATATGGCGATTGCGATGTAACAAGGACCCGGCAGCCGGATGCCGAGGATGAAAGGGTGATTGACTATGAAGGGCATCATGAAGGGACTGGGCGTGACCTTTAAATCCATGACCCAGAAAAAAGTGACCTACGCTTATCCCGACGTTCCGCTTCAAATGCCGGACCGGTTCCGGGGCATCCAGCATTTTGACCCCGAGAAGTGCATCGTCTGTAACCAATGCGCGCGCATTTGCCCGACGGAGTGCATCAATCTGGTCGGCAAGCCGAACCCGGACCCCGAGAAAAAGGGAAAAGTGATCGATACGTACGATATTAACTTTGAAATTTGCATTTTGTGCGACTTGTGCACGGAAGTATGTCCGACCGAAGCGATCGTGATGACCAACAACTTCGAGCTGAGTACGTACAGCCGCGACGATTTATTCAAAAACCTGCAGTGGCTGAACGAGAACAATAACAACGTGCGCAAGGAGAATAACTCGGCGCTTCCGAAAGGCGGGGCGAAATAATGTTCGGAAATATCGTGGACTTTTTGTCCCGCGGCGAAAATATCGCATTTTTCATCTGTGCGCTGCTTGCCATCGGCGGGGCGATTTTCATGCTCAGCTTCACCAAAGTAGTCCACATGGTCGTGGCCGTGGCACTGACGTTCATCAGCCTGGCCGGGCTGTATGTCGTCCTCGAAGCGGAATTTGTGGCCGTCGTTCAGATATTGATCTATGCGGGCGCGATCTCCATTCTGATGATTTTCGGGATCATGATGACCAAGCATACGAAGGAAGAGGAAGAAGAGCCGAAGCGGCCGTGGCATAACGGACTGTTATTCGTCGGGGCGGCGGGACTGTTCGGGATCATCTTCTACGCGATCCAGAAATCGCAGCTTCCTTCCGGCGAATACCCGTCGATGCAGGATAATACGATGGAGATCGGGAAGCTGCTGTTTACCAACCATGTGATCCCGTTCGAGTTGATGTCGGTGCTTCTGACGGTCGCTTTCATCGGTGCGATCATCGTGGCGAAGAGAGAGGAGGACTGAGGGATGGGAGCTACCGGACTGGCTACGCCTTACTTGACGCTGGCAGCGATTCTATTCTGCATCGGATTGTATGGAGCGCTGTCGAAAAAGCACGCCGTTATCGTCTTGCTGTCTGTCGAGCTGATGCTCAACAGCGTCAACCTGAACCTCGTCGCTTTTTCCAAGCTGGGCGTCAACCCCGGATTAACCGGACAAATTTTCTCGCTGTTTAACATTACGGTGGCCGCGGCGGAAGTGGCTGTCGGCATTGCGATACTGATTGCGCTGTACCGCAACAAAGGAACAACGGATGTCAACGAGATGGACTCGATGAAGCGATAGCGCAGCTTCCGCAAGCGCTTGTCCGGAGGCCGGTAAGGGTTATCCGGACAAGAAATCAGAGATCGTGTTCTTAGGCAAGCTTGCGGCAATCTCTTGGAGGAGGACTTAAGCCCATGGTATCGGCTTATTCGCAATACGCTTGGCTCATCCCGTTGTTCCCTTTGCTGTCGTTTCTCATTTTAACGGCGGTGGGGCGCAGCTTGCGGGAGACGGGCGCTTATATCAGCATAGTGGCCGTGTTCGCTTCGTTCGCGCTGTCCGTCCTTATTTTCTGGGAACGGATCGGCGGGAACGTCGAAGATTTCACGTGGAACAAATTGCAATGGCTCCATCTTGGCAACGTTACGTTGAACATGGGCTTCGAGGTTACGAATTTGAATGCGCTCATGCTGGTCATCGTGACCTTAGTCAGCTTGCTGGTCAATATTTATTCTAAAGGCTATATGCACGGGGACGAGCGAATTAATGTGTTTTTCGCTTATATCGCCCTGTTTACGTTCTCCATGCTCGGACTTGTCATCTCGGAGAATCTGGTGCAGTTCTACATATTCTGGGAGCTGGTCGGCGTCTGCTCGTTCCTGCTCGTAGGTTTCTGGTATTTCAAGCCGGAAGCCCGGGCGGCTGCCAAGAAGGCGTTCATCGTCACCCGGATCGGCGACGTCGGGTTGTTTCTCGGCATTCTGCTGCTGTTCTGGGTTATGCCGAACCATGCGCTCGACTTCAGCTCGATTCATAATGCGCTGTCCGGCGGAAAAATTTCCGGCGATATGACGACTTGGATCGCCATTTTGATCTTCGTCGGCGCCATCGGCAAATCGGGACAATTCCCGCTGCACACATGGCTTCCGGACGCGATGGAAGGTCCGACGCCGATCAGTGCGCTGATCCATGCCGCGACCATGGTTGCCGCCGGCGTGTATCTCGTAGCGCGGACATTTGATATTTTCACAGCATCGCCCGCGGCTTTGACCGTGGTCGCTGTGGTCGGGGCGTTTACGGCGATTTTCGCCGCCACGATCGGTACGGCGCAGAACGATATTAAGCGGATCTTGGCCTATTCTACGGTCAGCCAGCTCGGCTACATGATGATGGCATTGGGCATCGGCACGACTGTGGCGTATACGGCAGGCATTTTCCACTTGTTCACGCATGCGTTCTTCAAGGCGCTGCTGTTCCTCGGCGCAGGCAGCGTCATTCATGCGGTACACACGCAGAACATTCACGAAATGGGCGGCGTCGGCAGCAAAATGAAGATTACGGCGTGGACGTTCGCCATCGGCGCGCTCGCGCTCAGCGGGATCGTGCCGCTGTCCGGCTTCTGGTCCAAGGATGCGATTCTTGCCGAAGCGTATAACACCGGACATACCGGATTGTTCTGGGTCGGGCTGATCGCAGCGTTTTTTACGGCATTTTATATGTCGCGCCTGTTCTTTCTGGTGTTCATGGGCAAGTCCCGGCAAAAGGAAAATCACGGTCCGGTTCACGAATCTCCTGGCTCCATGACCTTCCCGCTTATCGTGCTGGCGGTTCTTGCCGTCGTAGCCGGCTTCGTCTTTACGCCGTTCAATCCGTGGCTGGGCTCGTGGCTGACCGGACATGCCGAAGAAGAGCATGCTTCCTGGTTCGTCATGGTGATGTCCAACGTCGTCGGTTTGCTCGGGATCGGACTGGGGTATCTCGTCTATCTCAAACGCGTGATTTCGGCCGATGCCGTCACGGCTGGCGCACCTTGGCTGTACCGGCTGCTTAACCGCAAGTATTACATCGATGAGCTGTATCAGGCGATCATTGTGCGTCCGCTTCAGGGAATCGGGTCTTTGCTGCACCTGTTCGACGTCTATGTAGTCGACGGCGTCGTTCGTTTAGCCGCCTATACCGTAACCGGCCTCGGACGTCTCGGGTCGCGGATGCAGAACGGACAGGTACAATCGTACGGGCTGATCACGCTGCTCGGACTGTTGATTTTGATACTGGCCATTGCGGGAAGGAGGTTCATCGATGTCGGATAGTATTCCTATTTTATCGCTCATCGCTTTTTCACCGCTCATCGGTGTGCTGATCCTGATGTTTATGCCCAAGACGCAGGGCCAGTGGATCAAAGCGACGGCGATTGTCGCGACGCTCATTCCGCTGGTGCTGTCCGCCTGGCTTTACGGGCAGTTCAACCATAATCTCGAAGGCATGCAGTTCAGAGAAGAGGTACCGTGGATCCTCGTTCCGCTGAACAAAGAGACGCAAGGACTCAGTCAATTGACGGCTTACTTCTTCGAGTTCAAGTATACGATGGCTATTGACGGTCTTTCGCTGCCGCTCGTCTTATTGACCGCGATTGTTGCAACGATGGCTGCGCTGGCGTCGGTGTACATCAAGAAACGCTGGAAATCGTATTTTATTTGGTTCCTGCTCCTCGAAACCGGTATGTTCGGCGTCTTTATGGCGCAGGATCTGTTCTTGTTCTTCGTCTTTTTCGAGCTGACGCTGATCCCGATGTTCTTCCTGATCGGCATTTGGGGATATATGGACCGGGAACGCGCGGCGAATAAATTTTTGATCTACAACGGAATCGGTTCGGCGATTATGCTGATCGCTTTTCTCATCCTCGTTAGTACGGCGGGTTTCGGCCAAACGATGGGGGATAACGGCATTTCAATTCATTATTCCGGGGATATCAACGTCATTATGGAGCATCTGTTCCAGAGCGCGGATTCGTATGTGAATCAAGGCGACCTGGAGGGCAACCCGTTCTATTTAAGCGAAACGATGAAATGGGTGCTGTTCCTGATGATGCTTGTGGCCTTCGGCATCAAGCTGCCGATTTTCCCGTTCCATACGTGGATGCTGAAAGTACATACGGAAGCGCCGCCGTCGATCGTTATGATTCACTCCGGCATTTTGCTGAAAATGGGCGCTTACGGCTTGATTCGCTTCGGGATTTTGCTGTTCCCGCAGCAGGCGGTGCAGTGGGCTGCCGTACTGGCGATTCTCGGTGTGATCAACATCGTGTACGGTGCAATTCTGGCTTTCGTTCAAAAGGAGTTCAAGCTAGTGCTGGCTTACTCCAGTATCAGCCATATGGGCATCGTGCTGGTCGGCATTGCCGCGTTTAACCCGGCAGGTCTGGAAGGAGCCGTATTCCAGCTCGTCTCTCACGGTCTCATCTCGGCGCTGCTGTTCCTGCTTGTCGGGAGCATTTATGAGCGCACGCAGACGACGGAGCTTGACCAGCTTGGCGGCTTGGCCAAATCGGTGCCGTTCATTTCCGGGATTCTGCTTGTAGCCGGGATGGCCTCGCTCGGTCTACCCGGGTTGTCGGGCTTCATCGGCGAGTTTCTGGCATTCCTGGGCTTGTTCGAAAAGTATAAGATCATTACGGCCGTCGGAGCGCTTGGGATCATTCTGGCTGCGGTCTACGTGCTTCGCGGGGTGCTCGGTATCACGTACGGACCGCAGAAGACGACGCTGCCGGAGATGCGGGACGCACGGCTGATCGAAGCGATTCCGATGATTGCGCTTGTCGCTTTCATCGTGGTGCTCGGGATTTACCCGGGCGTGCTGAGCAATCCGCTGCATCAGACCGTCAGCAGCTTCGATCAATTCATTCACAGCGTTTCCGCGAAGATAGGGGGTTAGACCGGTGGAACCGATACGTCTTGAGCTAAGTGATCTGGGTCTGCTGGCTCCGGAGCTGACACTCGTCGCCGCCGCTGTGGTGTTGTCGCTGCTGGACCTGCTGCTGCCGCGTCAGATGAACCGGACCTGGTTGGGCTGGTTGTCGCTGGTGGGCATTATTATTGCTGCTGTATTTGCGGTCGGGCAGCTCAATCCTGCGGAACCGAAGCAGCTGCTTAACTTCAGCTACCGGGTCGACGATTTTGCGGCCATCCTGAAGCTGGTGCTGCTGGCGGGGGCCGGGCTGATTACGCTAATGAGCATTGGCTCGGTAAAAGAAGATGAAATTCCGCATGTCGGCGAATTTTATTATTTGCTTCTGCCAGCGACGCTCGGCGGTATGATTATGGCTTCGTCCGGCGATCTGATCACCATCTTCGTCGGTTTGGAGCTGCTCAGTATCACCTCGTATATTTTGGTAGCCATGCGCAAAAAAGACAAGCGCTCAAACGAGGGGGCTTTCAAATACCTTGTGCTGGGCGGTGTATCGTCAGCTGTCATTCTGTACGGCATGTCCTTCTTGTACGGCATGACGGGCTCGATTGTGATTAAGGAGATTAACGCGGGACTCGGGCAAGCGTCCCATGGAATGCTCCCGCTCGTTTATTTAAGCTTTTTCCTGCTGCTTGCGGGCTTCGGCTTCAAAGTGGCGACGGCGCCGTTCCATATGTGGGCTCCGGACGTATACCAAGGAGCGCCGACGCCGGTTACCGCATTTCTCGCGGTCGTGTCGAAGGCGGCGGCATTTGCGATTCTGTTCCGGTTCGTGTATAACGTCTATGCGATCGGGGATCTGATGAATCTCCCCTTCCATAAGGACGTCTTGCTATCCTTGATGGTCGTGGCGGCTGCTGCGATGATCGTCGGTAACTTCGTTGCTCTGCGGCAAACGAACATGAAGCGGCTGCTGGCCTACTCCGGGATTGCCAACTCGGGCTACTTGATGGTGCCGATCGCGATTCAGTTCTCGATGATGCATTATTCGAATTTCGCCGAGTTCGCTTTTTACCTTATTGCCTATCTGTTCATGAACATCGGGATTTTCGCGGTGCTGATGATCGTCGAACGCTCGACGGGCGACGACGAGATCAAAGGCTTGGCCGGCTTGTATTACCGGGCGCCGGGAACGGCTGTCGCAGCTGTGCTGCTGGTGCTGTCCCTCGCAGGGCTGCCGGTGTCCGGCGGCTTCTTCGGGAAGCTGTACATTTTGCTTGGCACGCTGCAAACGCAGCACTACTGGCTTGCGGCGGTCATGATCGGAACAAGCGTCGTTTCGTACTACTTCTACTTCGGCTTGATCCGCCAAATGTTCATGCGCAGTGAAGACGGGGCGCAGCCGATCCGTACGACCGTTCCGCTTAGCGTAACGATGTGGCTGTGCGTAGCCGCGAGCGTAGTACTCGGATTGTTTCCGCACTGGGTACTCGGTTACTTGGAACGCATCTTCTCGCTTACGCAGGATTTGTTCATATTTAGCTAGTCTGGGTGGATGTATGTTCCACTCATTCATGCGAAACCCCGCTTTTCCTTGACCGGAAAGGCGGGGTTTTTCGGCGTATATGTCTGAATGGTGAAAATTTGCTCTAAGGTTTTCAATTCCAGTTGCAGGGATTCGGCTTAAAGCTTAGAATGAGATAATGGGGTTAGGCTGAAGAAAATCATGATAAAGGATTCTGAATGCGATGAACGGCATACATCTTAAACATACAATATACTCATCATTCTTAGGCCTCACGATTTTCCTCACCTTCACCGGTACGGTTTATGCCTTGGAGGCGGACGATCCGTTCTATGCCAAGCAAACTTACCTCAAGCAAATACATATGAACGAAGCCTGGAATGTGACGCAGAGCAACAGCGGCATGATTATCGCGGTCGTCGATACCGGAGTGGATTTGGCGCATCCCGATTTGAAACCTAATTTGGTGCCGGGCGTCAACCTGATTCATCCGAAACAGCCGCCGGCGGACGATAACGGTCACGGTACCAACGTAGCGGGTGTCATAGGCGCTGTGGGAAATAACGACCGGGGCGTTGCCGGCATGCTGTGGAATGCCCGGATCATGCCGATCAAAGCGCTTGAAGCGGATGGTTCCGGCGGCGAGCAGAAGCTCGGCGAAGGGATTCGTTATGCCGTCGATCATGGCGCCAAGATTGTTGTTCTCTCGCTCGGCCTCAATAAATACTCCGCCTACATGAACGATATCGTACGGTACGCGGAGGAAAGAGACGTGCTGCTCGTAGCCGCTACGGGCAACGAAGGCAACCGCGTCAAATATCCGGCGGCGTATCCTACCGTTCTCGCGGTTGGCGGAGTGAATGCTAACGGTACGGTGAACGAATTGTCCAACACGGGACCGGAGGTCGACGTGGTCGCGCCCTGGGATGTGTTCTCGACGGCGATAGGTGGCTCGTACGAAGCGAAGGACGGGACGTCGATGGCTGCGCCGCAAGTCGCGGCTGCGGCCGCACTGCTGTGGGGACGGAATCCGGAGATGAAAGCGTATCAGATTCGTCAAAAGATCCGTCAAACTGCGGAGGACCCAACCGGAAAAGGGTGGAATCCGGGCACCGGGTACGGCTTGCTACGGGTAGATCGATTGCTCAACGAGCCTTATTTGGCCGACATGTACGAACCGAACAACCGTAAGGATCAGGCCAAAGTGATCTCCGTCAGCAAAAAAATTACCGCATCCTTCTCGGACGGTACGGACAACGACTGGTATGCCACGGATGCTTCCTACGACGGAACCGTAAATGTTACGCTGGAGCTTGATAGCAGCTTATCGGTGAATGTGCAGCATACGGACGCTTCCGGCGTGCTTACGACCAAAACCGTGCAAGGGGGCCAGACGGTTCCGTTCAAAGTAACGAAGGGGCGCAGCTATTTTCAACTGCAGCTTAGCGACCGCAACCGCAAAGTGGAGACGCCTTACGGGCTCACAACTTCCTTTGATATTTACCGCGATCCGTACGAAGACAACGACCGCCAGTTCAAAGCGTTCGTGCTGCCTTCCCGGAGCGTCAAGGTCAAGGGGACATTTCATCAATACAACGATGTGGACTGGTACGAATTCCCGGTTCAGCAAACCGGTTCGCTGCGTATTCATGTGATGACCGATACGGCGCGAATCGACCCGGTGCTTCTCGTGCAAAAGCAGGGAGAGAAGTCGGTGACGATCGACGAAGGAGACGACGGCGCAACGGAGTCGTACTACTTGCCCGAAGTGTTTCCCGGCAGCTACTACATTCGAGTGACCAACGTGAAGGATTATACGAATCCGATTGTTGGCGAATATACGCTCGCGATCGAGTACGACGCGAAGCTGATCGATCCGAACGAACCGAACAACCGCTCTTATCAGGCGACCGCCATCTCGATGGATACTCCGTATAACGGCCTGATCGATAAGTCGGACGACGTGGATTGGTTCCAGTTCAAGGTAGAAGAGGAAAGCTTCGTTCGGGTCGGACTTAGCGACATCCCTTCCGGCGTGAGCATGTATATGCATTTATACGACGGGTCGATGAATTCGATGGCGACCTCGATGAACAGCAGCTCGTCCGACTCGCAGGAGTTGTCCGGCCGCTTTAAACCGGGGACGTACTATCTGAAGTTGACTGCAAACCGGCCGTTCGATAACCGCATGTACCAACTGCTCGTTAACGCCAAGCCGCTGACTGGCGGATATACCGATATTCGAGGGCATTGGGCGCAAAATGCGATCTTGAATTTGACCGGCAAACAGGTCATTAACGGATACGACAACTATACGTTCCAGCCCAACCGGCCGATTACCCGTGCCGAAGCGACGGCGGTTATCTCGCGGGCGTTCTGGCTGTCGAAGCAAAAAGCGGTCAGCTACTCGGATTTGCCGGAGACGCATTGGGCCTACGATCATGTGGCCCGGGCGACGCAGGCGGGTATTATCGATGGCTACCCGGATCGGACGTTTGCACCGGACCAGCCGGTCACTCGCATGGAGATGACGGCGATGCTGGCACGCAGCATGAACATGACGGGCAAACGAAGAGGCGCTCTTCCGTTCACCGACGTGGATGAAGAGTATTGGGGCACCGGTCTGCTCAAGCAGATGAAAGCCGAAGGACTGATCGGCGGCTATGCGGACGGCTCGTTCCGGCCCGAGCAGCAGGCAACCCGGGCCGAATTCGTCCAGATGCTGATGGGGATTCTGAAATAAACCGGGCCCGGAAGCGGTCAACACGGCTTTTTCCGGACCGGTGGAACATTTCGGTGAAAGCGGGGAATGCTTCCATGGATTATTTGGATCAAATGAGCGCGTCGATGGGTCTCAAGGGGATGATCAACATTGTGGTCGTCCTGGTATTCATCGGCGTCTCTTGGTGGGCTTTGCAGGAGCTGAAGCTGGAGATGATGCTGCGACGCCCCAAAAGCGCCCAGGCCAAAATGCTGCAAATCCTGCTCTCGATCGCGCTAGGGTATCAGACCGCCCGCTTCGTGATCGACTATTTGGAGTGGTCGACTTGGTTCTCCGGAATGTTCTGAAAAAACATTTTTTCGAATAACCGAGGAGAATGTTGTCAACAATGGTTAGTACAACCGTTAAAAAATCCGCTCGGGCCACGAATGGTATCGTGACCGGCTAAAGACTATGCAACCGCAAGCAGAAATTACGCGGAGGGGGATCATGATGAGCAAAATAATCGTCCGCGGCGGCAAAAAGCTATTCGGCAGGGTAAAAATAAACGGCGCGAAAAACGCTGTCCTGCCGATCATCGCAGCCTCGATCTTAGGAACGGATGGAGTCAGCGTCATTCACGACGCGCCTCCCCTAGATGACGTCCTTGTCATTAACAAGGTACTTGAAAGTCTGGGAATCAAGATTGAATATAAACATGAAACGGTCCGCATCGATGCATCCAAAATCGACACATGCGAGGCCTCCTATGATCTGGTAAGAAAAATGCGGGCGTCGTTTCTGGTCATGGGCCCGCTGTTAGCCCGTGTCGGCCAAGCGCGCATATCGCTGCCGGGAGGATGCGCTATCGGTACGCGTCCGATCGACCAGCATCTGAAAGGCTTCGAAGCGATGGGTGCAGAGATTGAGCTCGGCCAAGGGTATATCGAAGCGAGGGTGAGCGGACGATTAAAGGGCGCCAAGGTGTACCTCGATGTCGCCAGTGTGGGTGCGACGGAGAACATTATGATGGCCGCAGCGCTTGCCGAAGGTACGACCTTAATTGAGAACGCCGCCAAGGAGCCGGAGATCGTCGATCTGGCGAACTATCTAAACGCGATGGGCGCCAAAATCCGCGGAGCGGGTACAGGCATCATCCGCATCGACGGCGTATCGAAGCTCACCGGTGCAGTACATACGGTCATTCCCGACCGCATTGAAGCAGGTACATATATGATTGCCGCCGCCATCACAAACAGCGATTTGTACATCGAAGGAGCGATCGGCGACCATTTGCGTCCGGTCATTTCCAAGATGCAGGAGATGGGCGTGCAAATTCAAGAAGATGAGAACGGCCTACGGGTGTATACGGATCGGCCTCTCCGTGCGGTAGATCTTAAAACGCTGCCTTATCCCGGCTTCCCTACCGACATGCAGTCGCAGATGATGGCTTTGCTGCTGATGGCAGACGGGACCAGCCTGGTTACCGAAACGGTTTTCGAGAACCGTTTTATGCATGTGGAGCAAATGTTGAACATGAATGCGCAGATTAAGGTGGAAGGCCGTACGGCGGTCGTCAGTGGCGGCGGCAAGCTCCAAGGAGCCAAGGTGTGCGCGACCGACCTGCGTGCCGGAGCGGCGCTTGTTTTGGCCGCGCTTGTGGCCGACGGCGATACGGAGATTACCGGTATTCATCACATCGACCGGGGCTATGTGAATATTGCCGAGAAGCTTAGTGTGCTGGGGGCGGACATCCGCCGGATTCCTGTCGAGATCGTCGATACGGAAGAAGAGGAACAAACACTCCCGCTGTTCGCCGTACAACCAAGCCTCGCTTAACGCTTATGGCTTCTATTCTCTTGGAACGGGAACCGACTCTTTCATTCGGAAAGGGCCGGTTCTCTTTCTTTTGAGGTTCTATTCTATCTTTTCGGTTCATAAGATGGTGTTACCTGCAGCCGCAGCGCCTGATTATGGAGAGCCGACAAAAGATGGAGGAACCCGTTGATGAAGTACAAGCTGACCCGGACGCAACAATCTTGGATTCGCTGGTTGGCCGTATGGCTGGCCAGCTTCACAGCTGTCGTCGTGCTGGTGCCCGGCCTGCTCGTACGTACGGGGCCCGGAAAGGAGCCGGTGCCTGCACCGCCTGCCGCAGAGCAGCCGTCTGCAGCACGGCAGCAGGACGAACTGCTTATTCCCGTTTACCGGGCAAAGGAGAAGAGAACGGAAAGAATGGCCCTCGAGCAGTATGTGCGGGGAGTCGTTGCGGCGGAGATGCCCATCGAATTCGAGCCGGAAGCGCTCAAGGCCCAAGCGATGGCCGCACGCACCTATATCGTCCGAAGGCTGCTCGACGGCGACCAGAGCAATGTCCCGGATGCTAATGCACTCGTGACGGATACGATCAGCCACCAGGCTTACGTCACCGATGAGGAGCTAAGGCGGCGCTGGGGCGACGATGTGTTCCTCTCTCACATGGACAAGCTGAAACGGGCGGTGGAGGAAACAAGAGATCTCGTACTAACCTATCAAGGGAAGCCGATCGAAGCGAGCTTTTTCTCTACCAGCAACGGATATACGGAAAATTCGGAAGACTACTGGAATTTTACCGTTCCGTATTTGCGAAGCGTACCGAGCCCTTGGGATGCCAAGCTGTCGCCTCGCTATAAAGAGACGGTAGCTTTTACGTCCAAGGAGCTGCAAAGTAAGCTGGGGTTACCCGGCGCCGTGCCGGTATCGACCGGGAGTCCTCTCGGCATCAAGGTGATAGAGAAGAGCCAAGGAAACCGTATCAAGAAGCTGTCTATAGGCGGAAAGCTATTTACCGGAAGAGAGGTTCGAGAGAAGCTCGGACTGAATTCCAGCCAGTTTCAATGGTCATGGAGTGGCGGAGAATGGCGGTTTACGACATTCGGCTACGGGCATGGCGTAGGGATGAGCCAATGGGGCGCCAACGGGATGGCGATGGAAGGACGCAAAGCGGAGGACATCGTCAAATACTATTACGCCGGTATAGTCATCGACCGGGCTTCTAATCTATTGAAAGGAAAAACTTTCTAATAAAATAGGTTTTCCCGCGTATAAATCTCGCGAACCTGGCAAGAATGGTTAGCGAGGTGATATACAAATGAGTGAACAAAAAAGAGATTTGGTCCAAGAAGAAGCTCCTAAATCTACTGAAGGAGCCCAAAGCGGCACATCGTCATCCTGGAAAAGATTGCTCGCCAAGAAGTGGGTATTTCCGGCAACGTACATGGCAGCTGCGGCAATCATCTTAACGTTAATGTGGTGGTATCAAGGGTCTAGCATCACGAAGCCTGACAAAAATGTCAGTCTTGATGCTACGAAATCCGGTACGGTCACAGGAAACGTCTCGGGCACCGATGCGGTAGCTACCAACGCGAAACAGGAAACGATGCAATGGCCGGTCAAAGAGCGCAGCGAACTGGATGTCGTGCTTCCTTTCTTCGATAACAAAGCGTCGAACGAAGTGCGGCAAGCCGCGATGGTCGAATACGGCGACACCTTCACCCCGCATATGGGTATGGATTTCGCAAGACACGACAATCAAGCGTTTGACGTATTGGCCGTTATGGGCGGCAAGGTCACGGCGGTACAGAAAGATCCGGTCGTCGGCAACTTGGTGGAAATTACGCACAGCAACGGGCTTGTTTCGGTTTATCAAAGCTTGGCCGAAGTCAAGGTTGCCAAAGACGCCGAAGTGAAGAAGGGCGACGTCATCGCCAAGGCGGGACGCAACGAGCTGGAAAAAGATCAAGGCACCCATTTGCATTTCGAATTGCGCCAAGGTCAAGGCGGCCCGGCGGTTAATCCGGATCAATACCTCGGAGATCATTAATATCGGCCGATCGGCAGGCAGGGGATCGTTTCCTCTGCCTTTTTGTTTTTCGCGGAACGGATGTCTCTTGCGAAAAAACGCTTGTCCTTGAAATAATTGTTCGCTGCGGGCTTGTCAGCCTTCCGAAACAAAGAATATAAGCGTGCGCCCCTCATATAATGTACCAAACTAACTCGAGTAGGGAGGCGAGGGGAGTGCACGATTACATCAAAGAGCGAACCATTAAGATAGGCCGCTGCCTGGTGGAGACCAAGCATACGGTTCGCACCATAGCCAAGGAATTCGGCGTTTCCAAAAGCACGGTGCACAAGGACTTGACGGAACGTCTGCCGGAGATTAATCCGGAGCTTGCCAATCAGGTGAAGCATATTTTGGAATATCATAAGTCAATCCGTCACCTGCGCGGGGGAGAGGCCACCAAGATTAAATACCGGAAAACCCGCAGTCCGAAGGCGCAAGAGAAGCTCGTTACCGTTAAGTAAACCGGCCCCGCTACAGGGCGCGTTCCCAGCCGTACCGTGAGCTGTATTTCCCAACGCGGAGGTAGGCCTATAGCCCTTGGACGCAAACGGGCCTCCGCGCTGCTGACGGTACGCCCCTTCTCCCGAACCGGCCGGATACAAAGCGATATTTGTCGAAAAATCGTTCAAAAAAAAGAGGAATTTTGAAATACATGGCGAATTTACCTAAGTAACGTATATAATAGAAGTGCCGCTTCTTTTACAATAAGGATGGACGGTTGGTTAGGGAGGATCAATAGGAATGTTAAGCAAGGATATCGGCATAGATCTCGGGACTGCGAACGTCCTGATTCATGTGAAAGGTCGGGGCGTTGTCCTGGATGAACCGTCCGTCGTCGCCATCGAAAGCGATATAAAGCGAGTGCTGGCTGTGGGCGAAGAAGCGCGCCGCATGGTTGGCCGGACGCCCGGCAATATTGTGGCAATCCGTCCGCTGAGGGACGGCGTTATAGCCGACTTTGAAATAACGGAAATGATGCTGAAGTATTTTATCAATAAGGTTGGCGGGAAGAACTGGTACAGTCACCCCCGTATTTTGATCTGCGCTCCGACGAACATCACGTCGGTAGAGCAGAAGGCCATTCGGGAAGCGGCCGAACGGAGCGGGGCGCGCGAAGTGTTTTTGGAAGAAGAGCCTAAGGCTGCGGCCATCGGCGCCGGAATGGATATTTTCCAACCGAGCGGCAACATGGTCGTAGATATCGGCGGAGGTACGACGGATGTGGCCGTATTGTCCATGGGCGACATCGTTACCTCCTCTTCTATTAAAATCGCAGGGGACAAGTTCGACTCTGCCATTATGAAATATATTAAAAGCAAGTACAAGCTTTTGATCGGTGAACGAACAAGCGAGGATATTAAAGTCCGCATCGGGACGGTGCACCCGGACGGCAAGCGCGAGACGATGGATATCCGCGGCAGAGATATGGTGAGCGGACTGCCGTTAACGGTGACCATCAACTCGCAGGAAATTCAAGAAGCGCTGTGGGAGCCGGTATCGTCCATCGTGGCGGCAGCCAAGAGCGTATTGGAACGCACGCCTCCGGAGCTTTCGGCCGATATTATCGACCGCGGCGTTATTTTGACCGGCGGCGGCGCGATGCTGCACGGCATCGATCAATTGCTGGCGGACGAGCTTAAGGTGCCCATCCTGATTGCGGAAGATCCGATGCACTGCGTTGTAAAAGGAACCGGCATTATGTTGGACAACCTGGATAAAGTAACCAAGCGCAAATTTTAGGAGGGTAACCATTCGATGTTAAGAGGCCTGTATACCGCCGCTTCCGGCATGATCGCACAGCAGCGCAAGCACGATATCGTTACCAATAATATTGCCAACCTCAACACCCCCGGCTTTAAAGGCGGCAACGGAATTAACCGGTCGTTCCCGGAAATTCTGATTTCTCGAGTACGCAGCGGCAAGGACGAACCGGGTACGGTGCCTGTCGGCCGGATTAATACGGGGGTTATGGCGGAGGAGAACGTTTCTCTGCATACGCAAGGCGATATACAGGAAACGAAAAACCCTTTTGACTTCGCCTTGATTTCGGATATTCAGGTGCCGGGCGCCCGCTTTGACAGCTCAGGCAAATACGTGGATCAGAACGGACAACGGGTGATTCAACCCCAAGCTTTCTTTACGATCTTGAACGCAGCCGGCGAACAGCGCTATTCCCTGAACGGCAAATTTTCGCTGGATGCCAACGGACGGCTGATCGATTCCGATGGCCATTCGGTGTTAGGCCGCGATGGACAACCTATCGTGCTGATGGATGCGGGTACGCCGGTCACGAATTTCCGTATGACCCGGACGGGACAGTTCACCAATGCAGAAGGACAGCCGATATTGGATGCTAACGGACAACCGTTGAATCTGCTTATTACCCGGGTGGAAGATCCGAACCAGTTGGTCCGCGAGGGCAACGGGCTGTACCGCTTAAATGCTCAGGATCAAGGCGCGTTCCGGCCGATTGACGCTCAAGACCAGGTTGAAGTGCGGCAAGGCTATGTTGAGCGCTCCAACGTTGATTCCAGCCAGTCCATGGTCGATATGATGTCGGCTTTACGGGCTTATGAGGCTAACCAAAAGATGATTCAGTATTACGATAAAAGCATGGAGAAAGCAGCCAACGAAATCGGCCGCGTCTAATCTGCTATGATATAGCTCGTCCAGCTGAGAAACACCCCTTACAGGAGGAGTTCACGTGAATCATTCGATGATCAATTCGTCCGTTTCGATGCATGCGCTTCAGCAAAAGCTCGATCTGCTTGCGAACAATATGGCCAACGTCAACAATACGGGGTACAAGCGCCGGGAAGCTTCATTTCAAGACGTGTTGACCAACATGCAGCAGCAGCCCCGCGGTTTTCAAAAAGAAGGCCGGCTTACGCCGCTTGGCTACAACCAAGGGTGGGGGGCCAAGCTTGCGACAGCTCAATTGAATATGAGTCAAGGCTCGCTGAAACCAACGAGCAACCCGCTTGACGTGGCGATTGAAGGGGCGGGACTGTTTGAAATATCCACCGCTTCCGTAGATGCAGCGGGCAATCCGGTTAGAGAAACCCGTTGGACGCGAGACGGTTCCTTCGAGCTGTCGCCTGCGGGCGATCCGCAAAACCCTGACGGTTTGATTTTGACTACGAAGGACGGGCATTACGTGTTGGGGGCAGACAACAATCCACTTCGCGTGCCGAACAACCACCAGATACAAATTCAAGCGGATGGAACGATTCTGGCCCATGATGAAGCGGATCCTAATGCGGAGGCGGTTCCGGTCGGGCAAATCAAAATGGTACGCGTGGTTCGTCCTCAGCTTTTGCAGCAGCTCGGCGATAATGTGTTCGGGTTGCCTTCCGACATTACGGCTCAGCAGCGGGACGATATCTTGGAGCCCGTAACAGCGGGGAACAACACGGTAGACCCGATTACGGTGCGCCAGGGCTTTTTGGAGCAGTCGAACGTCAGTCTTGCAGACGAAATGTCCGAGCTCATCATGGTTCAGCGCGCGTTTCAGTTGAATTCCCGCGCAGTAGCATCGTCCGATCAAATGATGAACTTGGCCAACAACTTGCGTGGCTAACGGCATTACGCAAAGCGAGGTAGGGAACTTGAGCGATAACCGAAAGAAGGCGCCTGCAGAATCGAAAAGATGGAAAAAAGCGGTTTTGACGTTCCTGAAGTGGACGTGGATTCCGTTCACCGGCATAGTGGCGCTTTTAGTAGGGCTTGCGATCGGGTACGTTTATATAGGAAAACAAGATTTTCATGAGGTTTTAAATGTAAATATGTGGCGTCATGCGTTCGATTTGATCTTTGCCGATACGTAGTGGTAAACTCCCGGGTAAGGGAGTTTTATTTTTTTCCTCATAAAGGTATAATGTATGGATGGGAAGCGTTATAGAGAGAGAATCGAGCTGCGCCGATAAACTAAGCGGCTCAGAGGGGGACGCGATTTCGTGTGGAACTTGCCCAATGTACTGACCGTATGCCGCTTTGTTCTGATTCCCGTCTACCTCGTGGTATTTGGAGCGGGATATATCAAAAGCGCCTTTTTCGTCCTGCTTATTGCAGGGCTTACCGACGTACTGGACGGCTACATCGCACGGAAACGAAATTTGGTCACCGAGCTAGGCAGCATGTTGGACCCGCTCGCGGACAAGCTGATGATGATCACCGTCATCTTGTCGCTCGTTTTCTCCCAGATGATTTCATGGCAGGCTGCAGGAGCCATGTTTTTACGGGACGCGGGCATGATCGTAGGATCAGCGATTTTTCACTTTCGGGGCAAAAAGACCGTTCCGGCAAATGCGATGGGTAAATTGACGACCGTCTTGTATTATGTTGCCATTCTGCTGATTGTTTTCGAACTTCCATACGCACATACGTACTTATGGTTTGTCATTGCCGTATCGTTTGTCACCTCTATTATTTATATTCTTCAGTTCAAGCTGCTGAACAAACGCGGCTTACATTCATAAGAGAACTCTTTTCGAAATAAAAAGAGCTCATGCCCGGATTCACCTTACTGGCAAATCCGCACATAAGCCCCCTTATATCAACCTTCACTGCTGCAGCTCATGAAGGGACATTTATATTGTAAGTTGAACCAAGCGTTTTTATACTCAACAAGAAAGGAGCATCTGCAATGTTAGATGCCACTCAAATTCAAAAGATTATTCCGCACCGTTACCCGTTTTTGTTGGTAGACCGTATATTGGAAACAGAGGTTGGTGTGAGAGCCGTCGGTATTAAAAACGTTACGATCAACGAACCGTTTTTCCAGGGACATTTTCCGGAGTATCCTGTGATGCCGGGGGTATTAATTATTGAAGCTCTTGCGCAGGTTGGCGGCGTAGCTTTATTGCAAATGGAAGGCAACCAAGGAAAAATTGGAATGCTTACAGGGGTGGACAATTTCCGGTTCCGGGGCCAAGTGAAACCGGGGGATACGTTGACGTTGGAAGTCGTGGTTACCCGGATGAAAGGCATTATCGGCAAAGCGCAAGCGACAGCTAAAGTCGAGGGCAAGGTTGTAGCCGAAGGCGAAATCATGTTCGCTCTTCAGTGAGAAGGATACCGATCATAATTGACATAAATACATAAAATTTCGGGTAGAGGAGATGGAATGATGAATACGGGGAAGCATGTGCAGGAGCAATACGAGCTTTGGTTGAAGGATCCGGCGATTGACGAGAGCACCAAAGAAGAGCTTAAACAAATTGCAGGAGATCCCAAAGAAATCGAGGATCGGTTTTACCGCGATCTTGAATTTGGAACCGGGGGCCTGCGCGGCGTCATCGGAGCCGGCACGAACCGGATCAATGCGTATACGGTAGCCCGTGCCACCCAAGGGCTCGCGCAGTTCATGCTTGCTTCCGGCAAAGCATCGCTTTCCGCGGTGATTGCCTACGATTCCCGGAACCAGTCGCCCGAATTCGCGCTTGAAGCGGCTAAAGTGCTGGCAGGCAACGGAATCAAAGCGTATGTGTTCGAATCGCTTCGTCCGACGCCGGAGCTCTCGTTCGCCGTTCGACATTTGAAGGCCGACGCCGGCATCGTTATCACAGCGAGCCACAATCCGCCCGAATATAATGGATACAAAGTATACGGCAACGATGGCGGACAGCTCGTTCCGGAGCAAGCCGAGCAAGTTATCGCTGAGATCCGTGGAGTGCAGTCGTTTGCCGACGTGAAAAGAAAGTCGCGTGCGGAAGCCGAAAATGCCGGTTTACTGCAATGGATCGGCGCGACGGTGGATGCCGAATACATTCGTGCGGTCACGGCCATCAGCCGCAACCCGGAACTGGTGAAGCAGACGAGCGATAACTTCCGCATCGTGTTCACACCTCTGCATGGAGCAGGCAATTTATCCGTGCGCGCGACATTGTCCGGCATCGGCTTCGGTCAGGTGCAGGTGGTTGCCGAGCAGGAACAGCCGGACGCCAACTTCTCCACCGTCAAGTCGCCGAATCCGGAGGAACGGGAAGCGTTCGCTTTGGCGATTAACGAAGCCAAGAAAACGGACGCCGACATCATTATCGGAACGGACCCGGATTGCGACCGGATGGGCGCGGTTGTGAAGGATGCAAACGGCGAATATTTCGTGCTGACGGGCAATCAGTCTGGCGCGATTATGGTCGATTATCTGCTCAGCAGCCGTAAGGAGCGCGGTGAGCTTCCGGCTAACGGAGTCGTGATCAAAACGATCGTCACCAGCGAGATGGGTGCAGTCATTGCCGAGCATTATGGGGCTAAAGTATTGGACACGCTGACGGGATTTAAATATATCGGTGAAAAAATGACACAATTCGAGCGTACCGGAGAGGCCGAGTTTTTGTTCGGCTACGAAGAAAGCTACGGTTATCTCGCCGGCAACTATGCGCGCGACAAGGATGCGGTGATCGCGTCGATGCTGATCTGTGAAGCCGCAGCTTATTACAAAAGCCAGGGCAAAACCTTGTACGACGTTCTGCAGGAATTGTATACGCGTCACGGCTACTTCTTGGAAAAGCTCGAATCGCGCACGCTCAAAGGCAAAGACGGCGTCGAGAAAATTCAAAGCATCATGAGCGATTGGCGCAGCGCTCCGCCAGAAGAGCTTAACGGATTGCGAATCGTTAAAGTTGAAGACTTCTCTCAAGGATTGTACGGACTTCCGTCGGAAAACGTCCTTAAATATACGCTTGAAGACGATTCTTGGTTCTGTCTCCGCCCGTCGGGCACGGAGCCGAAGATCAAAGTATACTTTGCCGTTCGAGGCACCTCCGCGCAGGCCGCTTCCGAAGCGATCGAACAACTGGTACAGACTGTAATGTCCCGTGTGGACAATCACAACTAACTTTGGGAGTGGGCAGTGTTGAAGGGAACGTACATGAAATGGAACCAACGGGCGCTTAAATGGTTATGGTGGCTGGTTATCCTCGGGATGCTGGCTGCCATCCCCGTAGCGTTCGAGCGGAATGAGACGGAGCAGAAAACGGGACGAAAGGTAGAATTCGTCTTCGATTATCGCAATTTGCTGGAAATATCCGATTTGCAAACGGACCCCCGCAAATTCGTATTGGAGCAGTTGGACGAGATGAAGCAGCATGGGATTCAATCCATGGCTGTCTATGAAGCGACTCTCAACGAGCTGAAGCTGAGCCGTCGCATCGAGCTGTTTACATCCCATGAAGCGTCCGCTTTGACCCAGACGCCCATTTCGCCGAATGAAAATTTTACGTATCTTTTGTTTGCGGAGAAAGAATCCGAGCAGCAGCTTCAGCCGATGATTCAAAAGGCCTTTGCCGAGTTGAATGTAAACACGCGAGCATGGAGCTACAAAAATCAGCCGGGCATGATCATCGAGATGTCGATGGAAGATGCGCTTTTAAAAACGATGGACCCGGATCCGATCACCTTACAGCTGCTTAAGGAAAAAGGATACACGATTGTCATCCGGCTATCCAACCGCCGGGCTTTCGATGAAGCCCGCATGGATGAGCTGCTGGGAAAACTGCAGGCTCTCGGGGTTAAGCGAATGATTATCGATGGCGAAACCGTGCCCGGATTCGTAAGTGATAAGGATTTGCATAATCTCGAGTCGATGGCCGAGCTCATGAAAAAGCATCAAATCGGCTTGGCCTCAACCGAAGCCCTGTACCAAAAGACGCCGCCGCGCGGCTTCAACACGATTTCAAAGAAGATTGATTACAACGTGGTCCGTCTTCACCCGCTCACGGAATCCGATTCCCAGAAGCTGACGGAGAACATTACTCCGGAAGAGCTGAAGGGCCGCATTCAAGATTATGCGGATCGGTTTTTGCTGGCGGTGAAGGATCGTAACATCCGTATGATCTTCCTGCATGCCAAAGCGGTAAAGAGCACGGACAAAGGGAAAATCGTACATCCGCTCGATTCGATTTACTTGACGTTGAAGGGGCCGGACGGGGCCATTCCTCAGATTCATAAGGTAGGCTATCAAACCGGACCGGCTACGGCGTTTGTACCGGTGCATTCAGGCTGGCAGCCGGTGGCCAAGATGCTGCTGTCGATTGGAGCCATCGCTTTAATTGTGCTGACGATCTCTTACTTTGTTCCTGAGATTGCACTAGCTGTCTTTTTGCTCGGATTGGTTGGCTCTGCAGGGATGTATGTATGGAACAACAGTTTATTTTCACAAGCGTTGGCGCTTGGCGCAGGAACCTCCGCTCCGACTCTCGCTATGATGTTTGCTATCCGGACGGCGCGGAATAAGTTAAACCGCAGGGATGAAAAAAAATGGTTGTTCACTGTCGTTCTGCTTCTGCGGACAACCCTTCTTTCCCTAATCGGTGTTTTATTTATCGTAGGTTTACTGAACCAAATTACGTATTCTCTGGTACTAGAGCAATTCCGCGGCGTCGGCATCCTGCATGCGGCTCCGATCGCACTGACGGTTCTGTACTGGCTGTTGTTCAGCGATGAAACTTCTTATCGGGATAAAGTACGGCAAATTCAAGGCTTCCTTCACGCGAATATTCGTGTTCTGTGGGTCATTGTCGCAGTAGTCGTCGCGGCAGCAGGCTATTACTACATTTCGCGTACCGGCAACGAGGGGCAGGCATCGTCGTTTGAACGATACTTCCGATCTTTCCTGGAAAATACGCTCGGCGTGCGGCCGCGGACGAAGGAGTTCTTGATCTCCCATCCGTTGTTCCTGCTGGGAGCTTACTTGTGCTATAAGTACCGCAGCGCGCTTCTGCTTGTTCTGATCGGCGTTATCGGTCAAGCTTCGGTCGTAGATACGTTCGCGCATCTGCATACACCGCTCGTCATTTCGTCGATTCGCGTCGTCTACGGCGTGGCTTTCGGCCTGTTGATCGGGGTCGTCTTGATTGTGGTCTGGGAAATTATTTCAAGGAGTTGGCAGCGTTGGGCACCCCGGTTAAGCGAATAGTATTGTCCGGTTACTACGGATTCCATAACAGCGGCGATGAAGCAGTGCTGCAATCGATTTTACTGGCTTTGAAGGAGCATGGAGAACGACAGGGCGAAACATACGTCCCTGTCGTTCTGTCCATAAACCCGGAAGAAACGGCCCGAACCTACGGCGTTGAAGCCGCTCACCGGATGCGCCCTGCCGAAGTATGGCGGGCGCTGCGCGGAGCCGACGGGCTCATAAGCGGTGGCGGCAGCCTGCTGCAGGATGAAACGGGGACCAAAACGATCCCGTATTACATTGGAATTATCCGGCTTGCTCAATGGCTTCGAAAGCCTGTATTTATTTATTCTCAAGGCATCGGTCCGGTACACCGGCCGTTTTTCTACGGATGGATCCGTTCGGCTTTCAATCGATGTGCGTTTATTTCGGTTAGAGACGACGAATCGAAAGCGCTGCTGGGGCGAATGGGTGTTCCAGCAAATCGGGTCGAAGTGGTGCCGGATCCGGTGATGGGATTATCACTTCGCGATCAAAGGTCCCCAAAAGGCGGTACGCTTACAAAGCCTGTTATTGGGGTATCCGTCCGATTCTGGAACGAAGATCGTTCGGAGCTCCGGGCTGTTGCCGATGCGCTTAAGCTTGTATTGGAGCAATCGGACGCGCACATTCGTTTCCTGCCGTTTCATTTGCCATCCGACGAGCAAGCTTCCTTGTATGTGATGGAACATATGGGGGAACTCTACAAAGAGCGGATGAGCATAACCCCTCCGATTGACCATCCGCAGGATATGCTGGCGGAAGTTGCTTCCTGCCGGGTGTTGGTCGGAATGCGCCTTCACTCCTTAATTTATGCGGCCGGTCAATTCGTCCCTATGGTTGGCGTGTCGTACGATCCGAAGATCGATCAATTTTTGAACCGTCTCGGGATTAAAGCCGCTTGCAGTACCCAAAAGCCCGATGCGAACGCGCTGGCCGAAGAAACTTTGCGGCTGTGGAACGGCGTGGAATCTTGGAAACGGGAGAAGCAGCCTGCCATTGAACGGCTGAAAGTCGAAGCCGGGCGTCCGGCGGAACGAATCGTTGCTTATTTTGCCTGTCGATTTAAAGGGAATTAATAAGGCTGCGCTATGCAATAAAAATGTGCTTGTTTTGCCGTAATTCGCAGTGAAAGTGAATCGTAGAGAGGAAAATGTGCGGAAACCTGATAATCCCTATGAAAACCACCTGAAAACCGCCCAAATTGCCTAAATTCATGATGGTATTTCAGAAGCCGTCAAGGTATAATTTGAAGTGTTTGGGGTTTTGTCATAGAAAAAAGGGGCTGTGAAAACACACATGAACTTGTTATACGGTATCGGCTTTGTTGCTGCTTTACTGATCGCATTGCTGATGACACCGCTGGTAAAACGCTTTGCTTTTTGGGTTGGTGCCGTAGATGCACCGAATCATCGCAAAGTACATAGCCGGATCATGCCGCGACTCGGCGGATTAGCTATTTTTATTGCATTCATTGCAGCTTATTTCGTTGTTTCTCCTGCTATAAATACATTAAAAACGGATGTTGTTTTCGGTCTGCTGGTAGGTGGGGCGATTGTCGTATTAATCGGCGCACTGGACGATCGGTTCGACCTGTCACCCAAAATCAAATTGCTCGGTCAAATTTTGGCTGCTAGTGTAGTGGTCTATTCCGGGGCTGTGATCGATTTGGTCAACCTGCCCTTCGCCGACGGGGCCGTTTCTTTAACATGGCTTGCCGTTCCGCTGACGATCTTCTGGATCGTGGGGGTGACCAACGCCATTAACCTGATCGACGGCTTGGACGGTCTGTCCGCCGGGGTATCGGGGATTGCGACGACGACGATTCTGGTATTGGCCCTGATGATGGGGAACGTTACCGTCGCATTGCTGTGTGTCGTGCTGCTTGGCTCTATCGCCGGATTTTTGTTCTACAATTTTCATCCGGCCAAAATTTTCATGGGCGACTCGGGGGCTCTGTTCCTTGGGTTTTGTCTGGCTACGCTGTCCGTGCTTGGATTTAAGCAGGCGACCGTTGTATCCTTGCTGGTACCCATCATGATCTTAGGGGTTCCGTTATCGGATACGTTCTTCGCCATTATGCGCCGATGGGTCAATAACCTGCCGATCTCGGCCGCGGATAAAAGCCACTTGCATCACTGCCTGCTTCAGCTTGGCTTCAGCCACCGGACAACGGTGCTCATTATATATGGCATTGCCGTGTTCTTCGGCTCTTCTGCCGTGCTGCTTTCCTTCATGTCGGAGCAGGATGCGCTGTGGGGCGCCGTGCTATTGATTGCCATTTTGCTCTTTGTGCTGGTGCTTGGCGCGGAAGCGATCGGCATCATCAGCAAGACCAAAAAACCAGTGCTTCATTTTTTAAATAAAATCCGCGTGAAAACGATGCAGCTTAGCACTCGTTCACGGATGTCGAAATGATTATATAGCATCAAATGCAACATGTTGAACAGAACAATAAAAGCTGATAATCCCAGACCTTGATCGGTTTGGGATTTTTTGTTGCGCTTCTTGCAAATTTCCCTAAAAAAAATATCACATTCGGCCGATATGTAAAGTACAACTAATTTTTTGGCGAATGATGTCAAATCTTTGCCGGTTTCAGGCGGGGGAGGTTGTTTTTTAACCGGATTGCTTTGAATCGTTAATTTGCCTACATTTTTATTACATAAGGAGGTACTTCTCTTGAAACGACTTACCAATCGTGCCGTCAGCTTTGCGGTCATCGTTGCCCTGCTGGTGTCGATGATCGTACCGTTTTCCGCGATGGCCGCCGGCGGTTCGCTGATGAAAGTCAAAGGATACAGTACAGCAGCGGCAACCCCGACTCCGGTCACCAGCGAGACGGTCAATATTTCTGTCGAAATCGATAATATCGACGATGCTCAGATCTCTTCTATTTATTATGAGATCGAGAACGTGACGACCAGCCCCGGAAGCCCGGTGGAGAACAAATCCAACAAGGGCATGAAAACGGGCCCTTATGAAGTGACTTTCAACAGCGTCAAGCTGTCCGCAGGTACGAACAAAATTACGTTTACGATGGGTGACGTCACCAAGATTTCTTCCCAACCTGCCTACCTGACGTTTACGCCGACAACGAACATTACGGACCTGAAGTTTAACGACGTGCCGATCGACGACGGTCAAATGTATCCGAAGGACCCAACGCAAACGGCGTATGTGATTACAGGTAAATCGCCGAATGCGACGACGGTTCAAGGTTACTTGCTCGGCCAAGCCAATCCGATCACGGCGTTCCGCAGCAATAATGGCGACTTTACGTTCATTCCAAACCGGAACACGGATTTCAACATGCAAGCCGGGGACAACATTTTTAAAGTTGTCGCCAGCAACAACACGAATACGTACAACACGACTAAAAAGTTCATTTTCAACAATGGCAAGCCGTTTTTGTTTAACGGCGCTTTAGATACTGGTTCTGGAAAGCAGAAGCTAGTGAACGATCCGTTTCCGCAATTGAATCAAACGACGGCTAACCTGACGGGTAAAATGAAGGTCGATCTGGCCCCGGGTTCTTCTACGGTTACGCAATATGTGTATGCAGATATCACCGTAGTAGGCGGCAGCCCGGCAACCCAACGGGTATACTTCTCGGGTACTACACCGGCTCCGCTTACGGAAATCCCGGCAGAGTCGACCTCGACTTATAAAGTATTTGATCTGGGTTCTATTCCGCTGACTCTTCCGACGAATCGGAATCAGACGCTTATCGTGACGTTCTATACAGGCAGCGGCTTGGTAGGTCAAGCGCCGCAGCAGACGTTTACGTTCAATTATTTTGATCCGGCTGCACCTTATGTAACGAAAGTAACCAAGGATCTTGGCACGGACCCGGTAACGACTCAACCGGTTGAAGTCGCCCTAAATCAAAATGGCGATAATGAAATCAGTGAGCTGCCATCTACGTTCTATATCTATACGACCGGTGTTGATCCGGCGGGAAATGTTAAGGCGTTCATCGGCGGAGACACAACCGGTATTGCAGCAACTTATGTTGGACCCGACGGTACGCAGCAAAAATGGAAAGTACAAGTAAATGGCATTCGTGATGGAAGAGCCATCATGTCTATAGTACCGAACGGTATAACCAACGGTAAGCTGGACTTCCCATTAGTTATTACAAGTACACCGTATATCATTCCGGTTAACTTCTATAACAATATGGTTATCAAAAACGCCGCATTGGAGACGCCTTATTGCACTCCAGGCACAGGCGGTACGCCTTGCTTGCAGGCGAAAATCATGAACTTGCCTGAAGCGGAGTATGCCAATGTCGAGGTGTCCGTTAACGGTTATGTGACCAAGCTGGTTGCAGGAGATTTCCGCGATACCAATGCAAAATCGACTTTTATGTTGGATGTGAGCAAAGCCGATACCCGTTGGCTGCCTAATGACAACAAAGATTTGCTTAACGAAGGACGTAACACGGTAAAAATCAACCTGCGTTTGAACGGTGCTGTTGTAACGACAGTGCAGTATGAGATCTTTAAGTTTACGTTGCCGACTCCTGCATTCGTAGGAGATATCTTGCCAAGTCCGCTGGAGAAATTCACCAAGGCGCAAACACCGGATAAATACGCGACGAATGCAAACAGCGTATCTTTCGTGGGCAACTTCGTGAATGCAGACAGCATCAAAATGACTGTCCGCAAAAAAGACGCTCTGGGCAACCCGGTTGTTACTTTCGATGCCCGGGATAGTGGAACTGGATGGAATTATCCTGCTGCTCCGGCCAACGGCCAGCAAAACTATCTGAATAGCGTCGGGACTGGGGCTATCAATACAGCAAGCATTCCTCTTCCTTTTACAGGGGATGTCGTTTTCGAATTTATGGTTTCCAACAAAACGGGAATCACCGAAACCCGGAGCATTACGATTTCCCGTGAACCGGTACCTTACCGGGTTATCGAACCGATTCTTGTGAGGAGCGGCAAGGATGATGTGGCTACGATTAACGGGAACTTCGTAGACATCAAATTGGAAGCTGAGAACGCAGATAGCGTAAGCTTCGGTAAAGACGCTAATATACTCAGCAAGATCGACCCATCCGATAACAAACCTTATTTCTACTACCGCTACGAGAACTTGAAAGCGGGCCGTAACACAATTAGCTTTACCGTGAACCGCGGCAAAGACAGCTCCAAAGGTAGCTTTGTGGTGAATAACGTGAATACGGCGGTAGAAGGCGCACAAATGCTGATGCCGCTACAAAACAAATATAAGCTCTTCGAGGGAGAGCTGGAGCTCAGCTTCCCGACTAACACGAAGCTTATGCGCAACGAACCGACAGCAACGAACCAGTACTTGACGGGAGACCGCAAGCTGTTGTTCGGTCTTGCCAATGTGAAGGACGGCCGTGTCAACAAAGCCTATAATACGGACTACAGCGCAACGTTCTTCCTGCAAGAGCCGACAGGCAAATTCCGTCCGGCTAGTAAGCTGTTCTGGATCAACGGCGGCGCTGTTGGCCAAGACGATTATTTGGACAAGGACAAGCTGAAAGAAGCTCTCACAGGCTCCGGGCGCGATCCGTACAACATTGACGTAAACAACGCAAACGTAAGATTTTATCAGAAGAATAATGAGAATGATCTGAAGAACTCGTTCGTACCAACCAAGCGCGGCGAGCTGACGCTGAAGTATGACGATTCGATCAGACAAGACTCTTGGAAGTATGTCACCGTTTATCAAATGGATATCTATGAAGATTATCGGGGCATGACGACCTTAGCTTGGAAAAACATCGGCGGCGAAGTCGATCCGAAGAAAAATACGATCACGGTTCCGATCGATCATTTTGGCTATTTCCAAGTAATGTACATGTACGACAGCTTCAACGATATTACGAGCCACGAGTGGGGCCGTGATACGCTTGATACGCTTTATTCCAAAGGGTTTATGCTCAATAAACTGCAGTCGCTCTTTGTACCGAACGAATCGATTACGCGCGGCGAGTTTGCTACACTGCTTGTCAAAGCTTTCGATCTTCCGCTTCAGTACTCCGGCAACCTGACGTTCAGCGACGTGCAGAAATTTGCTAGCACCAATCCGCTGTACGATTATAAGTACATCGAGACAGCGGCACGGGTCGGCATCGCACGCGGTAATGCCGGAGGCCGGTTCAAGCCGGATGAGGCCATTACGCGCCAGGATGCGGCCGTCATGATTGCGAGAGCGGCTGAGCTGAAAGTGAATTCGGACAGCAATAAGTCTCTTGATTCGCTTCAAAAGCAATTTACCGATGCGAAAGATATCGACATTTATGCTTTGCCTGCGGTTGAGGCCGTATACAAAGCCAAATTCATCGAGGGCATTGAGAACGTTCTTCTTTCCGGTCAGAAGAAGAAGACATATCGTTTTGACCCGCTTCAAAACTTCACGCGTGTTCAAGCTGCTGCCGTCATGGAGCGCATCTTGAAGCAGCAAAAGAAATTCCCGAAATAAGATGACTGACAAACCGTCAACCGTGGGTTGGCGGTTTGTTCTCTAATTTTAGGTGGTTTCCGCTCAATATTGGAAAATTATTAATGATGACGTATGCGAGTAGGTCGTTGTATACTACCTTTTGTGAGCGCTCGATACAATACATAATTGATAGACGCTCTTGATGTACTTGTTTCAAAGCGGCCTCAAAAAAACAAAAAAAGTTTTTTCAAAGAGCGCAACTTTTCGAAACAACGTGCGTTTAATACATTGAAACAAACAGAAAGCAAGACAAAGAGCTGTGAACTTGGATAAATTTCACAAAATATACTCTTTACCTTGCTAGCATGTCAGTGTATAATGTTAGGTGGCATGCGATTCTATCCTTAAACTTCCTATTGGTTTACTAGTTTCTGCAATTTATACATTGCAGACATCTTCAATAAAAACTCATTTTGCTCAACTCTGGGAAGGGGGTGAATCGGCTAATGAGGGAATCGAGCTATAATTTTTCTACACAGAACTCTCAACAACCGAAAGATATTCGAGGAGGAGAAAAAAAGGTTATGAAGAAAAGTTTATCTGCAATCCTGTCCCTGGCTATGGCATTCTCCATGTTTTCTTCCGTAGCACTGGGTGCAGACGCTAAGAAATCTTCCGCTGATTTCACAGATCTGAAAGATCTGGATGCAGCTACAAAAGCAAAGTTTGACGAAATGATCGGCGCTGGCATTTTCGACGGCGTTAAAGAAGGTACATTCGGTCTGAAAGACAAAATGAACCGTGCGCAATTCGCGAAAGTAGCAGCTTTGGTCTTCAACTTGAAAGTTGACACTTCCCTGAAAACTTCCAGCTTCTCCGATGTGAAATCCGACGATCCGGCTAACGGATACGCTCTGCCTTACATCGAAGCTGTTAAAGCAGCTGGCATCACGGACGGTTACGCTCCTGGCCAATTCAACCCTGCTGGCGACGTAACGAAAGAGCAACTCGCTACTTTCTTGATCCGCGGCCTGGGCAAAGACTCCGAAGGTAGAAACAAAACCGGCGTGAGCGACAAAACTGTTTCCGACTGGGCAAAAAGTTATGTTGCATTGGCACTTGAACTGAAATTGCTGAGCAACGGCACTGACGGCACATTCGGCGGTACTTCGGCAGCAACTCGCGACCTGTTGGTAACGAGCTCCTACGAAGCTAAAAAACAATTTGTTGACACCAACAAACCGGCTAAAGCTTCCATCAAAGAAGCTAAAGCTGCTGACTACAACAAAGTCCAAGTTACTCTGGACAGAGATGTAGATACTGCAAAAGCTACTGTTTCCTTGAAAAAAGGTACAGCTGACGTTGCAACTGACATCAAATGGTCTGAAGATAAAAAAGTTGCTACGCTGACGCTGAAAGACGGTACGAAAATTACTGAAGGCACATACAGCGTAACTCTTGGCGGTTTGGATGCTTCCGCAGTTGACAAAACTACGGCTGAATTCAAAGCAGAGAACGAAAGACTTGAAAAAATCGAGTTCGTAACAGCTAACGATACTGTTGCAAAATCGAAAAAAGTTCGCGTTCAATTCAAACCAACCAACCAATACGGTCAAAACGTTTCGTTCCCTGCCGGTAACTTCACAGTTAACGCGACAGTGCCGAATAACTCCGCATCTTTGACTAAAGATGTTGACACTGGCAAGTTCTATGTTGTTATGAATACGGATGATAGCGGCTTGATCTCCAACAATAGCCAAATTTCCGTTAACATTTGGGACAACGACACGAAAAAGTCTGCTGTTAAAGTATTCAAAGTGGGCGACTTCCCTTACCTCGCTAAAGTAGAATTGGGAGACGTTAAATACCCAACTGGTAAAAGCGCACTCCAAAGCTCTGGCGACAAAGCTGTCGTTAAATTGACTCAATACGACCAATACGGCGGCGAGCTCACAATTGATTCCGGAACGGCAAGCAACAAAATCGCTGATCCAAGCGCCTACATTACTCCAAAAGGAAATGTTCCTTACGAGTCTAACCTGAAATATGAGTTCATCGACGACAATGGCGATGGCGTAAAAGACCTCGTTGTTAAACTTGATGGCAAAGTAACTAGCACTGGAGTATTCACTGTATCCGTATTCGGTGGTGGCTCTACTGCAACTGCTGACATTAAACTCAGCGCAAGCAAAATCGCTGCTAAAGTTGAACTCGGCGAATTTAGCGGTTCTCTTGCAGTAGGCGATAAAGACAAGTACATCGACTTGATCGCTTACGATGCTGAAGGCAACAAATTGTCTGCTGATGACGTTATAGATAACGTAAAAGACAAACGCTTCAACATTTCCGTATCGGGACCGGTTAACCTCGGTAAAACCGACAACGTACCTGCTTCTATGCTTGATTCGGAAGGTAAAGTTGTTATCACCGGCGACAAAAAAGGTAAAATTCACATCGGCGAAGTAACGGCAAAAGGCAATGGCCAAATTTACGTTAACGTATTTACAAACGGCGTAAACAGCCAAGCTAGCAAAAGCTTCAACACAGTTGATGCACGTTATCCGTCCACAATCAAAACGGTAACGGATGCTGCTACTAAAGCAGTTGCTGGCGGTGAAACGAAGCCTAAATTCCAGCTCTTTGACAACTACACCGAGCTTATGAAGGAATTTGACAAGCCGATCAACGAAAACAACAGCAATGGCACTGTAACTTATGATGTTTACGCTACAGTGACTGCTGGCGACACTAACTTTAAAGTTAGCGTTGATGGTTATGGACAATTGCCTACAAATGGCGGTGCAAGTCTTACTGTTAAGCAATTCTCTGATAAAGAGGTCAAAATCGAAACTGCAAATGTTGCAACCGGTAAAGAAGTTGAAGTTAAATTTGCTCTTCGTAAGAAGAAAACTGATGGAACTGTCATCGATAGCAGCGTAGCTTCCGTTACGAAGAAAGTTCAAGTTGTTGATGGTAAGAGCGAGAACCTCAAATACAACTTGAAAGATCTGGGCAGCATCTTCAATACGCTGGACGATGATATGTACAAAAACAGCACTGAAATTCAAGGCAACCCAGCGAAAAGCAAGTTAGCTAAAGAACTTGTTGTTGAAGCTACAGACAGCGCTGGAAATAAAGTTGCATTCCCGAAACAGATCAAGAGCGTTTCGTCTGAAGTCTACGAATATGTTCGCTATGGCTTAGGGGATGGCAATGGTAAAGCTTACGTTATCGGTAAGAAGACAGGTACTTCCAATGTAACTGTACGCTTCTTGGATGGTAAAGGTAACGACAACACAGTAACTGGTCAAGTGACTGTTAAGAACGAGCCTAACAAAGTTGAAAGCATTGAAGCTGGAAAAGCGAGCAAAACATTCTCCAGAGGTGCAAATGCAACCGCTGATAAGCTTTCCGATATTTTGGTACAAAATACCACTAACCAGTATAAACTTTACAACCTGATGGGCGACCTCACTGTTAAGAACCAATATGGCAATGAGTTCAAAAACGAAAATATCGCACCTTACAACGATAAACTGCTGCAACTGACATACATCATCACTGATGTAAGCATGGAGCAAAATGGCAGTGTATCGCTTAATGGTGAGAACTTGACTATCGTAGGAAATGGTTCCTTCACGTTGACTGTTACTGCACCTAACGGTAAATCTGCAACAACAACAGTTGTTATCACTAACTAATCCTAACGGATTAAAAAAAGAAGACCCCTACGGGTCTTCTTTTTTTATCAAGACCCACTAAATACATACATCCAAAGCAGGTGAGCCCATGAAATCAAAAATTACTCTAGCTACTGTAATTCTCATCCTTCTTTTCACGACGATCGTCTACGCAGATTCCAACAATACCTCTACCCAACCAGGTTCTGTCGATGATCCCATCATCACCAAAAGCTACTTCGAACAAAACGTTGCCAAGCAAGTAGCAGATGAATTCGCTAAACAAAGTATAAACGAAGAAAAAATCAAACAACTCATCGCGGCTGAGCTGGCCAAGCAAGGTGGCGGAAGCGGAACTATCCCATCCACAGGTTCCGGTACTGGCAATAACGCTGTCCCCAATTCCGGACTTACTGTCGTGAAGCTCCAGCAAGGACAAACGCTTTATGGCGGTGCTGGCACCGAATTCATTGTCCGAACAGGTAAAGTTGTAGCGGTGAGCTCTGACGATAACGGGATTCCGGACGTTACTTCCGGTAAAGATATTTCCGCAGGAGCAACGGTTGAGCTTAACCACTTGCTCATCGTTCCACGGGAGGGCCGGGGCGTTAAACCTGACGCTAAGAACAAGCAGGAAGTTTTCGTTATGGTTCGCGGCAGTTATTTGATTATTAATGCGGATGGAACGAAAGCCGCATCATAATTTTACCCATTTCACCAATCATTCATACGTTTGGGGTTCGCCTCAGGGGGGATAATAGCATTACATCCTACTTGAGGAGGTATCCCTTATGTCGAAAAGCAACAAGAAAGTGGTACCGGAAAGCGGAAAGGCACTGGATATTTTAAAGTACGAGATCGCTGCTGAGTTGGGGCTTCCAGTTGGCAAGCAGTTGGCTAACGCTAATGTTGAATTTGCTACCGAGCTTGGTTCGATCCCTTCGGCTTCGATTAAAGAAGATTATTGGGGGCACATTGCTTCCCGGGATGCCGGTGCCGTAGGGGGAACAATTACGGCAAGATTAATTAAAAAAGCTGAAGAAATGATGTTGAGCTTATAAACAAGAAGACAATTATCAACAGGAATGTTAATTTTACGCGATCTCATCATATTTTATTGACAGCCTTCTACAAATCCAGTAACATACAATAAGAAGGTAGCAGCTAAAGGAACCTTTTCCACCCGGAAAAGGTTGATTTTTTGTATGTGGACTTCAGCCTTTATCCATAATAAAAGCAGTAGGAGGTTGTACTCATGTCCAATTCTGTGGGCCGCCGTTTGTTTACCTCGGAGTCTGTAACTGAGGGGCATCCGGATAAAATTTGTGACCAAATTTCCGACTCTGTACTTGACGCATTTTTGGCGAATGACCCAAATGCTCGCGTAGCTTGCGAAGTTTCCGTAGCTACCGGTTTGGTTCTTGTCATCGGTGAAATTACAAGCCAATCGGAATATGTCGATATTCAATCCATTGCACGTCAAACCATTAAAGATATCGGCTATACTCGCGCGAAATACGGTTTTGACTCCCAAACTTGCGCAGTGCTGGTTTCCTTGAACGAGCAGTCGCCTGACATCGCTCAAGGCGTTAACAAAGCGCTTGAAGCCCGTGAAGGCCAAATGACGGACGATCAAATCGAAGCAATCGGCGCCGGGGATCAAGGCATGATGTTCGGCTTTGCGGTTAACGAGACACCTGAATTGATGCCGCTGCCGATTTCGCTGTCCCACCAGCTGGCACGCCGCTTGTCGGAAGTTCGTAAGAACGGTACGCTTGCATACCTTC
The DNA here is from genome assembly GCF_000722545.1 of Paenibacillus tyrphae. Classification (GTDB taxonomy): domain Bacteria; phylum Bacillota; class Bacilli; order Paenibacillales; family NBRC-103111; genus Paenibacillus_G; species Paenibacillus_G tyrfis. The sequence goes on from NZ_JNVM01000011.1 coordinate 84,945, forward strand.
GTCCGGACGGTAAAACGCAAGTAACCGTTGAGTACGAAGGGGCTAAACCGGTTCGTGTCGATACGATCGTCGTCTCTACCCAGCATGCTGAAGAAGTATCGTTGGAGCAGATCCAAGCCGATATTAAAGAACACGTTATCAAGCCGATCGTTCCGGCGGCATTGATCGACGATAATACCAAATACTTTATCAACCCGACAGGCCGTTTCGTAATCGGCGGACCGCAAGGTGACGCTGGATTGACTGGCCGTAAAATCATTGTCGATACGTACGGCGGATACGCACGTCATGGCGGCGGCGCGTTCTCCGGTAAAGATCCGACGAAAGTCGACCGTTCCGGCGCTTATGCGGCCCGTTACGTTGCTAAAAACATCGTAGCTGCAGGTCTTGCCGACAAATGTGAAGTTCAACTCGCTTATGCGATTGGCGTTGCCAAGCCAGTATCGATTTCTGTCGATACGTTTGGGACAGGCAAAGTAAGCGAAGAGAAGCTGGTCGAAATCGTTCGTAAAAACTTCGACCTGCGCCCAGCCGGCATTATTAAAATGCTCGACCTGCGTCGTCCGATCTACAAGCAAACGGCAGCCTACGGTCATTTTGGCCGTACGGACATCGATTTGCCTTGGGAGCGTACGGATAAAGCAGAGCAGCTGAAAGCTGACGCCCAAGCTTAATATTTTTTCCAGATCTGTCTAAGCAAGACGGTCCGTTCTTTTCGCGGATCGTCTTTTTGCATTTTTGTCGATTTTTATAACCCTTTATTATCGTAACTTTTTGGATAGTCATTGAGTCTATATAAAAGGAGAGTGGAAAACGAGAGGAGAACAGAAACGTGATTGTGCAAAAAAAATGGCGAAAATTGTCGGGTGCCGTTTTGGCAGTGTCGTTGCTGCTGTCCACATGGTCGGTACCGTATAGGGCAGAAGCGGCGGATTCGGCTCCGACAGTGGTAAGCCAAGAAATTTTGACGACCGGCGCCGTGTTGAAAAAATATGTATGGCAGTTTACGAGAAGCAAAAAAGACGTCAAAGTCAATGCGAATGTCGTGGAAGTCGATTTGACGAACCCATATGTCAAGTTGGATGTCATGACAGGGACCGAGAACCAGTTTACGCGCAAGCAAAGCGTGCTGGGTATGGCCAAGGAAACGAAAGCTGTCGCAGGGGTGAACGGCGACTTCTATAACACCCAGGCGGAAGGTGTCCCAATGGGACCGGAGATTGCCAACGGGCAGTTGATGGCAACGCCGCCGTATTTGCCGGGCTTCTACTCGTTTGCGCTAGACAAGGACAACAAGCCTATTGTGGACCTATTTACGTTTAAAGGTTCCATTATTGCAAAAGACGGGCAAAGCTACGCGCTTGGCGGGATTAATAAAACTTACTACTGGTTCGAGCCCGGTGGCGAGCACAGCCATATTGACGGTTTGTTTATGTATACGAACACTTGGGGACAAGTGGATCGTTCCAATGATGGCGTAACCGTTCCTACGGAAATTTTGGTTCAGAACGGTATCGTTAAAGAAATTGCAGATAACGGCGTTATTAATATGATTGCTCCGAAAGACGGGTACATTTTACGCGCATCGGGCAAAGCTGCCGATTTTATCCGAACGCATGTAAAAGTAGGCGATCCGCTGAAAGCAGACTATCAAATCCTGCCGCAGGACCCGAATAAGAAGTATGATGCAAGTACGTTCAAAATGATGATCGGCGGTCATACGATTTTGGTGGATGAAGGCAAGCCATCGGAATTTTCGCGCCCGGTGGACGATCTGTGCTGCACGCGTTCGCGGACGGCGCTTGGCTATTCCAAGGACCAGAAGACGGCCTACATCATTACGGCCGACTACAGCGGCGACAGTAAAGGCTTATCGATGAATGAGCTGCAGCAGTTCATGATTCAAGTAGGCGTATGGAAAGGGCTTAACCTCGACGGAGGCGGTTCCACGCAGATGGTAGCCCGGCCGCTGGGCGAAATGACGCCGGTGCTTGTGAATAAGACCGAAACCGGAATTCAGCGGAAAGTTGTGAATGGGGTAGGGGTATTCTCGACCGCGCCGCAGGGTGAAGTAAAGGAACTGTTTATTCAGGCGCCAAGCGTGCTGTTTGTCGGCGAGCAGGCTCCGCTTCGTTTTAAAGCCTACGACGTCTTTTACAATCCGGTGGTTGACACCGATAAAATTACGGCACAGTGGAGCGTAGCCGGCAATAAGGGCACGTTCAAAGATAACGTATTCACTCCGAACCAACCGGGAATAAGCAAAGTCACTGCGGTATCGGGTCAAGGTACCTCAACGGCGGATGTCGAAGTCGTGGGCCGAAATCAGCTGACCAGCATGAAAATTACGTCTGACAACCTCGCGCTGTCCGAAGGCGAAACGTACAAACTGCCGGTCGTTGCGACGACAAAATCGGGCAAGACGAGAGAAATTCCGCCGGAGCTCATTCAATGGGAAGTGCTTGGCATTCAAGGTGAAGTTACGAATGGTATGCTGAAAGTAACAAGCTTAGCGGGAAGCACGGGCGGCGCGCAGTTGATCGCGCGATACGACGGCTTCAGCACGACGACGACAATTCCTGTCGGCATTGATAAAGTATGGTATGATCTGGACAAAGAGGCCGTCATGACGATGCCGGATGCAAAGCCGCAGGAAGTGACTTCTTCTGTCTACATCGTTCCAGACACGAACGGCAATAAATATTTGGAGCTTAATTACGACTTCACGCAAGGAAAAGGCACCAAATGGGCTTATGCGACGATGGATACCCGCATTCTCATTGAAGGCGAGCCGCAATATATGAAAATGAGAGTCAACGGCGACGAGAGCTTAAACTGGCTGCGTGCGGAGCTGCTTGACAATGCCGGTAAAATTCATTATGTTGATTTCGCAAGAAATATTAACTGGAAGGGTTGGAAACAACTTACTGCCGATCTGACGGATTTGAAGCTGAGCTATCCGATTCGCGTCAAGAGCGTCTATGTTGTAAATGAGGAAATCGGACAGGACGAACGGGCGGCCAAAGGCAAAATCGGCATCGACGATATTACGTTTACATACCGCGGCGCGGTGCAGCAACCGTCGAATAATTCCGTTCAGCTGACGGTCAACAAAAAGGCTGTGACCGTTAACGGCAAAGCGATGACATTGGAACAAGCTCCGGTCATCACGGAGGGCAACACGCTTATTCCGATCCGTTTTGTGACCGATGCTCTGGGTGGAAAGGTAAACTGGGACCCGAACGAGCGTAAAGTGACGATCCTTCGTGGCGGTAAAATGATCGATCTATGGATCGATAATAAAGACATGATTGTAAACGGACAGCGAATTACGGCCGAAGTGCCACCGGTCATCATGAAGGATTTGACGATGGTACCACTGCGTATTTTGTCCGAGAACCTGGGCTGGAAAGTGACCTGGGATGGAAAAACCCAGCAAATCACCCTGCAATAATTAGTACTATAAGCTCTCACAATCTTCCGAAAATATGGTACTATATTGCTAGTACGTCCGAGAAAAATGGCGAAGGAGCTTTGTCCGGATGCAAGTCGACGTTTTTGACCGCGTCATCAGAAATGCCATTGATGTCATGGAAAACAGCAAGTACCAAATTTTTGAGATCTGTGAGAGCGTCCGGGCTGAACGCGAAGCGCTGAACAAGGAATTGCAGTCGGTGATTGAGGAAACGAGCCGAACGATCGATACGGTGGATCAATTCGAGGTGGAGTATCGACGCTCCCGTGTTCGTTTGACCGAAGTGAGCCGGGATTTCAAGCGCTTCAATGAGGAAGATATTCGGGCGGCTTACGAGGCAGCCACCCAACTGCAAGCCCAACTGGCCATTCATCGGGAAAAAGAGCTGCATTTGAAAGCACGACGGGACGACCTGCAAAAACGGTTGAAAAATGTCGACAAACAGCTGGAGCGGGCAGAGTCTTTAGTCTCTCAATTCAATGTAGTTCTTGAGTACTTATCCGGCGATCTCAATCAAGTGACACGTCTTCTGGAATCGGCCAAAAACCGGCAGCTGCTGGGTCTTAAGATCATTTTGGCACAGGAAGAGGAGCGAAAGAGAATTGCCCGGGAAATTCACGACGGCCTTGCGCAAAACATGGCAAACATGGTCCTTCGCACCGAAATTACCGAGCGCATGTTGGCCAAGCAGGCCTATAATGCCGTAAAAGATGAACTGAATGATTTGAAAACGGGTGTCCGGGGCGGGATTGAAGAGGTTCGCAAGATCATTTTCAATCTTCGTCCCATGGCGCTTGACGACCTCGGATTAGTCCCCACCTTGCGTAAGTTTGTGCAGGATTACGAGGAGAGAACGAAGATTCGTACGAAAATCGAGCTGGTCGGAAAAGAAGTCCGCCTGCCATCCGGTATGGAAGTCGCGGTATACCGCTTGGTACAGGAAGCGTTCTCTAACGTCCTCAAGCACGCGGAAGCCTCCCATGTCTCACTGGAGCTCACGTTCCAGCAGCAGATGATTAAAATAACCGTATCCGATAATGGCGTTGGTTTCAGCACCGACAATATCGACAAGAAGATTGCACGCGGCAGTCATTACGGCTTAATGGGCATGCGTGAGCGCGTAGAGCTGCTCGAGGGGCGAATGGACATCGAATCGGCGCCAGGGGCGGGAACAAAACTATCCATGGTCATCCCGATCAAGTCAGAATCCAAGGAGGAGTAATCAATATGGACATTATGGGCAGCGCCAAACGCCCGATTAAGCTGGTTTTAGCAGACGATCACCAGCTGTTTCGCGAGGGGGTTAAACGAATTTTGAATATGGAGAGCGACTTGGAAGTCGTCGGCGAATGCGGCGATGGCATTCAGGTACTGGAGCTCTGCAATACCTTGAACCCGGACATCGTCTTGATGGACATTAATATGCCTATAGAGAACGGTGTAGTAGCGACGGAGAAATTGAAGGATATTTTTCCGGACATTAAAGTGATTATTCTTTCGATTCATGACGATGAGAGCTACGTCTTCGAGACGCTTCGTAAAGGGGCTTCCGGTTACTTATTGAAAGACATGGAAGCGGAATCTTTAATCAATGCGATTCGTTCGGTCGTGGCCGGACATGCTTACATTCATCCAAAAGTGACCGGAAAGCTCATCAACCAGCTTCGTCGTATGACGTATTTGGACGAGCAGGGCATAGCCGGTTCCGGCACGACGTCGAAAGAAGCAGGCGTGAAGTACGTGCATATGGACAATAGTCCGCTCACCCGTCGGGAAGCGGAAGTGCTTCGCTTAATGGCCGAAGGCAAAAGCAACAAGATGATCGGCGAGTTTCTGTATATCAGCGAGAAAACGGTTAAAAATCATGTCAGCAGCATTTTGCAGAAGATGGAAGTTGACGACCGGACACAAGCGGTTATTATCGCGATTAAAAATGGCTGGGTAACGCTGTAAGCGGTTCTCAATAGCTGTCCTTTCTTCAAGTTTGGCAGGAACCATCTCCCTTCAATCGGCATATACTGCTCTTAAGGGAGGGAGCCGCTATGATGTTAGGCTTGGCTTGGATTATCGGTTGCTATGCCGCAGGGGTCGCCATCATCCATTGGCTCCATTGGCAGTGGAGGCGATATGGAAAGCCCCGAACGACGCATTATGTGCTGCAAACTTATAATAATCAGCTGCAGGTGGAGTGGTATCTTCGCTCGCTGTACTTTTTTTCATGGATGAAGGGCAAGGCAATATCGGTGACGCTGGCGGATGAAGGTTCGACGGACGATACGCTGGAGATTGCCCGAAGGTTAAGTCTGGAGCATCAGTTGAGCATCTGTACGATTGCGGAAAGGGACTTGGAAGAGTGGGTCCTGAAGCATGCAGATGAACAGGTGATTGTGGTCCGGCTTAACCAAAACGAAGGTTTAGAAACCGCTTTCAAATATATGTGATCATAAAAAATAATTCGAACCAGGTGATTCATGAAAGCATTCGTATATGCCGCAATGACGGCAGACGGTTGTTCCTGGCACGTTTCCTTGGATATGCGGGCCGACCGGGATTACTGGACGGATCAAGCCGGTGGCCGCTTCAAGCTGCGTGTGCTGGAACCCGCCTTATCGTTCGGACAAGCCTGTGAAATCAAACGCAAGCTGAAAGCATCTTCGTCCTCGTCAAACATGCTGGAAAGCTTACGAACAGCAGCGCGTGAAATTGGCCTTCATCCGGAAGCCGTAGCAGATTGGAAGCTTTGGGATTGGGCCGGAACGGCGGATGGGCTATCCGACGAAGCCAGACACTTCGCGAATAGGACAATAAATGCCATGTGCCTATCCATGAATGGCCGCTACCTGCTCATGGAAGAGTTTATGGGCCTGATGCAGCATGAAGGAAGTCAAGCCGTTGCCGAATCGCCGGCATACTTTTTACAGCTCGCTTGGATTCAGGGCAGGGTCGAGCTGGAAGCCGGGGTGGAGTTAGATCGAAGCGAAGGCAGGCGATGGTCCTTGCTGCCCCAGGCATGGAAAGGGAAGTGCAAGCGCTGCGGAAGCCAAGGAATGTTCGGAGGACAGGCGGGTATCGAGGCATCGCCGGTTCGTTGGACGCAGTGTGAGGATTGCGGCGGACCGTGCGCTTATTGCGAAGCTTGTTTGACTATGGGAAGATCGCGGTACTGTACCCCGATCGTTCGGGCGAACAACAGTCCTGACGTAACTATTATGCCACTGGCGGATGAAGACATGGAGATTTACTTGCGATCGTGGGGGCTTAGCAACGTGCAGGCGGAAGCGTCGGGTTCGGCGTTGCAATTTTTGAAAGCAAATAAGTCCCTTTCAAGGGAAAAAGCACAGGACCCTCATGCGCCGCGGTTTCTTATTTGGGCTGTAACGGGCGCCGGGAAGACGGAAATGATTTTTCCGATGGTTCAATATACGTTGGCCAAGGGAGGCCGGGTCGCCATTGCTACTCCGCGTCGCGATGTGGTCTTGGAGCTGAAGCCAAGGCTGGAGAAAGCTTTTCCGCACACGAAGGTTGTCACGTTATATGGCGGAAGCGAGCAGCGGTGGGAGCAAGGCGAGCTAACCTTAGCGACGACGCATCAATTGATGCGATTTCGGCAAGCGTTTGATCTGGTCATAGTCGACGAAATCGACGCGTATCCGTATCATAACAATCCGATGCTGATCTATGCTGCCGAGCAGGTATGCGCTTCGGGCGGAGCGTACATTTTGCTGTCGGCAACGCCACCGGAGGAACTACAGCGTGCTGTAAAGCGCAACCGGCTGCCGCATGCCCGAGTAGCGGCAAGATACCATCGTCACCCGCTGCCGGAACCATCGCTTCTCGCGTGTCCGCCTTTGCGGCAAATGCTGGCTCAAAACGTGCTGAACAGTAAGCTTAAGGGACACTTGGCCTCCTCGTTGGAGAGAGGAGCACAAGTCTTCGTCTTCGTCCCGAAAATCGCCATGGTCGAGCCGTTCGTCGCTTTGCTTCGCCAGTCGTTTCCTTCCGTCAACGTTCAAGGCACTTCCTCCAAAGACGCCGATCGCTCGCAAAAGGTCATCGATTTTCGCGCAACCTCGATTCGGATGCTGGTCACTACGACAATCTTGGAGCGGGGAGTGACGATTCCAAAGTCGGATGTATTTATTATCGATGCCGATTCCCCAGTGTTCGATTCGGCGGCGTTGGTGCAAATGGCGGGGCGGGCGGGAAGATCCGCTCAAGATCCCCGGGGGCGTGTATATTTTGCGGCCAAAGAAAAGACACGTTCTCAAGCGCATGCCAGGCGACAAATTGCCGAAATGAACGTTATCGCACGGAAAAAAGGATATATCGACTGAAAAGGGGGCGCGTACGATGAGTTGGACCGAACAAGCCGGAAGGTGGATGCGCCTACTTCTAAGCGGGGCGGAATCGCTGCTGGCCTCCAAAATGGAGCCTTGCGTCGCCTGCGGTGCGGCGAACGACGGTACCCGTAAGCTGCCGGTTTGCAGGCGCTGCTGGGAAGCGATCCCGTGGATCCACGAAGTCTGCTGCTCTAAGTGTGGCCGTTACGAAGCTTGTCCCGACTGTCCCCGGCGAACCGATACGTACTATGACCAGAACCGCAGTGCTGTTCGTTATGACGAACGAATGAAGGAATGGCTTGGTCAGTATAAGTACCGGGGCCAAGAGTCGCTGCGCAGCGTGCTCGGCCCGATGCTGCTGCACGCCTATCATCTGCATCGGCAAGGGCCGTCCGGCGTCGCGGCCTTCGGGAGGCCTGCTTCCGAGTTCATCTCTTATGTGCCTCTAAGTGAGCAGCGATATGCCGAACGCGGGTTCAATCAAGCTGAACAGCTGGCTTCCGAGCTGGGAAGGCTGACGGGATTGCCTGTTCTCCCGCTGTTGCTGCGAACGAGGCATACGGACAAACAAAGCTTCAAAGGAAGAATGGAACGTTTGGACGATCTCCAAGGAGTTTTTGCTCTGGAACCGGGAGCTGCCTCCCAAGTGGCGGCAGCATGCAGACAAGGGCGGGTACGGGTTTATTTGATCGACGACGTGTATACGACCGGAAGCACGCTAAACGAATGCTCAAGAGCCATAAAGACGGTCCTTCCTCTCGAGGTGTGCGGCATTAGTTGGGCCAGATAAAACTGTTTGCGGCAAACGTCCAATTTCCGACAAAAAATGAAGTGCAAACTTCGATAATTTCAGCTATATTAGGAGTATTAGGCCTTGCTCTTGAGAGGAGTAGAATTAACATGAGTCTGAATGTAGCAAACTGCGACCGCTGCGGAAAAATATACATGAAAAACAATTACGGTTTATGTCCGAACTGCCTTCGGGAAATGGAGAAGCAATACGAGACGTGTTTAAAATATTTGCGTGAGAACCGCGCTTGCTCGATACAAGAATTAAGCGATGCGACCGAAGTGCCGGTCAAACAAATCGTGAAGTTTATCCGTGAAGGACGCATTTCGATTAAAAGTAATCCAAATATGACTTACGAATGCGACGTTTGTGGAGCGCATATTCGCGAACACAACATGTGCGATGCCTGCCGGGCACGGTTGACGAAGGAAGCGCGAAACATGGCCGAAGACGAACAGCGCAAAAAGCAACAGGCCGAGCAAGGGAAGCATGCCTCATTTCTTATTAAAGACCGCTTACAGGATCGAACAAAATAACGAATACATCTAAACTTTTAAAATCCGCCCACCGATAAAAGTAATAACGCTGAATCGGTGGGTTTATTATGTAGTTAATCGAGGTGAGTTTGATGAAAATTAATGGAACGAATCAGGTAGGTGCCGTGAATCAATATAAGAAGAATCAGGAAGCGCAACAGGCATTTGCCGCAGGGAAGAAGCAAAAGAAAAAGGACCAGGTAGAGATATCCAGCGAAGCCAAAGAACTTTTAGGTACGGAGGCAGCAGGAGCGAGCCGCGAAAAGCTGGAAGAGCTCAAGCAGTCGGTAAAATCCGGGACGTACGTTGTCGATGCGCGCAAGCTGGCCGAGAAAATTTTCCCGTTTTTGAAATAATTTTTGAAGGTGGAGAGCCATGTCTTTTGAAGCCGTATTGCAGACCATGTCCGAACTGAACGATGTACATCTCACCTTGTTGGAGCTGGCGGAGCAGAAAAAGCATGCGCTTATCCACAATCAAGTGGAGCAGTTGACGCAAATCGTAACGAAAGAAAACAAGCTGCTCAAGCGGATCGGGGAAATGGATCAGCAACGGGTGGATGCGATCGGTAATTTCTTGATTGAAAAAGGATACAAACCGAATCCGCGGGTGACGGTCAGCGACTTGACCAAGATTATTTTTAACGCCGAGGAGAAGCGAATCTTGGTCGATTCCCAGAAGCAGTTGCTGGCTACCATCCGTAAGCTGCGGGAGCACAATGAGTTAAATCAACAGATGATCGAGCAGTCGCTCGCGTTTATTAATTATTCGATAGATATCATTTCAGCTCCTCCGGATAATGATATGTTTTATTCCAAACCGACTCAACAACAGGACCAACACCTTCGTCGGAATACCATGTTTGATACGAGAGCATAGGAAAAGAGGAGTGACGTTATGAGGTCAACTTTCCATGGAATAGAAACGGCCAAGCGAAGCCTGTTTACACAACAAGCGGCATTGCAAACGACGGCTCATAATATTGCGAATGCCAATACGGCGGGATATTCCCGGCAAGTCGTGAATATGGTCGCGTCCCGACCGATCGAAGCGGTAGGCATGTCGCATTCCGCTGTACCGGGTCAGCTGGGCACTGGTGTGGAGTTCACATCCATTACAAGAGTAAGGGAAAGGTTTCTGGACGATCAATTCCGAAACGAAAGCAAAGGGTTGGGCACTTGGACCGTTCAAGCGGACACTTTAGAGAAATTGGAAACGATTATGAATGAACCAAGCAGTACCGGTATTCGCACGGTGATTGACAACTTTTGGAAATCTTGGTCCGACTTAAGCAAAGACCCCGAGAATGTAACCGGACGCAAGATTGTACGCGAGAATGCGATGGCATTGGCGGATGCCTTCAACTATACGAGCAAGCAGCTCAGAGACCTTTCCACGGACTTAACCAATAATGTGGACGTAAAGGCCACTCAAATGAACTCGATTACTACGGGTATCGCGAATCTGAACGCGGAGATTTTCAGAATCGAGGGTTTAGGTGACGATGCCAATGATCTGCGAGACCAAAGAGATTTATTGGTTGACCAATTATCGCAAATCGTAAACATTACCGTTCAAGATACCGACCAAGGCTATAATATTAACATGGGCACGACAAACTTGGTGAACGGACAAACGGCAGTCCCTACTTCCGCAGCTGCATTAACGGATGCTTATAACTCCGGTGTTCTTAATAGCGGCGAGGTTCACGGGATGCTTCTTTCCCGTGAAAGATATGTCTCTGATTATCAACGGCAATTAGATACGTTGGCTAGTACGATAGCGAACGGTGAAATGACGATCACCATTCCCAAAGGTTCCGTGTTGCCGGAAGGAACGGTTCTGAACAACGTCAAATATACCGGGGCTAGTCGAACGCTTACCGATGATTTGACAGTTAAAGTCAACGGTTTGAACGGTCTTCACAAACTCGGGTACAACTTGTCTGATCCGATTCAGGCAGGCGGTGATTTCTTTACGGCAAAAAACGGCTTTACCTCTATAACGGCTGAGAGCTTTCAACTGAACCCCGATATTGCAACGAATCCGGATAAAATCGCCACTTCGCTCCGCACAGCAGTATCAGGTGCTTCGGAAAAGGTTGTTAAAGGAAATAATGGGTTAGCATTGCTCATCTCCCAGATGAAGGATACGAAATTAACTTTTGTGAGCAATGGAGCTACAGTAGCTGAAGGAACGGTAGACGATTATTTTAGGTCGACGGTCGGACAGCTTGGCGTTCAGTCTAAAGAAGCGACGAGACAGCTAGAAAACCAAAAAGCGCTGGTTGATCAAGTAGACAGCCGCAGACAATCGGTTAGCGGAGTATCGATCGATGAGGAAATGTCCAATATGATCAAGTTCCAGCATGCCTACGGTGCAGCTTCCAGAGCAATGACAACGTTCGACGAAATGTTGGATAAAGTGATAAACAGCATGGGTGTTGTAGGTAGATAACCATTTTACCAGTAGGAGGTGCTTTCAATGCCATTAAGAGTGACCCAAGGGATGATGCAGTCCCAGCTTCTTCGCAACCTGTCCAACAATGTGAAAAGAATGAGTAATACGGAAAACGAACTGACCACGGCCAGAAAATTGAACAAGCCGTCGGATGACCCGGTAGGTATTACCTATGCATTGCGTTATAGAAGTGAACTTTCCATTAACGAACAATATCAAAAAAACATTGATTTTGCTAAGTCTTCGGTCGATCATACGGATTCGGTTCTTGGTCAAATCAATGACATTATCCAACGGGCAAGCGAACTGACAGTAAAAGGGGTTAGCGGGACGAACCCCCAAGATGCTCTAAACGCAATAGCCAAAGAGATCGGTTCCTTGTTCGATGAAGCTATCACTTTGGGAAATTCCCAAATGAACGGGAAATACATTTTTAACGGGCAGTTTACGGACAAAAAACCGTATACGACGGGAACCGAATCTACCGATACGGCGGAGATTAAATATGAGTTCTCTGCAGGTGTAGTGATTCCGATTAATATTACCGGTAATGAAGTATTTGGAGAAGGGACGGAAACCGATAATTTATTTACAGTTCTGAAGGGTATCCAAAATGCTTTTGTGAATGGAGATCAGGCTACGGCTCGAGATTTCATGGAAAAGCTAAAGGTGCGCCAGGATAAGTTCTCCCAAGTAAGATCGGAAGTGGGAGCTCGAGCGAATCGAATTGATCTTATGGACAATCGTTTGAAGGACCTCGAGATGAATCTGACGAGTATGAATTCCAAAACGGAAGATGCCGATATGGCGGAAACGATGATTCGAATGCAGCGGGATGAGAACGTGTACCAGGCCTCTCTTTCTTCCGGCGCAAAAATCATTCAGCCCAGCTTGCTTGATTACTTGAGATAAATGCCTTATCCTAGGAGGGATTAGGTGAGATTACTTCGATTATCCATTGAACAAACATTGGGTCAGATTGGCATGGAGACGAACAATGCGAAGCAGGAAATCGAGCACAATTCTCCAGGTCAGCAAACGATAGAGCAAAAGCCGGCCACGCTTGAGTTTCACAGTCCGCAAGGCGAGCTTCAGATCGATTCATCGCAGGCTTGGCAGGCCTATGCCAAAGGCGGCCACCAGGCTTGGCTCAATATGATTTATAGCCAGATGGACTCCGTGTTTCTGCAAGGACTGGCCAAAAAAGTCGAAGAAGGCAAGCGGATGGCACAAATTACAAACCCATCCAATGCTTTTGCCGATATCGCCAAAGGAGCCTTGCAGGATAAACCTGAGATTCAGTATGTAGGACCGGCCTCCTTTATGAACGTTAAAATTAGCTATACGATGAATGCTCCACAAATTAATATTCAAGCGAATAAACCGGAAATCAACTACACCGTATCGAAGCCCGAGTTCACCTATACCCCGGGCAAAGTTGATATTTATATGAGGCAAATGCAATCTATCAACATTACGGTAAGCGAGTACGACTGGTATAAGTAAAACAATTAAAGGCTATAGCTATAATGCTATAGCCTTTGCATATTTGAAAGGAGCATTCCTATGTTGGAACAACTGAATGGAAAGGCATTCAATCTAAACGGCAGTATACTAGCTTTTGAGAACTATAATCAATATGAGCTGCAGCATATCGAGGGAATGGAGTTCGCTTATTTTCAAAGCTTGGACGACGAAAATATTGGATTTGTCGTGGGCGTACCATTTGTTCATTTTAAGGATTATACTTTTGAGTTATCACTGGATGACATCGATCAGCTTGCGCTTTCGTCAGAAGAAGAAGCATTGGTTCTCTGTATCGTTACCGTCAGAGAGCCGTTTGAAGCCTCGACCATGAACTTGATGGCACCGATTATTATTAATATTCAAAACTTGAACGGACGACAAATCGTGCTGCCTCCCAAATATGACTATAACATCAAAACTCCTTTATTCGACAAATCGAATAAATAGAAAGGTGGTGCACCACATTGTTGGTCCTATCCCGAAAAAAAGGACAGTCCATTATGATTCATGACAACATTGAAATTGTAATCTCCGCGATCGAAGGGGATCAAGTGAAAATAGGTATTAAGGCCCCGAGCGACATTAAAATATACCGAAAAGAATTAATCGAAGCAATCCAACAAAGCAATCAGGAAGCCTTATCGGCAAAACTAGACCTAAGCAAGCTAAAGAACATGATGAAATCGGCAGAAAAAAGTTGAAAAAAGCTATTAACATTTGAAGTCTATGTGCCGATATAACTAAATGTAGGGAAAATCCCTATATTCACAAGGACGTGAATGAATTTAAAATTCAAGGAGGAACAATCACATGATTATCAACCACAATCTTAACGCAATGAACGCACACCGCAACATGAGCTTGAACAACATCGCTCAAGGCAAATCCAGCGAGAAATTGTCTTCCGGCTACCGCATTAACCGCGCTGCTGACGATGCTGCAGGTCTTTCCATCTCGGAAAAAATGCGTACGCAAATCAGAGCTTTGGGCCAAGCTCAATCCAACGCTCAAGACGGTATCTCCCTTGTTCAAACTGCTGAGGGTGCAATGAACGAAGTTTCCGACATGCTGTCCCGCATGAAAGAACTGGCTGTAAAAGCGGCAAACGGTACATACAACGGTTCCGACTTGGCAGCAATCGACGAAGAGTTCAAATCTTTGAGCTCCGCTATCGACAACATCGCTACAAAAACGAAATTCAATGGTATCGGCGTTTTGGATGGCTCGCAAGCATCCGTTCTTATCCAAATGGGCGACAATGGCGGAGACACAATCACTGTTTCTCTCCAAGACATTAAGGTTACTAACCTTTCTATCAATAATCAAAGCCTTGCAACTCAAGGTGGAGCAAGCACAGCACTGGCTCTTATCGACAACGACGTTCTGAAAATCAACAAAGCTCGTTCCGCATTCGGTGCTGTTCAAAACCAATTGGAGCACACTTACAACAACTTGGGAACGACTACCGAGAACCTGCAAGCTGCAGAATCCCGTATCCGCGATACCGATATGGCAAAAGAAATGATGAACTACACGAAGCTCAACATCCTGCAACAAGCTTCCAACTCGATGTTGGCTCAAGCGAACCAAGCGCCTCAAGGCGTACTGCAATTGCTTCGTTAATTTGCTTAGCTTTAATACAAAGAGCCCATTATGGATTAATGGGCTCTTTGTATTAGTAAATACGGGAGGCTACTAAATGAAAGTAAGCGTTTGTATGATTGTGAGAAATGAACAGGATTGCATTAAAAACGCTTTGGCCAGCATCCCTCCTGATTTTGAGGCCATTGTGCTGGATACGGGCTCAACAGACCAAACTGTCCAAATTGCTCAATCCAGCGGGGTAATAGTTAAGAAATATGCTTGGAACGACAATTTTTCCGATGCAAGAAATTATTGTGGTTCGTTTGCTACAGGAGACTATATTTTAGTACTTGATGCAGACGAAACTTTGCCTGCAAATACCAACGAGATCGTAAATCAATTTGTTTTGCAATACCCGAAAATGTGCGCTTCAGTTTTTATTAAGAATGAGATGGAAGATGAGATCAAGACACATCGTATGGTGCGTTTTTACCCTAACGACGGAATGTACTTGTTTCATGGAATTGTTCATGAGCAAGTTTATTATAAAGATGCCCCTGCCGAGTTTAAGCCAATGAATTTGACCCTTACTCACTATGGTTATGAGCAAGAGCATTATGATCAGAAGAATAAAATAAGCAGGTATCTGCCTTTATATAAAAAGCATCTGGAAGAGAATCCGAACGACGGTTATATGCTTTATCAAATGGGAAAAATTTATTTTGCGCAAAACGATTATTCCTCGGCTATCCGGTATTTAATGCAGTCTTTAAATATCGGCGAAGCGAACCGGTTGTATTTTCCGGTAACATTGGTTATGTTGGGATATGCTTTAAAAGAGACGGGTAGAAGTTCAGAAGCGGAGCAATTGCTAGTTAATTTCGAAAATGACTATCCCGATTTCCCGGACCTTCCCTTTTTGCAAGGCTTACTCGCGATGGACACGGGCAATATCCAACGAATCGCCCCGGCTTTTCAAAGAGCTTTAGCCATTGGAGAAAGCGCCAAATATACTTCCGTTGCCGGTGTAGGCACTTACAAAGCCGCTTATAATTTGGGAGTTTACTACGAAATTGTCGGTAATACGTCCAAAGCCAAAGAATACTATCTATCCTCCGCCACTGAAAATTACAAGCCAGCAGTAGAAAGATTAAAATTTTTAT
The DNA here is from genome assembly GCF_000722545.1 of Paenibacillus tyrphae. Lineage (GTDB taxonomy): Bacteria > Bacillota > Bacilli > Paenibacillales > NBRC-103111 > Paenibacillus_G > Paenibacillus_G tyrfis. Next base: position 100,820 of record NZ_JNVM01000011.1, read on the forward strand.
AAAACCCTTTAATTTTATTGCGAAAATTACGATAAATGAAGTAAAGACTACTATGGATAAGGGGGCGTTTTCTATGCCTATGAGAATTACCGGTATGAGCTCGGGACTTGATATCGACAAAATGGTAAGTGACCTGATGAAGGCGGAACGGATGCCATTAAACAAAATAACTCAAAAGAGAACCCAAACGTCATGGACTATGGGGTTGTATCGGGAAATTAATACGAAGCTATCCAGTTTTAAAACGGTTGTCAATGATATGAAATTAAGCGGCGACTGGAAGGCAACCAAAGCTGCATCTACGAATGCCGCAGTAACGGTATCATCGGACGGCAGTTCCAATGCCATAAACCATACGATTGCTGTAGATCGATTGGCAAGTGGAGCCAGTAAATCGAGCAGTGGGGCAATTTCGAATGATCTTGCAGGAAGTGCTTTATCTGGAACGGTCTCCATCGATTCCAGCAATAATAAGTTCGATGTTACTGTCAATGGAGTTAAGAAGACGATCACGCTAAGTCCCAATGCCTCTTATACGCCTTCTACATTAAAAGATGAGTTGAACACACAGCTCTCGGCCGCTTTTGGCGCATCCGTCTCGGTTAGTTTAACAGGAGCGGGTAACAATCAGCTTAAATTTAACAGTACGGGCCAAGTCACATTATCAGACGTAGCCGGGAATAATGGCTTAACCGCCCTTGGATTCGCTGCCGGAGCTCAAAGATCAAATAGGCTGGATGCCACAAGTCCGATAGGCTTCTCTGGGGATATGGTAATTAACGGAAAAATGGTAACCATCGGTCCTGGAGATTCGTTATCCAACATCATCACCAAAGTCAACACGTCTACCGCCGGTGTTACGATGAGTTATGATGTCGCAAGCGATAAAGTCGTCTTTGCATCCAAGGGAACGGGCAGCAATGCTAAGGTGGACTTGACCGGAACGAATAGTTCCATTTTGGCCGGATTACAATTTGCCGACAGCAATGCAGTCTATGGGCAAGATGCAAGTGTCCAAATCGACGGTGTTCAATATTACGAGCAATCCAATACCTTTACCAAAGACGGCATTACCTACACCTTAAATCAAACGACAGCTCCGTCAACTGTCGTTAACGTTTCGGTAACGAAAGATACGGACGCTCTCTTCGACAAAATCGTAAATTTCGTCTCGAAGTATAACGAAACGGTTGAGTTAATGAGCAAGCGCTTGAACGAAGACAAATATCGCGGCTACAATCCTTTGAGCGATGATGAGAAGAAAGATATGAAAGAGGCTGACGTTAAGCTTTGGGAAGAAAAAGCCAAGAGTGGCCTGATTCGAAGAGACAGCATTGTTTCTAGCGCTCTGAGCTCCTTAAGAAGAATGACCAGCGAAACCGTTGAAGGGGTATCACAAGATTATAATGCCCTTTATAAAATCGGTATTTCAACATCGTCTTACAATATTAATAAACCGGAAGATGCGGCAAAGCTAACGATTGACGAAACCAAGCTTAAGAAAGCTTTGGCTAGCGACCCGGATTCAGTGGTTGCTATGTTTACCAATTTTCCGGCGGATTCCGGTTTATCTGATCAGGCCAAATATAGACAAAAAGGTATTGCTCAGCGTATGTTTGACCAAATCGGTTCATCCATCAATGAATTATCCGAAAAAGCAGGCAAACCAGGAACTGTTGAAAATGACGAAAATACGACGTTAGGCTCTAATATGAGAACGTTCGAACGCAAAATCAAAGATTTGGAAGCAAAAATGAAGAAAAAAGAAAATAATTACTACGCTCAATTCGCACAAATGGAAAAAGCGATTCAAAAAAATAATGCTCAAAGCTCATGGCTAGCCCAAAGAATGTAATTTCTTGTTTGTAAAGGTGAGGTGATTGTAATGGAAATGAATTCTATGCCTTCCTCGACTAACATGACGGGTATGACAGGATCAGTAAAAAACGGGACAGATTCAGCAGTTCAGATCGAGAGCTATGGTAGCGTTGGGTACGTGCCCAACATCTCTTCTAGTGCTACAGAGCTATTGAAAAAAGAGAAGTTTGAGTTGTCCATCTCCGAGGAAGCCGTAGTCAAAGCGATCCAGAAAGCAAATAAAGCTCTTCAAGGCGTCGAAAAAAGATTCGAATATCGTGTTCATCAACAAACAGGCGAAATTATGGTGAAAGTGCTTAATCAAGAAACCAATGAACTTATCCGGGAAATTCCGCCTGAAAAACTATTGGATCTCGTTGCAAAACTTCAGGATATCTGCGGCATAATTATAGATGAAAAGAGGTAACACGAATGATCCAGCAGCAAGGACAAGAAACATACCTGCGAATGCAGGTGACGACAGCGGCGCCGTGGGAATTAACCTTATTGCTCTATAATGGTTGTATCAAATTCATGAAGCAAGCGTTAGATGGGATTCAAAAAAGTGATTTTGAAGCAAAAAATACAAATATCAAAAAAGCTATCCGCATTATAGATGAGTTGATTGCGACTTTAGATAAAAAATATGAAATATCCAAAAACCTCGATGCATTATACGTTTTTATGAAAGATAAATTATTCGAGGCCAATACTAAGCTTAATGTAGAAGCCCTTCAAGTAAGCATTGAGTTGATGACGGACCTTAGAGATACTTGGGTTAAGGCCATGAAATCTTTGAGGTCTCCTGCGAAGGTGCAGTCGTAATGGTTTCGGTACATGAAATGCAGCTTTTGGAGCAATTATTGGACGTCACTAAACAAATCTCTATGCTTGTTTTCGATCAAGAGGAAAGTTTGGAGCAATTAACGATTCTGCAAGCTACTCAAGACGAGCTTAGAGAGCAATTGGATCAACTTGGATTTAGTGCGCAAACTGCCGATGCCTCAGCAAAGGCAATAATAGCAGAGTGCTTTCAATTGGAGCAATCCATACAGAAAAGACTTCAGTTAGAACAAAATATGATTAAGGCTGAAATAAATAAGCTGCAGGCTGGAAACTTGATGAAAAATAGATACCAGCAAGCTTATTCGCAAGTTGAAGGTTATTTCATAGATAATAAAAAATAGGATCAGACCTCGCCGGTCTGATCCTATTTTTTAGAGCAATTTAATAAAAGAGAGCCCCCTGTAGTGAGGAAACTGGTTATACATTAATTCTTTATATTGTGCTTTTTCCTGAGGATCAGAATTGTACTGTAAAAATAAAGTATAAGATACGATATTGTTGGGATTCAACTTTAGAGCCGTTCTTAAAAATTCTAACCCTTCTGTTACTTCTCCTTGTTGAAGGTACAGTCGCGCTATATTTTCATAGCCTGTAGCTTGAAGCGTATTTTTTTGCAGTAGCATCGAATAATAATCAAAAGCTAATTCGATTTGATTCTGCGTGTAGAAGTAATCTCCAAGTAGATTGGCTATCGAATCTTGATGAGGTAACTGCTTTATAAGCCAATCATATACTTCAAAATGCCCCATTTTAAACAAGTCGATAAGTAGTTTGATGATGATCAATAAATCAATATCTGTGTCCTTTGTCAAGGATCCAGAGAGGATATGTTTCATCGTTGTTTGTGTCAGACTCGATTCCTTGACAGATGAAACAAAGTTGAGATAGCTTGAATTCTTCCAAAGGCAAGCAGCCAAAAATAAAGTTTTAGAAAGATCCGTTTCCTCCTGCTCGTCTGCATGATCAATTTTTGCTAGATGCTGATCGAAAAGAGATTGATTATTAATTATCAATGCATATTGAACATAATTAAAAGATGAGATTTCTATACCAAAATTTACACATTCTTTGTAGTAATGTTCGGCAATTTCATTTTTGCCAACCAACAACCCCATTTGAAATAAGAGCAGAGCACTGGCGGCGGTCATCTCTGGATATATTTTTTTAAGAAATTCAACTATTGAAGAAGTAGACTCTGTAGATACTAAGATCATAAGCAACTGATATAGCACCAAGCGATCATCGGGCATAAGCTGCATCAATTTGGTTAAACAGTAGACAGCATTAGGCATATCGTGCACTGAACTGTAAATATTTGAAAGTTTGGAATAAGGAAGGGAACTTCCGTATATCGGGCTAATAAGCCAAAAACGTTGATTTTTGTCGGTAGTTTTTTCCCCAATCTCAATTGCTTGATTGAATGATCTAATCGCTTGATCATGCAGGCCAAAATGAGAGTAAACCAAGCCTCTGTAGCAGTAATAGTCTGAAAAGTGAGGCCAAGTTTGAATCGATTCTTCAATCAAATCACTGGCTTCCTTATATCGGTCTAAATAAAAGTAAGCATTAATCATGGAGTTAACACAGTGAAGATACCAGACTTCATTCTTCTTTGCTTTTTTATAGGCCCGCTCGTAATAGTAGAGCGCTTTTTTATAATCATTGAGGATCATATATTCGTTTCCAAGCGTAAAGAAGTCATAATCTGTTTTATTAGTTAGAGATTCAAAAATAGATAAATTTCGGGTTGATTTGTCTTTTCTGCCCCTTGTTTCATCCGTATAACCGGTGTGAAATATTTTAAAATGATAGTTGGCTAGATGAATTTCGCCATGTCGGTAAGTTATCTGCTCATGAATAGGTCTAAAGAAATAAACATCAGGATGGTTTGTGAACAAACGTATGGCTGTGGATTCGATAAATCTTCGATCTTTTACATGACCTAGAAAGTTGAAGATCGGCAATATGATCCCTTGAGGCTCTGCATGATCGAGGCTTTGTAAATGTTCACGGAGACGTATGTGCTCATCTGGTTGCACATACTCGTCTGCATCCAACACAAGGATCCATTTCGCGGTAGCTTTGCTTATTGCTTCGTTCTTTGCCGCGGCAAAATCATTAATCCATTGAAAAGGATATACGTGTTCGGTAAACTCCGAAGCAATCTCTACCGTTTTATCTGTAGAACCTGTATCCACCACTATGATTTCATCCACCAAGCCTTTGACACTTTCTAAGCATCTTCGAAGGGTCTTTTCTTCGTCTTTTACAATCATACATAAGGATAGCAACTTATTCATGCCGATTTCTCCTATGCCGTCTTAGTTTATAAATATGATTTTAGTAATGGAATGTCAATCAGCTCAGAATGCTTCATTTGCAGCAATTGCCTAATTTGGTTATTCAGTTTACGATCTTGGCAATGCTGTAAAAACATGATGTAAAGGGATGGAGGAACGGCTATGAATTGAAGAGCTTGTTTAATGAAATAAAGAGCTTCTTCGTATTCGCCTTGAAGAATATAGAGCTTAGCTAAGTTCTCATACCCTTTTCCTGAAAGCTTGTTTTTGTTGATCAAAATTGAATAATAATCGATGGCAAGCTCAATTTGCTGTATCGAATAAAAATAATGTCCGAGTTCATTCGCCAACTCGTCAGCATACGCGTTAAACCTCTCCATAAGGCGATCATAAGTATCGAAAAAGCCAAGTTGGAATAGTTGGGTGAGCAGCTTGGTTAATGCAGCAATATCTTTTTGCGATAACGCATGATCTGGAGAGATTTCCCAATAATAGTCTAGGATGAACTTTAACTCGCCGGCATTGTTACTCTGCGGGATGAATGTCGCAAAGCTGCGCTCTTCCCACGCCATACTTGCAGAACAGATTGTTGTCATTAACTCGATATCATCAGGCAGCGCACTACAATTTTCAATTAGGCTGATAAATAGATCCTGTCTATCCAAAACCAATGCTTGAAGAAGCTGTAGGTGAATAGGAAGAGTGATGCTCTTTTTCAAACATTCTTCTTTATAGTAATGAAATAAAGGCAGGTTTCCTAAATTCAACGTTACCCGAAGGAGCATAAGCAAATGATGCTCTTTTGGGGCATCGTATACTTTATCCAGAAACGATATGATCGACTCTGCCGACTCGGACTTATTCATGAGCTGAAGGATTCGAAATAATACGGTTTCATTGTTCGGATTGGAATATAGCAGTTTCGTAAGATAAAAAACAGCCTCGGGGATACGCAAATGCTCCAGATGAATGACAGCCAGTCTTTGGTAAGGAAGAGATGTTCCGTAATTCGGACTAATGAGCCATGTTTGGTTATCGGGACTCTGTACACCTGGCTTCTCAGACCGCGATATGGCCATTTGAAGCTCTGCTATAGATGCATCATAAAGACCGAGATCATATAAAATAGCTCCTTTGAACCAGTAAAAATCAGAGTATTGAGGCCAATTCCGCAAGCAACTATCAATTAAAAGCGAAGCTTCTTTATATTGTTCCAGTTTTAAAAATGCGGTGGTCATTTGGGTTGCACAATAAGGGAACCAGTATTTTTCAAATTCCTGTTTTACAAACGCTTTCTGATATTGTTTTAAGGCCAGCTCATATTGTTCTGTCATCATATATTCGTTGCCAAGTGTGTAATAATCATATGGTTTTAAGCTTCCGGAGTGTTGCATGGCTTGAAAAATGGATAAATTGCGCTCGGTTTTATTCTTAAGCTGAATAGTATCTTGGGTATATCCGGTATGGTAAATAACCAGGGGACCGTTAATGTAAGTAAGTTCCCCGTGTAGGTAGCTTAATTGTTCATGAATAGGGCGTACGAAAACGATATCGGCATTTCTAGGGAAAATACGAGCCGAGGAAGATTCAACCATTTTTCCGGAGTTCGGATGACCGACATAGTTAATGATAGAAGAAATAACTCCCAAAGGCTTCTGGGGATCCAGCTCTCTTAGAAATTTTCGAATATCCTGATCGTCATGCTGCAAGTACTCGTCGGCATCCAGGACAAGGATCCATGGAGCGGTTGCTTTCGAGATTGCTTCATTCTTTGCGGCAGAAAAATCGTAGCTCCACGGGAAATCGAAAACAAGATCCGTATACTGCCGAACAATGCTTTTCGTCTGATCTGTTGATCCTGTATCGATAATGACGATTTCGTCTACGATATCTTTCACGCTTTCTAAACAACGAGAAAGGACGGCCTCCTCGTTTTTTACGATCATACATAGAGTGATAAGCTTGTCCATAATGCCTCCCGATAGACGGAGTTCCAAAAGTAGATCTATATAGGTTTTATCGACAGGATCACAGAAATTGTAAAGCAATTTAGTATCACTTTTTATCTAAAATTGTCGATATATATAGTATATCAGATTCCACGTGACGAAAGCGGAGGAAACAACGTGAAAACCAGCATCGTTATAGCGACTTATAATAAATTGGAATATACGCAATTGTGTATCGAAAGCATCCGTAAATTTACGTCCCAGCATGATTACGAAATTATTGTAGTAGATAATCATTCGACGGACGATACCGTAGCATGGCTCAGCAATCAGTCGGATATTAAAGTTATTTTCAACGAAGAAAATTTGGGCTTTCCAAAAGCATGCAACCAGGGGATTGAAATTTCGACCGGCGACAATATTTTATTATTGAACAATGATACGATTGTGACCGAAAACTGGTTAACCAACTTGTTGACTTGTTTGTATAGCAGTGAAGAGGTTGGCGCAGTAGGTTCGGTGACGAATAGCTGCTCCTATGGGCAAAGTATTCAAGTACCCTACCAGTCCGTCGAGGAAATGCATCAATTCGCGGCACAGTTCAATCAAAGCTCCAATCCCGAGCTCTGGGAGGAGCGCCTAAAGCTCGTCGGCTATTGTATGTTGATGAAGAAGCAGGTACTCGATGAGGTGGGTTTGCTGGACGAACGTTTTACACCAGGAAACTTCGAAGATGATGACTTGTCTCTGCGCATCAAGCTGGCAGGCTATAAGCTTTATTTGTGTAAAGATACGTTTATTCATCATTTCGGGAGCGTCTCATTTCGAAAGGACGCAGAAGCATATAATAAGCTGCTTCGTACGAATCAGGACAAGTTTTTGGAAAAATGGGGGTTTGATCCTGAGAGAGCCATCATTCTTAATGGACTTGTTAAGCAAATTGAAGCGGTGCCTAACGATTCGATCCGTATTCTTGAGATCGGCAGCGGTTGCGGAGGAACGCTTCTGTATATCAAAAATCAATTTCCATATGCTGAAGTGTATGGGGTTGAAACAAATGCCTTTGCGGCCAAAGTAGCTGCTGAGGTGACGTCTCATATTTATTTGTCGTTGAATGATGTTTTGGATGTACATAAGGAAGGCTTTTTCGATGTCATTATAACAGGCAATCTCGGAGGCCTAAATGAGAAAAACGTAGAAAACATTAAAATCCTTCAAAAGCTATTGCACGATAATGGGCAGATGATCGTCATGGCTCCTAACTTGCTGAACTATCGGACGATAAAAAAAATGATAGCAGGGTCGATTGCTCCTTCTGAACTACAGTATTGGAAATTGTCAGACATTGAAGAAACATTCAAAGCGGCGGAGTTAATGGAGTTAGAGATTACCGGTCTGGTACAAGAAGTCTTCCCTCAAGACCAAGAGTTTCTCCAGCGCTTGGCTGAGATGGCGGGACTTCAGACGACAAAACCATATGAAATTCAGAATTATTTGGTTAAGGCGCGTAAAAGCAATAAAGACCTGAGTGTTAAGACGCTGATTAATAATCTATTGCTTCAGAACGACGTTCGGTCGAGCGTAAGCCAGCTTGCAAAAAAAGATGCCGAAGCGATTTTGAGCGTTATTGAAGATGCGGGGCACGAGCAGAAGGCTGAATTGCTGAACTATATTGCTGTGCAGTTTATCGAGCACCAGAAACCCGATCTTGCGCTGCCTTTTTTAAGCAGAGCTTTTGAGCTTGATGCCAGCCATGATCCTACTCTATTTAATTTGGGCTTGGCGATGTATACGCAAGGACATGACCAGCTGGCGTTGGATTGGCTGAGTTTAATTTCCACTAGAGATGATAAGCTTGAGCAATGGGTGAGGCAAATTGAAGCAGAACTCTATGCTAAGGCTTACGAAAAGTATAAATTGAAGTTTTTGCTTCGGAGATTGGAGAATGACGTCGAGGGAGAAGCTAGTTTAGCAGAGCTGCTTCGATTGTTAGGCAATGGAGAAGTAACCATCGAACAAATATATCAAATAGTTGAGAACGATATGGTGGAAAAATCACAATTATTAACGCAACTAGCGGTGTCTTGTTATGAGCATGGTCTGCATGATATGGTCTTTCCATTCTTCGAGAAGGCGTTGGAATTCGATGCGGATAATCAAGATGCGCTATATTTGCTGGCACATATCTTGTATGACTTTGGGGAGTTTGACAGTGCAAGAATATATCTTGATCGTGTGCGGGACAAAAATAGCAGCGTAACAGAGCTTATGCAAAAGCTAAGAGAGGTAAGCGCCGTATGAACGAATACAAAGTATGTTTTATTACCTGCTACAATGACGAGGTGCTTTACCAAGAGTGTTTGAAGTATATCCATACTTTAAAAGTTCCTGAGGGGTTTGAGATTGAAATATTAGGTATCGTTGGGGCCGAAAGTATGGCCGCGGGTTATAACAAGGCTATGCAAAGCTCCGATGCGAAGTATAAAGTGTATTTGCATCAGGATACGTTTATTATAAATAAGGATTTTATATTGGATATTATAAAACTATTTTCACTTAACCCCCTAATAGGCATTATGGGAGTAGCAGGGGCTGAATATTTACCACTTAAAGGTGTTTGGTGGGAAGCTAGAAGTAAATATGGTGCAGTATTTGAAAGTTCTACAGGGGTTCTAAAGAAACTTGAATTTAATAATGAAATTGATAACTATAAATCGGTAACAGTTGTAGACGGTTTGATCTTAATAACACAATATGATTTACCATGGAGAGAAGACCTGTTTGAAGGATGGCACTGTTATGACTTGTCGCAATGTATGGAGTTTATCAAGAATGGTTATGAGGTAGCGATACCTAGGCAGGATAAGTATTGGTGCATTCATGACTGTGGTATTGTTAATGTCAGTAATGGGTTCGAAGATAATCTAAAAATAACTCTGCAGAATTACAGTGAGATAATTATTGATCGGTATAAACTTTATTTAGACCAAACTATAAACCATCTGGATGACGAATTACAAAAAAGAAAAAAAGAAGAAAATAATGAATACGAAAAACTTCTATTAATTAAGGAAATGCTACACGTTGAATATGAGGGCATGATTTAATTAAGATAATAAATAACGTAATCGTTAATAAAACAGATTTTAGGTTCAAATAACTTACTGATAAGAGAGTGATCTTCGTGCAACTTTTATTAAATCAGCAAAGATTTGAAAGGGTCTCAACACAATTTTTTCATCATTTAAATAAAAAAAATTATGAAGATGCATTAAGATGGGCAGAAATCGCAGGTTCATGTGCTTGGTTTGCACATCCTGGATTTTATATGCATCAAGAAATTGAAGAAGGACTTCATAGTATAGGGGATAAGCTAGATTCAGTTGATATCAATTTCTCATGGTGTCTGCCTCGAAATATACGGCAAGGACGAAAATGGCTACATATATTAACCGCCGCGTACACAACAGGGGGGCACACCCGATTAGCGGAAAGATGGATGGCATCAGCTACTGATGATGATATTCACTCATTTATTTTACTGGACCAAGATGCAGAAATACCAAATTGGCTTATTGCGGCTTCCCAAAAAACCGGAGGATCGTACATTGTTCTTCCTTCTGAAATGGGATTTATGGAAAAGGCCAAAGTTTTAAGAAATATATCAAGAGACTGGGCGGATATTATAGTTCTGCATATACATCCTAATAACCCGATTTGCTCTGTTGCTTTTAGCGAAAATGAAGGGCCACCGGTAATGTTTGTAAATCATGCTTCATTATGCTTCTGGTATGGCGTGGGTGTAGCAGATGCGGTATTAGACATGGGAGTGCAAGATCAAAAATTAACCATATCACAAAGGCGAAGTAAAAATAATTTGTTATTGCCTCTCCCTATAAATCTTCCTGATTTAAAACAATCATCAAGTTACTATAAGGAACAATTGGGTATAGACCCTAATTGCGTAGTTATGCTAACTTCTGCACCAGGATATAAGTACCTGCCATATGAGAACCTCAATTTTCAAAACACAATGATAGACATTTTGAATAGTTCTCAAAATAAAAATGTTACACTCATTGTGCTTGGTGTCGATCCACAGGATGTAAACTGGAAAGAAGCAATTGAAAAGACAAGCGGAAGAGTAAAAGTAATGGGGCTGCAAAAAGATGTTGTACCATATTATGGAGCATCGGACTTTTATTTGGAAAGCTTTCCGTTCGGTTCATTCACTGCGTCCCTTGAAGCTGCGGCCCTGGGGAAGCCAATTGTTTCGGCTCCCATGCCTGTTTCTCCATATTTAGTATTAGGTTCAATTAATGGTAAAGCCAAAAATCCCGATAGTATGGACAACTATAAAGCTTTAGTTGAGGCATACATTCATGATGCCAAATTTAGAATGGAATCGGGTGAATTACAGCAAAAATCGGTAGTAGCAACACATTTGGGCACAGCTTGGAGAGAAAAAGTAAAAAATGTAGTAAAAAACATGCCTCAAAATCACAGAGTAGGTTTTTCAGCAGAGAAACAATATAAAAACAACGAAGATGTAAATAAATTGAATCATATTTTAGCACTTATCCAACCAATACAAGGAAACTTTAATTTACTGTATGGTACATTTAATAAGTGGTTGAACAGATACTCATAATAGGCTATAAGAAGAATTTTCTCATTCTCTCACACTGAAAATTTTGAATCCTTAACTTACCCAATATTGGAATAACCCGCGTACATTATTGAAGATTTCTAAATGAGGAGGTTAAACATGTCACATGATGTGTTTATCCATAAAACTGCAATGGTAGAAAATAACTGTGTCATTGGATCTGGGACTAAAGTATGGGTCAATTCTCAAGTTAGAGAGGGTGCAACGATAGGGAAGAATTGTATCATATCTAAAGATACTTATATAGACTCAAATGTCGTTATAGGGAACGGATGTAAGATCCAAAATTCCGTATCCATATACAGTGGTGTGACTATTGAGGACGATGTTTTTGTTGGCCCTAACGTTACTTTTACGAACGATAAAGTTCCAAGAGCGTTTAATAAGAATTGGATAATTACGGAAACTTTCATAAAGAAAGGTGCGAGTCTCGGGGCTAATTCAACCATTGTATGCGGTATTACAATTGGAGAATATGCGATGATCGCGGCTGGCTCTGTTGTTACAAAAGACGTTGAGCCGTTTACCCTCGTCATGGGCAACCCTGCTCGTTTTTTTTCTTATATAGATAAAGAAGGAAACAAAATTGACAAAAGGTATGATGGCCATGAGTAATTTTAAACCCTTAAGAGTCGGCCTTATCGGGCTGGGTAAAATGGGTCAGAATCATTTAAGAGTATTAAGCATGCTTAAAACTGTTGAATTAATTTTTGTGTACGATACTTTACAAGATCATATGAACAGCTGTGCGGAAAAATATAACGTCAAACCTTCAATTGATTTAATGGCCGATTTGTTGCTTGTTGATGCTGTTATTATAGCTACACCAACAAGTACCCATTTCGATTATATTAAAATCGTAAGTGATCATGTAAAGAATATTTTTGTTGAGAAGCCATTGACCGATAGTACGAGTACTACGGAAGAGATAAAAAAACTTGTCGAGTCAAAAAAAATAAATATTCAGGTTGGGTTTATCGAAAGATATAATCCCGCTGTAATTGAATTAAGAAAAATATTAAAGCATAGCAATAGAGTTCTAAATGTTGATTTCACAAGGACGAATAAATTAAGCAATCGAATCCAAGATGTTGATGTGATTATTGATTTAATGATTCATGATATCGATCTAGCTTTATTTTTGAATGGTGATGTTGAAAATGTTTTTGCCTATGGAACAAATGAAGAAAATATGATTAGTTTTGCTAGTGCGATTATTAAGCACAAGACCGGAGTATTTTCTAGAATTACGGCAAGTAGGGTTACCGAAAAAAGAATTAGACAAATAAGTGCAACCTGTGAAGACATGTATATAGATTGTAATCTTTTGAAAAAAGAAATACTAATAAATAAACAATCTGTTCTGCAGTCATATGAATATATGTCTCTTGCATCTGTTGAAGAAGCGGTGAATGTTCCAACACAGGAAGCGCTTCTAAGCGAAATGATATGTTTTGTTAATAATTGTTTACATAAAAAACTTGATTCAATAACACCTGGAATTCATGCTGCTCTAGATTCAATCAAAGTGGCAAAACAAATACAATATCTAATTAAAGGTGAAAAATATGAGATGTGGAATTAAAGGGAGTTCAATTCTTATCACCGGAGGCGCCGGGTTTATCGGAAGCCATTTAGTTGATGGCTTGATTGATGCCGGGGCTTCGGAAATTATCGTTATAGACAATATGTTCTTAGGTTCGAAAAATAATTTAAATAAAGCAATTTTAAACGGAATTCATTTATATTCTGATGATGCGGAACATGATGACGCACTTCAATATATCTTTAATAACCATAAAATAGATATTGTATTTAATTGTGCGACTAAAGCATTAAACTATTCGTTTCTAAACCCAGCAAATGCATTCACAACGAATGTGCAAGTGATCCGGAATCTGCTGGAATTACAGCGAAAGAATGCATTCGGCACACTGTGCCATTTTTCTACATCCGAGGTTTATGGTACAGCAGTTTACGAACCAATGGATGAAAATCACCCCATTAATCCAACAACAACTTACGCGGCTGGCAAAGCTGCTGCTGATCTTATGCTCCAGAGCTATGTTCGGATGTTTAACTTAGATGCTTTTATTGTTCGGCCTTTTAATAACTATGGTCCCAGACAAAACTACGAGGGTATGATGGCTGGAGTAATTCCAAGGACTATTAAAAAAATTATAAATAGCGAAACGCCAGAAATACATGGCACTGGATTACAAACACGAGATTTTATTTATGTGAAAGACACTATAGATGCTATTCTCGGTGTATATAACAAGCTTAAACCTGCAGAAAGTGTCAATATATCAACCGACGGCCAAATTTCAATCAAAGAAGTAATTGAAAAAATATCCAGTTACCTTGGATACCGTGGTGAGATAATATACAAGACTGCGAGAAAAGCCGATGTTGAGTGCCACAACGCTAGTAATCAGAAAATTAAAAGCTTAATATCGTATAACCTTACAAATTTTGACACAGGATTAAGAGAAACCATCGAATGGTATAAGAGAATATTTAAGAATCAGAAATGAAGTAAGGAGTCTTAAAATGATAAAATTAATCAAACCCTATATTAGTTTTAACGAAGTTGAAAATGAGTTTAAAGAAATATTTGCATCAGGCATATTTACAAAAGGTGAGTATGTTGAGAAGTTCGCTTCCGAAATTAAAAGATATGTTGGGAGTAAACACGCCTTTTTAATGACTTCCGCAACAACTGCTTTAACGATGTGTTTAAAAGTACTTGATATCCAGCAAGGAGACGAGGTTATTGTTTCCGATTTTTCCTTTCCGGCAACTGTCAATGTAGTAGAAGATCTAGGAGCTATACCGGTGTTTGCAGATGTTAGTCGTACCACTTTTAATATGGACCCGAATCAACTTGAAAAAAAAATAAGCAATAAAACGAAAGCTGTTATCTTTGTAGATGCTTTAGGAAATCCAAGCGGTATAACAAATATCAAATTAATATGTGAGAAATATAATATACCCTTAATTGATGATGCGGCATGTGCCATAGGCAGCAGTGAGAAAAACATTAAATCCGGCAGCCTTGCAGACCTTTCTTGTTTTAGTTTTCATCCCAGAAAATTACTAACAACTGGTGAAGGGGGGGCAATTACCACGAATCATGAAAAGTATGCTGAAAGATTGAAAATTAAACTTAATCATGGTGCAAAAATACAGGATGGCAAGTTTGATTTTATTGACTACGGTTATAACTATCGGTTAGCAGACATGCAATGTGTAATGGGGCTTAAGCAACTCCGAAAACTTGATTCAATTGTTAAAGAGAGAAACCATATTAAAAATGAATTTTGTGAAAAGTTAGAGCCTCTCGGTTTTATATCACAAAAAATCTCTCCGGAGGCAACTCATAACGTTCAATCGTTGGTATTTGTTATACCGGAAGGTGTGAATCGGGATGAGCTCATTGTTTTTCTTAAAGAAAAAGAAATTGAATCAACAATTGGCACATATTGTTTAAGCTCCACGTCTTATTATAGGAAAAAATATAATGACGCTCAGATTAATGCATCCTTCTTAGAAAAAAATACGATTACCTTACCGTGCTATCAAAATGTTGATGTAGATTATATTTGTACAAATATAAAACAATATGTCGAAAATTATAGAGGTTAAAATGAAGATCTCAAATGATGCGAGTTTAGAGCGGCGCTTAAAAAAAATATGTAATGAAAGTATTGAGCTCTTAAATTTAGACCTAAGCGGTCTAACTATTGTTACAGAAGCTGCAAGCGGCTTATTTATTACAACACCTTTAATCGCTTTAATGGCTGGGGCCAAAGAAGTAGTTTGTTTAACCAAAGATACGGTGTACGGTCAAGTTTCTGAGATCAAAAGTGAATTGTTGGAGTTGTCTCATCGTTGGGGGTTGAGCAATCCAACCATTATAACTGATCGAAGTAGTCCAGTTTTAAAAAACGCTGATGTTATTACCAATCTTGGCATGGTGCGTCCCCTAGATCGCAGTCTTTTGAATCATATCGGCCATCAGGTTGTAATCCCGTATATGTGTGAAGGTTGGGAGATTAGACCGGGTGATCTTGATTTTGCGTTTTGCCAAGAGGTTGACATTCCAGTGATGGGAACAAATGAAGATGCGCCTGAAATGATGATTTTTTCTCAATGTGGAATGTTAGCTTTGAAAATGACTTTGGAAATCGGACTTGAAGTTGCCGGTAATAAGATAGCAATCCTCAGCTCGGATCATTTTGGAAAAGTTATACATAAAACTCTAAGTAATGTAGGTGCTCATTGTAAGTTGTTTACAAGTACCAATCACTATGAAGGATTAGAAAAAGGGAAGTGGGATGCAGTAATTGTTGCGGAATATTGCAGGGGTGATGTAATTATTGGAAATGACGGAATTATATCTGGTACAAGGTTTAATGAACTGATAGAAAATACCTATGCAATCATTCAGCTCCTTGGGGTAAATGAAGTTGAAAAAATAAAAAAGTTAATGTGTAAAGTATATCCTGAAAAAACATTAGTACCACATAAAATGTCTAGAACTCTTGCGGATTTGGGGCCACGGCCATTAATATTACTACATGCTGCCGGATTAAAAGTAGGGGAAGCAATGGCGAGAGCCAGACAAAAAGGACTTAGTGGAGGCAAATTCTATCAAGAAGTACTCGGAAAATCTCCAAGTCAATTAATAGAATACATAGTTTAAAGGAAAAAAAGATCTTTCATATCATCTACTTGAATGACTTGAAAGATCCCTTTTGTTTAATTTAAACTCGATTCCTTATCCCAATCTACAATTCTTCAACATTAGACAGTCGATTCATCAGTCGGTGTATTTGCCTTTGGCGGCGAAGAGTCATTTTATTTATTGTTTATAGGTATAATTAAAATTATTTATTTCACCTCAGTTACTTGATCTTCAATAAACAAGTAATGAGTATTACATTTGCTGCAAACCAACTGGTTTTCTTTGGGCACAATATCTCCTCGACATTTGCATATTAGGCCTATGGTTTTAGCCGGCGAACCAAATACTTTTTTATGGGGGGAAACCGATTTTAAAACAACTGAACCAGTCCCAATCAAGCTAAAATCGCCTATATTTAGAAGGGGATTTATTGAGCAATTCACTCCTACCCATACATTATTTCCAATTGTGATAGTTCCAGCTATTGACGATCCAGCGGTAATTGTACAAGCTTTACCTATTACGACTGAATGAGCTATTTGAACCAGGTTATCAACTTTGGTTTCATTATGAATTGTTGTAAATTCTCCGAACAGACCTTTATCTATACAAACAGATGAACCGATTTCAACATCGTCCATAATTCTAACACCGCCAACATGTGGAAGCACTTTTCGTCTCCCATTTATATTTTTAACTTGAAAACCATCCCCCCCAATAACTGTATTTGGTTTTATAGTAACCCTATCGCCAATTATTGTGTTTGGCAAAACCACTACATTATCCATTATTTTGCATTCGCTCCCAATCACAACGGAATCGTGAATAATGGCCGATGATGCAATGATATTATTTGAACCTTGCTTGGAATTTAAGTTTTCAAAGTTACCGTTTTCGTAATAATGCATAAAAACGGTATAAAACAAATGTTCTGGGTTTTCAGAAGTCAATACATAGCTCTTATCTTCAATGCAATATTCTTCTAGTGATTTATGTACTATACATGCTCCTATGTTAGATTTATTAAAATCTTCGAGATATCTTTTATCAAGAACAAAGGACAGTTGGAGTTCAGGAACATTAGTAATTGATGAAAGAGTTCCGAACTTGCCTATTAATTTATCCTTCCCCAACAAGTGGGCCTTAAATCTACTAGATATTTCAGACAAAAGAATTTTATTTTGCATCCCTAATTCCATATACTCACCTCTATATAAATACAAAAAGTGCTTTAGACGAGCTTTCGTTATGAAAAATTCAATTACTCAGTACCTCATAAATTTTTTTAAGGAGTAAATTGATTGATAGCGTCGCATATATAGTCTATATTTTCTTTAGTTAGGGCGGGGTGAACTGGTATAGATACTACTTGTTGCGATACTGTTTCTGCACAAGGATAAACAAATATAGTTTTTCCTTTGAATTTTAAATACTCTATAATATTTTGCTGTTGGTGAATTGGTATTGGATAGTGAATTCCATAACCAATGTTTTTGTTCGATAAATATTTGACAAACTGGTCTCTATAATTGGTTTTTAAAGTAAATTGGTGATATACATGATCAGCCCGTGGATCTGTCTTTGGTAGTTTTACTAATGGGTTTTTAATACTTTTTAGATAGTAGTTTGCGTTTTGTTTCCGCAAATTATTCATTTCGTTTATCTTTTGTAGTTGTACAAGTCCGATAGCTGCTGATATGTTTGTTAAACGATAATTGAAACCTGTAACTTCATGAACATAACGATGAGTTGCACCATGATTTATTAATTTTTTACAAAATAGTATGAACTCTTCATTATCAGAAGTTATCATCCCGCCTTCGCCTGTTGTCATATTTTTGGTCGGATAGAAACTAAATGTCCCGCATACTCCAAATGACCCTACTGGCTTCATATCGTATTTAGCACCATGGGCTTGGGCGCAATCTTCAATAACGGTAATACCATTTGCATTAGCGATAGACATAATTTCATCCATTTGGCAAGGTTGCCCATACAAGTGAACTAGTAAAAGATACTTTGCATTGGGAGTTTTTAGGATTGCTTCTTTTAAATGTTTAGGAGATATGTTAAAGGTATCTTCATCAATGTCTACAAAGGAAGGGATAGCATCACAGTACAAAATTGCATTACTCGTCGCAATAAAAGAAAACGGGGTCGTCAGAACAATATCCCCAGGTTGAACTCCTGCTGCTTTTAACGCTATATGGAGAGCCACAGTTCCGTTACAAAGGGAAGCAGCGTGAGAATATTGAAAATGATGAGCAAATTGTTTTTCGAATTCAAACACAAGTTCACCCTGTGCTAAATTTCCCTTTTCCATTGTATCGGTCACAGCTTCAATTTCGCGCTGATCAATCATAGGTTTAGCAATAGGTATCATGGCATAGTCCACCTTCTGTGTATTTTAAAGGAATAGTAACTTGTTTTATAAAAAATATCGGTAGGATGGCTTTATAAAATTATAGCCCAAAATGTGTATGGGAAGTTGGTGGATATATCACTCGTTATCGAGAGATATCTAAGATTTTTTTACAAATGAAAAGAGCGGCTAAATACCGCTCTTTTCAGTATTAATCACTGCAGTTTATCCCCAAGCAAATTCAAAATGTCTCCAAATGTTTTGCAGCCTAATAAATGCTCTGAGGAAATTTCAGTATTTAAGTTATCATCGATTAGCGAAATTGTCTCAATAATGGCCATGGAATCCCAATTTCTTGAATCTTTAAGAACAAACTCAGGGTTCAGTTGTCCTTTACCCAACATTAAAATCTGTTCCTCAAACTGTGAAGTGAAATCAGCTATTGTCATCTTCATACCCCTCCGTATATTTGTGATCAGAACGACTTAAGTATTGGATTTCCAAACAACATTACATGAAGCCCAAGAATATCCGACTCCAAAGCCTACCAGCATTAATAAAGAAGAATTTTTAACCCGCCCTTGTAGTAGTTCGTTTTTAAGAGCAATAGGAATGGTGGATGAAACGGTATTACCGAAATTCTCAACACAAATAGAAAACTTCTGTTCGTCGATACTTAACTTTCTTCTAAGATGCTCTAACATATATTTATTAGCTTGATGGAAAATAAACAGATCGTAATCATCTTTTGTTTTATTAGACTTTTCAAGTAAATTTTGAATGGAACGAGGAACTTCTTTTAATGTGAAATTAAATACTTCGGGTCCATTCATGTATAAGTTTTTTCTCATGCGTACGTTGCCGAATGAATCTGTAGTCTCTTCAAGATTTACACTTGAAATAGGCTCTTTAAGGGCACCGGCTGGAACGATTAGATTGTCGGCACCTCTACCGTCTGTCCCGAAATCGAAAGGGCCGATTAAATCTTCCTCTGAATTAGTAGATGAAACAAGGGTTGCGGTAGCTGCATCGCCAAAGAGAACTTTAACACTTCGGTCAAGAGGATGAATATACTTACTGTAAGTATCAGATGTAATTAAGAGAATATTTTTTGCGGCTCCGGATTCGATCAATCCTTTTGCAATTGATAATCCATAGACATATCCGGAGCATCCTAAATTATAATCGAATGCACCACACGTTGTAGATAAGCTAAGCCGACTTTGCAGTAAACATGCAGTTGTAGGAAGAAAGTGATCGGGAGATTGTGTGCAATAAAGTAAGAAATCGATGTCTTCTTTTTCGCATATTTTAGAATTAAATAATTTTTCGGCCGCCATATAGGCTAAATCTGAGGCTAGTTCATTGTCCTTAGCAATGTGTCTGGTTAGTATCCCAATTTTTTCGGTCAATTTGTCGTTTGCAGGATTGGATTCGATCTGCTGAGGGCAGTAGTATTCAATTCCTTTAATATATGCCTTTACCAATGATAACACCTCAGTTCTGAAATTCGGCACTAACTTATATATCGGTAGCGATTACTTAAAGATAAAGATGAAGACAGCAAAATGATGTGTGTATTTTTTTGCCATAGTGTTACAAGGCTTCAAGAGTTTCGAAATTTTAATCATCACTTTTAAACATAGTTGTATAACCGGCCAATATTCAAAGTGGTCCTCCGGATAACGAAATAAACTTATTCAAAGACCCCTGTGGACAATGTGCATAACTCTGTTGATAACTTCGCGAAAAATGTCGATAAACCGCGACACAACAGGCTTTTGGACTGTGAGTATTTTATTAACGCCATGTTAATACTCGAATTTTCGAAATATTTCACCAACACGGCCAAGTTCGATTGACAGCGGGGAGCGGGGGATGATATATTCGAATTGTGAGCGATGCTTGCAGTTATTTGATAATGAAGGGAATGTTTTACATGCAAGGTAAAGTTAAATGGTTTAACGCAGAAAAAGGTTACGGTTTCATCGAGCGTGAAGACGGTGGCGACGTATTTGTACACTTCTCCGCAATCCAAACCGATGGCTTCAAAACTCTGGAAGAAGGCCAATCCGTTGAGTTCGATATCGTAGAGGGCGCACGCGGTCCTCAAGCGGCTAACGTCATCAAGTTGTAATCATCCGGCCGGTTTCGGCCGCTCGTAATAGATGGTTATTGTTTGAAGAAAATTAGCGCGAACTTGATCACACCCTTGGGGAATCCAAGGGTGTTTTTCGTGCGTCTGGACCTTATCAGAAAAAGCCATAAGGAAGCGTTTACACGTCTGTCATAAATTGTCCAAATATTTTGTAAATTTTCCTCGAATTTTATGAAGGATTTTTGAAGGCGGGGGGTGAATATAGTATAATGTAAGTATGAAAGGAGGAGTCGCACATGAAATTCAACATTCGCGGTGAAAACATCGAGGTAACAGAAGCGTTGAAAGACCATGTCGAGAAAAAATTAGGCAGACTGGAACGCTACTTTGAAGCTCCCCCTACATCTGAAGTCAATGTCACTCTGAGCGTTGTGAAAGGCATGCAAACCGTTGAGGTGACGATTCCGCTTACGGGCCTTATGCTGCGGGCGGAGGAGAAGCACGCCGATATGTACGCAGCCGCCGATCTGGTTGTGGACAAGTTGGAACGTCAAATTCGCAAGGCCAAAACAAAAGCCAATCGCAAAATTCGCCTGGACGGCGGCATTAAAGATCTGTTCCGGATGGAACTGCCCGACGCTTCCTATTCCCTAGAGGATGAAGATGATTACGAGTTGGTGCGGACGAAGCGTTTTACGCTGAAGCCGATGGATGTGGAAGAGGCGATTTTGCAAATGAACATGGTAGGCCATAATTTCTTCGTTTTCTCCAATTCCGATACCGAGCAAGTCAACGTGGTCTACAAACGCAATGACGGAAAATATGGCCTCATCGAGCCGGCTAGATAAACCGTCCGATTACTTAAGAAAAGAACCGAGCTTGTTCGAACGCTTCAGCGGTGCATCTAGCGATGCCTGCGCGTTCGGGCAGGCTCTTTTTTAGTAGATTCGGGAAATCGGGGCAGGTTTGTTGCGGTGAAAGGCGCAAACTGTTACAATTTAGGATAGGTTATTTTTTTTAATAAGGAAGGGGATTAGCAACATGCTAGGACTCGTTAAAAAAATATTTGGCGATTCGAATGAGCGTGAATTGAAGCGCATGTGGAAAGCCGTGGAATACATTAATTCTCTCGAACCTTCGATCGAACCGCTTTCCGATGAACAGCTGCGAGGCAAAACCGTTGAATTCCGTGAGCGTCTGGAAAAAGGCGAAGATCTGGACGATCTGCTGCCGGAAGCTTTCGCCGTTGTGCGCGAAGCGTCCAAGCGCGTTTTGGGCAAGCGTCACTATGACGTGCAGTTGATTGGCGGTATGACGCTGCATGAAGGCAAAATCGCGGAGATGCGTACAGGGGAAGGTAAGACGCTGGTCGGTACGCTTCCGGTGTATTTGAATGCGCTCCTCGGCAAGGGCGTGCACGTCGTTACGGTCAACGATTACTTGGCCCAACGGGATAGCGGCGAGATGGGCCAAATCTATGAATTCTTGGGGATGTCCGTCGGGGTTAACCTGCCGAACCTGTCGCATGATGCGAAGCAGCAGGCTTATGCTTGCGACATTACCTACGGAACGAACAACGAGTTCGGTTTCGACTATTTGCGTGACAACATGGTCGTGTACAAAGAACAAATGGTACAGCGTCCGTTGTACTATGCGGCGATTGACGAAGTGGACTCGATCTTGGTCGACGAAGCCCGTACGCCGTTGATTATTTCCGGACAGGCTGCCAAATCGACGGATCTGTATTATATTGCCGATCAGGTCGTCAGCCGGTTGGAAGAGGAAGACTTTACGGTCGACGAGAAGCTCCGGTCTGTTGCTTTGACCGAACCGGGAGTGGCGAAGGTGGAACGCGCCTTCGGTATCGAAAACTTGTTCGATCACGACCACGTGCAGATCAACCACCATATTCAGCAAGCTTTGAAAGCACACATCATCATGCGCCTCGATGTCGACTATGTCGTACATGATGGCGAGATCGTAATCGTAGACGAATTTACCGGCCGTTTGATGACAGGCCGCCGTTACAGCGAAGGGCTTCATCAGGCGATTGAAGCCAAGGAGAAGCTGCAGGTGCAGAACGAGTCGATGACGCTCGCGACGATCACGCTGCAGAACTACTTCCGGATGTACCGCAAGCTGTCCGGGATGACCGGTACGGCGAAGACGGAAGAAGAAGAATTGAAGAAAATTTATAACCTGGACGTTATTGTCGTTCCGACCAACAAACCGATGATCCGGAAAGACATGCCGGATGTCGTGTACAAGTCGGTGGCCAGCAAATTCCGTGCGGTCGTAAGCGAGATCGTGGAGAAGCATAAGAACAACCAGCCGGTGCTCGTCGGTACCGTATCAATCGAGAACTCGGAGCGGTTGTCCGAGATGCTGAAGAAGAAAGGCATTCAGCATAAAGTATTGAATGCCAAATATCATGCGGAGGAAGCGGAAATTGTCGCACGCGCGGGTCAACCGGGCTCCGTGACGATCGCAACCAACATGGCTGGGCGCGGTACGGACATTGTGCTCGGCGATGGAGTACCACAAGCCGGAGGTCTGCATATTATAGGTACGGAGCGGCACGAAAGCCGCCGGATCGACAACCAGCTCCGCGGCCGTGCAGGCCGTCAGGGCGACCCGGGTTCGTCCCAGTTTTACTTGTCGCTGGAAGATGAGCTCATGCGCCGTTTCGGAGCGGAGAACATCATGGGCATGATGGACCGTCTTGGGTTCGAGGAAGATCAACCGATCGAGAGCAAGCTGATCTCCAGAGCGATCGAATCGGCTCAGAAGCGGGTCGAAGGCAACAACTTCGACGTGCGGAAAGTCGTCCTCCAATACGACGACGTCATGAACCAGCAGCGGGAAATCATCTACAAGCAGCGCCGCGAAGTGATCGAGTCCGAGAACATTCGCGACATCGTGCTTGGCATGATGATGCCGGTGATCGATCGGGTCGTCGAAGCGCATTGTCCGGCAGATCTCGTTCCGGAAGAGTGGGATTTGCAGGCGATCGTCGACTACGCGAACGGCACGTTCCTGCACGAAGGCCAGTTGACCAAAGACGAGCTGTGGGGTAAAGAAAAAGAAGAGACCATCGAGTATATGAAAGATCTCTTGAAACGTCTCTATGAAGAGCGCGAGGAGCAGATCGGACCGGAGTTCATGCGCGAGTTCGAAAAGGTTGTCGTGCTCCGTGCGGTCGACAGCAAATGGATGGACCACATCGATGCGATGGATCAGCTCCGTCAAGGGATTCATCTTCGGGCGTACGGCGGTACGGACCCGCTGCGCGAATACCAGTTCGAAGGTTTCGAGATGTTCAATGAGATGATTCAAAGCATCCAGGAAGAAGTTTCGACGTACATCATGAAAGCTCATGTGGAAACGAACCTGGTGCGCGAAGCGGTGGTCGATGAGCACGAGATGGCCACGAACGGCGAACCGGCGCCGAAGCAGCCTATGGTAAGCGAAGACCGGATCGGACGCAACGATCTGTGTCCTTGCGGCAGCGGGAAGAAGTATAAACAGTGCCACGGCGTGTAGCTTTAAATGTCTGGTGAGCCAATGGCGCGGTAAATGTATAGGAAGCGGGAGGTCGGGGCATCGCTCCGGTCTCCCTTTTCGGTAACAGGGTGCAAAATTAACGGATAGAGGTGCTGAATCATGTTAGAAGCGGATGTAAAACGGGATTTGCAAGAAACGGCCAAGCGATTGGCTGAGCTTAGGGGGTCTCTTTGACTTAGATCTGAAGCTGGATCAGGTCGCGGATTATGAAGAGAAGATGTCGGCGCCGGATTTTTGGGACGACAACGAGCGGGCGCAGAAGGTGATCGGAGAAGCGAACGGGATCAAAAGCGTAGTCGACGAGTTCCAGGCGTTAGCTTCGGAATACGAAGACCTCGAGGTCATGGCCCAGCTCATGCAGGAGGAGCAGGACGACAGCATGGCGGGCGAAATTGAGGCCGGGATCGCTTCCCTCGTTAAGAAACTGGAGAACTTCGAGCTGCAGCTGCTGCTCAGCCAGCCGTACGATCGTTTGAATGCGATTCTGGAGCTTCATCCAGGGGCGGGCGGTACGGAATCGCAGGACTGGGCGGAGATGCTGCTGCGCATGTACCGCCGCTGGGCCGAGAAGCGTGACTTCAAAGTCGAGGTGCTCGACTATCTGCCGGGTGATGAGGCCGGTGTGAAAAGCGTGACGCTGCTTATTAAAGGGTACAACGCTTATGGTTATTTGAAGGCGGAAAAAGGCGTACACCGCTTGGTGCGTATTTCGCCGTTCGATGCTTCAGGGCGCCGCCATACGTCGTTCGTCTCGTGCGACGTAATGCCAGAAATTGATGATGACGTGGAAATCGAGATCCGTACGGAGGATCTCAAGGTCGATACGTACCGCTCCAGCGGAGCGGGCGGGCAGCATATCAATACGACGGACTCGGCGGTACGGATTACCCACATTCCGACGGGCGTCGTTGTCAGCTGCCAGACGGAGCGTTCGCAGATTAAGAACCGCGAGCGCGCGATGAAAATGCTCCGGTCCAAGTTGTACGAGAAAAAAATCGAGGAGCAGCAAAAGCATCTCGCGGAAATCCGCGGCGAAGTATCCGACATCGCATGGGGTAGCCAGATCCGCTCGTACGTATTTCATCCGTACAGTATGGTCAAGGATCACCGGACCCAAGAGGAAACCGGTAATGTCGGCGCGGTAATGGACGGCGATTTGGACGCATTTATCGACGCCTATTTGCGCCAGCAAATCAATAAACCGGATAAAGAAAACGGCGCATCATAAAATGAAACAGGTAAGCTCATCCTACACGTTAGTAACGGCTTCATATTCCGCTGGCTTTGCCAACTCCCAAGGGAGTTTCGGCTCGGCCAGGGAAGAAGCCGAAACTGGCGTGTAGTTTTTTTATGCAGGGGGAGAGCGGATGTCGGTAATCGAAGGCACCGGAAGATCGGGCAGACGGATGGGATGGAAGGGGCGGGAAGCTGCTGCTCTGCCCCGCTGGCAGGGCTTGCTTAAGGAATACGGCCTCCTGCTCATCGGTTCGCTCCTAATTGCGGTCAGCTTTAACGCATTCTTGAGCCCGAACCGGGTGGCATCGGGCGGGGTGACGGGCATCAGTATCATCGTTCAGACGCTGTTCGGCTTTGAACCGGCCTATACTCAATGGACTCTGAACATCCCGCTGTTTCTTGCCGGTACTTTGCTGCTGGGAAGGCAGTTCGGCGCCAAGACGGCGGTCGGGTCGGTAGTGCTCCCCCTTATGGTTCTGCTGACGCGCGGGTTTCCTGCCTTGACGAACAATTTATTGCTTGCCAGCATTTACGGCGGCATTCTCATCGGGATGGGACTGGGGCTTGTGTTTCGGGGCCGGGGATCGACAGGGGGCTTGGATTTGGCCGCGCAGCTGATCCACCGATACACCGGCCTCAGCCTCGGACTATGCGTTGCGATGCTTGACGGGCTGGTCATTTTATCGGCGGGTATCGTGCTGTCCCCGGAAAAAGCAATGTATGCACTCATCGGGTTGTTTGTGACAAGCAAAACGATCAGTGTCGTGCAGATCGGGTTGAATTACTCCAAAGTAGCTTTTATCGTCTCGTCGGCTTCGGACAAGATTCGGGAAGCGATTTTGCATGAGCTGGATCGGGGGCTGACGGAGCTGGAAGCCAAAGGCGGGTATACCGGCCAAAGCCGTGCGGTGTTGATGGTTGTGGTCGGGCAAACGGAAGTGATCCGGTTGAAAACGTTGGTCCGGAAGCTGGATCCGGAGGCTTTTGTCATTCTAAGCGATACGAACGAAGTGCTGGGGGAGGGGTTCAAGCTGATGGGCTCTGGAGCGGGGCCTTAGGAAGATTAAGGCGGCCGCGGGCGGGTTAACCGCACGAAGCCGCTCCATAAGGTTGGGGTGAAAACCGTTTGACCGGCTAGTCGCCGGATGGCCTCGTTATTCTCTCCGGATGCGAATACACATTGAACGAACTGCCGCGAATAAAGCCGATAACGGTAATGCCCAGCTCATCGGCAAGCTCTAGTGCGAGGTCAG
The DNA here is from genome assembly GCF_000722545.1 of Paenibacillus tyrphae. Taxonomy (GTDB): domain Bacteria; phylum Bacillota; class Bacilli; order Paenibacillales; family NBRC-103111; genus Paenibacillus_G; species Paenibacillus_G tyrfis. The sequence goes on from NZ_JNVM01000011.1 coordinate 127,644, forward strand.
TCGGCGCAGACTTGGAAAGCAGCGTGCCGACGCCCATTTTGGACGTCTTGAGCAGCACCTCCGAGCTGACGCGCCCGCTGAAGGCGACGACTTTGTCCTTCATCGATAAACGCTCCCGCAAGCAGTGACCGAACACTTTGTCGAGCGCGTTGTGGCGGCCGATATCCGTGCGGCAGACGAGCAGGCGATCCGGGGAGCAGAGAGCGGCGTTATGCACCCCGCCCGTTTCGCGAAACAGGTCCGAGCCGTCCTGCAGCTGCCGGATCAAGCCGATACATTGAGCCGGAGTAATCGTCTGCCGCGACATAATGGTCTTGGCCGTGCGGACATCGCTGCGAAAATAAAACTGGCGGCCTTTGCCGCAGCACGAGCCGATGAACCGCTTGGAATGATCCGGGCTGCGGCCTCGCTCCGGGTGGAGCAGGCGGACTCGGGCCAAGCCCCGGCGAGGATCGACGGCAAGCCCGATTACCTCGTCCGCCGTTCGGATGACGCCTTCGGAGGCGAGAAAACCGAACGCCAAATCTTCCAGATCGGTCGGCGTGCAGACGATGGTCGCAAACTCCTCTCCGTCGAGCTCCAAAGTAAAAGGCCGCTCCGCAGCGATCCGATCAGTCTGTGCTTGAAGCTTTTCTCCGTCATAATGCCAGACGGTCCGGCCCGCCGCCGAATGCTCCTTATCCATAGACCTCACCCGCTTTCCGTTTCCAGCTCTTCAATGCGCCGTTCCACGTACTTCGTATCCTTGAAGGCGTGGTAGGTCTCCGCTTTTTCCACGATGACCGTCGTATTGTATTCCGGAATGCCAGCGAACGGCTCATATACCCCTTTCGGGATCAGCACATTCCCTTCCGGCCAATGGACTTCGATGTTGCCTTCCTTGATACGTTCCCATTTTACCCGGCCGTGAAACGATCCGTACCGGTTGTAGACGACAATGGCGTCGCCTTCCCGAAGCTGAAGCATCCGCCCGTCCAGCTCGTTCATCAGCACGTCGTACCGGTCTGCGCCGTTGAACGGATCGGTCTCGCTGTAGACCATCGAATTGAACTGCTTGCCCCGGCGGGTCGTCACGTAAAAATGCCCCTCCGGCTTGCGCAGCTCAGGCAGCTCAATCGGCAGCAGCGTTCCCCGGCCATCCGGCGTCGGGCAAATGCCGCCCTCGCAGAGCCAGGCGCCGCCCCACTGAAACACGTCGCCGCGATGGCGCAAGTGCTGAATGCCGTCGTAATTGGGCGCGGCCAGAGCGATTTCCTCGCGGATCGCGAAGGCGTCTTCGCAGCCGATTAAGTGCTTCGCACCCGGTTTGACGCGGGCGGCGAGATCGACGTAGATGGCCCATTCCGCCCTAGCCTCCGGCATCCGGGGCCCTTCGATTTCCGGCGAGAAATACACCATTCGCTCCGTTGAAGTGGATGTCCCTCCGCCAGGCTGCTCGTAGCGGGTCTTGGCGGGAAGGACGATAACCGTTTCTTTCGCATCGACCAGAGTCGACGTGTTTAGAATAATATCCTGATGTACGCGGAGCTCGACATTGGCGAGGCAGCGCTCCACAAATTCCGGGTCCGGCATCGTTTCCAGAAAGTTGCCGCCGGACGTATAGAATACCTTCAGCTTCCGCTCATGATCTTCCGGCAGCAGCGCATTTTCCAGCGATACGCCGACGATGTCCCCCTGCCATTTCGGCAGCGGGAAGTTCCACAGCCGCTCGATCCGCTCGATGTCGCCGCCTTTGAACTCGCCGCCCGGCAGGCTGAACGGGTCGGCGCCCATCTCGCCCGAGCCCTGCACGCCGCTGTGGCCGCGGATCGGCATTAGGCCGCAATGCTCGCGGCCCAGAAACCCGCGCAGCAAGGCCAGATTGGCCACCTGCGAAATATTGTCCGTGCCGAAGCGGTGCTGCGTCAGCCCCATGCTCCACACGAATACGGCCGACTTCGCGGCAGCGAGCATTCGGGCGAATTCTCCCATGCGCTCGCGGGTTAAGCCTGATGACGATTCGAGCAGCGTCCAGTCCTGGCGCATCACGTGGGCCCGCAGCTCTTCATACCCGTTCGTATGCGCCCGGACGAAATCGTGATCGACGGCCGAGCCCGGATCGGCATCCTCCATCTCGAACCAATGCTTCATGACGCCGTTCATAAAAGCGATATCCCCGCCGATATGAACTTGGTAGAAGTCGTCGGTCAGCTTGGTGCCGAACAAAGCCGATTCCGCAATCGACGGAATCCAGTATTGGTCCATGGACGGCTCATAGTACGGGTTGATGACGACGATCTTCGTCCCTTTCCGCTTGGCCGCATACATGTACTTCGTCGACACCGGCTGGTTGTTCGCCGCCACACTGCCCCAGAAGACGAGCACGTCCGTGCCGATCCAGTCTTTGTAGCTGCAGCTCGAAGCTCCGATACCGACGGACCGTTTCAACGCCGTTTTGGACGGAGAATGGCAGATGCGCGATGCGTTGTCGATATGATTCGTCCCTAGAAACCGCGCTATCTTGGCCGCCGTGTAATACGATTCGTTCGTGATGCCGCGCGCCGTCAAATAGAAAGCGAGCTGCTTGGGATCAATGCTGCGGATTTTGGCGGCAATCTCGTTAAGAGCTTCATCCCACGTAATCCGGCTGAACCGGCGTTCGCCTTTGCGGCGGATAAGCGGATACGGCAGCCGTCCGAGCTTGCGCAGCGCGGTGCTGTCTAGCCGCCGCAGCTCGTCGATATCCGCATGCAGCACTTCTTCCCGGATCGCCGGCATCGTGTTCAGCCGCAGTACGTTGAGTCGAGTGGTACACAGGTGCGGGCCGTTCAGCGTCTGATCGTACAGTCCGGAGACGCCGAGCGCGCAGCCGTCGCAGACGCCCTGAGTCAAGATGCGGGCGGCATAGGGGAGCTGATCGCGGTTGTCCCAGAATGCTTTGAACGTATCGCGGATATGCCGCGGCTTGATCCGGTTCAGGCCGAACGGCACCTTGCTGACCCACAGCGACGGATCAGGGCGGGAAGGGAGCGAGATGCGCCCGGTATGCTTTGTAGAACCCATAGAAAGAAGACCACCTTTTCGTGAAAATGGGATAAAAAAAGCCGCAAAGATGCAGCTCCCCATTTCCGAACGGTTGCGGAAGGCGAGAGCGGATCTGTTGCGGCGGTTAGTCTTGAGCAGGTTCGCTGCCAAGTGCCAACGGCACATATGCAATTATAAGGGCGGAGGAGATCCGTCCACTTGATGCACAAATTTGCTACACGCTGAATTTTTTCTCAATATCTTCGTCAAATACGAAAATGCTCATGCCGATATCTTTGTCGAGGTCGATATCTACGAACAGATCGACGAAGTTTGCGCCGAGCAGCTTTTCCATTTCTACCGGCCGGTGCAAGCGATACATTTCCTTGACCATTTCGGTGCGTGCTGAACGCAGCGCCTGCTTGCCGTCAGCGGCGGAAGCGATGAATTTTTCGACGGGGGACAGGTTGCCCTCCATCTCGCAGATGGCCCAATGCTTGCAGAACGTCGTGCGAATCTCCCGCGGGCCTTTGCCCATATGGCGTTTTCGAAACGCTTTCACCAAATTGCCGAATTCGGCCTCTACCTTGTTCATGCGGAACAACTCCGTTTACGGCGACGTTTTGCTTCATAAATTTTATCATGGGGGAAGCTTCAGTTCAAGATGGTCTGGGATAGGACATACGCTTGCCTCCGGTACAATGTAAAACGTTTGGCAGCAGTGAGCTTTTTCACCCGGGTGGGACAGCGGGACCGGGCGACGGATAGGGCAAAAATCTCGTTGAATTATTATGCTTCAGAATGTATAATAATACATAGTTTGCAAGTGGAGGGACGGAACATGACTACGAAATTAAGAGCGGCGATCGTTGGGTCAACCGGTTATGGCGGTGTGGAGCTCATCCGGCTTTTGCTGGCGCATCCGAATGTGGAGATTACCTCGGTAATTTCCTCCTCGAGCGCCGGAGCGCCGATTGCGGACGGCTATCCGCATTTGAATCAAATTTTGACGGACCGGCTGGATGCGGTCGATGTCGAGCTGATCCGAAGCAAAGCGGACGTCGTCTTCTTGGCAACGCCACATGGGGTCAGCACCGAGCTGTCGCCGAAGCTGCTGGATGCCGGACTGAAGGTCATCGATATTTCCGGGGATTTCCGCCTGCAATCGGGCGACGTATACGAGACGTGGTATAAGCATAAGCCGGCCGATCCGGAATATTTGAAGAAAGCCGTTTACGGGCTGTGCGAGGTGTTCGGAGAAGAAGTGCGAGGGAAGGACTTCATTTCCAATCCGGGCTGCTATCCGACGGCCACGCTGCTTGGTCTGGCGCCGCTTGCGGCAAGCGGCTGGATCGATACGAAATCGATCATCGCAGACGCGAAGTCGGGTGTATCGGGCGCGGGACGCGGTCTCAGCCTGCTCGTGCATTATTCGGAAATCAACGAAAACTTCCTGGCGTATAAAGTGAACAAGCACCAGCATACACCGGAGATTGAGCAGGCGCTGAGCCGGCTTGCAGGGGAAGAAGTCGTGATGACGTTCACGACGCATTTGGTGCCGATGACGCGCGGTATTTTATCTACGATTTATGTGAATCTCAAAAGCCCGCAGAGCGAGGACGACATTCGCGAGCTGTACCGTCAATATTATGAGGGACGTAAGTTCGTGCGCATCCGGGACAAGGGGAAATACCCGGCGACGAAGGAAGTCTGGGGCTCGAACTATTGCGATATCGGGCTGTCGCTCGATTCGCGCACGGGGCGCCTGACGATCGTGTCGGTTATCGATAATGTAGTCAAAGGGGCGGCCGGGCAAGCCGTTCAAAACTTGAATTTGATGATGGGCTGGGATGAAGCGACGGGTCTCGCTTTCACTCCGGTATATCCATAACGTAAGGGAACAGGTGAAGAAAGCGATGGCGACAAAAGTTAACGATACGTTTACGATAGTGCCGGACGGCTCCGTGACGACGCCCAAAGGGTTTCGTGCGGGTGGGCTGCACTGCGGATTGAAAAAAACGGAGCGCCACGATCTCGGCGTGATTGTGTGCGAGGTGCCCGCAGAAGCGGCAGGCGTTTATACGCTGAATCAGTTTCAAGCGGCTCCCCTGAAGGTGACGCAAGAGAGCATTGCGCAGGGTGGCAAGCTGCAGGCGATGCTGGTGAACAGCGGCAACGCCAATGCCTGCACGGGCCAACAGGGTGAAGACGATGCGCGCGCGATGCGTGCGGCGGGAGCCAAAGCGTTCGGCGTAGCCGAGCATCTGGTCGGCGTCACGTCCACGGGCGTGATCGGCGAGCTGCTGCCGATGCCGAAGGTGCTCGGAGGCATCGAGAAGCTTCCGGCGGCTGTAAGCGCGGACGGCGGGGACGACTTCTGCCAGGCGATTTTAACGACCGATCTGGTCAAAAAAGAAATTTGCGTTCGCGTGACGGTCGGTGGACGTACCGTGCATATTGCCGGGGCGGCGAAGGGATCGGGCATGATCCATCCGAACATGGCGACGATGCTCGGGTTTATGACGACCGACGCGAATATCGAAAGCGCCGAGCTGCAAAAGCTGCTGAACGACGTCACCGATTCAACGTTCAACATGATTACTGTGGACGGCGACACGAGCACGAACGATATGGTTGTTGTCATGGCAAGCGGACTGGCAGAGAACGAGCGCTTGACGCCGGAGCATGCGGATTGGGCGGCGTTCAAGGCCGCATTCAACCATGTCGGCGAGTACTTGGCCAAGGCGATTGCGCGGGACGGCGAAGGCGCGACGAAGCTGATCGAGGTCACGGTGGCGAACGCGGATTCGCGTGAAGCGGCACGGGCGATTGCGAAGACGGTCATCGGCTCGAGCTTGGTGAAATCCGCTTGCTTCGGTGCCGATGCCAACTGGGGACGCATCATTGCGGCGGTCGGCCGCGCCGGGTACCCGGTGAAGACGGAAACCGTCGACATCCGCCTCGGCGATATTGTCGTGCTGGAGCAATCGCGTCCGGTGAAGTTCGACGAGGAGCGGGCTGCGGAATACTTGAAGGGCGATCTCGTGCTCATCCATGTCGACCTGCATATGGGCGAAGCGTCGGCGACGGCGTGGGGCTGCGATTTGACCTATGACTACGTGCGAATCAACGCGGCGTACCGGACTTAACCTGAAGCTCGGCGATAATGGGCGAAAACAAACCACCCGCAACCCCAGTGTTGCAAACCGGTGAAACGATAAAGGGGAACGGTTCGGATGAGCAATTGTTTTGTGATGAAATGCGGCGGCAGTACGCTTGCGGCGCTGCCGAAGCTTTTTTTCGACGATTTGAAGCGGCTGCAGGCGGAAGGCATCGTTCCCGTCATCGTGCACGGCGGCGGTCCGGCGATCTCGGATACGCTCGGCAAGCTGGGCATTGAGTCCGAATTCGTGAACGGCCTTCGCAAAACGAACGAAGCCGTCCTCGATGTGGTCGAAATGGTGCTGGCAGGACAAATTAACAAAGAAATCGTCCGCAAAATCCAGCTTTCCGGGGCGAAAGCGCTCGGCTTGTCCGGTGTCGACGGACATCTGATCGAGGCGGCGCCGGTGGCGAACGCGCACGAGATCGGGCTCGTCGGCGACGTGACGCAGGTGAACGCGGAGCTCGTGCAGGGTATCGTGGCGATGGGCTACATTCCCGTCATCGCGCCGGTCGGCATCGGAGCCGACGGCGGCCAACGCTACAACATCAACGCCGATACGGCGGCAGGCGCGGTCGCTTCGCACTTGGGAGTGGAGCGGATGATCGTCGTGACGGACGTACCCGGCATTATGAAGACGGTGGACGGCGAGAAGCGGGTTCTTCCTTCGGTCACCGTCCGCGAGATCGACGAAATGATCCCCAGCGGCGAAATTTACGGCGGCATGATTCCGAAAGTGCGCGCGGCGGTACAGTGTATTCAAGGCAAGGTGCGCGAAGTTGTCATCGTCAATGGCGCAGAGCCGGAAGTGCTCAGCCGGGCGCTGAAGGACGGCGGAATCGGCACCCGCATTGTGAAAGAATAAATTGCATTCATTCTAAATTGATCCGAGACAAAGGAGTGAACGACATGGGAGAGGCTCAAAGCGCATTGTTTCCGAACTACGCACGGTATCCTTTTACGTTTGTGAAGGGGGACGGCAGCCGTCTGTGGGATGAGCATGGCAAGGAGTATCTGGATTTGATGTGCGGGCTGGCGGTGACGAACCTCGGGCATGCGCCGAAGCAGGTGACCGAACGGCTGAAGGAGCAGGTTGATACGCTCTGGCATACGAGCAACCTGTTCTACATTCCGAACCAGGAGAAGCTGGCTCAGCTTCTCGTGGACAACAGCTGTGCCGATGCGGTGTTTTTCTGCAACAGCGGAGCAGAGGCGAACGAAGCAGCGATCAAGCTGGCGCGGCGTTATTTCAACAAGGTGCTCGGCCAGCCGCAGCGCTACGAGATCATTACCTTCGACATGTCGTTCCACGGCCGGACGCTGGCTACGCTGACGGCAACGGGACAGGATAAAGTGAAAGAGGGCTTCGCGCCTCTGCCGGAAGGCTTCGTCTACGCGCCGTACAACGACGCGGACGCTTTGGAGAGGCTGATCGGCGACCGGACGTGCGCGATCATGCTTGAGCTGGTGCAGGGTGAAGGCGGCGTCAATCCGGCGGATACTGCGTTCGTGAAGCGGGTGGCGGAGCTGTGCAAGCAGCACGGGCTGCTGCTCATTCTGGACGAGATTCAGACCGGTATGGGACGGACGGGCAAGCTGTTTGCCTATGAGCATTACGGCATCGAGCCGGATTTGTTTACGCTGGCCAAAGGGCTGGGCAGCGGCATGCCGATCGGCGCGCTGCTCGGCAAAGCGAAGCTGCGCGAAGCGTTCACGGCCGGTAGCCACGGCTCCACCTTCGGCGGGAACTACTTGTCCACCGCGGCGGGTATTGCGACCGTTGAGACGATGCTGGCGGAGAAGCTGCCGGAGCGGGCGGCGGAGCTGGGAAGTTATATTATGAGCGAGCTGCAAACGAAGCTGGCGGACAATCCGCTGGTAGGTCAGATCCGCGGGCTTGGGCTGCTGATCGGCATCGGTTTGACCGTGCCGGCGGCGGAGCTGATCTCGGAAATTCACGGGCAGGGCGTGCTCGTCGTATCCGCGGGACCGAACGTGATCCGTTTGGCGCCGAGCTTGTTGATCTCGAAGGAAGATTTGGATCGCGGGCTGGAGACGATTTGCAGCGTATTGGCGAAGAAAGCCGCAGCCGCTGTATAGGCTGACAAAGAAACGCATACCGAAAGGAGAGACATCCATGGCGGGAACGGCACAACAAGATTTGGCGGTTCAGCTCAGAGGGCGCGATTTTATCGGCTTGGTTGACTACGCGCCGGAAGAGATTCAATATTTGATCGAGCTCGCAGTCGAGCTCAAAAGAAAGCATAAAGCAGGGGAAGCGTATCAGCCGCTCAAAGGCAAAACGCTTGGCATGATTTTCGAAAAATCGTCCACGCGGACGCGGGTATCTTTTGAGGTAGGGATGTATCAGCTTGGGGGGCATGCGCTGTTCCTCAGCAAGAACGATCTGCAAATCGGCCGCGGCGAATCGATTCACGATACGGCGCAGACGCTGTCGCGTTATTTGGACGGCATCATGATCCGCACCTTCGCGCACCGCACGGTCATCGAACTGGCGCGGGCCGCAACGGTGCCGGTAATCAACGGATTGACGGATTTGTCCCATCCGTGCCAGGCGCTGGCGGATTACCAGACGATTTATGAGAAAAAAGGCCGTCTGCAAGGCCTCAAAGTGGCCTATATCGGCGACGGGAATAATATGGTACACTCCTTATTGATGGGCGCGGCCAAGCTTGGCGTCAATTTCGCCGTAGCGACACCGGAAGGCTACGAGCCGGACAGCGAAGTGCTGCGTCAATGTAAGGAAAGTGCTGCCAAAATGGGAGCGACCATTCACGTGGGAGCCGACCCGAAAGAAGCGGTGGCGGATGCGGACGTCATTTATACGGACGTGTGGGCCAGCATGGGCTTCGAGGCGGAGCAGAAGGAACGGGAGATCGCGTTCAAAAACTATCAGGTCAACGACGAGCTCGTAAAATATGCAAAAAAAGATTTCTTGTTCATGCACTGCTTGCCGGCGCACCGCGGGGAAGAAGTATCCGAAGGGGTCATCGACGGACCGAACTCCGTCATCTTCGATCAGGCGGAAAACCGGCTGCATGCGCAAAAGGCAGTCATGGCAGCGATCTTGTAATATTCGGAAAGCTTACAATTAAAGGAGAGCGGGAACCACATGGCAAAGCAAAAAATCGTATTGGCCTACTCCGGCGGCCTCGATACGTCGATCATTCTGAAATGGCTGAAAGAAACGTACGATGCCGAAATCATCGCTTTTACCGCGGATATTGGACAAAAGGAAGAGCTGGACGGCTTGGAGGAGAAAGCGCTGAACACCGGCGCCTCCAAAGTATACATCGACGACCTGCGTGAAGAATTCGCCCGCGATTTCATTTATCCGATGTTCCAATCAGGCGCGCTCTATGAAGGGCAATACCTGCTCGGCACCAGCATCGCGCGGCCGCTGATCGCGAAGCGTATGGTCGAAATCGCGCGCGCGGAAGGCGCTACGGCGATTGCGCACGGCGCTACGGGCAAGGGCAACGATCAAATCCGCTTCGAGCTGACGGCTGCGGCGCTGACGCCGGAGATCGAGGTCATCGCGCCTTGGCGTCTGGAGCAGTTCCGCGAGCAGTTCCCGGGCCGGGCCGAAATGATTGCTTACGCCGAGAAGCACGGCATTCCGGTCACCGCTTCGGCGGCCAAGCCGTACTCGATGGACCGCAATCTGCTGCACATCAGCTATGAGAGCGGCGTGCTCGAAGATCCGTGGTTCGACGCGAGCGCACCGGAGAACAAAGACATGTACCTGCTGAGCGTGGACCCGGAGGATGCTCCGGACCAAGCGGAATATGTCGAACTGGAGTTCGAGCAGGGGAACTGCGTGGCCGTGAACGGCGAGCGTATGATTCCGCTGCAGGTGATGGAGAAGCTGAACGAACTGGGCGGCAAGCACGGGATCGGCCGCGTTGACATGGTGGAGAACCGCTTCGTCGGCATGAAGAGCCGCGGCGTGTACGAAACCCCGGGCGGCGCCATTCTGTTCTCCGCTCACCGCAAGATGGAATCGCTCACGATGGACCGCGAAGTCATGCATCTGCGCGACTCGCTCATCTCGCGTTACAGCTCGCTTGTGTACAACGGCTTCTGGTTCGCTCCGGAGCGGCTTGCGCTGCAGGCGCTCGTATCTGAGAGCCAGAAGAACGTGAGCGGCACGGTACGCCTCAAGCTGTACAAAGGCAACGTGATCGCCGCCGGTGTGAAGAGCCCGGTCAGCTTGTACAACCCGCACATTGCGACGATGGAAGCCGACCCGACGCAAGCGTACAACCAAGGCGATGCGACAGGCTTCATCCGTTTGAACGCGCTGCGTTTGCGCGTCGCTTCCGGCGTCGAGCAGAACGCGGCGAAATAAATCGCGGCAGGCGAGAAGCCGGCCATCATCAGCCTGTAACACTTCGAGCCTTAGGGTTTTCCGTCAGCGGGAAGCCCTAAGGTTGTGTATACCGGGCAGCACTCATTCGGTGCATACGATATCGAAAAAGGGGGACGCTGATATGTCCAAGCTGTGGGGCGGACGGTTTACGAAAAAGACGGACCAACTGGTCGAAGAATATACGGCGTCGATCCTGTTCGACAAGGAGCTGGCCGAGGAGGATATCCAAGGCAGTCTGGCGCATGTGACCATGCTGGGCAAATGCGGCATTCTTCCGGCAGACGACGTGGAGAAAATCAAGGACGGTTTGCTTAAGGTGCAGAGCGTCATTCGTCGTGGCGAAATGGAATTTTCTATTAGCGACGAAGACATTCATATGAACATCGAGAAGTCGCTGATCGACGAGGTGGGCCCGGTCGGAGGCAAGCTGCACACCGGCCGCAGCCGCAACGATCAGGTAGCCACGGATATGCACTTATGGCTTCGCAAACGGGTCGTAGAGTTTGTCGGTCTGCTGAACAAGGTGCAGGAAGCGCTGATCGGACAAGCGAAAGCGAACCTCGATACGATCGTGCCGGGCTACACACATTTGCAGCGGGCGCAGCCGATTTTGTTCGCTCATCATTTGATGGCGTACGTATCGATGTTCCAGCGCGACATCGAGCGTCTGCAGGACAGCTACAAGCGCGTGAACGTGCTGCCGCTGGGCGCCGGGGCGCTGGCCGGAACGACGTTCCCGATCGACCGTCACTTCGTGGCAGAGCAGCTCGGCTTCGACGGCGTGTACGAGAATTCGCTGGACGCGGTAAGCGATCGCGATTTTATTCTGGAGTTCCTGTCGAACGCGGCGACGATTATGATGCACCTGTCGCGCCTCAGCGAGGAGTTCGTGCTGTGGTCCAGCACGGAGTTCCGGTTCATCGAGCTGGATGACGCTTTCTGTACCGGCAGCAGCATTATGCCGCAGAAGAAAAATCCCGATGTCGCCGAGCTTGTGCGCGGCAAAACGGGCCGTGTCTACGGCAATCTGTTCGGCCTCCTGACCGTGCTGAAGTCGCTGCCGCTCGCTTACAACAAGGATATGCAGGAAGACAAAGAAGGCATGTTCGATACGGTTCGCACGCTGCAGGGTGCGCTGCAATTGTTCGCGCCGATGATCAGCACGATGAAGGTGAACAAGGACCGGATGCGCCAAGCCGTCAACCAGGACTTCTCCAATGCGACGGATATCGCGGACTACTTGGTGAACAAAGGAATGCCGTTCCGTCAAGCGCATGAAGTCATCGGCAAAACGGTGCTTTACTGTATCCAAAATCAAAAGTATTTGCTCGACCTTAAGCTGGAAGAGTTCCATCAATTTTCCAAGCAATTCGATCAGGACATTTACGACGTGCTGCAGCCGGAAAGTGTCGTAAACGCCCGCAACGTCTACGGCGGTACCGCCGCGGCGCAGGTGAGTCAAGCGATCGAACGGGCGGAAGCCGTTCTGGCTGGCTCGTCGGCTTGGTTCGAGGAATATTTCGCGAAAAGCAGGTAAATAAGTTCAAAACCCCCATCCGCAGAAGGGCGGCTATATCAGCCGAATGCCTTCAGACGGGCTGGGGGTTTTTCGTGTCTACACACGGTCACCGGAAAGTCGGTCCGCGGACGCCGTCCTCGATAAGCGGCGCAGGCGACTCTCCTGGCGGAGGCGACGTACGGTCAAGGGTTCCCGAGCCGCCGCCGGAAGCGATCACGGTCGGCTGGGCGTGGTAGGTATCGCGTGAAACCTTTTCCTGCGAAATAACGACGCCGTTTTGTTTTTTATTTCGGAACGTTTCGACGACATACCCGGGCTTTCCTTGCATGACGATTTCCTGTTTGCCGCTCGGCAGCGTCGGATTCAGCACGTACTTGACCGGCGGCGCCAACGTTTCGAGCGTCTTCGACTCGATTTCGTAGGTGATGTCCGGAGGCGTCTGGCCGAACAGCTTCACGGTGACGCTGCGCTCGTCCGAGGAGGTACGAATCAGCAAATAATGGTCCGTCGAGTTGCGGAATTTGAAATTGATGTGGCCGGTGGCGAACGTGGCGTCCTGCCCCAGCGCGACATAGCTCACGGGGAGCGAATGATTCCGCCGCTCTACGACGGCCAGACCCGCCCGCAGGACGGCGTTGTACAGCGTCGACGACACCTGGCAGATGCCGCCGCCGATGCCGGGAACGAGCTTGCCGTTCACGATGACAGGCGCTTCTTTGAAGCCGAAACGCTTCTCCGTCCGTTCGATGAACGGAGCATAGTCGAATACCTCGCTCGGCTTCAGCAGCACATCCTGCAGGGAAGCGGCCGTCGAACGGACGTTGTGCACCCGTCCTTCGATGCTGATGGCGGCTGGGGCCGGTGGGGATACAGTCGTGAACTCGCCGACTTTGTGTATAATTCCCTGCGCGCGCAGCGCTTGCTCCGTAATGGCCGGCTCCTGCGTTCGCATTGGAACGTCCAGCAAGATGGCGGCAGGCGCCTGCCGGACGGATTCGGGTGCTGCGGCAACGGCTCCCCAGTCCGGCAGCGCCGCTTGGAGCCGGCTTAACAACTGCCCTTCATCGACCCGTTCGACACGGGCCTCGGGCACGTAGCTGATGGCGTCGTTCGCGTCGATCAGCCGCTTCGCATCGGTAGGCTTACGGGCATAAACCTGCGGGAACGCCTCGCTCAGCGCGGCCTGCAGCTTGTCTGCGGATAGCACGGGCGTCAGCGCAAGCGAGGCTCCCCGCAGCCGCCAGCGGGCCGCTGCCCGCCGGTACGGCGGCCCTTCCCGAACGGGCCGAAGCTGCGCCAGCAGCTCCTGGCCGTCGATTTCAAGCCCAAGCTGCCGGAGCGTCCGCTCGGCGCTGCCGCCTCCCGGCACGGTCAGCCGAACCTTTTGCTCCAGCAGCGCCGACGTTTTCGAAGCAAGCTGACGCTCGAGCTCCGGCCAGGACAGGCCCCCGATCGGCCAGCCTGCAACACGCGCGCCTGCAGGAACCCGGGCGAGCGACCCGTAGGCGGTAACCGACAGGAAAATGATCAGCATCAGCGTCAGCGTGCCGATCCAGATCCAGTGAAAACGCAGATTCCATCGTGGCATGACGGGCTCTCCTTTTGTCCCTCGATACACTTCTACCTCTTCATCTATATGCGGCCAAGCCCCTAAACTTTCCAGTCGCCGTCGTTCGCCAATCTTCCGTGTAAGGCCGCGCGGGCTGTACGATCCGGTCGAAGAAGAGCGAAGCGGCGAACCGTACGGTCCTATACTCCGACCCGAACCGGTGTTCCGAAATGTGAAGAAACTGTAGAAATTCATTGTCGGATAAAGGATTTTGCGCTTTTATGTCGAACTTGTAAAGGCTGGCATCAAGTCCGCTTCTCGAGGCGGTCTACAGACTCGCAAATTTTTCAGGATGTGATATCGTGATCGAAATGCAGGACGTTTGGAAAACGTATCCTGACGGCAGCCATGCCTTGAAAGGCATCAGCGTCAAGGTCGACCAAAGCGATTTCCTTTATGTCGTTGGCCCTTCCGGCGCCGGCAAATCGACCTTTATGAAAATGATTTACAGAGAAGAGCGACCGACCAAAGGCACGATATTCGTCAACGGCTTCAATCTGGAGAAGCTCAAACAGCGCAAAATCCCGTTTGTCCGGCGCAATATCGGGGTCATTTTCCAAGACTTCCGGTTGCTCCCGAAGCTTACCGTATATGAGAACGTCGCCTTCGCCATGGAAGTGATCGAGGCGCCGAAGAAGCTCATCAAGAAGCGCACGCTCGAAGTGCTGGAGCTCGTGCGGCTCAAGGACAAAATCAATTCTCTGCCGACCCAGCTTTCCGGGGGCGAGCAGCAGCGGGTCGCTATTGCCCGGGCGATCGTGAACAGCCCTTCCGTCATCGTGGCGGACGAGCCGACGGGGAACCTTGATCCCGACACGTCGTGGGGCATTATGAAGCTGATGGAAGAAATTAACTTCCGCGGCACGACCATCATTATGGCAACGCACAATAAAGAAATCGTCAACACGATGCGCAAGCGGGTACTGGCCATCGAATCGGGCAGGCTTGTCCGGGATGAGGTAAGGGGTGACTACGGCTATGAGGATTAACACGGCCGTGCGGCATCTTCGCGAAGGCGGTAAAAACGTCGTTCGAAACGGCTGGATGTCCTTTGCCTCCATTAGTGCGATTGCGATTTCTTTGTTTATTTTGGGTGTCTTTTTGCTTCTGACGCTGAATGTCAATTACTTGACCCAGCAGATCGAACAGCAGGTCGAGATTCGCGTGTATCTTGAGGTAAAAACGCCGCAGGAACAGGTAACTTCATTGCAAAACGAAATTTCGGCCATCTCTAACGTTTCGAAGGTCAAGTTTGTTTCCAAAGAGGAAGGGCTTGAATACTTGCGCGGAAAGCTGGGAGACGGGAAGCAGCTGCTCGAAGGGTTCGAGGGCGAGAACAATCCGCTGAACGATTCCTTCACCGTCGAAGTGACCGATCCTCATGAGGTCGCAGCGGTGGCGAAGCAGATCGAGGGCTTGAACAACGATAAGCCGACGAAGCCGATTTACCGGGTCAGCTACGGGCAAGGGACAGTAGAGACGATGTTCAAAGTGACGTCGATCGTCCGCAACGTCGGGCTGGTCATTGTGGCCGGATTGGCGCTGACCGCGATGTTCCTGATTTCCAATACGATTAAAATTACGATCGTGGCGCGCCGCCGCGAGATTTCCATCATGAAGCTCGTCGGGGCGACCAACTCGTTTATCCGCTGGCCGTTCTTTATCGAAGGGGCGCTACTCGGCATTATCGGTTCGGCAATTCCCGTCGGCCTGCTGCTGTACGGGTATTGGGAAATGATGCGGGCGATCCAGCTTGACCTGAACCTGCTGCTCGTTCAATTGCTGCCCTTTGAAGCGATCAGCCTTAAGACGGCAGGGCTTCTGCTGGGCATCGGCATTATGATCGGCATTTGGGGAAGCACGCTGTCGGTCCGCAAGTTTCTGAAAGTGTAATAACCAACGATCAATCTCGGATGAATAGTCGGAGGAGGAACGGATGTTGAAGAAGTCTTGGGTGCCTCTTGTTGTCACGGCCGGTTTGGTGGGAACGCTTATCGCTCCGCAATACGGCTTTGCGCTGTCGGAGTCGCAGCGGATTCAGCAGGAAATCGATCAGATCAAAAAAACGAAATCCGCAACGCAGCAAAAAGCGAACGAGACGGAAAAGCAAATCAATCAGGTGCAGCAGGAAAAGCAGCAGACGTCGAACGATATTACCGCCATCCTCGGCCAAATCGACGCGACGAACAAGAAGCTCAACGTGCTGAACGACCAAGTATCAAGCGTCACGACCTCTTTGAAGGAGAACGCTCAGCAGCTGGAGGAAGCGGAAGCAAGAATCGTCTCCCGCGACCAGATGCTTAGATCCAGGCTGCGTCTGATGTATATGAACGGCGTCGTTTCCTACGCCGACGTGCTGCTTAGCTCCACCAGCTTCAGCGATTTCTTAGACCGGCTGCAGGCGCTTAAATCGATTGTCGGGCAGGACAAAGAAATTTTGGAAGCGAACAAGCGGGATAAGGCCGTGATCGCCGACAAGCGCGTGGTGATTGAAAAGCAGCTGGCGGAGGTAAAAACTTTATACGCCCAAGCGGCGACCATCAAAGCCGATCTTGTTGTGAAGGAAAAAGAAAAGGAAGTCAAAATCGCAAGCCTTTCCCAAAAGGAAAAGGAATTGGAAGATATCAGCGAAGAAGTGCAGCAGCAGCTCGTTCAAGTGGCGAAGCAGGAAGCGGATAAACAGCGCGCGTTTCAGCAGGCCAAAGCGGCGGAGAACGCCAAGAAGAGCAAGGCCGCGGCTGCTCCCTCTGCACCTGCATATACTTATGGCGGCGGTAAGTTTGGCTATCCGCTTCCGCGTGTCGTGCAGATGTCTTCGGACTTCGGCACCCGGACCGACCCGATTACCGGGCGGAAAGCAACGCACACCGGACTCGATCTGCCTTCCCCGAACGGAACGGACATTTTTGCGGCGGAGGACGGCGTCGTTATCGTCGCTTCCTGGTGGAGCGGATACGGCAACTGCGTGGTCATCGATCACGGCAAAGGCGTATGGACGCTGTACGGGCATATTCGCAACGACGGCATCGTTGTAGAGAAGGGGGATACCGTCAAGCGCGGTCAAAAGATTGCAGAAGTCGGTTCCACCGGCCGTTCGACCGGAAACCATCTGCATTTTGAAGTCCGCATCGACGGAGATCCGGTTGATCCGAAGCCGTATTTGAGATAATGCCGCTGTTCATATTTTTTCTTGGCTTGTCATAAACTAGAAAGACAAGTTAGTCAAGTAGCGGGAACAGCAAAGGCGGTGTGGGACCAGAAATGACATTTAAAGGACGTACCGTATTGGCGTTTGTCCTGTTGTCCATGTTTGCAAGCAGCATTATGACGCTGACGATCGTACATCCGTCGATTTTCGCCGCCGTGGGCTTGGAGAACTCGGCATCCGCCGACGTGAAATCGGGGCTGACCAGCAAGGACTACAAAAAATTGGCAACGACGTACCAATTGATCGAAGGCAAGTTTTTGAACGAGGTCGATCATGACAAAATCGTGAACGGCGCAGTCAACGGGATGCTGTCCACGCTCGACGATCCGTTTACGGTGTATATGGATCAGAAGGAGGCGCAGCAGTTCGACGAGAACATTTCCTCGTCGTTCCAAGGCATCGGCGCGGAGGTTACCTCCGAAGACGGCAAAGTGACCATCGTCTCTCCGATCAAAGGGTCGCCGGCAGAGAAGGCCGGACTTCACGCGCACGACATCATCGTCTCGATCAACGGAGAGAAGCTGGAAGGGCTGTCGCTCAACCAGGCGATTATGAAGATCCGCGGCCCCAAGGGCACGCAGGCTAAGATCGAAGTGCTGCGGTCCGGGGCACCGGAGCCGATCCAGATGATCGTCGTCCGCGATGACATCGATGTCGAGACCGTATACGGCGAGATGCTGCCCGGACAGATCGGCAAAATCGAAATCCGGCAGTTCGCCAGCAACACCTCCAAACGGTTCAAGGAAGAGCTGAAAGCGTTGGAGGACAAAGGGATGAAGGGACTCATTATCGACGTGCGCAACGATCCGGGCGGTCTGCTTTCCGCGGTCGTGGAAATTGTCGAGCCGTTCATACCGAAAGGCAAGGGAATCGTTCAGATCGAGGACCGCAAAGGCAAGCGGGAGGAGACGGCATCGCAGGGAACCGGCAAGCCGTACCCGGTGTCGGTGCTCATCAACAAGGGCAGCGCGAGCGCATCGGAGATACTGGCCGGGGCGCTGCACGACTCCGCAGGCAGCCAACTGATCGGGGAGAAGACGTTCGGCAAAGGCACGGTTCAGGTCACGTTCGAGAAAGAGATGGGCGACGGCAGCAACATTAAGATGACCGTTTACAAGTGGCTCACTCCAAACGGCACATGGATTCATAAAAAAGGCATCGAGCCGACAATGCCCGTCGAACAACCGGTTTACTTCAAAGTGGCGCCTCTGAGCAAAAAAGCGACGCTTAAGCCGGATACGAACAACGAGGACGTCAAAAATCTGCAGATCATGCTGCAGGGCCTCGGCCTCGGTCCGGATCGGCAGGACGGCTACTTCAGTGAAAAAACAGCGCTGGCCGTCAAAGCGTTCCAGCGTCTGAACGGTTTGCCGATCACCGGCGAGGTGGATACCGAGACGGCGAACAAGCTGGAGAAGGCGATTCTGACCGAGATCCGCGAACCGAAGAACGACTCGCAGCTTAAGGCAGCTGTCGAGTACATGCAAGGTGCCGTTAAGAAGTAGCGGCTTCCGGGATTTAGGGAAATTCAGCCGACGGCAGGAAAACGAAGCATCCGCGTCGAAATAACAACCTCTATCGGGGCGCCCGACTTAACGGCCTCGCTAGAGGTTTTCTTTTTAACTTATAAACATTGAAGTCTGGTGAATGACGAGCGGAGCAGCCGAAAGCGTTCTGTAGAAACGAAGTGTTCGCCTTTGTTTCCGGACTTCAACCTATAGAAGGTATAGATAATCTAGAAGTCCGGGAACAACAGCGATCCGAAGAGCGCTTTGGCGGCGCAGCGGTTTGTTATTCACCGGGCTTCAAAAAGGAGTCGGCCATGGACTTTGGTTTGGAACTGGCGCTCCGGGGACTCCGGGCGCTGTTGCAGCTGTTGACGCATCCTTTCTACTATGTAGGCATTTTACTCATCGTGCTGCAGTACCGCCGGCAGATTGCGTTCGAACGGAAGTTGTTCGCGACCAAGCTGCATTCGCTGCTGTCGGAAACGTGGCGAACCGTGCTATGGGGCTGGGTAGGCGGTCTTGCCGCTTCCGTCCTGATGGCGGGAATCGGGGCGTCCGTTCAGCCGGAGGCGGTCGTTCTGCTGTGGCTTGTTTCCCTGCTGCTCATTTTCGCGCGGCTGCGCTTTTTGTGCTGGGCTTATGCCGTAGGTGTCATCGGTGTGGCGCAGGCGGTTGTAAGGGCATTTCCCGCATTATACAACGGAGAGGCTGCGGCTTCCTGGACCTGGGTGACGGGACCGCTGCTGTCGTTGAATATGCCGTCCATGCTGGCGCTTGTGGCGGTTTTGCATCTGGTGGAAGCGCTGTTCGTACGCTTCCAAGGCACGCGGCTTGGCACGCCAATGTTTTACGAGAGCAAGCGGGGCAAAATTGTCGGCGGATATCAGCTGCAAGGCTACTGGCCGATGACGCTGTTTCTTCTGGTGCCGATGGCCGGGGGGACGGCACTGCCTTGGACGCCGCTGCTTGGCGGCGATTTGTGGCAGCACGGCTGGACGATCGTCGGCTTTCCCGTGATGATCGGTTTTACCGAGATGACGATGTCGCGGCTGCCTCAGGAGAAAGTGAAGCTCAGCTCGAACCTGCTGCTGCTCTATGCCGCTGCTCTGCTGCTATTTGCAGCCTTAGCCGCCTGGTGGCCGCCGTTTATGGCCGTGGCATCCGTGCTGTGTATCCTGATGCACGAAGCGATGATCGCCTACAGCCGGTGGGATGAAGCGAGACGCAGTCCATTGTATGTACACGGGAGTCGCGGGTTGAAAATATTGGGCGTTCTGCCGGGCAGTCCGGCGGACGAGCTTGGCCTTGCCGTCGGCGAGATCGTTCACAAAGTCAACGGGATTCCGGTCCGTACGAAGCAGGAGTTGCATCAGGCGATGCAGCAGAACTCGGCGTTTTGCAAGCTGGAAATTTTGAATTTGGCGGGCGAAAGCAAGTTTTTGAAGCGCGCGATTTTTTCGGGAGAACACTATCAGCTTGGCATCGTGCTGGCGCCAGATCAAGAGGCGCTCCATTATGCAGAGGTAAGGCAGCGGCCGATCTGGGCGTACTTCAGCCGCAAGCCGGTCGGACTGCTCAGCAATCGTTCGGGTTCCAAATCGGTATAAGCATAAAAACAAGCCGCTGGCGTGAGAGACATGATCACGCCAAGCGGCTTGTTTCAAATCAGCGTAAAATGCGGTAATAAGCAATAGAACGGTTTTAATTGCCGGATGGTGGAAGAGCGGACGCGGGCTTCTCCCGCAGTACGACAATTTCGACCCGGCGGTTTTTGGCGCGGTTCTCTGCGCTGTTGTTTTCCGCTACAGGCCTCGTATCCGCGTAGGCCGTCGAGACGAGCTTTTTCGGATCGAGCTGTGTTTCATAGAGGAAATACCGCAGTACCGAAAGCGAACGAGCCTGCGACAACCCCCAGTTGTCTTTGTAGAAAGAGCCTGTCACCAGCGGCAGGTCGTCCGTATGCCCTTCGATGCTGACCGTCGCGTCGAGCGTCGGGAACAAGCTCGCCAGCTTGGTTAAGACCGGAATCGCGGGCGGCTTCAAGTCCGCTTTGCCGAGATCGAACAGGAACAGATCGTTCAGCGTGACGGCTACCCCTCGCGGCGTATTGGCTGCAGACACTTGGGTTTGCAAGTTGTTTTCATCGATATAGGCCTGTACTTTTTTGAGCAGGTCTTCGAGTTGGCGTTCCTTTTTCTCCTGCTCTTCCCTTTCTTTCATCTCCCTGAGCTGCTGCTCGGTTTTCGTGCTGTCGTCTCCGCCCTTCGCCGGGTTGGCGGAACCGGAGATGCCCATGCCCTTCGGCATAATGGTATCGGCCTTCATGAATTCGAACTTCAGCGCTTGAGACAGTACCTCATATTTTTGCACGTCCACCTTGCTCATCGCATACATGATGACAAAAAAGATGAGCAGCAGCGTAATCAGGTCCGCATAGGTAACCATCCATCGCTCGTGGTTTTCGGGGGCTTCCTGCTTTTTATTCTTCCTCGCCACCAGCCTCACCTGCGCCTTCGACTTTTTTATTTTTATGTTCCTGATGGAGGAACGAGTTCAGTTTCTTTTTAATAAGCTGCGGGTTTTCCCCGGCTTGAAGCGCGAGGATGCCTTCCAGCATCAATTCCATCTCGGAAATTTGCTCTTTGCTGCGGATTTTGATTTTGCTTGCGATCGGCAGGTAAAGAACGTTCGCGGACGATACGCCGTACAGCGTTGCAGTAAACGCAACGGCAATGGCTGGCCCCAGACTTCCCGGATCGGACAAGTTGCCGAGTACGTGGATCAAGCCCATAACGGTACCGATGATCCCCATCGTCGGAGCATAGGCGCCGGCCGATTCGAACATTTTGGCGTAGCCTTCGTGATGGTGCTCAATGGCGTCCATCTCGAGTTCGAGAATTTGCCGGGTCAGCTCCGGATCGGTGCCGTCGACGACCATCATGAGGCCGTCCCGCAGGAACGGGTTGCCGTGCTCTTGCGCGCGCTGCTCCAAGGCAAGTACGCCCTCGCGTCTGGCGATCGTGGCCATCTCGACCAGCTCGTCGATGATCGCGGCGTGGTCGCGCTTCGGCTCTTTGAACGCCATTCCCAAAGCTTTGCCGATTTGCTTAAGCTGGGACATCGGGAAGCTGATCATGACCGCTCCGAACGTTCCGCCGAAAATAATGAGCATGGCACTGGGAACCACCAGCGCAGAAAGGTGACCGCCGTCCATCATATAGCCGCCGATCAGACCGCCAAGGCCTACGATAATACCTATTAATGTAGTCAAGTCCACTGTCGTTCCACCCCTAGATTTCTAAAATTAAAGTTGTGCTGCATCCATTTTCTTTTTTCTGCGTAAGCGGATCCTTGGAAAAACAGGAAATGGGATTCGTTTGCAACAGAAAGAGAAAAAGGGTATAATATATGGGAACAAATATTCCTATCAAAGGAAATCGTCGAACGGAGTCGAACGCGCGTCAACCGATGCTTAGTTATTTATCGGAATATGGCAGATAAAAGTTTAGAAGGAAAACAAAGTCTTTTTAATGAACGGGTGATCAGATGAGCAAAATGAATGAAGTCGTCTTCAGCGACAAGAAGTTCCAGCTCGAAGCGGAGTTTCAGCCGCAAGGGGATCAGCCGGCCGCAATTAAGCAGCTGGTGAACGGCGTACGGGAAGGGAAAAGACATCAGACGCTGCTTGGCGCAACGGGAACGGGGAAGACGTTTACGGCGGCCCATGTGATCGCCCAGTTGAACCGGCCGACGCTACTGATTGCGCATAACAAGACGCTAGCCGCGCAGCTGTGCAGCGAGCTGCAGGAGTTTTTCCCGAACAACGCCGTTTCCTATTTCGTCAGCTATTACGATTACTATCAGCCGGAGGCGTATATTCCGTCGTCGGATACGTATATTGAGAAGGATTCCAGCATTAACGAAGAAATCGACAAGCTCCGGCACTCGGCGACCAGCTCGCTCTTCGAGCGCCGTGACGTCATTATCGTGGCGAGCGTATCGTGCATCTACGGCCTCGGTTCTCCGATGGAGTACCGGGATCTCGTGCTGTCGCTGCGGGTCGGTATGGAGCGTTCTCGCAACGACATTTTGCATCGGCTCATCGACATTCAGTACCAGCGTAACGATATGAACTTCGTACGGGGCACGTTCCGCGTGCGCGGCGACGTTATCGAGATTTTTCCGGCTTCACGCGGCGAGCAAGCGATCCGTGTGGAGCTGTTTGGCGATGAAATCGAGCGGATCACGGAGATTAACGTGCTCACCGGCGAGATTATCGGCGAACGCGATCATATCGCCATCTTCCCGGCGTCCCACTTCGTGACGCACGAGGAAACGATGAAGCGGGCGCTCGTGGACATCGAGCGGGAGCTGGAGGAACGGCTCGAGCAACTGCGCGGAGAGGGCAAGCTGCTGGAAGCGCAGCGGTTGGAGCAGCGGACGCGCTACGACATCGAGATGATGCAGGAGATGGGCTTCTGCTCCGGGATCGAGAACTATTCGGGACCGTTGACGTTCCGCGAGCGCGGAGCGACTCCGTACACGCTGTTCGATTATTTTCCGGACGACATGCTCGTGATCGTGGACGAATCGCACGTGTCGCTGCCGCAGGTTCGCGCGATGTACAACGGCGACCGGGCGCGCAAGGAAGTGCTCGTCGATCACGGCTTCCGGCTGCCTTCGGCGCTGGATAACCGGCCGCTCCGTTTCGAAGAGTTCGAAGAGAAAGTGAACCAGATCATTTATGTCTCGGCGACGCCGGGACCATATGAGCTGGAGCATTGTCCGGAGATGGTGCAGCAGATCATTCGTCCGACCGGGCTCGTGGATCCGGTGATCGAGGTTCGACCGACTAAAGGTCAGATCGACGATCTGCTGGAAGAAATTCAAGACCGGATTAAGAAAGACGAACGGGTACTCGTTACGACGCTAACGAAGAAGATGGCCGAGGATTTGACCGATTACTTCAAGGAAATCGGCATTAAGGTCCGGTATTTGCATTCGGACATCAAGACGCTCGAGCGGATGCAGATTTTGCGTGAATTGCGGCTTGGCACATTCCACGTGCTCGTCGGCATCAACCTGTTGCGGGAAGGGCTGGACTTGCCCGAGGTGTCGCTTGTGGCGATTCTCGACGCCGACAAGGAAGGCTTCCTGCGTGCGGAGCGCTCCTTGATCCAGACGATCGGGCGGGCGGCGCGCAATGCGAACGGGCATGTTATCATGTATGGGGACAAAGTGACCGATTCGATGGACAAGGCGATTCAGGAAACAAGCCGCCGCCGGACGATTCAGCTCGCTTATAATGAGAAACACGGCATTACGCCGCAAACGATACAGAAGAAAGTGCGCGATGTGATTGAAGCCACCAAGGTGGCCGAGCAGAAGGCCGACTACTTGTCGGAAGTGAAGCAGGCGAAGATGTCCAAGAAAGACCGCATCTCGCTGATCGAACGGTTGGAGCAGGAAATGAAGGAAGCAGCCAAAAACCTGCAGTTTGAGCGTGCCGCGGAGCTCCGCGATGCCGTGCTTGAATTGAAGGCCGAGCTGTAGTCAAGGGAGGCTTTCGAAACGTGGCCAGAGACAACATTGTAATTAAAGGCGCCAGGGCGCACAACCTGAAAAATATTGACGTCGTCATTCCGCGGGATAAATTTGTTGTCCTGACCGGCCTGAGCGGCTCCGGTAAGTCGTCCTTGGCGTTCGATACCATCTATGCCGAAGGGCAAAGAAGATATGTCGAGTCGCTGTCCGCCTACGCGCGGCAGTTTCTCGGGCAGATGGACAAACCGGACGTCGACTCGATCGACGGATTGTCTCCGGCCATCTCCATCGACCAGAAGACGACGAGCCGCAACCCGCGTTCCACTGTAGGTACGGTGACGGAAATTTACGACTATCTGCGTCTGCTGTTCGCCCGGATCGGTCGTCCGCACTGTCCGGAGCATAAAATCGAGATTACCTCGCAAACCGTCGAACAGATGGTCGACCGGATCATGGAGTATCCGGAGCGCACCAAGCTGCAAATTTTGGCGCCGATCGTCTCGGGACGCAAGGGCGAGCATTCGAAGTTGCTGGCGGATATCCAGAAGCAAGGCTTCGTCCGCGTGCGCGTCAACGGCGAGCTTCGCGAGCTGTCGGAAACGATTGAGCTGGAGAAAAACAAAAAGCATACGATCGAAGTGGTCGTGGACCGGATCGTCGTGAAGGACGATGTCCAAACGCGTCTGGCTGACTCGCTGGAGACGGCTTTGAAGCTGGCGGAGGGGCGCGTCATCGTGGACGTGATCGATCAGGAAGAGCTGCTGTTCAGCCAAAATCTGGCCTGCCCTGAGTGCGGCTTTAGTATCGAAGAGCTGGCGCCGCGGATGTTCTCGTTCAACAGCCCGTTCGGCGCATGTCCAGACTGCGACGGCTTAGGGCAAAAGATGATCGTCGACCCGGACCTTCTCGTTCCGAATCCGAAGCTTTCCATCGAAGAGGGAGCGTTCGAGGCATGGGCCGGCAGCACGTCGAACTACTACCCGCAGTTCCTTGCGGCGGTGTGCGAGCACTACGGTATCCCGAAAAATGTGCCTGTTGGCGAGCTGACGAAAGAGCAAATGCAAAAGCTGTTGAACGGTACCGGCGGGGAGAAGGTGCGCTTCCGCTACGAGAACGACTTCGGACATAAGAAGGAAGCGATGGTTCCTTTCGAAGGCATCGTGAACAATCTCGAGCGCCGTTACCGGGAGACGTTCTCCGACGGCATCCGTGAGCATATCGAGACGTACATGAGCGCCAAGCCTTGCGGCAAGTGCAAGGGCGCTCGCCTGAAGCCGGAAACGCTGGCGGTAACCGTAGCGGAGAAAAATATCGCGCATGTCACCTCGCTGTCCATCGGGGAGGCGCAGCAATGGTTCGACTCGGTGAAGCTGACCGACCGCGAGACGCAGATTGCGCACCTGATCCTGAAGGAGATCAAAGAGCGTCTTGGCTTCCTCGTCAATGTCGGACTCGACTATTTGACGATGCACCGCGCGGCGGGCACGCTCTCCGGCGGCGAGGCGCAGCGGATTCGTCTGGCGACGCAAATCGGGTCGAGCCTGATGGGCGTTCTGTACATTCTGGACGAGCCGAGCATCGGCCTGCACCAGCGGGATAACGACCGGCTGATCCAGACGCTGGAGCATATGCGGAATCTGGGCAATACGCTGATTGTGGTCGAGCACGACGAAGATACGATGCTGGCTGCCGACTACATCATCGATATCGGACCGGGCGCAGGCATTCACGGCGGCCAGGTGATTGCCCAAGGCACGCCCGAGGAGATTATGCAGGACGAGCAATCGTTGACCGGGCAATATCTCAGCGGCCGCAAGTTTATTCCTGTCCCTGCCGAGCGGCGGAAGCCGAACGGCAAATGGCTGGAAATCCGCGGGGCCAAAGAAAACAACCTGCGCGGCGTCAATGTGAAGTTTCCGCTCGGTGTATTCGGCTGTGTGACCGGAGTTTCCGGCTCCGGCAAGAGTACGCTGATTAATGAAATTTTATATAAAACGTTGGCGAAAGAGTTGAACGGTGCCAAGGTTCGCCCAGGCGAGTACAAGGAGTTCAAAGGACTGGAGCATGTCGACAAGGTGATCGACATCGATCAATCGCCGATCGGGCGGACGCCTCGTTCGAACCCGGCTACGTACACCGGCGTATTTGACGATATCCGCGACGTCTTCTCGGCGACCAATGAAGCGAAGGTGCGCGGCTACAAGAAAGGCCGGTTCAGCTTTAACGTGAAGGGCGGACGCTGCGAGGCGTGTAAGGGCGACGGCATCATTAAGATCGAGATGCACTTCCTGCCGGACGTTTACGTGCCGTGCGAGGTATGCAAAGGCAAACGGTATAACCGCGAAACGTTGGAAGTGAAATATAAGGGCAAGAACATTTCCGACGTATTGGAAATGACGATCGAGGATGCGTGCGAGTTTTTCAAAAACATTCCGCGTATTCACCGGAAAATGCAGACTTTGATGGACGTCGGGCTCGGGTACATGAATTTGGGTCAGCCGGCGACGACGCTCTCCGGGGGAGAGGCGCAGCGCGTGAAGCTTGCGGCCGAGCTCTATCGCCGTAGCACGGGCAAGACGATCTACATTCTGGACGAGCCGACGACCGGATTGCATATCCATGATATCGACCGGCTGCTTAAGGTGTTGCACCGCTTGGTCGAGAACGGCGATTCCGTTCTTGTCATCGAGCACAACCTCGATGTGATCAAGACGGCCGATTATATCATCGATCTCGGACCGGAAGGCGGCAGCCGGGGCGGTACGATCGTCGCTTCCGGAACGCCGGAGGAAGTCGTGAAGGTAAGCGGCTCGTACACAGGCAAATACCTGAATCCGATCCTGGAACGCGACAAAGTACGCTCCGAAGATTACAATAAGCGGCTGAAAGAAATGGAAGATGCGGCTGTTTAATGTCGATAACCTATAGGGATAGAAAAAACGCTGCTTCAAGCCGGGAAACTGGTTTGAGAGCAGCGTTTTTTGCGGGTTGCGATATATAAAGTAGAGCTGCCGACACGGCCCATGAATTGATGAAACGATTCCTCCGGTCCGCGCTTATTCTTGGAGTACGGATCAGCTGCCTAAGCACTGGACCGACCTGATCATCCTTTATCCGGCCTTCCAGTGCTTGGTTGAATCGAGCCCCCAGCCTAAGTATGCCGCCTACAGCGATATCGAAGGCGTCGGCCTCTCATCCGGCGTCTTCACGAGTGCGCCTTGCAAGCCGTTTTCGCGATAGATGGTTGTTACGCCAATTGCAACTTTCAGCACTTCCTCCGGGCAGACGAACAGATCAAGCTGCTTTGCGAGGTGCGGTTTCGCCGACAAGCCGCCGACCCATACGTGGAAGCCGAGTACTTCCTCTCCCTCGAATCGTGTTCGCCGCGGGCGTGAAGGCCAGGTACTGATTTTCTGCATGGCCGGAGTTATAAATATTAGATGAAATGGACATTTTATATTTGCACGGAAGATTCGAGGAATCGCGGCTCATCAGGAAGAAATCGTTCGCCTGATTGACTTGCGCGCGGTCGTATCCATCAGCTCTCGTCAGGGTTGATGCCGGCGAGCGGATTGCCGACTACCGTACGCGGGCAGTCGTAAACGTTGAGACCGTCTTTTTCGTGCTTGACGAGTTCCATTTTAGAGCCCTGCCGCTTCCCGGCGAAAATGTTGACAAACTTGTTACATCTAGATAAATCGCTTGCACTTCCATGCTAGTCAAGATAAGATAGAAATTAAGTATTTTCGCATATTGAAGGAGGTCCCTCCATGTTTTTGGCTGAAGAAGCGGCAAAAAGCACGAGCACCTTTTCCGGTTTCGATATCTTCGTGGTCTTGTTCACGGTAGTTATTGCCATCGGCCTGATCCGGTTGCTCGGCGCTAAAAAGAAAAATCCGTTCGCCATTGGCTTTGGTCTAGTCAGCTTAGCCGTATTCGTAACCTTGAGCGCAGTTATGGTTATGGGCTGGATGGGCAAACTGTAAGCTGCTGCTGCAGAGACGCGAATAAGATTATACATGATGCACGGACAAGGACAGGTCTCCCGGGACACTGTCCTTTTGGCGTTTTAATAGGACTATTCCGCCTAAACATATAAAAAGGAGCGCCTCCTTAGAACAGAGGGAGCGCTCCATCGATTTTCATAACTTTGAAAGGCTTTACACCCACCACATTTCGCCAAGCGGCTCTTTGATGAGGATTTGCTGCAGGTTTTGCACCGCTTTCGTAAAGCCTTCGTCCACCGACATCAAGCCGTCTTCATGCTCGATGCTGACGACGTAGTCGTAGCCGACCAAGCGAAGCGCGCTGATGATGTCCGCCCACGTCTTGAGATCGTGCCCATAGCCGACGGTACGGAATTGCCAAGCGCGGTCCAGCATGTTCGCGTAGGACTGCATATCCGTGACGCCGTAACGGTTGACGTTGATCGGATCGATCGACGTATCTTTGGCATGGAAGTGGTGTATGGCGCCTGCGCGGCCAAGAATATTCACCGCCTGCACCGGATCGATGCCTTGCCACCACATATGGCTCGGGTCCAGGTTCGCGCCGATGGCGTCGCCGGCTGCTTCGCGCAGACGCAGCAGCGTAGCCGGAGTATGGACAGAGAAGCCGCCGTGCAGCTCAAGACCGAATTTCACGCCGCGCTCGGAAGCGTATTTACCGGTTTCCGTCCAGTACGGAATTACTTTGTTGGCCCACTGCCAATCGAGAATCTCTTGGAAATCGGGCGGCCAAGGAGCCACCGGCCAGTTCGGATATTTCGCGTTATCGGAGTCTCCCGGGCAGCCGGAGAACGCATTGACGACAGGCACCTCGAGCTTCTGGGCAAGGTCGACTGTTTTAAGCAGCGCTTCATGATCGGCTTGGGCGAGCGCTTTTTGCGGATGAAGCGGGTTGCCATGACAGCTGAGTGCGCTGATCGTCAGTCCGCGGGATTCGATCGCTTGCTTGAATGCTTTCAGCTTACCGTTATCGCTAAGCAGCACGTCCGGGTCGCAGTGCGCTTTGCCGGGGTAGCCGCCGGTGCCGATTTCAACAGCGTCGAGTCCTTTGGATGCAATGTAGTCAAGCGCTTCTTCGAAAGGCTTCTGCTGGAATAATACCGTGAAAACGCCTAATTTCATGGGACACCTCCGAAAATAATCAAAATGAACGCGCGTACAATAGAACGCTCATCCAAATTATATCACTAATTGCGTACGGCTCAAAGTAGGAGTTTCGGACATAACGCATCGGGGTGTCGCTTTTTCGTAAAAAGTTCACGACTCAGTCTAAAACGTTCATCGTTTGAATATGTTTTTTTGTTTCATCGGTACCCAGACTGTACAGCGTTTGATAGACGTTTTTCAAATAGATGTCGTAGGCATCGTTTTCCTTGTCATGATGATAAGGAATACCCGGAAAATGGGCCCTGGAGAAGGTAAGTTCTTCTGCGTATTCCACATCTTCAAATAATTCCTTAAGCTTTATGATTTCCTCCGGCGTGGCTTCGATCTCCAACTCGTAAGCCGCATCGCCTTGGTCCTGCATGATCGTCTTTGACTGTACGGAAACATAGTAGTTTCTTTTATCCATGGAAGTAACCTCCGACTTATTTAAAATAGTAAGACCAGATAACTGCACCGGCAACCAGAACGATCGGAAAAAGCACATAAACGATAAGCATCGGATTTGCCATGACGGGATGTTTGACTGTGTTCGGGTCTGTGTTTTTGTCAAATTCCTTATTTTGCTGTCTTCGGGCCAGTATAAATGACGCAGCGGCAGAGATCACGCATACGACGGCCGCAAGTGCGATAAGAGTGGTCAGCATTCGGAATCACGTTCTCCTTCCAAGGGGTTACCCTTATTTTCTGGCAATTTTCTTAAAATATACGGCTCAGCGAATGCTTGTTCACTAGGCAAAGTTTAGTTTTCGACAAAAGCGTCCGACAACGTTCCCGATTCTTTTCCTTTTGATTAGTCTACAATGGAAATAATTCTCTTCGGACTGGGAGAGGGAATGGGAAATTTTTTACAGAAAGGGCGGATCGTAAGATGAGCAAAGATACGCAAATTGTTGAAACGGTATCAGGCACCTGGCTGCGTTTCCCAAACGGCTTTAAAAAGTTTCATTGCTTGGTGGAGCTGCCCGATCAGCTCTCGCTCAACATTAATACGAAATCGGGCTGCGTACATGTACATAAGAAGGACAGTGACGATGTGTTTCAATATGTGGGGGAATTGCATATAATGGCAAACGGCAGCCAACTGCAATGCACCGTTCAAGCTGCCCCGGCCAAAGAAGAAGATATAGAAACGCCTGGGAAGCAATCCGATGCCAGTTGAGGTATTTTCGCGAGTTCGCGTAAAAAAAGCAGCGCCCGCAGAGGGACGCTGCTTTTATCATATTTAGAACGGCCAGTTCAAGAGACCGCGGTAAATGTGGAGTACCGTTTCGCTTTTGCCGCTGTAGACGATAACGGCCGCGGTAACGATCAGCTGGGTTAACGCGCAGCGGGCGTAGAAGTACGTCCGGGATACTTTTTTCTTGTTGACCGTCGTTTTCCCGAGCAGGTTCTCCAGCGCGATCACTACACCGTGGTAAACGCCCCACAGCAGATAGAGCCAGCTAAAGCCGTGCCACAGTCCGATCAGCACCATGATGAGGATGGACAGGCCCGCAGCGGTCCATTTGGTCGGCGTTTGGCGCGAGAAAAATATAAAGATATGATCGCGGAACCAGTCACCGAGCGTAGCGTGCCAATTGCGCCAGTACTGCGTCAGCGTCGGAGATTGGAACGGTTTCTTGAAGTTTTCCGGAATGTTGTAGCCCATCAGCCGTCCGAAGCCGATCGCAATATCGGAGTAGCCGGAGAAATCGAAGTAGATCAGGGCATAAAACCAGACCATCAAAAATAGCGATTGATGCGTATAAAGCTCTTGCCCGGACATGGTATTGAATATGTCGGTCATCCAGGTGACGAGCACGATCTTCTTGAACATACCGAGAATGATGCGTTTGATGCTGCTCTCCGTCTGTGCGGCATCCACCCGATACGGCTGCTTCGTATCCGCCATGAAATCGCGGAATTTGAGAATCGGGCCGGACGTGAACGTCGGGATGAACAAAATATAGTTAAAGTAATCGACGACCTTCGCGCGGGCGTCTTTGCCGAAGAAGTAAGCGAAATACAAGGCATCGATCACCTTGAGTACGTTGTAAATCAAGCCGAGTACAATGACAACGTCGAACAGCGGGTGAGTGAATACTTCCATGCCGAACAGCCGCAGCGAGCAGACAGCGGCCACATTGGCGGCGATCAGCAGAATGAACCAGCCCTTGCGAAAGCGCGACGTGTGGCTCAGAAATAGAAAGGCCAAATAGTTCAGCGCCGTGTAGGCCAAGTAAAAGGCGAGCAGCTTTTTACTGAACAGCAGCAAAAAGCATAAGTTGAACGCGAGCAGCAGCAGCCGCTTGTTATCCGCCCACCGCCGGGTTAGGGCAAGCACGAGCACCATGCCGGTCATGGCCATAACCGCGTTCATATTTAAATACCACATCGAAGATTCCTCCAACATATGCATCCGCCGTGCGGGTCGGAAACCGGCCCGGAGCGGGACGGAAGGACCGATCGGGGCCCGCGCCGATCAAGACAAGATCAGAACCCTTCGTAGATGAACAATCCTTTGCCGGTAAAGTAGATCAGTACCATGATGAGCATGGCGAGATAAACGATCACTTCGACGATTTTGCGAGCGAAGCGAGCCATGCGTCCACCTCCTTCGTAAACACCGGAGCGCCTTCCTGACGGCTCAGATGAACGAGATCGTGAAAATATTTAGGATCGTAGGCCGTCAGCAGATCCAGCGTCGGAACCCCGGCCGCCTGCAGGCGCCGGTTGACTTCTTCCTGCAAAGCGGGCATGTAGCCCGGCAGCTTGTAGCCGCGGTTCCAAGGCATCCAGACGACGCGCAGCGGCAAGCCCTGCTGCTTGCTGTAAGCGATGATGAAGTCCAGCGCGTCCAGATTGTTCTTGAAATCCCGGTTGGTCATCCAGCCGAAGCGCTGCTCGTACTCGTCCCACTTTTTGCGGAGATCCTCATCGGATTTTCGGCCGAAGTAGAGCTCCTTGTCGATCCAGCGCGGCTGGTAAGCCAGCGGATCGGATGCGCTCAGCTTCAGCGTCTCCGGGAAGCGGGCGCATGCTTCGAACCGGGCGGCATCCTGCTTCAGAAGCCCTTGATATAAGCCGCAGGCAAGCTCCGTCCCGGTATCTCGGAAATAGTCGCGGTACGCGTAGACGTAAGGCTGGTACCAAGGCTTGAACCATTGGTAGGTCGGGTCCGTGTCCAGACTGTCGATCATCGTATGCACGTCGATGCCGACGACAAGTTGTCTCTCCACATGGAACCGCTGCTGCTCCAAAATCGCTTTCAGATCGGTCAGCTTCCCATAGGAAAGCCCGAGCTCCACCAGCTTGGCAGTCGAATCCGACTCGATATACGCCCCCGTCACCGCGGAGTTGCCGTAGAAGGCCGGTCCCCGATTTTGCCAATCGTGATGGAAGAGCGTCTTCGTAAAATCGTTCTTATAAAAACGCCGCGACGTTACCATCGGGTCCCACCAGGAGATGAGGACGTCCGACAGCACGAAAGCGGCCAACAGCAGCAGCACGAAGCTGTTTTTGCGAAGAAAAGCGATCATAACGGGAAAACCCACACTTTCCAATGAAGGCGATCATTAGTTATCAATCACAGAAACACGGGTTACGGTGCTAGAGCGATTTTTGCTGCCAAGCGTGGTACTGCTCGCGGAACGCTGCAGGCCAGTTCGCTTCGTCCAAGCCGAATTGCGCGAGGAAAGCGAAAGCCCAGCGCTCGATGCCGAACCCGACGCAGCCGGTAACCGCGTTGCGCTTGCCCATTTTAATATTAAACGCATTGCCGAACGTGTTGCTGTGGAAATTGATGGAGCTGCAGGCGATCGACTTGTTGATATTCGGAATCGTCAGCCGGAGCTCGTACTTCATTTCTTGGTTCCGCTGGAAGGACGCTTTGACTTGGAAGTCGTTCGTGAAAAACGGATCGTTCGCGATTTCCAGCACACTGTCCACGTTCCATTCAACGGCTAGTTCCTTCAAATATTCGATGGCCTGCAGCCGGTTCTCCTTCACGTAATCCGGCTTGCCGACGAAGATGATCTCCCGCATGCTGAAATCGAGCAGGCGTCCGAAGTCCGTATGATTGCGCGATTCGAAGCGGTGACACTTGGAGATGGCCGTCACGGTCACACCGTCGCCTTCAAGCGTCTCATTCTGCAGCCCTTCGTAGCAGTGGTAGCAGGTCGAAGGGTTCATCGTGAATTTCGGCTTCGCCAGGTTGGCGTTCAGATCGAGCGGCTGCTCCTGCTTCCAGCCACCGGCGTCGCGGATCGATTGGGAGAACGATTCGATGATGTCGAGATCCTCGCGCAAGTGCGACAGGAAGTGAATGTGCTCCGGAAACGAGGTAAAATGATTCGTCTTGTTCAGCGTGTCGCAATGAATGACGGCCGGGTATTGTTCCTCCGTAATTCCTGAAAAACGGTTCGCTATTTTCGTGACGAAGCTGTAGTCGAGAAAACGCATCAGACTGGAGAACGGCTCGCGGAAAATAAAGAGGCCCGGCTCCAGCACTTTGATGATTTTGCGCTCGACGAGCTCGGCGATGATATCGCCTTCGTAGGGGGTATTGACCTTATGCTCGAACAGGATATTTTCCTTGAAGCCGAAATCCCCTTGCGAGAAGCGGTCGATCAGCTTGCGTACCTGCTCTTCGATGGCGGCGTTGCCTTTTGGTGAGTCGTGAACAATATGAATGTGCCCGGATTCAAGCCGGATGTCGCGGATCGTCTCGTCAATAAACGCCGCGGCGTATTTGAGCTGTCCGTGCTGGCTGGAGGCGAGCCCCTCCAAAGATACGACGCATTCCATGAGCTTACCTCTCTTTCTTGTTGTGGATGAACGTCGCGATTTCGCGGACGGTGTTGAGCGGGTACAGCATTAAATCTTGATTCGTCACTTGGATGCCGTACGTCTTCTCGATATGCGCGATCAGCGCCGTCGCTCCGATCGAATCAATATATCCATAATCGAACAAGTGTACGTCTACAGAAAAATCGTCGTCATCGTCTTCGATTTCGTAACGGCTCTTGATGTGCACCTCAAGCTGTTCCAGCAATTCCTGCATGGGGAAGCCTCCTCGGATAAAGTAAAATCAAGCGATATCGCCGGGCTCGTAGCGAGTGCCGGCATAAAAGCGGGACGGCGATTGCGGGACCAAGGGGCCCCGCTGCAACAACCGTCCGCCTGAAGAGTGAATGTAAGCTAACGTGCCGCTTTGGCGACGGTTAGCGTCACCGGATCTCCGTAATGCGTGACCGTATAGGTCGCTTTCGCTTCGTCCCGGTCGACGGTTAGCCCCGCTCCTTCGATGGTCAGCGGCTCGGCGCTGTAAATCTGCACCTGCTGCATGCCGGGCGCGTTCAGCTTCAGCGTCCAGCGGTCCGACGATTTTTGCAGCTCGTAAGGCACGTTCGAGCGCATCAGATGCGGCTCGCTGCCTAATGCCGTCGCCCGTTCGGGCTCGGCGAACCGGATGGCGGCCGTCTGCGGGACGCCAAGGTACAGCTTGCCGCCGCGCGTATCGCGCACCTCGGCATCGGTGACGGCCTGCTTGGCCGCGTAAGGCTGCCCGCGGTCGACGACGAGGCCGAGCGTGCCGCGGTATTCGGCGGCCTGCGCAGGAACACCATCGGTGATCGCCTTGACGCGGAAGCCGGGCTCGACGGTCATGCCGAGCATTTTCTTGATGCGGTCCGCGATGACCTCGCGCCACGGCCGGTACAGTTCGACGCGGGTCGTCATTGCATTCAGGAATGAGCGCGCCATTTGGGGCTCGGTCATGAAGTTATAGCTGTAATCGTCCCGGAGCTTGTCCAAATACCGGACAAATTCCAGCAGCTCCGGCACGCGGGTCGGAAAGTGATACTCGATATGCTCGAAATAATCGATCGGCAGGTCGAGCGCCGCGTACGCTTCGAAAATATCTTTGGTCGAATAATGCGGGTCCGTGCGCAGCACCGGCGCCGGGGTATTCAGCATCATCGGTTTGGTCAAGTCGGGCTCGCCCGACGCATCGGTCATAAGAAACGGTAGGCCCCAGTTATACTCGACCCCGAGACGCGGATCGGCCTTGATATTCGACGGCTTGAAGCCGAAGTTGAACCAGATGCCGGACTCCCGCTCGTTGCGCAGCGTCTGGCTGCGGTCGGGATTGTTGATCCGCCACGTATGCTGGTTCGTGCCGGGCATATTCCACGGAATGCCGAGCTTCTCGAACGCTTTCTGATGCAGCGCGATTTCCTGCTTCTCTTGCGCGTCACTCGTAAAGTTATGGACAAAAATATGCGGATACAGCTCCAGACGGTTGTCTTTCGTATACCGGATAAATTCGTTTAGTTGGTCCGCATACGGAAATTTCGGATCGTCGACGGTCGATGGGATGCCGAATTCGAGCTGCCCGACGATCAGATCGTCCTTGCCGTCTCCGTTCAGGTCGTACCAGAGCGGGACGGCGTTGTGCCCGCCGACGAGCGCATGGTTGCCGAGCTGGTTGACGGTCGCCGCTTCGATGACGCCTTTGTCCACCCAAGCGGTACGCCCGGTACCCGAGTCCTCCTGAATGAAAACGCGCAGGTCGCCTTCTCCGGTGCCGACGACGAGGTCAGCTTTGCCGTCCCCGTTCATGTCGCGGACGGACGGCGCCGCAAACCGCGCGGACAGCTTGAACAGCGCTTCGCCCGCGTGCCAGGCGACCGCGCCGTTTGCCCCGCGCGTGCCGCGGTACAGCGTCACCTGCCCATCGGCATCCCCGATCACGAGATCGGGGACGCCGTCTCCGGTGACGGCGCCCACGGCCGGCGCGATCGGCGCCGCGCCGCGGATCGGCTTCCCGTCCGCCAGCAGCGGGACGGGCGCCTTGAACGCGCCGCCGGCTTCGCCATAGGCGACCGCGAGCGTGCCGTCCGGCTGGCCGATCAGCAGATCCGGCCGGCCGTCGCCGTTCAGATCATACGCCGCCACGCTGGCGTACGATCCGACCTTCAGCGGCTCCCCGCTTGGGAGCCGCAAGGGCTCGCGCCGCGCGAACGCCGCCGGCGCTTTCAGTCCCGCCGGGAGCTGCTGCCCGGCGTAGGCTCCTTCCGTTTCACCGGCGTTCCGGTAAACGTACAATCCGCCGTCGGCCGACCCGACGATCAGGTCGGGCCGGCCGTCGCCGGTAAGGTCGGCCAGCGCGGGGTACGCGCGGTAAGGCAGCGTGATCGAATCGCCGAGCGAGCGGTAATCCGGATAATTGGCCAGCCGGAT
Source organism: Paenibacillus tyrphae (assembly GCF_000722545.1). Lineage (GTDB taxonomy): Bacteria > Bacillota > Bacilli > Paenibacillales > NBRC-103111 > Paenibacillus_G > Paenibacillus_G tyrfis. Next base: position 163,986 of record NZ_JNVM01000011.1, read on the forward strand.
CGCCTCTCCGTCGGCGGACAGCCGCGTGCCGCTCGAATAGAACGAATTCGGCGTCTCGCCGGCGAAGGCGGGCTTGTCGTTCGTTCCGGTGTTCAAATGGACGACGACCGATTCCTGCCAACGCCCCCACGTAAATGACGAGCGGACCAGCGAGAACGACGGGATCTGCTTGTACTTTTTGAGCAGTTCCGCCCACTGGATGCCTTCGCCGTCGCGGATCGCTTCCAGCGCTTCGAAATGGTTCTGGTACGCCATCGCCGGACGGCCGTAAGGCCCGTACGACTTTTTGACGCTGTAGCCGAGCTTCGTCTTGGAGACGAACGCGGCGTATTCGCTGCGCAGCAGGGCGTTCCCGGCTGCGAACGTAAAATGGAAGTACGGCGCCAGCGGCAGCTGGCTGCGGTCGAAATACAGCGCGTCCGGAGTCGGCTTCTTGGCCGCGTTCGTGTCTGCCGCCAGCTTCTCGAAGCCGAGCTTCGGGTCCATGCCGCTGTTTAGATCGTAGCCCGTCACAAAATACCGGTTCGGCAGCAGCGTGCCGCTAAAAAACACCGTGCCTTCCCCATACCGGTTCAACGTATAAAGCGAGATGCCGTTCATGGAAGCGAGCGTCTGTGCTGTGGAAGGGACGAGCCCTTTTCCCCAGGAAAACCGGCTCAAGCTTCCTTCGGTGTCGTGCCGGAAGAAGCTGTCTGCGAACGACCGAAGCAGCTGTTGGACGCTCTGCAGGTTGGCATCGACATCCGGGTAAGACCAGAGGGACGGACTTCCGCCTCCGGCTCCGAGCACGCTGCGAGCCGGCGCAGGAACGTCGACGACTTGTCCCGCTCCGAGAAAGCCGGGGTCAAAATCGTCCGCAAACGGGTTCTCAAGAAATAAATGCCCGCCTTTCCGGACGTAAGCTTGAAGCAGCTCCCGCTCGGAGTCTGTCATGCTCCCGTGCAGCGACGGGTCCAAATAAATCGAATCGTAAGACCGGAGCTCGCGCGCGCTCAGACGGCTCAGCTCCTGCCGCTCCAACTCCAGACCGACAACCGGCGATTGCCGCAGCTGCGCGTAGGCGGTCGGATCGGAAGCGCCGCTTGCGGTGGCGTACAGCAGGCGCACCTTCAGCTCTTTGTTCGCTGTCAGCAGGTAGACGAGAACGACGGCTGCAATTGCAACAATCGCAATCGCCGCCGCCTTGCGATAAGGTCGTAATCGAATCAAAAAAATCTCCTCATTGCTCGTTAGGCTAGATTACCTTGCCATTATAGCATGGATGGCGGGCTTTGTTAACTTTTGCGCGGTCCGGCGGGGACCGGCACGCCCCCGTAAATCGACCCATCCAATAGCCTGGAGAATGACAAATTGGATGGGTCGAAAAGCGGCCGATTGGGGGGTTACGCCGCATTCGTTCTCCTGTAAAGTAAGGGTAGGACGCGTATTTTTCGAGAAGATTATCCTTTATTATAGAAGAAAGGACGGAAGCTCCTATGAACGAATGGATGCTGTATCTGCTTATTTTCGTTATCGTCCTGTTTGCGCTGATCGCTACCATTGTGGTGGGCGTATCGGCCAAAAATAAAGAAGGCAACCCCACTTACGACCAGAGAACGGGAAAAAATTTGCTGCGGCTGACATGGATTTATGCCGTCGTTCTATTCGGCGGTTATCTCGTCTTCGCATTATACATGTACTATATGTAATCCAGACTGCGGCAGAAGAAAGGGACCGACCATGTGGAAACCGGACCGCTTGGGCCCCGTGCCCATGTATCGACAAATCGCCGATTATTTCGAACGGCGCATCATTCTTGGGGAGCTGCCGCCGGGCTCGATCCTGCCGCCGGAGCGCAAGCTGGCCGGGCAATGGCAGCTCAACCGCAGCACGATTATCCAAGCCTACGAGGAGCTGCGTTCCCGGGGGCTGATCGACCGCAGGAAAGGGAGCGGGACCCGGGTCAGCCTGCGAAAGTGGGAGGAGTCGCCCAAACCGGCCGTCGATTGGCTGCCTTACACCGAGCAAAGCTCCCCGCCGGGCTCTCCCCTGCTTCGTAAAGTCCGGGAGGAAGCCCGGAAAGGCGCAGAGATCGTCGATATGGCCGGCAGCGAGCTGTCGGAGGACCTGATCCCGATGGAGGCGTTCCGGCAGCTGATGCGGGAGCAGCCGCTCACGGAGCCGCTGGGGTATACGGACCCGCAAGGGTTGTACCCGCTTCGGGAAGCGCTTGCCGTCTACTTGCGCGCCTACCGCCAGGTGGATGCGACCGCTTCGTCCATCTTCGTCACGTCGGGCATTCAGCAGGCGCTGTATCTGATCGCGCGCTGTCTGCTGCGCCCGGGGGATGCGGTGGGCATCGAGGTTCCGTCGTATCATTACTCGTCCCATGTCTTGCCCAGCGCCGGACTGCGTCCGGTAGCGCTGCCGGTGGATGAGGCGGGAATACGGCCCGACGAACTGGCTGCACGCATCCGCAAGGACAAGCTGCGCATGCTCATCTTGAATCCCGCGTTTCAAAATCCGACGGGCCGTACCCTTCGTCCGGATCGCCGAAAACGGCTGCTTGAAGTCGCAGCGGAGCTGGGTGTCCCGATTGTCGAAGACGACCCGTACGGCTTAGCCGCGTTTCGGGACGAGCCCCCGGTGCCGCTGAAAGCGATGGATACGAGAGGCGTCGTGCTGTATGTCGGCTCCCTGTCCAAAATTGCGGCGCCCGGACTAAGAACCGGGTGGCTGGTCGGCCCCGACGCCGTCATTCGTCAGCTGACGGCAGCCAGACAGCAGATGGATATGGGACCGAGCGTTCTGCCGGAATGGCTGTCCGCGCGGTTTTTGGCTTCCGACTTTTTTCACAGGCATCTGCTTCGGGTCCGGCGCGCGTTGAGGCTGAAGAGCGAGCTGCTGATGAAGGAACTGAACGAGCATTTAAAAGGGGACATGACGTTTGAGCGGCCGGACGGCGGACTTTACTTGTGGGGAAAGCTGGCAGGGGGAATTTCCGCGGCAAGGCTGCTGGACGAGGGAATCAAACGCGGCGTGCTGTTCGTGCCGGGAAGCGTATTCGGGCCGGGCAGCAGCCATGTACGGTTAACGTTCGCACGTCCTTCCAAGAAGGATATCGCTGTCGGAGCGGCACGATTTGCCGAGGCGTTCCGGGCGGCTTCCAGGCGGTGACGCGCTTACAGGGCACAAACGCCCTGTTTTTTTATAATGATAGAATGTATAAATTTTCAGCGGAGCTGAACCATTCTATCATTTCAAGAAAAGCATCCTCTAAGACACGAATGTATCTTCCTCGAAAAGGCTTCGATAAGAAGCCTTTCTTATTTATCGGCCGCCTCGTCGGTGCTGCTCTAGCATACCGTCCGGTTGCGGCCTTCGGCTTTGGCTTGATACAACGCCTTATCCGCCAGATCGATCAATTGCTCGGGGGGAGCGGATGCGTCGGGCACGAGAGAAGCAAGCCCTAGGCTGACTGTAACATATTCGTTTACGTCCGACGCTTTGAACGGCAAAGCGAGCCGTTCTACGGCCATCCGGATCGCCTCCGCCCATTCGTAAGCTTCCTCCGCCCCGACCTCCGTTAGAACACAGGCAAATTCCTCGCCCCCGTACCTCGCGATGAAATGAGATTTTTGCAGCAGCACGGCGTTAGCCGTCAAGGCAATCGTGCGCAGCACCTCATCCCCGCCCAAATGCCCGTGCGAATCGTTATAGGCCTTAAAATGATCCACGTCGAACATAATGACGGATAACGGAGATCGGTTCGCCGCGCAGTCCGACCAGGCTTTGGCCAAATGCTCGTCCAGCTTTCGGCGGTTGGCGATGCCCGTCAGACCGTCGAGGTCCGACAGCTTTTGCAGAAGGCTCAGCGCTTCCTGCAGCTGGCGCTCGGTCGTTTTGCGGCCCGTAATGTCTCTTAGCGTGACGAGCAGGGCGGCGTTACCTTTATATACCGTAGGCGACACGGACAGCTCCACGATGATTTCGGTGTCGTCAAGGCATACGAGCTTTTGCTCGATCAGTTCGGGCTGCGCTTTGCCGGAACGGATGTCCTGACAGTGCGTCCAAGACGTATTGTGGTTGTCCGGATGAAAAAAGTCGTAGATCGACCGGCCGAGCAGTTCTTTTCTTGCGGCCGCCCGCAGCAGCCGGACCCCTTTTTCGTTGATAAAGACAATCAGATCCTGGCTCAGCACAAGGGTGGCGTCCGGCGAAGCTGTAATGAGCCGCTTGTAGCGCGCTTCGCTTTGCTGCAATTTCTTGGTCGATTCATGGGCCCGGACGATATAGCGGAAGGTATAGACGGACAGCAGCCCGACGGTGGTGGATATGACCCAATGATAAGCGAGAACGCTTGCGACTTGGTTCTGCAGACCGTTCAGGCCGAAATGCATAGCTACGGCAACGGACACATAAATCATCGCGACGGTATTCAGCAGCAAAAACCGCCGCATGGATATGCCCTTATTCCCTGCCAATGCTCCGCAGGTGATGCCGATCAGCATAATGGGGATTGAGGGGATGACGGAAGTGTAGGAAGGACCGAACAAGCCGATTCGTCCGGACATGATGACTGCGGCGCTGAAGACGGCGGATACCGGCCCGCCCTGCATCGCGGCGACGACGACCGGGATATGGCGCAGATCGACGATGACGGACTCGTTTAAGCGTACGCTGTAAGTCATGAGCATGATCCCCTGCAAGCCGAAGCAAATCCCGGCTGCTGCCTTCATTTTCCATGAAGAAGCAGGTCCGAGCCGATAGTCTTTGAACAGTTGGCCGATGATAAAAAACGAGGCTACCAGCAGCGCCGCATTCGTTATGAAATCTTTGAACATCGAGTCCTCCGAATCGGATCGTTTCGAGAAGTAAAGTACCTTCAATATTCGTCATAATCTGACAAATTTCCTCTTTATTCGTCATTACCAGTTTTTGATGTTAAGTGCGCGTTGGCAAGGGCTTGCCATGGTTTGTCGCCCCCGTTTCTGGTACACTAGGAGGAAAAGCGTTTTTTTCGGAGGAATGAATTCAACATGCGCGAACTTCGCAAATCAGATATCGAGCTGCTGGCGCCTGCGGGAGATTGGGATTGCTTGCGGGCAGCCGTAGCGAACGGGGCGGACGCGGTCTTTTTCGGGGTCGAAAAATTCAATGCGCGGGCCCGGGCCAACAATTTTCATACGGACGAGCTGCCGGATATTATGTCGTTCCTGCACCGCTATGGGGTGAAGGGCTTTTTGACGTTTAATATTTTGGTGTTTGAAGAAGAGCTGGAGGATGCGAAATCCTTGATCGAGGCCTGTATCGATGCCGGCGTCGATGCGGTGATCGTGCAGGACCTGGGTCTGGTGAAAATGATCCGCGAGCTTTCGCCGGATTTCCCGATCCACGGTTCGACACAGATGACGATTACGTCGCCCGAAGCCGTCGAGTTCACGAAGCCGTTCGATATGGAGCGGGTTGTGCTTGGGCGGGAGAACAATCTGAAGCAAATCAAACAGATTGGCGATCAGGCGAAGCTGCCGATGGAGGTGTTCGTGCACGGGGCGCTGTGCGTTTCGTATTCCGGGCAATGTCTGACCTCGGAGATGTGGGGCGGCCGTTCAGCGAACCGCGGCGAGTGCGCGCAGGCGTGCCGGCTGCCGTACGATCTGATGGTCGACGGGGAGCAGAAGCCGATGGGCGATGTAGCCTACCTGCTGTCGCCCAAAGATTTGGCGGCGCTGGAGCTTGTCCCGGAGCTGATCGAAGCGGGCGTCACCTCCTTCAAGATCGAAGGCCGGCTGAAGAGCCCGGAGTACGTGGCGAACGTCGTGGCGAAGTACCGGCGCGCGATCGACCGTTATTTTGACGGCGACAATCCGAAGCCGACGAAGGAAGAGCTGCGGGAGCTGGAGCAAAGCTTCTCGCGCGGGTTTACGCACGGATTCTTGAAGGGTACGAACAACAAGCAGCTTGTGGAAGGCACGTACCCCAAAAGCCGCGGCGTGTATGTGGGGCGTGTGAAGCAAGTGCTGCGCGACGGCGTGGTGTGCGAGCTTGAGGCGCCGCTGAAGCGCGGCGACGGGATTTGCTTCGACGCGGGCGACCCGACGAAGAAGGAAGAAGGGGGCCGCGTCTACGATCTGCGCCGCAAAGGCGTGAAGCTGGAAGGCGAAGCGCCAGGCGGGCTGATCGAGATCGTGCCCGGGCGCAGCGACGTCGATCTGAGCCGGGTGCATGTCGGCGACCGGATCTGGAAGACGAACGATCCGCATCTGGACAAGCGGCTGCGCCAGACGTTCGAGACGGACAAGCCGTACCGCGTCTTTCCGGTAAAGGTTAAGGTGACGGGAGCGGCCGATCAACCGCTGAAGAGCGTCTGGACCGACGCGACGGCCGGGCATACCGTAACGGTCGAATCGGAGCTGCCGCTGGTGCCCGCGGAGAAGCGGCCGATGGATGCGGCGCTGTTTGAGGAGCAGTTCGGGCGGCTTGGCGGGACAATTTTTGCGCTGGAGGCCGTCGACGTGCATTTGAGTGGCGACTTGATCGTGCCGATGCGCGAGCTGAATCAGATGCGCCGTCAGGCGGCGGAGCTGCTGCTTGCGGAGCGGGAGCGCCCGCGCGCTTATATCAAGCGGCGTGCAGACGTCTACGGCGACGCGCCTGCGGCCCCCGTGGCCGCTTCGAACGCACGGCCGTCGCTGACCGCGCTGTGCCGGAGCCTCGAGCAGGTGCAGGAGGCCTGTAAGCTGAACGTTGATCTCGTCTATGCCGATTTCGAGTTCATCAAGCAGTTTCCGGCCGCCGTGGAAGCCGCCCGTGCCGCAGGCAAACGCATCGCGCTGGCGACACCGCGCATTCACATGCCTGGCGAAACGGGTTATTTCAAAAACATTTTGAACCTCGGTCCCGATGCTGTGCTTGTCCGCAATACGGGTGCCGTTTATTGGTTCATGCGGTACTTCGCGGAGCATCCGGCAGAAGCGCGCCCCGAGCTAATCGGCGATTTCTCGCTGAATATCGCCAACCACAAGGCGGCGGCTTTGTTCGTGGAAGCGGGACTTCAGCGCGTGACGCCGTCCTACGACCTGAACATTCAGCAGATGATCGATCTGCTGCGCCGGACCGATACGTCGAAGCTGGAGATCGTTATCCACCAGCATTTGCCGATGTTCCACACCGAGCACTGTGTCTACTGCACGTTCATGAGTCCGGGTACGAACTACACGAACTGCGGCCGCCCGTGCGAGGAGCAGCGGGCATCGCTGCGCGACCGCGTCGGCTTCTCGCATCCGGTGCGGGTCGACGAAGGCTGCCGTAACACGGTATACAACGCCATCGATCAATCGGGCGCGGAGTATCTCGCCAACTTTATGGAGCTTGGCGTAACTTCGTACCGCGTCGAGTTTCTGGAAGAGACGGCGGAGAAGGTGCGCGAAGTGCTTGGCCTCTATGACCGCGCTTTGCGCGGGGAGATTGGCGGTACGCAGGTATGGAAGACGCTGAAAGCGACCAATCAGCTTGGCGTGACCCGCGGTCAGCTCGTGAAGTAAGCTTTTGATCTACAAAGCAACACAAAGGTGTGAGAAAGCAAATGGTTAATGAGGACGTATTAGGAGTTATCTAGGTAAAGCACTAAGTAGCGAAAGGCTTGTCCGCGACTGTTATATCTAGGTGTCGACGTGTTGAGGAAAAGGAAGATTGTTGTACGACAATTACTTGAATGATCGCGCTAGAACGCCTTTTCTAGCAAGGAAGAAGCTATCGTGGAATCAAGTCAGCACACATGATATTAAAATCAAGGAAACTAAGGGATTCCGTCGTTACGAAAGCCGTTCAACGCTACTTTGTATTCTTGGGGTACCGCCAACCAAATGACATAAAACCCACGCTAAGAGATTTTGTAAGCGAAAAAAGCCGGTTTTTCCTACGCTTAGGAATTACCGGCTTTCTAGTTTGGAAGGTATATTCATCAACAAAATTGACATGCTCCCATCTGAGAGGAGAAATGTGGAGCAGTAGATTCTCTTGCAGAACATTTTTCTCTTATATGCATTCAGTGCATCCCTCGCTTTTCCCAAATAAACATCCATGACCTCTCGCTCGCAAACCTAGCATGAAGATAGCTGGCAAGTTTTACTTTGTTCCTATACACCCCATACTGCTAATACCATGACGCGAAACACGTTACTTTTTATTTGGACGTTGAAAGAAAGTCCCTCTTAGAAGTCATAACATTATTATCCTCCGACATGAAATACACCAATTACGGTTTCACCATCAACGTCATACAGCGGGATATCACGACCACTTGGTGATCTACTGTTCTGTAGTGAAATGGCTTCCGCGGGTGATTTTGGTTGTTCACCGTCAATGTCTTTTCTCAGCACATATCCTTTTGTACCATTCACACCTACAGCACTGATTAATTCAGGTCTCATTTTTGAAGAGGTAGAATCTATGGCAGAACCGTATGTCTGCCCGTTTTTATTTTTTGGATAGTTCATATTCTTAGCGCCGACATGAAAAGAACCAATTATGGTCTTCTCATCAACATCATACAGTGGAGCATCAAGACCAAGTTCACTGAGATAATCTTTTTTTAGCACATATCCTTTAATGTCATCCACGCTTCCTACATGGATTAAATCAGGTAGCATTTCAACGGAAACGAATTCTTCGGCAGAACCGTAAGTATGTCCTTGTTCATTTTCGGGATAATTGAGAGGGTTTGCGTGGCTTTGATTAGTCGCATTATTAGCATTTGTGCTTTGGAATGCCACTACACCTCCCCCTACACAAACGATAAAAGCAACACCAACCAATAATCTGAAGCCTTTAAAGTACACTCTCACATTTGTTCACTTCCTTAAAATTTTTCACACTTTACCCTGTAACCGTTATACCCGTCTTTTTATTATACGACATCAAGCATTAAAAAGTTTCACTAATACCCATTTAGTCAAAAAAATACCAGAATATTCGGAAAAGAAAGAATGATTTTGACTAGCGACACATATAAGGTCACCATCTTTTGCAATATTCAAATAATTAATTTTCTATTAATCAAGTGGAAAAATTAGTATTTTCAAATTTGGAATATTATGATATATTAATATTTGTTTGTAGTTTATTCCTAATTATTGGAAATTTAAGGATACCCTATAATCAGTTGTCATTTGTCTAAAAAGTATGATTACAAAAGTATGAATAAGGGAGGATTAAATTTATCATGTTCCTAAAAAAGAAGTTCGCTTTAACCTCTACTTAATAGTGGGTGTTGTTACTTCAACAGTCACGTCCGTTGCGCTTGCAGGCAGTGCACAAAGCCCTAAAACTGGTTACGAAGTCGGTTCTTACAGGTACAGTAATTATGCAGAAGTACAAAATAGTCCCAGTCCTTATTATCCTAACGATGTAGTCGCAACAGGACATGTCGAAGCCAAAACAAATGTTCCAACAGGCTACATGGGTTTAAAAACTGAGTTATACTATGAAGGTAATTTATGTAAGGCTCAAGACTGGTATTATAATAAAGATAGTGCAGCAGGTCTTGAGACTAGTTCTCAGAAAAACTGTGGGGCAGGCAACTATTATGCTACAGGGAAAACTGCGGCATATAGTTTTGGCGAATACAAAATTTACGAAATAACTAATACCCCAAAGCTTTATGGAGGCGCTAATTCTTTTACAATCACGAGTTCTTCAACATCTAGTGAATCCACTAACAAAGGTGACTCCAGTTTCCCGAAAAATAAGAATGGCGAGACATATGGATCAGCGGAAAATGTTGCATCAGGTTCAAAACCAGATTTAATTAAAGCGATTGGCGTTGATGGTACTCTCGGATATGTGCGAGCTAAAGACTTAGATACAAAAATGCCCGAAAAACCAGAGGAAGCAATTTCTAAACAACGTAGTCTTGCAGAGGAAAGTTATAGAGAAATTAAGTTATATGATGAGAATGGCGAAAAGGAAATAGGTACATTCCGCATATCTCAAAAACCAGATAATGTGAAAGAAACAAAGAAAAATTAAAAGTCATTTTTTTAGCGCCATCAGCTGTAAATAATGCGAGTTGCTAAAAAACCAAGGAGCTAAGTGACATGTTCTCGCATAGCTCTCCTTAGTTTTTTTGTATCCAACCACCAGGAATCAGTCAGGAAGCCGGAGAACTGTGATCCAAGCCGCAAATTTTGAGCTTGGTGCGCATGCTGCCCTTCATCGTAGTTTTCTTCTTCACGAGATTAAGGGCAAGATGACGCAAGACGTTGAGGTTTTCTGCCCCATGCCCACTGCGAGCGCGGCTTTCATCTTTCCGCATGACCGTGTTCCAGCAACTAAATATGTCGGATCGACTGCGGATAGAATATCGCCGAACGTATCGTGTGAAAGACATCCACCTGGCAGTTCCAGAAACGTACGAAGCCATTCTTCGCGCACTTCGGCGAACGTTTCCATATTCGCATACATTCGTGCATCACCGATGATGGCCAGTACAGCGACGATTAAAACTTTATTCCAGTTTATGACGAACCCCATTTCCTTTTATTGGATCAAAAATGTTCAGAAACAGATCTAACAAACTTTTTTTTCGTCACAAGACCATCTCTTATGGAAATCTCTGCTTGTAACTTCGACACTCCCTATTCATTTTCCTTACCCTGTTTCATTTTCGTAAGTGCGTGGTTCCATATAACTGTTCAATTTTACTAAGCCTCGTCGTAATCTCGGAAGTCCAAACATTCCGGGATCACAGCGGGGCTTTTCGTTTAAGTTTAGGGAGCGAGATGTGATCATTCACAATTTAGACACAAATTTTTAATCCAATTTTCAGCTTCGGTTAAGCTCTTATTATTGTTTCGTTTGTATATTGTTGTTGGTCTGTTAGCAGGTTAAGCGGCACGCAAGTTGGAAATGGATGTTAGTAGGTAAACCATTTGTCAGATGGGAGGGTATGACGTGCTTGAGGTGAAACAGGTCAGTAAATTATACGAGAACCAAAGAGGGGTCCGGCACATCGACTTCGCGATGAGCCGCGGAGAAATCGTCGGTTTCCTCGGGCCGAACGGCGCCGGGAAAACGACGACGATGCGGATGATCACGGGCTACTTGAATCCGACGCATGGCACGATCACGATTGACGGATTGTCCATGGCGGACCATCCGAAGAAGGCGCGGCAGAAGATCGGGTATTTGCCCGAGACGCCGCCGCTGTACCCCGAAATGAGCGTTAGGGCGTACTTGCAGTTTATTGCGGAGCTGCGCGGCATTCCGGTGAGGGAGCAAAAGCAACGCATCGGCGGGGTGATCGAGCGGCTTGGTCTGGAAGGGCGCGAGCGGCAAATTATCCGCAGCCTGTCCAAGGGCTACAAGCAGCGGATCGGTCTCGCCCAGGCGATTCTGCATAACCCGGATCTGCTCGTGCTCGACGAGCCGACGTCCGGCCTCGATCCGAAGCAGATTATCGAGATTCGCCAGCTTATTCGCGAGCTGGGCGAGAATCATACCGTGCTGCTGAGCACGCACATTTTGCCGGAGATCAACACGCTGTGCAACCGGGTGCTGATCATCAACCAGGGCAGCATCGTGCTGGACGGCCAGCCCGATCAGCTTGCGAACACGATGGGCGAGACGTTTGAGGTCTCGCTTGAAGTGAAAGGCCCGCGCGAAGCGGTGCTGGCGGAGCTGCGCGGCACCCCCGGCGTCGGCAGCGTGCGGGAGCTTGCGGGCGAACCGACGGCAGCGTCCGCTCTTGCGGCTGAGCCGACCGCGTCGGATGACGCCGAAGCTGGGGAACCGGCTGCAGCTGGCTCTGCCGAAGGCGAAACCGTGAAAGTCGTTGTCGCCTCGACGGATAAGACGGACATTCGCGAAACGTTGTTTTACCGGATGGCCGATAAGCGCTATCCGATTGTGTCGATGAAGAAGGAAAGCCTCAGCCTGGAGGACATCTTCCTGAAGCTGACGACGAACGAGTCGCTGGATCCGGCGGCCGCGGACGGCAGCCCGACACCGGAAGAAGAGGAGGCGGTCCCTCATGCGTAGAACGCTGGCTTTAGCCAAGAAAGAGCTGCAGATGTATTTTTACTCGCCGATCGCTTATGCGGCGTTTGCGTTCTTTTTCGTCATTGCCGGGTACTTCTTCAGCGCGAATTTCCTGTACCCGCCCTATGTTGTTGACGTGCGGCCGATTTTCGGTACGATTACGTTCATTTTCCTGTTTATCATTCCGTTGCTTACGATGCGTCTCGTATCCGATGAGCTGCGGATGGGCACGGATGAGCTGTTGTTAACGTCACCTGCAAGCATTTCGGAGATCGTGATCGGCAAATATTTGGCGGCGCTCGTCGTCCAACTGCTGCTGGTCGTCGGAAGCTTGATCTATCCGCTGATTCTCAGTGCTTACGGCACCTTGGATCATCCCGTGCTGTGGATGTCTTACCTCGCGATGTTCCTGCTTGGAGCGGCGATGATGGCCGTCGGCCTGTTCGCTTCTTCGCTGTCCGCACACCAGATGGTTTCGGGGATCGTGGGCTTTGCGTTGCTGCTCGTGTTCTGGACGATCGAATGGCTGGGCGACACCATCGGCGGCAAAGTCAAGGACTACCTCGGCACCTTCTCGATTGTCGGCCGGGCCGCGAATTTTCAGAAAGGTGTGCTTGATTTCGCCGACGTCCTGTTCTATGTGACGTTCATTGCGGTATTCGTCGTGCTCAGCATTCAAGTGCTCGAAAGAAAACGGTGGAGATAAGCGCAAGTCCGAGATTCCGCATACCTGCGGAGAAGTCCAAGCAGAAGGGGGAAAGGCAAAGTGAATAAGTGGATTCGCGGCACGAACGCGACCGTGCTGTCGCTGGCGGTCATCGGCATTTTCATCGTGCTGACCATTTTTCTGAGTTCGGTCAAGGGCCTGCAGGTCGACCTTACGCAAAATAAAAAATTTACGCTGTCCGATCAGACGACCCAGACACTTCAGGCGCTGGATAAAGACGTGCACATCATATCGCTGACAAGCGACCAGACCGATCCGTACATCAAGCGGCAAGTCGTCGATCTGGTGCAGGAATACAAGAAGCGAAACGGTAAAATTACGTTCGACGAATACGATATCATCAAACAGCCGGCCATCGCCAAGCAGTACGAGACCGATCCTTCGGGAACGCTCGTGGTCGAGAGCGGCACGCAGAAGAAAACGATCTATTATTACGATATGTTCCTGCCCGGCCAGCAGCAGGGCCAGTACAAGTTCAGCGGGGAGGAGAAGCTGACGCAGGCGCTGGTCAATCTGAACAACAAGGAGAAGAGCAAGGTTTACTTCCTCTCCGGGCATAACGAAATTCCGCTTAGCTCGATGAACATGTGGAAGAGCGGCCTCGAAGGCGAGAACTACGAGGTGAAGGACCTCAACCTGCTGCGCGAGGGCAAAATCCCGGATGACGCCAGCATGCTGTTCATCATCGGGCCGGAGAGCGATGTCAGCGACAAGGAAGCCGAGCTGATCAAGACGTATTTGAACGGCAAGGGCAAGCTGTATCTGGCGCTGGGCTTCAACAAAGATATGGCAACCAATTGGAAAAATATCGATGCGATCATGGCGACATACGGCATTAAAGACCAGCACGCCGTGGCCATCGAGCCGAAGCAGAGCATGCTGTACGATCCGCTCACGATCATTCCGGAGTACGGCAACCATAACATTACAAGCAAGCTGCAGCAGTACAACCTGCTGACGATGATGACCTTGGCCGTCTCGCTGAATGCGGATCAGCCTGTAGCGGACTTCCCGGTAACGTCGATTCTTAAGACGACCGAACAAGCCTACGGCGAAACCGATCTGAAGACGCTCGCCAACAGCAGCCGCAGCGTCAAGGACGCGAATGACGTGAAGGGCCCGCTCAACCTCGGCTACGTTGTCGAAGATAAAGACAAGAAGCCGAAGGCTGTCGTGCTCGGCGGATCGACGCTGTTCGACGACCGCGTCATCGCGCAGCAGGGCAACCGCGATTTTGCGCTGAATACGGTCGGTTGGCTGCAGGAGCAGCAAAATCAAGTAACGATTCGTCCGCGCGAAGGCGACGCCATCCAGACGGCGATGCTGACCGCAGGGCAGGGGAATATGATTTTCTACGGCACGGTGCTTGTCTTCCCATTCCTCTTCCTGGTCGCGGGCGGCGTGATTTGGTGGAGGAGGAGAAAAGGATGAAGCGGTTAATTCCGACGCTCGTTCTGGTTCTTGTCTGCATCGGAGGCTTCTGGTATGCGTCCAGTCAGGACTTCTTCAAAGAGAAGAAGCCGGAAGCGCCGGCGCTTGTCACGGTAAAAAAGGAAGATGTGGCGAGCTACACGATCAAAAACGGCGATACGGTCATCGAAATGCAGCAAAAGGACGGAAAATGGGCGATGACCAAGCCGTCCCCGCTTCCGCTGAACGATTACGCTCCCGGAGCCTGGGTCGATTCGTTCAACGGGGCCAAGAAGGAAAAAACCGTCGACGCCAATCCGACCGATCTGGCTCAATTCGGGCTCGACAAGCCGAAGCAGGAGTTTACGGTGAACCTCGCCGGTGGTACGGCGAATACGCTGTCCGTAGGCGACAAGACGGCCGTCCAAGGATTTTATTACGCCAAGTTCAATTCTTCGCCGGAGGTGTTTCAGCTTAGCGAATCTACGGTGAATGCGCTGGCGAAGCAGCAGACCGATTTTATGGAAAAGAGTCCGGTTAAGCTGAACTACGAGCAGGTTCGCTCGCTGACGGTCGATTGGAAAGGCCAGGCCTGGACGATCACCAAGACCGAGCCGGACAAGAAGTCGTACGAGGCAGTGTGGAAGCTCGGCGACAAGGAGTTCAAGGGCGCGGATGCGAGCCAGTTTTTGGATAAAATGGCGTTCCTGACTTCGGAGCAGCCGGCCAAGCGGACCGCCGAGATCAAGGGGTTGGATAAGCCGGAGCTGCGTATGGAGATTAAGGAAGCCGATGCGTCCGCCGGAGGCAAGGAAGGTTCCTCCGTCTACGTCGGAGCCGTCGAGGGCGATAATGTCTGGATCGCGAAGCAGGGTGGGGAATGGGCCTTCTCCATTCCGGCTGCAAGCATTCAGGAGCTGGCGGATTTGAGCAAGAAGGAGCCGGCGAAGCCGGAGACGCCCCAAGGAGAGGCGCCGAAGCAAGAAGCGCCGAAGGAGCAGAAATAAAGCAATAGGACGTCTGTCGGGACGCGTTCCCGGCATGGCGTCCTTTTCATTTTGCAGAGGACTGAAAAATAAATTGGACCGTCATACATATTTTCCCACCGTTCGGGAAATCTAATGCCAACAAGGAAGGAGGAGGATTGGGATGATTACAGGTCAACAGCAAGGAACGGTCAGCACGAAGGAGCTCGCCTATATTACGGACTGCCTCAAAAACGAGGACCTGCTCGCCAAAATTGCAGCTCAAGGCGTAGCCGAAAGCCAGAATCCGCAGCTGAAGCAGAAGCTGGCGCAAATCGCGCAGGACCGTCTGCAAAATACGGACCAACTGCTCCGTACGCTGCAGCAGCAAACGCAAACCACCCACTAGGGCATACATAAGGAGGTGCGGTAAACATGTATCAGCAAAACTTCTCCAATCTCCAGCCGGCACAGACCCAGCCGCTTCACTTTCATTTGAACGAGCAGGATGTCGCGAACCTCGTCTTGTCTGAGCTTAAGCGCACGGCCCGCGAGTATACGACCGCCGCATTGGAGGCGACGCATCCGGCGGTTCGCCAAACCTTTGTATCGTTGACGCAAAAGACGCTGCAGGACCAGTCCGAGCTGTACAACGTGTTGTCTCAATCGGGCGGATACGGCTCCATCAGCATGGCTTCCCAGCAAGAAGTGCAGCAGGAGCTCCAGCAGCAGCTTCGCAAGACGGAGCAGCTCCATTCGGTTGTTCAACAGGCGGTGCAGGCCGCTTATGCAGGCGGAAACCTGTATGCACAAAGCGCCCATCAGCAGCCGCAGGCTTACCCGCAAGCCCAGCCGGCCTACCAAGCGCCGGTGCATCAGACGGGCTATCCGTCTGGCAGCGCGACTGCGACTTCCTCGACCGCATCACCTTACGGCAGCAGCAGCTTCACTGCGATTCCGAGCGGCACTTACGGCCAGACGGCCGGCTCCGGCTTCCATCAGACGACGACCGGGACGAGCTCTTACGGTTCAAGCATCGGCACAACAACTGGTTCGAGTTTAACTGGCACGGGGGCCGGTCAAACGAGCGGAACAAGCGCCTATAATCCGGGCCACGGTCAAGTCGTCGGTTCGAGCTTTGGGAGCGCGCTTTCATCTTCTACCGGGGCGCACAACAACGAATATGGCGTGAAATCCTCCGTCACTGGGACGGAGAACCAAGACTATTTCTCGGCCCGGTCGGTCCAAGATTACAACAATAACAAATACAGCAGCGGGCAGGAGACTTACGCCGGGACCACGTCCTCGCACAATACAAGCTATGCCCCGTCGTCTTCCGTCCGCCATGCCGGCAGCAGCTCCAGCTTCGGCAGCGTCTCCTCGGGAGCCGAAGCGTCAACGTCGGGTCAAGCTTCCGCATCCGGCTCGTACCACAATAAAACGCAGTCGCATTCCCAGCAAGGCACGACCCATAGCAGCAAATATATGATGTAAGCGCGTTTTAGCCCGGCCCGGACTGGACCTTCCAGATTCCGCCGGGCTTTTTTCTGCGCACGGTTTTATTTCCGGGAACGGCCGCCCGGGCCGTTTCATGCCAGCCGCTGGACGAACTCAAGCCGGTTGCCGAACGGGTCCAGACAGTGAAAGCGAAGCATGCCTTCCAGCGGCACGTCCTCCCGGATGACGATTCCCTTTTCCACTAACGCTCGTTTAAGCTTTCCGAGATCCTTGACCTGAAAAGCCGGATGCGCTTTCGACGCAGGAGCGAAGTCGGTCTGCACGCCGATATGCACCTCATGGGGGCCGCAGGCAAACCATACGCCGCCGCGCGCCCGGAGCGACTCGGGCTTCGGAATTTCCCGCATTCCCAGCAGCTCTCCGTAAAAAGCCCGCGCTTCTTCTTCGCATCCGGCCGGCGCGGCCAATTGAACATGGTCGATCCCTATATATTCGTGAGCTTCCATGATGACTGATGCCTCCTTTATCGATATTTCATTTAATGAAACTTAATTTCATTAGATGGTACAGACTTATCATATCCGATTCTGATTTGCATGTAAATAGAACCGCTTCGAGGACTGCTAACCGAGCCTTGCAAAAAAAGGGTATAATATTTCCGTAGCGACACGGAGAGGGGACTTGGGAAGATGTATCGTATTCTGATTGTGGAGGATGACGATAAGATTGCCGGTATCCTTCAGGAATACTTGGAAAAGTATGGGTACGAAGCGGCCCGGACGACCGATTATAAACATATTAAGGACGCGTTCCTTCAGCATAATCCCGAGCTTGTGCTGCTTGATATCAATTTGCCTAGTTACGACGGCTTTTATTGGTGCCGCCAGATTCGCACCGTCTCCAGCGTGCCGATCTTGTTCATGTCCGCGCGGGTCGGGGAAATGGACCAGATCATGGCGATCGAGAACGGCGGCGACGATTACATCACGAAGCCGTTTCATTCGGAGGTCGTCATGGCGAAGATCAAAAGCGCTTTGCGTCGCGCCTATGGGGAATATGCGCAGGTGCAGACCGGACGCGAGCTAACGGAGCTGAACGGTCTGTTCGTCGACCGGACCCGGAGCTCGGCCGAATGGCAGGGACGCAAAGTGGACCTCAGCCGCAACGAGCTGCTGCTGCTGGATCTTCTGCTGAAGCAGGCGGGAGAAGTCGTGCCTCGCGAACGGCTGCTTGAAGCGCTGTGGGACGATATCGACTTTGTCGACGACAATACGCTGACGGTAAATGTGACGAGGGTGCGCAAAAAATTGGAGGAGCTCGGCATCATGCGCGCCATCAAAACGGTCCGCGGCCAAGGCTACCGCCTTCAGTCTTCTTGGGAGGGCGAAGAATGAGCTTTCGCGACTTTTTGGCCGACCGCATCGGATTTATCGTCATTTATTGGATCAATGTGTGCTTAATCGCGGCAGTCGTACAGCTGGACCTGCTGGGCAAAAACGTATCGCTCGACGGAAGCAATATCGCCTACATGGCTGTACTATCGGCAGCGGGGCTCGTTTCGTTCTTAATCTTAGACTACATCAGGCAGCGCGGGTATTTCCAAGGCCTTCGGAGTCTGAAGCAAAGCGGGCTGACCGGCCGCAAGCCTGAGGCTATGGAGGGCGTCATAAGTTTACCTACGGGTGTTAGCCGGGAGCAGCGGATTGCCGTAGATTTGCTGTTGGAATTATACGGCGCTTATACCGACCGGCTCGAGAAGCATCGGATTTCTCAAGATCAGCACCAAACGTTCGTTCGGTTATGGGTGCATCAAATGAAAACGCCGGTGTCCGTCATCGGACTACTGACCGAGCAGCCGCACGCCGTGCCGAAGGAAGCGCCCCAACGTCCGGTTGGGGCAGCATTGGAAAGCATCCAGGAAGAAAACGAGAAGCTGCGTCAAGGCCTCGACATGATGCTGCATACCGCACGGCTTGAGAAGTTCGAAGCGGATCTTCACATGCAGAAGGTCGACCTGCTGCAAGCGGTCCGCCATGTTATTAACGAGCACAAAAAGGCATGCATCCGCTACCGGATATATCCGAAGCTGATTGCCAGCCACGAAGCATGCTACATCGATACGGACGATAAATGGCTCGGCATCATTTTGCATCAAATCGTCTCGAATGCGATTAAATATTCCAAAAACAAGCACGACGGCAGCAAATCGCTGACCATGACGATCACGAAGGATGGCAGCGGCTGCCACGCCGTATTTCAGGACGAAGGGATCGGCATCGCCGAGCAGGATCTTCCGCGGGTGTTCGATCCTTTTTTTACCGGCGAGAATGGCAGGCTCGTCACCGAATCGACCGGCATGGGGCTGTTTATCGCCAAGGAAGTGTGCCGGAGGCTCGGACACCGGCTTGAGATCGAATCGAAGCTCGGGGAAGGAACGACCGTCCGCCTTCATTTTCCGCGCAGCGGAGCGCTGCATGAAGGGCTGCTGCCCCTAAAGTGACAGTGTTGTAAGAAAACGGGATCGCGATGTAAGGTGAATCGATGGCTGGGCCGGCGGAACCTTCGTATACTACAGGCAGAGTGAAGTGATCAAAGGGGGAACCGCATCGTGACTACTGTACTGAAGACGGACGCCTTGTCCAAAATATACGGCAGCGCCGGCAAAGGCGTCGTTTATAAAGCGCTCGAGCATATCTCGCTGGAAATCGGACGGGGAGAATTCACCGGCATTATGGGGCCGTCGGGGAGCGGCAAGACGACGCTGCTCAATCTGCTGGCCACCATCGACAAACCGACCTCGGGACATATTGAAATCAACGGCACCGACCCGGCGGGTCTGAACAATAAGCAGCTTGCTTTATTCCGCCGCCGCGAGCTCGGCTTCGTGTTTCAAGATTTCAACCTGCTGGAGACGCTCTCGATCAAAGAAAATATCATTTTGCCGCTTGTGCTGGAAGGGACGAAGCCTTCCGAGATTGAACGGCGCGTGGCGGAAATCGCCGAGGTTCTCGGCATTACCCCGATTTTATCCAAACGGACATACGAGGTATCCGGGGGGCAGCAGCAGCGCACGGCTATTGCACGAGCCATCATTCACCGTCCGTCGTTGCTGCTGGCGGACGAATTGACGGGCAATCTGGATTCGAAGGCGGCCAAAGACGTGATGGAATCGCTGCGAGGCCTTAACGAGGAGCGGGAAGTGACCATCCTGATGGTGACGCACGATCCGTTTGCCGCCAGCTACTGCAAGCGGGTCTTGTTCATCAAGGACGGCAAGCTTTTTTCGGAGATTCGCCGCGGCGCGAACCGTCAGGCCTTTTTTCAGCAAATTTTGGACACCTTAAGCGTGCTGGGAGGGAACTTCGATGAACTTCCGACAGCTCGCCCTTAAAAATATTCAAGGCAATTGGCACCGGTATGTCGCATTTTTTTTGAGCAGCGCTTTTTCCGTCATGGTTTTCTATATGTTTGGATCGTTCATTTACCATCCCGAAATCGCAAACGGGAATATCAAAGCCGCGAGCATGGTGAAACAAGTGCTCTTCGCCTGTCAGATTCTGATCGTCGTGTTCTCATTCTTTTTCGTGCTGTACGCCAGCTTTGCTTTTCTTAAGACCCGCAAGAAAGAGTTCGGCTTGCTCACCTTGTTCGGAATGACCCGTTCGCAGATCTGCCGCCTGATGTTCTACGAGCAGATGATGATCGGCCTGCTGTCGATCGGCGTCGGGATCGGTACCGGCATGCTGTTCTCGAAGCTGTTCTTTTTGGCTATTGCGCGTTTGCTTCAAATAGATAGCCCGATCCGCTTCGTCGTGCCGCCCCAGGCGCTGCTTCAGACGGTCATCGGCTTTCTGGCCTTGTTTCTCGCGATGACCCTGTTTGCGATGTTCAGCGTAGGCCGCAGCCAAATCATCGCGTTATTGCGGGCGGCCAAACAGCCGAAGAAGCCTCCCGTGGCTTCACCGTGGCTCACCGTCTTGGCGGTTGTTTGCCTTGGAGGCGGCTATTATTTGGCGTTTACGACTTCCCTGAAGCTCATTTTGCAGCTTATGCTTCCGATCGTTTTATTAACCGTGCTCGGCACCTATTTCCTGTTCACCCAGGCGAGCGTCGCGATTATCCACAGATTGCAGCGCCTGACGGGCTTGTACTACAACAGGACAAATATGATTGCCATCTCGCAGCTTGCGTTCAAAATGAAAGACAACGCGCGCACGCTGTTCGTCGTTTCGGTTTTGAGCGCAGTCATTTTGACGGCATCGGGCACGATTTACGTATTTTATAAGAGCAGCGATCAGCAGCTGATGGAGCAGCTTCCGAATACGATAAGCTTTACCGAACAAGGGCTCAATGCCCCTAGAGGGATTGACCCTGAGAGGATCAAGGCCGTATTGACTGCTGAAGGGGCGAGCTTGGCGAAGGAATTGAAAATCGCAGGCGTACAGGTCCCGCTTAAGCTGGACGGCTCCCGTGCATCCGATATAACGGCGCTGCTGATATCGGAATCCGATTACAATCGGGCGGCAGAAGGAATCGAGTATGCAGCTCCGCTTCAGATCGCGCCGGGGCATGCCGTATTCAGCTATCCTTACAAGATGAGCGACATCAAGCTAATGGAAAAAGGTTCGCAGCGAACCGTTCAGTTAAACGGGCAAACCTGGCCGCTGGAGATGGACGGGCAGGTAACGGGAGCCGTCATCAATCTGATGGGAGAAGCGAGCGGGCTGCTCGTGGTCAATGACGGGGAATATGCCCAGATGATGGGCAAGGTACCTGACGACCGGAAGATCGTCTATTACGGCTTCGAGCTGAACCGATGGCAGGAGCATGCCGCCGCCGTAGAGAAAGTAAAGCAGTCCGTCCCCGAAGAGCAGAGGAAACGATTGTCCGACCGTACCTCCTACTATGCTTCGACCCAGCAAAGCTCGTCATTAGCGCTGCTCATCGGTCTGTTCGTCAGCTTCCTGTTCTTTGTCGCCTCGGCGAGCATGCTGTATTTCAAGCTGTTCACCGAGCTGCAGGAAGACGACCATCAATATCGTGCGCTGATGCGGATCGGGATGTCGGTGTCTGAAATCCGGCGGATCATTAACGTGCAGATCGGCTTGCTGTTTCTGCTCCCGGTTGTCGTAGGCGCGGCTCATGCGGCTTTCGCTTACAAGACGCTGGCTAATTTGCTCTCGATGAACGTATGGTCTTACGGGGCGATGGTCATTTTCGTTTATGCCGTTTTGCAATTTCTTTACTTCCTGCTCACCCGCCGCGCCTACATGGGCCAGATGAAGAGCTTGTAAGCGATCAGACGATGCAAGCAACTCTCATGAGCGGTGTATTGCCTAGGACTCCTCCGCAAGTTTGGTATATTTTTTCGTTTTTGAACCATAATACGAAAAAAAAGCCAACACGGAAGGGGCATCATCCGGGTGAAAATCATCGTCACGTTGCTTCTGGCCGCCACGCTTCTGTGCGGCTGCCAAAAGGAGCCCCATCGCGACGCCTCCGATATGAAGACGCTGCAAAAAACGGTCGGCCGCGAGAGGTTGCTTCAGACGTTCAGCCAAATCGAGCCGCCGCCGATGGGAAAAGAAATCATGAACAAGTCCGATCAAGAAATCATCGCTTGGATTAAGCAAGTGGACGACTGGACGCATAAAGTGCTCTCTTCGCCGGTTACCGGGGAGATGGACGAACACGCCATGCGCGAGATGCGGACGCAGCTGGGGAAAGTATATACGCCCGACATGGCGCGGCGGATGATCGATTACTTTTACCGCCGGGACCCCCGGATCGGAACGTACCAGGCGAACAGCACCAAAGCCATGCTGGGCCTGCGCAGTGAATGGGGGCAGTACGAGCTGCACAAATCGCAGCCGGGCGAAGGGCAGTACAAGCTCAGCCTAACCGGCAGGTCGAAGCAGGACTACAGCGAATCCGTCATGCAGCACGAGTCCGCCTACAGCGTGCAAGGCGACCGTTTGATCGTCAGCGAATTCAAGACCCGCTCTTGAATAGGCAAACACTTTATTTACAGCAGACTGGTGTCTATTACACGCCGGTCTGTTTTTTTTGTATGCCGGCTGTGGAAAAAGGCTTCGGTCAAGCGTCCGATGCAGACGAACAAGCATTCCTATTCCTTACTTGTTTTATGGTATAATAGGAAGAAGAGCCATTCCCCGCAGGCTTCATTGACACCGGGCGCGGGCTCGCATAGACTTGACTTGAGACAGGATGAATCAGCTCCGTACGTTCCTTTTCCGGGGGCGGCGGGCTTGCCGCGTTTAACGGACAGGAGGCAATTTCTTTGCATTTGCGTATGGAAGAATGGAAGCATGTGTTTAAACTTGATCCGGACCGGGAGATCGGCGACGAAGCGCTTGAGCGCATCTGCCTCTCCGGCACCGATGCGGTGATGGTCGGCGGCTCGTCCGGCGTCACCTTCGACAACACCGTCGACCTGCTGGCGCGCATCCGCCGGTATGAAGTGCCGTGCGTCTTGGAAGTATCGGACACGGAAGCGATCGTGCCGGGGTTTGACTTGTTTATGATCCCGATCGTGCTGAACGCCGGGGATACGCAGTGGATCGTCGGGCGTCATCAGCAGGCGCTGAAGGAATACGGCGCGATTCTGGATTGGGACGAACTCGTACCCGAAGGCTACATTATATTGAACGGCGATTCCACGGCGGCCAAGCTGACCGAAGCCGATGTGCGGCTCGACGCGAAAGATGTAGAGGCCTATGCCCGCATAGCCGACCGTTTGTTCCGCTGCCCGATTATTTATCTGGAATACAGCGGCGTGTTCGGCGATATGGAGCTGGTCGGCCGGGTGAAGGGGCTGCTTTCCCAGTCGCGGCTGTTTTACGGCGGCGGCATCGACAGCCCGGAGAAAGCGCGTGAGGCGGCCAAGGCGGCGCATACCGTCGTTGTAGGCAACGTGGTGTACGATGATCTTGAACGGGCGCTCGCTACGGTCCCGGCGGTAATGGAAATGCGGTAGAAAGGAAATAAAAATAATGATCAACGAACCTATCGATATACTCAAAGCGATTCAAAAGCTCAACCCGCAGCAAAGACGCGCCGTCGAAACGACGGACGGACCGCTGCTGATCATGGCCGGGGCGGGCAGCGGCAAAACCCGCGTGCTGACGCACCGGATCGCTTATTTGATCGCGACGCGCAAAGCGGCGCCGTGGAGCATTCTTGCCATTACGTTCACGAATAAAGCGGCGCGGGAGATGCAGGAGCGTGTCAGCGCCCTTGTCGGCCCGCAGGGGGGAGATATTTGGGTATCCACCTTCCACTCGATGTGCGTGCGTATTTTGCGCCGGGACATTTCGCGGATCGGTTTCACGTCGAATTTCACGATTCTCGATTCGGGCGACCAGCTGTCCGTAATCAAAAATTGCATGAAAGAGATGAACATCGACTCGAAAAAATTCGAGCCCAAAGCGGTCCAGGCCGCCATCAGCAACGCCAAGAACGAGCTGCTGACGCCGGAGAAATTCGAGCGCAAAATCGGCGATTACTTCGACGGCATCGTCGCCAAAGTATACTCGTCCTACCAGCGCAAGCTGAAGGCCAACAACTCGCTCGATTTCGACGATCTGATCATGACCACGATCGAGCTGTTCCAGCAAGTGCCTGAGGTGCTCGATTTTTACCAGAACAAATTTCAGTACCTTCACGTCGACGAATATCAGGATACGAACCGCGCCCAGTATATGCTGTGCCGGATGCTGGCCGACAAGTACAAGCGCATTTGCGTCGTCGGCGACAGCGACCAGTCGATTTACCGCTGGCGCGGGGCCGATATCAGCAACATTCTCGATTTCGAAAAAGATTACCCGAACGCCACCACCATTTTGCTCGAGCAAAATTACCGCTCGACCTCGAATATCTTGAACGCCGCGAACAAAGTGATCGGCAACAACACCGGACGCAAGCCCAAGAACCTGTGGACCGACAAGGGCGACGGGCAGAGAATCCGGCTTTACCAAGCCGATTCCGAGCATGAGGAAGGCTACTTCATCACCGGCGAAATCCGCAAAAATGTGGACAAAGGCCGCCGCTTCAGCGAACACGCCATATTATACCGCACGAACGCGCAGTCCCGGGTCGTCGAGGAAATTTTGATCAAATCCGACATTCCTTACCAGATTGTCGGAGGTATCAAGTTCTACGACCGCAAAGAGATCAAGGACATTCTCGCTTACCTGCGGCTCATCTCGAACCCGGACGACGATATCAGCTTTGCGCGGATCGTCAATGTGCCGAAGCGGGGCATCGGGGATACGACGGTCGAACGGCTAGGGGCAGCGGCGGGGCAATTCGGCGTATCGATGTTTGCGATGCTGGAGAACGTGGACAGCATGGAGATCGGTGCCAAAGCCCGCAACGCGCTGGCCGATTTCCGCGACATGATCGAGAACCTGTACCGGATGGTCGATTATTTGTCGGTCACCGAGCTGACGGAGAAAATGCTCGAGATGAGCGGCTACCGCGAGGAACTGAAGCGGGAAAACACGATCGAGTCGCAAGCGCGGCTGGAGAACATCGACGAGTTCCTGTCCGTGACGATGGACTTCGAGAAGCGCAACGAGGATAAATCCCTCGTCTCGTTCCTGACCGATCTGGCGCTGATCGCCGACATTGATTCGATGAATCAGGACCCGGAAGCGGGAAAACAAGGCGTCGTCCTCATGACGATGCACAGCGCCAAAGGACTCGAGTTCCCCGTCGTCTTCATCATGGGCCTGGAGGAAGGCGTATTCCCGCACAGCCGGGCTTTGATGGACAACGAGGAGCTGGAGGAGGAGCGGCGCCTCGCCTACGTCGGCATCACTCGTGCCGAGGAGGAGCTTTTCCTCACGTGCGCCCGGATGCGCACGCTGTTCGGACGGACGACGGCGAACGCGCCGTCCCGGTTCCTTCAG
Source organism: Paenibacillus tyrphae (assembly GCF_000722545.1). GTDB lineage: Bacteria > Bacillota > Bacilli > Paenibacillales > NBRC-103111 > Paenibacillus_G > Paenibacillus_G tyrfis. Next base: position 189,497 of record NZ_JNVM01000011.1, read on the forward strand.
GAGCTGCCGCAGGAGCTCCTGGAGACTGTGCGCGCCAGCGGTGGCTTTGGCCGCGGCGGAGCGGCAACCCCGGCGTGGGCCGGCGGCGAACGCCGCTTCGGCAGCGCCGGAGGCTTCGGCGGCGCGCCCGCACAGGCGGGCCGCACGCCGGTGAGCTTCCGCAGCGGCCCGTCCGCCGCCGCGGGAGGTACAGCGCCCAAAGCCGCGGCCCCCGCGGCGCAGGCGACCGATTTTGCCATGGGCGACAAAGTGTCGCATGGCAAATGGGGCACCGGCGTCGTCGTCGCCATCAAGGGCTCGGGCGACGACACCGAGCTGCAGATCGCTTTCCCGGCCCCCGTGGGCGTCAAGCGGCTGCTGGCCAAATTTGCGCCGATCACCAAGCAGAGCTAAATCGCCAGGCAACCTTTATATCCCGTAGCCATGAGAGGATGAATTTCCGATGCCGGACGCTTTGGAAACGATGAAGACGCTCATCGAAGAGATCAATAAACACAATTACGCCTACTACACACTGGATCAGCCTTCTCTCACGGATGCCGAATACGATGCGCTCTATGATAAGTTGGTGCAGCTGGAAACCGAAACCGGCACCGTGCTGCCTTACTCGCCCACGCAGCGGGTAGGCGGCGAGCTGCTCAAAGGCTTCGATCCGCACCGGCACCTGGCCCGGCTCTGGAGCCTGGACAAGGCGCAAAATCACGACGATTTGATGGCGTGGCATACGCGCGCCCAGAAGCTGGTGAACGACTACAATACGCAGCATCCGGACGATCTGCTGCCGCCTTTATCCTTTGTCGTGGAATTGAAATTCGACGGCCTAACGCTGAATCTGACCTACGACCGCGGCGAGCTCATACAGGCGGCCACCCGGGGCAACGGCGTTGTCGGCGAAGGGATTCTCGCCAATGTCAAGACGATCCGTTCCGTGCCGCTGCGCATTCCATATACCGACGGGATTATTGAAGTTCAGGGCGAGGGCATTATGAACTTGTCCGTGCTTGAAGCCTATAACGCAACCGCGGCCGAGCCGCTCAAAAACGCGCGCAACGCCGCCGCAGGCGCACTCCGCAACCTGAATCCGAAAGTCACAGCGGAGCGCAAGCTGAACGCTTATTTTTACAACATAGGCTATGCCGATTCTTTGCAGTTCCAGAATCATCAGGAAATGGTCGAGTTTCTCCGAGACAACCAATTCAAAGTCAGCCCGTTCGTCAAATTCGTCGATAGCATCGACGCGGTGGAAGAAGAGCTGGAGAAGCTGGTCGCTATACGCAATACGCTTGATTTTCTGATTGACGGGCTAGTCGTAAAAATAACGGATATGCGCACCCGCGAAGTGCTCGGGTATACCGACAAATTCCCGCGGTGGGCGGTAGCCTATAAATTCGAGGCCGAAGAAGCCGTGACGACGCTCCTCGACGTGAGCTGGAACGTGGGCCGGACCGGCAAAGTGACGCCGCTCGCCCGGGTGGAAGCCGTCGATATCGGCGGTGTGACCGTACAGAACTGTACGCTTAACAACATGGACGACATCGAACGCAAAAATTTAAAGTTCGGTTTGGGCAGTCTTGTCTACATCCGGCGTTCCAATGACGTCATTCCGGAGATTCTCGGCAAAGTGACCGAAGAAGCCGACGGCAGTGAAATCGTGCCTCCGGCGGTGTGTCCTTCCTGTGGACACGATCTGGGGAAAAAGGGTCCGCATCTGTTCTGTACGAATAAGGTGGACTGCCGTCCGCAGCTTGTCGGGCGCATTGCCCATTTCGCCTCCCGCGATGCGATGGACATCGAGACGTTTAGTGAGAAGACGGCCGAGCAACTCTACGATTCGCTTGATGTGCGCGATCCGTCCGATCTTTACTATTTGACCTTTGACGATTTGATCAAGCTTGAGCGCTTCGGGACCAAGAAGGCCGAGAATTTGATCGCCGCCTTCGAGAAAAGCAAGCAGCCCGATTTGGCATCGTTCCTATATGCCCTCGGCATTCCGAATACGGGCAAGACGACGACCAAGGAGCTGGCGGAGTATTACCGCAGTCTCGAGAAGCTGATGCAGGCGGAGCCGGAGGAGCTGATCACGCTGCCGGATATCGGTGGCATCGTTGCGGAGAGCATCGTCGGCTTTTTCCGCGATCCGGCCATGCAGCGGAGCATTGAGCGATTGCTTGCCGCCGGCATACAGCCGGTCAGTGAAGAAGCGCCTGCGATCGTCAACGAAAGCAGTCCGTTCTTCGGCAAGACGGTCGTCTTAACGGGTACGCTCATCACCATGGGACGGGACGAAGCCGCCAAGAAACTGGAGAAGCTGGGGGCCAAGGTGACCGGCAGCGTGTCGAAGAAGACCGACATCGTCATCGCCGGGGAGAACGCCGGCAGCAAGCTGACCAAAGCCCAAGAGCTGGGTATCCGTATTATTGATAACGAAGAGGAGCTGCAGCAGTTGTTAGGAGACGTCTAAGTTTATACTTCACGCTGTGCAGCACGAAGCCGCCGGTTCCGGAAAAGGAGCGCGGCGGTTTTTCGTTCTCGACAAGCATCATGGAATGCCCGCTAAAAAGTGCGCCGTTTGTCGAGGATTGGATTCGATTTGCATTTGCCAAAATTTGTGGTTGCATTCGACCCGGCATCTGTGATACATTATTGCTTGTCGCCGCGAGAGGCAGTCAGCCTTGAACGAGCGGCCACGAAAAAAAGTAGTTGCAAAGCTCGTCCTGATGTGATAAGATTAGATCTTGTCACGGCAGAACAGAATAGTGACGAAAGCTCTTTGAAAACTGAACAAATGAGAACGAAATGCCAAGCGTAACAAGCATTTGAGCTTAATCGGCTCTGTTCGATAAACAAGCGCTTCACCCGGCTTCGGCTAAGTGAAGATGCGAAACTTTATTGGAGAGTTTGATCCTGGCTCA